>NZ_JAWLSG010000004.1:95464-176538 GCF_033142305.1 Rhodococcus sp. IEGM 27 | reverse complement strand
GGGGCGCGCGCTGGCGTGACAGGGCAGGCGCGCCGGCCCCGGGGTGGGGGGCCCCGCCCGGGGGGGGGGGCGCGTCGACCAGACCCGCTAAACCCCCGCACGGGCCGCTAGGCGTCTATCCAGATCTCTCCGGCCGGATGTAGTGTTCCCGCGCCTGCCGTGACTTCCGCGACCAGCTTCGCCAAGTCCTCCGAATCGCGAGCCGCGAGCGTGAGTACAGCCTCTTCGCCGTACGTCGTCTCCACGACCACCACGCCGCGCATCCGCAGTTCCGACTCCACCCGACCCGCATCTGCATGACGAGTTGCCAGCGTGTGAAGTTGTCGACGCTCCCGTGCCACGAGGCGTGACGCGTCGATCGCCGCGGCCACCGCGCCCGAATACGCGCGGACCAGCCCGCCCGCCCCCAGTTTGATTCCGCCGAAGTATCGCGTGACCACCACTGCGACGTCGACGAGGTCCCGTGTTCGCAGGACCTGCAGCATGGGTATCCCCGCCGTTCCGCCGGGTTCTCCGTCGTCACTCGAACGCTCGAGCCGTTCACTGGGTCCGTTCCCGACAATGTAGGCGAAACAATGATGCCGCGCATCGGGATACGCGCGGCGCTGCGACTGCACGAAATCCTGTGCCGATTCTGCATCCTCCACTCGCCGCAGGGCTGCGATGAAGCGGGAATGCTTGATCTCTGTTTCGACGGTGAGATCGGTAGCGCGGGGAGCGAGCGTGTACGGCATCGACCCATTGTCTCCCGCGTCATTCCCGGCGGTGTGGGCCGCTACCGAGGGCAGTGACCGACGGGTATACGTAGGCTAGCGTCGGAAGAGCGCACGCAGACGACCACTTGTCGACGAGGAGAAGTCATGACGTTCCCGCCCGGCGGACCGAGCTACGGTCCGCCCGCGCAACAGAATGCAGCGCAGGAGAATACAGGGGGAGATTCCAAAGGCCTGGGCTTTTTCCTCCTGATCGGTGTCGCCGTCCTCGGGTTGCTGAACCTGCTGTTCGGGTTCGCCCCGTACGTCACCGTCGTCAGCGAACCGCTCAATTCCTTCGAGGCGGGGTCGCACGGTCTCGGGCTGCTGTTCCTCGGCGGTCTGCTGGCTGCGGTATCTCTTCTCCCCAAACAGAACTATGCGGGTGCCGCGGCGGCGGCGTCCATCTCCGGCTGGGTTCTCGCCCTGCTCATCTTCCTCAACTTCGACGCCGATTCGGGTTGGGGCGCCATCTTGATCCTCGTGCTGGGCTTCATCCAGTCGGCACTGGCGGTCGCTGCGCTGCTGTTCGACATCGGCATCGTGAAGCAGCCGGTCCGCAGTCCTTCGGCCGCTGGTGCTTTCGGCCAGTCCGGGCAGGGCGGCTACGGCCAGGGCGGGCAACAGTCCTACGGGCAGCCGTCGCAGGGCTACGGTCAGCAGCCTTCACAGGGGTACAGCGGTCCGCAGGGCTTCGGTCCGCAGGGCGGTCAGCCGCAGCCGGGATACGGGCAGTCGGGTCAGTCTCCGTACGGCCAGCAGGGCTTCGGCCCGCAGGGCCAGTCCGGTCAGCAGCAGCCCGGTCAGCAGCAGCCCGGTCAGCAGCAGCCCGGCCAGACGCAGTCTTCGCCAGGCCAGTCCGGTTACGGTCAGGGCTACGGGCAGCAGCAGGGCTATGGGGCAGGGTCGGCGCCGTACGACGCTCCGACGACTTCATATCAGCAGCCGCAGTACCAGGGGTATTCGCAGCCGGGTGCAACCCCCGCCTCGCAGTACCCGACGGGACCGGCGGGCACCAGTTACGGTTCGGCCCAGCACGCCGCTCCTGCCTACGGCGCACAGTCCGGATCGTCGCCGGTAGAGCGCACCCTGGAGTACGGCGAGCAGTCGCGTTCCGAGTCGCAGCATGCCGACTCGGGTGAGTCGTCCGAGTCCGAGGGCCCCGGTGCCCCGACCCAGGCCTTCGACACCCGTTCCGACCGGGACGACAAGTAACGGGACAGAACCAAGCAGATGGCCTTCGACCGCCCATGGTCGGAGGCCACTTCTGTGCGGCGCGCCTGACCGCGGTCGCGGCGCCGAGGTGCCACTCTCGAGGGGATGAGTTCTTTGGTTGATCGTGTTCAGCGCAGGGCCGCACGAGGTGATGAGCGGCGATCCGCTGAAACTGGGCGGGGTCCGCAGGCCCGGGTGCCGGACCCCGACGAGGCGTGGGCGTTGCTGGCGGTGGCGTTCCGGCCGGCCGCGGTGACGATCGTTCTGCTGTCGGCGTTGATCGTGGTCACGCTGGTCGCCGCGAACAGCGACCTGACCGGGACGTTCGGCGCGATCGCTGCGTCGTGGCTGGCGATTCACCAGGTTCCGGTCACCGTCGACGGCACCGTGCTCGGTGTCCTTCCGTTGATCCCGACCGCGGGCATGGTGTGGGCTGTCGCCCGCGGGTGCGCCGGGGCCGTCGACGTGGCGTCGTCGCGCCGCCGGGTTCTCCGAGTCGTGGGAGCCGCGGTGTGCGGCCCCTTGGTCATCACCGCGATCAGCCTGGCGGTAATCGCGGACGCATCGGCGGTCATCGCGTTGTGGCCACCGAATACTCTCGCCGCGTTCGGCTGGGTGTTGTTCGTGCACCTGCTGGCCGCCGGGCTCGGGGTTGCGGTCACGATGGGGCCGACGTGGTCTGCGGATCTTCCGGCATGGGCGCGGAACGCGGTGCGGCCGGGACTGCGCGCGGCGACGGCGATTGTCGGTGCAGGTGCCGCTCTGGTCACCGTGTCGTTGCTGGTGGAGTGGTCGACGGTCGGTGGGCTGCTCGAGCGGGGCGACGGTGTGGTGGGCCTCCTCGGGCTGACCGTGCTCTCGGTGCTGTACCTGCCCAACGTCGTGATCGGTGCGGCGGCCGCCGCGATGGGCGGCACGGCGGACATCGGGGACGTGTCGGTGAGTGTGTTCGGGAATGTGGGCGGCTCGCTGCCTCCGTTGCCGGTACTCGGCGCCGTTCCGGACGGCGCTGCGGGCGGTGCCTGGCCCGCTCTGCTGATGATTCCCCTGCTGATCGGTGTCATGCTCGGCCGCGACTCCGGGCGGCGCGTGGCCGGGCAGGAAGCTCTGTTCACGGTGTTGGCCGCGGCCGCGGGTGTGGGTGTGGTGACCGCGATTCTCGGTCTGGTCGCCGGTGGTGAGCTGGGGGCCTTCGGCACCGTCCGGATCACGTGGTGGGTGTTCGGCGGACTGACATTCGCCTGGCTGGGATTCGTCGGAGTGATCACCGCGGTCGTCATCGCGTGGTTCCGCGGGCGGGGCGCTGACGACGACGCGGACGAGGCCTCGACCGACGAGGAGGAACCCCATCTCCCGGGTGAGGAAGAGGTGCCCGCCATCGCCGCTCCCGTTCCCGATGCATCTCCCATCCCGGCGGGTAAAGCTCCGGGCAGGGTCATCGAGGCGGAGCTCGTGGAGGACCCGGAGACACCGGCAGGCGCCGCGGCACCCGAGGACGACGAGGCCCAGGCCGAGGTCGTGGTGGACGCCGAGGTGGAGGAAGACCCGGCGACTACGGGATCGGATGCGTCCGGCGAAGCGGATCACGGAGCTGAAGGCGACCTGCCCCGAGGGTCCGCAACCCCCAGCGACTAGGCTCTTGCTCGGTCGACGATGTGACCGCCCGTTCGATTTCACCAGCCTTTCGATTGTTCAGGAGTAGAGCGCTGACTTCCTCGCGTGACCACCTGAGGCCGACGGCGGCGACCGGGACGTCATCGACGGCACCGGCCCGGGTCGTCGTACTCGCATCCGGTGCCGGCACCCTGCTGAGGTCGCTCATCGACTCCTCCCGGACCGGCGGATATCCCGCTGACGTCGTGGCGGTCGGCGTCGACCGGAACTGTGACGCGATCCACCACGCGGAGGCAGCCGGAATTCCCCACTTCCGCGTGAGCCTGCGCGACCACCCGGACCGTGCGTCGTGGGACAAGGCACTCACCGAGGCTGTCGCGGCACACGAGCCGTCGCTGGTGGTGTCGGCGGGCTTCATGAAAATCCTCGGCCCGGCCTTCCTCGACCGGTTCGGTGGCCGCATCATCAACACCCACCCCGCGCTGCTGCCCGCCTTCCCCGGTGCGCACGCCGTGCCCGATGCGCTGGCGTACGGCGTCAAGGTGTCAGGGTCGACGGTGCACCTCGTGGATGCCGGTGTCGACACCGGCCCGATTCTCGCGCAGGAACCCGTGCCCGTGCTCGACGGCGACGACGAGTCGACCCTGCACGAGCGAATCAAGACTGTGGAGCGACGGTTGTTGGCGGATGTCATCGCCGCCGTCGCCACCCGTGGAGTTGTATCCGATGGACGAAAGGCCGTGATCCCCAGTGAGTGAACGCAAGGCTGTGCGCCGAGCGCTCGTCAGCGTCTACGACAAGACCGGTCTGGTCGAGCTGGCTACCGGCCTGCACAAGGCGGGTGTCGAATTGGTGTCGACCGGGTCGACGGCCGCGAAGATTGCCGACGCCGGTATTCCGGTGACGCCGGTCGAGGCGCTCACGGGGTTCCCCGAGTGCCTCGAAGGACGGGTCAAGACCCTGCACCCGCGGGTGCACGCCGGTGTGCTCGCCGACACCCGTAAGCCGGAGCATCTCGCCCAGCTCGACGAACTCGGCATCGAGGCGTTCCAGTTGGTGGTGGTGAACCTCTACCCCTTCACCCAGACGGTCGCCTCGGGTGCAACTCCCGACGAGTGCGTCGAGCAGATCGACATCGGCGGTCCGTCGATGGTCCGCGCTGCCGCGAAGAACCACCCGTCGGTTGCGGTCGTCGTCGATCCCGCCCGTTACGAGGACGTGCTCGCGGCGGTTGACGGCGGCGGTTTCACGCTCGGTGAGCGGACCGCTCTCGCCGCTCAGGCATTCCAGCACACCGCGTCGTACGACGTCGCCGTGGCGAGCTGGATGACGTCCACGCTGGTCGACAGTGGTGACTCGCAGTTCCCCGAGTGGGCCGGTGCGACGTGGGACCGTTCGGCGGTGCTCCGTTACGGCGAGAACCCGCACCAGGCCGCCGCGCTGTACGTGAATCCCGCCGCTTCCGCAGGCCTCGCTCAGGCGGAGCAACTGCACGGCAAGGAAATGTCGTACAACAACTACACCGACGGGGACGCCGCTTGGCGTGCCGCTTACGACTTCAGCGATCCCGCGGTCGCGATCATCAAGCATGCGAATCCGTGTGGCATCGCGGTCGGCGGCGACATCGCCGAGGCGCACCGTAAGGCGCACGCGTGTGATCCGGTGAGCGCATACGGCGGCGTGATTGCTGCCAACCGTGAGGTCACCGTGGAGATGGCGGAGCAGGTTGCCGAGATCTTCACCGAGGTGATCATCGCGCCGTCGTACGCAGACGGAGCACTCGGTGTGTTGCAGCGGAAGAAGAACGTTCGCGTGCTCCTCGCGAAGGCGCCGAACCCCACCGGGATCGAGCTGCGTCCGGTGTCAGGGGGAGCGCTGCTCCAGGAACGGGACGTCCTCGACGCCGAAGGTGACAACCCCGCCAACTGGACTCTCGCGGTCGGAGACGCTGCCGACGAGCAGACCTTGAAAGATCTCGAGTTCGCTTGGCGGGCTTGCCGTTCCGTGAAGTCCAATGCCATTCTGCTGGCCAGCGACGGTGCGTCGGTCGGCGTTGGAATGGGTCAGGTCAACCGTGTCGACTCAGCGCATCTGGCCGTGCAGCGTGCAGGCGACCGGGTCGTCGGGTCGGTGGGTGCGTCCGACGCGTTCTTCCCGTTCCCGGACGGCTTGCAGGTTCTCGCCAACGCAGGCGTCAAGGCTGTGGTGCAGCCGGGCGGTTCGGTCCGCGACAACGAGGTGATCGACGCCGCCAAGGAAGCCGGTATCACCATGTATCTCACGGGCGCGCGGCACTTCGCGCACTAGCGTTCGGCGCTTCGCGAACGGGCCTCGGCTTCCTGCCGTGGCCCGTTCGTGGTTGTCAGGCCGCTGCGGCTGCGTGTCCCCGGCCGGTGCCTTCGAGTGTGCGCGGCGAACCGGTGATGACCACGCGTGCGGCACCTCGGCTGCGGATCTCGCTGATCAGCTCGCCGAGGGTCGCTTCGTGTGCGGCGTCGCAGTGCGACAGGTCGAGCGTGACCGCGTATCCGGTGAGGTCGTCGGGCAGGCCTGGATACGGGGGCTCGGTGGACAGTTGGTTGATCCGAAGTTTCATGGAGTGCTCCTGCAGGTGAAGGGTAAAAGAAAAGGCACCCGAGGGGTTTGCCCTGGGTGCCCGAGAAGAACTGGATGGATTCTCGTCATTCTCGGGGTGCGCCGTACTTGGAGATGTGCTTGTCGGCGGTGCAGTGACGCCATGCGGGTACGGATGCGAAGAGCGCGTGAAGCTGCATCATGTCCGTACCTTTCTGCGTGACGTTGCTGGTTGGTAGATGACCGTACAGCACCGATCGAGGGTTGTGCACTTCCATTATCGGGTCCGCCGCGCTCACTGCCGAGCTGAGCAGCGATCTTTCGTGCAGAGTTGCCGTGCTGTTCACCTTCTCGCGATTCGCCGCTTCGGTCACAGGTTGCTCTCGATTCGGTTTCGAGCAGCACATTCGTTCGTTGCAGCTGCTTCACTCGGGGCTGATGTGACTCGTGTGGCACCTGTGGAAGGAGAGTGGCGCCCGCACTGCGACGTGCGCCCATCCCCGGTATGAACAGAACTGCAATCAAGGCCGGCCTCGGTGCCTGCGTCCTCGGCGCCTCCGTACTCATTCCCGCCCATGTCTCGGCGCAGCCGGAACCGGCGCCGACAGCGACCGGCACCGAACTCGCCGACCTCACCGTCTTCCTCGACCCCGGTCATCAAGGTTCGGACGAGGGGAACGACCTCACTCGGCAGGTCGACGACGGCAGAGGCGGCACCAAGGACTGCCAGACGAGTGGAATGACCTCACTGGGCGGGGTACCGGAGCACACGATCAACTGGAATGTGGCGCAGCTGGTGAAGAGCAGTCTCGAAACCTTGGGCGCGTCGGTGGTGCAGAGCAGGCAGAACGACACCGGCTGGGGCGGATGCGTCGACGAACGAGCGCGCGCGGCGAGCGAGTCGAACGCCGACGTGGCCGTGAGTATTCATGCCGACTCGACGGCGTCGGGTGAGGACGCCGGTAAACATGGCTTCCACATGATCGTCCCTACCCTGCCGATACCGGACGAGGCGGCGAACGCGGCCCAAAGCGGGGGCGGCCTCGAAGCATCGAAGATGATGCGCGACGCCTATGTTGCCGACGGGTTCGTCCCTGCCAATTACGCGGGGGTGATCGACGGCATCCAGACCCGCGCCGACGTGGCGGGACCGGCGCTTACGAAGGTTCCACTGGTGTTCGTCGAGATGGGTAACGGTTCCCATCCGGAGGACGCAGCCCAGCTCGAAAGTGCCGACGGTCAGTTGAAGCACGCGATCGCGATCACCACGGGCATCGTCACGTATCTGCTCACCGGATCGTCCGTAGGATCCGAACTCGACGCCGTACAGTCGGCTGCCGCTACCACGAAAGCGGACGCGACCACCACCACTGCGCCCTCGTCGTCAGGGTCGCCGACCACCACCACGACACCGAAGGCGCCATCGGCCGCGGCAGCGCAAGACCCGACCACGACGGCTGCCACAACCTCGGCATCTGCCACGACCACGACCACCAGTGCACCCAAGGCTGCGGCCCCGACGACCACGACACCGTCCGCACCGGCGCCGGCCGGGGAATCGACGGAACTGTCGCGGCTGCTCGAGACGCTGCGACCGCTTCTCGAAGTCGACGGAGTGGACGGTCTCGAGGATCTGGTGGACAACGAGAACCTGGGGCTCGTCTCCGATCTGGCCCGGACACTGATGGCGATGCTGAACGACGCCCGGTCGAACTGACTACAGGGTGGCCACCCAGGCGCTGAACGGCTCGGCGAACTCCGACGAATAGGGGAGGGGCTCGACGTAATCGGGGCCTGTGGACGGGCGGTTCCCGACGTCCTTGAGGACATGGCTGGCGTTCACCATGCGCACCGACGTGAGAGCAGTGTGCGCCAGTGCGGCATCGAGTCCATCGACATCGGCCAGCTGCACCTGGATATCCTTCGCCGAGCAGCTCGTCAGAACAGGGAAGCCGGCAGGGAGGCGGCCTGCGAGCGTTCGAGGGTCGAGTGCGTCCTCCTCGGCGAGGGCTTTCGCGTTGGCGTGGACCAGACCCGCGTTCTGCAGTGGCTCGGGCAGGTTGTCGGGGATCGTTCCGTCTGTGCGGAGCGACTCGACGGTGTCCGCCAGGGCAAGCCGGAGCTCGTCCGCCAGTTCCACCGGCAACTGCCCTGCGCCCACAACGGTGTCCAATTGGGCGGAAATCTGGGTCGTCAGCAGGTCGAGGAGGCGGACACTGAGCGGTTCCAGAAGTCCCACGGCACGGACCCGGTTCTCGCCGATGGCGGTGGCGAGCGCCAAGGCGACGAGTCCGCCGTCGCTGTGACCGATAACGATGAGCCTCGACGGGTCCACACCGGGTTGCGCCGCGAGGAAGTCCAGCCCCGCCGATGCGGCGTCGACGAACGTGGTGAATCCGAGGTCGCCGATCTCGTCCACCTCATAGGGGCCGAGAGCGGTTCTCCCGCTGCCGATCTTGTCGTAGCGCAGGCTCACGATGCCGTGCTGCTCGAGGAGATCGGCGAGAAAGCGGAGGGTTCCGATGTCGCCGGGGAGGAGGCCGCTGTCACCGTTTCGATCGGTGGGTCCGCTACCGGCGAGCAGGAGCGCCCCGGGTGCGGCCGCCCCGGTCGTGTGCTCGGGGGTGCGCAGGCTGCCGTAGTAGGTGACGGCACCGCTCTCGAACGTGATCTCGGCGTCAGGCATGGGGACTGTCTACCAGTTCCGTACGAACGGTCGCGAGGCGGAAGCGCACCGAGTTCCGTGAGGCGGAGCCGACCCCAGTTTCTCAGAGATGCAACACAGTCCTCACAAGAACGGCGAATAGCGTTCAGGTCAGCACATCCCCCGCCGGCGCTGCGCCGGATCGAGATCCGACTCCAGGAAGGTGCACGCCATGAACGTCGTACAGCTGAACACGGGTGGGTATGTCGCCGCCTTGTTGTCGCTCGATTTCGTCGACGGCGCCTTCCGCGGCGATGCCGTCGAGCGCATTCATCGCGGCGAGGTCGACGAATGGGCCTTCGCCCTGGCCCGTACCGGGTTGTTCGGGAACCGTGCCGTGGCCGAAGCGGTCCAGTCGTGGCGAGACGATCCGCGATCGCTGCTCGATGCCCTTCTCGCCGACGCGGACGAGGTGCTACGCAAACGTTACGACGTCGCCTGGCAGGCGCTGGACAGGGTGGCGACGGTCGGTTCGGCCGCGTACGCGTGACGCGGGTGTGACGAAATCTCGTCGCTTCGCCACGTCAAGGCGTGCCGATTGTCTCGAACACTCGTAGCTTGGAGTGGTGACGTCATCGCAACAGAGACCTTCCACACTCGGCGAGCTCCGTGAGTCGGGCCATGTTCAACGCACCGTCAAGGAAGAAATCCGCGAGAATCTGCTCGCGGCCCTGCGTGACGGACGTGATCCGTGGCCCGGCATCGTCGGGTTCGAGGAGACGGTGTCACCGCAACTCGAGCGTGCCCTGATCGCCGGGCACGACGTGGTGCTCCTCGGCGAACGTGGACAGGGCAAGACACGACTGCTCCGCACACTCAACCTGCTCCTCGACGAATGGACTCCGGTGATTGCCGGTTCCGAACTCGGGGAGCATCCCTATGAGCCCATCACCCCGGCCTCGATTCGTCGGGCACGCGAACTGGGTGACGCCCTACCCGTGCTGTGGCGGCATCGCAGCGAACGGTATTCGGAGAAACTCGCCACGCCCGACACCTCCGTGGCGGACCTCGTCGGTGACGTCGACCCCGTCAAGGTGGCGGAAGGCCGCAGCCTCGGCGACCCCGAGACCATTCATTTCGGATTGGTGCCCCGTGCTCACCGCGGCATCGTCGCCATCAACGAACTCCCCGACCTCGCCGAGCGCATCCAGGTGTCGCTGCTCAACGTGATGGAGGAGCGCGACATCCAGGTTCGCGGGTACACCCTGCGGCTTCCCCTGGATGTTCTGCTGGTGGCGAGTGCGAACCCGGAGGACTACACCAACCGTGGTCGCATCATCACTCCGCTCAAGGACCGGTTCGGCGCCGAAATCCGCACCCACTATCCGAACCATCTCGACGACGAGGTCGAGGTCATCCTTCAGGAAGCGCATCTCCTCGCCGAGGTGCCCGAGTATCTGCTCGAAATTCTGGCGCGCTTCACCCGCCTGCTGCGCGAGTCGACGTCGGTCGACCAGCGATCGGGTGTGTCCGCGCGATTCGCGGTGGCCGGGGCGGAGACGGTGAGTGCCGCGGCGGTCCATCGGGGAGCTGTTCTCGGAGAGGCGGACCCGGTCGCGCGGCCGGTGGACCTCGAGACCGTCGTCGACGTGCTCAGGGGCAAGGTCGAATTCGAGTCCGGTGAGGAAGGGCGGGAGATCGAGGTTCTCGAGCACCTGCTACGCCGGGCAACGGCCGACACCGTGCGGGCCAGGCTCGGCGGCATCGATCTGGCCCCGTTGGTCGCCGCAGTCGAACAGGGTGAGCCCGTCGTCACCGGTGAGCGCATTACCGCCAAGGTGCTTCTGAACGAGCTGCCCGAACTCGACGTCCTGGACGAACTGGCCGAGCGGCTCGGCGCCGAATCGGATGGGGAACGCGCCGCGGCCGCCGAGTTCGCGCTCGAGGGGCTGTACCTGGCGCGCCGGATCTCCAAAAACCCCGACATCAACGGCCAGACGGTGTATTCGTAATGACCCGCAAGACGGAGCGCGGGTCGCACAATGCGCGGTACGGGCCGTACGAAGGCGGTGATCCGCTTGCGCCGCCCGTCGACCTGAGGGAAGCCCTGGCCGCGATCGGTGACGACGTGCTGTCGGGCAGTTCGCCGCGTCAGGCGTTGCGGGAAATGCTCCGGCGTGGCAATCGCGATATGCGGGGACTCGACGACCTGGCAGCCGAGGCCAATCGACGCAGACGGGAACTGCTGAAACGAAACAATCTGAGCGGCACTCTCGAAGAAGTGCGGGAGCTCCTCGACCACGCTGTTCTCGAGGAACGCAAGGCGCTGGCCCGCGCACTCGACGACGACGCCCGGTTTGCGGAGATGCGGTTGGCGGAACTACCGCCGTCGACGGCGCAGGCAGTGCAGGAGTTGGCCGACTACGACTGGCGTAGCTCCGAGGCGCGCGCAGACTACGAGAAGATCCGGGATCTCCTCGGCCGGGAGGTGCTCGATCAGCGATTTGCGGGCATGAAGCAGGCCCTCGAAGGTGCGACGGAGGAAGACCGCGAACGCATTCGCGAGATGCTCACCGATCTCAACGACCTACTCGACAAGCATGCCCGCGGTGAGGATACGCAGGAACAATTCGACGACTTCATGAACAAGCACGGCGAGTACTTCCCCGAGAACCCGCGCAACGTCGAGGAGTTACTCGATTCGCTGGCACAGCGCGCAGCGGCCGCGCAGCGTCTCCGGAACTCGCTGTCGCAGGAACAACGCGACGAACTGGACGCGCTGGCCCAGCAGGCATTCGGCGACCCGTCCCTGATCGGACAATTGGATCGGCTCGATCAGCACTTGCAGGCGGCTCGGCCCGGCGAGGACTGGCAGGGCTCGCAACGGTTCCGCGGCGACCAGGGCATGGGACTGGGCGAGGGGACCGGTGCCCTGCAGGACATCGCGGAACTCGAATCGCTCGCCGAACAGCTGTCGCAGCAGTACGCCGGGGCGGCACTGGACGACATCGACGCGGAGGCACTGGCCCGGCAACTCGGTGACGAGGCGGCCGCGGACGCGCGGACCCTGGCAGACCTCGAGAAGGCGTTGCGTGATCAGGGTTTCTTCGACCGCGGTGCCGATGGTCAATGGAGGCTGTCCCCGAAGGCGATGCGGCAACTCGGGCAGACGGCGCTACGGGATGTGGCACAACAGCTGTCCTCACGTGGGGGACAGCGGGAAACCCGGCGGGCGGGCGCTATGGGTGAGCCGACGGGAGCGTCCCGAGAATGGGCGTTCGGGGACACCGAGCCGTGGAACGTGACCCGCACGATGACCAACGCCGTGCTGAGGGCGGCGGCCGAGGTGTCGGACCGACCCCGTGTCCCGGTCCGGTTGTCCGTCTCCGACGTTGAGGTGATGGAAACCGAGCAGCGGTCGCAGGCGGCGGTAGCGCTGCTCGTGGACACCTCCTTCTCGATGGTGATGGAAGGCCGATGGGTGCCCATGAAGCGCACCGCGCTGGCACTGAATCATCTGATCAGCACGCGTTTCCGCAGCGACGAGCTGCAGCTGATCTCGTTCGGCCGTCACGCGCAGGTGCTGACGCCGTCGGAACTGGCGGGCTTGGACGGCGCCTGGGATCAGGGTACGAATCTGCACCATGCGCTGTTGCTCGCGGCGCGACATCTGCGTCGGCACCCGAATGCGCAGCCGGTTGTCCTGATCGTCACAGACGGCGAGCCGACGGCGCACCTCGAGCCGGACGGGTTCGCGTACTTCGACTACCCGCCGAGCGCGCGCACGCTGGGCCTCACTGTGCGCGAACTCGACACCCTCGCTCGGCTCGGTGCCCGTGTGACGTTCTTCCGGCTCGGCGACGACCCCGGCCTGGCGCGAGTGGTGGATCGCATGGCCGAACGCGTCGGGGGACGGGTGGTCGCCCCCGGCCTGGACGGTCTCGGCGCGGCGGTCGTGAGCGACTTCATGCGGCGCAGGCGCTGAGTGCGGCTCCGCCGCCCGTGAGTACTTGTTAACCGCGGGCGGTTGACAAGTACTCACGGGCGTGTCAGCGCACTGTGGAGCACGTTGTCTATGAAGGGCAGCGACACGTCCGGATGCATGGCAGCCCCGCCCTCGTTCAACTGCTCACGCAATTCTCTGAGAACCGACACGACATGGGGTCCGCCGTCGAGGAGGAAGCGTATCAACCCGTGCCGCTCACATTGGGCCACAACAGGAATCAGCGTCTGCTGGGCCTCATCCTTCCGGCCGGCCGCCCGGAGGCAGGCTGCCAGCAGCCGAGTGGCTCCGAGTCGCGCAAGCTCACGTCCGGTTCCGGCGAGTGCATGTACCCAATTCTCGGCCAGATCGCATGCGAGGCTGAGCTGCTCAGGATCACCGCTGCGAAGCAACAGCAAGATCGTGGCCTCGTTCTCCATCTCGGCGGTGACCCGTTCGATTCCGTCTGCAGGCTCCTGACGTGATCGGCGGGTGAGGGGTACGACACCGGAGCGAGGCGGATACCCCAGTCGGGCACGTTCACAGTCCACCGCAGCCCGCAGCCGGGGAAGAGAGTATTTGTTGGCGGTTCGGATGCCTTCATCGAGCTGGGCGACCGCGCTGTCATGGTCGCCGCGTATCGACCTGATCCGGGCACTCGCGCAGTAGTGCCGGATCATGAAGTCCGACGAGCCACCCAGTGCCGCTGCGTCGCTGGTTTCGTCCAGTAATTCTTCAGCCTCGTCGATTCGGTCTTGCTGGTAGAGATCCTCGGCGAGCAGCACGCGGGTGAGTCGCGCGTGCTGGGATTGGGTGTTGCCGGCGTCCCGTACGAGATTGAATGCTCGGTGATACAACTCGCTCGCCCCAGCGATGTCGAGTTGTTCGGCTCGGGCCATACCGGCGAAACAGTATCCGTAGGCAACGGCGTAGGGTCCGGTGGCCTTCTGGTGGTATGGGGTCGCCCACACTTGCCTGTCGTAGGCATCACTGAATCGAAACTCGTAGGTATCGACGATGGTGTCGATGAGTGCCGCCATCGACACGACGAAGGGGTGGTGCTCGTGGGCATGGGCCAGGCAGTGAGCGACGAGATCTTTGACACCGGCTGCGCGGTCAGCGGTGATGGTGGTATCAGCCTGCAGGACATCGGCTTCCACCCTCAGTTGGGCGAGTTGGTCGTCGGGGAGGTCGAGTGTGTTCAGGAGTTCGAGCGTCCGGTGTCGGGCCTTCGTTGCGACGTCGAGTTGCTGTAGTTCAGTGTTCGCCCAGCCGATCGTCAGCTGCAGGCGCGGACTGGACAACACCAGATCGGGCGGCAGCTTGGCAATCAGGCCGAGGAGCGTGGACATCTGGGACCGATCGAGTAAGTACAAGCTGTCGTTCTCGAGCAGTCGGACTGCTGCAGTTCGGTCACCGGCAGCAAGGGTGTGATCGAGCGCCTCGCCGAGTAGGTGCCGCTCACGGAACCACGAGGCCGCCCTGCGATGCAGTGCCGCGATCCGATCCGGATGGTCACGTTCGAGGCGCTGCCGCAGAATCTGCGCAAACAGGTGGTGGTAGCGGTACCATCTGCGGTCCTCCACTGTTCGGGTGAGAAAGAGGTCGCGGGCGACGACCTGATCGAGCTTCGCCGTCCCATCGGGGACGCCTGTGAGAGCTGAAGCCAGTTCTCCGCAGACCCGGTCCGGTACTGCGGTCGCGAGGATGAAGTCGAGGAAGTCGGGCTCGAGGGCGTCGAGCACGTTCTCGGCGAGATACTCGCCGAGTGCGTCGGTCCCGGCGCGCAATTGGCCCAACAAGGTCTCCGGGCCCTCGGATTCCCGCAGCGACAGCGATGCCAGCTGTAGCGCCGCGATCCATCCATCCGTCGAGGCTCGCAATTCCTCGACATCGGAATCGGTCGGAGGTATCTGCATTCGGTCGGTGAAAAACTGCCTTGACTCGGAAGAATCGAAACCCAGTGCTGCGGAGTCGATTTCCAGTAGTTCGTCGCGAACCCGCATACGGCTGAGCGGTAACCCCGACCGGGTACGGCTGGCCACGATGATCTGAAGGTGGTGGCAGGCGTTGTCGAGAAGAAACTCCATCACCGCGATGGATTCGGGCGCGGAGACCCGATGCCAGTCGTCGATCACGGCGACGAGCGGTTCCCCGCTCTCGTGTAGTCGGTTGATCAGGGAAGTGAGCACGAAACGTTCAGTTGCTTGCCCCTGTTCTTCGAGTGATTGACCGAGATCACCGACCAACTCGGCGCGAACCCTCTGGATCGCTTCGACTAGATGCGACAGAAACCAGACCACATTGTCATCGTCACGGTCGACGGTCAGCCATGCCACTGACACTCCCTGGGAAACGAGTTCCTCCCGCCACTGTGCAACCAGGCTGCTCTTGCCGAATCCTGCCGGTCCGTGGACGAGGGTGAGTCTGCGGCCCTGGCCGGCGCGCAGTGTGTCGAGCAAGCGGTGGCGCCACACCAGTTTTCGGGACGTCGTGGGTGGACGAAACTTGGTCAGCGGGGAAGGGGGCGTTCGTGGCGCTTGCAACCTGTAGGGGCGCGGACGAGACCGTGGTGCGGCGTCTGGAGGTCGCCATTGTGCCGTTCCGGTGGACTCCGCGCCTCTGTCCGGGAGAGGGGAACGTTGCGGTGGTACCTGCATTCGATCGACAGCCAAGTCATGCCTGCGCTCCACGGCGCGAAGTTCGTTGCCGAAATCGGCGGCGCTGTCGAACCGATTCTCCACGGCACGGGCCATCGCCCGTTCCAACGTCGCGCATACGTCCTCTGGTATTCCGGACTCTCGCAGATCCGGGATCGGCTGCGAGGAGATACGGAGGAACTGGGCAACGACTTGTTCACCACTGAGTCGCTCGAACGCGGCGTGCCCGGTGAGCGCGCAAAACAGAGTCGATCCGAGACTGTATACGTCTGACGCGGCGGTCGGCGGTCGGCCTTCGAGAACCTCGGGCGCGGTGAAGGCGGGGGACCCGGTGATCGACCCAGAGGCGGTTTCGAAGCCTCCGGAAACTCGTGCGATACCGAAGTCTGTCAGCTGCGGCTCGTCGTACTCGGTCAGCAGGATATTCGCTGGTTTGACATCCCGGTGCAAGGTACCGGCTCGGTGGGCGGTCTCGAGAGCGCCGGCGATCTTTATCCCGAGCCGAACGGTCGGTTCCCATCCGATCGGGCCGGTACTCCGAATCTGCGCGTCCAAAGATCCGTGCTCATGATAGGGCATGACCAGAAAGGGGCGGTTGCTCCGCGTAACCCCTACTTGATACAGGTCGACGATGTTGGGATGTCCGGACATCCGACCCATTGCTCGTTGTTCGCGCACGAAGCGGGCGAGGTTCTCGTGGTCGAGTTCTGTTGTCAGGACTTTGACGGCGACCGTGCGGTCTACCGCTTCGTGGAGGCAGCGGTAAACGACCCCGAACCCGCCCCGTCCGATCTCCACAGCGTCGTCGAAGCCAGCGGCAGACAGCTCGGCCGCGATATCCGGCTCGCGCCGAGTGGCCCACCGGTCGTCCGCCATTGGCATACACCACCTCTACGCTCTCCCCAGAATAGTCCGCGCATCCTCACGGCGACGCGAAGTAGTGGGACAGAGCGAATGGAAAATGAACGCTGCAGAGTGTCCAGCGGGGGGTGCGCACCGTTGTCGGTGACCAATGAAGTCACAGCGTGGTCGGCGCGGCGACCCCGGCGGTGACGGCGCAGAGGCGATCGGGTTGGCTCGTCGCTGTTGCCTGCGAAGTCGCACGCTCCGAGAGGTCTACCGGCGTGGTTTCCATGTCGTTACGGGCCCGACACCAGGGGGCGATCAGAGTCTCGTAATGGACCCGATTGAAGTCGGCCGTGCCGACCAGGTCAGCCAGTGCGACTGCCGCTGCCGCGTCGCGCACCGCGGCCGCCGTATCAGCGCAGAGGCGGTCATCGAGACGAACGGTGGCGTCGTCCATGTACTCGCGTTCCCAGGCAGCATCCTGTGCGCGGTACCAACTCTTGATTCGTCCGGCTTCCCAGGCCGCATCACGGGCAGCGATCCATGCGCTGAGTCGTCGGTGACTGCCGACCAGACTCTCGGTGCGGGTCAGTGAGTGAAAGTCGCTGTGCAAAATTTCGGCGACGTCAATGGCGTGCCGGATGACCTGTCGCCAGTTCGGTCCGAAGGCGTGGTTGCACGCATCTTCGGTGACCTCGAACTGATCGAGAATCATCAGCGCCTCGTCGACAACGTCGACATGCAGGTAGTAATCACCGGGCAGCCCGCACCGGCGCAGCAGCTGGAACGCGACGAATGCTTCGCCACGAACGGCGGCGCAATGGATGAGAACACCGAGGATCGAGATTCGCAGCTCCGGTGCATAAGTTTCCCGAGGGGGGACCGGATACCGGCGGACGAACTGCGCGGCTCGCGCTGGGAGGAGCCGGAGCTCGTCGGTGACCACATTCTCCAGCATCACAAGCATCCTTCTTTCCAGGGAATCTCCTCGGCACGACCGAAGAACCTGGTTACTCGAACTGACAATCCTCACTGGTTCGGCGCTGTACCCCGGAAACCACTACGAGTCGCGCCGCGGGGACCCACTCGGCTCCAGTGGTGGGCTAGTGCGGCACCGTGTGTGCATTGTGCAGTGTCGACAACGGTGTCAGCACTCGACGTAGTTGACAGGGACGTTGACCGCGAGCCCACCGGTAGAGGTTTCTTTGTACTTCGAGAGCATGTCGGCGCCGGTCGAGCGCATCGTCTCGATCACCTGGTCGAGGCTGACTCGGTGAGTACCGTCGCCGCGCAGCGCCATCCGCGCAGCGTTGATGGCCTTACCCGCAGAAATGGCGTTACGTTCGATGCACGGGATCTGGACCAAGCCCTCGATGGGATCACAGGTCAACCCAAGGCTATGTTCCATTGCGATCTCGGCCGCATTCTCGACTTGCTCTGGGGTGCCGCCGAGGATTTCGGCCAGACCGGCCGCCGCCATGGATGCGGCGGAGCCCACCTCCCCCTGACAACCGACCTCGGCGCCGGAAATGGAGGCCCGTTCCTTGTACAGGGAGCCGATGGCCCCGGCAGTGAGCAGGAACTGAATCGCGGTCTTGTCGGGGTCTGCCCTGCCGGCCGGGGTGTAGTGCACGGCGTAGTGCAAGACAGCGGGGATGATTCCGGCCGCCCCATTGGTGGGAGCTGTGACGATGCGGCCACCGGAGGCGTTCTCCTCGTTGATCGCAAGGGCGACGAGGTTGACCCAGTCTTCGGCGAATTCTGGTGAACGATTCGGGTCTTCTCGGTCCAGTCGCAGAAACCAGTCGCGGGCGCGCCGGCGAACCCTCAGTGCACCCGGCAAATACCCGTCGCGCGAGATACCACGCTGCTCGCACTCGACCATCACATCTCGGATGTGGAGCAACTGTTCGTGTATTTCGAGGGTGGACCGTGATTCGTGCTCGATCGAGAGCATGAGGTCGCTGATGCTGCACTCGTAGCGGTCGCAGAGTTCGAGAAGTTCTTTCGCAGATCCGTAATTCAAGCCGCCAGCCGGCGTGGTGGTGGTTTCGATGCTTTCGGCCTCGGTGACGACGAAGCCACCGCCCACCGAGAAGTAGGTCTCCTTGTGTAGTTCGACGTTTCCGTCGGCGTAGGCGGTAAGTGTCATTCCGTTGGGATGGAAGGGCAGGACGGTCAACGGACGCAGGATGATCTCGTCCTCGGCGAGCGCGATGTCGCGGGATCCGCCGAGTGAGATGTGGCGGGTGCTGCGCATGATCTCGAGCCGGCTTTCCATCTCGTCGGTCTCGATATCTTCGGGACGGTACCCCTCGAGTCCGAGCAGGACCGCGGACATCGTGCCGTGTCCGGCACCGGTTGCCGCGAGTGAACCGTACAGGTCTACCTTCACGTCGACGACGTCGTCGAATGCTCCGAGGGTGTGCAGGTCGGAGATGAATCGTGCGGCGGCTCGCATGGGACCGACGGTGTGCGAACTCGACGGGCCGACACCGACGGAGAATAGGTCGAACACGCTAATGGTCATGAAATCACAATCCTGTGTCTGTGCACCTCGAGGGCGCGCGGTGGAAGCAGGGACGGCAGCAGGAATGCGCGCTCATACCGCTTCGCTGAGCTCATCGGTGTATTGAGCGGGAGCGAGCAAGTCCTTCGTGGACGATGTGTGGAAGGGCAGGATGGCGAACAACCATCCCGCGTAGTGGGGGTCGCGAGCTACTAGCTGGGGATCCTCGATCGCAGCGATATTGGTCAGCGTGACCAGGCCACTGAGGGGAGCGTACATCGTGACCACCGTCCGCGACGACGACCAGATCAACGCACACGGAGCGCCGGCGTTCACTGTGCTCCGCACTGCGGGAAGGTCGAGTCCCACGACATCGAGACCATCGAGAGCGGTTGCAGTGATGCCCGCTCTCAAGGGATAGTCCGACAGGGCTTCTCCCGGTGTAAGCGCCAACCAGCTGTGCGATGAGGTGTACATCCGACCTGTGGGCAACTGCATATCTCCCATGGCATTTCCTTCGCATATCGGCGTGGAGGGCGATGCTTGGCCGGCGCAATTCGCCGCAGGCGGAAGCTTTGCCGGCGGGGCCATCGAGATCGACGTGCCGACGCGCTGGCTTCCCCGGTTCGTACACTCTGCAGCGTTGACCCGAACGTGGACGTCGCTCACCGCACCTCCCGTAGGTACCTGTTGATCACCTGACCGGACAAAAACAGACGATTGATATATCAGTGATGGACATCACGGTAGATCAGAACTCGGTGGTGGTCAAGTATCGTCTGACGGCTTCCCTGGGCGGCTGGAAGCCGGATGCCTGAGCCGACTTCGGCGATCCGGGTGAGTAGCTCGAAGAGGCAATCGGTTGCTGCGGTAAGGGATGCCGCGGTCCGGTACAGGGAAGCCGGTCCGAGCTCGCTCGAGGCAGATTGATATATCAGTCTCAGGCAAAATGGTATACTAGAGCGAATGGGTAGCTGAGATAGCAGGCGCACCGAGGAGATCTGTAGATGGTCAGAACCCTGTTGATAGATAACCACGATTCGTTCACCTACAACCTCTTCGAATTGCTCACCGCGGTCAACGGTGTGTGTCCGACGGTAGTGACGAATGATGTGTCGTGGGAGTCGATCGATTTCACGGCCTTCGACAACGCGGTGATCTCTCCCGGTCCGGGCACGCCGACCAGCATTGCCGACTTCGGTATCAGTGCTCGTGTCATCGCTGAATCGGGGCTGCCGGTGCTCGGGGTTTGCCTGGGGCATCAAGGATTGTGCGCGTTGTTCGAGGCTCGCATTGCTCGTGCCCCAGAGCCCATGCACGGCAGGCTCTCCTCCATCGTGCATACCGGCGAAGACCTTTTCCGCGGGCTTCCTTCGCCGATGAATGTGGTTCGCTATCACTCGCTCGTCGCAGTGGAACTGTCGGAAGAGCTCGAGGTGCTGGCAACGACTTCTGACGGACTGGTCATGGCCGTGCGGCACCGAAGCAGGCCACTATGGGGTGTCCAATTCCATCCGGAATCGATCTCGAGTGAATACGGACGGGAGTTATTGGCCAACTTCCGGGATCTCAGTGTCCCTGCCGCGGTGCACGTTCACAGGCCCGGCCCAGCTCTCGAACGACGGCCACTGCCTGGTACTCGGCATCCTTGCCTCGTCGTCGACCACCGTCGGCTGGACCGATATCCGGACGCTGCGCAGCTTTTCGACAGTCTCTTCGGCGGTCGATCGGGCACCTTCTGGCTCGATGGCAGTGTCAAATCGGATCTCGCTTCCCGGTTTACCATCATGGGCGACTGCTCAGGACCGTACGGCGAGTACATCACCTACGACCTGAACACATCGACTGTCAACGTCAGCCGCAGTAATCTTCGCGACGAGCAGATTTCGGCATCCATCTTCGACTACCTCGAAGCGCAGCTTCGCCTTCGGGCCGTGGAACCGAACCCCGCGCTTCCCTTCGATTTCCATCTTGGCTATGTCGGCTACCTCGGGTACGAGCTGAAAGGAGAAACGGGCGGCGTGCGGGCCCATACCTCCCCGCACCCCGATGCGGCGTTGGTCTTTGCCGACCGAGCTGTGGTGATCGATCACGAACAAAGATGTACCTACACGCTCGCATTGAGCCCGACACCGAATGATCGGCGCAGCGAAGCTTGGTTCGCCACGGTCGGCGACGCACTGGAGGATCAGGAGGAGGTCGACGACCGGGATGACCCGCCGATTGTCTTCGCACGTCCGACGGGCGCGGAATTCGAACTACGGCACGGCGAGATGGCATACCGTGCTCTGATCGACGAGTGCCTAGAACTGATCCGGGCCGGTGAGACGTACGAAGTGTGCCTGACCAACACGGCAACCGTCGATGCTGGTGTCGGGCCGCGCCGAATCTTCTCTAACATCCTGCGCTTCAATCCGGTGCCGCACGCCGCGCTTCTCTGTTTGCGTGATCTCTCGGTCGTCAGTGCGTCCCCGGAGCAGTTCCTGCGTGTCAGGGCAGACCGGTCGGCGGAGTCGAAACCGATCAAGGGGACCCGTCCGCGCGGTGCCACCGTCGACGAGGACACGGCCCTGATGCATTCCCTCGCCCTGAGCGAGAAAGACCAGGCTGAGAACCTGATGATCGTCGACCTGGTACGCAACGATCTGTCGAGGGTGTGTGCGCCGGGCACAGTGCACGTACCAATCCTGTTCGGAATCGAGACGTATGCGTCGGTTCATCAGATGGTTTCCACCGTACGGGGTGTGCTTCGCACTGATGTCCATGTCATCGACGCGATACGTGCCTTGTTTCCTGCCGGATCGATGACCGGAGCCCCCAAAATCAGGACGATGGGGATCATCGACGAACTCGAAAGCGGTGCGCGCGGGGTGTACTCCGGTGCAATCGGATACATTTCATTGTCGGGAACCGCGGACCTGTCGGTAGCGATCCGAACGATGGTGGTTACCGATGCGCACGTTCAATTCGGCGTCGGCGGCGCAATTACCGCACTCTCCGATCAGATGGAGGAGTATGAGGAGACCCTGGTCAAGGCGGCCTCATCGTGCAAAGTACTCGAAGTCGACGATCGTACGACTATCAGCACGGGAAGGTGATCTGTGTGGCCATGGCCATGGCCGCGGCTTGCGGACCAGGCGACAGAAGCCTCGGATCAACTCACTTCTCCCGCGTACTCGGGCGGCGCCCAGTGGAATGTCAACGTCGCACCGTGGCGCCGCGCACACAGGCGAGTACAGCAACGGCATCGACGGTCGCTGCGACGTCGTGGACACGCAGGACGGCGGCTCCGTTCTGCGCGGCGATCATGGCTGCGGCAACCGAGGCGGCCTGACGGTGGTCGACGCCGCGGCCGGTGATGGTGCCCAGCATGCCTTTGCGAGACAGTCCGGCCATCACGGGAACACCGAGGTCGGTGATCTGTCGGAGCTCGGACAATAGCGCGAGATTGTGGGTGAGGGTTTTACCGAATCCGAAGCCCGGGTCGACCATGATGTGCTCGAGGGGAATTCCCGCATCGAGGCAAGTGGCGACACGGTCGAGGAGGAACCCGCGCACCTCGGTCACGACGTCGCCGTACTCCGGCGAATTCTGCATCGTGTCGGGATCGCCGCGCATGTGCATCAGGCACACGGGCACGTCCAGCTCGGCGGCGGCGCGCAGGGCGCCCGGAAGTCGCAGGGCGCGAACATCGTTGATCAGCGACGCGCCCGCCGCGACTGCCTCGCGCATCACGTCGGGTCTCGACGTGTCGACGGAGATCGGAACCGTTGTGCGTCTGGCGAGTTCCGCGACGACGGGGATCACGCGCGTGATCTCGTCGGCGACGGACGGCGGACGGGATCCGGGGCGTGTCGATTCGCCCCCGACGTCGAGGAGTTCGGCGCCTTCGGCGACCAGAGTCAAGGCGTGTTCGACCGCGGCAGCGGTGTCGAGGTACAGGCCGCCGTCGGAGAACGAATCCGGGGTCACGTTGACGATGCCGCAGACCAGGGGAACATCGCGTGCGAGAGCATCGAGCAGTCGGTCGGTGCGGGTGGCGGTGAGCGTCGGGGACGTAACCATCCGGGCACTCCTTCACGAAGGGAACACCGGTCCGGTGGACGGGGTCATGCGTCCACCGGACCGATGCTGTCATTTACACGGGAACGATGCCGAATTCTTCGGCGGCGTCGATCAGCCATTCCGCGAGGTACCGGGCGAACGACGACCGCACGAGGATCCGGTAGTCGGTGCCGGTGCTGTCGAGCGGGATCAGGACGACGCCGGCAAGAGCGAGCATCGTCTGGACCGCGGCGCCAGGCCCGAAGACCTTGGGGTGCAGGTCGATCGAGCAGCCTTTCGCGAGGACATCTCGGGCGTGGGTTCCGCGCAGGCGCAGGGTGGTGCGCTGTGCGGAGACGTCGATCGCGGCGCCACCGTGTGGGGTCACCGCGCCGCGGAGCTGAGCCTCGACCTCTTCGGGTGCCTGGGATCGGGTGGTGATCAGGAACTCGTCGGGGCCGAGCCAGATCGCGGTCGCTGCATCGCCCTCGATGCAGGTGGAGGGGGTAGTGGGCAGGTCCACCCCCAGTATGTTCGATGCCGCAGAGCCGCCCGGCCCGGCAGGGTCCACCCATAGGTCGACCATTGTGACGAACGGTTCCTCGGTGAGGCTCACCGATTCGGGGAGCTCGGAGAATTTCTGGTCCCAGCCGTGCAGGGGGCTGAGGGGGACGAGGGTGTCAGCCATCGCGACGTGCTCCTTCTGGATCAACGAGGACGGAGCTGGTGACCTCGACGGCGACCAGGTTTCCGTTCACCGGGACGTGCAGGGTGTCGCCGAGCCGGGCCCGCCCACCCTTGACGAGGGCGAGTCCGAACGGGCGGCCGAGTTCGGCGCTGAGGTAGCTCGACGTGACGTGGCCGAGCATCGGCACCGGCGGGGGCGGCAGGACGCCGTCGCGGATCTCTTCGATGATCTGCGCGCCCTCGGGCAGCACGGTTTGCTTGTCGAGGGGCAGCAGCCCGACGAACTGTTTGCGCAGCGGGTTCTGGTTCTCCTCACGGGAGAAGGAGCGCTTCCCGATGAAGTCGCGCTTCTTCTTCGACACGGCCCAGCTCATCCCGAGGTCCTGCGGAGTGACCGTGCCGTCGGTGTCCTGACCGATGATCGGGTACCCCTTCTCGGCGCGCAGCACGTGCATGGTTTCGGTGCCGTACGGGGTGATGTCGAACTTTTCGCCCGCGGCGATCAGTCGTGCCCAGACGGCGGGTGCGTGCCAGCCGTTGACGTTGACTTCGAAGGCGAGTTCGCCGGAGAAGCTGATCCGCGCGACCCGCACGTGGACGTCGCCGAGGGAGGTGTCGCGCCACGCCATGAACGGGAACGCGTCGTTGGTGACGTCGAGGTCGGGGAAGACCTCACCGATCACGTCGCGGGAGCGCGGTCCGACTACGGGGAACGTGGCCCACTGTTCGGTGACCGAGGTGAGCCGCACCCTCAGGTGGGGCCATTCCGTCTGCAGCCATTCCTCCATCCAGTCGAGGATCTTCGCGGCGCCGCCGGTGGTGGTGAAGACCTGGAACCGGTCGTCGTCCAGGCGCATCACGGTGCCGTCGTCGATGACCATGCCGTCGACGCCGCACATGACGCCGTAACGAACCATGCCGACCTTCAGTGTGCTCATCATGTTCGTGTAGACCATGTCGAGCAGCACCCCGGCGTCGGGACCCTGAACGTCGATCTTGCCGAGGGTCGAGCCGTCGAGGATGCCGATGCTGCGGCGCACGGCGGCGCATTCGCGCAGCACGGCGGCATCCATGTCCTCCCCGGGCAGCGGATAGTAGCGGGGACGCTTCCACTGGCCGACGTCCTCGAACACCGCGCCGCGTCCGACGTGCCAATCGTGCAGTGCCGTCACCCGTTCGGGGTCGAAGAGGGCGCCGCGGCTGCGGCCGGCGAGGGCGGCGAACGCGACCGGGGTGTACGGCGGTCGGAATGTGGTGGTGCCCAATGTCTCGATCGGCCTGCCGAGCAGTTCGGCCGTGATGCCGGAGGAGATCACCCCGGAGGTCTTGCCCTGATCGTGTGCGGTGCCGATGGTCGTGTAGCGCTTGATGTGCTCCATCGACGTCATCCCGGCACCGACCGCGCGGGCGAGGTCGGCGACCGTCGCGTCACGCTGCACGTCGACGAACTGGGTGTCCTCGCCGGCGGTGTCGGGCACCCGCCACAACACCAGGGGCGCCAAGCCACTGTCGTTCGCCGCATGACGGTCGACAGTATCGACATCGGTGACGGAGGCCGTGAACCCGAGATCGCGCACGGCAGCAGCACCCACGTGCTGGCCGTCGCGCAGGCACCCCTCCAGATCGAACACACCGTTCGCGGATCCGGTGACGGAGACTCCGTCAAGGGTCTCGCCGGG
This sequence comes from Rhodococcus sp. IEGM 27, assembly GCF_033142305.1. Taxonomy (NCBI): domain Bacteria; kingdom Bacillati; phylum Actinomycetota; class Actinomycetes; order Mycobacteriales; family Nocardiaceae; genus Rhodococcus; species Rhodococcus sp. IEGM 27. Next base: position 151,332 of record NZ_JAWLSG010000004.1, on the reverse strand, counting down.
GACGAAGGCGCCCAGGTTGTCGTCGTAGCGGAGTTTGCCGCGGGCCTGGGAGAACAGGTGCACGGCCGGGTTCCAGCCGCCGCTGACGAGCAGGACGTCGCAGGCGAGGGGAACTGGGGTGCCGGTGTCCGCGCGTTGTGACACGACGGCGTGACTGATCCGGCCGTTGCCGCGGGTGCCGGACACCACCGACGCAGTGCGGATGGTGATGCCCCGCTTGTCGCATTCGGCCTGCCAGCGGGCGGGTGCCTGGTCGCGGGCATCGACGATCGCGTTGATGCGAACACCGGCGTCGTGCAGGTCGATCGCCGCTTCGTAGGCGCTGTCGTTGGTGGTGAACACGACGGCCTGCTCGCCGACCTTGACGCCGTAGCGGTGCAGGAAGGTGCGGGCACCGTGCGCGAGCATGATGCCGGGCCGATCGTTGTCGGTGAAGATGACGGGACGCTCGTGGGCGCCGGCCGCGACGACGATGTGCCGGGCCCGGATCCGCCACACGCGTTGCCGGCTCAGCGCGGTGGGGGCTTCGGCACCGAGATGGTCGGTGCGACGCTCGAGTGCGAGGACGAAACCGTCGTCGTAGTTTCCGAACGCGGTGGTGCGCTGCAGGTGCAGCACATCCGGGAAGGTGGCGAGCTCGGCGACCGCGGCGGCCACCCAGTCGAGGGCGGGGGCGCCGTCGATGAGGTCGGTGGACCCGAGCAGGTCTCCGCCGGCTTCGTTCTGCTCGTCGACGAGCACCACCCGCGCGCCCGCCCGGGCGGCGGTGAGCGCCGCGGCGAGACCCGCCGGGCCGGCGCCGGCGACCAGGACGTCGGTGTGGACGTGCGTGGCGTCGTATTTCGCCGAATCGGCGATCGTGGCAAGACGTCCCTGACCGGGGATGCCGCGGGCGACGAGGCCGTCGAACAACTCGATGGTGGTCGCGAGCAGCATCGGCTCGGGGAACGGCTCCTCGATCTGCACGAGGCCGCCGGTGTCCTCCGCCCACGCCGCGGTGATCCCGCGGGGCCGGCCGAGTTTGATGCTGGTGGTGATCTGGTGGACGCCGTTCGCGAGCAGGGCCGAACCGAGCGTGTCACCGGGGTGGCCGGTCAGTTCCCGGCCGTCGAACGTGAAGGTGTAGGAGGTGTCGCGGTCGAGGCGACCGCCCTGGCGGGTGCGGAAGGGTGCGTTCACGATATCGTCGGCTTCTGCTCGTCCAAGCGGTAGACGCTGTGGAATCGGTAGGTGGCGGTGTCACGTACGGCGTTGAACCAGCGCCGGCAGCCGACGCTGTGGTTCCACCGTTCCGCGAAAAGACCTTTCGGGTTCGCACGGAAGAACACGAAGTGTGCCCATTGTTCGTCGGTCAACGATTCGGGGTCTTCCGGGTACACGACGTGGGCTTCGCCGCCGTAGTGGAACTCGGTTTCCTCACGGGGTCCGCACCACGGGCATTCGATGAGTTGCATGGTGACTCCTGATTTCAGTGCGCGACGGGGGGATCAGTGCGCGACGGCCGCGGCGCCGTGCTCGTCGACGAGGGCGCCGGTGACGAACCGGTCGAGGCTGAACGGCGCGATGAACTCGTGCGGTTCGTCGTTGGCGATCGTGTCCGCCAGGCACCAGCCCAATCCCGGGGTTGCCTTGAATCCACCAGTGCCCCAACCACAGTTGAGGTACACGTTGTCGTACGGGGTGCGTCCGACAATCGGGGAGGCGTCGGGGCACACGTCGACGATGCCGCCCCAGGTGCGCAGCAGGTGCGCGCGGGCGAAGACGGGGAACAACTCGACCGCGGCCGCCATCTGCCGTTCGATGATGTGGAACGCGCCGCGCTGGCCGTAGCCGTTGTAGGAGTCGACACCGGCGCCCATCACCAACTCACCCTTGTGCGCCTGCGAGACGTAGACGTGGATCGCGTTGGACATCACGACGGTCGGGTGCACGGGCTCGAGCAGTTCGGAAACCAGTGCCTGCAACGGGTGACTCTGCACCGGGGTGCGGATGCCGAGCATGTCGGTGAGCGTCGAGGTGTGCCCGGCCGCGCACAGCGCGACCTGCCCGGCCGCGATGTCGCCGCGGTTGGTGCGCACCCCGGTCACCTTGTTGCCGTCCGTGACGAATCCGGTGACCTCACAGTTCTGGATGATGTCGATGCCTGCCTCGTCGGCGCGGCGCGCGAATCCCCAGGCCACGTAGTCATGCTTGGCGATGCCGGCCCGCGGCTGATACGTCGCGCCGAGGACGGGGTAGCGGATGTCGCTCGAGATGTTCACCAGCGGGCACAGCTTCTTGACCTCGTCGGGTCCGACCCACTCGGCGTCGATGCCGTTGAGCTTGTTCGCCTCCACCCGGCGGACGCTGTCGCGGACGTCCTGCAGGCTGTGCGCGAGATTGAGGACGCCGCGCTGGCTGAACAGGATCGGGTAGTCGAGGTCGTCCTCGAGACCCTCCCACAGCTTGAGGGCGTGCTCGTAAATCTTCGCACTCTCGTCCCACAGATAGTTCGAGCGGATCAGCGTGGTGTTGCGGGCCATGTTGCCGCCCGCGAGCCAGCCCTTCTCCAGGACCGCGACGTTGGTGATGCCGTGATTCTTGGCGAGGTAGTGGGCGGTGGCCAGGCCGTGTCCGCCGCCGCCGACGATCACGACATCGTACGACTTCTTCGGTTCCGGGTTACGCCACAGGAAGTCGGGGTGATCGGGCAGGTGGGCGCCGGGCGGCTGGGTGGCACTCATCGGTTCGCCTCCGTCAGGTCGGGGTAGAGCGGGAAACGCAGGGCGAGGGCGTCGACGCGGCCGCGGAGTTCGTCGAGATCGGCCTCGTCGGTGGCCGGCCGCAGCGCGTAGCTGATGATGTCGGCAACCTCGGTGAACGCGTCCAGGTCGAAACCGCGGGTCGCGAGGGCGGGGGTGCCGATCCGCACACCCGAGCTGACCATCGGCGGCCGCGGGTCGAACGGAACGGCGTTGCGGTTCACCGTGATTCCGACCCGGTGCAGCCGGTCCTCGGCCTGCTTTCCGTCGAGTTCGGACTCGCGCAGATCCACCAGCACCAGGTGCACGTCGGTGCCGCCGGAGACGACGTTGATCCCGGCCTCGCGGGAGTCGGGCTGCAGCAATCGGTCGGCAAGGATCTTCGCCCCGGCGAGGGTGCGTTCCTGGCGCTCGCGGAACTCCGGCTCGGCGGCGAGCTTGAACGAGACGGCCTTGCCGGCGATCACGTGTTCGAGCGGGCCACCCTGCTGTCCGGGGAACACCGAGGAGTTGAACTTCTTCGCCAGAGCCTCGTCGTTGGTGAGGATGACGCCGCCGCGGGGACCGCCGAGGGTCTTGTGCGTCGTCGACGTGACCACGTGGGCGTGCGGGACGGGGGAGGGGTGCAGTCCGGCGGCGACGAGTCCGGCGAAGTGGGCCATATCGACCATGAGGTACGCGCCGACCTCGTCGGCGATGCGCCGGAATGCGGCGAAGTCGAGCTGGCGTGTGTAGGCGGACCAGCCGGCCAGGATCAGCTTCGGGCGGTGCTCACGGGCCAGACGCTCCACCTCGTCCATATCGACCAGGTGATCGTCCTCGCGGACGTGGTAGGCGGCGACGTCGTAGAGCTTGCCGGAGAAGTTCAGCTTCATCCCGTGCGTGAGGTGACCGCCGTGTGCGAGGTCCAGTCCGAGGATGCCGTCACCGGGCTTCAGCAGTGCCGCCATCGCGGCGGCGTTGGCCTGCGCCCCCGAATGCGGCTGCACGTTGGCGTATTTCGCGCCGAAAAGGTCGGTGAGGCGGTCGATGGCGAGCTGTTCGATGACGTCGACATGCTCGCAACCGCCGTAGTAGCGGCGTCCGGGGTATCCCTCGGCGTACTTGTTGGTGAGCACCGATCCCTGCGCCTGCATCACTGCGAGCGGGGCGAAGTTCTCACTGGCGATCATCTCCAGGGTGCCCTGCTGGCGCTCGAGTTCGGCTGCGATCGCCTGGTGGACGGCGGGGTCGAGGTCGGCGAGCTGATCGGTCAGCGTCGGATTGCCTGCCGGTGCGGCTGTCGTGCGGCCGTCGATGTCGAGAGTCAAGAGTTCGCCCTTCTGAGAGATCAGTGACTTGTAGACTGATATATCAACTTGAAGGTAGAGTAGGGTCAGCGATGGATCGCAGTCAAGGCTCTACCGGAATTGTTTGGGAGATGAACATGAGCGTGGCGCAGCCGCCGGTTATCGAAGTTCAATCCGTAAGCGGCACCAATGCCGACCGTGCGTACGAGATCGTGCGCGAACGCCTGGTCATGCTGGACATCCGCCCTGGTGAGCCGATCAACGACGACCGGCTCGCCGAGGAACTCGGATTCGGACGAACACCGGTGCGGGAAGCGCTCAAGCGCCTCGAGCGGGAGCGTCTCGTCGTCGCGTACCCGCGTCGCGGCACGTTCGCCACCGCCGTCGACATGACCGACCTCGCCGACATTTCCGAAATCCGTAAGCAACTCGAACCCACCGCGGCCGCCCGCGCGGCACGGAGCGCGTCCCAGGACGCGCGGGCGCGGCTGTCCCTGCTCTCCGACGAGATCGCCGAGATCGATGACAGTGAGGATCCACGCGAAGTCCTGCGCAAGGACGTGCGCGTCCATCGCGAGATCTACCGAGCATCCGGAAATCCTCACCTCGAGGACATCCTTGTCAGCCTCGACGCACACGCCACCCGCATCTGGTGTCTCTTCCTCGATCGGCTGCCGGACGTCGCCGGCCATGTGCGCGAGCACGTAGCGCTGCTCCACGCCATCGTCGACGGGGACGAGGACACCGCCTCGTCCCTCACCCGCGCCCACGTCACCGGCTTCGAGAAAGCCATCCGCGACCTGCTCTAGTGCCGATTCTGCCTCAGCGGAAGGATCTGCCAACTTCCTAAGGATTTCGTGGTGCGCGAGTCGATCACTCACCCGACTCCTGACCGGCGGATTTCGAGATGACTCTTCACGACATCGACAGCAAGGCAGAGTGGAGACGCCGAGTTCTCCAGGCCCGTAGACAGCAGAGCGGCGACGAAATGCACCGCGCGAACCAGTGCATCGCCGACCACGTGCGGAACCTAGTACAGCCAGGACGATCTGTCGCCGCCTACGTACCTATGGACAGCGAGCCAGGCTCGGTGTCCATGCTGGATGCGCTGAAGGACAATGGCGCTCAGGTACTGCTCCCTTTCACCAGCGCGAACAGACCACTGTCGTGGGCCGTCTACAGCGGAGCTGACGATCTGGTCCCGGCCGCCTTCGGGCTGCTCGAGCCGACCGGTCCGGAACTCGAGCCAGACAGGCTCTCGCTTGTCGACGCGATCATCGTTCCCGCGCTTGCGGTCGACCGGCGGGGCGTCAGATTGGGGCGAGGAGCCGGATACTACGACCGGAGTCTGGCGATGGTCGACGGCGATATCCCACTGATCGCTGTGGTCAATGACGAGGAGTTCGTCAGCGCACTTCCTGACGAGCCGCACGACGTCCGGATGACACACGTCTTGACCCCCGCGGGAGGTCTTCAGTTGCTCGACCCGGCGCCATTCTTCGCGATCTACTCATAGACAGGGATTGGCATGACGTCCGAAACAGACCTGATCGACTTCGCGATCAAGTGGCGTCACTGGGGTGGGGGCACCCCCGAAGACATCTTCCGCGAGTTCGGACCGAGTTCCGAGCAGTACCTCAGCCGCCTGGCCTCCGTACTCGAGCGCAACACGTGGATGTACCCCGATATTGACCTTGCCCCAGATCTTCTCGCCCCGCTCGAGCACATCTGTGTCGTTCGGGGGAGTTCGCGTGCGCGGGCTTACCGGCGAGAGTGACCGTGGATTCACCACTCGAAGATTTTCCGCGCCAGTGCAGGCCGCCGCTGATGATGTGCGGCGGCCTGCACTTTGCTGATGGCGGCCTGCGTTTCGCAGCACAGGAGATGCAGCAAACATGCACCCTCTGCGCCACTCGGCCATGACAGAGCATGGCCTGGCCGCCGTCACTCGTCGTGTGGCAGGGCGGCGAGGATGGTCCAGCTGGCGGCCGGATAGGACGCGGCGATCTGCTTGTCGGGAGCGAGAATGCGAAGCGCCCCACCATCGAGCACATGACCGGTGAATCCCGCTGAGTATTCGTCAGTTCTCGTGCCACACTGCACGGACAGTCGTCTCATCGCAGCACCTTTCAGCTCGACGCTTTGCCTAGGCGATCGGACTCGGAATGTGCTGCCGCAGAGAACATCATGGCTGAGGGACTCTGCGGCAGCCGAAGGCCGTCAGCTGAAAATGACGGTCCTGTGCCCGTGCAGAAGAATACGATTCTCGCAGTGCCAACGAACAGCCCGGGACAATGCCAGCGCTTCTGCGTCCTGGCCGACGGTGGCGAGTCGGGCGGGATCGTAGCTGTGATCGATGCGGATCACTTGCTGCTCGATGATGGGCCCCTCGTCCAGATCCGGCGTGACGTAGTGGGCAGTAGCCCCGACCTGCTTGACGCCGCGATCGAATGCCTGGTGGTAGGGCTTGGCGCCCTTGAATCCGGGCAGGAACGAGTGATGGATGTTGATCGCACGGCCGTGTAACTTCCGGCATGCGTCATCGGACAGCACCTGCATGTACCGCGCGAGCACGACCAGGTCGGCGTTGTACTGATCCACGAGTTCGAGGAGCTGTGCCTCGGCCTGCGGTTTGGTCGCCGCCGTCACGGGGATGTGGATGAAGGGCAGACCGGCGGCTTCGGCCATTGGGCGCAGGGTTTCGTGGTTGGAAACCACGGCGACCAACTCTCCACCGAGATTGCCGGCACGCCAACGAAAAATGAGGTCGTTGAGGCAGTGACCCATCTTCGAGACCATCACGACGACGCGCGGCTCGCTGCACCCGTTGAAGTTGAATGACATACCGAATTTGTCAGCGACACTGCGAAACTCGGCGGTGAGCCTTTCCACGTCGAGGGCGCCCGCCGCGACAAACGATGTGCGAAGAAAGAAGGCGCCGTTTTGTGTGTCATCGAACTGCTGGTGTTCGGCGATGTCGCAGTTCTGTTCGAACAAGAAAGAACTGACTGCGTGGACGATTCCGGGCCGCTGAGCGCAGCTGAGCGTCAAGGTGAAGGTTTCGGTCATGTGCGTCTCCTCGGTGCTGGACGCTCTCCCTGGCAACGGCGGCGTCTCGGGTGGATATCGGGCTTGTTGTTGCGGCGAACGAGACCATCCGTGTCTCGATGGCTTCGACGGCTAGCGTGTCAGTAGCACAGAAGTGATATATCAGATGAGTATTAGCATTTCAGGCTGCGACGAAAGGGTCAAGAGGCGGAGTGGAACGCTAAGATGACGCCCATGGGGCTGCAGGCGATAGAGGCCGATGCTGGCGTGATCTCTCGCGCTGATCGTGTCTATTCCGCGATTCAAGACAAGTTGATCATGCTCGATATCCGCCCCAACGAGGCAATCGTTGAGAGTGCCCTCGCCGAGGAGCTCGGTGTGGGGCGAACACCGGTCCGGGAAGCGCTCAAGAGGCTCGAGGGGGAGCGTCTGGTCATTTCGTTCCCTAGGCAGGGAACGTTCGCCACAGGTGTCGACGTATCCGACCTCAGTCATATCTCCGAGATCCGGGCTCATCTCGAGCCCGTAGCCGCGCGACGAGCGGCGGAGGCGGCTTCCCCTACTCTCCGCCAGCTGCTTCTCGACATGGCGGACAAGACAGATGGACTCGATGTTTCCGGTATGGAACGGCACGAATTGATGCGATGGGACCTTACGGTGCATCGGACGATCTATCGGGTCGCGCGCAATCCGCATCTCGAGGACGTCCTCGTCCGATACGACAATCTCGCGACCCGAATCTTCTGTCTCTACCTCGAGCGGCTACCGTCGGTGCCCGAGCACGTCGGTGAACATGGGGAGCTATTGCGGGCTATCGCCAACGGTGACGGTGACCTCGCCGGAGAAATCGCGCGCCAACATGTCACGGGGTTCGAAAAAGCCGTCCGGGCAGTCGTTTAGCGTTAGGAGGGCGGGCGATCAGCTTCCCCTCGGGAGACAGCAGTTCACCCACGAAGACATCATTCGCTGCTGGGCGTTCCGACGAGGTTCAATTGCTTTCTCACTCGGGCGGTGACGGCATCGGCGCGGTCGGTGAGGGCATCGACAGTGGCGGCAGCGTCGATGAGGGACTGTCGGATGTTCGCATCGGTGATGCCGGGCAGATTGATCTCGACATTGACCCGAGCTGTTGTGGCTGCCGCTCGGGCCGCCTCTGCGGCAGCCGCGACGTCACTGACGACAGTGCGGTTGCCGACCGGTACGAGCTCCTCGGCAAGCGCGACCACCACCCCTGCTGCATTGATGACCTCGGCCGGAACTCGCGCCGCGCTCACGAGAGCGTTCTCGATCGCTGCCGATCGTGCGGCGATCTCCGCATCTGTGCTCTTGGGAAGCGTGTACGAGTCGATTACGGAACTGAATGCGGCCATATCGTCCTCGGCAAGCTCCAGTGCCCGCTCGCGAACCGTATCCGCTCCGGTGCACACACGCTCGATCAGAGCGCTGTGTTCGGCGTACCGATCACCGGTCGTGTATCGAGCCACCATCGCTACGAGCGCAGCGGATTGACCGAGGTGTAGCGCAGCGGTGGCACCGCCGCCGGGTGCGGGTACGCGGTCGGCGAGCGACGCGAGAAATGCGCTGATCGTGTCATGTCGCATGAGTGGGGTCGTCCTGTCGGTGGGGAAGGGCTGAGATGAAGCAAAGGGCACCACGTAACCGAGCGAGGGTGCCGGCCCCTGAGTAGCGAGCCGGCACCCCGACAGAGAGAGCTACGACCGGATCTTCTTCATCTCGGGGTCGACGAGCGGTTCGGCCACGACGGTGGCGGGGATACGCCGACCGAAGTACTCGATCTCGACCGCGGTGTCGACCGTCGCGCCGGCGGGCAGCCACGCGTAGGCGATCGGCGCCCCGACAGTGTGGGCGAACGAAGCGCTGGTGACATAGCCTGCTGGCTTGCCGTCGACGAAGACGGGCTCGTGGCCCAGCACGACCGACGTGCGGTCATCGATCATCAAGCACGCCAGCCGCCGGGCCACAGTGGCATCGGAGACACCCTCGAGTGCGTCGCGGCCCACGAAGTCACCCTTCTGCGGGCGGACCGCAAACCCGAGACCGGCCTCATAGGGATTGTGCTCGGTGGTCATGTCGGAGCCCCACGAGCGGTAACCCTTCTCCATCCGCAGACTGTTGAACGCTGCACGGCCGGCGGCGATGACCTCGTACTTCTGCCCCTCCGCCCAGAGTACGTCCCACAAACGTTGCCCGTAGTCGGCCGAGGTGTACAGCTCCCAGCCGAGTTCGCCGACATAGGACAGCCGCATCGCGGTGACCGGGATTCCGCCGATCCGGACCTGCTTGGAACGAAAGTACTTGAAGTTCTCGTTCGCGAAGTCGTCCCGGCTGATCGCCTGCACCAGATCCCGGGCACGAGGGCCCCACAGGCCGATGCAGCAGGTGCCGCCGGTGATGTCGCGGACCTGGACGGTACCGTCGTCGGGCGCCTGGCGGCGGAAGTAGTCGAGGTCGAGGTTGCCGTTTGCGCCGATCTGAAAAATGTTGTCGGACAACCGTGCAACGGTGAGATCGCTGCGCACCCCACCAGTGGCGTCGAGGGCGAGGGTGTAGGTGACGGACCCGATCGACTTGTCCATCTTGCTTGTGGTCAGGCGCTCGAGCAGGGCAAGGGCGCCGGGGCCGGAAATCTCGAGACGCTTGAGCGGTGTCATGTCGTACATCGCCACCGAGGTGCGGGTCTTCCACGCCTCAGCCGCGGCGATGGGGGAGTGGAACTTCGCTGCCCAGGGCTCGCGGGCCGGCGGCTGCCACTCGGTGGGAAGCTGCTGGACCAGGTGGGCGTTTGCTTCGTACCAGTGCGGGCGCTCCCAGCCGGCTCCCTCCAGAAAGACTGCGCCGAGCTCCTTCTGCCGAGCGTGGAACGGGCTGACCCGCACGTCACGGGGCGAAATTTTGGGCTGCAGGGGATGCAGGACATCGTAGATTTCGACAAAGTTCTGCTGAGACGTCTCGCTGACGTAGTCGGGGTCGAGCTGGAACTCCTCGAAGCGGTGCACGTCGCAGCCGTGCAGCTCGACCTCGGAGCGGCCGTCGACGAGCAGCTGCGCGACGGCCCGGCCGACACCGGCCGAGTGCGTCACCCAGACTGCTTCGGCGATCCAGAATCCGGCGATGTCGGGGGACTCGCCGATGAGCGGTCCACCGTCAGGGGTAAAGGAGAAGACCCCGTTGAATCCGTGCTCGATCTTCGCGGTCTCGAGGCAGGGAAGCAGCAGTTTGGACTGCTCCCACGACGGTGCGAAGTCCTCTTCCGTGAACGCCAGCATCGACGGCATGTCGGAGTCGGAAATCTCGTCGCTGTCGGTCAGCCCGCGGGTGTCTACCGGCATCGGACGGTGCGCGTAGGTGCCGATGCCGAGGCGGTCGACGTGCTCGCGGAAGTAGAGGTCCTGATCCTGGTGCCGCAGGATCGGGAAGCCCGCCTCGGCGAGTTCGGTGTTGCGACCGACCAATTCGGGAATCTGACCGGTTTTCGCGTACTGGTGCGCCAGGGGGAGCAAGGGCACGTCCATGCCGATCAGCTCACCGACGTCGGGCCCCCAGAAGCCGGCGCAGGACACGACGATGTCGGCGGGTACTACGCCGTGATTGGTGGTGACTCCGGTGACCTTGCCGCCGGAGTGCTCGATACCGATTACCTTGGTCGAACCCTGGAACACCGCGCCGCGCGATTCGGCGCGCCGGGCAAGCGCCACCACGACGCGGGAGGCCTTAGCGAGTCCGTCGGTCTCGACGTACAAGCCGCCGAGGACCCGCTTCTCGTCGAGAAGCGGGTGGAGCTTCGCACATTCGGCGGGGTCGAGGATGCTGCCGTCGATACCCCAGGAGGTGGCCCAGCCCTGTTTACGGTGCAGGTCCGCGAGTCGCTCTTCGGTGGTGGCGACCTCGAGTCCACCGAGCTGGCTGAAGCACCATTCGCCGTCGACGTCAAGGCTCATGAACTTCTCGACGGTGTATCGAGCCAATTCAGTCATCGTCTTGGACGCGTTGGTCTGGAACACGAGGCCCGGTGCGTGCGACGTCGAGCCGCCGGTCAGTGGCAGCGGCCCTTGATCGAGGACGGTGATCTTGTCCCAGCCCCGAGCTGTGAGCTCGTCGGCCAGGTTCGTGCCGACGATGCCGGCTCCGATGATCACTACGCGCGGTGAACCCATGATGGTCCTTCCTGGAGTGGTTGTGCGATCGCCTGCTCCCCGCGGATCGCCTCGGCATGCGCTGTCGCTGTGGGCCGACAGTCGATGTGCTCAGTGAGAACGGATGACCAGCAGCCGCGGGGCAAGTCGACAACTGATATATCAATCACAGTAGTGTGTGTCACAGGGGCGGTCAACCCCTGCCTTTGGGTGGTATTGCCTGACTCGAAGCTTGGCCGCACGAACCCTGGCCGGTGCGGAGGCCCGCCGGGATTCATGCGCGTTCCGCGGTCGGAGAGGCCGCGCTACCGACCGATGCACCGGTAGAAGTGGAGGTCGTCGTCGAAGTCGAGTGAAGCGATCGAATGAGTGGAGCTGTCGATTTCGCCGGTCGCTCCTGCCGATCGCATTGCACAAAATGCAGGCTTCGAACCCTGATTTCCGTACCGATCTCGGCGCTCTTACGGCGATCGGATTCCGACATCCCGCCCCACACCCCATACGGTTCCCTCGTGGTGAGTGCATAATCGCGACACCAATCAATGACCGGGCATGCGGCGCAGATGGCCTTTGCCGCTCGTTCTCGTTGAGCGCGCCGTGGCTTACTTTCCCCGCAGGGCGAGAAGAACACCTCCATGCCTTCCGACCGGCACCGTGCCTGTAGGCGCCAATCCGTTTCTTGCGGGGGCGCGGCGACTGTGGTGACGTTGTGCAAGGACATTCGGCTCCCTTGTAGTGCGCGGCAGAAGCGACGGGTAAGCATCCCTCCGACGTCGATGTCGTGGCGCTCAGGCGAGCTGGATGCGATGTATGAATATGAGCGCCGAGCCAATCGTCAAGGCCCGGCCTTTATCCGGTGGATTCAGGGCGGGCCTTGACGTTGTGCTGGTCTACCTCTGCGGGGTACTCACCCGCCGCGGCTTCCGAGGGGCTGCGATCAGTGGATCTCGGGTGATGTCGCGATACAGCGACACACACATGCCGATCATCACAACGGCGAACGGAGCGGCGACGATGATCGTCATCGTCTGCAGGCCGTTCAGCGCGTCCGAGCCGCCGGTCCACAGGATCAGCATGGCAACGCCTCCGGTGGCAACACCCCAGAACGCTACGGTCGGGCGGGTCGGTTCCAGCGTTCCCCGTTGGGACAGCGTTCCCATCACTATCGAAGCAGCGTCCGCGCCGGAGACGAAGAAGATCGCGACGAGAGCCATCACCAGAAGTGATGAGGCGCCCGCGAGGGGCAGATGATCCAGCATGCCGAACAGCTGCGATTCCGGAGTACCGCGGGAGAACAGGTCGTTACCGCCACGTTGTTCGCCGATAGCTGCCCCGCCGAAGATGACGAACCAGACAAGGCTCACGGAACTCGGGATGAGGATTACCCCGACGACGAACTGACGAATCGTCCGGCCCCGGCTGATCCGGGCCAGGAACATCCCGACGAACGGGGTCCACGAGACCCACCACGCCCAGTAGAAGATGGTCCAGGAGGAAAGCCAGGTTTCGGTCGCCGCATCGCCGGATGCTGCCGAGCGCGCCGACATGCCGGCAATTTGGGAAGCGTAGTCGCCCAACGTGGTGGGCAACAGATTCAAGATGAACACAGTGGGGCCGGCGACGAATACGAAGACGGCCAGAAGAAGTGCAAGCACCATGTTGATGTTCGAAAGCCACTGAATTCCACGAGAGATCCCCGACACCGCCGAGGCCACGAAGGCCAGTGTGAGTATGGCGACGATCGAGACGAGCAGCAGAGTTCCGGCCTCGCCCATCCATCCGAGAACTTTGATCCCGGAGCCGATTTGGAGTGCTCCAAGGCCAAGTGAGGCGGCGGTGCCGAACATTGTGGCGAAAATGGCCAGGATGTCGATGACCTTACCGATCGGCCCTTCAGCGTGGCGGCCGATGAGCGGAATGAAAGACGAGCTGATGAGTTGCTTGCGTCCCATCCGGTACGTGCCGTAGGCGATCGACAGACCAACCACTGCGTACATCGACCACGGGTGCAGTCCCCAATGGAAGAGTGCGGTCGCCATCGCGGTACCCACCGTGGAATCGGTGATTCCCGGTGGCGGCTGGACGAAATGTGTCAGCGGTTCCGTCACGCCCCAGAAGATCAAACCGATCCCCATCCCGGCGCTGAACATCATCGCAATCCAGCTGACGGTGTTGAACTCTGGTTTCTCCCCGTCCTTGCCGAGCGGGATTCGCCCGTACCGGCTCAGTGCCAGCCACAGAGCGAACAGGACGAAACCTGTGGCAGACACAACGAACAGCCAACCCAGGTTTGTCACTACCCAGTCCAGGATCGACGACATCGTGGTCGTCAGGCTGGCCGGCCATAACAGTCCCCACCCCAGGATCGCCACCACGATGGCGGTTGTAATTCCGAACACCACGCGATCGGTCTTCTTCTCGGGTGCGAGGCCCTCCGCCTCGTCGACGGCGCGAGGATCGGTGGCCAAGTCGTCCGCGCGGGGGGCGGTGGCCCCGTCGACGGCGCGAGGATCGGTGGCCAAGTCGTCCGCGCGGGGGGTGGTGGCCCCGTCGACGGGGCGGGGGTCGACTACCTCGCAGCGGCGTGATTGGTGGGGGGTCGCTTCCGTATCCGCATCGAGTGAGTTGCCATTTGTTGTCACATCGGTCTCCCTGCAGCACATCGCTGAGTAGGTTTGTGAACGGAGTCCGGACTGCCCGGTGCGAGGCGTCCCGGTCCCGAATGGTGTTGCTTATAGCGCAACGACGTTTTCTATGGGGAACAACACTGCGGCCAACTGTGATCTATGTCAAGTCCGACGGTCAAAATGACATAGATCACTAAATGGTGAACTTACGCTTTTTGCGAGAAGTTGACATCTGCTGGCCAGCGCGTGGACGAGGCCGATTCGTCACGCGCTCCGCTCTCCGAAGGCGTTGGAGCGGCCTGGTTCGCTGGTTCGCAGACCGCGAATGAGTGATAAGTAGGCCATGGACATGCCGAGCCTCGCATGGTCCCGACGCCGATTGATATATTAGTATTTGTCAGATTGGTACGACAGGTGTCGGGTCGGCCAGGAGGCGGCGGGCATCGTGGAGAGCGTCGGCGAGGGTGTCGACTCGGTCGACACGCTGATCGGGTGGGTCACCACACTGATTGGTGACCCACGCGGTGAGGTCTATGCCCGTCACCAGGGCGGCCGTCAGCACCAAGAGAACTTTCGTATAGTTGCTCCATGACCAACAGCAACGGAGCGCGGGCTACTGACGGCGGTGTCCAGTCGGTAGACCGGGCATTTCAAGTGCTGGAGGTTCTCGCCCGCAATGGTGAGGTCGGGGTCAGTGCGATCGCCGCGGAAATTGGGGTGCACAAGTCCACGGTGTCCCGTCTGCTGGCTTCGCTGGAAGAGCACGAAATGGTTGTGCAAACCTACGACCGGGGAAAATACCGCCTGAGCTTAGGCATCCTGCGCCTCGCCGCGTCTGTTCCCGAACGGCTCGAGATAACGGAGCAGGGCCACGCCGTATGCGAGCGACTCGCCGCGAAACTGGGCGAAACCGTGAATGTGGCCGTTCTACGTTCCCGTTATGCCATCCACCTCGACCAGGTACGAGGGCCCGCCTCCGTGGGCACACAGAATTGGATCGGCGAGCCGACACCGGTGCACGCGACGGCAAGCGGAAAAATACTCCTTGCCCACTTGGACGTGCACCAACGGCATGAAGTCCTAGGCGCAACGGTGCTCGAGCGGTTTACCGAGGACACCATCACGTCGGTCGAGGCGCTCGACGAGGAACTGGACGCGGCCAGGAGCCTCGGCTACGCCGTAGTCGTCGAAGAGTACGAGAAAGGGCTGAATGCCATCGCGGCGCCGGTCCGGGACTACGACGGCAGAGTCGCGGCTGCGCTGAGCGTCTCCGGACCTGTATACCGCTTCACCGAGGCCCGGATGCGCCTCGTGGTGCCCGATGTCATCGCAGCGGCCGCCGAGATCAGCGAACGGATGGGCTTCCGGCAATCCGTCACGCCCAGCGCCTGAGCTCACTCGATCTGACACTGCCTCGGAGCGGAGAGCCTCCGCGTCAGCCCGGTCCGATGCCCTCTGCCATCTCGACGACGTTCGTGAGCAGCATTGCCCGCGTCATCGGACCGACACCGCCTGTTGCTCCGCTGAGCTTTCCTGCGACGCGGTCGACCGAGGGATGCACATCGCCCAGAATTCCCTCCACCGTGCGGGTGATACCGACCGACAACACAGTGGCGCCTGCGCGGATCCAGTCCGGCTGCACCAGGTTGGCAACTCCCGCCGCAGCAATGACGACGTCGGCATCGCGCGTGTGAGTAGCCGTGTCGACCGTCGCTTCATGACACAGGGTCACCGTGGCATGTTCGCTGCGGCGGGTCAGCATCAGCCCGAGTGGCCTACCAACGGTCACACCACACCCGATGACGCAGAACCGAGCGCCGGTGATCGGGACATCGTGATGACGAAGTAATTCGATGATGCCGCGGGGGGTGCACGGCAACGGTCCCGGCATCCCGAGCACCAGACGCCCGAGATTCGTCGGGTGCAACCCGTCCGCATCCTTCGCGGGATCGATCAACGCAAGGATCCGGTGGGTGTCGATGTGCTTCGGCAACGGCAGTTGAACGATGAAGCCGGTGCACGAATTGTCCGCGTTCAGCCGCAGGACGGCCGCCTCGATATCCTCCTGTGCAGCGGTCGCCGGCAGGCGGACCTCGAGGGAATTCAATCCGATGCTTCGGCAGTCGCGGTGCTTCGCGGCGACGTAGGCATGGCTGCCGGGGTCGTCGCCGACGAGGATAGTTCCCAAGCCAGGCCGGATTCCCTGCAATTGCAGCACTGCGATCCGGTCGGCCAGGTTGTCCTTGATCTGCGCGCTGACGGCCTTGCCGTCGAGCAGTGTCGCAGTTGCCACGGAATATGCCTTTCTGGGTGACGAATAGGTCAAGTGGACCAGTGCGGCCAATTGTCGGTCGTGCACGAAACGCCTGACCCGATTGGCGACTGGAGTCGCGTGGGGTGCGGTGGTCGGTCGATGGGCGAGAAGACGAAGAGATACGTCGTCGGACCGGGAGGAGCCGTCGCAATAACGGTGGATTACCGTGACGACAATTGATATATCAGACGCAGAATAGCTTAGACCGGCTGAACCGGCGGGTCAACGCCCTGCGGGGCAGTTCGTGGGGCTCATGGGTCGCTCGGCTTGCATCGGTCGCGGATCGCCTCCCGGCGGACCAAAGGTGTGCCGACGTTGCGGGCTGCTGACACCGTGGGGTCCCTGCTATTCATAGTGTGACCAGGAGTTTCAGTAAAAGTTCCCGATGTCCTTGTTCCCCGGAGTTGCTGAGTTGTTGCGAGCACCCATCAGTTCGGCGGGACGCGCAGCTCCTCTTGACACTGCGCTATGACCATTGTCACACTGTTGCGTAACGCAGGACTTGTTTCGCATCGCGCTACAGAGAGGCATCTTATGCTCGAGGTCTGTCCGCTAGCCTCCTTACCTCGCGGTGACGCACGCCGCGTCGACACCACCCCGCCGATCGCCGTGTTTCACACCGACGATGGCGAGGTGTTCGCAATAGACGACACTTGCTCGCACCAGGACGCCTCGTTGGCAGACGGCTGGCTCGAGGGATGCGAGGTCGAGTGCCCACTACATGCGTCGAAGTTCAACCTCCGAACCGGGGCGGTCGATGCGCCACCCGCGAAGCTGCCCGTGCGAACTCATGAGGTCCTGATCAAGGACGAGGTGATCTACGTGGAGGTCAGCACCGAAGCGCCGAACCTGCCGCCCGATATTCGTAGCCGCCTCAACGCGGAGGGGAACGCATGAAAAGTATCGCCGTCATCGGGGCATCCCTCTCCGGTCTCAGTGCCGCGCGTGCCCTGCGCGCACAGGGTTTCGAAGGTGAGCTGAACATTGTCGGAGCGGAGCGCAACCGGCCTTACGACCGGCCGCCGCTGTCGAAGGAGTATCTGGCCGGAGACATCGACGAAACCTGCCTCACTTTGGAACCGGAAGGGGAAGACCTCCAGGCGAATTGGATGCTCGGACTGTCTGCAACAAACCTCGATGCCGGCACCCGCAGCGTCACGCTCAGTGACGGTTCACAGCTGACCGCCGACGGCTTCGTCCTCGCGACCGGCTCACGTGCGAGGGCGTGGCCGGACACCGAGCATCTAGCCGGCGTCCATGTTCTACGCACGATCGACGACGCAGACCGGCTGCGCGCAGAACTCATCCCCGGCGCCACACTGGTAGTCATCGGCGCCGGCTTCATCGGCGCCGAGGTCGCCTCCACAGCGCGCAAGCTGGGACTGGACGTCACAGTGGTCGAGGCTGCCCCTTCACCGCTCATCGGCGCACTCGGTCCGCAACTGGGATCCGCCGTCGCCCGCCTCCACGGCGACAACGGCACCAGACTGCACTGCGGAGTCGGCGTCGCCGGGTTGACCGGTGCACACCGTGTGACCGGCGTCGACCTTGTCGACGGCCGTCACCTGCCCGCTGACGTCGTCGTCGTGGGCATCGGCGGGATCCCGAACACCGAATGGCTCGCAGGGAGCGGCATCGAACTCGGTAACGGTGTTCTGTGTGACCGTGGCGGCACCACCTCGATCCCAGGCGTTGTTGCAGTCGGCGACTGTGCGGCCTGGATGGACACATCCGGCGGCCACCGTCGCGTCGAGCACTGGACCGGCGCCTCGGAACGCCCGGCGATCGCAGTGTCGTCTCTCCTCTCGGGTGAGTATCAGGGTCAGCAGGTCAAGCCACCGTACTTCTGGTCCGATCAGTACGGTTCGCGTATCCAATTCGCTGGAATCGCCGGGCCCGACACCGAATTCACCATCGAAGAGGGAAGTCTGGAAGCGGGAAGCTTCCTCGCCGTCTACCGCCGAGACGGGCAACCCGTTGCAGTCCTCGGCGTCGACCAGGTCCGCCTGTTCACCCGCTGGCGCCGCCAACTCTGCGCGCTGCCGGCACCGCTCTGATCCTTCTTGTAGACCTTCTTCCAGCCCGCAGATCCACGAGATCAACCACTAAGGGAGACCCCACAGTGACAACCACGCACCTGCCCGAGAGTCTCATCTCCACGCTCCCGGGAACGTATTACACCGACAGCGACATCTTCACGCTCGAACAAGAGAAGGTCTTCGAGCAGATGTGGTTCTGCGCTGTACGGTCGGGTGATCTCGACAAGCCCGGGGCTTTCAAGACCGTTCAGGTCGGTCGTGAAAGCGTCATCGTGACACGATCCAGGACCGGCGAGATCCGTGCCTTCCTCAACATCTGCGCCCACCGTGGCGCCCGGCTGTGCATGGAAGAGAGCGGAGAGGTCAAGAGGTCTTTCCAGTGCCCGTACCACGCATGGACGTACGACCTCGAAGGCAAGCTTATCGCGGCGCCCAACCTGACCAAGATGCCCGACATCGACCGTGTCGAGTACGGACTGAAGAAGGTGGCAGTGCAGGAATGGCTCGGCTACGTCTGGCTCAATCTCGCCGACGAGCCCGAGTCCTTCGATCGGACGGTCATTCAGGACATTCGCGACCGACTCGGCGACGTGGAATCGATCGATCGATACCAGATCGCTGACTTGGATCTCGGCCGTCGCATCGTCTACGACGTGAAGGCCAATTGGAAGCTCATCATCGAGAACTTCATGGAGTGCTACCACTGCGCGACGATCCACCCGGAATTGACCGAGGTTCTGCCGGAATTTGCCGACGGCTATGCGGCGCAGTACTACGTCGGGCACGGTGCCGAGTTCGGTGAGGATGTCGAAGGGTTCACCGTCGACGGCTCGGCCGGTCACGACGTCATCCCCGGTATCGCCCCGGAGCAGGACCGGCGCTACTACGCGATCACCGTGCGACCGACGGTGTTCGTCAATCTCGTCCCCGATCACGTCATCGTCCACCGGATGTTCCCACTGGCGGCCGACCACACCATCGTCGAATGCGACTGGCTGTACCTGCCCGACGTCGTCGCGAGCGGAAAGGATCTCGACCGCTCCGTGGAACTGTTCCACCGGGTCAATCAGCAGGACTTCGACGCGTGCGAGCGGTGCCAGCCCGCGATGGCCTCGCGCCGCTACCGCGACGGTGGTGTGCTCGTGCCCAGCGAGCACCACATCGGCGAGTTCCATGACTGGCTGAAGGAAAAGATCGCCCACTGATTGCCGCGCAACGCTGACCGCTCCACGGATCGAGAGATCCGTGGAGCGGGCACGCGGTTGCGATACTGCACCTTCGGGTACCGCGGCCCGCAGTTGCTGGTTCGCGACGCCGCGCTATGCCAAATTCGATGCAGCTGAACGTTCTTCGTGATTCGAACGGATGCGGCACCATGTCGTTGTCCTGCCTGGCATCCGAGTTGCATGAAGTGCCAGATATTTTCGCAAAAGTCTTGACTCGTTCCAGATTGGTAGGTCATAGTGTACGCAGAGCAATTGCGTGCGGCCGAGCTGCGTGTGACGCGTCCTCGAGTGGCAGTGCTGGAGGCAGTGCAAAAAAATCCACACGCCGATACGGAGACGATCCTCGGAGAAGTGCGGGCAGTGCTTCCCGGTGTGTCTCAGCAGGCGGTGTACGGCATTTTGCACACGACGACTGCTGCCGGTTTGGTGCGCAAAATCCAGCCGGCGGGTTTGGTGGCTCGCTACGAGACGCGGGTCGGTGACAACCACCATCACGTGGTCTGCCGGTCCTGCGCAGCCATCGCGGACGTCGATTGCGCTGTCGGTGAGTCGCCGTGCCTGCCCACTGTCCACGACAACGGATTCCATGTCGACGAGGCGGAGGTCATCTTCTGGGGCCTGTGCGCCAACTGCTCGACATCGCTCACCTCGTAGCGCTCATCTCATCAACAGCCCGAATTATCCCCTTTTGGAAGGAAAGCCGTGTCTGACACCACCCGGACTCTCGCAGAAGAGCACCCGCCCATCGCCGAGGCCCAAACGGAACCTGCGGAGAGCGGCGGCTGCCCTGTCGCGCACGGTCGGCTCGAGCATCCGACTCGGGGCGGCGGTAACCGTGACTGGTGGCCGAACCAGCTCAACCTGAAGATCCTGCAGAAGAACCCCGCCGTGCGTAATCCCATGGACGAGGACTTCGACTACACCCGGGAACTCGAGAACCTGGACTTCGAGGCCCTGAAACGGGACATCGAGGAGGTTATGACGACCTCGCAGGACTGGTGGCCCGCCGACTACGGCCACTACGGCCCGCTGTTCGTCCGGATGGCGTGGCACGCCGCGGGCACCTACCGCGTGACCGACGGCCGCGGTGGTGCCGGCGCCGGAATGCAGCGCTTCGCGCCGCTGAACAGCTGGCCCGACAACGCCAACCTCGACAAGGCACGGCACCTGCTGTGGCCGGTGAAAAAGAAGTACGGCAAGACCATCTCGTGGGCCGACCTGATCGTCTTCGCCGGCAACTGTGCCCTCGAGTCGATGGGCTTCGAGACTTTCGGCTTCGGCGCGGGCCGGGTTGATCAGTGGGAGCCCGAGGAAGACGTCTACTGGGGCCCGGAACTCACCTGGCTCGGCGACGAGCGTTATACCGGTGACCGGAACCTCGAAAAGCCGCTCGGTGCGGTCCAGATGGGACTGATCTACGTCAATCCCGAAGGCCCGAACGGCAACCCGGATCCCGTCGCAGCATCACGGGACATCCGCGAGACGTTCGCGCGGATGGCGATGAACGATGTCGAAACCGCTGCACTGATCGTCGGCGGACACACCTTCGGCAAGACCCACGGCGCCGGACCGGCCGATCTGGTCGGTCCCGAGCCCGAGGCTGCTCCGCTCGAGGAACAGGGTCTGGGCTGGAAGAGCGCCTTCGGCACGGGTAAGGGTGGCGACACCATCACCAGTGGTCTCGAGGGTGCCTGGACGCCGACCCCGCGGACGTGGGACAACAGCTTCCTCGAAACCCTGTACGGGTACGAGTGGGAGCTGTCCACGAGTCCCGCCGGTGCGTGGCAGTGGATCCCGAAGGACGGCGCCGGTGCGGGCACCGTGCCCGATGCGCACGATGCGTCGAAGACTCATGTGCCGGTGATGCTGACGACGGACCTGGCCCTGCGAATCGACCCGGCTTACGAGAAGATCACCCGCAACTGGCTGGAGAACCCGGATCAGCTCGCCGACGACTTCGCCAAGGCGTGGTACAAGCTGACCCACCGCGATATGGGCCCGATCGTCCGTTACCTCGGCCCGCTCGTGCCGGAGGAGACCCTGCTGTGGCAGGACCCCATCCCCGCGGTCACTCACGAGCTCGTCGATGCCGACGACATCGCGTCGCTGAAGAGTCAGATCCTCGGGTCCGGACTGACTGTTGCAGAGTTGGTCTCGACCGCGTGGGCGTCGGCCTCCTCGTTCCGGGGCAGCGACAAGCGCGGCGGCGCCAACGGCGGCCGTATCCGTCTCGAGCCGCAGGCGAGCTGGGAGGTCAACAACCCAGCCGAGCTCGCCCAGGTGGTGAAGACCCTGGAGGGAATTCAGGAGTCCTTCAATACCTCCCAGAACGGGAACAAGCGGGTCTCCTTTGCCGACCTCGTCGTGCTCGGTGGCGTTGCCGCCGTCGAGCGGGCCGCGAAGGATGCCGGACACGATGTCGAGGTGCCGTTCACTCCCGGCCGCACCGATGCCACACAGGAACAGACCGATGTGGAGTCGTTCGCTGCGCTCGAGCCGACTGCGGATGGTTTCCGCAACTACCTCGGCGAGGGCAACCGTCTGCCGGCGGAATTCCTGTTGGTCGACAAGGCCAACTTGCTGACGTTGACTCCTCCCGAGATGACGGTTCTCGTCGGGGGCCTGCGCGTGCTCGGCGCGAACTACAACACCAGGTCGGAAGCGGGCGTCTTCACGTCGAAGCCGGGGACGCTGACCAACGATTTCTTCGCGAACCTGATCGACCTCGGCACGACATGGGCGCCGAGGTCCACGGACTCGGAGATCTACGAGGGCCGCGACCGCGTCACCGGGGAGGTGAAGTGGACCGGAACCCGCGTCGACCTCGTGTTCGGGTCGAACTCCGAACTGCGCGCTCTCGCGGAGGTGTATGCCTCCGATGACGCGAAGCAGAAGTTCGTGCGGGACTTCGTGTCCGCCTGGGACAAGGTGATGAACCTCGACCGGTTCGAGCTCGCCTAACCCGGCGGCTCCGCCACCCGTGAGTACTTGTTAACCGCCCGCGGTTAACAAGTACTCACGGGTGGCGTCAGCGCACCACGGGCTGGTGCTGCGTGATGCAGTGGATTCCGCCGCCGCGGGCGAAGAGGGGTCGTGCATCGACGGTCACCACGTCACGTCCGGGGTAGGCGGCCGACAGGAGCGCGACGGCCTCCTCGTCTGCGGGATCGTCGAAACTGCAGGCGATCACTCCGCCGTTGACGACGAGATGGTTGATGTAGCTGTAGTCGACGAATCCCTCGTCGTCGCGGAGCACCGTCGGCGCCGGCACCGGAATGATCTGCCAGGATTGGCCGCGGGCGTCCGTGGTCTGCTTCAGCAGGTCGATGACGGTCCTGCTGACCTCGAAGTCGGGGTGTTCCGGGTCGCGCTGATCGTGTACCAGGATGACGCCCGGAGACGGGATGGCGGCCACGATGTCGACGTGTCCGCGCGTGCCGAACGTGTCAGAGTCGCGGGTGAGTCCGCGGGGCAACCAGATGACGTTAGTGGCGCCGAGGGTGCGCGCGAGTTCGGCCTCGACATCGGCCTTGGACAGTCCCGGATTGCGGCCGGGATCGAGTTGCACCGTCTCGGTGACCAACACGGTGCCGAGGCCGTCCACGTGTATTCCGCCGCCCTCGTTGACGAGCGTCGACTCGACGAGTTCGGCGCCGGACCGCTCGACCACCATCTTGCCGATCTTGGAATCGCGGTCCCACCGCGCCCAGTCCTGGCCGCCCCACCCGTTGAACACCCAGTCGACGCCTCCGAGCCTGCCGTCCTCGGACACCACGAACGTGGGACCGATGTCGCGCATCCAGGCGTCGTTCAGCGGGGCCTCGACGACGTCGATGTGAGGGGAGAGGTATTCCCTCGCGACGGCCATCTCGTCCGGGTCGACCACGACGGTGACGGGTTCGAACCGGGCGATCGCGTGTGCCACCGCGGCCCAGGTGCTGCGGGCCTCGTGGTGGGCTGCGGGAGTGTCCCCGAGCGAGTATCCCTCGCTGGGAAAGGCCATCCAGGTGCGCTCGTGAGGTTCGCCCTCCGCGGGCATGCGCCAGCCCATCAGGATTTCCCGAAGGGGGAGGCGTGATCGACGGGCTCGGTGAGGGCACCGTAGGTGTCGGGTCGCCTCGTCGTGAGAAACGGGAACAGTGCGAGCCAGTCTTCTCGCTGCTGAAGGTCGAGATCGGCGACCAGGACGGCTGATTCGTCACGCGGTGCCTGAACGAGAATGCGGCCGTAGGGGTCGGAGATGAACGACGACCCGTAGAAGGTGATGAGGCCTTCGTTGCCGTGGCGGTTGGGCACCACCATGAACGTGCCGTTGGCGATCCCGTTCCCGACGATCACCTGTTGCCACAGCGGCTGGGTATCGAACTGGGGGAAGTCGGGTTCGGAGCCGATGGCGGTGGGGTACACCAGAACTTCGGCGCCACCGAGCGAATACGCGCGAGCAACCTCGGGGAACCACTCGTCCCAGCAGGTCGGCATGCCGAGTTTCACACCGTCGAGGGCAGTGTGCACGGGGTATGGATCGGTGGCCGGTCCGCCGCGGAAGTAGGTGTCCTCGTAGTAGCCGGCGGTCACCGGAATGTGCAGCTTGCGGGTGCGTGCCAGCAGCCGGCCGGACGGGGACACGAGGATGGCCGTGTTGAACCCGAGGCCGTCGTCGTAGTGGTCACCGCTCTCGCGGTCGTCGCGCTCGTAGAGCGAGGCGTGGACGGGGATACCGTGTTCGGCCGCCGCCTTGGCCGCGAAGGTGAATGTGGGGCCGGTGAGGAGGTCTTCCGCCTGGCGGCCGGGGTTGTCACCGCCTTCCACGAATGCGGGATAGCGGCTCAGCGTCAGCTCGGGCAGGAAGACGACCTGAGCTCCGAGTCGAGCCGCCGCGGCGATTCCTTCGTCGAGTTCGGCGCGGAGGTCCTGCTCGTCCTCGTGCCACCGGTGCTGCACCAGCCCGACGCGGAGCAGGGGGCGTTCGGTCGTCCGCGCCCCCGTGATAGGCGTCCTCGAAAGGGGCGCGGGAGGGGTCGGTGCGGTGATCGTCAACATTGTGGTCCTCGGATGTCCGGTTCGGCGACTGCCTAAAACGAATTGGATTCGTTAAGTATGGTGGGTGAGTGCTCGACGATCAAGGGGTGGGACGTGTCGAATTCGACTTTTTCTCGCTCGACCCCGCCATCGGCAGCGAAACATCGACCAGAGGGGCGCACTCATGCCACGGCCATCACAGCGGCTGCTGTCACCGGAGATCATCACGGAAGCGGCCATTCGCCTGGTGGACCTCACCGGTGACTTCACGATGCCGGGTCTCGCCGAGCGGCTGAAGGTGCGGCCCTCCTCGCTGTACAACCACGTGTCGGGGAGGGCGGAGATCATCGAATTGATGCGCGCCAGCGTGATGGCGGGCATCGTGGTGGCGGACCCTGACGGCCAGTGGAGCGAGACGGTGGCCTCCCTGGCGCGCGAGTATCGGCGCAACTACGCCGAGCATCCTCGGCTGATTCCTCTGTTCACCGCGCACACGGTGCAATCCGGTGTGGCGTTCGGAATGTACAACGCGCTGGCGCAAGCCTTTTCGGACGGCGGATTCTCACCGGAGGACGTTCTCCACGCCATCACGACGGTCGACAGCTTCGTTCTGGGCTCCGCGCTCGACCTCGCTGCCCCCGAGGTGGTCTGGGCGACCGCCCCGGAGGCGAACGAGCCGATGCGGGCAGCGTTGGCCACGTCCGGACCGAACCCCGGACGGGCCGACGCAGCATTCGAGTTCGGACTGCGCACCCTTATCGCAGGCTTGGTGGCGCAGGCTCCGGAGCAAGATCGCTCTCGTCCCGCAGCGCCGATGTCTCGCGGGTGAGGGTTCGGCCCTGGAAGAACGCAGGTTTGCGGAAACGCATGATCACCATCAGGAGGGCACCGAGCAGAAGAATGCCGAACCCGAGGTAGAACACGAGTCCGATACCGCCTATCTGTGCGCCACTCCCGTTCTCGGGGTTCATGCTCTCGTCGACCGAGATGACGAAGACCGCGAGCAGCATGAGTCCGCCGAGCAGCGGGAACACAAAGCGGAAGACAGCGTTGCGGACACTGGTGAACAGCCGTCCCCGGAAGTACCACACGCAGGCGAACGCGGTGATGCCGTAGTACCAGCAAATCATGATTCCCAGCGCGGCAATGGTGTCGAGCAGGGCGCTCTCGGACAGGAAGGTGACCACCGTGTAGAACACGGCCGTCACCACACCGGCGACGACGGTGGCGTAGGACGGCACCAGGAACCGGGGAGACACCTCGGCGAGCTTCTTCGGAAACGCACCGTACGCGCCCATGGCGAGCATCGTGCGCGCTGCCGGGAGGAAGGTGGTCTGCAGGCTCGCGATCGAGGAGACGAACACGGCGAGGAACAGCAGCATGCCACCCCAGTTGCCGAGAACGGGATCTGCGAGAGCACCGAACACGTTCTCCGAGTTCTCCGGGTTACCGAGGCCGAGGCCCTCTTCGCCGACTCCCGCATACATCATCGCCGCGACCGACACCAGCAGGTAGGTCAGCAGGATCGTCGCGACGCACAGCAGTCCCGCGCGACCGGGAGTCTTCTTGGGGTTCTTCGATTCCTCGCCGAGGGTCAGGCAGGTGTCCCATCCCCAGAAGGCGAAGATCGAACCGGTGACACCGATGACGAAGGCGCCGATGGCAAGTCCGGAGAAGGGATCGAACCAGCTGAGGTCGAACGACAGGTTCGCGGGCGAGTCGCCTGCCCCGACGTGGACGAGGGCGACCACGGCGAAGGCGATGAGGAGCACCATCTGGAAGCCGACGAGTGCGACCTGCAGGCGCTCACTGGTGGTGATGCCGCGACTCGCGATCCACGTTGCGACGCCGATGAAGACGAGTGTGGTGCCGACGTTGACCACTTTGTTGCCGGGTAGATCGGCGATGCCCGGACTGTCGAACAGTCGGGCGATGAAAAGGTAGAAGAACTGGACGGCGATCGCCGCCAGATTCGACAGCACGATGATGGTGGCAATAACCATTCCCCAGCCGCACATCCATCCGACGTACGGACCGAACGCCTTGGTCGACCAGGTGAAAGACGCACCGCAGTCCGGTGATTCGGAGTTCAGCTCACGGTATGCGTAGGCGGTGAGGAACATGGGAATGAATCCGGCGATGAAGATGGCGGGCATCTTCAGTCCGACCGCGGCGACGATCAGTCCGATGCTCGCCGTGAGGGTGTAACCCGGTGCGACGGAGGAGATACCGAGAATCGCACCGGAGAATGTCCCCACAGTGCCGGTGGCCAGGCCCTTGGCGCTCACCCCGCCCGCGGTGGGCCCCTGTGCGACTTCGTTGTTCGTCATGGTCGAACCTCCGGTGGGGAACAAGCGTGGATCCGGGGCGGGTGTGGTGGAAGGTCTACTCACTGTGCGGGAACTCCTGCTTCGGTACGACGACCATGGGTACCGGCAGGACACGGAGCATCTTGGCGGCGGTGGACCCCAGGAACAGTCGATGAGGTTGGGCGAGGCGGCTGGAGCCGACCATGACGAGGTCGCCGTCCTGCCAGTCGAGTGTGCGGACCGCCGATTCCACGGTGGAGCCGTCGGCTATCAGCACGGAGATCGGAAACTCCTCGGGCAGAGCGGAACGTGCCGTGTCGAGAGTGCTCTGTGCGTGGGCGACGGCGCGTTCGCGGATGTCCTCGGGTGTGTCGCGGTGGTCGCGGAGGTCGTTCCGCGGGTCCAGTGCCACCAGCGACACCAGGCGTAGGGGTGCCTGCATGAGTTCACTGGTTCTCACCGCGGTTCGCAGCAGCACGTCGGCGCCGGCGCGGGTACCGAGTGCGCAGGTGATCTCCCGGATCTGCTTGGCCGTGGAATGCCGGGCACCGCGCGGAGCCAGGGCCAGCGGAACGTGTGCCGAGTGCAGCAGCTCCGTCGACACCGAACCGACGGAGTGCCGCCCGAGGAGTCCGTCGCCGGCGGCACCGACGACGATGGCCTGTGCGCCGAGCCGGGTCACCTCGTCGAGGAGACCCTGCGCGAATGACTCGTGGAAGCTGAGGTGGACGTCCACGTCGATGTCGCTCGGCACCGACGACTTCGCCTCCTCCAGCCAGCGCTGGGCACGGGAGGCGAGGATGTCGTCGTATCCGGTCTCGGCCGGGACTCGCGCCGGGACCGTACGGTCCGGCGGGAGCACCATGCAGATGTCGAGCTGGGCACCGAGACTGCGGGCGAGCTGCACCCCGAGGGCCAGACCGTCCTCCCCGCTGGGGGTGGCGAGATATCCAACGACCAATCGCTTCATTGACGGTTCCGATCTGGCTCGAGGCGGGGTGTTTACGCGAAGCCGATGTATTTGGTCTCGAGGTATTCCTCGATGCCCTCGGTGCCGCCTTCGCTGCCGAGCCCGGATTGTTTGACGCCGCCGAAGGGTGCTGCGACGTCGGAAATCACCCCGCGGTTGACGCCGACCATGCCGCTCTCGAGCTGGTCGGCGACGCGGAACGCGCGATCGACGTCTCGCGTGTAGATGTACGCGGCGAGTCCGTATTCGGTGTCGTTCGCGGCGGCGACAGCTTCGGCCTCGGTGTCGAAACCGGTGATGGCGGCGACGGGTCCGAAGATTTCCTCCCGGATGATGCGGGCGCCGGCGGGTACCTCGTCGAGGACGGTCGGCTCGAAGAAGTAGCCGGGCCCGTCGACGGACTTGCCGCCGGTGCGGACCCGGGCTCCCGCGGCGACGGCGTCGTCGACGAGGGACGCCACGTTGCGACGTTGCTTGTCGTTGACGAGGGGCCCGACGTCGGTGCCGTCTTCGCTGCCCGGCCCGACGGTGAGTGCAGCGATCCGCTCGGTGAGCTTGGTGGTGAATTCCTCGCGTACCGAGTTGGCGACGATCAGGCGGTTCGCGGCGGTGCAGGCCTCGCCGCCGTTGCGCATCTTCGCGGCCATCGCACCGTCGACTGCGGCATCGATGTCGGCGTCGTCGAACACGACGAACGGGGCGTTGCCACCGAGTTCCATCGAGGTGCGCAGCACCTGCTGGGCGGACTGCTCGATGAGAATCTTGCCGACGCGGGTGGAGCCGGTGAACGTCACCTTCCGCAGTCGCGGGTCGGCGAGGAGAGGTGCGGTGACGGCGGCGGCGTCGAGGGTGGGGAGCACCGAGAGCACACCGGCGGGCAGGCCGGCGTCGGCGAAGATCTCGGCGAGCAGCAGCATGGTCAGCGGGGTGTCCTCGGCGGGTTTGACGATGATGGTGCAGCCGGCGGCGAGGGCGGGACCGATCTTGCGGGTGCCCATGGCGAGGGGGAAGTTCCAGGGGGTGACGGCCAGGGTGGGTCCGACGGGGACCTTGGTGACCATGATCCGTCCGTTGCCGGAGGGGGAGGTGGTGTAGCGGCCCTGGATGCGGACGGCTTCCTCGCTGAACCAGCGCAGGAACTCGGCGCCGTAGTTCACCTCGCCGCGGCTCTCCGGCAGCGCCTTGCCCATTTCCATCGTCATCAGCAGGGCGAGGTCGTCGGTGCGTTCGATCACCTTCTCCCACGCCGAACGCAGGATGATCGACCGCTGCCGGGGTGCGGTGGCGGCCCACTCGTCCTGGACGGCGGCGGCGGAGTCCAGGGCGCGGAGTGCGTCCTTGCCGCCGGCGTCGGCGACGTCGGCGAGGTGGGCGCCGGTGGCGGGGTCGTAAACCGGAAAGGTGCCGCCGTCGATCGGGTCGGTCTGGGCGCCGTCGATCCACAAGCCGGTGGGCAGGGTGGTGCGGAGCCGTTCGAAATCTGTCATGGGAGTCCTTCTGGTCGGGGTGCGGGCGCTTCGCGCCCGTGCGCCGTTCTGGTAGCGGTGGCAACCAGAAAGGCGCACGGGTCAGACGAGGGAACGAACTATCTGCTCGATGACCGTCAACGCGTCCTCGAGCAGGTCGTCGCCGATCACCAACGGGGGAAGCAGGCGGATCACGTTGCCGTAGGTACCGCACGTCAGCAGGATGACGCCGTGCTCGAGAGCCTGGGCCGCGATGGCCTTGGTCAACTCCGCGTCCGGTTCGGTGGTTCCGGGCTTGACGAATTCCATCGCGAGCATGGCGCCGCGACCGCGCACGTCACCGATCACACCGACCTCGGCGGCGAGGGCGTGCAACCGCGGCAGGACGAGGTCGGCGATGTGCCGAGCCCGGCCCGGCAGGTCGAATGTCTGCATGGTGTCGAGGGCGGCGAGCGCGGCGGCACAGGCGACGGGGTTGCCGCCGTAGGTGCCGCCGAGTCCGCCGGGGTGGACCTTGTCGAGAAGTTCGGCCCGTCCCGTGATCGCGGAGAGGGGCATACCGCCGGCCATGCCTTTGGCCATGGTGATGATGTCGGGGACCACGTCCTCGTGCTCGCACGCGAACCAGGCGCCGGTGCGGGAGAACCCGGTTTGCACCTCGTCGGCGATGAAGACGACGCCGTTGGCGCGCGCCCAGGCGACCAGAGTGGGGAGGAATCCCTCGGCGGGCACGATGAATCCGCCCTCGCCCTGGATCGGCTCGATGATGATCGCCGCGAGTGAATCGGCGCCGATCTGCTTCTCCATCTGGCTGATGGCCCGCTGGGCGGCCTGCTCGCCGGTCAACCCGTCCTGATCGCGGTAGGGGTACGACATCGGGAGGCGGTAGACCTCGGGAGCGAAGGGACCGAAGTGCGCCTTGTAGGGCATCGACTTGGCGGTCAGGGCCATCGTCAGGTTGGTGCGGCCGTGGTAGGCGTGGTCGAATGCGACGACGGCGTCGCGTCCGGTGGCGAGGCGGGCGACCTTGATCGCGTTCTCCACCGCTTCGGCGCCCGAGTTGAACAGGACGGTCCGCTTCTCGTGATCGCCGGGGGTGAGGGCGGCGAGTTCCTCCGCGACCCGCACGTAACCCTCATACGGGGTGACCATGAAGCAGGTGTGGGTGAAATGTCCGACCTGCTCCCGAACTGCCTCGGCCACAGCGGGATCCGAGGCTCCCACGCTGGTGACGGCGATACCGGAGCCGAGGTCGATGAGCGAATTGCCGTCGACGTCCACGATGACGCCACCGTCCGCGTCCGCGGCGTACACGGGCACGCTCGAGCCGACGCCCGCGGCCACGGTGGCGCGGCGGCGAGCGGTGAGGGCCGCCGACTTCGGGCCGGGAAGCTCGGTGACCAGTGCTCGCTTCTGCGGCAGCCGGTACTGGATGTCGTTCATCAGGGTGCAGTCCTCAGGGTCGTGACGGTAGATGGGAAACAGGAGTCGAGGTCAGTCGTGTGAGCTCATGACGTGCTTGATGCGGGTGTAGTCCTCGACGCCGTAGCCGGAAAGGTCTTTGCCGTAGCCGGAGTACTTGAATCCGCCGTGCGGCATTTCGGCGACGAGCGGGATGTGGCAATTGATCCATACGGCGCCGAAATCGAGTGCCGCCGAGAGTCGTTGCGTGACACCGTGATCGTGCGTCCACACGCTCGACGCCAGACCGTATCGGACGTCGTTGGCGAGGGTCACGGCCTCCTTCTCGTCCGAGAAGCTCTGCACGGTGAGGATGGGCCCGAATGTCTCTTCCTGCACGATGTCGTCGCGCTGGTCGACTCCGGTGATCACGGTGGGCTCGAAGAAGAAGCCCTGCTCGCCGGAACGTCTGCCGCCGGTGGCGATCTTGGCGGAGGCGGGCAGATCCGCAATTTTCGCGCTGACGGTGTTGAAGTGGTTGATGTTGTTGAGTGGACCGTAGAACGTGTCGGGGTCGTCCGGGAGTCCCGGCTTCAACGTCTCGGCCTTACGGACCAGTGCATCGACGAGCTGGTCGTGGATCGACTCGTGGACGAGGACGCGGGTGGCCGCTGTGCAGTCCTGGCCGGCGTTGAAGAACGCCGCTTCGGCGATTCCGTCGGCGGTCTTCTCGATGTCGACGTCACCGAACACGATCGCCGGCGCCTTGCCGCCCAATTCGAGGTGCGCGCGCTTGAGCTGGCGGGCGGCGGAAACGGCCACCGCGATGCCGGCGCGCACCGACCCGGTGATCGACACGAGTCCGAGCGCGGGGTGCTCGACGAGGGTCGCACCGGTCTCCCCGTTGCCCAGCACCACGTTGAACACGCCATCCGGCAGGATGCCCTTGGTCAACCGGGCGAGCACGAGAGTGCTGTTCGGGGTGGTGTCGCTGGGCTTGAGGACGATGGTGTTGCCGGCGGCCAGGGCGGGGCCGATCTTCCACAGCGCCATCATGAACGGGTAGTTCCACGGGGTCACCTGTCCGACGACACCGATCGGTTCGCGGCGCACGTAGGACGTGAATCCCTCCATGTACTCCCCGGCGGCCTTGCCCTCGAGCATGCGGGCCGCCCCGGCGAAGAACCGGAGCTGATCTGCCCCGACCTTGATCTCCTCGTCGGCAATGACCTGTTTGGGCTGCCCTGTGTTGCGGCATTCCGCCTCGACGAGTTCGTCGCTGTGCGCCTCGATCGCGTCGGCCAGCTTCAGCAGTGCCGTCTGGCGCACGCTCGGCGTGGTCTTGCCCCACGACACGAAGGCTCGCTCCGCCGCCTCGACGGCAGCGTCCACATCGGTCTTGGTGGACACCGGCGCACGGCCGACGACACTCTCGTCCACCGGATTGATCAAGTCGAGGGTCTCCGTCGTCGACGAGGCGACGAACTCGCCATTGATGTAGTTCTGGAGTACGTCGATCGACATCCGTACCGTTCCTCTCGTGGGGTCGAACGGCCCGCCGGCAAGCGTTCGCCGGGGTCCGTAGTGCATCTGGTAGTCAGTGTGCGCTGCCTCACAAGGTGGTGGCAGCTGACGAAATGGTGAAAGCAAGAGCGTTGGGCGCGCCGAGTTGTCCAGCCTTCAGAGCGGCCGGTGAGTGGTTCGATGGCGGATCCGGCCCGCCACGACGGTGAGCCCCACGCGGGAGGTGAGCAACGAGCCGGCGCCCTCGGTGAACGGGTTTCCGTCGAGGACGACGAAATCGGCCGCCTTGCCGGCGACGAGTTGCCCGGTGAGGTCGTCCCAACAGCAGGAATAGGCAGCGTCACGGGTCGCGTGCGCCAGTGCGTCCGCCATCGGGAGCGCGTACTCGGGCAGGTTGGGTGGCAGAGTCGGATCGATCGCGGACTTGCGCGTCGTCGCGACGTACATGTTGGGCAGCGGCGGATGCGGTGCGGTGGGGGCGTCGGAACCCAGCGCCAGGACCGCGCCCGCCGAGGTCATCTCGGGCCAGGGGTACGCCCGCTCGACCCGGTGGTCACCCAGAACGGCGCGCCAGTTCTCCTGGATCGCCGGGTCGGCGTGCACCGGCTGCATCGAGGCGACGACACCGAGTCGTGCCAGACGTTGCACGTTGTCCTTCGTGATCGTCTCGAGGTGTTCCATGCGGTGTCGACGCGGCCGGATTCCGTTGGCTGCGATTGCCTTCTCCAGCGCGGTGAGCCCGATCTCCGAGGCCTCGTCACCGATGGCGTGCATGGCCACCTGGAGTCCCGCGGCATCAGCCGCGGTGACCACGGGTGCCAGCGACTCGAGATCCCAGATCGGTTCGGCATTGGTGCCGTCGGAGTACGGCTCCTTCATGGTGGCGGTGCAGCTGTCGATGACACCGTCGATGATGATCTTGATCCCGGCCATCCGCAGCCACGGCCCCTGCAGACGCTGGGCGTACGTCGCGGCCTCGCGGACCTGACGGACGTTCTCCTCCGTCGAATCGGTTCGGGTTATGAGCCAGTGCCCGGCTACCCGAAGCGGCAACGTGCCGCCCCCGGCTGCCAGGGCTCGCTCGAGCGCCGCCACCTCGTCCGCACCGAGTGCCATGTCGACGGCTCCGGTGACGCCGTCGGCCAGGTACCGCTCGAACGCCGCCGCGAGCGCGACGTCACGTTCGTGGTCGGTGACCACCTTCGCGAGGGCGGGCCACACGATCTGGGTCACCGCCGTTTCGTACAACATCCCGGTGGCGTGGCCCGTCGCCGGATCACGTTCGATCCGGCCGCCGAGGGGATCGGGCGTGTGGTCGTCGATCCCCAGTTCGTCGAGTGCTGCGGTATTCACCCACACGGAATGGACGTCGTTGGAATCGAGGTACACGGGGCGGTCCGCTTCGACCGCGTCGATCATCTGCCGGGTGGGCGTCCGGCCGCCGACGGCCGGAAACAGCCAGCTGCGCCCCAGAATTCGGGGTGCCGTCGGATTGTCGGCGGTGAAACGCCCGATGCGATCCTGGATGCCGGCCAGATCGACGGCGCTCTGGAGATCCACCTTCTGCAACGACTGCCCCATCATGAGCAGGTGGGTGTGAGCGTCGATGAACCCGGGCAGCACGAAAGCGCCGTCGAGTTCGACGATGTCGGCGTCGCGGGTCAGCGCGTCTGCGGTGACCGTATCCCCGACGTACGTCAGCCGGCCGTCCTCGACGATCATCGACTCCGCCCACGCGGGCTCGGCCGCGGTGAAGATTCGCCCGCCTCGGTAGTGGGTGGCCTTCGCTGTCATGGTGTTCTTCCTGTCCATCGAATTCATCAGACGATCACCGAGGTGGTGTAACGCACGGTGGGATCCTGGCCTACGGCGAGGGATGTGGCTTCGGTACGTGCAGAGAGAGCGGCGATCGCCGTAATCGGCAGCAGCACAATGAGACTGATCCCGCCCACGATGACACCGAACGACGGATAGCCGACGGCCTCGGTGACGAGAGTGCCGAAGAGCGGGGCGAACGCGGAACCGACCAGGTAGGTCCCGAGTAGTGGGGCGGACCAGCGGCCGGACGAATCCAGTGCGGCCGCGATGGCCACCACG
Organism: Rhodococcus sp. IEGM 27; assembly: GCF_033142305.1. NCBI lineage: Bacteria > Bacillati > Actinomycetota > Actinomycetes > Mycobacteriales > Nocardiaceae > Rhodococcus > Rhodococcus sp. IEGM 27. Next base: position 117,108 of record NZ_JAWLSG010000004.1, on the reverse strand, counting down.
TAGATGAAGGCCGCCGCGTAGACGGTGTTCCACGTAATGATGAGCACCAGGTAGGTGGTGGGCTCGGTGGTCAGGCACGCGCCCAGTTTGAGGGCGGCGCCGAGTGCCAGCAGAACGGCCACGGGAACCGTGCGCCCGAGACGGGAGCCCAGAGCGGTGAGGATCAGTGCGATACCGATACCACCTGCAGTCGATGCGGACAGGGCCAAGCCCATCTGCTGTTCGGTCAGCCCCGCGTGCTCGAATCCCATGATGCCGGACACCGCCCACAACGAGTCCTCACCGATCGCCCAGACGGCGAACAGCACGAGCAGCGATGCTCCGGCGACCGTGACGCGTTTCCGGGTGACCCCTTCGGGCAGTTCGGCGCGGGTTCTCGTCGTGCCTGCCCCGAGGTCGGGGGCGGTCGGCAACCAGGTCATGGTGAGTGCAGTGGCCAGTGCGAGTACGGCCACGATGCCGAAGGCGTTGGTCATCCGTGTGCCGAGAATCGGGATCAGCGCGAGGACACCGGTGACGGCCACGCGATTGACGAGACCGCTCAGTCCGGAGACACGGTTCGGGTTGGTGAACGCCGCCATCGCCGCGCCGCCGACGGCGACGGCACCGCCGGCCCCGAGGCCTCCGACGACGATCGCGATGCAGGCGATCGGTGCGGACGGAACGACGGCTGCCGCCCCGAATCCGGAGGCCATGACGACGAGGCCCGCCCGGCCGAGCCGCCGCCGGAACTGTCCGGCCGCCCATCGGGTGGTGGCGAGGCATACCAGCGCACATGCCAGCAACGATCCCGTCAGAACGGCACCGGCGACGGTCTGGGACACGCCGAGATCGTCGACCATCGCGATGATCATGAGCGGGACGAGGTTGGCGGTCATGTATCCGACCACGAAGACGCTGAACGTGGCGATTCCGCTCCTGGCCGTCAGTGGGACGCGGAGGCCGTGAATTTTTGGGGTTTCCGGTGGTTGCACGAGGAGAACTCCGTGTCTCGAGTAGTGTGCCGGACCGCTCGCGGGACGTCCTCCCGGTGAGATACGGATCACTTAGCGAATCATATTCGTTAAGTATGCGGAGCCTCGGGTTCGGGTGCAAGACCTCAAACGAACGAAATTCGTTAATGTTGTGTTTCGGTGTCCGTACAGGTCACCGGTACCGAATCCTCTGACAGAATGGAGTCGATGCTCGGGTTCCGATGGCCGATCTGTCCAGCCACGTTCCCGGGATGACGGGTCAGGGTGGCACACACCAGACCGCAACGCGCAGGAGCCCGACATGACCGTTCCCGTCCGCTGGATGTTGTCCCAGCCGGATCTGGCTCTCGAACTCCGGGGCGGAGCCGCCGGCCTCGGTAACGAGATCACCTTCGCCATCACCACCGAATTGTCCGATCCGTTCCGGTGGCTCTCCGGTGGGGAACTGCTGCTTACCACAGGGCTGCGACTGCCCCTGACAGCGGCCGACCGGGCCCGGTATCTACGCGGACTCGACGGCGTGGGAGTGGCCGCCGTCGGATTCGGCACGGGGCTGTCGCACCCGGAGGTGCCGGAGGACCTCGTCGCTGTGGCCGACGACCTCGGTCTTCCGCTGCTGGAGGTGCCGTTGCCGACCCCGTTCGCCGCCGTCGTCAAACGCGTGATGAACCGTCTGGCCGAACAAGAATACGAGTCGGTCCTGCGGGCGTCCCGGGCACAGCCACGGATGACGCGGGCCGTCATCTCGGGTGGAACCGGCGCCACCGTCCGTGAACTCGCGATGGCCACCTCCGCCACGGTGCTACTTCTCGATCTGTCCGGCAGGGTACTCGAACACCATCCCGCGCGACCGGACGACGAGGTACTCGACGAAGTGCGCGATGTGCTGGCGGCAGGAACGGGTGGAGCGTCGAGCAGCGTGTCGCTGGCGCGGTCGGGGGCCTCGATCACCGTCCAGCAGATCAGTGTCGGAAGCACCCCGCACGGGCATTTGGCGGTGATCAGTCCGACGGCGCTCAGCCACGTCGATCAGATTCTGCTGGGTCACGCCAATTCGCTGCTGGCGCTGGACTTCGAGAAGCCCGCTCGCTTGCGCGTCGCGCAGAATCAGCTCAATTCGCACGCGCTCGGTCTGCTGCTGACCGACGATCGCGATCTGGCGCCTGCGTGGGAGCAGATTCGGGGCGCGACCGATGCCGACGGGATGGTGCGAGGTCTGACGGTGGTCGCCGAGACTCTGGAACTCGCGCAGCGGGTGGAGTCGGCGGTCGCCGCGGCGATGGACACGGTTGGGCGCCAGCTCTTCTCGCGTCGCCACGACACCCGGATCACAGTTCTTCTCCGTGGAACCGACGACGTGGACTTCGCACGGTCGATGCTGAGCGCGCTGCCCCCGGGCACGCGCAAGGCGGTCCGAGCCGGGTTGAGCGGGCGACGGGAGCTGTCCGGTGTCGTGGCGGCGATCGAGCAGTCGCAACTCGCGGCGTCGGCGGCCGAAGCCGGGGCCGAACCACTGGAATTCGCGGCGCTCACCGGCAGTGCCCTACTCGCGTTCAGCGCGACCCGCGAAGTACTCAATTCGCTGGCGGACACGATGATTGCGCCCATCGACGACTACGACCGCGTCAACGGCACAGAGCTTCTGGCGTCGTTACGGGCGTTTCTCGAGGCGAACGGGCATTGGGAGTCGGCGGCCGCCGCGATGGGCGTGCACCGGCACACCCTGCGCAGCCGGATGGCGCGGATCGAAGCCCTGATCGACTGCAGGCTGGACGTTGCGCGGGTGCGCGCCGAACTACTGCTCGCGATCATCGCCCGGCAGTCGTGACTGCCGGGCGATGATCGACGCGGTCTACTGTCCGAGGCGCGCGACGATATCCGCGGCGGTGCGCTGACCCATCCGGACGGCGCCGTCCACGTGCTGGTAGCCCTCGGCCGCGATGTCCGAGCAGGAGAAATGGAACGGCCCCACCGGGGTCCGCGTGTCCTTTCCGTACCGGTGCAGGCCACCGAGGTCGAAGCTGGCGGCGTACGCGCCCCGCGTCCATTCCTCGGAGCCCCAGTCGGACTCGTAGTACACCACCGGCTCGGCCGCCTTCGGTCCGAGGTAGCGGGCGAGCGAGCCGAGAATGGTGGCGCGACGCTCCTCTTCGCTCAATTCGAACATCGCGTCGGCTTTCTCGTCCGACACGAACGCGACGAGGGTACCCCGGGTGTCCTCGTAATTGGTGTTGTCGTACACCTCCTGCACGATCTCCGAGGCCCCGAAGCCGGTGCCGGACAGACCGTCTTCGCGCCAGAACGGCGTCTCGTACACGGCGTGCACCTTGATGACGAGTCCGAGTGACTGATGCTGATGCATCTGGTGCTGGCGGCGCGGCAGCGGCGGATCGTAGGAGATCCGGGAGTACAGGTTGGGCGGCACCGCGAGCACGACCCGCGACGCCTCCACACGGACGTCGCCGTCGGCCAAAACGACGGCACCCTGCTCGCTCCACTGCACGGTGCGCACGGGTGCGTTCAGGAACACGTCGTCCCCGAGTGCGGCGGCCATCCGGATCGACACCTGCTGCATGCCGCCGATGACGCGCTTGTCGAGGATGAAGTCCTCGTCCACGAGGTGCGAGAACGAGCCGGCGGACGCGGCCATCAGGACGGCTTGCAGCGCGGAGAATGCGTGCGCGGGCTTGGTGAGCATGCCGCCGGCGATGAACAGGCCGATGTTGTCGCGGGCTTCGGCGTCGTCGGACTGCTCGATCAACCAGTGTTTGAACGAGATGGTGTCGAGCTCGCGGGCACGGGGATGCGCCCAGGGCTCCTCTGCGCCGACCTGCGCTGCGAGGTCGTCGAGAATGGAGATCAGGCGGTCCATCTCCTTCCGCGTCGTCTCGTCGACGGGAAACGATTCACCGGTGTAGCGGGTGCGCTTCCCGGCGGCCGAGATGTAGACGGATTCGCCCTCGCGGTAGCGGTCGAACGTCTCCAGGCCGAGCTCGTCCAGCAAGGAGATCAGCGCCGTCTGATCGGGCGAGACCCATTGGCCGCCGATTTCGAGCGTGGCCCCGTCGATCGTGTCGGTCCAGGTGCGTCCTCCGACGCGGTCGCGCGCCTCGAGGACTGCGACGGACAGGCCTGCCTTGCGCAGTGCGGTCGCGGCGGCCAGCCCGGACGGGCCGGCACCGACAATGGCGACATCTCGCTGGAGAGTGGGCACTTTCGAACTCCTTCGATCGGTGGTGAGGTATGGGGTTACGGCGATAGGGGTCATCGGCAGCGGGTCAGTGCGAGAGTGAGCTCGGCATCGATCACGCAGATACTCGAATTGTCCACCCGATCGCGACTGCGGAGCTCGCCGAGCATGTGTGACAGCCGTTCCGCGGCCGTCGGATGCCGGTCGAGCCAGGCGGCGACGGCGTCCGCCGCGGAGGTGTCGGGGGAGGCGTCCTGCAGAACCGAACCGATCAGCGCGTGCCAGTGCTCCTGCAGGTTGTCGACGAGGACGGCCGCCGCCATCGTCTCCCAGTAGGCGGTCCCGGTCTCGCCGACGGAGAATCGTTCCGACAGCCAGTCGAGGCCGATGACCTTGCCGAATTCTCGGTAGGTTTCCGCAACCTGGGTGATCGGCAAGCCGAGTGTGCGTGCGGTGTCCTCGAGTGCGAACGCTTGCGCGAGGATGCGCAGCGTGCTCAAGTCCTGCGCGGGTGCACCGGTCAGCCGGGGCAGGGCGGTAGCCAGTTCGCGGACGGGGTCGGTGAATCGCTCGATCGACGCGCAAGCGTCGGTGTCCGCGGTGCGGTGCCGCAGGAGCCACGACGTGGTGCGCTCGATCAGGTCCTGGATGCCGAAATGCAGATTCAACCTCGTGCGGTGGGAGGCACCCGGCAAGGCCAGTACCTGGTCCCACAAGCGATCGATGTCGAACACCTGCCGCACCACCGCGTAGGCGCTGGTGATGTCGGGGGTGCCGACACCGAGGCGCTCCTCCAAGCGATGGATCAGTCCGGGTCCCACCCGGTCGATCATGTCGCCTGCGACGAGCACGGCGACGATCTCGCGGGCTAATCGGTGACCGCTGATCTGCTGCGGTACCCGCTCCCGGATCGGTGCGGGAAAGTAGTCCGCCAGGACACCGTCGAACACCGCGTCGTCGAGGACCGGGGAGGCGAGTAGTTCCGTGACGACGAGATTCTTGGACTGTGCCAACAGGACGGCGATCTCGGGACGGACCAGTCCCTGCCCGGCGCGGTGTCGTGCAGTCAGTTCCGCTGCGGTCGGGAGGACCTCGGCGGACCGACTGAGTCCTGCGTCCCGTTCAAGGTTCTCGATCAGCCGTTCATGACGTCCGAGAAGGAAGGGGGCGTGCACCTCGGCGAGACTGATCGCGAGGGTCTGGGCCGACGCGTCGGCCAGCACCGACTCGGCAATCTCGTCCTGGACGCGAGCGAGGAGCGAGTTCCGTTCCGCGGCAGGCAGTTCTGCGGCCGCTACCGCCGCGTCCACCGCGATCTTCAGGTTCACTTCGCGATCGGAGGTGGCGACACCGGTGGCGTTGTCGATGAAGTCCGCATTGATGCGGCCGCCCCTCAGCGCATACTCGATGCGGGCCCGCTGGGTGAACCCGAGGTTCCCGCCCTCGCCGACCACTGCGGCGCGCAGCATGTCGGCGTCGACGCGGACGGAGTCGTTGGCCGGGTCGGCAGCGTCGGCGTTGCTTTCCGCGGACGCCTTGACGTAGGTTCCGATTCCGCCGTTCCACAACAGATCGACCTCGGCCGTGAGCAGGGCCTTCACCACCTCGTGCGGGGGCAGTTCGGCTTCCTCGACGCCGAGCCGTTCGCGCACCCGAGCAGACAGCGGAATCGTCTTGGTGGTCCGGGGCCACACCCCGCCACCGGCGGACACCACGTCGCGGTCGTAGTCGTCCCAGCTGCCTCCCGGCAACCCGGCCAGTCGTTCGCGCTCGCGGTAGGACGCTTCGGAATCCGGGTCGGGGTCGAGGAAGATGTGCCGGTGGTCGAAGGCGCCGACGAGGCGGATCGCGCGACTGAGCAGCATGCCGTTGCCGAAGACGTCCCCGGACATGTCGCCGATTCCCACCACGGTGAACGCGTCGGTGTCGACGTTCTTGCCCATCTCGGCGAAATGTCTACGTACCGAAACCCATCCACCGCGTGCGGTGATACCCATCGCCTTGTGGTCGTAACCCGCCGAACCTCCGGAGGCGAAGGCGTCGCCGAGCCAGAAACCGCGGCGCACCGCAATGCTGTTGGCGAGGTCGGAGAACCGCGCCGTCCCCTTGTCGGCGGCCACCACCAGATACGGATCGTCGCCGTCGTAGAGCACGGTGTCGCGGGGGTGCACCACCTCGCCGTCGACGATGTCGTCGGTGACGTCGAGCAGTCCCTCGATGAAGGTCGTGTACGCCTGCCGCACAGCATCGGGAGTCGGATCGGTGCGCACGACGAACGCGCCCTTCGCGCCCATCGGAACGATCGGCGAGTTCTTCACGTGCTGCGTCTTCATCAGTCCCAGTACCTCGGTGCGGAAGTCGTCCTTGCGGTCCGACCAGCGCAGACCGCCGCGGGACACCGTGCCGCTGCGCACGTGACTGCCCTCGACTATTCGAGAGTGCACGAAGATCTCCCGGTAAGGGGTGACGGGAGCGGACAGCGAGAGCAGCGCAGGATCGATCTTGAACGCCGCCGCGGTGCCGGTTCCCGCCGTGCGGTCGTGCTGAAACCAGTTGGTGCGCAGTACGGCCGAGATGAACGACAACAGGCCGCGCAGCAGGCGGTCCTCGTCCAACGTCGTGGTCTTCTCGATGGCGGTGAGGAGGATCTTCTCCGCATCCGCGACGGCCGCGCCCCGATCGGTCTGCGCGGGATCGAAGCGAGCCGCGAACAGTGCGCCGAACCCGCGCACGAAACTGCTGTTGCGCAACAGGATTGCCACGATGTTCGGCTCCGACAGGCCGAGTCCCACCTGGCGGAGATAACGGCAGGCCGCACGGATCAGGACGGCGTCGGACCACGACACATTGGCGGCCGGAATGAGACGGGTGAATCCGTCCACCTCCAACTGGCCGGCTGCCGCGGCCCCGAACGCGGCGGAGACGAGGCCGGGAGTCGTGCTGTCCCAGGCGGAGCCGTCGGTGCTGAAATCGAAGCGGTGCACTACCGTCTCGCCGAATTCAGCGGCGGGAAGCTGCTCATGGGAAGCAACCCGCAAACCGAGGTCGGCGAAGAGCGCGACGAGTTCCGCGAGTAGGGGAGCCTGCGGCCAGACCATCACGGCCGCCCGCCCGGACCCGGTGTCGGCGGGGTCGAGGAAACGTAGCTGCGGAGTCGTGTCGCCCGATGCTTGTACCGCGCTCGATACGGCGCGCTCGTCCTGATGTGGACGAGGAGTGTCGGTCGTGCTCGGAATGACACCGGTAAAGCTCATCGTGTGGCTCCTGACCCCTGATCTGGCAAACGCGTGACTGGGGACAAGTCTGCCGAGGAGAGACGCACGCCACAGCCGACGAAGTGGAGCGTCGAGCAGCGGCCGGTGCGACATTTAGGCACCCGTGAGTACTTATTAACCGCGGGTGGTTATGAAGTACGCACGGCTCGCCAGGTGGACACCGCCGCCGTGCCCAGAAGACCTCCGGTGATCACGAAGATCGACGCCGTGCCCGCGACACCGGCCATAGCGCCTGCGGTCAAGGGGATCAGCACCTGGCCCAGGCGGTTACCGGTCAGGCGCAGAGACAACGCGGCGGCCCGGTTGGGGCCGGTGACGAGGCCGGTCACCCAGGTCATCGTCAGCGGTTGCCCGATGCCCCAGAAGAAGCCGGCCACCACCAGGAGCAAGGCCATCCACCACGGATCGCGGACGAACGGCAGGAGCGCGGTGGGCAGCGCCGAACACAAAGTCGCGGAGATGAGCAGTCGCTGTCGCGGTGCCCGGGTGAGCAGCCACGGCAGAAACGCCCGGGACACGATCGATGCCGCCGTGCGCGCGGTGAGCAGCAACGACACCAGGAGAACGCTGAAACCGAATTCGTGGCCCAGGACGGGCAGATAGGCCACGACGACGTCGACGGAGGCGAGGACGATGAGGCTGCTGAACACCGCGGGTCGCATACCGGGCGTCGAGATCATGCTCGCGACGGATTGCTGCTGGTCTTTCGCGGCCGGCTTCCTGGACTGCGGACGCTCGCGGATCGGCCACGCGAACGGAATCGACGCCAGCGACACCGCGGCCATGACCGCCAGCGCGAGAGTGGTCTGCACCGGTCCGCCGTCCGAGCTGCGGGCCGCGATCAGCCCCACGACCGGCACGCCGACGGCCTGACCGACCGACACGCCGAGGGTCAGGCCCGCGAACCCCTTGTCCAGCTCGCCCGGTTTCGACAGCAAGGTGATGAATCCCTGCCCGGCCACGGTGACGAGGATCTGGCCGAACCCGAGGACCACGTTGCCCACGGCGAGCACGATCAGGTCGTTGCTGAGCGCGATCACCACGACACCGAGTGTCGTGAGCGCGACGCCGGTACGCAGGACTGCGGCCGCGTGCCGCTGGTCGACCGCCCGCCCGATGCGGACCGCGACGAGCAGGGGTGCCAGCGAGAACAGGGCCGTCACGATTCCGATAGTGACCGCGTCACCGCCGAGAGCGAGGACACGGTACGAGACGAGAACGCGGACGGCGTGATAGACGGCCTGTAGTAGTGCGGTGGCGATGCAGACGTTGAGGAACCAGTGCTTCAACGGCTCACCCGTTGATCACCCGACGAGCGCCGAGCGGCGCCTGCAAAGGCACCTCGAGCGTGCCGAACACTGCGACCAGGATGCACATCTTGTCGGCCGACTCCGGCAGGCTTCCGGTGCGTAGGGAGATGGTGACGGTGGTGTCCGTCTCGGTGACGGTCGCATCGGCGCCGTAACACTCCGGGGTTCCGGTGACGAAATGGATCGCGACCTTGTTGCCGTCGGCGCGGGACCACGACTCGAACGGGGTCGGATGGGCGCGGACGATGTCGGGCCGGGCGGTGAACACCGTACCGAATTCCTCGCCGGGTACCTCGCTGGGCACGGGCATCCCCGACGACGGATGGGTGGGGCTCGGGTCGACGGCGGATGCGATCTCGGGGGGAATCGTCGGTTCGTCGGTACTCGAGGTGGACCCGCATCCGGCGACGGCAAGGCAGGCCAGCACTGCGAGGGCGATTACGCGCATAAGCCACGGTAACCCCGTCACGCGAGCAGTCCTGAGACCAGCGCAATTGCCGGAATCGCCGCCAAAGTGGTGACGAAGGCCGTGTCCCGCGCCAGCACCGTTCCGCACCGGTACCGGCTGGCGTAGACGAAGACGTTCTGCGCCGTCGGCAGGGTCGACACAACCACGATCGCGAACAATTCGTGTCCCTCGAGGCCGAGCAGGTATCGCGCCATCAGGTACGCGAGGACGGGTTGCACGCCGATCTTGAGCACCGAAGCCAGTGCGACGTCCCGGCGTGGACTCGTTCCCTTCTCGAGGACGCGCACCCCGTACAGCGAGATACCGAAGGCGAGCAGGGCACCCGGTACGGAGGCGCCGCCGATGAGCCGGAACGGTTGCATCACCGCTTCGGGCGGGGTCCAGTCGACGAGGGCAAGCACCAGTCCCGCGGCGCCGGCCACGACGATCGGATTCTTGAACGGGGCGGTCACGGTCTCGAGTCGCGATGCGCTCCTGCGCAACGTGGTGATGTCCAGGATGGTCAACGCGATCGGCGAGTACACGATTATCTGGAACAGGAGCAGTGGGGCCACGAACGACGCGTCACCGAGCACGAACACCGCAATGGGAATGCCCAGGTTCGCGGAATTGACGTACGACGCCGACAACGCCCCGATCGTCGGCTCCGGAAGCGACCTGCGCAGCCATACCCGCGCCACCACCATGTACAGTGCGCCGACTGTCAAAGCGGTCGCAGCAGCGACGGCCAGCGTCGGCGAGAAGATCACGGAAAGGTCGGACGATGCAAGCGAATCGAACAGCAGCGCTGGTGTCGCGACGAAGAACACCAGCCTGCCCAGGACGGATTCGCCCTCCGCTCCGAGCGTTCCACGCCGGCCGAGAATGTAGCCGATCGCGATGATCACGAAGATGACGGTGAATCCCGCAACTATTCCCGACACGCTGCGGGGCACCTCCTCGACCGGTGAGCCTCTTGTCGGCAAACCGTCCGAAGTCTAGTGGGCGCCTTTCCGGTGGGTGACAATAGGCTCGAGCGGGAACCGGGAGAGGCACGCGCGTTCGGACGTGCACGAGGAGTTGCGATGCTGCGTCGGACGACCATTCTGTGCGCGCTGTTCTGCGCCTGCGTTCTCACGGCGGTCACGGCTCCCGCTACGTCTGCGCTGGCGCCCCCATCGAGCGGCGACCCGCAATTGGTGTCGCTCGCCGGACAGGTTCTGAGCCGCAGCTATCGTGAGAACGCCAGTGTCGCATACGTGGACGTCACCGGAACCCGGTTCGCCCACTTCGGCGCGGCCGACGACACCGAGTACGAGATAGGTTCTCTCACCAAGACGTTCACCGCGCAGCTGTTCGTCGATGCGGTGGCGCGCGGTGAGGTGCGCGAGGACACCACCGTCGGAGAATTGCTGCCGTTGCGTGGTGCGCCGGTCGCTGACGTGACCCTGCTCGAATTGGCCTCGCACACGTCGGGAATGGCCCAGTTTCCGATGACCACCGATGCCGTTGTGGCGGTGGGCCACTGGGTGTCCGCGACCAATCCCTTCACATACGACCGGGAGGCGCTGCTGCAGCAGGTGCAGTCGGCGCAGCTCGGCAGTCGCGGAATCTACGCGTATTCGACGGTCGGTTTCGCGTTGCTCGGACAGGCGTTGGCCGCAGCAGTCGGCACCGACTATCCGTCGCTCTTACGCGAACGGATGCTGGTACCGCTCGGGTTGTCGGATACCTGGTTACCGCTGACTGCGGCAGACCTGCCCGCCGACGCCACCCGCGGATTCGACGTACTGCACCGATCGCAGGCCCCGTGGCCGCTCGACGCCTACGCTCCCGCCGGTGGGCTGCGGTCCACGGCGGCGGACATGGCGGGCTACGTTCGGCAGCTTATCGACGGCACGGTGCCGGGCAGCGCCGCGATGGATCAGCGGTGGATCGGCAACACCTACCGGGCATTGACGTGGTCGGTGGTGCCGTTCGAGGGCCGCGAGTACACGCTCCACGGCGGGGCGACGGGCGGCTTCCAGTGCACCGTGGTTCTCGATCGGCGTGGCGAGCGCGGATTGGTCATCCTCACCAACACCATCGGTGGCCTCGAGCAGCAGGGACTGGACATCTTGTCGTCGCTCTGAGCTCATGCGAGTGCGACCAAAGGCTCGGCGTCATCGTCATACCCCTGGCGGGTATGTGCCGCTACAGTGGAAGTCATGACCCCGGCGGCGAGACGAAGGCGTGTGCCCACCGCACGCATTGCGTTGCTGGTCACGCTGGCGGCTGCGGTCCTTGTGATGCACAGTGTCACCGCCGCTTCCGCTCCGGCTCATGGCGGTTCGTTGCATGCCGTGGCCGCCTCGCACGACCCCGGCACGAACCACGGCCACGACTGCGGAAACGAGTGCGAACAGTCGCACCCCAACGGACATCACTGCGCCGGCGTGGTCGTCGTGGCACCGGTGCTCACGCGTGCGACGGTGCCCTGCGTGGCCGGTGCCGAGGCGCCGTCGCCGACGTCGCGGGTGAGTGTCGACCGGGTGCAGTCCGGACGTGGACCACCGGCGTGGACCGTGTTGTCATTGGCGCAGCTGTCGATACTGCGGGTGTGACGGGGAGTCCGGAGCTCAGGGCTCCGGCGGAGCTTGCTGCCACTTTCCCGAAGCATGTCCATGAGGAGATTTCCCATGCGTTCCACCTATACAGCTTTCATTGCCGCGGCGGCCGGCGCCGCGCTCGTCCTCGCCGGCTGCGGCACCGACTCGTCCGACCCGAGCAGCTCGGGCGCCTCGGCGACGTCCCACTCCCTGTCGACCTCGGCCGAGGCCGGTAGCGGGGCCGAAGCATTCAACGACGCCGATGTCACGTTCCTGCGCGGCATGTATCCGCATCATGCGCAGGCGGTGCAGATGGCCGAGATGGTCGACGGCCGCACCGACAACGCCGAACTGCTGGCGCTCGCCCAGCGGATCGAGGCCGCTCAGGCACCGGAGATGGATCAGATCACCGGGTTGCTCGCTCAGGCGGGTGACACCGCTCCGACGTCAACCGGTCACGAAGGGATGGACCACGGGCCGGGTGACGGAATGATGTCCGAAGACGACATGTCCACCTTGATGGGCATGTCGGGGCCCGAGTTCGACCGGATGTGGCTGACGATGATGATCGAGCACCATGAGGGCGCCGTCGAGATGGCCGACACCGAACTGGCGGAGGGCGAGAATCCCGATGCCAAGCAACTGGCCACCGGCATCGTGAGCGCTCAGCAGCGGGAAATTGCCGAGATGCAGGCGATGCTCGGCTAGCTCCGCTCGGAATACGCCGAAGGTCGCGTAGTCCGTGGACTACGCGGCCTTCGGGTGTCTGTGAAGAAGCTGCTACCGGCTGGTGAAAGGCAGCAACGCCATCTCGCGAGCGTTCTTGACGGCAACGGCAACCTGACGCTGCTGCTGCGGAGTCAGGCCCGTCACGCGGCGGCTACGGATCTTGCCGCGATCGGAGATGAACGTGCGGAGAAGGTTGATGTCCTTGTAATCGACGTACTCGATCTTCGCCGCGAACAACGGGTTCTTCTTCGGCTTGCGTCCCTCGACGGGACGCGGCTTCTTCGACGGTGCTCTCTTGACTGCCATCTTCTTCCTTTACCAGCTCGACTTGTGGACGCCTGGCAGCTCCCCGCGGTGTGCCATCTCGCGAACACGCACGCGAGAGAGCCCGAACTTCCTCAGGTGGCCGCGCGGACGTCCATCCGCAGCGTCTCGATTGCGCAATCGTACCGGACTCGAGTCCCGGGGCAGACGCTGCAGTGCCGTCTGCGCCTGCGCGCGCTCGTCATCGCTGCTCGACGGGCGGCGGATGACCTCTTTCAGTTCGGCCCGCCGCTCCGCGTAGCGCGCAACGATGATTTTGCGCTGTTCGTTCTTTGCGATCTTCGACTTCTTCGCCATCGGGGGTGTCTTCTACTTTTCTTCTCGGAAATCGACGTGGCGCCGGACGACGGGGTCATACTTCTTCATCACCAGTCGGTCGGGGTCGTTGCGGCGGTTCTTCCTGGTGACGTAGGTGTATCCCGTACCCGCCGTCGACTTCAGCTTCACGATCGGACGGATTTCGTTCCGGGCCATCAGACCTTCTCTCCGCGGGCCCGGATCTTGGCAACCACGGCCTCGATTCCGTCCCGGTCGATGGTTTTGATCCCCTTGGCGGAGACGGTGAGAGTGATCCGCCGCCCCTCGCTGGGCAGAAGATATGTCTTCCTCTGAATGTTCGGATCCCAGCGCCGATTGGTGCGCTTGTGGGAGTGCGATACGGATTTGCCGAATCCTGGCCGGCGTCCGGTCACTTGGCAATGTGCCGACATGGGCATTCCTTTCTGTCTCCTCCCGCATCCAGGCGACTACCGGTCAGCAAGGTGATGACAATCATTTTCGACAACGACGAAAAACCAATGTAGCGTTTCTCGGTAAGCAATGACAATCGTTATCGAAAGGGTGCTCGTGAGCGAGATTCACCGGACGCCGCTCGTCCTGGTATCCGGATGGAGCGGCCCCACCGACACCGTCGCGCGGTCGCTGCTCCGTGACGACACCGTGGTCGTGCATCACGACCTCGACCTCGTGCACGAAGGCGTCGTGCGGCGCACCGTCACCACGATGGGGTCGGGGCGAGAGCGCACCCGCGTCGGAATCCTCGAGCTCGCGCACGGCTGTATCTCCTGCACACTCCGGGAAGACCTGCTCCCGTTGCTCCGCCGCCTTCATGCGCGCAGCTCCGTGCAGCGCATCGTGTTGCACCTCGACCGCCGGCTCGAACCCGAGGCCGTGTGCTGGGCAATCGAGCACGTGGTGGTGTCCGGGGTGGTCGGCCAGCTTGACGGAACCGCCTCACGCGATGTCCGTGTCGAGGCCGTGATCACGTGCATCGACGCCCAGACGTGGCTCGACGACGCGACCGGTGACGAGGCTCTGGACGACGACCGGACCGTCGCGCAGGTCGCCGTCGGGCAGGTCGACTTCGCCGACGCCCTGGTGGTATCGGGCAGCGCCGGCGACGGGTGGCAGCAGGCCAGGCTCCACGCCGTCCTCGCGCGGCTCGCTCCCGGCGCACCGATCGCTTGGGACGTCGACGGACTCGACGTCGAGCGGTTACTCCTGGAAATCCCCTCCGGTGCCCGGCGCGGCGAGCTGACGAACGCCCACTCACCTCTGCTGCGGGGGCAACCTCCGCTGTCGCACGACTGCGGGGTCATGATCGTCGAGTTCTCGGCGAACCGGCCCTTCCACCCCGAGCGACTGCACGAGGCCATCGACGTTCTTCTGGAGGGTGTGGTCACGGCGCGCGGCCGGGTGTGGGTGGCCACGCAGCCCGACGAGGCGCTGTGGCTCGAATCCGCCGGTGGGGGACTGCGGGTGGCGAGTGCGGATCGATGGCTGGCCGCGATGACCCCGGCCGAACAGGACCAAGTCCCCACGGCGCGGCGAGCAATGGCGGCTCTGTGCTGGGACGAACGATTTGGCGACCGGCACAGCTCGATGGTGGTCCTGGTGCACGCGGCCGACCCCAGCGACATCGACCGGACGCTCCAGTGGGCGCTGGTCACCGACGAAGAACTCGCCGACGAGGCCGCGTGGGAGTCGTGGCCCGACCCGTTCGGCCAGTTCCACGAAGACCCCTGCGACAGCAGCGAATCACCGTACGCAGAACCCGACAGCTCGAGAGAGGGACACGAATGAAACCGAACATTCACCCCGACTATCACCCCGTGGTCTTCCAGGACGCCAGCACCGGAACCACGTTCCTCACGCGGTCGACGGTGACCAGCGACCGCACTGTGGAGTGGGCGGACGGCAACACCTATCCGCTGGTGGTGGTCGACGTGACCAGCGAGTCGCACCCGTTCTGGACCGGCGCGCAACGCGTCATGGACACCGCGGGCCGCGTCGAGAAGTTCGAACGCCGATATGGAGTGCGCAAGCGCCTGTGAGTACTTCTTAACACTCCGTGGTTGAGAAGTACTCACAGGCGACGAAGGAGGAGAGAGAAAGATGGCAGTACCCAAGCGCAAGATGTCGCGGTCCAACACGCGTAGTCGCAGGTCGCAGTGGAAGGCTCAGGTTCCCGAGCTGGTGGAGGTGACAGTCGGGGGAACCACCCATCGTGTACCCCGCCGGTTGGTGAAGGCCGTGAAGTTGGGATTGCTGGACCCGGCTGACAGGTAGGCCCGGCCCGGCCGGGACGAAACGGCGGCAGGCCCGCGTGCGAACCTTGGCGGGTGCTGCTCTACATCCTCGAACTGGTGGGCATCGCGGCGTTTGCGGCGTCGGGTGCCCTGGTGGGCGTGACGAAGCGGCTCGACATCTTCGGGGTGTGCGTGGTCGGTGTCTTCACCGGTATCGGTGGTGGCATCGTCCGCGACCTCCTGCTGGACATCCATCCGCCCACGTCGCTGGGGAGCTGGCCCAACTTCGGCACTGCCCTCGGCACGTCGTTGCTGGTGTTCTTCCTGCACTCGGCGCTCGGCCGACTGCGCCGAGAGATCCTCGTGCTCGATGCGGTGGGTATGGGCCTGTTCGCGAGTACGGGTGCGGTGATTTCCCTCGACCACGGCGCGAGCCCGCTGGCCTCGTGCCTGATCGGTGGCACGGCGGCCATCGGTGGGGGAATATTGCGCGACGTGTTGGTGAATGAAGTTCCGCTGCTGCTCCACAGGGATCTCTACGCAATCCCCGCGCTCCTGGGGTCGGCGCTGGTGGTCGTGTCGAGTGAACTGGGGTCCGGTCCGAACGCCGCTCTGATCGCGGGCACAGCGCTGGCCTCGGTGCTCCGTCTGCTCGCACTCTGGCGAAAGTGGAGCCTGCCGGGACCGCGCATCGTGGAGTGATCACATCCGGCTCCGTACCGACCCTTCTCAGCCATTACTCAGTCGGCCGGGTCAAACTGTCGGGTATGCGCATTCTGGTGGTCGACGACGATCGGGCCGTGAGGGAGTCCTTGCGGCGGTCCCTGAGCTTCAACGGGTACTCGGTGGAACTGGCCGTCGACGGTATCGATGCGCTCGAGAAGGTGGCGGCCGCACGACCCGATGCGCTGGTGCTCGACGTGATGATGCCGCGCCTCGACGGCCTCGAAGTGTGCCGGCGGCTGCGGAGTACCGGTGACGACCTGCCGATCCTGGTTCTCACCGCCCGCGACTCCGTGTCGGAGCGGGTCTCTGGACTCGATGCGGGAGCCGACGACTATCTTCCCAAACCGTTCGCCCTCGAGGAACTGCTCGCCCGGCTGCGCGCTCTGCTACGCCGGGCGGCGCCCGAACCGGGAATCGACTCGGAGAAGATGACCTTCGAGGACCTGACCCTCGACCCGGTCACCAGGGAGGTCACGCGCGGCGATCGGTCCATCAGCCTCACCCGTACCGAGTTCTCGCTGTTGGAAATGTTGATGGCCAACCCGCGCCGGGTGCTCACCCGTGGCCGCATCCTCGAAGAAGTGTGGGGTTACGACTTCCCGACGTCGGGCAACGCCCTCGAGGTCTATGTGGGGTATCTGCGTCGCAAGACGGAGGCTGATGGGGAGCCGCGCCTGCTACATACCGTCCGGGGCGTCGGCTACGTGCTGCGGGAGACTCCGCCGTGATGGCTGTGCCGTTCCACCGAACCGCCGACAAGCCGGGGTTGCCGGGGCACGAACCGCACGCCACCGGCCGCTACCACACCGGACCGATTCCGCTGCCGCCGGAGATGCGTCCACCGATGCCGTTGACGCGGTCGGTGTCGCTGCGCTGGCGTGTCACGCTCCTCGCGGCGTCGGTAGTGGCAATCGCGGTGGCCGTGATGGCGATTGCCGCCTACGCGGTGGTGTCCCGGGCGCTCTACGCGGACGTCGACAATCAGCTGCGCACGCGCGCATCGGCGTTGATCGACAGCAATCTGGTGACGTTCGACCCGCGCTACATCGCGGGTGCGACGCTGTACACGACGGACATCAGTGTGGCGCTGATCTTCCCGGACCTCGACACGTACACGCCGCCCGGTTCGAGTGTTCCCATCGGCGAGCCCGAGTTGGCGGTCGCCCGTGGTGAGGAGGGCACGTCGCTGCGTACTGCCGAGAACCAGCGGGTGCTGGCCGAGCGCACCCAGGACGGCAGCACCCTGGTGATTGCCCAGCGCCTCGCACCGACCGGTGCGGTGCTGGACCGACTGGCGTGGGTGCTGTTCGTGGTCGGTGGGTGCGGTGTCGTTCTCGCGGCGGTCGCCGGAACGACGGTGGGACGCACCGGGCTCCGGCCGATCGCGCGGCTCACCGCGGCCACCGAGAGGGTGGCTCGCACCGATGACCTGACCCCCATGCCGGTGACGGGTAACGACGAACTCGCGCGGCTGACCGAGAGTTTCAACACGATGCTCCGGGCGCTGGCCGAATCACGTGAGCGCCAGAGCCGGTTGGTGGCGGACGCCGGTCACGAACTGCGGACACCGCTCACCTCGTTGCGGACCAACATGGAATTGCTGATCGCGTCGAGCCGCCCTGGCGCTCCGCACATTCCGGACGAGGACATGGCCGAACTGCGCACCGACGTGGTAGCGCAGATCGAGGAGCTGTCCACCCTGGTGGGCGATCTCGTCGATCTCGCCCGCGAGGATGCGCCCGAGACGGTGTTCGAGCGCGTCGACCTCAGTGAGGTGGTGGAACGCTGCCTCGAGCGGGCGCGCCGCCGCCGCAACGAGATCGACTTCACCGCCGTCACCGTTCCGTGGTTCGTCTACGGCGATCACGCCGGGTTGTCCCGGGCGGTATTGAACGTGCTCGACAACGCGGCCAAGTGGAGTCCCACCGGTGAGCAGGTGCGTGTGATGATGAAGCCTGCCGGCGAGGGTTTGCTCGAGCTGACGGTGGACGACGCCGGCCCCGGCATCCTCGAGGAAGACCGCGAGCTGGTGTTCGACCGCTTCTACCGTTCCATGGCGTCGCGCTCGATGCCCGGCTCGGGATTGGGGCTCGCCATCGTGCGGCAGGTAGTCGTCAAGCACGGAGGCACCATTGCCGTGGACGTCTCCGAGCGGGGCGGTGCACTCATCCGCATCGTGCTTCCCGGGGAACCGGAGTCGGAATAACCTGGGGAAGGGTTGGGCAAACTCAAAGGCCGGTCTCAGGACCTTCTCAGTCCCACCGGGCAGTCTCGTACACAGAGACGGTGCGGCTGCCCCTGCGGGTGGCCGCGGGAGATGGAAGTGATGCGATGACCGAAGATCGAAACAGTTCCGACAGCAACAGTCGCGACACCGGTGACCAGGCTGCCCGGCCCGCTCCGGGTTACCAGCCGACCGAGCAGTTCCCGGCCACGCCGCACCGCCCGGCCGGACCGGGCCCGCAGGCCTACGGATCGGCGGGCTACCAGCAGGGCGCCCCGTACGGCGTTCCACATCAGTCCACACAGCAATTCGGGCAGCCGCAACACGGTGCGGGACCCCAGCAGGCCGCCCCGCAGCAGGGAGCGCCCACGGGGTCGTTCTCCGGTCACTACGGGCCGGGACAGCCGGCGTCGGCAGCGACGGCCAAGCGTCCCGCGCGGACGGCCATCGTCGTCGGGGCCGTCGCACTGGCGTTGGTGAGCGGCGGCATCGGCGGTGCCGTCGGTTCACTCGCTACCCAACGGGACGGCAACGGCGCTGCGGTCACCAATTCACTCGACGCTCCGAAGAACAACACCGCAACTCCCGCGGCCAACGCCCCGGCGGGCTCCGTGCAGGCCGTCGCGAACAAGGTGGTCCCGAGTGTCGTCCAGATCGAGGTCGCAACCGCCGGCGGATCCGGTGGGGAAGGGTCGGGGGTCGTGTTGTCCTCCGACGGTCTCATCCTCACCAACAATCACGTCGCCGGCGCGGCGGCGAGAGGAGGCAAGCTGACGGTGGCCTTCTCGGACGGCAGTACCGCGGACGCAACCCTGGTCGGCGCCGACCCGGTCTCCGACCTGGCTGTCATCAAGGCATCGGGCAAAACGGATCTGACACCCATCGAACTGGGAACGTCCGCCAACGTCCAGGTGGGCCAGCAGGTGGTGGCGATCGGTTCGCCGCTCGGGCTGGCAGGCACGGTCACCGAAGGAATCATCTCAGCCCTCAACCGTCCGGTGTCGACCTCCGGTGAGTCGGGCAACCAGAACACCGTCATCGATGCCCTGCAAACCGACGCGGCGATCAACCCGGGCAACTCGGGTGGCGCTCTCGTGAACATGGACGGGCAACTGATCGGGATCAACACGGCGATCGCGAGTATCGGCGGAACCGGAGCGGGGGAGCAGAGCGGCTCCATCGGCCTCGGATTTGCGATTCCGGTCGATCAGGCCCGCCGCATCGCCGACGAGTTGGTCGACACCGGCAAGGCCACGCAGGCCATCATCGGCATCCAGGTTCCGTCGCAGGATGCCGCCAACGGTGCCACCGTCGTCGAGGTGACGCCGGGCGGCCCGGCCGAGAAGGCCGGAATTCCGAAGGGGTCGGTGATCACCAAGGTCGACGACCGTGTCATCACCAGCGGTGACGCCCTCATCGCTGCCATCCGTTCCCACGCACCAGGAGACACAGTGTCCATTACGTACTCGGACGGAAACGGGTCGAACACCAAGACCGTCGATGTCACGCTGGGAACCGCAGAACAGGGCGGCCGATGATGAACGCAGGGATCCTCGGGCAGGTCGAGTCCGTGTTGAACGGGGCCACTACGGTAGGGACCATGGATATCGAAGCCTCGCTGGCCGGCCGCGCGCTGGTAGTTATCGTCGACGACCGCACCGCCCACGGTGACGGCAAGGACTCCATCGGTCCGCTGGTCACTGAGTTGCTCAACGAGGCCGGGTTCATCGTCGACGCCATCGTCGCGGTGGCAGCCGATGAGGTCGAGATTCGCAACGCCCTCAACACCGCCGTCATCGGCGGGGTCGACCTCGTCGTCTCCGTCGGCGGTACGGGTGTCTCGCCGCGTGACGTCACGCCCGACGTCACCGCGGAGGTACTCGACCGGGAGATTCCGGGAATCTCCGAAGCGCTGCGCACGTCCGGCCTCGCAGCAGGTTCCCTCGACGCCGGTTTGTCACGCGGTCTCGCGGGTGTGTCGGGGAGCACGCTGGTGGTCAACCTGGCGTCTTCGCGCGCTGCCGTGCGAGACGGTATGGCCACGCTGACGCCTCTCGCGTCGCACGTCATCACCGAGCTGTCCGGTCTGGAAGGCTGAGCCATCTCCACTTCCCCTCCGTCGGACGGCGAGCCGACCGAGAACGCAGCACCGAGCCGGGCCCCGATCGACAGGGCCCGGCTCGCGCGCATCTTCGGGGACGTCTTCCCCGACACCACCGCCGACGAACGCGGGCCCGACGACGCCTCGAGTCGGGATGAACGGGGCAGTGAATCCGACGAGTGGCTGCGCCGCCAGAAACCTCCCCATCACGGATAGTTATCGTCGGAAAGAACTACCGTAAGGCAATCGTGATCTGCTGTCTGCCTCTGGAATCAGCCGAAGTTTTTGTATCCGGCGGCGGACCGGGGCACTCGTGGCCCAGGCCACACTTTGCTGCGACATCGACGGTTTTCTTCGCCCAGAACAGACATCGTTCTAGCTCGTGAACCAGGTGTTAACGTTACCGAACTTCACGTGAACGCCGCATGAATGCGCTGGTCAGCGAAGCGGCGCGAGGTCCGAATTCTCGCCGAAATCCCACACGGTGGACACGTTTTGCGATGTGGCATACATCACGATTCCGTTTCCTCAGGAATTAATTGCTTAAGCAACCAACTCCCGGTTACTGTCCTCGGCGAGTCAGTACTGGAGATGGAGGGCAGGGTCGTGTGCCGTTGCCCAGTCGAAACTCTGATGCTTTGTCAGTGATTTCGACTTCAGTGCGGTAATCAGGTTGTGATAACCCGGAATTCACTCCGCGGTCATGACGGCCGTGAATGCTGCTCTGGGCCCGACATGGACCACTCCTCAGTCTCGAAGGTCGTGACTGGGAACCAGCAAGAATCCTGATGAGGGGAACGAATGAGCGAGAACCGAAAGACCGGTCTGCGCCGTGGAGTCCGCGTTGCCGGCCTGGGTGCCGCTGCGGCTGTTGTGCTCGGCCTGATGTCGACGGGTGCTGCGAATGCAGATACTTTTGTGCCGCTGCCGGGTGGTGAGAAGGTCGTGAACGCCGGTGGTGTGAGCGCGAAGATCGCCCGTAATGCTGAGAGTGCTCTGGTTTCTCCGTCGCTGGCCGCTAATGGTGCTGGCCGCACGGCGTGGGTGTCGGGCGATGTGTTCGCCGAGCTCGGTGGGGAGATCCCCGAGGAGGGTGCGACGCTGACCACCGGGTACATCGTGGGTTGCCAGGTCGACATCACCGGTCTGAAGGGCAAGCTCAGCGCGGATCTCGGTTTCGATGCGCTGGGTATGGGTGGCTCGTTGTCGGTGCCGATCGAGGCCGGC
>NZ_JAWLSG010000004.1:12482-95364 GCF_033142305.1 Rhodococcus sp. IEGM 27 | reverse complement strand
GGTTACGCCCAGGCTCGTTCCTACGCCAAGGTGAGTGTCTCGACCGAGTCGGTCGATGGCACCGTCACCCTGTGGGGGCAGCCCTTCAGCCTCGGCTGACTTCTTCTGTCGCGCTGAGACGTCGGGCCCGTGCACTGGACTGTGCACGGGCCCGCGTCCGTGTGGTGACGGAACTTATTGTCGTGTCTTCTCCAGGTTTGCGGCCTTCTCTGCGGGCATGGAGTGCGCGCCGCCGGCAGTGGTTCCCGAGGAGTCGGTTTCGAGGCTCGCCTCGAGGATGTCGCGAATCTGAATCAACAGGTCGGCCTCGCTCGCCTTCTTGTCGGCGGGTTCGGTGATGAACCGTTTCTTCGCGGCGTTGGCAGGAACTATCAGAATGAAGTAGACCACCGCCGCGATGATCACGAAGTTGATGACGGCAGTGATCACGGCCCCGACATTGATGAAGGTTGCGGGGTTGTCCGAGAGGACCTGGTAGCCCCACCCGAGATCGTTGGCTCCACCCGCGACTGCGATGAGCGGGTTGATGACGTTGTTGGTGAACGAGGTCACGATGGCGGTGAACGCCGCCCCGACGACTACTGCGACGGCGAGGTCGAGGACGTTCCCCCGAAGCAGGAAGTCCTTGAATCCCTTGAGCATGTCGATGTCTCCTCCAGTGGGTGGCACGTCGGTCAGCACTCTTCGCGCAAAAGCCTAGATCAGAGGCGGCGCAGGTGGCGGATCACTGGAAGGTCACGGTGATCGCATTGGTGAGCGATGCAGCGGCCACCGTGGTGGCCTCGGTTGCCGGCAGGGCCAGCATCACCACGCGATCGCGCTGGTCACGGCCGTTCCCCGACGGAGTGACCAGCACGACGACGGCGTCGGAGGCCAACACGGTGGCATTCTGCGGCCGCCCCGAGTGTGCTGGTGTGTCCGAGTCGACGGTCAGGACATCGACGCGATCACCTTCCCTGAGAAGTTCCGCCACCGCCGGATCAGCGAGGCGAACCGGAACGATGCGTGCATCCTCGATACCCGCGGCCGTCGCTGCCAGGCGTGGTCCCAGCACTCGCACGTCCGTGAGCGTCTCGCCTGCGCGAGCTGGGCTGGCGAGTGTGCGACCACTGACATCCGACAGTGCGCTGACTGCTCCGTCGGGAAGGCTCCGCACTTCGAGTTGCCGTACCTCGAGATCGGTATCGACGAGGATTCGTCCCGGTTGAAGATCGCGCACAGCGACCACGACGGGAGAGTGAGCAGAGTCGGGGTCGCCTCGGATTCCGAGCGCGACGGCAAGGCACGCCAGACCGGCTGCTGCTACGCGTCGTGCGACGAGGGTGCGTGCCCAGCTCGGGTGGGTGAGGTCGGACAGGCGATCGAACCAGGAGGGACCGAGGCTTCGGTGCGCCCGGGTGACCCGATTCCGGGCGGGGTTGCGTGACATGATTCGACGCTAGGACCCCACCCGGCCCTCGAGGGGCAGCGAACGGCCTGCCTGTGGATAGGCGAGAAGTTGTGGATAAAGAGGTTCCGCGAGTGAAGTTAGCTGGCTGCAGCCTTGGCCGGCGC
Source organism: Rhodococcus sp. IEGM 27 (assembly GCF_033142305.1). Lineage (NCBI taxonomy): Bacteria > Bacillati > Actinomycetota > Actinomycetes > Mycobacteriales > Nocardiaceae > Rhodococcus > Rhodococcus sp. IEGM 27. The sequence continues at coordinate 93,810 of NZ_JAWLSG010000004.1, read as the reverse complement.
AGCGGTCGCGGTGCTCGTCGAGCTAGAAGACGCCGTTGACGAACTTTCCGCCTTCGCGGCGGGCGCGGACTCGGTCTTGGCGGGCTCGCTGGCGGCTCCCGAGGATCCGCGGCTGTCGGTGCGGTAGAAACCGCTGCCCTTGAAGACGATTCCGACGGAGTTGAACAGCTTGCGAAGCTTGCCCGAGCATGCAGGGCAGACGGTCAGCGAATTGTCGCTGAACGACTGAACGATGTCGAAGCGGTTATCGCATTCCGTGCACGCGTATGAATAAGTGGGCACTGGGGCTCCTCCGCACTGTGTAGTCAAACCGCAGGTGTTAGCACTCTACAGTCGACAGTGCCAACAACGCTAATCAGCACCTTATTCCGCGGCATTTCTGCGCGGGTAGGACTCGACGTCCTCGCCCAGGCGGACGAGTCCGGAACCTGGTGTGAGTGCCCAGCCCATCCGCACGTCATGAGGATCTTCAGGGAGTTCTGCCACCAGTTCTTCGTCGCGGACCACCGTGATCAGACGGGTCTGCGGTGTCGCGAGTCCGAGCGTGCGGTCGTAGAAGCCGGCTCCTCGCCCGAGGCGGACGCCCCGGAGGTCGACTGCCAGAGCGGGCACGAAAACGATCTCGGCCGTCCGGATTTCTTCGGGATCGAGGACGGCTCCGGTCGGCTCGAGCAGGCCGTATGGTGCATCGACCAGCTGCCCGGCCCCGGTGTATTCGGACCAGAACAGTGGCCCGGGACCGCGGGTGACCGGGACGAGGACGCGTCGAACGATGCCGGCGAGGGCGTCGAGCAGATCCACCGACCCCGGCTCGAGTGCCGTGGGAACGTACGCACAGACCACCGAATCGGCCGCGCAACCGACTGTGACCAGTTCGGCGAGTGCCCGATCCTCGGCCGCTCGCACGCCCGAGTCCAGTGCACGTCGGCCGGAAAGTACCTGTTCCCGCCACTCGGTCTTGCTTCGCGCCTGCATGCGACCACTGTAGGAGCACCCGAGCAGGCATTCTCGGCGGGTTCTCCGTGGCCGTTCGGGGCCGCTTGGTGACTGCTGAGTAGCTCTACACAGTTATGGTGTGGGGCATGACAGATGCCGTTCCGCCCACCAACAGCGCCTTTCGCACCGCGGTCGTGCCCGCAGCAGGAATGGGTACCCGATTCCTGCCGGCGACGAAGACCGTGCCGAAAGAGCTGCTCCCGGTGGTCGACACCCCGGGTATCGAGCTCGTCGCCGGTGAGGCTGCTGATTCCGGGGCCGGACGCCTCGTGATCGTGACGTCGCCGGGCAAGGACGGTGTGGTTGCCCACTTCGTCGAGGATCTCGTCCTCGAGAGCAAGCTGAAGGAGAGCGGCAAGTATCACCTTCTCGAGAAGGTTCGGAAGGCTCCGGGCCTCCTCGAAGTCGAATCCGTCGTCCAGGATCAGCCTCTCGGGCTCGGTCACGCCGTCAGCTGCGCAGAATCGGTTCTCGACGACGACGAGGACGCCATCGCCGTACTCCTGCCCGACGACCTGGTGATGCCCCGGGGCGTACTGGAGACCATGGCCCGGGTGCGCCACAAACGCGGCGGCACCGTCCTGTGCGCGATCGATGTACCCAAGGATCAGGTCAGCTCCTACGGCGTCTTCGAGGTCGAAACGGTGCCTGATGCCGTCAACCCGGACGTCCTCAAGGTCACCGGAATGGTGGAGAAGCCTGCCATCGAGGACGCGCCCTCGACCTTCGCGGCAGCCGGCCGCTACATCCTCGACCGGGACATCTTCGACGCCTTGCGCCGTATCGAACCGGGAGCGGGTGGTGAACTGCAACTCACCGACGCCATCGCCCTCCTCATCAAGGACGGCCATCCCGTGCACGTGGTCGTGCACCGCGGAACGAGACACGACCTCGGAAATCCCGGCGGGTACATCCGCGCTGCTGTTGACTTTGCCTTGAACAGCGACGAGTACGGCCCGTCGCTGCGTGAATGGCTGACCGACCGATTGAAGCGGGCGGATTCCTAGAAGCTCGGGAGGCACGAACTACATGCGGTCGGTCGAGGAGCAACAGACCATTGTGACCGCGGCTGCGGTGGCGCCGCGGCCGGTCCGGGTCGCGATCTCCGAAGCGCAGGGACTGCTGTGTGCCGAGGAAGTGGTCACCGAGCGGCCGCTTCCCGGTTTCGACCAGGCGGCCATCGACGGGTACGCCGTTCGTAGCGTCGATGTTCAGGCCGCCGGCACCGATCTTCGTGACGACGACGGCGCCCCCGTCGAGCTGACACTTCCCGTCGTGGGGGAAGTGTCAGCCGGCTCCCGGCAGCCCATCCGTCTCCAGCCGCGACAGGCGGTCAAGGTGGACACGGGGGCCCCGCTCCCGACGCTCGCCGACGCAGTGCTGCCGCTCGACCGCACCGACAGCGGCCGCGCACGCGTCAAGATCTACAAACCGGTCCGCTCCGGCGACTACGTGCGTCGAGCGGGCGACGATGTCCAGCCCGGAGATGTCGCCGTTCGGGCCGGCACGATCATCGGAGCGGCTCAGGTCGGACTACTTGCGGCAGTCGGTCGCGACAAGGTCTTGGTGCACCCACGGCCGCGGTTGTCCGTCATTTCCGTGGGCGGCGAACTCGTGGACGTCGATCGGACCCCCGGGCCCGGTCAGGTATACGACGTCAACTCTTATGCGCTTGCCGCCGCCGCGCGTGATGCGGGCGCCGACGTCAATCGCGTCGGCATCGCGAGCGCCGACGCGCGGCGCCTACGCGAGGTGGTCGAAGGGCAATTGATTCGCTCCGAGATCGTGGTGATCGCGGGTGCGGTCGGGGGAGGGGCCTCCGAGGATGTCCGCGACGCACTCGCCGATCTCGGCAATCTCGAGGTCGACCGGGTCGCGATGCATCCCGGGTCGGTGCAGGGATTCGGCCAGCTCGGCCGTGACGAGGTCCCGACCTTTCTTCTCCCGTCGAACCCGGTGAGTGCGCTGGTGGTCTTCGAGGTGATGGTCCGTCCCCTCATTCGGATCGCGCTGGGACGTCGGCAGCCGATGCGCCGCGTCGTCACCGCGCGCACAGTCGCACCCATCACGTCGATCGAGGACCGCAAGGGATTCCTGCGGGGCCAGCTCATGCGCGACGAAGCCACCGGTGAATACCTGGTCCAGGCGCTCGGCGGTGCGCCCGGAGCGTCCTCGCATCTTCTCGCCACGCTCGCCGAAGCCAACTGTCTCGTGCTGATCGACCCGGAAGTCACCGAGGTGCGTACCGGTGATCAGGTGGACGTGGCCTTCCTGGCGCAACGGGGATGACCCAGCATCCGGGCTGGCCGCCGCACCTCGGCCCACTCCGCGTCAACGGCGGAGTGGTGACCGTGCGTGCCATCAGACTGCGCGACGCCGCGGCGTGGAGTCGACTGCGCATTCGCGACCGTGCCCATCTCGAGCCGTGGGAACCGACCGGCGAAGCGCCATGGGATGCGCGGCACCATATTTCGGGGTGGCCGGGACTGTGCAGCAGCCTGCGCTCCGAGGCGCGTAAGGGTCGCATGTTGCCGATGGCGATCGAACTCGACGGAAACTTCTGCGGGCAGATCACGATCGGCAATGTGGTTCGCGGTGCTTTGCGTTCGGCGTGGATCGGGTACTGGGTGGCCAGCGACGTCAACGGACTCGGCGTGGCCACGGGAGCCCTCGCGCTGGGGCTGGATCACGCGTTCGGTCCGGTGGGACTGCATCGTATCGAGGCCACCGTGCGCCCGGAGAACCTGGCAAGCCAGGCGGTGCTCCGCAATGTCGGATTCCGTGAAGAGGGTCTTTTGAAGAGGTACCTCGACGTCGACGGCCAGTGGCGTGACCACATCCTGGTCGGCATGACGGTCGAGGACGTGATGGGCACTGTCGCCGACTCTCTCGTCCGCAGCGGCAAAGCGACATGGGCGTAATGGCCGCAAAAGCGTCTGGACAATCGTCCAGCTACACAGCAGTTATCTGACGGTATCAAACGTTGCCGGTCGAGGTCGCCGTTTCGGGCACTCCCGGCGGAAGAAGAATTCACGTCGCTTTCGAGCATGTCGAGCGCCACATTTTCGCGTTACGCATGTGACACCTGAGTATGGTGAGATCGGCGCGTCTGCGAAGATGTGCGTGTCCATGCGGTTAGCCTGGGAGTGTCAACAGCGGTATCCGTGCTGGTAGACGATTGGGAGGAGGCTGCCGTATGCCGAACTCTTTTCTTTGGATCGGGCTCGTCGTCGTGTGGCTCTTCGTCCTGGTCCCGATGCTGGTCAACAACCGCCCCCGGATCCGGCAAACCAGTGACGCTGCCCTCGCGACGCGCGTGCTGCACCGCGGTGACGAGCGCCCCGTGCAGCGCGGTCCCGCGGCAGGACACCGCAGCGACCCGTACTGGCAACCGGAACCGGACCACTACGGCTACGACGCGGAGGACCTTGTGGATACTCACGCAGACGAAGACGATTTCGACACCGGCCGGGCCCCGGTCGGTGACTACGTGCCGGTGCGACGTGGGCGTGGTGGCTTCGACCCGGAGGCCGATGCGATCGCGCGGGAGGCCCGATACGCCTTCCGCCAGCGCTCGGTGCTCGGCCTCGTGTTCGGCACGATCATGTCCGCGGCGCTCGCGCTGATCATTGCCCCGGTGATGTGGTGGATTTTCGTGGCCGGCGTCGTCGGCCTCGTCGGTTATCTCGCCTACCTCCGCCGTCAGGTCCAGATCGAGCAGGAGATCCGGAGGCGCAGAACCGCGCGGCTCAATCGCTCCCGGCTGGGGGTCGAGTCCCGTAGCGACGAGGAACTGCGTCTCATCCCCGCCCGGCTGCGGCGTCCGGGCGCCGTTGTGCTCGAAGTAGACGACGAGGACCCCGAGTTCGATCATCTCGAGCGCTTCGACGACGAGCGCATGCAGCACGCCACGATGCGTCGTGCCGCCGGTGAATAGTCCGTCGCCGGAGCCGAAAGCCGCAATCGGATAGGCGATTCGCCCCCTGTGTGGGTGGCCTGCTAGAGTTTGCCGAGCAGATCGCAGGGTCTGCATCAGGGGCTGTGGCGCAGTTGGTAGCGCGCTTCGTTCGCATCGAAGAGGTCAGGGGTTCGATTCCCCTCAGCTCCACCATCGCAAGAGCACTTCCTCCCTTCGGAGGGAGTGCTCTTTTGTGTGTTCGCACTCTTTGTGTTCGCACTCTTTGTGTATCGCAGTGCTTCTTCGTGTCGCCGTGCTCTTCCGTATCGGGGGAGCCGGTGTGCGCCAGAGCGTCGTGCGGCAGTGTGCCGCGTCACGTTTGGGACAGGTAAGTTGCTAAATAGTAACTGGGCAAGGTCTACTGATCACAGGTCATCGAGGGGTCAATCGATCGGGGTAAAGAACATGCAGGCAAGGCGGAGAATCTCGGATGCGCTCGCGTCAGCGACCGTGGTGGCGACGATTGCTGCGACGATGTTGCTGGTGAACGTGCTGTGAACGTGAGGCGCTCATCCGGTGCCGCCCGTGCTGCGCTCACTGCAGCGGCGAAAGCCGTCGTAATAGGCACGGCGGCGGCGGCCGTCGCAATGGGTGCGGGGGCGGCGATGATGGGCCACGCCAGCTCGTTCGCGACCGATGTCCAGCCGACACCGAACACTGCCGTGCAGCCGTCCGAGGTGACGGTCGCCGGGACGTTCTGACGTCGACGTTCCGGGGCGGCCGACCGACGCTGTCCCTGCGACGAACCATCCGACGCACGCGTGCCTTCGGTGGTTCACCGAGAAAGCCGCCCGAGTCCCACCTGGCTCGGGCATCGCTGGTGGTGCCGGCCCCCGACTCCGGCACCACCAGCACCCTCCGGACCGTCCGCTCGTTACCATGGCAGCGTCGACGCCGCCTGAGGTGTTGGATCGATACCAGAGGGGGGTGCGCAGTGGCAGCACGTCGTGTGATCCGGAACCTGATCATGCTGGGGCTCGCGCTGGCCTTTCTCTCCGTTCTCGGATGGGGCACTTTCTCGGTGTTCCCGTCGACAGCATCTGCAGATCCCGACGTCGGCGGCGGCTCGACGCATCCAGGTATGGGGTCACACCCGTGCGAGGGATATCACGACTGCGGCCATAACCCCCACACCACCGAGCCTTCCGAAACCACCGAGCCTTCCGAAACCACCGAGCCTTCCGAAACCACCGAGCCATCCGAAACCACCGATCCTCCGGAGACGACGGAGCCGTCCGAGACCAGTGAGCCGTCGACCCCTCCCGCTCCACAGGTGGTCGTTCCCCCGTACGGGCACCTACCGTCGGACCCGGTGCCGAGCATCACCCGTCCCGACACGTCGAGCGATCCCGAATCCGGCGACGGAGGTGGGGCAGTAGGGGTACCCCCTGCCTCGGGAAGTGGACCGGAAGGTCCCGGGCCTGGCACCTCGCCGGGAGGTCCCCAGGGCCCGCCGGTGGCGGACGCGCCACCACACTCCGATGGAACGAGCCTTCCCGGCGATGCGGCGGATGGGAACGTACCGTCGCAGGACCGAGTGCCGCCCGACGTGCGACCGGCACCCGCCGCAGTTCCGGACTCCGCACCGCCGGCAGTCGCGCCGGTCGTCCATAGTGGGCCACTACCTGCGTTTGCAGTGCTCGGCGGTGTGGGACTCCTTCTCGGCTGCGCGGGTGGGGCCGGTGCGCTGACCTTCAAGGGTGCGCGCGCACAGCAGGCGCGCATCGCGGCCGCCCGGGCGGAGTTCTTTCCGCCCGCACCTGCGGGAGGGATGTAGTCGTGGCAGGAAGCCGTTCTCATCGACGGGTGGCAGCAGCCGTGGATGCGGTCTGTGACGCTGCCGCCCGGGCAGAAGCGGTCTCACTCGGGGATGTCGTAGACGCAGTTGCCCGCGAACGGCAGCGTCCCATCGAACTCGACTTCACGACACCGATGGCACCGGGAGTCTGTGGTCAGCGACGCGCCTATCAGGACAGGGACGTCATCGTGCTCGCCCCGGGACTTCCCGACGTCGAACGAACTCTCGCACATGAACTGGGGCACATCGTGTTTCGGCATGAGGGTGCCGAGATTGTCGCGGCAACGCTCGAAGCCGGCGACGACTTGATCGCGTACATGCTCAGTCAGCGCTCGCGAATGCGTGGCGGCGAGCAGGCTTCCGGTGACGTGGCGGAGTGGGAGGCGGAGACCTTCGCGTCCATGTTGCTCCTGCAGCTCAGGACGATGAAGGGCAGGGGAACGCCGGTGTCGGTGCTCCGCTACGACGAGGCGATCGGCTGATGGGCTGGGTTGTCGCGCTCGTCGTCTGGATCGCAGCCGGCGCCCGCACAGGCAGGGTCGCGGCACGCCAGCCGACACCGCTGCGGATCGCAATGGTGATCGCGGTGTCCAGCGCCGCGTGCGCGTCTACGTTGGCCGTCCCGGATGTCGCCTTGCGTCTCGACGCGCTGGCGCCGACGGCCGGGCTGTCGGAGATCCTCCTCGAGTTGGCGTGGACCCTCTTCGCTGCCGCGAGCGCCGTAGGTGCGGTGTCGGTCTGGCCGATTTTGCCGCGCCGCGCCCTACGCGCTGTCGCCACCGTGATCTATGCGGCCGCGGTCCTGGTCGGAACGGCCCTGGCCGGTGGTTACCCCGTCCCGGCCTTGGTGTTCATCGTGCTCGCGCTGGCATCGGTGGTGATCACCGGTATCTGGCACGTCGCATGGACCCCTCTCGGCCGCGGCATCGCCCTTGTCGTGGTGGGATCGGCGATGGTTCTCGTCGCCGCGGTCGTGGGACTCGTCCGGGAGGTGGCGGGGGAGACGTGGATCATCGGATCCTCCGGTGCGTACACGACCGCCGCTGTGGTGGTTTCGGCCGGCACGGTGTGGGTGCTGGTGGAGACCTGGCTGCGCGCACGCCGCGATCTTCGCCGGATGAGCGCGTTGCATTCTGTGCTCGTCTCCCGATTCCCCGAAGTCGTGGAGGGCGACGGCAAGGGCAGCACCACCGTTCTGCGGGCGTCTGATTCGATCGCTCACGTCATGGACGCGCTGTATCTGCAGGCGGGCGCGGGCATGTTCGAGACGCGGGCGCAGAATCTGCCGGAGTCGACTACCGAGCGCAGCAGAATTCTGGCCCGCTGGATCGACGACCCAGCCGGTTCCGAGGTGCTCGACACCGAGTGGATAGCTCCACCGCAGGGGATGTCACCGCGCCGATGGGTGCTGCAACTCGCGGAGGTGTACGCCGAAATCCGTCACTCGCCCGTGCCGGTCGCGGCCACGGAGCCGGCATCGGAAGAGTCGGTGCCCTGACCGTTTCTACTGGAGGTAGTCCTCGACCTCCGACGCCGGACGGACCGAGGCGTCGTCCGGGTTCTGTCCTGCGTCGAGACGAGCCCGGCGTCGGCGCAGAAGGTCCCAGCACTGATCGAGTGAGGTTTCCAACGCGGCCAGCTGTGCGCGTTCCTCCTCGGGCGCCAGCTCGCTGTCCTGCAACTGCGCCCGCAGTTCGTGCTCCTGCTCGACGAGAGCCTGAATACGCTTTTCGATCTCTTCGTTGTCCATGTCGTCTCCTCTTCGGTCCGAGTCCACTTGTCGCGGAGGGCGGCTCATCCGGTCGACTGCGTGACCAGCCATCCACACGGCGAGGCGAGCTTGTCGGCCTCCGGCGGTCCCATGGATCCCCCCGGATACAGCTTGACGGCGGGCGGCCTGTTCAGCAACGGGTCGGCGACGTCCCAGACGTGGGCAAGTCCGTCCGGGCGGGTGAAGAGCGACCGGTCGCCGTGTAGCACGTCCAGGACGAGGCGCGAATACGGTGCGAGAGCATGGCCGAGTGGCACCGTGTCGAGAGGCAGACTCAGGTGGCCCACCGATAGTTCGTCGTCGGGCCCGGGCTCCTTGACCACCATCGACATGTCGATCTCGCCGTCCCCGGACAGATCGAAGGTCAGCACGGCGCCGTCCGGCGGGATGTCGGAAAGAGGGCCTTCCGGGCTCCGGAACACCAGGCTCACGCGTTGCTTCGCGACGCCCAGCATCTTGCCCGTCCGAAGCAGGAACGGCACACCCCGCCAGCGGTCGGTGTCGACCCACAACCGTGCGGCGACGAAAGTTTCCGTCTCCGAATCGTCGGCGACACCGTCGACGTCGCGGTAGCCCTCGTACTGGCCGAGGACCACTTCGGCGGGGTCGAGCGGGCGGAACGCTCCGATCACCGATTCGCGCGCAGACTGGAGGTCGTCGGGGCCCAGGCTCTGCGGCGGCTCCATCGCGATCTCCGCAGCGACCTGGAACAGGTGAGTCACGAGCATGTCGAGGACCGCACCGGTGGCATCGTAGAAGCGGGCGCGGTCGTCGATGTCCAGCGTTTCGGGGACGTCGATCTGGACCTGTTCGACGTGTTCGCGGTTCCAGACTCCCTCGATCAGCCCGTTGGCAAATCGCAGGATGTGCAGATTCTGGGTGCTTTCCTTGCCGAGGAAATGGTCGATGCGATAGATCTGCTTCTCGTCGAGAACCTCGTGTACTGCGGCGTCGAGTTCACGGAAAGCGGATTGTGAGGTACCGAATGGCTTTTCGTAGACGACCCGGGAACCGCGCGCCAGGTCGTGCGCGCCGAGAGCTCGTGTGGTGTCGGCGAAGGTGCTCGGGGGAAGTGCCAGATAGTGGACGAGTTGAGCGTCGGGAACGCCGAGCGAATCCCGCGCGTCCTGCACGGTGCTCGGTAGCGTCCCGGGGTCTTCGGGCGTGAAACCGCCACCGGCGAATCGCAGGCGCTGCGCGAAGTCGTCCCAGCCGTCGTCGGTGTGCCCGCCGCCGAACTGGGTGAGGGAGTCCCGCACGTGGGCGCGGAAGTGATCATCGGTGACCGTGCCCCGCCCGGTGCCGATCAACATCCACCGAGAACCGAGAAGACCTGATCGTGCGAGCTGGAAGAAGGCCGGGAGCACCATCCGTTTGGACAGGTCCCCGGTGGCGCCGAAGAGCACGAAAATCGTGGGACCGAGCTGCGGTCTGTCAGGCATTGCTCCATCATGCGCCAACGGGAGTCGCCGCGCGTGCGATTCCCGGGTGGGCTCAGCGCTCAGACAGGAAGGTCGGTACCCGGGCTCGGCTCGTCCAGTACGCTCGGCATACGAGCGGCGTGGTCATGTATAGCGCAGTGCCGGAAGAGGTTCCGTATCCGGCGCGAAAAATCGGTGCTACCGGGACGCGTCCGGCGGTACTTCGGGCAGACCCTCGCTGGCGCGAAGCTTCTCGGCCATCGTGGTAAGCAGATTCTGCGACTCCTCGGACAAGTCGAAGGCGCGGCTCGACAGTTTGCGTAGTCCGTAGCCCTGGAGCTGCGACAAGAGTTCAAGGTCGTGGTCGATCTTGGCTGCGTAGATGTCGTTGAAGAAATATTCGGGCTTCACCTTGAAGAAGCGGGCGAATGCCGCGACGGTTTCGTCCGAAGGATTTGTGCGCTGCCCGGAGCGGAGCTGCGAAATGTAGGGCTTCGAGATTTGATGCCCGTCGGCAATGAGCGCCGAAGCTACCTCTGCGTTGGTGTGCGGTTTACGTCCCGGAGGGTGGACCGTGTCGAAGAGCTTGTTCAACCGCGCAGCAAAATCTGCCATTGTGAGCCGCCGGGTCCTCTCTCGTGCGCGCGTCAGTCGTGTGAACGACACAGTACCATGATGATAACCGATTGATAACTCACAGCCAGACGTGCGAAACGGTGCGCTTTCGCTCGCTGACGGCGTCATGCAGGTTTCGACGACGGTCGGCGCATCGCGCACTTCTCGCTGCTCAGCCGTTCGGACTCCGTGCAAGTCATACCGGCGCGTCTCCTGGCGGTTCAAGGGCCGAGTGTCCAGTTGATCGTTCCAGCAGATGTGGCGGATCGGCTGCCCGGCCGCAAATGCTGATTGCTCTTTCAATCACTGGGAGTTTGCTGACGGCCTCGAGTCGCCGGCATCCGGCAGTGCGTGGGGCCTGTACTCGCAGTTCAGGGCCATTGTGTTGCGTTGTGCATTGCAACTACGGCAGGTCGCTCGGCCGCGACGGCGCCGTGAACACTACTGCGAATGGGGTGTGTCTGCACCGCCCGACCGCCGTGCGGCGGCGCCAGAAGCCTTCCGGTGTGGCCTCCGCAGGACGGCCGATCATGCGGTCTGACTGGTGCGCTCGCCGGCAGCGGCTCTACCTCGGTGTCTTCGGTGACCGCCCGCGATGCCTGGCCAAACCGGAAGTCGTCGGGAATGATTGTGATATGGAACACAGAATGAGTGACGCCGAGCTTCGGAAGGCGATTCGAGTTCTGCGCGAGCGCGCCGACGATGCCCGGCACAGGGGACGGGAAGAAGACGCCAACGGAATCGAACGGACGATCCGGACATATCAGGAAGAAATGGCGCAGCGGTTGTGAAGTGGGCCGGCTCGGGGAGAGCCGGCTCAGCTCTGTCGCGACGCTGCCGAGGACCCGGGTGATCCCGCCTCGGGGCGTGCGCGCAAACGTTGTGCGTGCGTAGACTTCCAGCCGACACGGATCGGTGAGGACGGGGGCTCGCACGACAATGGCGATCACGACGCTGGACGGCAAGAAGTGCCTGATCACAGGTGCTGGTAGTGGGATCGGGCACGCCACGGCGTTGGCGGCCGCCGCGGAAGGCGCCGAACTCTTTCTCACCGACATCAATGAAGTCGGCTTGGCTCACACGGTGGAGCAGGTCGGAAATCAGGGCGGAACCGTGAGCTTCTCACGAGCGCTCGACGTGTCTGATTACGACGCGGTGACGGCGTTCGCAGCAGATATTCACGATCAATTCGGCAGCCTCGACGTCGTGATGAACGTCGCCGGTATCTCCGCGTGGGGCACGGTCGAAAACCTCGAGCACCGCCACTGGAAGTCGATGATCGACGTCAACCTGATGGGGCCGATCCACATCATCGAAAGCTTCGTCCCTCCGATGGTGCGGGCGGGGCGGGGTGGTCACCTTGTCAACGTGTCCTCTGCTGCGGGACTGCTGGCGCTGCCCTGGCATGCTGCTTACAGCGCAAGCAAATTCGGGCTCCGCGGGGTGTCCGAGGTTCTGCGATTCGACCTGAAGCGGCACGGTATCGGCGTCAGTCTCGTGGTTCCGGGTGCCGTGAAGACTCCGCTGGTGGGCACTGTCGAGATCGCCGGGGTGGATCGGAACGACCCGCGGATCGAGAAGGCGATCCACCGATTCGAGAAGCGAGCGGTCAGCCCGGAGAAGGTGGCGTCCTGCATCCTCACGGGAATCAAGAAGAACCGCTATCTGGTGTACACCTCGCCCGACATCCGGTTCGGATACTGGTGGGCCCGTAAGTTCTCGCCGCCATACGACTTCGTGATGCAGAAGGCCAACGACCAGTTCAGCAAGTTCTTGTAGCGACTAGTTCTCGAGGCTGCTGCTCGGTGCCAGCACTGTGCCGTCCGTGAATCGAATGCCGTCGGTGCAGCGACACTCCACCTGGCCGCCGCCGAACTGTTCGGCATGCAGTCTCGCGTAGAGGCCTTGACGTGCAAGGAGTTCGGTGTGGGTGCCGCGTTCCACCAGGCGACCCTCGTCGATCACGAAAATGACGTCGGCATGCTGAATCGTGGATAGCCGGTGCGCGATCGCCAGTGTGGTTCGCCCGCGCATCACCTCGGCGAGTGCTCGCTGGACGAGCCGCTCGGACACGGTGTCGAGTGCCGAGGTGGCTTCGTCGAGAATGAGAACGCGCGGGTTCTTCAGCAGCACTCGTGCGATGGCCAGACGCTGCTTCTCGCCGCCGGAGAGCCGGAAGCCACGTTCGCCGACGAGCGTGTCGTAACCGTTGTCGAAAGCGAGAATGCGGTGGTGGATGTTGGCCGCGGTGGCCGCATCGTGCAGTTCGGCGTCGGTGGCATCCGGCTTGGCATACCGCAGGTTGTCTGCGATGGAGGCGTGGAACAGATACGGGTCCTGGGTGACCATCCCGACGGCGTCGGCAAGTGAACTCATGGTCAGGTCGCGTACGTCGTATCCGTCGACGAGGACGGCGCCGCGGTCCACTTCGTACAGCCGCGGTACCAGGTAGCAGAGGGTCGTTTTGCCCGCGCCCGATGGTCCGACGAAGGCGGCGAGTTGACCCGGCTCGATCTCGAGAGAGGTGCCCGCCACCGCCCAGCGTCGAGGGCGGCGCGGCTCGATCACCTCCTCGTCGGCCACTACGGGGGTGCGGGTGGTCGGTGCCGAGAAGCCGCGTACCCCGCCGCCGACTCCGCCGCGTCCGAGGCTTCGCAGAGCCACGGGATCCGGGTCGGCGGTGGCCAGGCGCACCGGAGTTGGGTAGGCGAAATAGACGTCGTCGAGTTCCACCTTGCCCGGGGAGTCGGCGGGTAGCGCGACGGCGCCGGGACGATCGACGATCGCCGGCTGCAGGTCGAGATACTCGAAGATGCGGCGGAACAACGCCATCGACGTCTGGACGTCGAGCGTGACCCGCATCAGGGACACGAGCGGCTGCAGCAGTCTGGCCTGCAGGGTCGAGAACGCGACAAGGGTCCCTGCCGAAATGGCCGGGCCGTACCCACCGCTGATCAGATAGCCGGCGAGCAGATACACGAGGGCCGGGGTGATGGCCATGAAGGTACCCACCACGGCGAAGAATCCCTGGCCTGCCATGGCCTGACGTACTTGGAGCTCGGTCTGCCGGGCGTTTTCCGCGCTGTAGCGCGCGAGTTCGGCCTGCGACTGGTTGAAGACCTTGGTCAGGAGAACACCGGAGACGCTCAGTGCTTCTTCCGTGATGGCGGTCATGTCCGACAGCGACTCCTGGGTTTTTCGGGCCAGCGCCCGCCGCCGCGCGCCGACGCGGCGCTGGAGGTAGACGAATCCGGGTAGCAGTGCCACGGCGAGAAGCGTCAACTGCCAGGACAACAGCACCATCGCGATGAGGGATGCTGCGACGGTGACCGCGTTGGACAGGATGCTCGATGCCGTGGAGGTGAGCACGGAGCGGACCCCGCCGACGTCGTTGGCCAGTCGCGATTGGATCGACCCGGTCTTGGTGGAGGTGAAGAAGGCCAGTTCCATCTTTTCGAGGTGCGCGAAGAGCCGCTCGCGCAGATCGGCCATCGACAGGTTGCCGACCTTGGTGGTGAGGTAGCTCTGGCCGACGCTGATGAGCGAGCTCACCAGTGTCACCCCGATCATCGCGAGAACAAGCCACATCAGCAGCGTGAGATGGACGCCGCTGCCGTCGGTGGGAAACAGTGCGCGGTCGAAGACTGCCCTGGTGAGGAACGGCGGGACGACGCCGAGGAGTGACGACACGACGATCGCCGCGCCGACAAGGACCAGCCAACCCCGATAGGGCCGCAGCAGCGCCCAGATCCGGGGCAGCAGCGAAGACTCGGAGTCGGAGATCTCCGGGGAGGACGTCGGTGGGGCGGAGCGCATTCGTCCATCGTGCCCACCTGTCGCGATTCTGGCGAGGCGATTCGGGTGGGCTGTGCGCGAGGGCTGTATGAAGTGCTGTCTCAGCCCGATTCAGTGACACCGAGCCGGGCCACCTGCGCGGCGAGGTACTGCTGCTCGGGGACGTTGGTGGTGCGCCGCGCCGCCGCACGGTAGTGCGCCGCCGCCGATCGAGTGTCCCCGGCCATGTCGAGGAGATGCGCGCGGACGGCATCGAGCCGGTAGTGCCCACGGAGTGGGCCGTCGAGCTCTTCGAGCATCGCCAGTCCGGTGGCCGGACCGTGCACCATGGCTGCAGCGACGGCGCGGTTCAATCGCACCATCGGATTGTCGGACATGCGCACGAGCAGTCCGTACAGCGCGAGGATCTGGGCCCAGTCGGTGTCCTCGACACGTTCCGCGTCGTCGTGGACGGCCGCGATTCCCGCCTGCAGCTGATACTGGCCCACCGCCCCTCCGGCCACGGCGTCCATCACCACCCGCTGGCCTTCGGCGATCAAGTCGCTGTTCCACAGGGTGCGATCCTGTTCGGTGAGCGGGATCAGCTCACCGTCCGGACCGGTGCGTGCCGGGCGGCGGGCATCGGTGAGCAGCATGAGCGCCAGCAGACCACCGACCTCGCCGTCGCCGGGCAGTATCGCGTGGACGGCGCGGGTGAGCCGGATCGCCTCCGAAGACAGCTCGGTGCGGTGCACATCGTTGCCGATGCTGCTCGCGTAGCCCTCGTTGAAAACGAGGTAGAGCACGTGGAGAACCGAGCGCAGCCGCTCCGTCCACTCTTCTTCCGTCGGCCGCCGGAAGGGGATGCCCGACGCGGTGATGCGTTGCTTCCCGCGGCTGATGCGTTGTGCCATGGTCGCTTCCGGGACCAGAAAGGCGTTCGCGATTTCGGCGGTGGTGAGTCCCCCGACGGCACGCAGGGTCAGCGCGATGGCCGACGCCGGCGTCAGCGCCCGGTGGCAGCACATGAAGAGCAATATCAGCGTGTCGTCGCTGTCGACGGTTTCTGCATCGGTCTGCGCCTGCCGGGCGACCGTGTGCTCCCTTGTGCGTCGGGCGATCTCGCTGCGGATGAAATCGGTCATCTTGCGCGTGGCGGTCTGGATCAGCCAGCCGCGGGGGTTCGCGGGCACGCCGTCGCGCGGCCAACGCTGCGCCGCGGCGAGTAGCGCCTCCTGAACGGCATCCTCGGCGGCGTCGAAGTTGCCGGTACGCCGGACGAGCACACCGAGGACCTGCGGCGCGAGTTCGCGCAGCAGGTCCTCGAGTGCGGCTCCGATCTCCATCGTCGGGTGGTCTCAGAAGTCGGTGTCCGGTGCGCCCATCACCTGACGAACCTCGATCGGCTGCTGGATGGGCACGCCGTTCGGTCCGGGTGAGGCCGAGGCCTTCGCGGCGATCTCGAGTGCGCGGGTTTCGGACTCCACATCGATCAAGCGATATCCCGCAAGCAGTTCCTTGGTTTCGGGGAACGGGCCGTCCGTCACCACAGGAACGCTTCTGCCGTCGAATGTGACACGCTTCGCGACGTCGGGCCCGGCGAGGCCCTGCGCGTCGACCAATTCACCGTTGGCGGCGAGTTCGGCATTGAGGTCGTGCTGGAATTGGATATGGGCTTTGATGTCGGCCGGATCCCAGTCGCTCATCGGCACCGTGCACCCGGGTCCGCCCTCGTAGTTCTGCAGCAGCATGAACTTCGGCATTGTTTTCTCCTCATCTCGTGGCGCCCATTGTGACGCCTTTCGCGAAGAGGACGGAGCACATTCCGGTTTCTCTACATCCAGCCGAAGTATTTCTGAAGAATCTTGTCAGCGGTGCCCGCCGTGCAGGCACTCGTCGAACAGGGAGCGGACTTCCTCGACGTGTTTGTCCAGGTCGGAGGTATCCCACCCGTCAGTGGGGACGGGTTCGAGCACGTCGACGTAGACGGTCCCGGAGTGTGCGACCAGCGAGTTGCGCCACATCAGCTCTCCGGCGTTGTGGATGACGATCGGCACGATCGGCACCCCAGCCGAGATCGCGAGATGGAACCCACCCTTCTTGAACTTGCCGAGACGAGGAGTGGGGGTGCGCGTGCCTTCGGGGGCGATGGCGATGGAGATGCCCGAGTGCAGCTTCTCCACCGCCGGTTGCAGCGCGGCCCTGGCCTTGGCGCTGTCCGACCGATCGATGTACGCGACGTCGAGCAGTGCACCGACGGGAAGAAATCGGGGGTCGCGTGCGGCCTCCTTCTTGGCGACACCGGTCACGTCGTGACGGATGACGCTGCCGACCACCAGCATGTCGAGTGAACTCTGGTGATTGAACATGAACACCGCAGGTCGTGCGGCTTCGGCGTTCTCCTTGCCACTCACCCGCAGCCCGATACCACAGATCGCCAGGGCGATATCGGGGCCGAAGCTACCGACCAGGTTGGCGGCGGTCTGGCGGTTCCTCGTGACCAGACCGGCCGAGACACCGAACGCGGCGGCGCCCATCAGCGCGCCGATTGCCGTGGTGGTGCGCGCGATCGACACCGGGTCGTTGCCGCTCTGCGGTGGCCGCAGATTCACCGAAGGCCACCCGTTCTGCCGGGCGGTGGCCGCCAGCTTCCGATCCGGATTCAGGGCCACCGGATGACCCACCGACGTCAGCATCGGAAGGTCCTCGGCACCGTTGGAATACGCGAAGCTGCTCTTCAGGTCTGCGCCGTGCTGTTCCGCGTACGTGCGCACGGCCTCAGCTTTCGCCGGACCCCACAGCGGAGGGGACGCCAGCTGACCGGTGAGCATGCCGTCGAGGACTTCGGGGCGAGTACACAGGACGTCCTCGATGGCGAGGTCCTCTGCCACCGACTGCGCCTGGTAGGGAGTAGCCGACGTGGCCATCACCACCTGGTGTCCCGCGTGCCGGTGCGCGGCGAGTAGCCCGCGGACCTCGGAGTAGATCATCCGGGCAATCTCCTGCCGGAAGAGGCGCTGCCCCCATTCCTGCATTTCGTCCTCCATGCGCCCGGCCAGACTCTGCACGCCGATACGCATCAGGCCGCTCACATCGGCGCCCCGAAATCGGGTCTCCATGGCGGCCCCGGTGGTGCGCAACAGTTCTGCGACACTGATGTCGAAGCGCCGCAGACGATCCCGGTAGACCACACTGGCCGAATACCCACTGATGAGAGTCCCGTCCAGGTCGAAGGCGGCAAGCGTTCCGGGTCCGGGCGGGGCGGCGGCGATGGCATCGTGGAGGCTGCGCAAATCAGTCATCTACTCACCCACCACCTGGTCGAGGGTGTCGTGAGCAAGGGTCCGGATGCGCAGGACCCGGTTGACCTGGGTGCGGATCTCGGCGTCGAACTCGATTCGCCGAGCCTCGAGATTCTCCGCACCCGGTTCGACGAGGCCCCGGTTACGCGCCAATTTCAGTGCGGTCGTGAAGAGTTCGGCAGAGATCGACTCCCGGCTTCCGATCTGCTGGCGTAACCGGCGCTGCTCGGCCAGCGAAAGGCACTCGGTGATGAATACTTTCTCGTCGAACCTTTCGTCGGTCGGTGTGCGTAACAGCTGATCGGACACCACCGCGTAGGCCTCGAGGAAGGGTTGCAGGACGCGGTGGGCCAAGTGGATCTGCGCTGTCGACAGTAGCTTCTCGGCATGCGCGGGGTCACGCATGTTCTCCCGCCACAGGGGGTCGATGATCTCGAGTTCGGTCCGGAGTTGGTCGCGGAAGGCGTCCTTGTCGCTGAAGAAGAATTCGAACTTCAGCAGGTCACGGATGCGCAACGCCTCCTCCCACCCGTCCTCGAGCGGATTACCGAACGGCTGGTCCGCCGCGGCGCGCAGAACCATTTCTGCGATGGCTCTCATCACCAGGAAGTGAATGGTGTTGTTGCGGTAGAACGCTGCGACGAGGTGCTGGTCCCGCCCGAGGTAGAACACACGCTCGCTGCCCCGGTCGAAACAGCGCAGCACGCCGGAGTCGAGGTGGGTGCGCAGCGCCGTGCGAATGACCTCGGGGTTGGTGAGGTCGACATCGCCTGCCGTCGGTAGCCGCCGGACGGTGATGTAGTCGACGAGCGGTCCGAGGATGGCGCGTAGTTCAGAAACGGTGAGCGCACGGTCCTCGATACCCAGGAACGCGAGCATCACCAGCGACGTGGCCGTCACCGGTGTCACTTCGTTGATGCGGTGCGACACCTCGAACGCGGTCTTCTGCACGGCCAGCCGCAGGTCGTCCTCCTGGCGGAGATACTCCGCCAGCGACATAGGTCTGCCGAAATTGACATGGGCCACCCCGTGCCGCTGCCCCTGGGCGCGCACATATCCGACGAGCCAGCGAAGTCCTTCCTTCGTCTTGGCCTCACCGTGGGCCTCGGCCGCCATCGCACCGACCTCGTACAGCTGGTCATAGGTGAGGGAGACCGGAATGAGGTAGACATCGGACATCCCACTGGACTGGAATGCCTTCGCCAAGTAGGTGAGGAGCCCGAAGCGGGGCGGCCGCAACTTTCCGGTACGGCTGCGGCCGCCCTCGATGTACCACTCGAGGTTGAACCGCTTGGTGAGCAGGTAGCGCATGTACTCGCGCAGCGACCACTTGTAGATTTCGTCGTCGTCGAACTTGCGCCGAATGAAGACGGTGCCACTGCGCTTGCTGATCGGACCGATCGGCCAGAAGCTGACGTTCAATCCCCCCATCACGTGATTGAGGGGGAGGTCGTTCGCGAGGAGAGCAGGACGCAGCACCAGAGGATCGAGATAGGAGCGATGGCTGGGCAGGAACACCAGAGAGTATTCCTTGTTCAGCTCGCGGAGTTCGTCGAGGCGCGAGGTGTCGACGTCGAGTCGGTACGCACGCGAGAAGTAGCGGCCAAGTTGATCCCACAACGCGATCGCGCGTCGGCTCTGGGCGGCAACCATCTCGTCGAGGGCGCCCCGAGCGCGACGTTCGACTTCCGCGGCGGGGAGGTCCAGGCGCGCAGCCAGTTCGTGGATGCCGGTGTGGAACCGGCTGGTGTCGGTCATCTCGTCGACCACGAACCGCGACACCTTGTATTGCGTTCCCAGCAAGGATCGTTCGGCACGCTCGAGGGTCAGCGCGGCCTGGCGGCGTACGAAATCGGGCAGCGATCCGCCACCCTTCTCGGCAAGCCGGCGACGGAGATCGCTCAAGGGGGCCGGGGCACCTTCGATCACCTCGCAACGGCCGGGTTCTCGACGCAGGATCTTGCGCTGCATGTTCGGGCCGGGATGAAGGGGATCACGCAGAAGTGACTCCCGGACCCGCTGCAGACCTTCGGGCTGATCGGTCCTCGGCCGCCACACCACCCGGAGCGGGACCAGAAGGGGATCGTCCTCGCGTCGGCACACGTCGGCGAATTCGTCACCCGAGACGCGGACGGCCTGCGGCGGACGCCCGTCGCTTCCATCCTGTCGTTCCAGCCACGCGCGCAGGGTCGTCTCCTCGATGTCGCTCATCGACTCGATGAGGTAGACGCGTGGCCGTGTCGTCTGCTCGTCCATTCGTGTGGTCCTTTCGTTCATCCACGGCCGAGTTCGACGATGTCGTCGAGGCTCTCCTGTAGGCACATCATGAAACGGGCCGGTTCGGTCACCGCGGCGGTGTCGAGATTGACGCCGATGCAGCACGTGCCGACGTGCGAGACCAGTGTGGCCATGACGGCACAACCGGGTGCGGGACCGAAGGGGAACATCCTCTCGATCCGGGCTCCTGCGAGGTAGACCGGCACCGGTACACCGGCGACGTTGCTGGCCTGCAGGTCGAGACCGCTCGACTGGGAGAGATACCAATTTGCCAGCACCACCGTCGGCATCCGAACCAGAATCGGCGCCGCCGAGTCGAGGAGGCCGAGCGCCGGCTCCTGCCGTAAGCCGAGGACGATCGCGCGTACCTTCTTGATCCGCTCGATCGGGTCGACCTCACCGACGGGTCCCGCAAAGCGTGCTGCGGCGAACCGATTCCCCCCGGTCGAATCCGACGCCACCCGCAGGCTGACCGGCATGCCGACCGGGATCGTGTCGATGTCGTGGCCGAAGGACTCGTGGTAACGCCGGAATCCACCCAGCAGGGCAGCGATATAGGCGTCGTTGAGTGATCCTTCCGCTCGGTGCGCAGCCGACCTCAGCTCGTCGACGCCTACCTCGAGCACGCCGAACCAGCGGCCGAGGCCCCGGTCTCGCAACAACGGTGAGCCGGTAGCCGGGGGAGGAGTGACCACCCGGCGGATCGAGTTGGCGTAACCGACGACGTCGGTGACCGCCCCGATCGGGTTCGTGACGGCGGTGATCGCCGTGCGGGTGGCGCCGCGTACCAGGCCACCGAGCCGACCCGGCGCCCGGCGAACGTTCCCGAGCGCCTGCTCGAAGAACGCACCGCCGCCCGACATCCGCTCCGGCAGAGGTGGCGGGCGGTCCGGCTTGTCCGGCGACGGCTCGGGACGTCTGCTGTGCAGCAGCGTCATCAATTGGATGCCGCCGAGACCGTCCGTGATGCTGTGATGCGTCTTCACCACGTAGATGGCGCGACCGTCGTCGAGCCCCTCGATCAGCATGGCGCTCCACGGCGGCCGGGCGCGATCGAAGGGTTCGGTTGCCATCCGCCGGCACATCCGCAGGGCGTGGTCGAAGGTCGCGGGTTCGGGTAGGCGCACCCGGGTGAGGTGATAGTCGAGGTCGAATTCCGGGTCGACCGACCACATCGGGTTACCCAGCCGCAGCGTGGGCTCGACCACGCGCATCCGGATCCGGGGCACCATGTGCGAGGCCCACTCGTGCGCGCGCACCAACCGGTCCCAGTCCGGCGGTCGGTCGAGTACATCCACCGCGACGATCGGCGAACGCAGCTTCGGTTGTACCTCCTCCATCCGCCACATCCCGGTCTCGAAGTCGGACATCGTACGGTCCGCTCCCCAGGCGATGTCGGAGAAATCGACGTCGACGGCACTCGGTGGTATCAGCGGTTCGCCATCGGCCATGCCCACCCTCATTCGGTTGATCGAGTTGCCTCAACTGGTGCTTTTCCAGTGTGGACCCGACGCGTAGTTCACACCCCTGATTCGACGGATTGGCCCGGACTCGGCGGGTGACGCCTTCACACCCCTGCTCGACGAGTGTGCTTGTCGTAGGCTGCCGTCATGGCGAAACGCTTCGAATATTCGGAAGACATCGGGTACCCCGTGGACCGCGTCCACGCGACGCTGACCGACCCGGTGTTCTGGCGGCACCGGTTCGAAGAGGCACCCGAGAAGCTGACCCTGGACGAGAGTGGCGGGCCCGGAACCCTGACGGCGACGATGCGCGACAGCATCAGTGCCTCTTCGCTTCCCGGGCTGGTCCGCAAAGTGGTCTCGGGCGAACTGAGGGTCGAACGCGCCGACGAATGGGGACCTCTCGACGGCAACCGGGCCGACGGACGGATTCGCGGCAGTTCCACCGGCATTCCGGTCCGCATCGAGTGTGCCTCGGTGCTCCGTGCGTCGGGGGAAGGCTCGGTGTTGGAGCTCATCGGGTCGGTCGAGGTGAAGATCCCTCTGGTCGGTGGTCAGATCGAGTCACTCATCAAAAAGCTCGTCCGCGACATGGTGGGTCAGGACCGCGATGCCGTCGAGAAGTGGCTCGGCGACAGCTGACCACGTCGACTAGGTACAGGTGTTCAGCTCGACGTCGAGCGTCCGCGCCCCGGGCCCTGCAGTACCGAGTCGATCGTGACTGTTGACGATCGCGCAACTGCCCAGCGAGAGGCATCCGCACCCGATGCACCCCGTCAGGTTGTCGCGTAGGCGGACCAGTTGCTCGATTCGCTGATCCAGGTCCGCATGCCACCGCGTCGACAACCTCTCCCAGTCCTTGCGGGTCGGCGTCCGGCCCTCCGGCAGAGTGGCAAGGGCGTCCCGGATCTCGGCGAGGGGTATTCCCACCCGCTGGGCGATGCGAATGAACGCGACCCGCCGGAGCGTGTCCCGACGGTACCGCCGCTGGTTGCCGCTGGTGCGGCGACTACTGATGAGGCCTTCACGCTCGTAGAAGTGCAGAGCGGACACCGCCACACCGCTGCGCTCCGACAGCTGGCCGGGTGTGAGCTCCTTGGCTTTCCATTCGGGCATCTCCACATCGGGCACCTTTCACCAGGAATACCCGAACAATACTCGAGGTCAGTCGAGGCGGAGGTGACCGTGCAGGTGGTGGGTGAGCGGAGTGGGACCGTGCGCCATCCACAGGTCGTACGTGAGGTCGCCACCGCGCACCGACAATTTCCTCCGCACACTGTGCACCGGCTTCGCGTCCGGAGACGCGCACAGCGACAACATCGACAACTCGATGGTCCCCTCCCGAATCTGGCCCCGATGAATCTCGACGAAACCGGTGGGCTGGGCAAGAAGCAGTTCTGCCTCGTCCTCGGCGACGAGCCGCAGGAAACCGGACTCGGAATGCAACGGACGCCCGTCGTCGGCCGCCCACGTCCGGGACCGATACGCGAGGAACGGCTTACCGCTCGCCGTGAACTCGATCTCCTCGGTGTAGCCGAAGTCGTCGATCGTGGGATAGGCACCTTCGCCGGCTCCCACCCACCGTCCCGCGAACGGGGCCAAGGCAGGTGGCACAGCCGGTCCGGCAGCGGTCGCCGAAACCGGTGGACCGGCCGTCGCAGTCGATCGCCTCGACTCTTCCTCCATGAGTTACCTCCGCCGTCTCACGCTACTCGCTCCGGCACGCTGTGACGTGCTCGGCGGCGGAGTGTTTGACGTGCCTACGGGGCCCTGCCGCATTACCGTCTAGGCATGAACGCGTCCGGTTCTGCGCCGTTGGGAGCCAACTCCGAAGTGGGGCAGCTTCGTGCCGTCCTTCTACACCGGCCCGGCGACGAACTGAAGCGGCTCACGCCCCGCAACAACGACCAACTGCTCTTCGACGGGCTGCCCTGGGTCGACCGCGCGCAGGAGGAACACGATGCGTTCGCCGACGTGCTGCGCAGCCGGGGTGTCGAGGTACTGCTGTTGTCCGAACTGCTCACCGAGACCCTCGCCGCCAGTGGAGCGGCGCGCATGCAAGGGATCGGTGCTGCGGTGGATCCCCGCAAGCTCGGGCACATGCTCGCCCAGGAACTGGCCGCCCACCTGCGCGGTGTGCCTGCCAAGGACCTGTCCACCATTCTCACCGCGGGCATGACCTTCGACGAACTACCGGTCGCGGCGAGCAGTGCGTCGCTGGTCCGGCGCATGCATCACGGCGGCGACTTCGTCATCGACCCGCTGCCCAATCTGCTGTTCACCCGGGATTCGTCGGTCTGGATCGGCCCGCGGGTGGCCATCACCTCGCTGGCGTTACCGGCACGTGTGCGGGAAACGTCGCTCACCGACATCATCTACGCGCACCACCCGCGGTTCCGTGGCGCCCGGCGCGCCTACGAATCCCACACCGCCCCCGTCGAAGGCGGCGACGTCCTGCTGCTCGCGCCCGGTGTCGTCGCCGTGGGGGTCGGGGAGCGCACCACCCCGGCCGGTGCGGAGGCACTGGCGCGCAGCGTATTCGAGGACGAGCTCGCCCATACGGTACTGGTGGTGCCGATCGCGCAGTCGAGGGCGTCGATGCATCTCGACACCGTCTGCACCATGGTGGACCACGACGCGGTCGTGATGTACCCCGTCATCCAGGACACGTTGTCGGCGTTCACCATTCATCGCGAAGACAAGGGTGTGTCCATCCGGGGGGCCGACCCCTTCCTCTTCGCTGCCGCCGATGCCATGGGCATCGGGAAGTTGCGGGTCATCGATACCGGCCTCGACAACGTCACCGCAGAACGCGAACAGTGGGACGACGGAAACAACACCCTCGCGCTCGCCCCCGGCGTCGTCGTCGCCTACGAGCGCAACGCCGAGACCAACGCCCGCCTCGAAGCGTCGGGCATCGAGGTGCTGCGGATCGCCGGCTCCGAACTGGGGTCGGGCCGCGGTGGGCCGCGCTGCATGTCCTGTCCCGTGGCCCGTGACCCGCTGTAGGCCCTCCGGGCTCGTGAGTGGTTAACGAGTCTCTGCACTCGCTAACCACGCACGGGCGCGCAGCGCCTACAGGACCTCGGTGACCTTCGTGGCCGGGCGAGCCAGGACAGTGCCCTTGTCCGTCACGACGATCGGACGCTCGATGAGGATGGGATGCTCCGTCATGGCATCGAGCAGTTCGTCATCCGACGCCTGAGCCAGCGACAACTCCTTGTAGATCGCTTCCTTCTTCCTGATCGCCTCGCTCGGCTTCAGCCCGGCGTCGTCGAGCAGCTTGCGCAAACCGTCCCGTGTGGGCGGCGTCTCGAGGTACTTCACGACGGTGGGTTCGATGCCGGCGTCCCGGATCAGTCCCAGGACGGTGCGGGAGGTGTTGCAGCGTTGGTTGTGGTAGATCGTCGCGGTGTTCGCCATGCAGAACATTCTGCACCCGGGAACAAATGAGCCGGTACCGTGCGCTGCACTGTGCGTCAATAGACACTGTGCGTCAGTGGAACAGTCGCATACGTGGATCAGTCGACGACAGAGGGAGATCGACCATGGCCGAGCACTCGAACAGCACACCCCGCCGCATCGTCATCGCGGGTGGGCACGGGAAGATCGCCCGCCACCTGACCAAGCTGCTGACCGCGAGAGGAGACCGCGCGGTGGCCCTGATCCGCAATCCGGATCACGAACACGCCGTGGCAGCGCTGGGCGCAGAGCCGGTAGTCATCGACCTCGAAAACTCGACCGTCGACGACGTCGCGAAGGTGCTGCTCGGCGCGGACGCCGCCGTGTTCGCGGCCGGCGCCGGCCCGGGCAGCGGAGCGGAGCGCAAGGACACCGTCGACCGCGGCGGCGCGGTGCTGCTCGCCGAAGCCGCCGAGAAGGCCGGGGTGCGCCGGTTCGTTCAGGTCAGCTCGTTCGGTGCCGGTGAGCCGATTCCGGAGGGCACCGACGACGTGTTCGCCGCCTACCTCGTCGCCAAGACCTCGGCCGAAGAAGATCTACGGGCGCGCACCTACCTGGACTGGACGATTCTGCGGCCCGGTGGGTTGACCGACGACGAACCGACGGGGCACGTCACCCTCGCCGCCCCACCGCTCGAACGTGGCACCGTGCCGCGTGCCGATGTCGCGGCCGTGGTCGTGGCGCTTCTCGACGATCCGACTACTGCGAGGAAGACCCTCATGTTGACGTCCGGGCCGACCCCGGTCGAGGACGCTGTCGCGGCGCTGTGACCGGTGGCGTTCGCCGCCAGCCATTGCGGCGCCGTGCCCTCCCCACTACGGTCTGATACAACGCCTGGAACAACGGAGGTGGCGGCGGCCGTGCACATCGACATCGATCCGGATTCGTCGACCGCCCCGTTCGACCAGTTGCGGCTACAGATCATCGAGCAGGTGCGCACCGGTCGGCTGATCGCCGGCACGAAGATCCCGACGGTCCGCGCCCTGGCCGTCGAGGTAGGGCTGGCCCCCAATACCGTCGCGAAGGCGTACCGCGAACTCGGTGAGCAGGGTGTGATCGAAAGCCGGGGCAAGCAGGGCACCTTCATCGCAGGCGGTGGCGACCCGATCCGTGTCGGTGCCGAGAAGGCGGCCACCCGATATGTGCAGGAACTGCGCAAGCTGGGCGTCTCCGACGACGAAATCCTCGACTTCGTGCAGTCGGCCCTCCGCGGCGCCGGTTGAGCTGGCTTCATCCAGAAGGAGCGATTCCAGAAAGGGGAACACTCAGTATGGCCTCCGCACTGTTCCGTGACCTCGCGATCCTGATCGCACGCATCGGTCTGGGCGTCGTTTTCGTCGCGCACGGCTGGCAGAAGTTCTTCGAATTCGGGGTGAACGCGACGCAGGAGTCGTTCGCCGACATGGGAGTACCGCTTCCCGACATCTCGGCGATAGCGGCAGCGACGATCGAACTTGCGGGCGGATTCGCGCTCATCGTGGGATTGGCCACACCGGTGGCCGGGTTTCTTCTGTTCCTCGACATGCTCGGTGCGCTGATCCTCGTGCACGCCGACAAGGGTGTCTTCGTTTCGGAGGGCGGTTACGAACTCGTGGTGGCATTAGGTGTGGGCTCGCTGCTTCTCGCCGTCATCGGCGCGGGGCGCCTCGGTATCGACGGCCTGATCGGGCGGGGTTCGGGATGGGGCAAAGCCGCGGTGTGACTGCACGCGCACGGCGGCTCTCGTTCAGGGGTCGGCGCGCACCCCAGCTTGCATTTACTTCCGTCAGTGACCAACGTAGTTGTTCATGGCGATGAATACTGATCTGCCGGATCAACCATCCGAGTCTCCGAATGTGCTTGCATCCGGTGGGCTGAAGCGGATCGGTGTTCGCACCGACTACGTCGTGTTTTCCGTCGCTGCCGCGGCGGTGGCGCTGATCGTCGTGTGGGGTCTCGCGGCCCCCGACAATCTCGATTCGACCACCGGCAAGGCCCTTTCGTGGTTGGTCACCGATCTCGGATGGCTGTTCGTTCTGTCGGCGTCCGGCTTCGTGCTCTTCTCGTTGTGGCTCGCATTCAGCCGATTCGGCCACATTCCGCTCGGCAAGGACGGCGAAAGGCCGGAGTTTCGGACGGTCAGTTGGATCGCGATGATGTTCAGCGCGGGCATGGGTATCGGGCTGATGTTCTTCGGTGTCGCCGAGCCGCTCGCGCACTATGTCACGCCGCCCCCCGGCAGCGACGGTGGAATCGGAACCGCGATGGCTACCACCATGTTTCATTGGAGCCTGCACCCCTGGGCGATGTACGCCGTGGTCGGCCTGTCGATCGCGTACGGTTCGTATCGGAAGGGTCGCAAGCAGCTGTTCAGCTCGGCGTTCATACCTCTGCTCGGTCGGCGCGCGGAAGGTCCGATCGGCAAGTTCATCGATGTGCTCGCGATCTTCGCGACACTGTTCGGTACCGCTGCCTCGCTGGGTCTGGGGGCCCTCCAGATCGGCTCTGGTTTTCAGGTCGTCGGGTGGATGTCGGAGGTGAGCACCTTCCTGCTCGTCGCGATCGTCGCACTGCTGACTTTGGCGTTCGTCGCCTCCGCGGTGTCGGGTGTCGCGAAGGGCATCCAGTGGCTGTCCAACACCAACATGGTGCTCGCCGTCGTGTTGGCGCTGTTCGTGTTCGTGGTGGGTCCGACGGTCCTGATCCTGAACCTGCTGCCGACGACGATCGGTGCCTACGCTGCCGAACTGGCGCAGATGTCGGCGCGAACCGGTGCGTCCTCCGATCCAGCGACCGGTGAGTGGTTGTCGTCGTGGACCATCTTCTACTGGGCGTGGTGGATTTCGTGGACCCCGTTCGTCGGCATGTTCCTGGCACGCATCAGCCGCGGCCGGACCATTCGCCAGTTCGTTTTCGGAGTCATTCTGGTTCCGAGTGTGGTCAGCCTCGTCTGGTTCGCCATCTTCGGCGGCGCTGGTATCGGTG
Source organism: Rhodococcus sp. IEGM 27 (assembly GCF_033142305.1). Taxonomy (NCBI): domain Bacteria; kingdom Bacillati; phylum Actinomycetota; class Actinomycetes; order Mycobacteriales; family Nocardiaceae; genus Rhodococcus; species Rhodococcus sp. IEGM 27. Next base: position 66,009 of record NZ_JAWLSG010000004.1, on the reverse strand, counting down.
AGCAGCGCGACGGTATCGACCTCGCCGGGCAGGACACCCAGGAAGGGCAGCTGTTCGGGATGCTCGACCACCTGCCGCTCACCGGCATCACCACCGTTCTGGTGATGGTGCTCGTCGCCATCTTCTTCGTGTCCGGCGCGGATGCCGCATCGATGGTGATGGGTACGCTCTCGCAGCGCGGTTCGCTCGATCCGCAGCGCTGGGTGGTCGTTTTCTGGGGTTCGCTGACCGGTGGGGTGGCTGCCCTGATCCTGTGGACCGGTGGTGATACCGCCCTCGACGGCCTGCAGACGATGACGATCATCGCGGCCGCACCGTTCGTGATCGTGATGATCGGTCTGTGCGTGTCGCTGTACAAGGATCTCTCGCGCGACCCGATCGTGGTCGACGCCAGGGAGATGCGGCGGGAACTCCGGAAAGCGGTGGCGAAGCGACGCCGCTCGCCCAGTTCCGTGAAGAACCGACGCGGGGGTTCCGGTTCAGCGCCAGCTGGGTAGCCAGAGCTGGTTTTGCCACACCTCGGGTGTGATCGGCAAACCGGTGAGGATGGGCCACAGCCAGATGAAGTTGGCCACCACCAGTCCCACGTAGAGGCAGACGGCGAGGAGACCGGTGCCGCGTCGTTCGTAGGACGACGTGGCCCTGCCGAGGATGTCGCCGAGAACGAGGGCGATACCCATCACCATGAACGGCGCAAGGGCTACTGCGTAGAAGTAGTACATCTGGCGGTCGAGGGTGGTGAGCCACGGGAGGAAGGCGGCGCCGTAGCCGGTGAGCACGGTGGCATATCGCCAGTCCTTGCGGATCACTGCTTGCCACAGCGCCCAGGCGAGCATCGGCACCGCCAGCCACCACATCGCGGGCGTGCCGACGAGCATGACCGCCTTGACGCAGCTGGACGCGCTGCATCCGGACACGTGGCCGCCCTCGGCGAAGTAGTAGAGCATCGGGCGAAGACCCATCGGCCACGTCCACGGTTTCGACTCCCACGGGTGATGGTTGCCCGCTGAGTTGGTGAGACCTTCGTGGAATTGAAGGACGTTGCCGCTGTAATACCACAGCGACCGCAGCGCGGACGGGAGGAACGACCAGGTTCCACCGGTTCCGATCTCGTTGCCCACTGCGTGCCGATCGACCCCGGTCTCGCTCACGAACCATGCCCAATAACTGCCGAGATAAACGAACAGTGGGACCACGACGAGCGCGTACAGTGCGGGGCCGACGTCGCGGAGAGCGGCGCCGAACCATGGCCGCTGCACCCCGTAGGTCCGTCGGGCCGCTACATCGAACAACACGCTGAGCAACCCGAAGAAGACGATGAAGTAGATGCCCGACCACTTGGTTCCGCACGCCAGGCCCAACATGATTCCGGCACCGAAACGCCACCACCGCACACCCAGACGCGGCCCCCAGTCGCTGTCGCCGATCCGTCCTTCGTCGTGCACGCGGGCCATTCGTTCGCGAACCTGGTCGCGGTCCACGACCAGACAACCGAGGGCGGCGACGGCAAACAGGGCCAGGAAGATGTCGAGCATGCCGAGCCGGGAGGACACGAAGGTGACACCGTCCGCGACGAGCAGGATGCCCGCGAGACCGCCGAGGAGTGTGGACCGGCTCAACCGCCTGACGATGCGAATGACGAGCAGAACCAGGATCGTGCCCGCCACCGCCGACGCGAACCGCCACCCCCAGCCGTTGTAGCCGAAGATCGCCTCGCCCATCGCGATCAGTTGTTTCCCGATCGGCGGATGCACCACCAGGCCGTACCCGGGGTTGTCTTCTATCCAGCCGCCGGTGAGAACCTGCCAGCCCTGTGGCGCGTAATGCTTCTCGTCGAACACGGGTGTGCCCGCGTCCGTGGGGTATCCCAGCATGGTGAACCGGGTGATCGCCGCGATCGCCGTGACGAACAGGGTCACTACCCAGCCGCGGGCCCGGTCCACGGGACCGAAGCTGCGGGGAGGGGTGAGGGGTGCCGGGCTGACCACCGCCGAGTGTCGTGCGGAGGGCGTCGGTCGCTCGTCCGTCAACATCGTCACGCGGCAATCGTAGGCTGTGGGGCATGACTGGTCGCCTCGTACTCGCCGCAACGCCGATGGGGGACGTGGGTGACGCCTCGCCCCGGCTGCGTACGGCGCTGGAAACCGCCGACGTCGTCGCCGCCGAGGACACCCGTCGCACCAAGGCTCTGGCTTCGGCTCTCGACGTGACCATCACGGGAAAGGTGGTCAGTTTCTACGACCAGGTGGAGGTGGCACGACTGCCTGCGCTCGTCGCCGATGTTGCGGCGGGTAAGACGGTGCTTCTCGTGACCGATGCGGGGATGCCCTCGGTGAGTGACCCCGGCTACCGGCTGGTGTCGGCGTGTGTCGCCGAGGACCTGGCAGTGACCTGCCTGCCGGGACCGTCGGCGGTGACGACGGCACTGGCCCTCTCCGGGCTGCCGGTGGAGCGCTTCTGTTTCGACGGCTTCCCGCCCCGCAAACAGGGCCAGCGCAAGACGTGGTTGCGGGAGTTGGTGAACGAGCCCCGGGCGTGCGTGTTCTTCGAGGCACCGCACCGGCTTGCCGACTGTCTCACCGACGCCGTCGAGGTTCTCGGCGGCACACGGCGAGCTGCCGTCTGCCGCGAACTGACCAAGACTTACGAGGAGGTACGCCGCGGCACCCTCTCGGAACTCGCCGAATGGGCGGCCGAGGGGGTGCGCGGCGAGATCACCGTAGTGGTGGAAGGCGCCACCATCGTGGCTTCGGATCCCGCAGACCTCGTCGTCGAGGTGGAACGACTGGTTGCCGACGGCACCCGGCTGAAGGACGCCTGCGCGTTGGTTGCGACCCCGGGTGTGTCGAAACGCGAGTTGTACGAAACCGTCCTGGCTTCGCGCAAGGAGTAGGGCTACCGGGACGGTGGCACTACCGCCGAAGTGCCCGCTCGCCGGGTGCGAGGGTGGCATCGTCGGCGGCCGCCTGCCCGGCGTACCAACCGTGCGCGTCCACCGCCCTTCCGCGGGCTTTGCGAGTACGCGGAAACAGGCGGTCGAACTCCGCGTCGACCGCTTCGGATTTCGTGGCGAGAATTGGCAGGAGGTCGCCGACCGGGATCGACGCCTCGTCCGCGGCCTCGGCTGTCGCTCTGCTGTCGGCGTCGCGTAACCGCTGACCGATCCGACTCGCGAACCCTGCGAGGAAACCTTTGCGAAACGACGTGGTGCGGGACCCGCTGCGACTCTGCGCATCAGCGAATTGCATTGCCCGCGTGGCCTGCACCAGCAGTGAAGTGAAGAGCATGTCGACCTGCTGTAGGTCGAGTGGTGTTCCCACCACTGTGGCGATGGCCAGCGAACTGAACCACACCGTCCGCACCCGGTTGGAGTCACCGATCTCGGTGAGCAGGTGCACCTTCTCCTTGACGTACGGATTTTCGAGATGGATCCGGCGACTGTGGACAGCGGTGTTTCCCGAGCCGTTCTGAGTGTGGAGGAGGGCGGCATTGATGGCGTAGCGGGTCATCAACTCCTGGGCCTTCGCGGTGAAAATTTCGGCTTCCTCGGCGAAGTCGGTGGCCTCTGCCTTGGCGAGCAATCCCCGAATCCTGTTGAGCACCTTGGCGTCGGCCTCGGTGTTCGCGACCGACCCGGTGACCTCGACCCGAACGCAGGGCCAGGTGGACGGCGGGGGAGTGAGGACGGTCCACCCGGGCAGATCGGTCCAGGCCAAGGAGAGGTCGGTCAACTGGTAGACCGAGTGGTAAGGGTCCTCGAAGAGCAACCCCGCGGCCAGGGCGCGCACGCCCGCGTCGCCGGACATGTCGTCCATCGCATCACCGACTCGATCCGAAATGCGCTGCGCCAGATCCGAAGCGGCGGGGTACTGCTCGGCGATGGAACGGAGTTGGTCGAGCCAGTCGTGGGGCGCCCGATCCTGGGCGCGGGTCCGCTCCGCCTCGTGCAGGACGAGTGCTGCGGCGAGCGGCGCGTCGGCCGGCTCCTTCGATCTCCGCGCCAGATGGAGGACGTCGGCAGGTTGCCAGCCGCGCTCGTACGCGGCCGACAACTCTCCCAGAAGGGTGTGGACGGCGGCCGCCGCCGGCGGACTCACTTCGTCGTCGAACACGCGCGCTCCCCTTCCGGATCCACTACTGCCGAATCCGCCGTGTAGAGATCGAATGTATGTTCTATTCGCCGTCATGGAGGAGAGTGTGCATGCAGGGTCCGACAACTCGGCCCTGCACGGCTCACTCGTCCACGTAACGAGGGAAAACGCCCGACGGTGCGGGCAGTGGCGTGCCCGCAACGATGCGGGTGGCGAGGTCGGTGAACTGGCGGGCCTCCGCTTTCTGGCCCAGCAGGTCCAGAATCTTCTCCGCCGCATCCGGCATCACCGGTTGCACCAGAATTCCGACGATGCGCACCACCTCGAGCGTCACGTACAGCACGGTGGCCATCCGCTCGGGGTCCGTCTTGCGCAGCACCCACGGTTCCTGCTTCGAGAAGTACCGGTTGGTCTCACCGAGAACCGACCAGATCGCCTCCAGCGCGAGATGCAACGCCTGGACGTCGTATTCGGCACGGCACTTGGCCAGCAGGGCGTCCGCCGAGGCGAGCATCGCCGAATCCTCGTCGGTCAGCTCACCCGGCACCGGAACCTGGGCGTCACAGTTCTTCGCCACCATCGACAGCGAGCGCTGCGCCAGGTTGCCCAGCTCGTTGGCCAGGTCGGCGTTGATGCGCGTGACGATGGCCTCGTGACTGTAGCTGCCGTCCTGCCCGTACGAGATCTCCCGCAGCAGGAAGAAACGGACGGCGTCGAGTCCGTACTGCTCGACCATGGCGACCGGGTCGACGACGTTGCCGACCGACTTCGACATCTTCTCGCCCTTGTTGTAGAGGAACCCGTGCACGAAGACCCGCTTCGGCAACTCGATTCCCGCCGACATGAGGAATGCCGGCCAGTACACGGTGTGGAACCGGGTGATGTCCTTGCCGATGATGTGGAGATTCGCGGGCCAGAACTTGCCGAACTGCTCCGACTCCGTGTCGGGGTAGCCCGCACCGGTGAGGTAGTTGGTGAGGGCGTCCACCCACACGTACATGACGTGCTCGGGGTGGCCGGGAACCGGGACACCCCAGTCGAAGGTGGTGCGTGAGATCGACAGGTCCTTCAGGCCGCCCTTGACGAAGCTCACGATCTCGTTGCGACGTGTCGCCGGCGCGATGAAGTCCGGGTTCTCCTCGTACAACCGCAGCAGCTTGTCCTGGTACTCGGACAGCTTGAAGAAGTAGGTCGACTCCTCCGTCCATTCGACCGGCGTCCCGGTCTCGGTGGACAACCGCGAGCCGTCCTCCTGAAGTGTCGTCTCGGCCTCGGTGTAGAAGGCCTCGTCGCGCACCGAGTACCAGCCCGAGTAGGTGTCGAGGTAGATGTCACCTCGCTCGAGCATCTTCTGCCAGATCGCCTTGCTGGCTTCTTCGTGATCGGTGTCCGTGGTCCGGATGAACCGGTCGTACGAGATGTTCAAGGTCTTGTCGAGAGCCTCGAACACGTCGGAGTTCCTGGCGGCGAGCTCGCGGACGTCGATACCTTCCTTGATCGCCGTCTGCTGCATCTTCAGGCCGTGCTCGTCGGTTCCGGTCAGGAAGAAGACGTCGAACCCGTCGAGGCGCTTGAACCGTGCCAGCGCGTCCGAGGAGATGTACTCGTACGCGTGACCGATGTGCGGGACGCCGTTGGGGTACGCGATCGCCGTCGTCAGATAGAAAGGTGGCCGCGAAGCGGTGGAGTCAGCAGCATTCATGGTGCGACCACTCTATCTGCGCCCCGCGGTTCCGCGACGCGCAGATTGGTGTAAACGCCGCTTCGACCGGCCGTGAGACGAGGGCGTTGGCGTTCGAGCGGTGTCGCCGTCGACAATGTGCGCATGAGCAAAGACCGTCCCGCACCCGAAGCGCCCCAGCCACTGTTTCCGCTCGTCGACGCTCACACTCATCTCGACGCATGCGGAGCATCGGACGCGGCGAGTGTCCGAAAGATCGTGGACCGGGCTGCCGCTGTCGGTGTGGAGCGCGTGGTCACCGTGGCCGACGACCTGGATGCCGCACGGTTCGCCGTCGATGCGGCCAACTGGGATGCGCGGGTGTATGCGGCCGTCGCCATTCATCCGACGAGGGCAAACGTCCTCGACGATGTCACGAAGGCGGAGATCGAGCGATTGGCCGGCGATCCGCGGGTGGTGGCGGTCGGGGAGACGGGCTTCGACTTCTACTGGCCCGGGAAGCTCGACGGCTGCGCCACCGTGCCGGAGCAGGAAGAGGGTTTCCGATGGCACATCGACCTGGCGAAGCGGCTCGGAAAAACGCTGATGATCCACAACAGGGACGCAGATCAGGCGCTGCTGGACGTGCTGCGCGCGGAGGGGGCGCCCGACACGGTGGTCTTCCATTGCTTCTCGTCGGATGCGGCCATGGCGCGTAAGTGCATCGACGCGGGGTACGTGCTCAGTTTCTCCGGCACCGTCAGCTTCAAGAACGCGAAGGCGTTGCGAGAGGCGGCTCCCCTCGTACCCGCCGACCAGCTCATCGTGGAGACGGACGCCCCGTTCCTCACCCCGCACCCGTTCCGGGGCGCGCCCAACGAGCCGTATTGCCTGCCCTACACGGTGCGTGCTTTGGCAGAGGTTCGCGGTGAGGAGCCGGAAGCGCTGGCACGGGCGTCGACGGTCACCGCCGAGCGGGTCTACGGCCTTCGGCCCGTGAGTGGTTGACGAGTCCCTGAACTCGTTAACCACTCACAGGGCCGCAGGCCCTATGTTGAAGTTTCAACTAAGACATTCTAGGCTGATGGCCGTCACGTAACGGTCGTCCCGATCCGCGGGGACGCCTCGATGAAAGGCACGGTCATGAACAACCCCGCAGTTCGCAATCTCGGAATTCTCATCGCCCGGGTGGGCATCGGAATCATCTTCCTCGCTCACGGCTGGCAGAAGGCCTTCACCAACGGGCTGGACAAGCAGACGGCCGGATTCGAAAGCATGGGTGTCCCACTCCCCGGTATCTCGGCGTTCGTTGTCACCTGGCTCGAGATCATCGGCGGTCTCGCACTGATCGTCGGCGCGGCGGTGCCGATCTTCGGCATCCTGCTGTTCCTCGACATGGTGGGCGCGTTCTTCATCGCGCACATCGACAAGGGCATTTTCGCCAGTGAGGGCGGATACGAACTGGTCCTCGCCCTCGGTGTCAGCTCTCTGCTTCTTGCAGTGGTCGGGTCCGGCGCGTACGGCGTCGACGGGCTCCTCGGTGCCAAGCTGCCCTGGGCGGCGAAGGACACCGCGCGCGTCTGACCTCGCTGGAAGTGGCAGAGGACCTTGTTCAAGAAGTCCTGGGTACGGGCCTCACGGGGACTCCCGAAGATCTGCTCGGGTGTGCCCTCCTCCACCACGTAACCGTCCGCCATGAAGATCACCCGATCCGCGACCTCCCGGGCGAAGCCCATCTCGTGCGTCACCACCACCATGGTCATGCCACCCTTCGCGAGGTCGCGGAGCACCTGCAGCACCTCCCCGACCATCTCCGGGTCGAGGGCGCTGGTGGCCTCGTCGAACAGCATGATGTCCGGGTTCATGGCGAGAGCGCGCGCAATCGCGACCCGCTGCTTCTGCCCGCCGGACAGGCTCGCGGGCTTGGCGTCCGCCTTCTCGGCGAGCCCGACCTGATCGAGCAGGCGGACCGCCGTTGCCCGTGCTTCCTCCTTGGTTGCCCGCTTTGTCTGGACGGGTCCCAGCATCACGTTCTCGATTGCCGTCATGTGCGGAAACAGATTGAAGTGCTGGAACACCATGCCGATGTGCTGACGCACCCGGTCGATGTCGATCTTCTTGTCGCTCACGTCGAAGTTGTCGACGACGACGCTGCCGCCGGTGATGTCCTCGAGCCGATTGAGGCAGCGCAGGAAGGTGCTCTTGCCGGAGCCGGACGGGCCGATCACGCAGACCACTTCGCCGCTCTGGATCTCGACGTCGATGCCTTTGAGTACCTCATTGTCACCGAACGACTTCTTCAGACCGCGCACGCGAATCTTCGGCTCGGTGGTGGCCGTCGGGGTCGGGTTCGATTCGGTCATCGATTGATCCTCTTCTCGAGGCGGTTCGACAGCTTGGTCAACGCCATGATGATGATGAAGTACATGACGCCGATGATCAGCCACATGTTGAAGGACTGGTAGTTGCGGGCGATGATGATGCGCCCGGTCTGCGTGAGCTCGGCGAGCCCGATCACGGACAAGATCGACGTATCTTTCAGGGTGATCACGAACTGATTGATGTACGACGGGATCATGGTGCGCACGGCCTGCGGCATCACCACCTTCTGCATCGACTTCAGATAACTGATTCCGAGGCTTCGCGACGCTTCCATCTGGCCCTTGTCGACCGACAGGATGCCGCCGCGCACGATCTCCGCCATGTAGGCGCCCGCGTTGAGACTCAGGGTGATGATGCCGGCGGTGAACGCCGACATCTGGAAGTCGAGTGCCGCCGGAATGCCGAAGTAGATGAAGAAGGCCTGCACCAGCAACGGCGTTCCGCGGAAGACGTCGACGTAGGTGGTGCCGATTCCGCGCAGCACGATGTTGGTCGACACCCGGAACAGGCCGAAGATCGCACCCAGCACGAGAGCGATCGCGATCGAGACCACGGTGAGGACGATCGTGAGCCACAGTCCCTCGAGCAACAGCGGGTAGGTGCTCTTGATCAATCCGAGAATGGAATTGTCGTCTGTGCTCGCGTCGGTGTCGAGGTACCGGGCGAGGATCTCGTCGTACTGGCCGCTGGCCTTCAGGTTGGCGAGCCCGGCGTTGAACTGCTGCAGCAGCTGCGCGTTCTGGCCCTTCGCCACGGCGAAGCCGTAACTTGCGCCCGGAACCTTGTCGGTGACGGTCTTGAATCCATTGCCCTGCTTGATGCCGTAGGCCAGTACGGGGTAGTCCTCGAACACGGCGGCCGAGTTACCGGTGCGCACCTCGTCGAACATGCTCGACGAGTCGGCGAAGTACTTGGTGGTGAAGCCGTACTGATTCTTGATGGACTCCGCATACGTGGCACCTTCGGTGCCGTTCTTGACTGCGACCGACTTGCCGCGCAGATCCTCGTACGAGGCGATCGAGTCGTCGTCCTCGAGCACGCCCATCTGGACGCCCGACTCGAAGTACGGGTCGGAGAAGTCGAATGTGGCCTTGCGGGCGTCGGTGATCGACATCCCGGCGATCATTCCGTTGGCCTGCCCGCCCGTGACCGCCTGTAGTGCGGCGTCGAATCCGACCGCGTTGACGGTGTAGTCGAATCCCTGGTCTTCGGCGATAGCTGCGAGCAGATCCATGTCGATGCCGACGAGCTTGCCGGACTCGTCCTGGAACTCGAACGGCGCGAACGTGATATCGGTGGCGATGATGTAGTTGTTGCCCGGGGCGGGCTGTTGCGCGCCATTCGGATCGGGCTGTTGCGCGCCCGCGAGGCCTGGCGCGACGAGTGTGACGAGCAGCGTCAGCGCGGCGATCACCGCGGGCACTCTCGGACGTCTGACGTGTCTCAGAAGTCGATCGGATCTGCTGTGCACGGAACCCCAGCTTTCTATGACAGGTGCCCGGTCGCTTCCGGGCTCTTGGTGCAGACGCAAGATACTGCGTCACCGCGGGTGGCCCGAATTCGATCGCGTTTTCGCGTCCCAGTCGAAAACCATGTCCGATCTCAATCTTTTTGTGATCTAGGTAGCAGGTGCAGGCTGCAAAGTTGCCATAGCAAAGCCGATTCGTTACCGTACTGTGATCAAACTTTCGCCAGCCTTTGGGACTTGATGTGTCAGTACTCGCCAGACTTAACAACGCCAAATCGCCCTTTCTCTACGTGGTGGTCGCCGCACTGCTTGCGACCCTCGTCGTCGGTGGCGCCCTGGCCGTAGCCCGGCACAAGACCGTCACCATCGACGTCGACGGCGAGAGCATGTCGCTCGGCACCATGGCTACCGATGTGAGCGGGGCCCTCGACGACGCCGGGTACACCCTCAACGAGCGTGACGCTGTCGCGCCTGCTGCCGGCGCCTCGATCTCCGAAGGTGACACCGTCGTGTTGCGGCGCGCCCGTGAGGTCACGCTCACCGTCGACGGCGAGCCGAAGAAGGTGTGGACCACGGCGCTCACCGTCGACGACGCCCTGAAGCAGTTCGAACTGGCCGACGACGTGCACGTCTCGGCGTCGCGTTCGCAGCGCCTTCCGCTCGAAGGTGCCGAGCTGGACGTCGTCGAACCCAAGCTCGTCAAGGTTGCCGACGGCGCCGCGCCGATCGCCGAGGTCCGCCTCGCCGCCCCCACAGTGGGCGATTTGCTGGCGGCCAAGGGTGCCCCGCTCGAGCAGGCCGACACCGTCGTACCTCCCGCCGACAGCCCCCTGGTCGACGGCGCCGAGATCCGCGTGACCCGCGACCGCACCGAGACCCGCACCGAGACCCTGCCGATCGCGCCCCCCGAGAACCGCGTGGACGATCCCGCGCTCGACAAGGGCAAGACCGTCGTCGAGAACCCGGGCGTACCCGGTGAGCGCACCGTGACGGCCGCAGTGAAGACCGTCAACGGGGTCGAGGCAGGCCGCCAGGAACTGAAGTCGGAGATCCTGCGTGAACCGGCGCCCGCAGTCGTCCGTGTCGGCGTGAAGGAGATCGCCATCTCCAACGCGTCGACCTGGGACTCCATTGCGCACTGCGAGGCCACCGGCAACTGGGCCATCAACACCGGGAACGGCTTCTACGGGGGACTCCAGTTCACGCAGAGCACCTGGGAAGCCTTCGGTGGCACCGCCTACGCCCCTCGCGCCGACCTCGCGTCGCGCGAGCAGCAGATCTCCGTTGCCGAAAAGGTCCAAGCGACGCAGGGCTGGGGTGCCTGGCCCGCCTGCACCAGCAAGCTCGGACTCCGCTGACCCGCTCGGCTCGAGTAAAGGAACACGATGTCGCCCTTCGCCAAGATCAACTCGGCCCGCTCGCCGCTGCTGTACACCGTGGTCGCGCTGCTTCTCGCCACACTGATCGCCGGCGGAGTGATGGCCGTGGTCCGGCACAAGACCGTCACACTCGACGTGGACGGTGAGAAGGTCTCGCTGAGCACCATGAGTACCAGTGTCGATGCCGCGCTGTCCGACGCCGGGTACTCGCTCGACGAGCGCGACGTGGTGGCACCCGAACGGGACGCGACCCTGTCCGACGGTGACACGGTGGTTCTGCGCCGCGCACGCGAGGTGTCCCTCACCGTGGACGGTCAGCCCAAGACCGTGTGGACCACGGCGCTCACCGTCGAGGATGCGTTGAAGCAGTTGGAACTCGCCGAGGACGTGCACGTGTCCGCGTCGCGTTCGCAGCGCCTGCCTCTCGACGGCGCCGCGCTGGAGGTACTCAACCCGATGGTGGTCAGGCTGACCGACGGCGCGTCGCCGGTGACGGATGTGCGGCTGGCGGCACCGACGGTCGGGGAGTTCCTCACCGCGCACGGTGCGCCTCTCGAACAGTCCGATACGGTCGTGCCCCCCGCGGACGCGCCGCTGGCGGAGGGTATGGGCGTCACGGTCACCCGCGACCGAGTCGAGACGAAGGTCGAGACCCTGCCGTTGGCACCGCCGGAGCAGCGGATCGAAGACCCCACGATGAACATGAGCCGCACCGTGGTGGAGAACCCGGGCATGCCGGGTGTGCAGGACGTCACCTTTGCGGTCAACACGGTCAACGGCAGGGAAGTGGGCCGCAACCAGGTGGCGGCCACGGTCACCACGCCCGCGCAGCCCAAGGTGATCAGAGTCGGCGCGAAACCGGGCACGGAGGTGCCTCCCGTCGAGAACGGCGCCGTCTGGGATGCGCTCGCGCAGTGTGAAGCCACCGGGAACTGGGCCATCAACACGGGCAACGGCTTTTTCGGCGGCGTTCAGTTCGATCAGAACACCTGGGAGCGTCAGGGCGGTCTCAGGTACGCACCGCGGGCCGACCTCGCCACCCGCGAGGAGCAGATCGCCATCGCTTCCCGAACGCAGCAGACGCAGGGCTGGGGAGCATGGCCGACGTGTTCGGGCAGGCTCGGAGTCCGTTAAAGTTCCCCTGGTGTCCGACGCCGAATCACCCCATGTCGAACGAGGCCAGTCTCCCCGAGGGCAGGCTGCTCTGCTCGGCCCCGCCGAAGTGCGTTCGCTAGCCGAGGAATTCGGTGTGCGCCCCACGAAGCAGCTGGGGCAGAACTTCGTTCACGACGCCAACACCGTTCGTCGTATCGTGGCCACCGCCGGCGTGGGGAGCAGCGACATAGTTCTCGAGGTCGGGCCCGGTCTAGGGTCGCTCACCCTGGCGCTACTCGACGTGGTGGACAAGGTGATTGCGGTCGAGATCGATCCCAACCTCGCTGCCCGGCTGCCGGTCACGGTCGCCGCCCGCGCTCCGGGGCTCGCGGACCGGTTGACCGTGGTCGGGGCGGATGCGATGCGCGTTCAGCCGTCCGAGATCCCCGGTGAACCCACCGCGCTCGTCGCCAACCTGCCCTACAACGTGGCCGTGCCGGTGCTACTGCACCTGTTTGCGGAATTGCCCAGTCTGCGAACGGCTCTGGTGATGGTGCAGGCAGAGGTGGCGGATCGCCTGGCGGCACCGCCCGGCAGCAAGACCTACGGAGTGCCGAGCGTGAAGGCCAACTTCTTCGGTTCGGTCCGCCGTGCGGGGTCCGTGGGCAAAGCGGTCTTCTGGCCTGTTCCCAAGGTGGAGTCGGGACTGGTGCGGATCGATCGTTACGCAGAACCTCCGTGGCCGATCGACGACGAGCACCGGCGACGAGTGTTTGCCGTGATCGACGCGGCATTTGCGCAGCGCCGCAAGACATTACGAGCGGCGCTCAGTGGCTGGGCCGGATCGCCGGCCGAAGCGGAGCGCAGGCTCGTCGAGGCAGGGATCGAGCCGTCCACGCGCGGGGAGAGGCTCGACGCTGCGGCATTCGTGCGTCTTGCTGCCACCCGTCCGTAGCCGCGGCTCCGCGTCCTGCGGAGGATGCCGGCAGTGGAGAAGTGGATCAGGCCGAGGCGGGTACCGGCACGAGAGGCCTCGAATCCCATCAGGTGGGCGCCGATCGACCCGGATCCCGGGGTGGGGGAGACAAGCGGGCGCCGATGTGGTTCACTATTGGAGGTCGTAAGTTTTGTGTTTGTGTTTCCCACGCTCGCAAATCGATGGTTGCGAGCGTTTGGACGTCCTCCACAGGAATTGTCATAAGCGGTCGTGTCAGATGACCCAGGTAACCGAGCCGGTTACCTGAAGAAGAAACTGTGTTAGAGGAGATTTACATGGCAGAGGGCATCGTGAAGTGGTTCAACTCCGAGAAGGGGTTCGGCTTCATCGCCCCCGAGGATGGCAGCGCTGACGTGTTCGTCCATTACTCGGAGATCCAGAGCGGCGGCTTCCGCACGCTCGAGGAGAACCAGCGTGTTTCGTTCGAGATCGGCCAGGGCAACAAGGGCCCGCAGGCCACCGGCGTCACCCTGGTCTGAGAACGGCTATGACTTCCCGGTTCGCCGGGACATGACGTTCGAGCAAGGCCCCACTCCGCAGGAGTGGGGCCTTGCCTCGTTTCCATCTCACACCGAACGTAGATGCGCAGCCTGATACGCGAGATTGATCGCGCACACCAGCCAGAGCTGAAGCGCAGAATTCGGGCCGAAGAGACCGACGACGGCGCAGATACCGAGGATCACGGCGACGAGGAAGGTTGCGGTGCCCAGTCCGCGTCGGCGTGCCGGCCGGAAGATCAGCACACCGGTGACGAGAAGTGCCCACACCGTCGAGGCGAGAATCGCCGCGCAGACATACCATGCCGACGAGTACCGTGCCGGCCAGGTCCACGGATCGTTTCCGTTGTCGAGTGTGCAGAGGAACGCCAGCGAGAACACCATGGTGACGACGGTTGCGGCGCCGAGCGCCACATGTGCCCCCACAAGCACTTTCGCGCTGTTTTCGGGCCCTGACGGCGCGCGAGCGCGCCCCTCCTCGGCAATCGTGTGCTGCATCCCCGACAACCCCGACCTTTCGTCTCGTCGCTGCTCGGACGCCGAACAACGGCCGTGTCGCTCCGTCGTTATCTGGGACACGGTGACCACCGCACGGCGTCTTGGTCAGGCGTTACCGTAGCGGTCGGCGAAGAGGCGATGGCGCTCGCCCACCCGTCGGCACTCTTCGCGCAGCTCAGGGGGATCGAGGACGGTGAAGTCGGTACCGAAAGCGCTGAGCCAGTGAGCGATCGACGCCAGGGAGTCGCCGCCGAGCGCGACCGCGCAGTGGCCGTCCGGCAGTTCCTCGAGAGTGCCCCAGTCTTCATGCACCATGGGTGCGATCTCACCGATCGGAGCGTGCAACAGCACTCGCGCGCGTACCCGGGTGACGGCGCGGGTGATTCCGCGGGCGACGAAATCGGCGGCGCCACCCGGTGGGAGCTCACGCGGCGTGAAGCGGGGTCCTGTCGGAATCTTCGGCGTCATCCGATCCACCCGGAACGAACGCCAGTCGGCACGCGTGAGATCCCATGCCACCAGATACCAGCGGACACCGGACCGAACGAGTCGATAGGGCTCCACCTCGCGACGACTCTCGGTGCCGTCGTGGGTGCTGTAGTCGAAGCGGAGACGCTCGTGGTTGTGGCACACAGATGCGACGCTGGAAAGCACCTGTGCGTCCACGGCGCTCCGTGCAGGTTCTCGGTGCACCACGTCGACCTGCAACGTCTCGAGGCGGTGCCGAAGCCGCGACGGCATCACCTGCCGGAGCTTGGCGAGGGCGCGCATCGACGCGTCGCCGATGCCCACCACCGAACCGGTGGAGCCGGATTGGAGTCCCAGTGCGACCGCCAGGACCTCCTCGTCGTCGAGTAGTAGAGGCGGCATCTCGGCGCCGGCACCGAGCTGATATCCGCCGCCGACGCCGACGGTCGCGTCGACCGGATAACCGAGGTCGCGAAGCTTGTCGATGTCCCGGCGAACGGTGCGCGCTGTGATTCCCAGTCGATCGGCCAGTTCGGCTCCCGACCACTCCTTCCGGGTCTGCAGGAGTGAGAGCATCCGGAGGAGTCGCGCCGAAGTTTCTCGCATGACGACAAGAATGCCACCGATTGCGGACGGGTCCTGTCCTGATTAGGGGAGCAAACCGCCGGGTACGAAATCCCGGCAGGGCCCCCGGGCGGGCCACTACACTGGCCGCCGACGCTCCACGGACCATCGCACGAGTCTTGTAGTGAAAATCCGACGGAAAGGTCCTCGTTGAGAATGCACACGCGTGTCCGGCCGTATCCGGCCAGAGCGGTACTGGCCGCTCTCCTGTCCACCCTCTTCATGTTCGTCCTCCTCGTCTCACCGACCGCGACGGCCTCGGCCTCGGCGGCGGATCTCTTCAACAGTGCCCAGGGAAAGTTTGCTGACGGGGACGCCCGAGGTGCGCTCGCCGACATCGGCGGAGCCGTCGCCCAGGACCCGGGCGACCCGAATGCGGTGGCTTTGCAAGCGATCTATGCCGATGCCGCCTCCGACCTGATCACCCGCGAGGCCGCGCTCGCGCGACTGGGAGCGATGGATGCAGGCATGCGGGCCGGCGTGCACGGCCTGCTCGACGCCGTCAGGACTGCGTCGTTCACGCCACCGAACCCGCTTCCGGCAATCCAAGGCCCGTCCACCGCCATCATCGTTCTCGGTTACGGACTGCTGCCCGACGGCAGCATGCGCCCGGAGTTGATCAACCGGCTACAGGCCACGGTGATCCAGTCGTTCGTGTCGCCGTTCTCGCCCATCATCGTCACCGGCGGCAACCCACAGAACGGCATCACCGAGGCAGCCGCCATGCAGGGGTGGCTGCAAGCCAACGGTGTTGCACCCCAGCGGATCCACGCCGAGCACCGTGCCGGATCGACGGTGGCCAACGCGCTGAACTCGGTTCCGCTGGCGCGCTCGCTCGGTGCGGGTGGCGCGATCATTGTGACGTCGGCCAACCATATCCGTAGGGCAACGGTCGATTTCAACGTTGCCGGGCTTCCGGTGGTCGGCGCAATGAGCGCCGTTACCAGTGCGGGGCAGCTGATCGCCGAAGTCGCGCCCTTGACCAAGGACCAGCAACTCGGCATGTACCGAGATGCGATCCGGGTCTTCGGCATCCCCGCCGGTTACTAGGTGTGCGGCCCGATAGGGCAGTGCTGTGACGATTTCGTGTCATCGGTGTTTCCGCGACGAGAACGGTAGTCGGCGCAGGCGTGGGAGGTGCCACACTGCAGATCGTGGCAGTATTGCGACGCACCGACCGCAGGAGGACACATGCGCTTGTCGCCCCACGAGCAGGAGCGTCTGCTTCTGAGCTACGCCGCCGAACTCGCGCGCCGGCGGCAGCAGCGGGGCCTGACGCTCAATCATCCGGAGGCCGTCGCGATCATCACCGACCACATCCTCGAGGGGGCGCGGGACGGACGTTCGGTGGCAGAGCTGATGGTATCCGGGCGTGAAGTGCTCACCCGGTCGGACGTGATGGAAGGCGTCCCCGAGATGCTGCACGACGTGCAGGTCGAGGCGACCTTTCCGGACGGCACCAAGCTCGTCACCGTCCACGATCCGATTGCATAGGAGACACCGTGATTCCAGGTGAGGTGTTCTGCGCCGACGGCGTGATAGCGCTCAACGAGGGCGCGCCCCGCACGCGGCTCGAGGTCGTGAACGCCGGCGACCGACCCGTACAGGTCGGTAGCCATGTCCATTTCCCGCAAGCAAACTCCGCTCTGCACTTCGACCGCGTGGCCGCGCACGGCTTGCGGCTCGACATCCCCGCAGGCACGGCAGTGCGGTTCGAACCGGGCATCGCGCAGACTGTTTCGTTGGTGCCCCTCGGTGGCAGGCGCGAAGTGCACGGGCTGAACCTGACGCCTCCCGGAAAGCTGGACCCGTCTTGACCGAACTCAGCCGTGCCCGATACGCCGAGCTGTTCGGCCCCACCACCGGCGATCGTATCCGGCTCGCCGATACCGACCTCCTGATCGAGATCACCGAGGACCGCAGCGGGGGACCAGGCCTCGCCGGTGAGGAAGCGGTGTTCGGTGGCGGAAAAGTGTTGCGGGAGTCGATGGGGCAGGGCCGTGCGACGCGGGCCGACGGTGCCCCCGACACCGTGATCACCGGAGTGGTGATCGTCGATCACTGGGGAATCATCAAAGCAGACATCGGTATTCGCGACGGCCGCATCGTGGCTCTCGGGAAAGCCGGCAACCCCGACACGATGTCCGGGGTGCACCCCGACCTGGTGGTGGGTCCCTCCACGGAGATCATTGCCGGGAACGGCAAGATCCTCACTGCCGGCGGGATCGACTGCCACGTGCACTTCATCGCACCGCAGATCCTGGAAGAGGCGCTCGGCGGCGGCATCACCACGCTCGTCGGCGGCGGCACCGGACCGGCCGAGGGCAGCAAGGCCACCACCGTCACACCGGGGTCGTGGCATACCGCACGGATGCTCGAGGCGCTCGACGGCTGGCCGATGAACATTGCCCTGCTGGGCAAGGGAAACACCGTCAGTTCCGAGTCGATGTGGGAACAGTTGCGCGGCGGAGTGTCCGGTTTCAAGCTGCACGAGGACTGGGGTTCGACGCCCGCCGCGATCGATGCGTGTCTCACGGTGGCCGACGCCGCCGGAGTG
This sequence comes from Rhodococcus sp. IEGM 27, assembly GCF_033142305.1. Lineage (NCBI taxonomy): Bacteria > Bacillati > Actinomycetota > Actinomycetes > Mycobacteriales > Nocardiaceae > Rhodococcus > Rhodococcus sp. IEGM 27. The sequence goes on along the minus strand of NZ_JAWLSG010000004.1, from coordinate 48,293 downwards.
CAGGTGGCCCTGCATTCGGACACGCTCAACGAAGCGGGTTTCGTGGAGGACACCCTCGCCGCCATCGCGGGCCGAGCGATCCACGCCTATCACACCGAGGGTGCGGGCGGCGGGCACGCGCCGGACATCATCACGGTGGCCGCACACCCGAACGTCCTGCCGAGTTCCACCAATCCGACTCGGCCACATACCGTCAACACACTGGACGAGCACCTCGACATGCTGATGGTGTGCCACCATCTCAATCCCAAGATCCCCGAAGACCTGGCATTCGCGGAGAGCCGCATCCGGCCGTCGACCATTGCAGCGGAGGATCTGCTCCACGATCTGGGTGCGATCTCGATGATAGGCAGCGACTCGCAGGCGATGGGGCGCATCGGGGAGGTGGTGATGCGTACCTGGCAGACCGCCCACGTGATGAAACGGCGCCGGGGCTTTCTTCCCGGCGACAACGGGGCAGACAACCAACGCGTCCAGCGTTACGTCGCGAAGTACACCATCTGTCCGGCAGTCGCGCACGGGCTGGAAGAGGAGATCGGCTCCGTCGAGGTGGGCAAACTGGCCGACCTGGTGCTGTGGGAGCCGGCGTTCTTCGGAGTGCGGCCGCACGCGGTGATCAAGGGCGGCATGATCGCGTGGGCGGCGATGGGTGATGCCAACGCCTCTATTCCGACGCCGCAACCGGTGCTGCCGCGGCCCATGTTCGGGGCGGCGCCCAGGGCCGCCGCGGCGACCTCGGTGCACTTCGTCGCACCCCACGCACTCGAGGACGGTCTGGCCGATCGGCTCGCGCTCGGCCGGCGGCTGGTTCCGGTCGCGAACGTGCGGTCCAGAGGTAAGGCCGACATGCCCCGTAACGACGCGCAACCCCGCATCGAGGTAGATCCGGATACGTTCACCGTCCGTATCGACGGTGAGGTGTGGGAGGAACAGCCGGCATCGGAATTGCCGATGGCACAACGTTATTTCCTGTTCTGATGCGCCTCGCCCATCTGTTCACGCTGGCCGACTCCAGGTTGCCGACCGGCGGGCATGTGCACTCGGGCGGGATGGAAGAGGCCGTCACCAGTGGTCTGGTCCGCGACATCCCCACGATGGACGCGTTCCTCCGCAGGCGAATCCGGGCGTCCGGGCTGGTCGCCGGGTCGATCGCCGCGGCTGTGTGCGACGGCCGGCTCTCCATCGACCAGGGCGACCTAGAGATGGATGCACGCACCCCGTCGCCGGCGGCGCGTACCTCGTCCCGCGCACAGGGAAGGGGCCTGCTGCGGTTGTCCCGCACCACCTGGCCCGAACAGAACTGGTCGCTGCTGGGAACGCGTCCGCACCTGCCGGTGGTGACCGGAGTGGTCGGGCGTCTCACCGGTGTCTCGGCCCGTGAGGCGGCGCTTGTCGTCGTCTACACCACCATGACCGGATCCGCGATCGCCGCGCAACGGCTGCTCGCGCTCGATCCCGCGCAGGTCGCCGCCTGCACCTTCACCTTGGCGGATCTGTGCGATGCCGTCGCCGATGACTGCGCGACCGGGCTGGCGAGCGTGTCCGATCCGCTTCTCGATGTCGTCGCCCAGCGCCACATGGAACGAGACCGACCACTGTTCGCGTCCTGACGAGTAAGCCTGACAAATACACTGAACGAGCCCTGAGTAAGGAGAGCAACCATGCCACCGCATGTCATCGACGGTGAGCCGCACGATCATCTACACGATCGGCCGAAGCGGACACGAGTAGCGGGTGAGCCGGTCCGGATCGGCATCGGCGGGCCGGTGGGGTCGGGCAAAACGGCTCTGGTGGCAGCACTGTGCAGGCAACTGCGCGACGAACTGTCCCTCGCCGTTCTGACCAACGACATCTACACCACCGAGGACGCGGACTTCCTGCGTCGCCACGCCGTGCTTCCGGACGAGCGGATCGCCGCCGTGCAGACCGGTGGCTGCCCGCACACAGCCATCCGCGACGACATCACCGCCAATCTCGACGCCATCGACGACTTGATCGACACCAACCCACCGCTCGACTTGATTCTCGTCGAGTCGGGCGGCGACAACCTGACGGCCACGTTCTCGTCCGGCCTCATCGACGTGCAGATTTTCGTCGTCGATGTCGCCGGTGGCGACAAGGTTCCGCGCAAGGGCGGTCCGGGGGTGACGTTCTCGGACCTGCTGGTCATCAACAAGACCGATCTGGCGCCGATGGTCGGTGCCGATCTGTCGGTCATGCAGCGGGACGCCGAGCAGGTTCGTGAGGGCAGGCCCACCGTGCTGATCTCGCTGACCGAGGACCCGTCGTCCGGGCCGGCTCTGGAGTGGGTGCGCGAGCAGGTACGCACGCTCGCCGACGTGCACGGGTAGTGCGCACCGAGCTGACCATCGTGGCGACTCCCGGCCGGAGCCCCCGGATCTCCGCCGTCGGCGGGCTCGCTGCCCGGATCACCGGGCGCGACACGGTACACGTGATCGGCACGGCCGCCACCCCGCTCGGCGGTGACCACTGGGACATCACCGTTCGGGTGCTGTCGGGGGCGCGGTTGTCGCTCCGCAGCGTCGCTGCGTCCCTGGCGCTGCCCGGCCGGGGATGCACGGTGTCGACGGCGCACTGGTCGGTCGATGTGGAAGACGACGCCGCCCTCGATTGCGCCCTGGAGCCGACCGTCGTGGCCGGCGCGGCCGAGCACCGGGTGGAATCGACCGTGCTCCTCGCACCGACGTCGACGCTGGTCTTGCGTGAGCGGGTACAGATCGGCCGCACGGGGGAACGCGCCGGAATCTGGATCGGGACGACCGACGCCGATCTGGGGCATGTTCCGCTGCTCCGGCACCGGCTGGAGTTGGGCGCCGGCACCGTCTCCCACGACGTTCTCGACGCACCCGCCGCCCTCACCAGCGAGCTCCGCTATCCCGACGATCGTCCCGCCGAGGTGTCGGGCGACGCCCGCACAGCCCGAACACGTCTTCCGCTCGCACGAGGAGGCAGCCTCACGACGCAGCTCGGCCCGCGACTGTGAGCTGAGGGCGGGGGTGCCACGCATTTCCACCCCCGTACTGCGAGCGCCTAAGCTCTATCCTTGTGCTTTCCGTCGTTCCTCGCCCCGTCGTCGTCCGGGCCCCGTCCAAGGTCAATCTCCACCTGGCCGTCGGGGACCAACGTGCCGACGGCTACCACGAGCTGAACACGGTCTTCCAGGCGCTCTCCCTCGGCGACACCGTGTCGGTCGCGCCTGCGGATGCGCTGACGGTGAAGGTCCGCGGTGAGGATGCCCGTGTGGTTCCCACCGACAGCCGCAACCTCGTCTGGAAAGCCGCCGAGATGCTTGCGGTCGAGGCCGACCGGCGTCCCGACATCGAGATCTCGATCGACAAGGGCATCCCGGTTGCCGGTGGCATGGCGGGCGGCAGCGCCGACGCCGCCGCGACGCTGGTGGCCCTGAACGCGCTGTGGCATCTCGACCTCTCTCGTGAGGACCTCCATTCTTTCGCAGCGAAACTGGGTAGTGACGTGCCGTTTGCGCTGCACGGTGGTACCGCCTTCGGAACCGGACGCGGCGAGAGACTCCTGCCGGTTCTCTCGCGCAGCACCTTCCATTGGGTACTCGCGCTCGCGAAAGGTGGGTTGAGCACCCCCACGGTGTTCCGGGAACTCGACCGCCTGCGCGCCGCCGGCACACCACCGAAGCTCGGCGGTGCGGACGACCTCATGCATGCGCTCACGACGGGCGACGCTGCAACGCTCGCGCCGCTGCTGGGCAACGATCTGCAGGCCGCTGCACTGTCCCTCGAGCCACGACTGCGGCGGACGTTGCGCGCCGGAGTCGCCGCGGGCGCGCTCGCCGGCATCGTCTCCGGGTCGGGGCCGACCTGTGCCTTTCTGTGCGCTGACGCGGATGCCGCGGTCCGTGTCAGCGCAGAACTCGCAGGTGCGGGAGTGTGTCGCACCGTGCGGGTCGCGAGCGGACCGGTGCCGGGCGCCCGAATAATCAATGACGCGGCGGAGGGATCGCACTGATGGCGAATCTGATCAATCTCGAACAGGTATCGAAGTCGTTCGGCATCAAGCCGTTGCTCGATTCGGTGTCGCTCGGCGTACAGGAAGGCGAACGCATCGGCGTCGTCGGCCTCAACGGTGGCGGCAAGACCACGATGCTCGAGGTGCTCGCCGGTGTGGAGGCGCCCGACTCCGGACGCGTCAGCCGGGTCGGCGGCCTGCGGATGGCGGTGGTGACGCAACGCGGCGTCCTGCCGCCCGGCTCCAGTGTCGGCGACGTGGTTCTCGGACCGCTCGGCGTCGCCGCTCACGAATGGGCCGGTGACGCCCGCATCCGCTCCGTCCTCGCGGGCATCGGAATCGACAACCTCGGCTTGGAAGTCACCGTCGACGGACTGTCCGGTGGCGAGCGACGGCGTGTCGCGCTGGCGGCGGCGCTGGTGCAGGACCTCGACCTCCTGGTACTCGACGAACCCACCAACCACCTCGACGTCGAGGGGGTGCAGTGGCTGGCCGAGCACCTGGTGTCCCGCCGTAGCGCCCTCGTGGTCGTCACCCACGACCGCTGGTTCCTCGACACCGTCGCCAACCGCACGTGGGAAGTGGTGGGCGGCAGGGTCGAAAGCTACGAGGGTGGTTACAACGACTGGGTTTTCGCACGGGCGGAGCGGTCCCGGCAGGCGGACGCGTCCGAGGAGCGCCGGCGTAACCTGGCCCGCAAGGAGTTGGCGTGGCTGCGGCGCGGTGCTCCGGCCCGCACGTCGAAGCCCAAGTACCGGATCGAGGCCGCGGAGGCGTTGATCGCCGACGTGCCGCCGCCCCGCGACAACGTGGCCTTGGCGTCGTTCGCGCAGCGCCGGCTCGGCAAGGTGGTCATCGAACTCGAGGATGCCCGTCTCGAGACGCCCGACGGCCGGGTGCTCGTCGACGACCTCACGTGGCGGCTCGCGCCCGGTGAACGTGTCGGTCTGGTCGGGGTCAACGGTTCCGGCAAGACGACGTTGCTCCGCACGCTCGCCGGGGAAATCGAACCCGCGGCGGGCAAACGCATCCAGGGACAGACGGTCCACATCGGATGGTTGCGCCAGGAACTCGACGACCTCCCCATCGGCATGCGGGTCCTCGAGGCCGTCAAGGACGTCGCGGAGCGAATCACTCTGGGCGACAAGGAGGTCTCGGCCGGACAACTGGCCGAGCGGCTGGGCTTCACGCCGGCTCGCCAGCGAACACCGGTCGGTGACCTGTCGGGCGGTGAGCGGCGCCGCCTCCAGCTCACGCGAGTGCTGATGGCCGAGCCCAACGTCCTTCTTCTCGACGAGCCGACCAACGACCTCGACATCGACACCCTGCAGCAGCTCGAGGACATCCTCGACGGCTGGGCGGGCACGATGGTCGTCATCAGCCACGACCGCTACCTGATCGAGCGTATCTGTGACACGACGTGGGCACTGTTCGGTGACGGGAAGCTGACCAACCTCCCCGGTGGCATCGAGGACTACCTGCGACGCCGTGCGGTGATGGGTGACGTCGGCGCACCGTCCGTCGCGTCGACGGCGACGGGTGCGTCGGCGCCCAAACAGGCGCGTGACGGTGCGGCGGAACGTGCTGCGCGGAAAGAACTTTCTCGCCTCGAGCGTGCGGTCGCCAAGCTGGACGAGCGCGAGCGGAAGCTGCACGAGAAGCTGGCCGAGGCGGCGACGGATCCGGACAAGCTGCAGAAGCTCGACGTCGAGCTCAAGCAAGTGGTGGCCGAGAAGGAAGCGGCTGAGGAGCAGTGGATGGAACTGGCCGCCGATCTGGACTAGCCGGTCGGAAACCGAACGGTCAGCACACCGTCCCGGTCGGTGACATGGACCGTCCGGCCGATCACCGACCGCGGGGGAGTGCGGGTGTACGCCGACAGGGCTGCTGCGTCCTCGGGTCCGGTGCGTCCGGCGAGACGCCGTCCGTCGGACGTGTGTGCGACGACGAATCCGGTGGCGGGGACACCGTCGCGGCCGTACTCCACAGTGGTCGTGAGAATCTCGGCTTCGCCGGCGTATCCGGCGACGAGTTCGGGAGCGTCCGAACCGAGCTGTTCCGGCTCGGGGGTGCCGATGTAGCCGTTCCGGTGCGGCGTGCCCGAGAGCAGGACGACGTGCTGGTACGTCAGATATCCGCCGTTGCCGTGGACGAGGGCCGGGCCGGCGCCCTCACGAACGCGGCGGGTCACTTCGGCGATGGCGTGCAGGGTGTAGCTGTTGAGCGGGCCGCCGAAGAACGAGTGCCCACCGGTCACGCTGGGGACGGTGTCCTCGGGTAGGCAGAGTGCGCGAATCAACAATTTCGGGACCACCGGGAAGCAACTGTAGGCGTCGACGACGTCGAGGGCGGACGCCTCGAGGGAGGCCTGGGCCAGTGCCCGGCCGACGGCCCGGTTCATCGCCGCGGAGGTCCCGAAGCTGTTGCGGGCAAGCACATCCACCGGGTCGGTCGCTCCGGCGCCACCCCACAGATAGACCACTCGGTCGTCGGCGATGCCGTGTTCGCGGGCGAGCGCCAGGGAGCACACCACGACCGCTGCCGCCTGATCCACGAACGGCATGGCGTTGAGCATCAGGGGATACGGTTCACAGACCATGCGATTGCCCGGTCCGGTGGTCGCGATGTCTTCGGGGGAATACACCGTCGACGTCCACGACGCCGGATTCTTCGCCGCCAGCTCCGAGAAGGCCGAGTACATGCGGGCCGACCACGCCGAGGACTGCTCGGGTGTGCGGCCCGAGTCGTAGGTGAAGCGATTCTCGAACAAGGGATAGACGCGGGTCGGCACGATGAGCCCAGCCCGCTGCATGCCGGGGCTTCCGAGATCGGAGGCATCGAAGGCCGGTGGCCCACCCGGTGCCGCTACCCAGCCGAGCGACACCGGATCGGTGCCCGACTTCTGTAGCGCCGTCATGGTCGCCTGCGCCTCACCGCCCACCAGCAGTGCCACCGACGTTCGACCTCCGGCGATGTCATCACCGATGCGGTCGAGAAGAGCAGCAGGCCAATGGCCGCCGATCGGCGAGGTGCTCGCGGTGATGGGCGCCGGCACCGTCAGCCGGGCCGCGAGCAATCCCGGAAGATCGTCGTAGGACCAGCTGACGGTCTTGACCGCGTGTATCGCGTCGATCCGGGACCGCAGCGCTGCGACACCGCAGTCGGCAATCGCTGACTGCGCGGCCTCCGAGATGAGATCGAGTGGCTCCCGCGGGCCCGCAGGAACCCCACTTCGTCCGGACCGTACGTCACCGACACCGACGATGACGGGTATGCGCGCTGGATCGAGCATGGAAACCCCTTCGGTGTCCGGACGGTCGAGAACCTCGTCAGCGACACCCTAGTGTTGAACGCGTTATATGTAGATGTCGGGTCACATTCACCCTGGGCGGGATCGGAGAACGAGTGTGGCCGGGAAGTCGATCGGCGCTTTGTCGACGGGTGCGGGTGGGAAGTCGATTCGTGACCTTTTCGTGTCCCGAATCACGGCGCAAATATGCATGATCCGGGCAAAAGGGGGGAATCCAAGGCGAGCCCGCAGATGTTCGGACTAATCTGCAGTCCAGGGCATGCATGTCGCTGCACAGGAGGCGGGGGTCATGGATCTCGAAGCAATCAAACAGATCGAGCAGCTCAAGCACCGTTACTCTCGTGCACTCGATACCAAGTCGTGGGAAGAATTCGCCGACACCATGGTTCCCGAAGTCAAGGCCACGTACAGCGAATACCTGACGTTCGATTCCCGTGACTCCTTCGTGTCCTTTCTGGAGAACACGTTGGGCACCCATGTGATCACCGAGCACCAGTGCGGGCAGCCCGAGATCACCGTCACCGGTGACACGGCTGTCGGCGTGTGGTTTCTTGCAGACACCACGCTCATCCCCGAGGACGGCATGTTGCTGCGGGGGTCGGCCTACTATCACGACAGTTACGTCCGGTGCCCGGACGGTGCGTGGCGGATCACTTCCACCGGGTACGAGCGCACTTGGGAATCGGTGGCTGCGCTGTCGGACTTCCCGAGTTTCCGGCTGACTTCCAACAAATGGGCGATGTTGCAACCCCCCGCCTCGGCCTGACCGAGCACCGGAGGTTGCCACGACGAGGCGGGAGGTGACGATGTCGTCTGCAGTGCCCGTTCCCGGTGCGGTGCCGTACCTCACGGTGCGAAGAGGCACCGAAGCTGTCGAGTGGTATTCGGCGGTGTTCGGCGCGCGAGTGGTCGGGGAGCCGATCGTTTTGGACGACGGCAGGATCGGCCACGTGGAGTTGCAGCTCCCCACCGGGATGATCTACCTCGCCGAGGAGTTCCCGGAAATGGGTTTGACTGCGCCGGAGGCAGGTTCGACATCGGTCAGCTTGATGCTCGCCGTCGACGATCCCGACGCCGTCCTGTTGAGTGCCCGCGATGCCGGAGGGACCGTGGAGCGGTGGATCTCCGAGGGGCACGGGCATCGCAACGCCACCCTCATCGATCCGTTCGGGCACCGCTGGATGCTCGTCGGGCCGTAGGCCACACCGGCCCGCTACTGTCGGCACATGCCGATCGCACCGGACCCGTCGTCGTTCCCGGACACCCGGGCGTGGATACGGGCTTTGCCCGCGCTCACCGTCGTCGACCCAGCGCCTCCCGAACCACTGCCCGTCGATGCGTTGCCGGACGCGCCGCAGGTCCTCTTTCTCGACTGGCTCGCCGAGGCGGCGGCGGCCGGTGTTCCAGAACCGCACGCCGCCGCGTTGTCGACGGTGGACCCGGGCGGTCGGCCCGACGCTCGGTTCCTTCTACTCAAGGACGTCACGGAGCGAGGTTTCTGGTTTTCCGGCGACACGCGTTCGCCGAAGGGGCGTGATCTGACGTCGAACGCTGTTGCTGCGCTGACGTTCTACTGGCGGGAACGAGGGCGTCAGATCCGGGTGCGCGGAACCGTGGTCGACGGCGGTCCGGACGTGTCGGCCCGCGATTTCCGGGAGCGGTCGGTGACCGCCCGCGCCGTCGCGACTGCGAGTCGCCAGAGCGAGGTGCTCACCGATCCCGCGGAGTACGAACGGGTTGTCACGGCGGCGGCCGCGAGCATCGAGGCCGACCCCGACTTCGTGTCGAGCACGTGGCGAGCCTGGTGCCTAGTGCCCGACAGTGTCGAATTCTGGCAGGCCGATCCCGGACGCCGGCATCAGCGCTGGAGCTACCGAAGAGAGCCCTCGGGCGAAGGGTGGACGCGCGCGATTCTGTGGCCGTAGGCGCCTGCCGGATACGGGACGGTCAGCGAAGGGTAGTGGAGGGGGAGCGCAGGTCCACGACGATCGACTGGCCGTTCAGCTGGGCGTGAATCTCCGGCCGTTCGAATCCGGCCGCCACGAGGTACTCACCGAGCAGCTCGAGCAGTTCGTCGGCGTCCACGGTGGGGTCGGCGGAGTGGCTGCTCGCGGACGCGAGGTGGTCCTCGAGGAGTTCGGTGTGTGCAAGACGGCCCGCGACCCGCACGGCTGCCACTCCCATCGCGTTGCGTCGCTTCACGGTGCGTCCACGGGACTCGAGGGACGAGGTGGTGTCAACCGGCTCGGCTGCCTCCTCGGTGCTGTGGGAGCCCGAGCTGCGCGTCGGCAACGGAAAGGTGAACGTCTCGGCGGAGCTGGGCGTCGACGCGCCGTTGCCGGTCAGTGCTCCGCTGCTCGGTTCCGCGAAGGGTGATTCGGCGGTCGAGCCGTTGCCCCTGGAGCCGTTGCTGCCCGATCCATTGGTAGAAATGCCGTTCTCCATCGTGTCGCTTCCTGCTCGTAGACAAACGGGTTCTCGCACCAGCCCGCCAGTTTGCTCGATACGAACGTGAAAGCTACCAGCACCCGAGGTTCCGCCGCGGATCCGGCGGGCGGCCGACTTCAGTCGGCGGCGGCTACCAGCGGCTCGAGCGTGAGGTCAGGCAACTCCTTCTGAATGTACTGCAGTCGCCACTTGTCACTCACGAGCGCCAGTAGAACGCCGTCGGATCGGGTGAACACCTCGACGCCGCGCTGACGGTTCAGCTCGTCGACGGACTGCGGATCTGTCCGTCGGGCCAACGCGTAGGCAAGCGGCTCCATCCGGGCCTCGACGTTGAACTCGGCCTTCATCCGGGCCGCAACCACCTCGAACTGCATGGGACCGACCGCCGCCATGACGGGTGACGCGTCGCCGCGAAGGTCGTTGCGCAGAATCTGCACGACACCTTCGGAGTCGAGCTGATCCACCGCGCGGCGGAACTGCTTGTACTTGCCAGCGCTCTCTGCCCGCAGGATGGAGAAGTGCTCGGGAGCGAACGACGGGATCGGCGGGAACTCCACCTTCTTCTCGAAATAGAGAGTGTGCCCGGGGGCGAGGGCCGTGGCGTTGACCAGTCCCACCACATCGCCCGGGTAGGCGGATTCGACGGTGGACCGTTCACGACCGAACACCGTCTGCGCGTACTTGGTGGTGAAGGGCTTACCTGTCTGGGCGTGGGTGACCACCATGCCGCGCTCGAAGACGCCGGAGACGATCCGCATGAACGCGAGGCGGTCGCGGTGGGCTGTATCCATCCCGGCCTGCACTTTGAACACGACGGCACTGAACGGGTCCGTGACCTCGCGGGGAGTGCCGGTGACGTCCTCACGGGCGCGGGGCGGCGGCGCAAGCTCCACCAGAGTGTCGAGGATCTGCCGCACGCCGAAGTTGAGCATCGCCGACGCGAAGATCACCGGCGAGGTCTGACCGCCGAGGAACAATTCCTGATCGTGGTCCTGGCCGGTGGCCGAGAGCAGCTCGCTCTCCTCCGCGGCGGTGACCCACTCGCTGCCCTCCTTCGCGAGAGCGGCGTCCGCGTCCATCACCTCTTCCGGGGCGATCTTGGCGCCGCCCGCGGTGCGGGTGAACCGGATGTACTCGCGGGGGGCGCCGTCCTCGCCGCGGCGCAGCAGTCCTCGGAAGTCACCCGCGATGCCCACGGGCCAGTACAGGGGAGTCGGGGTGAGGCCGATCCGCTCATGGATCTCGTCGAGCAGTTCCAGCGGCGTCTGACCCGGGCGGTCCCACTTGTTGATGACCGTGATCACGGGGATCCCCCGGTGACGACATACCTGGAACAGCTTGAGCGTCTGCGGTTCGAGACCCTTCGCGGCGTCGATGAGCATGACGGCGGCGTCGACAGCGGTCAGGACTCGGTAAGTGTCCTCCGAGAAGTCAGAGTGACCGGGAGTGTCGACCAGGTTGATGACGTTGTCGGTGAGGTCGTCCGGCGACGCCTCGGTGGAACGGTAGTTGAACTGGAGGGCCGTGGAGCTGACCGAGATACCGCGGGCCTTCTCCATCTCCATCCAGTCGGACACCGTCGACTTGCGCCCTGCCTTCCCGTGCACGGCGCCCGCCTCGGAGATCACCTTCGCGTGCAAGGCGAGAGCTTCGGTCAACGTCGACTTACCGGCATCGGGGTGTGAGATCACAGCGAAGGTCCGGCGACGCTGAGCCTCCGCGCGGACGCCCTTGTCGAGCTTGTCCTGCGACGAGGCAGTGGTGGCGACAGACTCCGCCTCGGCTGGGATGATGTCGGCCGAGTCGGACGGGGTAGTCAACGAAGAACCTCTCGGGGGACTGGATGCGGAAAGGCCAGGTGGCCGCATACCAGGTTACCCGGGGGCCGAGGAGGGATTTACAGCACATCCGGCGAGAGGTAACACTGACCTGACGTAACACTCAGCTCGGGTTCGGATATTTAATCAGCGTGAGTCGTCGGGGCGCTCCGGAGTTACGTCTACTGCGTTCGGACACCCGTATCTGCACGAGGAGAAATCTTGAGCAAGTTCACCGACGAGATGTATGCCACCGCTGTCACCAGCAACCGCGGGTTGGTCACCGGTGAGCCGGATGCGCCGTTGCGACAGCCATGGGGCGAAATTCATCGGGCGGCGCGGCGGATGGCGGGTGCGCTCGCGGCGGCGGGTATCGGCCACGGCGACGCCATCGGCATCCTGGCCGGTCAGCCCGTCGACATCGCGCCGTCCTGTCAGGGAATCTGGATGCGTGGCGCCTCCGTCACGATGCTGCATCAGCCCACCCCGCGGACCGATCTGGCGGTATGGGCCGAAGACACCGAAACCGTGATCAGGATGATCGATGCGAAGGCAGTGATCCTCGGTGCGCCATTCGACGCGGCCAAGCCGCTACTCGAGGAACGCGGCATCACAGTGGTGACGGTGGCCGAACTGAACGAAGGTCCGGAGACCGAACCGGTCGAGACCTTTGAGAACGACATTGCCTTGCAGCAGCTCACCTCCGGCTCCACCGGGTCGCCGAAAGCCGTGCAGATCACCCACGAGAACTTCTACACCAACGCCTACGCGATGATCGATCGCATCAAGTTCTCCCTCGACGACGACGTGATGGTCAGCTGGTTGCCGCTGTTCCACGATATGGGGATGGTGGGCTTCCTCAGTGTGCCCATGCAGGTCGGTGCCGAGGTCGTCAGCATCACCCCGATGGACTTCCTTCGCACCCCGCTGTTGTGGGCGCAGCTGATGGGCAAGTACAAGGGCACGGTCACGGCGGCGCCCAACTTCGCGTACTCGCTGCTGGCCCGTCGTCTTCGGCAAGCCGAGGACGGTGCGGTCGATCTGTCCAGCGTGCGGTACATGTGGAACGGGGCCGAACCGGTCGACCCCGACACCATGACGGCGCTCGCCGAGGCCGGCGCCCGGTTCGGACTGAATCCGTCCGCACTCGCCCCCGTCTACGGGATGGCGGAAACCACCCTCGCGGTGTCGATTCCCGACCCGGATCAGGGTCAGGTACTCGACTTCGTCGACCCGGACATTCTGGAGGCGATGTCCCGGGCTGTCCCGTCGAGCAAGCCGAATGCGCGTCCCCTCGCCACCCTCGGGAAGATGGTTCCGAACCTCGAAGGCCGGGTCGTCGACGGCGACGGGGAACTGCTCCCCACCCGTGGAGTCGGGATCATCGAGGTGCGCGGCAAGGCTGTGACCCCCGGATACGTCACTCTCGAGGGCCACAAGCCGGCGCAGGATCCGGACGGCTGGCTCAACACCGGTGATATCGGCTACTTCACCGAGGAGGGTCTCGTCGTGGTGTGCGGTCGCATCAAGGACGTGATCATCATGGGTGGCCGCAACATTTATCCCACCGACATCGAGCGGGCAGCCGGCACCGTGTCCGGTGTCCGCCCGGGCAACGCGGTCGCGGTGCGACTCGACGCCGGCCAGAAGCGGGAAAGCTTCGCGGTCGCGGTCGAAACCAACAACTATCAAGACCCGGACGAGGTCAAGCGGATCGAACACGAGGTCGTGCACGCGGTGGTCTCGGAAGTGGGAGTGCGTCCGCGTACCGTCGCGGTCCTCGGACCCGGCAGCATCCCCAAGACGTCGTCCGGCAAGTTGCGCCGGACCACCTCGGCGTCGCTGGTCCGCGACTGAGGCGCCTTCGGCGTCCGTGCGCCTTTCTGGGACAACCAGGAAGGCGCACGGGCGCGGAGCGCCTAGTGCAGGCGATTCTGCGCAGCCTCGAGGCCGACCTTCAGCAGGAGTTCGACGGCGTCCGCCGCTTCCTCGCAGAGGATGTCGAGCTCCTTGCGTTCCACCGAGGAGAAGGGCTTGAGCACATACGACGCGGGGTCCATCCGTCCGGGCGGTCGTCCGATCCCGATGCGGGTGCGGAGGTAATCCTTGGTGCCCAGTGAACTGGAGATTGACCGTAAACCGTTGTGGCCGCCTTCGCCGCCGCCCTGCTTGAAGCGGACGGTCCCGAAGTCGAGGTCGAGCTCGTCGTGGATCACTACGATGTTGTCGGGGTCGACGGAGAAGAATCGCGCCAACCCGGCTACGGCGCCTCCCGACAGGTTCATGTACGAACGCGGCTTCGCCAGGATCGTCGAGCGCCCTTCGAGCCGCCCTTGAATGATGTCGGCGCCACTCTTCTTGTGTGCGCTGAACTTTGCTCCCATGCGACCGGCCAGCACACCGGCCACCATGAAGCCGATGTTGTGCCGCGTCTTCTCGTACTGCGGTCCCGGATTTCCCAGGCCGACCACCAGAGCCGTGTCTTCACTCACCGACAGGTCCTTCCCTATGGCAGGTTCTCGTCACACGAGAGCGGCGCGTCACCCCGGAATTGTCCGGGACGACGCGCCGCCGAGTTCAGTGCGGTTGCGAGAGGATCAGCTCTCGGCGCCCTCTTCGGCAGGGGTGCCGGCTGCTTCGCCGGTCTCTTCCTCGAGGTCGGCTGCGGTGGGGGCAGGGACGACGTTGACGATGAGCAGCTCGGGGTCGGCCTGCAGGGTCGAACCCTTGGGCAGCTCGAGCTGGTTGGCCAGGATCTGCGTGCCGGCCTCGAGGCCCTCGACCGAAACCTCGATCTGCTCGGGGATGTGCAGCGCGTCGGCTTCCAGGGCGATGGTGGCGGCGTCCTGGGCGACCAGGGTGCCGGACGCTGCCTCACCGGTGACGACGACGGGGACCTCGACCGTGACCTTCTCGCCCTTCTTGATGACGAGGAGGTCGGCGTGCTCGATGTAGTTGCGGATCGGGTGGATCACGACCGACTTGGTGAGGGCGACCTGGGGGGTGCCGTCGATGTCGAGGTTCAGGATGGCGTTGGTGCCGTGCGCACGCAGAATCGCGGCGAAGTCGCGCGACGGCAGGTTCAGGTGGCGGGGATCCTCACCGTGGCCGTACAGAACAGCGGGAACCTGACCATCGCGTCGGGCGCGGCGGGCGGCGCCCTTGCCGAACTCGGTGCGTACGGCGGCTACGAGGGTGTTTTCGTCAGACATGGTGAAACGGCTCCTACAACTCACGGTGGTTACTGGCTGGCGTCTTGTCGTCGGTGAGGGACGAACGGGCGCACGGGCCAGGAGCGAAACGCTCGAGCTGAGCCGTAGCCGCGTCGATCACGGTAATCCAGCGTATCGAACAAGCCGGTTCACCCTCGCCGAGACAACTTACGGAACTCTACCGGATGGCTGCCGGGCCTGCTAATCGGGTCGTCGTTTCGATGACGCCTCACCATGTCGGGCCCAGTCCTGCCGCCGGCCCACCAATGGACTAGTGGTGTGGCTCACATGGCCGGGGGTAGCCTCGGCGTTGTGAGCACAGAACCCCGGAGCGCCGACCGGTTGACCGCGGTGGCCAGCGGCGTGGATCTGTCACGGCACGCCCGATTGCTGAGCAGGGTGCACGACGCGGTGCTGTCCGGGCAACAGCCGCCGGTGATGCCGCGGGACGTGGTGGCACGTTCGTGGTCGCGACTGCAGGCAGGTGGGGTGACCCCCGACCATTGTGCCGACGTGGAACCGGCCGACTTCGCGGAGATCGAGGAGCGCCGGACGCGCACCGCGCTGAGGTCCGTTCTCCCCGAGCTGCGCAACACGCTGACGCAGGTGGCCGACGACGCCAACTTCATCGTGGTCATCGCCGATGCCGACGGCGTGCTGCTGTGGCGTGAGGGATCACGCGGAGTGCGCAAAGCAGCTGATGCGCTCGGGTTCACGGAGGGCGCGCGCTGGGCGGAGCAGGCGGTGGGCACCAACGCGATTGGTACGGCTCTCGTCGAAGATGCCGCGGTACAACTCTTTTCAGCGGAGCACTATGCGCCGTCGCATCACGGGTGGTCGTGCACAGGATCGCCGGTCCACGATCCGCGCACGGGGGACATTCTCGGCGTGGTGGATATCAGCGGTTCGGCAATGTCGGTTCATCCGACCACGGTCGCACTCGTGCGCACCGCGGTTCGCCTCGCCGAGGCCACCCTGTGGCGTGAGCACACCGCGCAACTCGAGAAGCTGCGCGGACGGGCCGCCCCGTTGCTGGCGTCGGCGGGTGGTCCGGCTCTCGTAGTCGATCAGCACGGCTGGGTGGCGGGCGCGACGGGGATCGCTGCACCCGAGCGGCTGGCTACGCCGAGTCAGGGCAAACCGCTCCTCGTCCCCGGGCTCGGGATCTGCGTGCCCGAACCGCTGGGCGACGGATGGCTGGTGCGTCGCCGGGTCGACGGCGCGGGACTGCAGGTGGAACTCGACCTCGGCGCGTCACCGCGGGTGACGGTGTGCGGAGATGCGAACTGGACGCAAGCCCTCTCGCCGCGGCATGCGCAGATACTCCGGGTGTTGGCGGTGGCGGGAACTGGGGGTGTCGATGCTGCTTCCCTCAGCGAGGCACTGTTCGGCGACCGAGAGCACGTGGTGGCCGTCCGCGCCGAAGTCTCGCGTCTGCGCAAGACTCTCGGCGCGGTGCTGAGCACGCAGCCCTACCGTTTCGCGGACGGCGTGAGCGTGCGGGTGCTCGACTAGCTCTGCTTCGCGGCGGCCACGCCCGCCCGGCGACCGTAGAAGCTGCCGTCGCCGAGCGATGTCCCGCTGGCGTATCCGCCCGCGCACACACCCGACGTGCAGCGGCCGGCTGCGAAGAGTCCGGGAATGGGCTCCCCGGAGACGTGTAGTACCTCGGAGTCGAGGGTGGTCCGCAGCCCGCCCAGAGTGAAGCCCAGCGTGAACCCGCGCAGGTCGAGTGCGGCGACGGGGGAGCCGATCGGCTTCACCCATTCGGACTTC
Source organism: Rhodococcus sp. IEGM 27 (assembly GCF_033142305.1). NCBI lineage: Bacteria > Bacillati > Actinomycetota > Actinomycetes > Mycobacteriales > Nocardiaceae > Rhodococcus > Rhodococcus sp. IEGM 27. Next base: position 31,728 of record NZ_JAWLSG010000004.1, on the reverse strand, counting down.
TTGTGCAGCAGGGGATCGGTGCCGTCGGCGGCGTGCTTGTTGTAGACCTCGACGGTCGATCGGAGCGCACCCTCGGGCAGCCCCATGTCCGACTCGAGTTCCTCGACGGTCTCGGCAACCCACTTGGGTTGTACGCGCAGGAAGGGGGTGGCGGTGGTGGCGGCAACACCTTCGTCGTAGGCCGCTTCGTCGATGACGAGGAACGCCTGATTGTCCTGGTGGAACAACGTCATCTGACCGATGCGCCCCGAATAGGTGTCTTCCGGGACGTACCGCTGTCCGCGACCGTTCACCAGAATGCCTCGCACTATCAATTGGGGATCGCACACGAAGGCCACTTCGGTGGCGTCCATGTGGGCCAGGTCGGCGCCGAGAGCCTGGGCCATCAGGATCGACCGGCCGTCGTGTTCCTCGATCGCAGCACCGGGCCGGCCGATGAGGCGAGGAGCGTAGGCCTGAATCATCTTGTCGTTGTATGCAAAGCTCCCGGTGGCGAGGACCACGCCGCGTCGGGCCCGGACGGCGACTTCTTTGCCGTACTGCTTGGCGATGATCCCGACGACCCGACCGGTGTCGTCCGTGATCAGAGTCTGCACGCGCATGTCGTATTCGGCCCGTACACCCAGCTTTTCGGCGGCCTCCACCAGTGGCTTCATCAGCATGTAGCCACCACCCTTCTCGCCGGTGCGCTTGCCGTCCATCTGCGGAACGTGTCCGCGAGGTGCAGGTGTGGCGATTTCGTTGAACGGTGCCGCGTTCTCACCACCCGAGTACATGAGGCCGTCGTCGAACGGCGGTTCCCAGCCCGGCTCTCCCCAGAAGCTCGCCTTGAACGGCACGCCGCACTCGACGAGCCAGTTGTAGTGCTCGACGCTGCCGTCGCAGTAGTCGGCTATCTTCTCCTCGTCGGCGCCGGGGCCGAGGGCTGCCACCATGAACTTCTTCATGTTCTCGGGCGAGTCCTCGAAGCCACAGGCCTTCTGAAGGGGTGTACCGCCGCCGAGGTAGATGAATCCCCCCGCCAGCGAGGCGGCACCACCCCAGCCGCTGGTGCGCTCGAGGACCAGCACTTCGGCGCCCGCCCGTGCCGCCTCGATCGACGCGGACACACCGGCGATCCCGTACCCCGCGACGACGACGTCGGCCTCGTAGTCCCACGCGGCGATCTCGGAAATGGGTCGCGGGCGGATCGGAGTCGGTTCGGCCATGGGTGGTCCTCTCGGGCGCTCGGATGTGACGATGCACGGCTATCCGAACTGTAACCTGTTATAGCCGGGAGTCGACCTGCCGTCTCGCTGAGTGGGAGGCGATTTTCACGTTGTGCCTATAGCTCCAGATCACGCACATCGGTCAGCTCGTAATGAAGCGTTTCCGTCCGCATCAGCCGGTGGGCGAGATGAACGAAAACTCGTTGCAGAACCGGATACCGCTTATCGATGAGCACGCCGGCGGCGCGGGACTCCTCGCCGCTGAGCAGACGAGCCGTTGCCCGGGCCGGAGGCCCGGTCGGCTTCCCGGCCCAGGTACACGGGCGGATCCGGACTTCGGGGAAGTTGCGGAGCCGTTTGTTCTTCGACGCCTTGCCCGGAGTGCGGAAAACGGCACGTTCGCCGTCCACCACCAGATTGACCGGAGTGTCTACCCAGGTCCCATCCCGCTTGCGGGTCTGCAGCTGCACGACCTTCTCTGCGGCGAAGCGGGGCAACGCCGTCGATGCCGGATTCGTCATTTTTCTCGCGTCCTGGCTTGTCGGTGCTCCCAGATTACGTCGCAGCCCCAGCCGGAACCACTACTTCGCCAGCGCTGCCACTTCCGCCAGTGCCCGATCGAGATCGTCCCGCGAACAGAAATAGTGCGGGGAGGCGCGCACGACGGCGTCCAGATCGCGGGCGCTCATGTCGAGCAAGGTCGATCCGCGCAGGCTGGCGGTGACGGTCACCCGGCGATTCGCCAATTGCGCACGCACATCCCGCGGATCGAGACCGTCGACGGTGAACGACACGATCCCGCAGCGGCGGGTCCCGAGGTCGCGCACCGTGACGCCGTCGATCTCGGACAGCCCCGAACGCAGGTACTCGGCGCCGTCGACCACAGCCGCCTCGACCTGGTCCACACCGAGGTCGAGGAGATAGTCCACTGCCGCACCCAGGCCCAGCCGGGCCGCGACGTCGCATTCCCAGAACTCGAACCGACTCGCGTCCGCAGCCATCCGGTAGTCCTCGGCCCCGGTCCATTCGGCACTGTGCAGGTCGAGTGCCGCCGGCTCGAGGGTCGTGGTCAGTTCATCGGCGATGTACAGGAACCCGGTGCCTCGAGGGCCGCGCAACCACTTGCGGCCGGTTGCGGACAATGCGTCAACGCCGAGCTCGGCCACGTCCAGTGCGATCTGTCCGACGGACTGGCACGCATCGAGAAGCACGAGAGCTCCCCGGGCGTGTGCCAGGTCGACCACCTCGCGGACCGGGTTGACCAACCCGCCGTTGGTGGGCACGTGCACCAAGGACACGAGACGGACGCGGTCGTCGAGAAGCTTTTCGAGAGCGACGAGGTCGATCTGGCCGGACGGGTCACTCGGAATCACGTCGACGGTGGCGCCCGTGGACCGTGCCCGTTGAAGAACCGCGATCGCGTTGCTGGCGTACTCGACTTCGGAGAGAAGGACCCGGTCACCCGGCTTCAACGGGACGGCCTGGAAGAAGTCGTTCCATGCGGTGGTGGCGCTGTCGACGAGTGCGATGGTATCTGCGCTCGCGCCGATCAACCGGCCGATGGAGGTCTTCACCGAGGCGAGGTCACCAGCGCGTTCCGCGGCCGCGACGTATCCGCCGACGTCGGCCTCGCGGCGCAGATGAGCGAAGACCGCGTCGAGTACCGGAGTGGGCGGAAGCGAAGACCCGGCGCTGTCCAGAAACACCTTGTCGAGGCAGCCGGGGGTGTCCCTGCGCGCGCGCTCGAGGTCGAGCATGTCGGATACCTCCTGTTCAATGCGAATGGTGTCGAACGTACCGCGGCGGACTGACGAAAAGTATTGCCGTTCGCACGTGCATAGGTGGGCCCGGCGCTCTATCGTCGATAACGACGTTCAGGCGGCGCCCGAAAGGGAGGGTGGAATGGGTACTGCGATCCAGTCCGTCGAGGGAGTCGGTGTCACGTCTCGACCTGCCGCGGAGGCCTACATAGGCGGCGTCTGCTTCAAATTGGGTCCCCCGCAGCTGATCGGCGCGGAGTTGGAGTGGCTCACCGCGCAGGTGCCCGAATTCGTGCGTCCCGATCTGGCAGCTCTTGCGGACGCCCTCGGGCCGCACACTCCACGAACCATCGACCCTTCGTCACCAGCCGAGCCCCTCCCCGGCGGCAGCGCCGTCACTGTCGAACCGGGCGGACAGATCGAACTGTCCAGCGCTCCCTGCCGCTCCGCTCGCGAACTGTGTGACTACCTCTCCGCGGACTACGCCGTTCTCACCGATCTGCTGTCTACCCGGGCAATTCTCATGTCCTCCGAGGCGGCGGACACGCGCCGTCCTGCCCACCGGCTCCTTCAATTGCCGCGCTACTGCGCGATGGAGTCGCGCTTCCGGGAAATCGGCCCCTACGGGAAACTCATGATGTGCAATACCGCGGCCACGCAGGTCAGCGTCGACGCAGGCGCAGACTCAGCGGGCGTGGAGCAGCGTTGGCAGCTACTGCACGCTATCGGGCCTGCACTCATCGCGGCCTTCGCGTGCTCCCCTCGGTTGTATGGGGTGCCGGACGGGCAGTGGGCGTCGCAGCGGATGCGAACGTGGCTCGAACTCGATTCGCCTCGGACCGCCGGAACGCGGAACAGCGGCGACTACGCCCGCTGGGTGCTGGATGTACCGCTGCTGTGTGTCCGGGGCGACGGCGCCGACTGGACGGCGCCGCCGGAGGCGACATTCGGCGACTGGGTGGACGGGGCCCTGGACGACGTGATCGGACGCTCCCCGACTTTCGCGGATCTCGACTACCACCTCACGACCTTGTTCCCTCCTGTCCGGGCCGCCGGTTACCTCGAGGTGCGCTACCTCGACGCGCAGCCAGGAAATCTGTGGCGGGTGCCGGTCGCGGCAATCGACGCGTTGCTCTCGGGTCCGGGTGTCATGGCCGAGGCGCTTGCCGCCGCTCTTCCGACGTCGGAGCGTTGGCGCGATGCCGCCGAGTTCGGCCTGGCCGACCTCGAATTGCGCGCAGCGGCAACGGCTCTGTTGTCGCTGGCGGCGTCGTATTCGCCGGACCCGGAGTTCGTCCGACTTCTCGATGCCGCCGCCGAACGATGTTGCCGGGGCCACGCTCCGGGCGAGGAGAGCTGATGGGAACCCGCGAGAAGGTCGAGGCTGTGCTCACCCGTGCACGTCGGCGAACCGCCGGACTGACGGACTGCCTGGACGACTCCGACCTCGTCGCGCAGCATTCGCCGCTGATGAGCCCACTGGTCTGGGACCTCGCCCACATCGGTAATCAAGAGGAATTGTGGCTCGTGCGCGATGTCGGAGGCCGTGAACCGGTCCGTAGTGACATCGACGAGTTGTACGACGCGTTCAAGCATTCCCGGCGCTCCCGCCCCTCGTTGCCACTGCTGAATCCGGCCGAAGCGCGGCACTATGTCCGTACAGTCCGGGACAAGGCCTGGGATGTCCTCGACAGCAGCACCTTTCGGGGTAGGCCGCTCGAGGAACACGGATTCGCCTTCGGCATGATCGCCCAGCACGAGCAGCAGCACGCCGAGACGATGCTCGCCACCCACCAACTGCGTTCCGGAGCGCCGGTTCTCACTGCGGACGCCGCGCCGCGTGTCGGGGTGCCGGTGACCGAGAACGAAATCATCATCCCAGCTGGAATATTCACGATGGGCGCGTCGGACGACCCCTGGGCGCTGGACAACGAGCGCCCGGCACACTCGGTGTACGTGCCGGCCTTCGAAATCGACGCCGTTCCCGTCACCAACGGTCGTTACCTCGAGTTCATGGACGACGGCGGATATCGTCGCCCCGAACTGTGGAGTGAGCGTGGGTGGGCGCACCGCTGTGAGGCGGCACTCGAAGCGCCGCAGTTCTGGGAGAGCGACGGCCGGGGCGCTTGGTGGCGCCGGGTGTTCGGGGTGCCCGAACCACTTCACCCGCAGGAACCGGTGGTACATGTCTGCTTCTTCGAGGCCGAGGCGTTCGCACGGTGGGACGGCAAGCGACTGCCTACCGAGGCCGAGTGGGAAAAAGCTGCTCGATGGGATCCCACCACGGGACGCTCCCGCCGGTTTCCGTGGGGTGACAGCGATCCGGACGACTCGTCGGCCAATCTCGGACAGCGATTCCTCGGACCGGCTGTGGTGGGAGCGTACCCGTCGGGGGCGTCGCCTCTCGGTGTCCACCAACTCGTCGGTGACGTCTGGGAATGGACGTCCTCACCCTTCGAGCCGTATCCCGGATTCACGGCGTTCCCGTACCGCGAGTACTCGGAGGTGTTCTACGGCGGGGATTACCGGGTACTGCGTGGTGGTTCGTTCGGTACCGATCCTGTGGCATGCCGCGGCACGTTCCGGAACTGGGACCACCCGATCCGACGGCAGATCTTCTCTGGTTTCCGGTGTGCACGCGATATTTCGGGAGACGAACGCTGATATGTGCCGCCACCTGGGATATCTGGGACCGGATGTATCCGTCGGCGAGCTCATCGGCTGGGGTGAGAACTCGCTGCTGCGCCAGTCATGGGTGCCTCGGGACATGCGCCACGGCGGAACGATCAACGCGGACGGATTCGGTGTCGGGTGGTGGGGACAGGACGCCTTCTCCCGCTACCGCAGCCAGCAGCCGCTGTGGTCCGATCCGGTACTACGGGAGACGCTGCCCCAGATACGGTCCGGCGCAGTGGTGGCCGCGACCAGGTCGGCAACGGTGGGTATGCCCGTGCAGGCCACGGCTTGCGCGCCGTTCACCGATCGGACGTGGGCGTTCAGCCACAACGGTCTGGTGAAGGGGTGGCCCGAGACACTCGGACCGCTCGCCGAGCAGCTTCCGGTGACAGACCTCCTGCAACTCGAGGCGCCGACCGATTCGGCTGCGCTGTGGTTACTGCTGCAACGAGCGCTCGCGGAGCAGGGACCGGAGAAGGCACTCACCACGCTGGTTCGTGCCGTCGACGCGGCCGCACCGAAGTCGCGCCTGAATTTTCTGCTCGGTGACGGCCGCGAGCTGTGGGCCACCACCTGGGATCACTCACTGTCAGTGCTCGTCGACGACGACAGGGCAATCGTCATGTCCGAACCCTTCGACGACGATCCCGGGTGGCAGCCGGTACCGGATCGGCACATCGTGTACGCCCGCCCAGGACATCTGATGATCACGCCGCTCGAGATGGGAGTCTGATGACCACCGCACCGACCCTCGAGGTGTATCTGGAACCGGATCAGCTGAAGGACGCACTCCGCAAGGATGCGACCGTGGGGCTGACGTCGAATCCGAAGTGGCTGCCGCCCAAGTGGTTCTACGACGCGCGCGGAAGTGAGCTGTTCGAACAGATCACCGCGTTGCCGGAATACTTCCCGACGCGCACCGAGCGAGAACTGCTCCGGCAACGGTCGGGGGAGATCGCCGAGGTGGCGGCACCGGAAATTCTGGTGGAGCTCGGCTCCGGCTCCTCCGAGAAGACGCGGTTGCTACTCGAAGCAGGAACCCGACACGGAACCCTCCATACGTATGTGCCGCAGGATGTCTCGGTGTCGGCGCTGCAGGGCGCCGCCGAGCAGATCGGGACCGAATTCCCCCGCCTTACCGTCCACGGCGTGGTCAGCGACTTCACCGAGTCGCTGCATCACCTTCCGCGGGGCGGTCGCCGCATGATCGCCTTTCTCGGGGGCACACTCGGTAACATGGTCCCGGGCGAGCGGGCCGAGTTTCTCGCCGGAATCGCCGACGTGCTCGAGCCAGGGGAACATCTGCTCCTCGGAGTCGGACTGGTCACCGACCCTGCAGTCCTGGTCCCGGCGTACGACGACGCGGCCGGTGTGACGGCGCAGTTCAACCTCAATGTGCTGCGGGTCCTGAACGGTCAGCTCGACGCAGACTTCCCGTTGGACGCGTTTCGGCACATAGCGCTGTGGGACGCCGGTAACGAGTGGATCGAGATGAGGCTCGAAGCTCAGCGCGCCCTGTCCGTCCGGGTTGCGGCACTCGACCTGGACGTCGAGTTCGCTCGCGGCGAGCAGATGCGCACGGAGATTTCCGCGAAGTTCACGCTCCCCGGAATCACGGGGGAACTGGCCGCGGCCGGTTTCGAGGTCGAACGCACGTGGAGCGACCCGGACGACCGCTTCGCCCTGGTGTGCGCAACACGGTCCTGACCGACAAGATCAACTTCGGGTCTCTGCACGCCTATAGTGACCGGCATACCGCAGTCGACCCGAGGAGTATCCGTGCGTCAGTCCAAGCTCGCCGCCCTCGCTCTCGCTACCACAGCCGTTCTCGGTCTTCCGGCAGCGCAGGCTTCGGCGCAGCCGTCGCCGTTCCCGTTCGACACGGGCAGCCTCGGGTCCGGCAGTGGCGACCCTGAAATTCCGACGGAGGACACCCTCCCGGACCTGACCGTCACCCCGCTCCTCGAGGGACTCGATCATCCCTGGGATGCGGTGCAGGCCCCGGACGGTGCCGTGCTCACAGGCCAGCGGTCGGGTGGTTTCTTCGTCCGTCGCGCCGACGGATCGACCGGTCCGGTCGCCGCGGACCTCGCCGACCTGTACGTGCAGAGTGAGACGGGATTGATGGGGATCGCGCTGGCTGCGGATTTCGCGCAGTCCCGAAGGCTGTACACCTGCCAGGGATTCCAGGGTGGCGGGGTCACCGACATCCGGATCCAATCGTGGACCGTCGACTCGGCATGGACGGAGTTGACCCGCGGTGCCGCGGTGCTCACCGGTATACCCGTCCAGGACGGGCGCCATGGGGGATGCCGAATTCTGACTGCCGCCGACGGCACCCTTTTCGTGGGCACGGGAGATACCGCAGCACCGGGCGTGCCTCAGGACCCGAACTCGTTAGGCGGTAAAACCCTTCACATCAACCCGGACGGGACACCGGCCGCGGGAAATCCGAATGCCGACAGTCCCGTCTACACACTCGGTCATCGCAATGCCCAAGGTCTCGCGCAGCAACCCGGCACGGGCCGTGTCTATGCCGTCGACCAGGGCACAACTCGGGACGACGAGGTCAACTTGCTCGTCGCCGGTGGCAATTACGGATACAAGCCGGACCGCATCCCCGGCATCTACGACGAATCCGTACCCATGACCGACCCGGTCCGGGTACCGGGTGCGATTGCCGCGGTGTGGAGTTCGGGCAGCACGACGCTGGCTACGGGGAGTGGCGCATTCGTCTCCGGTTCGGGTTGGGGACCGTGGAACGGCGCATTCGTCATGGGCGGGCTCAAGACGAAGCAGCTGATTTTCCTTCGCCTGGCCGCCGACGGCCAGTCGGTGACGGCTCAGACGTTCGGACTGCAGGATCAGTACGGTCGGCTCCGCTCCGTCACCCCCACTCCGGACGGCTCGCTGCTCGTCACCACCGACAACGGTGACACCGACCAGGTACTCCGGGTGACACCGCAAGGGTGACGGCGGGGTTCAGATCCAGGCGAGGACTCGGCACGGTCCACCCGACCCACCGGCATGAGTAGGTGCGCCGACCATGACGGTGGCGCCCGCCGGCGGTATCTGTGACAGATTTGCGAGCACTTCCACCGCGTACTTGCCGGCGCCCAGCGCGCCGAGGTGAGCGCCGAACGTGGTGCTGCGCCCGGCGTCGATGCTCAGGGTGTCTGAGCCGAGCCCGACGATGTCGCGCTCGCGGAGCAGGAAGTCGACGGCGTCCGGGTCGAATCCGGGTGTGCGCTGGACGCCTGCGGCGTCTACATTGACGAATGCTCCTGGTTGTCCTACGCGATCCGCCCACCCCGAGTGATCGCCACGAGGCAGCGGTCGGGCAGCGTTCCGTGGTCGGACTCCCAGTCCACAATGTCCTGCCGGGTCAGCAGGGCGTCGTTGTCGGTGTGTGCACGCGCAGCGATGTCGATGACAGCGATCGGTGCCACCAGGTCGCGGGGCGGAATCTGTTCGACCGTGATGCCGTCCGCGTTCGCATGGGCTGGAGCGTCGATGTGGGTGCCGGTGTGCTCGTCGAGGCGTAGTTCGTTCTTGTAGAACACGCTTGTGGCTCCGGGGGCGAGAGACCCCAGTGATCCCGTGCCACCGCCGATCTGCGCCAGACTTCGCATCTCGAGGCCCTGCGAGCCAGGCCAGACCGGGAAGCCGGCACGGAGTACGTGCGTGAGATCGACGATCGGCCCCTCAGGCGGCGCCACCTGAGGCACGGGCGCAGCGGACACCGAACCTGCCGTGGACGCTGCGAGCGCCGCCGCACCCAACGCCCCGAACATGGCACGACGAGTCATCTGTGGGCCGCGGCCCTCGATCGCTCCGTACACGTGGTTCATGATCCGTGGTGAGCACATCACGGCTCCTTCAGTGGGGGACGCGCTTCCGACGCATCATAAGCGCTGGTGCGCAGGTTCCCTCCGATTCCGCGTCAGTCCACCCAAGGCCTGCCCTGCCCTGCCCCCCATCCCGACCGCACGAACGGGACGTTCGTTGCGTCAGATCGAACGAACGTCCCGTTCGTGTGGGCCGGCGATGACGGGCGCGACGAACTGCTCGATCATGGCGCGCTCGTCGTCGTCGTCGACTCCGGGAACGGTGAGCAGCGAGACGATGACGCGCACGAGCCACCGCGCTCGGCGTGACGTCTCCTCGCCACCCACTCCCGTCTGCCCGAGGAAGGCGGCGCCCAGCGACTCGATGACCTCCGAGGAGTGCGCAATCTGTGCGGCAAGTCCCGAGTCGCCCAACTGGAACCATGCGGCCAAGGTGGGGTCGCGGCGGACGAGCCGGATCGCCGTGAGCATCGCCTCGACGATCACGGTCTGCGGGTCGGCGGTGCCCGAGACGTCTTGTGCGATCAGCGCACCGATGCGGCGGGCCTCGCGATGGACGAAGGCGAGTTGCAAAGCCTGACGGCTGTCGAAGTAACGGTAGAGGGTGGCGCGCGAACACCCTGCGGCCCGGGCAACCTCGGCCATCCCGACGGCGTTGATGCCGTTCTCGACGTACAACTGGGCCGCGACATCGAGGATGCGTTCGGCGGCGACGCGGGGACGTTCGTCGCGCATCCAGTCCCCGGTCACGATCCGCGCACCGTGAACGGGATACTCGTCGGGCGGCGCACGTAGTTGCCTTCCGCGTAGACGACGGCATCGATGTCGACGGTGAAGTCGGGGCAGCGGGCGAGCAGCTCCTCCAGGGCGATGCGTGCCTGCATTCGGGCAGCGGCTGCCCCGAGGCAGTGGTGGGCCCCGTGACTGAACGTCAGAATCTGCTTCGGTCGTCGTTGCACGTCGACCTCTTCGGCGTCGGATCCGAACTGGCGCGGGTCGCGGTTCGCTGCACCGTACAGCAGCAACGTCTTTCGCCCCTCCGGGATGACGGTGCCCTCGATCTCGACGTCCCTCGTGGTGGTGCGGGCGAGGCCTTGCACCGGCGACGTCAGACGCAGGAGTTCTTCGACGGCATCGCCGATGAGTTCGGGGCGGTCGATGAGCAGTTGCCGTTCGTCGCGGCGCTCCGTCAGCAATTGCACTGCTCCGCCGAGCATTCCGGTGGTGGTGTCGTTGCCGCCCGTCACCATCGTGAAGGCGAATCCGAGGACCGAGAGCAAACCTTCCACGTCGCCGTCGGCGCCCATCCCGCCGGCGACGAGGTGGGAGATCGTATCGTCTTCGGGTTCGGTGCGACGACGCTCGATCAGCGTGGAGAAGTACGTCATCAACTCAGTGATTGCATCGGTCGCGTTCAGGGTGCCGCCCTGGGCGTTGGCCGCCACGATCGCCTCGGTCCAGCCGTCGAACCGGTCCCGGTCTTCTTCGGGAAACCCGAGGTAGTGGGCGACGACCATGCTGGGCAAGGGTTTGAACAGCTCCTTCACCACGTCGTCCTCGCCGATCTCGCGGAGCCGCTCGATCCGCTGCACCACGAATTCCCGGACGGCGGGCTCCACGGCGGTGACCTGGCGTGGTGTGAAACCTTTCGACACCAGCCGCCGGAACGCGGTGTGATCGGGCGGGTCGAGCATCACCAGGGGAGGGTTGTCCTGCAGCCCGATTTTCTCCAGCTCGCCGTAGGTGGTGGTGAGTCCGGAAGCGGAAGAGAACGTGTCCGAGTCCCGCGCGGCAGCGTAGACATCCGCGTACCGCGACAGCACCCAGTAGTCGTGCCCCGGGTCGTCCGAGGGGACGACGTGGTGCACAGGATCGTGATCGCGCAACTGCGCGTACATCTGCCACGGGTCGCGCCACGAGTCGCCCGACCTCGGCACGAAGGACACGCTGTTCGACACATTTGTGGTCATGTATCGATAGTGAGACACATGGGGAAATGTGTCAACCGTCACGATGCGTCGAGGAATGGCTCGGTTGTGCGTGTAGGCCCTTCCGATGTCGGATGACGCACCCGGCACCAGGTGCCACCGGCCGCGTCCACGCGCCGATCGCGATGGCTTAAGTGAGGATGACCGGGATGGTCGCGCAGACGGACCGGAGTGACTCGGCATTGCGGGTGGACAGCGCCACCACGAACGCGCCCTGAATCAGGGCGAGGAGTGCGTCGGCCAGTTCCTGGGGACTCCGATCGGCCCGGACATCTCCGTCGGCTTGGCCTCGAGTGAGGATGTCGCAGAGGCTGGAGTGCCAGATTCGAAGGTCTTCGTCGAGGTGGTGCCGAAAGGACTCGGAAGTGGCGGCTACTTCGGTGGAGAATTTGCCGACCAAGCACGCCCGTTGAAACCCGGAGCCGATGAAACCGTCGGCCATTGCGTCGAAATAGCCGGTCAGTTTCTCCACCGTGCCGAGTCCGGGGCGAACTGCCCAGGAGGCGAGCAAGTCCATCTGGAAGGAACAGTATCGCTCCAGTACAGCTCGGCCGAACGCCTCTTTGGACCCGAAGTGGTGGTAGAACGATCCCTTCGGAACGCCGGTCGAATGGAGTAGGGCATCGACGGTCGTGCCGCTGAAACCCTGGGCATAGAACTCGGTCATGCCCTGTCGGAGCAGTCGCTCTTTGTGTGGGAGGTCTTTGTGGTTGCGCCGCTCGCCGTCAGGTTTCCGGCTGTCGTGCTTTGTCGTCGACTCCCGCATGGTGGCACCCGCCTGTCCCGATCGAAAAGATCTAGACCATCCAGTCTAGACAAGGATGGTTCAGGTCCTCGTGGTCGGTGTGAAAATCACGTTCCCGACCTTCCCGTACTGAGGAAAGCGCGGGACTTGGGTTCGCGGCGATCCGGCGGGTCGACAGCCGGATCGCCGCAAGACTCGGTGCGGCCAGTGAGCCGACTTCGAAATCAGGCTGTGCCGATTACAGGGCAACCTCGAACAGACCGGCACCACCCAGGCCGGTCGCGGCGCACATCGTCACGACGACGTACTTCGCGCCGCGCCGCTTGCCTTCGATCAGGGCGTGTCCCGCCATGCGGGCTCCGCTCATGCCGTAGGGGTGGCCGATCGAAATGGCGCCACCGTTCACGTTGAGAAGTTCGTCGGGGATGCCCAGCTTGTCACGGCAGTAGACCGCCTGAACCGCGAAGGCCTCGTTGAGCTCCCACAGACCGATATCGTTGACGCTCAGGCCGAAACGGTCCAGCAACGCCGGTACCGCGTACACGGGCGCGATGCCCATCTCGTCGGGTTCGACGCCGACACTGGTGTAGCCACGGAAGTATCCGAGCGGCTCGATACCTTCTTTTTCCGCGGTGTCGCGATTCATCACGATGACCGCCGACGCACCATCGGAGAGCTGGCTTGCGTTACCCGCCGTGACACACCCATCGGCACGCATCACCGGCTTCAGGGACTGCAGGCCTTCCAACGTGGTGCTGGGCCGGTTGCCTTCATCGTGTGTGAGGGTCACGGTACTGAACGATTCCTCGCCAGTTTCCTTGTTGACGACTCGCTTGACCGATTCCATCGGAACGATCTCGTTGTCCAGCAGACCTGCGGCCTGGGCGGCGGCCGTACGCTGCTGGCTCTGGAACGAAAACTCGTCCTGAGACTCCCGGCTCACGCCGTAGCGATCGTAGACCACCTCGGCCGTTTCAATCATGTGCATGTAGTAGTCGGGCTTGTTCTGCCTGATCCACGGCTCTTCGATCATGAAGTCGTAGCCCGGGACCTGAATCATGCTGATCGATTCGACGCCGCCGGCGGCGACCACATCGAGCCCCTCTTGGAGCACGCGATAGGAACCCGCGACAATCGCTTCCAACCCCGACGTGCAGAACTTACTGACGGTGATTGCCGGTGTCGTGACAGGGATTCCGGCGCGGATCGCGATCTGACGCGCGATGTCACCGCTTTGCACTCCGGTCGTGAGCGCCGCTCCCATCACGACGTCCTGGACGCGGGACGGCTCGAGTCCGGCCTTCTTCAGCGCGTGCTCGACGGCGTGCCCGCCGAGAGTCGCACTATGCGTATTGTTGAACGCGCCGCGGTAGGCTTTCCCGATCGGGGTGCGCGCCGTCGAGACGATTGCTGCTTCTCTCATGATTCTTCTGTCCTTCGATGGTGGATGTCGAGCTGTTCTTTTCGGTGCGTGCCGACTCAGCTGCCGGTGTAAACGCCGGCCCGGCGCTCCTTGAACGAAACGATGCCTTCGGCGGCATCGCTGGTTCCGATGATTTCGGTGCGGAGTGGGGGAATCATCTCGAAAGCGGCGGCCAACCCCTCCTCGGCGGCACGACGGGAAACGGCCAGCGAATGACGCACGCCCCTGGGCGCCGCGGCCGCGATCTCGTTGGCCAGCTCCAGGGCTCGATCGAAGAGCTGCTCCGCCGGAACGACCTCCTGCACCAGGCCGATCCGGTGCGCCTCTGTCGCATCCAGGTGGTGGCCGGTGAGCAGGTATCGCTGAGCGTTCGCGTAGCCGACACTCGCCGCCCACCGGGCCGCGCCGCCCTCGAAGGCGAACACGCCACGCAGAACCTCTGGCTGACCGAACAGCGTGCCCTCGGCGGCGACGATGAACTCGCCCGCGAGCGCGAGCTCGAGCCCACCTGCGAAGCACATGCCGTGCACAGCGGTGATCAGCGGCTTCGATAACCGGGCACCCTCGAGACCGAACGGGTCGTACTGCCCTTCGCCGTAGGAGAGTGAGTCACTTTCGATAAGTTCCTTCAACTGCGTCAAATCAGCGCCGGCGCAGTACGATCCGCCCTCCCCGTACAACACGGCGCAGCGCAGATCGTCGTCGTTGTCGTAGCGCTTGTATGCCTCGGCCAGGGCGTCGAGCATCTCTCCGGTCAGCGCGTTCCGCTTGTCCGGTCGATTCAGACCGATCAACAACACGTTTCCGCGTACCTCGGTCGTGATGGTGCTGGACTTCACGCCAGCTGCGATCGTAGATTCAGGCATTCTTTACGCTCCTTCTGTTGGACAAACTGCAGCCCACCCAAGGGCGAGCTCTTGTTGGCGGGACGAACGTCGCCGGTTCGGTTCTTCCGATATCGGCAACGCGGCTAACTGAAAATAGAGATCGGCCATGACGCGGCCCGTCAGCTCTGCGCCGCCGCCAGAGTGTTGGGTCCGACAGGCCTTTGTTTATCGCCGCCGGGGGAGCCGGCCACAACTCAATTGAGAAAATGCGCAATCGCGGCCTTGGCTTCTGTTGAATGGCAACGTTTTCGGAAAAACTCTGCTTCCTCGTCGATTACCTGGAGGATTTCGAGTCGGTCGCGATGGAGAAGGCGTTTGGTGATCCGCACCGATTCGGTGGGCAGTTCCTGAAGAGAGCTTGCGGTCTCGAGGGCAGCAGCGAGTGCGGTCCCGTCGGCGACTGCGCGGTTGATGAGACCGGCCTCTTCTGCCCGCTTCGAGGTGAATTTCTTTCCAAGCATCAGCAACTCGGTGGCCAGTTTGACACCGGCGATACGGGGCAACACAAGTGTTGTGGCGCCTTCAGGGGTCAGGCCTAGAGTGACAAACGGCAGCGAGAAGACGGTCGAACTGCCCGCGAAAGCTAAGTCGCAGTGCAGGAGCATGCTCGCCCCGATGCCGACCGCAAATCCCTCGACTGCCGCGACAATCGGTTTCTCTGTCGCGACCAAGGTACGCAGAAGATCGAATGCAGCCATCGAATCGGGCTGATCCCGAAAATCGACAAGATCATTGCCGGCGGTGAAAACGCCACCACTACCCGTAATGACGATGACGCGTACTTCGTGGTCGCGGTCGGCCTCCACAATGCCCTCGGCCAGTGCAACATAGGTTTCGATATCGAAGGCGTTGCGTTTGGCTGGTCTGTCGATTGTCAACAGGCGAATGCCGGGTTCCACGGTATCGGTAATGAGGGACATCTTGTTCCTTCGAGGTTTGGTGCCCAAATATGGTGCGGCCAGCGGCGGACCTACACATTTGCCGAAAATGCGGCCGCGCGGCCGATGAAGTGCACTGAGCCGGTGTCGATGGCCACGCGTTCGGCATTCGAAGTGCGCCGCCGCGCGGGCGACGATGCACTGCAATCCCCGCCCGACCGCGCTTTAGACTATGTCGTCTAGACCAGACCGTCAAGAGCGGAGGCTGAAAAAGCGTCGGCTCGATGGGTATCGAACGAGTGACCTAACCGATTACAGTCATGTCAATGGAACACAAGCCCGGAGAAGGCTCAGCCGTGACTTGGTCTGCCTGTGCGCGGTACGAGATTGCGCCGGCGCCGGCCGGGTTGGCGCTGGTGCACGACTTCGTCAACACGATCTCGACCGGACGCCCGCGAGAGATCGACCTACTCGGCAGGCTTCCTGACGCACAGGCCTGGCTCGATCGAGCGCTGGCGACCTGGGCGGCGCGATCAGGGCAGTCGGCTGCGCCGGTCCGTCTCGCCGCCCATGACCTGGAGGAACTTGTCGGGCTGCGCTCCGAATTGCTGCAGCTACTCGAGCCGCGCGTTGGCGGCGGTGGTCACGATGCACCGGCAGTTCATGTCGCGGCGGCGGCCATACGGCTCGATCGCGGTGGACAGGCGGTTCTCGAGCCCCGCGGCCAAGGGTGGCGGTACTTCGCCGCCGTGGTCTTGCTCGAGGTCTTCCAGGCCCAACAGGCGGGCGCGTGGCGCCGACTCAAGATCTGCCGAAATACGCGCTGCGGTGCGGCTTTCTACGATTCCTCGCGCAATAACAGTGCGGTGTGGCATTCCGCCAAGCTGTGCGGAAACCCGGAGAACCTGCGTGCGCACAGGGCCCGTCAGCGCGCCCGAACCTCCGAATCGTAGTGCGCCGAGACAGCGAGTGTGCATAGTCGCTCGTGAGGTGGGGCGATGAAATGGTGCCATGGTGTGAAATGACCAAAACTGATACGGTCATTTCTTGCTTGCTTAGCCGGCATCTTCGGATCCTCAGGAGGAAACACGTGACCACAACCCCAGGTGTCGTGCGGACAGCGCAGGTTCTCGGGCGCCCCTTCAGTGTTGGTGACCTGGTAGTACCCAACCGCATCGTCATGGCGCCGCTGACGCGGTACTTTTCGCCGGGCGGAGTCCCCGGCGATGACGTGG
Organism: Rhodococcus sp. IEGM 27; assembly: GCF_033142305.1. Taxonomy (NCBI): domain Bacteria; kingdom Bacillati; phylum Actinomycetota; class Actinomycetes; order Mycobacteriales; family Nocardiaceae; genus Rhodococcus; species Rhodococcus sp. IEGM 27. The sequence goes on along the minus strand of NZ_JAWLSG010000004.1, from coordinate 15,080 downwards.
CCCAGTATTACGCGCGTCGCGCTGCCGCGGACGTCGGCCTGATCATCACCGAGGGGACGTTGGTGCAGCACGCCTCATCAGGCACCAGCGAGCGGGTCCCACGCTTCTGGGGCGGCGAAGCCCTCGCCGGTTGGCGGAATGTGGTGTCGGCTGTGCACCAGGCCGGAGGAAAGATAATTCCCCAACTTTGGCACGTGGGCTCTACTCGCACCGAAGGGGCGGGACCCATCAGTGCAGCGCCGCCCGTGGGTCCTTCCGGTTTGGCCCTCGATGGTGTGCCCCACGGAATTGCACTCAGTGCCGCTGACATCGATGACGTCATCGGAAGCTTCGCCACCGCGGCTGCGGCCGCCCAGGACCTGGGATTCGACGGTCTGGAACTGCACGGTGCCCACGGCTACCTCGTTGACCAATTCCTCTGGGAACGGACCAATCGGCGTACCGATGCCTATGGCGGTGACCTCGCATCCAGGGTTCGCTTCGCCGCCGAGGTCGTCGAGGCCGTCCGGGCGGCAGTCACACCCGGATTCCCTATCTTCTTCCGGCTGTCGCAGTGGAAGTCGGGACAGTTCGACGCGCGTATCGCCCACACGCCCACGGAACTGGAGGCAATCTTGGCCCCGCTGGCCGACGCCGGTGTCGATGTTTTCCACGCTTCTACTCGCCGCTACTGGCTTCCGGAGTTCGAAGGCAGCGACCTGAATCTTGCCGGCTGGGCCAAGAAAGTCACTGGTAAAGCATCGGTTACGGTCGGATCCGTCGGTCTGGACAAGGAATTCGCCGGGCCTGATGGCAGACCAACGAAGTCTGCGGTCGCGGACATCGCTGAACTGCTCGACCGTGCTGAACGCGATGAATTCGACCTCGTTGCAGTCGGCCGCGCGCTGATCGCCGACCCCGAGTGGGCGCGCAAAGCGCTCGCGGGTCGCCTGAACGATGCCGATCCCTACGACGCCGCGCTCCTCGAGTCTCTCGACTGACTTCCGCGTCGAGGTGACTCTCGATCCAAGCCTGCACCGCAAGCCTTCTCGACACGACAAGGTTTGCATGATCGAGTTGGCGGTATCACTCTCTCGCGCAGCATGAATCAACGAGACGCCGGCCACATTGCCGACGTGCTTACATCGAAACAATAAACGGTTCTTCGACGGCCGGATCCGGGCAAGTTCGCCTGGACCGGCCGTTGTGCGCGTTATTGGCATACCTCGTCGGCGCGGTTCCCGGGCGTAGAAATACCGTCACCCGTCGCCCTGGTCCTATTGACGGGGACGTGGCGTTCGTAATCTTGGTTGTGGCTTAGACCACACCGATGGCCAGGATGCCAGCTTCGAAGGACAGGGAGAACGACATGCCGATGTGGAAGATTTACGTGCCCGAAGGTGCGTACAGCAAGGAACAGAAGAAGGCGTTCACGGATGCGATCACCGACACCTACGTGGACTTCGCGGGGCTGCCGCGGTTCTACGTCGTGGTTGTGTTCCACGACCAGCCGGCCGACTCCATCTGGGTCGGCGGGGAACCGGCGAACGATTTCGTCCGCATCACGATCGATCACATTGCCCGCCGTATGCCGGATTCGGACGATTTCCGGGATATGACCATGGCCGCTTTCGAGGACACAATCGCGCCCCACGTCAAGGACCGCGGTTTCCGCTGGGAGATCCATATGGATGAAACCCCGATCCAACTGTGGCGGACCAATGGGATCAAGCCGCCGCCCGCAGATTCGGACGCGGAGCGGGAATGGGTGCGCCTGAACGCCGCCGCCGAGTGGGAGATGGTCTAGCGGCTCGAGCCGCATCAAGGGTGGGCGTCTGCGTAGATACGCGCCGGACATTTCGACTACCCGACCGCGTCAACACATCCGAACCTTTCACTATGAGTTCACAGGCAACGTCGTTGCCGCCCGGTCGTGCCACGGCCGTCACGAGAGGAATCAAGAGAATGTCCCCATCGCCCAGCGCCGAGGACCTGTACAAGTTCATCGGACTGACGTTCGAACAGGCCAAGAGCGACCCGAAAATCGTCGAGAAGCTTTCGAGCACCAAGGGAGTGCTCAAGGTGCTCACCACCGAGCCCAACGGCGTCGTGATCATCGACATCTCGGGCATGACCGCCGTCCAGGGCAGCGCCGACGCTGAGTCGGACTGCACCCTCCGCATGACCGGTGAATACGCGAACCGTTTCTGGCAGGGCGACCTGAATCTCCTCTTGTCCGTGACGTCGGGCGCGATCGGCATCGAAGGGAAGATGGCCACCTTGGCCAAGGCCATTCCGGCAGCCAAGGAACTCTTCCCGACGTACATCAAGCTGCTGACGGACGCCGGCCGAGCGGACCTTCTCGTGTGATGATGCTTTTCGAACGATGGAACACCGCGTCGTGATGGACGATTCGGTCTCGGGGGGGGGGCGGCCGCCCGGGGGCGGGCGCCCCCGCCCCCGCGGCGCGGGGGGGGGGCGGTCGGGGGGGGGGGGGGGGCCCGGGGGGGGGCGGCGGGGCCGGGCGCGGTGCGCCCCGCGGCCGCGGCGCCCCCGCCGCGCCCGCGCCCCACGGCACACCCCCCCCCCCCCCCCCCACCAGGCTCACACACCCACCCC
>NZ_JAWLSG010000004.1:0-12472 GCF_033142305.1 Rhodococcus sp. IEGM 27 | reverse complement strand
TGTTTGTTTTTTTTTTACGCCTGGAGACCCCCGGGGTGGGTGGGCCCGTGGGCGTCGGGGCGCCGGCGGGGCGCCCCCCCCCCCCCCCGAGACCGCCTGGCAGCGTGGGAGCGGACGATGGCGGGTCGGCTTGTGCCCATGGGGGTCGACCTCTCGGCCGACTCGGACGACGACCCCCATGGGATGTGCCGATCCCTCGACCTCAGCGATATCAGAGTCACCCAATGGGATTGCCCTGAGCTGAAACTCGTTCGCACGAAACGAATGGTCGAGACGACGGATATCGAGGCGCTGATTCTCCTCACCGCATCGGCGGGGAGTCAATTCTTCGAATTGGATTCAGGCACCGCATGTATGGAATCTGGGTCCGCTCTCATTTCGACGACTCGAGTCGCGTACTCCTCCACCGTGTCGAGCGGGCTTCGGAAGCGGAGCGTAGTCATCCCGTTCGCGGCCCTCGCCCCTTATGACACCGGCGGCGCGGTTCCCGACTGCCTGATGCTCGACCAATCTCGTCCGCTGACGCGCCTGCTGATCAGCTTCGTGGACAGCATGGGTACCCACATCACGTCCATGGACTCAGCCGAGGTCGACGCCGCGCGCGACGCGCTGCTCACGCTCGTGGCCGGGGTGATCCGCAGCAACACCTGCGCGGCGTACGACGGACCGGCCCTGCTTCCGGCCCTGCGGTCACAGCTCGAGGGGTGGATCAAGGAACACCTACGCGGTGGCCCGATCCGCGTGGTCGACATGGCCAAGGCATTCAATGTCTCGAGCCGTACGGTGCATCGAGCCTTCTCCCTGACAGGAGACACAGTCGGATCGGTCGTTCGTATGCAGAGACTCGCCGGTGCCCGCCGCGATGTCGTCGCCACCAGTCTCCCGATCGGGTCTATCGCCCACCGTTGGGGGTACTACGACGCCAGCCATTTCGGTCGCGAGTTCAAGACTTTTCTGTCCATGTCGCCGAGCGACTATCGGGATAGTTTCGGAGCCTTCCATGTCGGCAAGCGTTCCGATATCGAAACGCCGAACCCGCGATTTGCATCGACCATGAACGACTTGGCCAGCTAATCAACTCTGCAAAGGCTCCCCGCATGACTCAAACAACCGAAGACCTGTACAAGTGCACATTCTACGCTGATGGTGATCCCAACGGCATGGCATCGTTGACTGGACTACTTCTCCAAGAGAATTTTGACAATTTTCCGGAACGACGCAAGACAGCCGCTCGAATGACACGGCCGATTGCAGTGCGCGAAGGCGGATCCGGGACAGAATGCACAATTCTCTTCGGATCCGACAAGGCCTTGGTTCTGAACGATATAGCCGGGTTACCAAGTGTCACCGTGATCGACACGACGGGCGATCAGCTGATGGCCGTGTCACAGCTGAGGATGCGGGCGGGCGGGCTGATCCCGACAGGCTTCTTCAGCAGGCAGGGTATGGCTGTGATCCGCGCAATTCTCCGCAGGGAGCTCATCGTCAAGGGGCTGATCGCACACCCGATTACGGTTCTTCGGTTCATTGCGCTGATGTCGACCGCGTAAGCGCGTTCGAACCAACTCGCTGGAGTGGCGTGGCAATACCGCCACCGGTCGTCGTGGTCCTAGTGAGCGCCACGTTCCGCTCCTAACCTAAGTTGCGACCCAGGCCACATATCTGGTTCGTCACAGTGCCCGCTCCAATGGAGAAAGCAACTTCGTTGCCGCCCGGTCGTGTTACGGCCGTCACGAGAGGAACAACCAACAGATGTCCGCAACACCGACCGCCGAGGAACTGTACAAGTACATCGGCATGGCTTTCGAACAGGCAAAGAGCGACCCGGACCTGTTCGAAAAGCTCTCGAACACGCCGGGGGTCTTCAAGGTGCTCACCACCGAACCCGACGGCTGCATGATCATCGACATACCGAACCTGAGCGCCGTTCCCGGCGCCGCGGACGAGGAGGCAGATGCCATCCTCAGGATGACGGGCGAATATGCGAACCGCTTCTGGCAGGGCGATCTCAATCTGACCATGGCTGTGATGAAGGGCAACATCGGCATGGAAGGGAAAATGGCAATCGTCGCCAAAGCTGTGGCGGCGCAAACGAAGCTCTTCCCGGTCTACATCGAGCTGCTGAAGAAGGACGGACGGACGGACCTGCTCGTCAAGTGATGCCGTCCGAAAGATGGAACGCAACTTCGTGACAGACGACTGGTCGCGACGCTCGACCTCCGTCAGGTCGAGCGTCGCGATCGGCGAGCCGTGCAATCCGCGCGTGGTCGCCCGGACCTTCCACTTTCCACCGTCGAGGACAGGGCTCACCAGCGATTCGGGTCGCGAAGATCCGTCGTGCAGGAGTTCGAAGTTGGCGACGCTCCGCGCCCGCCGTCCGAGCGGCCGACCAGGGTCACGTACGCTGACGGCTCCACCTTCATCACCTCGGGAAAGAGATCATGGCGCGGTTCGAGAACGTCAGCGTGGCCAAGAAGGCCAATGTGTACTTCGACGGCAAATGCGTGAGCTACAACATTGAGCTCGCCGACGGCACCTCCAAGTCGGTCGGTGTTATCCAGCCCTCGATCCTGACGTTCAACACTGCCGCGCCGGAAATCATGGAACTGATCGACGGCGAATGCAAGGTCACGCTCGCCGGTCAGCCCGGAACCCTCACCTACCGCGGCGGCGATTCGTTCAACGTCCCCGGCAACAGCTCATTTGAGATCGAGGTCCTGACAACGCTGCACTACGTCTGCCACTTCGGCTGAACTGGCCGCCGTAGCGGCCAAGACTTCGGCCTATGTGGTCGCGCACCAGGCGTCAACAGTGAGTGCGTCGAGGTCGTCACCTCGAGTCCGGCCGCGGTTGACGATGCCGACGGCCTCGCCCTGTTTGGCTGCATGTCGCGCGAAACGCGGGCCGGCCTCAACATCAGCGAGGAACCCGCGATCAAGAGCGTGTCCGTGGCGTCGACCAGTTCGAACGATGCGGCGGCGCAATCTCCAGCGCGTTCTCTCCGGAGTACACGATGTCCGCCCCGAGCATGCCGCCGCAGCGTGCGCAGTCCACCTTTTGAAGATTCGCGGTACGGCGACCACCGCATCTTCGTCGGGTCCGACCTCGTCGACCAGTTCGGCCCATGGTCTTATCGACATCATCGAGCGTGAACGCCCCACATCCTTCGGCGCCGTGCTCGCGATCCACAACATGCTCGCCGCGCTTCCCCGGAAATCGTCCTCGACACGACGTCACGGCGATTGGAATTTGCGAGACCGCGACCGTCAGCGCAATCTGATTGCACGTCGAACCCGTGCCGGAAAACTCACTTAACACCCACATCAATGTGACCCTTGCCACAGGAAAGTGCACCGCGTAGCCTATCCCTAACTTCGTTACAACTTTCATTATGGACTGCGAGCAACCTCGTTGCCGTCCAGTTGCGCCACGGCCTTCAGGATTGGAATCGATCACATGTCTACTTCACGCAGCGCCGGATCTCCTCGGTCCTGTGACTACAGGCGCAATGATCGACCGAAATATGACGACCTCGCCCAGAGTCGTTCCGGCGGCCACACAGCTGTTTCCGAAGTACGTCGTGCTGCTGAAGAACGCTGGACGGACGGACATTCTCGTTCGGGGCCGCTGGAACAGAGCGTCATGAAAGACGACTCGGTCCCCCTGCTCGACCTCTGCCAGGTCGAGCAGGGGGACCGCCGGTCGGCTTGGGAGAACGTGATGGCTGAGCGGCTCGTGCCGATGGGAATCGATATCTCGGCCGACGCAGAGGGTGGAGGCCACGGATTGCTACGATCCCTCGATTTGAGCGACATCAAAGTCACTGAGTGGGATTGCCCCACACTGAAAGTGAGTCGCACGAAGCGTTTGATCGAAACGTCGAACACCGAGGTGCTGATGCTGCTCACAGCATCATCCGGCACTCAACACTTCGAACTGCAATCGGGCACCGCTCGCATAAGACCTGGAACCGGCCTCATCTCGACGGGTCGAGTGGCGTACAAATCGACCGTATCGCCCGGCCTCCGGAAACGCAGTGTGGTCATCCCCCTGTCCGCACTGGCGTCATACGACACCGGCGGTTCTATCCCTGATTGTGTGATGCTCGATCAATCCCGCCCGCTGGCGCGGGTCCTGATCAGTTTCGTAGAAAGCATGGGTTCGCACGTATCGTCCATGGACGCCGCAGACGCAGAGGCGGCGCGAGAGGCGCTGCTCACGCTGGTGGCCGGGGTGATCCGGAGCAGCACCCGTGCGGCATGTGACGGTCCTACGCTCCTGCCCGCCCTCCGATCACAGCTCGATCAGTGGATCAAGCAGCACCTTCGGAGCGGCCCGATCCGCGTCGCTGACATGGCCAGAGCGTTCAACGTCTCGAGCCGCACGGTGCATCGCGCCTTCTCCCTCACGGGCGACACCGTCGGGTCGGTTGTGCGCATGCAGAGACTCGCCAGCGCACGCCGCGACGTGGTCGCCACTGACATTCCAATCGGGTCTATCGCCCACCGTTGGGGGTTTTACGACGCAAGCCATTTCGGTCGCGAATTCCGAAAGTTCCTGTCGATGTCGCCCAGCGACTATCGGGAGTGCTTCGGCATTGCCAGTGTCGAGATGCAGGCGGAAACGGACACCCTGAACCCGCACTCTGCGTCGACAATTGATGACTTGGCCAGCTGAATCGGGCCGGAGCGGCAAGCACTGGACGCTCACGCACTTGATCACGGTACTGCGGCTGGTTACCCTCTCGCCTGTGGATCCGCGGCGCTGCGGTCCCACTCGCGCGAATGCGCGCGGAGTGCATTCACAAGCGAAGACTGTGCTGACTCCGCGGTATCGCCTAGTCCCACCAGCAAGTTCACCATTGTCGGCTGCAGGACCTGGTCGACCGGATCGGGGAACTGGGCGAAGTGACCGCCCAACTCCAGGGTGACGAATCCGTGCACGCAGCTCCAAAGCTGCGTGGCGATAACTTCCGGATTCTCGCCGCCGCGGATGCGGTCGCTTTCTACGAAACGGGCACATCGGCCGACCAGATGCGAATACGCAGTCCCAAACGCCTCGGACTGGGCAGCGGCACCTGGGCGGGCTGGTCTGAGCTGTCGGTATCCACGGCGCGTCGCGAGGCCGAACATCAGGTCATAGAGATGCGGATTGGCCTGGGCCAGTTGTCGGCAGGCCAACGCAATACCGAAGAGATCCGCGGCGGGATCGTCGCTGGCGGGTACCGACTCGAAGGCAAGGGCGAGATCTCGGAAGCCTCTGTCGACTACGGCCTGAAGCAGCTCAGGCAGGCCCCCGAGATGGTAATAGACGGACATCGTGGACACCTGCGCCGCTTCAGCGACCGACCGCGCTTTGATCTCGGATGGGCCCGCCTTCGCGAGCAGAGTCGTCGCCGCGTCGACCAGCCGCTCGATGATCTGTTCGGACGTCAACCGAACTGTGGCCTCCTTGTCGGGGCTCGGCATCCGCGTCCACCTTCCCCAGTTCGCATCGCCCCGTGTGAGGGGCCTGGGAACGAGGTTACAAGAAGGTGCACGCGGCGTGCTGACCAGAACGGCGTCGCCGTACCGGTCAGCCGCGCTTGTCCTGCGCGTGCTCCAGGACCCAACCCGCGATCTGTGTTCGTGAGGTGAACCCGAGCTTGGTCAGAATGTGTTCCACATGGCCCTGCGCGGTGCGCGGCGATATCACCAGCTTGGCGGCGATGGCCTTGTTGGTGAGGCCCTGCGCTACCAGCTCTGCGACCTCTCGCTCCCGCTTGGTCAGGCCCGTCGCACTGCTACCGGCGGGCTGTGTCGTGGCCTCGGTGCGCTCGCCGAGGGCGTAGGCCACCGCTCCCTCGAATCCCATGAGCGCACCCTCCCTTCTGGCCGCCTCGAATGCGCGCTCACCCAGTGCAGTGCGAGTGAGCCGCTCGCAGTCCTCGTGGCGTACGAGCAAGGTGGGGAACAGCACAGAGGTGCTTCCCAGGGCACGGCCCAGCGCCTCTGCGGCCCCCATCAGGATGGCGGCACGTCGTGCGCGGTCCTCGGTGCCGGCGATCCACGCCAGAGCCTCCAGGGTCATCGAGGCAGTGAATGGATCGTCCACCAACCGGCTCAGCCGCAAGCACTGTTCCAGCAGTTCCGCCGCCTGACCGCGATCGCCCTGCTGCAAGGCCGCCACTCCCAGCGCCCACAGGGAGTACGACCGGTATACCGATTCACCGTGTGCTTCCGTGATGTCCAGAACCTTCTGATGGCACTCGATCGCCCGCGGAACATCTCCCTGCAATTCGTACACCAACCCGAGCATCATCAGCGCCCACACCCGCAATGACAGGTCGCCGCGGTCGCCGAATACCTCCAGGGCTACCTCCATACGTGTGCAGGCATGAGGAAGGTCGCCGCTGACGAGGCCAAGAAGACCGTCTGCATGGGTGACCCGTGCGCGCACCAGCGGGTCGGTTATCTGCGGGATCAGAGCCTGCGCTTCGTCCACCAGAGCCCTCGAGGCCGGAAGGTCACCCTGAACGCCCGCGAAAACGCTGGCGGCGTACAGCGCCCCGACTCGTGAATCGGTCGGTTGCGCGGGGTTGTGCGCCAGGGCGCGGTCGAGCCAGTGCCGTCCCTCCCGGAACAGTCCGCGGGAGAGCCAGAACGGGAACAGGGCCGCCGCTATCCGGAGACCGGCCTCGGCGCCGGTGTCGGGTTCCTCCAACAGGCAGAACTCCATCGCCTCACGCAAATTCGACTGTTCCCTCTCGAGCCGCGCTATCCACTCCAACTGCTGCGGACTGATCCACTCGGCCTCCACCTGGAACACCAAACGCTGATACCAATCGCGGTGCCGTCGTCGCAATATCGAATGGATGCCGGTCTGCTCGGCCTTTTCCTTGCCGTAGTCGCGCAGGGTCTCGAGCATCCGGAACCGCACCGCCGAGCCGGCGTCTTCCCGGATCAAGATCGACTTGTCGACCAATGCCGTCACTGTGTCGAGCAACTCCTCCGAAGTCAGGTCCTCCCCGCAGATTGCCTCGGCAGTATCCAGTTCGAAACTTCCCGCGAACACCGACAGCTCGCCCCACAGCTGCTGTTCCCGAGACGTACAGAGCTCATAACTCCAGTCGATGGACAGTCGCAGGGTCTGCTGGCGCGTCGGTGCACCACGATTGCCGAGGGTCAGCAGCGTGTATCGGTCGGTCAGGCGCTGCAGGATCTGCTCGGGCGACATCGCCCGTAACCGTGCCGCCGCCAGCTCGATCGGCAACGGTAGGCCGTCGAGTTGGTGGCAGATTCGGACCACCGTCATCCGGTTGTCCTCGGTAAGTTCGAATCCGGGCACGGCGGCAGCGGCCCGCTGCGCGAACATCACCGCGTCGTACCCGGGCAACCCGCGCAGCGACGTCTCGCGGTCCGGGGCAGGCACCGTCAGCGGCGGTACACGCAGCACCGTCTCCCCGCCGACGCTCAGGGGTTCGCGGCTCGTGGCCAAGATCCGCAGCTGTGGACATGTGCGCAGCAGCATCTCGGCCAATGCCGCGACAGCCTCCACCACCTGCTCGCAGTTGTCCAGTACAAGCAACAGGTGCCGGGCGTCGAGGAACTCCGCCACCACGTCGTCGAGCTGTCGCGCGGGCTGATCCCGGAGCCCCAGCGCGGAGGCCACCATGTCCACCAGCAGCGACCCGTCCCGCAACTCGCCCAGTTCGACCAACCAGACTCCGTCGCCGAATCCCCGCCGGACCTCGGCGGCCAGCCGAAGCGCCAGACGCGTTTTCCCGACACCACCGATCCCGGTCAACGTCACCAGACGCGAGGACGACAGCAAGTGCTTCGCCTCGGTCAACTCACGGCGGCGCCCAACGAAGCTGGTGAGCTCGAGCGGGAGATTACTCACCGGAGTCCTCACGGCGGGTGCCATCGACGGTGAAGGTGGCGGAGCCGCCGTGGACCTCGGGCGGGCGCGCGCCGGATCCGGATCGCGCCGTGAGTCGGCCTGTTCCCCGGACAGGGCCATCTCGTCGACCGGGAAGCCGTGGCGGAGCTGGATCCGGCGCAGTTCATCGCCGAAGTCGGCGGCGGTGGCAGGACGCTGCCGCGGGTCGGTGGCCATAGCGCGGCCGACAATCTCCGATACGTCGTCGGGAACGCCGTGCTCGCGCAGGTCCGGAACCGGTTGGGTGGTGATCCGGAGAAAGTGGGCGACCACATGCTCACCGCTGTGGCGTTCGAACGCCGCGTGACCGGTGACGGCGCAGAACACCGTCGCACCGAGACCGTAGATATCCGAGGCCTCGGTCGGCGGTTCGCCGCTGAGCACCTCGGGCGCGGTGAAGGCCGGTGACCCGGTCACGGTGCCGGTAGCGGTCTCGAATCCGCTGGCGATATGGGCGATGCCGAAATCGGTCAGCGCCGGCTCCCCGTAGTCGGTGAGCAGGATATTCCCGGGTTTGAGGTCCCTGTGCAAGACCCCGAGGCCGTGTGCAGTCGCGAGCGCACCGGCCATCTTCACCCCGAGCGTGAGTGCTTCCTCCAACGACAGTGGGCCGTCGCGGCGTATCCGGACGTCGAGCGAGTCCTGCGAGTGGTAGGGCATCACGATATAGGGGCGACCGCTGTCGGTGGCTCCGACATGCAGTGCGCTCACGATGTGCGGATGCCCGGTGAGGCGACCCATCGCCCGCTGTTCCCGGAAGAACCGAACCCTGTTCTCCTCGTCGAGGTCCGCAGCAAGGACCTTCACCGCCACAGTGCGGTCCAGCGCCGATTGCACGCAGCGGTAGACGACACCGAACCCGCCACGGCCGATCTCGTGGGCGTCCTCGAACCCCTCAGCGCTCAACTCCGCCGTGACCGTGTGGGCCACGCCGCGCTGGGTCTCGAACGGATCACCTGCGGCCATCGGAGTGTCCTCACCGTCTCCCCGGAGAGCGAGAACAGGACCTGGACGATCCGATCCTCGATGAGGCAACTTGCCTCGTCTCGAAGGAGAATGTGCCTTCAGGATATCGCCGCCTGGCAGGCAAATGGGACCGCGATTCAGCATCAGGGCAACAAAGGGGGGCCCAATGGCAGGTCCTCGTCGAGGTCACCTCCGCCCACAGCATGACCCCACGGTGATCTCATTTCTGTCAGTTGCCGACTTTCGGCAGCAGCAACGCGACGCGTAGTTTCTGGTCGATCGTCTGCGACAGAGTGAGCGTCTCATCCAGCTTCTGGCCGAGCGCCTGCGCGTTGACGTTCGCATCATCCAGGGTTGCCGCTATCCCGCCGAGCGGAACAACGGCCGCACCGGCCTCTCCGCCTGCCCCCCGACCGGCAGAAATGGTGCCTGCCAAAGGGGCGTCAGCCTCGGTCAGCGTGGTACCGAGGGTGCCGAGTTGGTCACCGAGAGTGCCCAGCACCTGATTCGCTCGGGTGAGGGAATCGATGACGCCGACCACCTCCGGCAGCCCTTGCCGTGCCGCCTCGGCTGCGGGTGGCAATTGATGCGCCCCGTCGAGCGCGGCATCGGTCGTCGCGTCGAGCTCTTGCGCCTGTACGACACCGTTTTTGAACGTGTCATTCGTGATACCCAGGTCTCTCGTGAGGATCAATAGGCCGCTCAACACCGCAATGGTGAATGCCAAGGTGATCGCCCAGGACAACCGAAATCTTTTCTGCATGTGCATCTGCATGTTCACTCCGTCGAACGAAAGAAAGGCTATCCGGATGCTCAGGGAAGAGGCAGCGGCGGTAACGGTGGTGCCTCGAAACCCAAGGACGGGATACCGAGACTGTTGAACGGAGGTCCCACCACTGCGAGGAGCGGACCGAACTCCCGAACATGCGCAGCTTCTTCCTGGATCGTCGCCAGCGTCGAGGCGATCCCCGACATCTTCGGGCCGAGTGCGAGAACAGTGAGTTGCATTGTGGTCAAACCCTCGTGGATTCCCTGCAGCTCCGTCGCGACGGAACCGACCGCCGTCGACAGTCCGTCGACGGTGGCGCCGGCCTCGTCGGAACGCGCGGTAACGCTCGTCACCACGTTCGGCAATGGCGCCGAGATGTCCGCGACCTTCGATGCATTGCCCCTCAAAGTCGCTGACAACGGCGACAGTTCGACACTCCGACCGACCAACACGGCGAGGTCGTTAGACATGGGTCCGAGAACCTGGATGTCCGCCGCCAACCGCGCGTGCTTCGGTTCCAGTTCGACGGTCAGTTCGTCGAGTCGTCGGGCCGAATCGATAATCTGCACGCTCAAGGTCGACGGCCGACCGAGAGGGTCGCTGATATCACGAAACGTGGGAAAGAAGCCGTTGATTACGCACAAGCCGATGGCGGGCGCCACACCGAGTACCAGCACAACCGCGGCGAAAGTTCGACTGCCCACCATTACTTCCCTCCCGTCGGGGCGGGGATCAGATTTCCCTGCGCCGGAAGCGGCGCGAGTTTGACCGTCGTACGCTCGAGTTCGGCGTTGAGCTGATCGGCCACTTGCAGGGCAGCCAGAAGCCGATCGTTCACCTTGACCACCGCCACGTCCGCGTCGGCGGAGATGGCGTGTAGCGATCCGGCTGCGCCTTGAAGCGACGAGGAAATGCCATGGAGCTGGTGGGCGATAGAGACGTCGTTGTGACCGGCAGCCACCAACGTATGCATGTCGGGCAGCATTGCGGCCAGCAGATCAACGTCCACGGCCGTCGCCGAATTCAGTTCGGCGAGAACTGTTCTGAGGTCTGCAAGCTCGCTTCGCACACGGGCAGGCGCGGCCAGATCGGCCCGCTCGTCGAAGTACTGATTGGCCTGCCCGAAGTTGTCCACGATGGCGTGGGTGCTTTGCCGAACCGCCAGCCCCTCGGAAATTGCGTTCAGCACGAGCACGAGCAGCACGGCAGACATGACCGCCGCTAGTCGGCCCAGCCATTCGGTGGCAATCGAGTACCTGGTGACAGGGTGAGTGACCGCGAACCCCTCTGATTGCGGGCCAGCCGAGGGCAACACGGCACTTCGAGGTGCGGTCAGGTCGAAAGGACCATTCGGGCTTCGGTTCTTACGTCGCATGTCACGTCCAGTCGGTCGAGAGGCAGGGGTGGCGGGCCGGTCGGTACTCAGCCCGGCAATGGAAGCATCTGATTGATCGTCGCCGCGGATTCAACCGCACTCTGTAAGTCGACGATCAATCCCTCGATCACCGCCAACAAATCTTCGCCCTGATGACCGAACGCCTGAGCGGAGTCCACCAGGGGAAGGATGACGTTGTGGACCTCACCGAGGATGTGCGCAATTACGGCAAGTTGCTCATTGGTGATCTGGGCGCCTCGAGCGGTGCTCGACAGAGAGCCGGCAACCGGCGTGAATGCGTGATGCAGTTCCGTCAGGAGTGGCCCTAACGCCCTGATGGATTGGAGCGCCGACTCCGCAGTCCCGGTCAGCTGAGTCAGTTCTCCGAGCTCCGCGGTGAGCTGATCGTTGACATCGAGGAAGCTCTCGGAAACACCGACACTGGTCGCGTTGACTCGTTGCTGGCTGTCCAGGCTCCTGTTCAGGTTGAAGATCACGATGGAAAACAGGCCGAGTACGGCGACGGCTACCAGTGCGAGAACCGTTCTGGCCGGTCCACCAGGTCGTCCGAAAAACACCATCAGTTACTTACCTTCCGGACAGATCGGCGGCTGCGGATTCCACGGAAAGACGGGTGTCGTGCATTTGGCCGGCCGTCACACGCACGTCGTCCAGGATGGCCGACATCGTCGCGCGATTCTCCGACAAGGCCGTGGCTGCACCGTTCGCCGGTGCCTGCAATGCGCCGATGCGAGTGCTGAGGGATTCGAGTGAACCGACCAGCTCGGCGACGTCGACGCCGGTATGGTCGAGAATTTCCTGCAGATCTACCGAAATTGTTCCGACGAGGGTGCTGAGCTCAACCGACACCGCTTCGCCCATGCCGAGAACATCGGTCAGGCACTCACGCACCCTGTCCAGTGCCGCGAAGGCACTCACTGTCACGCGCTCGTGCTCGACGAGCCGAGTCAGGGACGGGTTGTAGCGGTCTGCCGCTTCGACAGACTGCTGCAGGCGCCCAGGCGTTGCGGTGAGATCGTAGATTCTCGGGCCGAGATAGAAAACGCCGAGTGGGATCAATACCGATACCACTACAGCACGACCGATCCGGGTACTGCGGGAAACTTCACATCCGGACGACACCGATCGAAGAACGGTGGTGTCCGCCCCGACTTCGGGCTCCGCGCCATGGTGCACGAGGGCGCCGAGCCTGTGCGAGATGGCCGCCATCATGACACCACCGGCACAGGCGCGGCCGGGTTGTCGCTGTCGTTGAGCGTGACGGAATGGTTGGGGGTGATGGCGGCTGACATTGGTCCTCCTGGGGCGTGTGGATCCTGAAGAAGGGCGCTCTGACCCCGGGTCGGGGTGTGGTGTTTTGTGTTATTGCGCGCCGTCGCGGGCGGCGATTGCGTTGATGGCGGAGAATTGCAGGGTCCAGA
>NZ_JAWLSG010000047.1:0-508 GCF_033142305.1 Rhodococcus sp. IEGM 27 | reverse complement strand
ACACTGGTGTACCCGGCATCGGCGGCGGCCCGGATCACCCGCACTGCAATCTCACCGCGGTTCGCGACGAGCACCTTGGAAATACGTGCACTACTCATCGAAATGTCTTCCCTTTTCTGCAAGTGTCAGTAGCCTGCGTTGACCAGTACCGCGGCGGCGGCCACCTGTCGGCGCAGGATGAGAGCTGGTGTGCCCCACGGGTCTTCGTCGGAAACGGGAGCGTCCGCCGTGGAGCCCGCCGAGGCGAGTGCCGCGAAGACCGCCAGCACCGCGGCGATGTCCGTATCGCTCGGGTTCCCCCGAAACGTGACGACCGGCGCCGCCGGTGCCTGTTCGGTCAGCGCGACCCCCGACGCGATCTCGTCGAACACCTCGTCGACCACAAGTTCGGCGGTCATCGTGCCGGATGATTCGCCGCCGCTCATAGCGGAATGTTCCCATGCTTCTTGGGCGGGAGGGTGACCATTTTGCGTTCGAGGAGGCGCAGGGCGGCCACGATCTGTCCGCG
>NZ_JAWLSG010000046.1:0-508 GCF_033142305.1 Rhodococcus sp. IEGM 27 | reverse complement strand
AGTCACCAGGCCCTGTTCGACGTCGCGTCCAACGCGTCGGGGCAGTGCTGGGCGCTGACCACCAACTGCCCAGTGCCCGGACCGGTACCGACCAGCCCGGCCAACAACGACTACCAGCCCGGTTTCGCGGCCGCGCTGATGGACAAGGACCTCGGTCTCGCCGCGAACGCGCTGACCACCAACAATGTCGAGGCCGACCTCGGGCTGCGGGCCGCCGAACTCTACAGCCGGTTCCACGCCGCCGGGCACGGCGGCGAGGACTTCTCGGCCATCGTCAACGACATCCGCGACCGCTCAACCAAGGGGAACCAGTGACCGACTTCGAGACCATCCTGCTCGACCGTAAGGGCCGGGTCGGGATCATCACCCTGCACCGTCCGAAGGCCCTCAACGCCCTGAACTCGCAGCTGATGGGTGAGGTCGTCGCCGCGGTCGAGGAGTTGGACAAGGATGCGGAGATCGGGGCCATTCTGATCACCGGTTCGGATCGGGCCTTCGCCGCCGGCGC
>NZ_JAWLSG010000045.1:0-508 GCF_033142305.1 Rhodococcus sp. IEGM 27 | reverse complement strand
CCGACCACGGGATCTCCCGCGCCACCGCCTACCGGCACAAGAAACGGATCGAGGAGGACGGCCGGTGGACCGCCCGGTCCCGCCGGCCCTCTTCCTGCCCGCACGCCACCGCGTGGGAGGTGGAGGCCGAGATCGTGCGGCTTCGCCTGAACCTGCCCCATCACGAGCGCGGCGCCGACACCATCGCCTACCACCTGAACGCGGTCGCCGAGAAGCAACACTGGTCCGAGCAGGGCTGGACCATCCCGTCCCGGGCCACGATCAACAAGATCCTCTCCCGCTACCACCTGGTGATCCCCGAGCCGAAGAAACGCCCGAAATCGTCCTACCGCCGGTTCTGCTACCGCAAACCCCGCGACTGCTATCAGATCGACGCCACCGAACTCCGGTTGGCGACCGGGGCCAAGGCCACCGTCTTCGAGGTCCTCGACGACTGCACCCGCACCCTGGTCGCCACCCGGGTCGCGGACGCCGAGACCGCCGCCGGGGCGATCGCGGCGATCACCGC
>NZ_JAWLSG010000044.1:0-542 GCF_033142305.1 Rhodococcus sp. IEGM 27 | reverse complement strand
AAGATCGACAGCTTTATCGAGGCACTCACACAGACCTCGATCGACGACGCCCTCGCCCGGTTCACCGAACCCGCCCCCGTGTCCGAACTGTTGGCGCAGCAGGGGTGGATCGACGCCGCCTACTCGGCGGGCAGTGTTCCCGAGATCGTTGCCCGCCTCCGCGGCAGTGGGGTGCCGGAGGCGGAAAAGGCGGCCGAGCAGATCCTGTCGAAGTCGCCGACCGCGTGCGCGGTCACCCTGCAATCGTTGCGCCGGGCCCGGCAGGCGGGCAGCCTCGAGGAAGTCCTGAACGAGGAATTCCGGGTGTCCGTCGCCTGCCTGAGCTCCCCTGACCTGGTCGAGGGCATCCGGGCGCAGGTGGTGGACAAGGACCGCAACCCGCAGTGGTCGCCCGCCACCCTCGACGAGGTGACCGACGAGCAGGTCGACGCGTTCTTCGCCCCGCTCGGGGACCTCGAACTCGGTCTCACCCCACCCACCGCAGCCGTCCCGGCAGCGGCTTCGACCAGCGACACGCGTCCAGGAGGGACTGCATCATGAGC
>NZ_JAWLSG010000043.1:0-992 GCF_033142305.1 Rhodococcus sp. IEGM 27 | reverse complement strand
GCCGGCGCCCGCATCCAGGAAGGCGTCGTCTCCCTCGGGTTGTACGGCGAAATCTTCCACCGCAACGTCCAGGCCTCCGGCGTCATCCCACAGATCTCGCTGATCATGGGCCCCGCCGCCGGCGGCCACGTCTACTCCCCCGCCCTCACCGACTTCGTCGTGATGGTCGATCAAACCTCCCAGATGTTCGTCACCGGCCCCGACGTCATCAAAACCGTCACCGGCGAAGACGTCACCATGGAAGATTTGGGTGGCGCGCACACCCACATGGTCAAATCCGGCGTCGCCCACTACGTCGCCTCCGGCGAACAGGACGCCCTCGACTACGTCAAGGACCTGCTGTCCTACCTGCCCAGCAACAACCAGGCCGCCGCCCCCCGCACCCAGCCCACCGACCCGATCCCCGGCGCCATCGAAGACTTCCTCACCGACGAGGACCTCGAACTCGACACCCTGATCCCGGACTCGGCGAACCAGCCCTACGACATGCACGAGGTGATCCGCCGGATCCTCGACGACGACGAATTCCTCGAGGTCCAGGCCGAACGCGCCGGCAACATCGTCGTCGGCTTCGGCCGCGTCGACGGCCGCAGCGTCGGGATCGTCGCGAACCAGCCCACCGTCTTCGCCGGCTGCCTCGACATCGACGCCTCCGAAAAAGCCGCCCGCTTCGTGCGCACCTGCGACGCGTTCAACGTCCCGATCATCACCCTCGTCGACGTCCCGGGCTTCCTGCCCGGCACCGACCAGGAATACGGCGGCATCATCCGCCGCGGCGCGAAACTGCTCTACGCCTACGGCGAGGCCACCGTCGGGAAGATCACCGTGATCACCCGCAAGGCCTACGGCGGCGCCTACGACGTGATGGGCTCCAAACACATGGGCGCCGACGTCAACCTGGCCTGGCCCACCGCCCAGATCGCCGTCATGGGCGCCTCCGGCGCCGTCGGGTTCGTCTACCGCAAACGCCTCCTCGAGGCCGCCAAGAACGG
>NZ_JAWLSG010000042.1:0-1018 GCF_033142305.1 Rhodococcus sp. IEGM 27 | reverse complement strand
AGGGCAAGCTCAGCGCGGATCTCGGTTTCGATGCGCTGGGTATGGGTGGCTCGTTGTCGGTGCCGATCGAGGCCGGCGAGGTCAAGTTCGCGAAGATCAAGTCGAAGACCGATCTGAAGCCGGGTGTGTCGGCGATTCAGTACCGCGATCAGCAGATCGAGGTGCAGGGTTGCGGTGGTTACGCGCAGGCTCGGGCGTACACGATCGTGGAGGTTCCGGGTAACCACTACGTCAAGGCCACCCTCTACGGGCAGCCGTTCAGCATCGGCTGATTGCCGCTCCCGATCGATTCCATTCACGACTCTCGCGTAAGCGATCAGTAACCCTAGAGGGGAACCATGAACAGCAAGACCCTGCGCCACGGCGCCAAGGCTGCCGGCGTGGTCGCCGCGGCCACCGTCGCGATCGGCCTCCTTTCCACCGGTGCGGCCAATGCCGACACCTTCGTTCCGTTGCAGGACGGCGAGATCACGCAGACGCTGCTCGACGGCACCGTGGTGACCGTGCGTCAGACCGGTAACACGGCGAACATCAGCCCGTCGATGGGTTCGACTCCGTTGCACCGCAACGTGTGGACGTCGGGCACGATCGACGTGTCGATCAACGGTGGCACCGCCAAGGGCGGCAGCATCGATGCCGGTTACATCGTGGCGTGCCAGTTGAACTTCGGTGGCGAGGTCGGCGGTGAGGCCGGTGCGTCGCTCGTTCCGTCCGAGGTCGTCGGTGCGGCTGCCGGTGGCGATCCCGCCAGCATCCCGGTCGAGGGTGGTGCCGGTAGCGGCGTCTCGATCGGCCCCGGTAAGGCCACCAACGTGCCGATCCTCGACATCGAGTACACCGATGACTATGGCGCCGAGGCGCACAAGAGCAGCTTCAGCTTCAAGGGCAACAGCGGCGGCTTCTCCTACGCGGACGAGACCTTCGGTGTGTCCGGTTGCGCCGGTTACGCCCAGGCTCGTTCCTACGCCAAGGTGAGTGTCTCGACCGAGTCGGTCGATGGCACCGTCACCCTGTGGGG
>NZ_JAWLSG010000041.1:0-1173 GCF_033142305.1 Rhodococcus sp. IEGM 27 | reverse complement strand
GGGGTGTGGTGTTTTGTGTTATTGCGCGCCGTCGCGGGCGGCGATTGCGTTGATGGCGGAGAATTGCAGGGTCCAGAGGTTGGCGTGGTTGGGGTATTTCGCGGACATGGTGGCGACGAGGTCGTCGGCGTCCTTCGCGGTGGGGAAGGCGGTGATGAAGTCTTGGATGTAGGAACGGGTTTGGGTGATCATGGTGTCGACGGCGTAGTCGTCGCCGTCGGGTCTGCGGTGTCCGCAGACGATCATTTTGGGTTGGAGTTTTTCCACGACGTCGATGGTGTCGAGCCAGTCCTGCCATTCGGCGGGGGTGGACAGGCCGAGCATGGGGTAGATCTCGTTGTAGATGGAGTCGCCGGCGATGACGGTGTCGATGTCGGGGATGTGCACGATGGTGGTGGGGTGGACGTCGGCTTGTTTGACTTCGATGATGTGCAGGGGGGAGCCGTCGACGTAGAGGGTGTGGCTGTCGAGGGGTTCGGGGAGGGGGCCGGCGGGGATGACGGCGTCGCCGAAGAGCAGGTTCCATTGCATGGTTTGCAGGTCCATGGTTTCTTTCATGGACTCGATCACGTGGGGCAGGGCGACGCATTTGACGTCGGGGAATCGTTCCTTGAGGGGTCCGATGCCGAGGTAGTGGTCTTGGTGGTCGTGGGTGATGTAGATGGTGGTGAGTTTTTTGCCGGTGCGTTCGATCAGGTCGCCGAGGTCCTGGACGTCGTCTTTGAGGTAGAGGGCGTCGATGAGGACGATTTCGGTTGCGCCGCTGATCAGGATGGCGGTGGTGGGGGAGAAGGTGCCGTCCGGGATGCCGGGGAATTCGACGGCGGGGACGTTGGGCCAGCGGCTGACGAAGACGGTGGCGCGGATGGGGACCGTGGGGGTGTGGGTGGGGGCCGTGGAAGTGGTGGTGTCGGTAGTCATGGGGGTACCTCCGGTTGCGGTGGTCGGCTGGAAGCTGCGGGTCGTTCAGGCGCGTAGGTGGGTGACGAAGTGGTCGCGTGCGGCGGCGGAGACCTGGTCGAAGCCGGGGCCGGTGTAGAAGTCGAAGTGTCCGCCCTGTGTGACGAGGAGTTGTTTGGGTTCGCGGGCGCGTTCGTAGGCGTCGAGTGCGAGGGCGTAGGGGGTGGAGGTGTCTTCGTTGGCGACGATCATCAGCAGTGGGGTGGGGGAGAT
>NZ_JAWLSG010000040.1:0-1380 GCF_033142305.1 Rhodococcus sp. IEGM 27 | reverse complement strand
GGGACTGTCGGGATAACGGTTGAACTGGCTCTGGCCGACACGCCGAGTTAGCTTGGCGAGAAGGCAAGACAATGACCGAAACACTCGATCCTATGGATCAGACGAAGATCGACCACCAGAAGCTGGCCCAACAACTGCTGGCGCAGGCGAAAGCCGAAGGTGTCGAGCTGGTCGGCCCAAACGGACTGCTCAACCAGCTCACCGCGAACGTCCTGGAAACCGCACTCGAAGCCGAGATGGACGAGCACCTCGGCTATGAGAAGCACCACGTCACGGGGCGAAACGGCGAAAACTCCCGGAACGGGAGGAGGACGAAGACCGTGCTCACCGAAATCGGACCGGTACAAATCCAGGTACCACGGGACACCGATGCCTCGTTCGACCCGCAGATCGTCAAGAAACGGCAGCGACGCCTGACCGGGGTCGACGAGATCATTCTGTCCCTCTCGGCGAAAGGACTGACCACGGGGGAAATTGCGGCACACTTCGACGACGTCTACGGCGCATCGGTCTCCAAGGAGACCATCAGCAAGATCACCGACAAGGTCCTCACGGAGATGGCCGAATGGTCCGTCCGTCCCCTCGACCCGGTGTATCCAGTGATGTTCATCGATGCCATCCACGTCAAGATCCGCGACGGTCAGGTCGCCAACCGGCCCGTCTACGTCGCGGTCGGCGTCACCACCGCCGGGCAACGCGACATCCTCGGACTATGGGCAGGTGACGGCGGTGAGGGCGCCAAGTTTTGGCTCGCCGTCCTGACGGAAATTCGCAACCGCGGGGTCGCCGACGTGTGCATCGCGGTTTGCGACGGACTCAAGGGCTTACCCGACGCGATCACGACCGTGTGGCCACGAACCGTGGTCCAGACCTGTCTGATTCACCTGCTGCGCAACACCTTCCGTTACGCATCACGCCAGTACTGGGACGAGATGTCACGAGACCTGCGGCCGATATACACCGCAGTCAACGAGACCGCGGCCAAGGAGCAGTTCACCGAGTTCGCCGACAAATGGGGGCCGAAGTATCCGGCGATCGTCCACCTGTGGGAGAGCGCCTGGAGCGAGTTCGTGCCGTTTCTCGACTACGACGTCGAGATCCGCCGGGTCATTTGCTCGACGAACGCGATCGAGTCCCTCAACGCGCGCTACCGGCGGTCGGTGCGGGCGAGGGGCCATTTCCCCAGCGAGCAGGCCGCGCTTAAGTGTCTCTACCTCGCCACCCGGGCACTGGACCCCACAGGTAAAGGAAGAGCACGATGGGTGACGAGGTGGAAGCCGGCCCTCAACGCGTTTGCTATCACATTCGAAGGCCGCATCACCCCAACGGTGATCTAGATTCATGCGCCAGAACTGGATCCACCGATGTTCTGACAGTCCC
>NZ_JAWLSG010000003.1:0-846885 GCF_033142305.1 Rhodococcus sp. IEGM 27 | reverse complement strand
ACAACTTCAACCCGTCTAAAATCTGTCTCGCATCTACGTAGACACCCGTGTCTCACATCAACGTAGACAGCACAAACCGCGAGGGGTTAAGAAGTACTCACAGGGGTGTCCTCTCCCAGCAGCGGCGGCGCGCTGCGGTACCTCGCCGGAGTGGCACTGAGCCGGATCGGGTTCGCCACCTGTCGTACCGGTGTGTCCCGGCGTGGATCGTCGATCTCGACCACCGGATTCAGGCCGAGCCGCTCGGCCAGCGCGACGGCATCGGCGATGTCGTTGAGCGGCCCGCACGGGATACCCTGCGCGGTCAGCTTCTCGAACCATTCATCGGCAGATCCTGCGGACAGCGCTTCGGTGAGGTCCCGGACCAATTCTTTGCGGTGCGCCACCCGTTGCGTGTTGGTGGCGTACCGCTCGTCGTCGGCGAGGTGCGGAACTCCGAGAACCTGTACCAAAGAGGTGAATTGGCGGTTGTTGCCCACCGCGAGCACGAGCGGGCGGTCTCCGGTGTCGAAGACCTCGTACGGCGCGATGCTGGGATGCCGGTTGCCCATGGCCTGCGGAACGACACCCGCGCCCACATACCCGGACGTCTGGTTCACGAGGGCGGACAGCAACGACGACAGCAGGTTCACCTCGACCCGCTGTCCCTCGCCGGTCCGGTCACGGTGACGCAACGCAGCCAGGATCCCGACCGCGGCGTGCAGCCCGGTGATGACGTCGACGACGGCCACCCCAACCTTGGTCGGGACGCCGGGTTCGGGACCGGTGATGCTCATCAACCCGCCGACTGCCTGGATGAGCAGGTCGTAGCCGGGCAGGTTGTTGTGCCCACCGAACCCCGTCACCGAGCAGTAGACGACGTCGGGATTGGAATCCCGCACCGCGTCGTAGCCGAGGCCGAGGCGGTCCATCGTGCCGGGCAGGAAGTTCTCCACCACGACATCCGCTCGGGCGACGAGTTCCCGCGCCTGCTGCAGGTCGGTGGGGTTGCGCAAGTCCCACGCGACGGACTGCTTGTTGCGGTTCACCGATTGAAAGTAGGTCGACTCCTCACCCACCCACGGCGGCCCCCACTGCCGGGTGTCGTCCCCGACGCCCGCACGCTCGACCTTCACCACCTCGGCGCCGAGATCGGCGAGAAGCATCGTGGCGTACGGTCCGGCCAGCACCCGGCCGAAATCGGCGATCAGCAGACCGTCCAGCGAAGCACGCCGACCCGACTCGAGCGACCCGCTCACCTGAACGCGGCCTCGCCCGTCAACGCCTTCCCGATGGTGAGTTGGTGCACCTCGGACGTACCCTCGTAGGTGAGTACGGACTCGAGGTTGTTGGCATGCCGAATGACGGGGTACTCCAACGTGATTCCATTGGCACCGAGAATGGTGCGGCATTCGCGGGCGATGGCGATGGCCTCGCGGACGCTGTTCAGCTTGCCGGTGCTCACCTGTTCGGGCCGGACCTCGCCGCGGTCCTTGAGACGTCCGAGATGGTAAGCGAGCAGGTGACCCTTGCCGACCTCGAGCGCCATGTCCGCGATCTTCACCTGAGTGATCTGATAGGCGGCCAACGACTTGTCGAACACCTGACGGTCCTGGGCGTAGGAGATGGCGGTCTCGAGGCAGTCGCGGGCGGCACCCATCGCACCGAAGATGATGCCGAATCGGGCCTCGTTGAGGCAGCCGAGCGGACCGGACAGCCCCTTGGCCTCCAGCAGCATTGCGGAAGCGGGCAGCCGGACGTCCTCGAGCACGAGTTCCGAGGTGACGGACGCCCGCAGCGACATCTTGTGCTTGATCTCCGGCGCCGAGAAGCCGGGGGTATCGGTGGGCACGACGAATCCGCGAATGCCGTCGTCGGTGCGCGCCCACACGACCGCGACGTCCGCGACGGACCCGTTGGTGATCCACATCTTCGTGCCGTTGAGAATCCAGTCCTCACCGTCCCGCTTGGCATTGGTGCGCATGCCTGCGGGGTTGGAGCCGAAGTCGGGCTCGGTGAGGCCGAAGCAACCGATCGCCTGGCCGGCGGCCATGCGGGGCAGCCACTCCTGCTTCTGGTCCTCGCTGCCGTAGTGGTGAATCGCGTACATCGCCAGCGAGCCCTGCACCGATACCAGGCTCCGGATTCCGGAGTCGACGGCCTCGAGTTCGAGGCAGGCCAGACCGTAGGCGGTGGCGCTCATACCGGCGCAGCCGTACCCCTCGAGGTGCATACCCAGCACGCCGAGCTCACCGAGGCCTTCCGCCAGCTCGCGCACCGGCAGCGCCCCGGCCTCGAACCACTCCCCGATGTGGGGGCGGATGCGCTCGTCGGCGAAGCGGCGCACGGTGTCGCGGATCACGATCTCCTCGGTGTCGAGGAGGGAGTCGAGAGCGAAGAGCTGGGACAGGGACTGCGGGTCGGACATGGTTCCTCCACGGGGCCGGTGGGGCTGGTGTGCAAACGTTCGCGAGAACGATTGCACAAACGATTTCGTCACGTAGACTAGGGCGCGTTCCCGCTTGCCGTCAACCACGCGGCAGGCCGTAGCCCCACCCCCGAGCGCGAGGATTGCCTGTGAACTTGCCGGACCGCCCGACACGCACGTCCGGGCGTCCGCCGACCCTGCGAGAGATCGCGGAACGCGCCGGGGTCCACGTATCGACGGCGTCCCGCGTGCTCAGGCAGCCCGAACCCGCGGACGGCTGGTCGGAGGCCGCGCTACGGGTCCGCGAGGTGGCGGTCGAACTCGGCTACCAGCCGAATTTGTGGGCCGCCAGCCTGCGGACGCGCAAGACCACCACCCTCGGGGTCGTCATGCCGCGACTCACCGACGGCGTGGTCGCGACCATGTTCCAGGGCATCGAGGAGACTGCTACGGCCGCAGGATATTCGGTGCTGTTGTCCAGCCCGCCGGACGATCTCGATGCCCAGCGCAAAGCCATCGAGTTCCTCGTCAGCAGGCAGGTGGACGGGCTGCTGCTCAGCAGCCTGCACAGCCCCGGACAGGAGTTCGTCGAATCGCTGTCGGTGGGTGCTCTGCCGATGCTCCAACTCAACCGGCATGCCGACGTCGGCCTGCCGTTCGTGGCCGGTGACGACCACCGGGGCGGATACCTCGCCGGCCGGCACCTCCTCGATCGGGGTTTCACCGACGTCGCCGTCATCGCGGGGCCCGAACACGCCAGCACCTCCCGCGGCCGGGTGGCAGGGTTCCGCGACGCGCTGGCCGAAGACGGGATCACACTGCCCGCGAACCGCCTCGTCCGCTCGGACTTCGACGTGTCGGGTGGCGTCGAAGCCGCCGGCATCCTACTCGACCGCGACGCACGTCCCGACGCGATTTTCACCGTCAGCGACACCATCGCCATCGGTGTTCTGGGTGTCGCCCGCGACCTCGGTCTGCGCATACCGGACGACCTCGCACTGGTCGGCTACAACGACATTCCGGTGGTCGCCCAGCTACCGGTGCCGCTGACGACGGTGCGATCACCGGCCCGTCTCATCGGGGCGACAGGCGTGCGTCACCTGCTGTCGCTGATCGCCGGTCACGACGTGGAGTCGGTGCAACTTCCCGTCGAACTCGTCGAGAGGGCGTCGACCAGGCGGTGATCAGAGTGCCGCTCTCAGTTCCCTTTTGAGCAACTTGCCGCTTTGATTGCGAGGCAGTTCGTCGACGAAGACCACCTGCTTCGGCACCTTGAACGGCGCGATGCGCTCCTTGACGTGCGCGATGAGCCCGTCGGGTGTCACTCCGGCAGCGTTCTCCCGCAGCACCACCACCGCGGTGATCGCCTCGATCCATTTGTCGTCCGGCGTCCCGATGACGGCCACCTCCGCCACGTCCGGATGCGTGTAGACGGCGTCCTCGACCTCCCGTGAGGCCACGAGAATGCCGCCGGTGTTGATGACATCCTTGATGCGGTCGACCACGGTGATATAGCCGTCCGCGTCGCGCGTGACCAGGTCACCCGAGTGAAACCAGCCGTCGCGGAACGCCTCCGCGGTGGCGTCGGGGTTGTCCCAGTACCCCAGGCACAGCTGGGGTGAACGGTAGAGCACCTCACCGGGGGTGCCGTCCGGGACGTCGTTGCCGTCCGGATCCACCACCCGCGTCTCGACGAAGAACACCGCCTTGCCACACGACGACGGCCGATCCTCATGTTCCTCCGGTTGCAGCACCGTGGCCAGCGGACCGATCTCGGACTGCCCGAAACAGTTGTAGAAGCCGAGGTCGGGGTAGCGTTCACGCAGCCTGTTCAGCACCGTCACCGGCATGATCGACGCGCCGTACTGCGCCTTCTTCAGCGAGGACAGGTCGCGTGTCTCGAGATCCGGATGTCCGGCGAGCGGCACCCACACCGTCGGGGCGAGAAACAGCGATCCGATGCGATCGGCCTCGATTCGCCGCAGAATCTCCGGGATGTCCGGAGCCTGCATGAGATTCACCGAAGCTCCCACCGACAGGTAGGGCAACATGAAGACGTGCATGCCCGCCGAGTGATAGAGCGGCATGCAGATCAACGGATTGTCGCGGTCGTTCAGCGCGAGCGCGATCACGGAAGACACGTACTCGCACACGAGGCCACCATGAGTCATCATGGCGCCCTTCGGCTTCGATGTCGTGCCCGACGTGTACAGCAATTGGGCCAGGTCGGTAGAGGCGACCGGCTCCGCGAGGACGGGTACGTCACCGGAACTGCTGTGGGACAGCAAGGAACCCTCGGCGTCGCGCAGGGGTACGACGTGGCGCAGGTCGAGCCCATCGCGGACGGAGTCGAGTGTTCCTGCCAGCGCCGGGTCCACCAGTGCCGCACTGCTGCCGGACTGCGACACCAGGTAGGTCAGCTCGTCACCCTTCAGTGCGTAGTTGACGGGTACGTGCACCAGACCGGCACGCGAACAGGCGAGAAACCCGATGACGTAGGCATCCGAATTGGTGCCGTACGCGGCGACGCGGTCCCCCGTCCGAAGCCCGAGGGACCGCAGGTACGCGGCGGCCCTGCTCACCGCGTCGTCGAGTTCGCGGTACGTCCATGTTCGCTCCTCGAAGAGCAGAGCCGTTCGGTCGGGGAACTTGGCCGCCGAGCGCCGGAGCACTCCGTCGACGGTATCGGTACGCGGATCCAGACTCATGCCCGAAGGTTATAGGACGTCCAACTATGCCGCCAGAGGTTTCACCATGCCGACGCCTACTTCTCCTGCCACTGCGGCGCCCGCTTCTCCACGAACGCCTGCATGCCTTCCTGCGCGTCACACGTGACGGCATTGGCCGCCATCGTGTCGGCCATCGCCTCGTACGCCTGATTCTGCGGCAATTCGATCTGCCGGTAGAAGGCCTGCTTGCCGATTTTCACCGTCAGTGGACTGGCCTGCGTGATCTTCCGGGCGAGGGCAGTGGTCTCGTCCGCGAGCTTCGCGGCGGGGACAACGATATTGACCAACCCCCAGTCGGCGGCCGTCGCCGCGTCGATCGTGTCGCCGGTGAGGAGCATTTGCAGCGCCCGCTTCCGCCCGATCGTGCGGCTGAGCGCCACCATCGGAGTCGAGCAGAACAGCCCGATCTTCACACCCGGAGTCCCGAACACAGCGTCCGACGACGCCACCACGAGGTCGCACGACGCGGCCAGCTGACAGCCCGCCGCGACAGCGGCGCCCTGCACCGACGCGATCACCGGCTGCGGGATGTCCTGAACCGTCTGCATCATTTCCACGCAGGTGTCGAAAATGGCCTGCTCATCCTCGAGGGTGCGACCGATCATCTCCTTCAGGTCGTGTCCCGCGGAGAAGACCGGTCCTTCAGCCCTGATGACGACGACACGGGTGGTGTCGTCGCCGCCCAGTTTCCGGAGCGCTGCGGTGACCTCCCGCATCGCCTCGGACGACAGCGGATTGCGCTGTTCGGGCCGATTCAGGGTGAGGAACGCGACGCCGGTGTCCGGCTCGACGGTGGTGTCCACGAAGTTCTGGGTCATGCCTACTGCCTACCACCTGCCGGCAGAATACGACCGCGGACGTCACCGAAGCCGATGCGACTGCCGTTCGGACCCGGTGCGGTGGCGGAGATGACGATCTCGTCGCCGTCCTCGAGGAAGGTACGGGTCTCGTCGCCGACCTGGACCGGTTCCTTGCCACCCCAGGTGAGTTCGATGAAGGCACCGCGCTGATTCTTCTCGGGACCCGAGATGGTGCCCGACGCGAACAGATCACCGGTACTGGCGGCGGCACCGTTGACAGTGGTGTGTGCGAGCATCTGCGCAGGCGACCAGTACATCTGCGCGTACGGCGGCCGCGACACGACGTGCCCGTTCCACTCGACGGTCAGATTGATGTCGAGGCCCCACTTCTCCTCGCCGCGCAGGTACGGTAGCGGCTCGGGATCCTGGGTCGGGGTGTCGATGCGAGCGGCCTCGAGGGCGAGCAGCGGCACCACCCACGGCGAGATGGAGGTGGCGAAGCTCTTGCCGAGAAACGGGCCGAGCGGCACGTACTCCCACGCCTGGATGTCGCGGGCCGACCAGTCGTTGACGACCACGGCGCCGAACACGTGCTGCGCGAACTGGTCCGGGGTGATGGTCTCCCCCAGCTTCGTCGGGACGCCGACGAGGAAACCCATCTCCGCCTCGATATCGAGGCGGAGGGACGGACCGAAGTCGGGGGCGTCCTGAGCCGGGGCTTTGCGTTGCCCGCACGGCCGGATGACGTCGGTGCCCGACACGACGACGGTGCTCGACCGACCGTGGTAGCCGACCGGCAGGTGCTTCCAGTTGGGCATCAGCGGCTCGGAGTCGGGCCGGAACAGCCGTCCGAGATTCGTGGCATGGTTCTCGGACGCGTAGAAGTCGACGTAGTCCGCCACGTCCACCGGCAGATGCATGGTGACCTCGTCGACCGCGAACACGGCAGCCGCGTCGACGTCTCCCTGCGCCAGTTCGGTGATCTGCCGGCGGACCTCTACCCAACGGTCCCTGCCCTGCGCCATGAAGGAATTGAGGGTCGGCTGCGCGAAGACGTCGTCGCCGAGCGCGACGGCGAGATCCACGACGGAATCCCCCACCCGCACGCCGACCCGTGGGGCCGAGCCGGCGGTCGAGAACACGCCGTACGGCAGGTTGTCGATCCCGAAAAGCGAATCGTCGGGGATGTCGAGCGTGGTCATGCGGAGGTTCCCTGTTCTGTGGAGAGGACGGATGACGGAACGAGCTGCAGCTCGACGAGGTCTTCGAGCGGCTCGAGGACGCTGCAGGTTCCGAAGGAACGGAACGAGGAGCGCACGGCTTCGACCACGTCGTCGGAGAGGTCACCGAGCTCCTGCGCGAGAAGTGCGCCGTCGCGTTCGGCGAGTGTCGCGGCGAGTTGGGTGACCGTGGCGCCGCCGAGTGCGTGCCTGGTGGCGAGTAGCACGTTGAGGAAGCCGTGCTGCTCGAACCCAGTGTCCGGGTCCGTGTTCCGCACGGCATGGTGCAGTCCGGCCGTCGCTTTGAAAGGGACCCCGGTCGCGACCACGGTGTGGATGGCGGCGGCGAGTTCACCTTCGTCCGGGTAGGCCTCCGCAACGACACCGCCTGTACGGAACTTGGCCGAGACCGCCGTACCCACGAGTGCGGCCAGCACTTCACGACGCCTCTCGTCGCGTGGAATCTCGACGAACACATCGAGTCCGGCCGTCAAGGTCTCGAGGGCCTGCACTGCGGTCATGAAGTCCGCGGCCGACTGCTCCGCCGGAACCGCGATTTCGAGGGCGACTGGGGTGACTCCCTCCACCGCGGCAATGCGCGTGAGCGCGGCCTCGAGAGTGGCAGGGCCGCCCGGCAGAGTAAGACTCACGTCGAGCTCGGCCGGGGAGAGTTCGTTCACCCGGGACGCCGGAAAGACGAACGGGCCGACCAGGTCTGCGTACGGTGATGTCCGGTGACGTGCGTGCGCGGGGATGGCATCGGGCAAGGGCGCATTGCCGGGGGGAAACAGGGCGGCGTCGTCGCACAGACCAGTGAAGAGCGCGGGAATGCCGGTCACTGCGCCGGCCCCCGTCCCGCCCAGGTCCAGGCGTAGCCCGAATCCTCGCACGCCAGCGCTCCTTCACCGAGCTCGAGGGGCCGGAAGGTGTCCACCATGACCGCGAGTTCGTCGAAGAACTCGGCCCCGATGCTGCGTTCGTAAGCACCGGGTTGCGGACCGTGGGCATGCCCGCCGGGATGGACTGAGATGGAACCCTGTCCGATGCCGGAACCCTTGCGGGCCTCGTAGTCGCCGCCGCAGTAGAACATGATTTCGTCCGAGTCCACGTTGGAGTGGTAGTACGGCACCGGAATCGACAGGGGGTGATAGTCGACCTTGCGGGGCACGAAGTTACAGATGACGAAGTTGTTGCCCTCGAACGCCTGATGCGCCGGCGGCGGCTGGTGCACGCGCCCGGTGATGGGTTCGTAGTCGGAGATGTTGAAGGTGTACGGGTAGAGGCAACCGTCCCACCCGATCACGTCGAACGGATGTTTGGCGTACACCATCCGGGTGCCGACGATGCCGTGCGAGGTGCGGTGCTTGACGAGCACCTCGACGTCGGTGCCCTCGGCCTGCAATGTCTCGCCGGGACCGTGGAGGTCGCGTTCACAATATGGTGCGTGCTCGAGCAGCTGCCCGAACCGAGACAGGTACCGCTTCGGCGGGACGATGTGACTGTTGGCCTCGATTGCGTAGGCGCGCAACGGGTCCGGACCGGTCGGAATCCACCGATGGGTGGTCGACATCGGGATCAGGACGTAGTCGCCCTGCTTCGCCTCGAGCGCACCGAAAACTGTTTCCACTGTGGCCGCGCCGGATTCGACGTACACCATCTCGTCGCCGAGAGCGTTGCGGTAGAGCGGCGATTCCTTGCCGGCGACGACATACGAGATGCGCACGTCACCGTTGCCGAGGATCAACCGACGTCCGGTTACGGCGTCGGTTCCCGCCCATACCGACTCCGGGAAGAGGTCGTGAAGCTTCAGGTGCCTCGGCGAGAGCGGATGGTTGGGCGTGGTTGTCTGGTCTGGCAGCTCCCACACCGTGGCGTCGACGATCGCCGAGGGAATGTGCCGGTGGTACAGCAGCGACGAATCGGAGGAGAAACCCTCCTCACCCATCAACTCCTCGAAGTAGAGCTGACCGTCCTCGTCACGGTGCTGCGTGTGCCGCTTCGGCGGGATGTTGCCCGCCTGCCGATAGAACGCCATGACCGGCCTCCTCGATGTGTCGTCGCTTAGTAAACACATTAACTAGTTTGAGGGCGTGATGGCAAGCACAGACCGATAACGACGCCGGGAAGGATCTAGTTGCGTCCGCGAACGTCGAACTGGCTACGGTTGGTGATCAGCTTGTCGAGCAGCATGACAAGGATGCGCTGCTCAGGTTCGGTGAGCACGCTCGCCCACGCATGTTCGCGCTCGTTCTGCTCACGATAGATCTCCCCGATCTCCCGGCGACCGCGCTCGGTGAGCGACAGCTGCACCGATCGGCCGTCCCGCTCATCGGGTGTTCGTTCCATCAGACCGGCGCCGACCAGGGACTTCGTGAGATTGGAGACCGCAGCCCGACTCATGCCGGTGAGCTCGGCCGCACTCTTCGCATCGATCGGCCCGGCCAGCCAGGTGACGAACATCAGCCGGAACGACGACCACGACAGCCCTCGCGGACGGTGGATCGACGACTCGAGGTCGTAGGTCACCACATTGGACGCTCGGTTCAGCGTGAGCAGAACCTGCGTCGCCAGTTGGTGCGTCGAACCGTACTCGGTGCTCAGACGTCGGTTGGCCAGCTCGATGAACGACCAGAAGTCGAGGCGCTCGGGCACCTCGACAGGCACCGGCGCAGCGTCATCGGTCATAAGGAAACCCTATCGCGACCGGGTGGCGGGCCGACTGCCTGCCACCTCACATTTAGTATATCTATTAACCAACTGCGCCCGTGAGTACTTATTAACACTCGGTGGTTAAGAAGTACTCACAGGCGGCGGAGCCGCAGCACTCAGCGCTGGTAGCCCCTACGCATGTCGTCGACGATGCGCGGCCTGTCAAGCGTGGAGGGCTCGAGTTCGCGCGGGGGTCGGTCGCGGGAAAAGACCGCGGACGCCGCGAGAGTGGGGCCGTCCAGGAATCGCAGTTCGGGCGCGTCCGACGGGAGGCGTAGCGACGGCGCCTCGGACTCCGGGGAGGCGAGGACGAACCCCCAGTCGCCGAAGCTGGGCACCAGTACGTGGTACGGCGTGACACTCAGGCCCGCCGACGCGACCGTAGAGGTGGTCCGCCAGAACGCGTCCGGTGTCGAATAGGGGCTCCCCGCTTGCACGACCATCAGGCCGCCGGGTTCGAGCGCTCGGGCCGCGAGCCCGTAGAACTCGGTGGAGTACAGGCGTCCGAGTGCCGGGGTGTCGGGATCCGGAAGATCGACGATGACGGCGTCGAAGCCGGTGACGGGTGGATCCCGCAGCCACCGGAAGGCGTCGTCGATCACGACGTGCACGCGGGGATCCTGCAGTGCACCCTTGTTGAGGTCGGCGAGGCGGGTGGTGGCGAGTTCGATTACGGCGGGGTCGAGTTCTACTTGCACGATCTCTCGCACACCGTTCAGCCGCAATACTTCGCGGGCGGCGAGACCGTCACCCCCGCCGAGGATCAGCACCCTCTCCGGGTTGCGGGCCATCGCCGGGTAGACGAGGGATTCGGTGTAGCGGTGCTCGTCGGCGCTCGAGAATTGGAGGTCGCCGTCGAGGAACAGACGCACGTCGCCGCCGCGTTCGGTGATGACGATTTCCTGGTACTGCGACCGTTCGGCAGCCACCACCGGGTCGGTGTACAGCCGTTGCCGTGATGTGGTTTCGATATTGTCGGCGCGCATCAGCAACACGGCGATACCTGCGGCCGCCACGAGCAGCGCGACCACCGCGAGCAGTCGAGTGCGCACGCTCAGCTGCCACCTCAACAGGATCAGCGCCACGACCGCAGCCGCCACGAGATTGATGATCCCGGTGATGGCGGCGCCGCGGATCATGCCGGCGATCGGAAGTAGGACGAACGGCCACAGCAATCCCCCGACGAGTGCGCCCGCGTAGTCGGCGGCGTTCAGGTCGGCCAGCACCTTGCCCGTCGTTTCGGCGTCGTTGTCGCTCCGCCCCGACTGCAGCAGAGTCATCAGCAGCGGCACTTCGGCGCCCACCAGGACACCGATGATCGCTGTGGCGAGGACGAGAACCACTGCGCTGGAACCGAAGAACGTGAACGTCACATACAGCGTGACTGCGCTGAATCCCCCGGCGAGGCCCAACACGATCTCCACGGCGACGAACGACACGGCGGCGTGGGAGAGCAGAGGTTTGGCCGCGAGAGCGCCCACACCCAGGGCTGCCACGAATCCGGCAACGATCAGGGAGGTCTGGGTGATGCCGCCGCCGGTGAGGCTGATCGAGAGGGTGAGCAATGCCAGTTCGTAGATCAAACCGCAGGCTGCACAGGCGGCGACCGCCGCGAGCAGGAGGACGCGGGAACGTCCGTCGAGCGCCCGCTTCGCTTCGGACTGTGCCGCCACCGTGGTCATCGGTTCAGGTGAGCGCGGCGGCGTTGACGAGCCCGATGGCGACGAGCGACGTTCCGACCGCCCACGCGGCACCACACATCTTCGGGTTGCCGACCAGTTCGACGAGCTGCCCCGGCAGTAGACGGTTCATGAGACGCAGCGCGATCACCTGCAGGAGTACCCCGAACAGACCGTAGACCGCGGAATCGGCGAGACCCTGGGCGAACCCGTCGTCGCTCGTGAGGATGGCCGCGACGACGATGACGGTGAGAGCAAGGTGGTTGGACGCGAGCAGGATGGCCGCATTCGGGTTCTTGTCGATGTACACCTGGTGCCGGAGGTTGCCGGGTGTCGCCAGGTCGAGAACCAGGAAGCCGACCCCGAGGACGGCGATCCCGACCACGAAGTACGCCAGGGTTCCGAGCATCCCGACTACGAGGAGCCCGGCGTCGACGGTGCCGATTTCGGTGGCTGCGGCCGTATAGGTGATGTTCACGCACTACTCCCGAGTTGTAAGTCGATGGTCATTTGGCATCGCCGGATCCGCCACTGCCGCCCGCGCCGCCGGCCGGTGAGCCGGGGTTGAATCCCGGCCCCAGGTAGGCGAATCCACCGCTTCGGTATCGGCCGTCGATGTCTTCGACGCGGATGAGGCTGCCGCCGCCCGGAGCCCCGCTGACGGTGACGATGTCGTCGTCGTAGCGCAGGTACTCGCTGCCACCGTCGGCTTTGCGGGCGGCCGGCGCTTCTTCGCTGACAATTTTCGACACCGTAGTTCCGATGGGATCCTTGGACGTGTACGTCCTGGCGTCGCCGGAGGTGTTCTGGAGCGCGTACGTGTCTCCGATGAAATCGCGGATGTTGCCGCCGCAAGCGGTGAGCACCAGCATCACGAGTAGGAGCGGGGCGATCAGCGCCCGCCTGGCGTTGCGTGTCATGGCTGCCACCTGCTCCGCGTCTCCACGATTACCCCGTCCTTCTCGCCCGGATACAGGTGCCAGGTCTGCCAGGCCCACCCGCCCGCGTGCCCGGACTGTGCGGTCAGGGCCGTCAACGCGGTGGGGTCGCCGGGGAACGATCCGCAGATCCACCCGTCCGCCTCGGTGGCCTGACGGCGCAACCAGTCTGCAGTTTCTTCGAGGTGGACGCGGTCGACCGTCCGGGTGTCGGACCTGAAGTGGTATCCACTCGCCCTCTCGGACACGGGCAGCGGCTGCCCACCGGCCCGCACCGCATCACACGACACCTGCTCGGTGATGTGGTGCCCGCCGAGAGAGGCTCTGACCGCGTGTGACGCACCGAGCACACCGAGGACGACGGAGTCGTCGCCGTTCACGACGGTGAGTTGTGCCAGCGGAACCGGTATTTCGGCGTTCACGACGAGACCGAGTGCGCGGGCCGTCACATCCCGTGACTCGACGTCCAGGATGTGCAACGTCATTGCGGTGGACCCGAATGGATGACGGTGAGCTCACTGCGGGTGACGGCGCGGCCTGTGGATACCTCCCACGACTGCGTCCGGGCCCAGCGCTCGAACGACAGCAGTCCGGTCTTGTCGGCGGTCTCGTAGTCCGCGTAGTCGACGATGCCGCTGGGCGCCGTCCCGGTAGTGCCTTCCGCGGTGAACGAGGCAGTACCCCGCTCGATCTGCCGGTGCACCCGGTCGTCGAGGATGACGTCACCGTTCGGCTCGAGTCCGGTGCCTTCACGCCGCATCCACAGCGTCATCTCGAGGTTGCCCTCGTCGTTCTCGACGGTCAGCCACCGCTGCCCGGTCGAGCCGTCGAGAAGGTGTTCGTGCCAGATGTATCCCTCTTCGTCGAGGGTGATCGTGCCGCGCACCACGTGGTCGATGCCGGCGTACGTGATGATGTCGCCGACACCGATCTTGTACGGGTCGTACACCTCGGGGTAGTCGGCGAGCGGATCGACGCGGGCTGGGGGCGCAGACTTCTTGCCTGTCCGGCTCCGCAGAATCAGCACGATGCCGACGATCACGACAACGATCAGCAGCAACAACAGCAGCTTGGTCAACGGTCTCTCCTGGCTCGGCGGCTCCGGCACGTGAGGCCCGTGACCGGCCCCCACCGGTGTGTCACCTTACTGTGCGACGCCTCCTCCGGTCTTCCCCCAGCGCAGGACGTACCGATTGCACAAGCGATCGAGCAAAGGTTAGCCTAACCGAATGTCCGAGGGGTTCTTCCAAGGCTCGACCGACAGTGAGGGAATACATGGCCATCCCGCCGATTGCGACGTACCCGATTCCGGATGTTTCCGAAGTACCCGAATCGAAAGCCTCCTGGCGTCTCGACCCTCGACGGTCCGCACTGCTCATCCACGACATGCAGAACTACTTCATCGACGCCTACGACGTGCACGCGGAGCCGATGTCGACCGCGCTCGCCAACATGATCCGGATTCGCGAAGCCTGCTCGCTTGCAGGGATTCCCGTCGTCTACACGATGCAACCGGGCGACCAGCACCCCTCACGACGTGGCATTCTCGCCGATTTCTGGGGCCCCGGACTTTCGTCGGGCCGCGACACCGAGGTGATCGAACCGCTGGCACCACGCGCCGGCGACATCCAGGTGACGAAGTGGCGGTATTCGGCATTTCAGCGCACCGACCTCCGGCAGTTGCTGGGCCACCACGGTCGTGATCAGCTGATCGTCACCGGCGTCTACACGCACATGGGGTGCATGCTCAGTGCGGCCGAGGCTTTCATGTCGGACGTCCAACCCTTCCTCGTTTCCGACGCGACCGCGGATTTCAGTCGCGAAGAGCATCTGATGGCATTGACGTACGCGTCCAAGCGATGCGGCTCGGTGCTCACCACCGACGCCCTGGTATCCGCGCTCGCCCCCCTCGAAGTCGGCTGACCACCGCAGAGGTCGCAATCCGGAAATACCACGCCGACAACTACCAGGAGCACCGTCAGATGTCCCTCTCGATATCGTCGCCGTCCGCCGCGGAAACTGCGGAGGGCAGTACAGCACTGTGCCTGACCGCTGCTCAATGTGAGTTGTGGGTCGGGCATCAGCTCGACGAGACCGGATCGGCCTACACCACAGCCGAGTACGTCGACATCGACGGAACCGTGGACATCGGGGCGCTGACGAGGGCCGTACGCACGGTGATCGACGAAGCCGAGGTGCTGTCGGTTCGGTTCGACGCCGAGCCGGATGCCGAACCCGTCGACGTACTGCAGCTGCACGATCACAGTCCCGAGGTCGAAACCTTGGAGCTGAGCCGGGACGCCGCCCTCGAGTGGATGCGGGCGGATGTCCGCCGACCGCTCGACCTCCTCTCGGCCCGTCCGCTGTTGCGCACTGCCGTCATCCGCGTGGACACCGGTGCTCTCTGGTATCTGCGGGCCCCACACGTTCTTCTCGACGCGTACGGCTATTCGCTTCTCACGCGACGGGTCGCGGCCCTCTACACCGCTTTCCACCAGGGCACCGATCCACGGCCGGCCCGATTTCCCACACTGCGTGATCACGTCGAGCAGGCCCGGCAACTCGACTCCGCACTACCCGAACCGCAGCCGCGAGCAAGCACTTCCGTCACCTTCACCGACACCACCCGCCGCCCGACTGCGGATCCGCACCGCGTCGCACTCACACTCGGGCCGGACGTGTCGACCGGCTTGCGCGACTCCGCCTCTGCGCACGGCGCCACGTGGGCGGACGCGGTCTACGCTGCGGCCGCCGGCTACCTCGCCGCCCACACCGGCGCCGACGAGGTGACTCTCCGGGTCCCGTTGCTCGCGCGCACAGGCGTGGAACTCGCGTCGCCGGTCACCGCGACGAACGTCGTGCCGCTCCGCGTCTCACTCGGCGGGCGCCCTACCTTCGGCGACGTGATCGCCAGGACGACGGCCGAGCTGACGAAAGCGCGCCCGTTCCAGCGGGTCCGGAACACCCATCGGAGTGCAGTCGGCGGGCCGGTGGTCAACGTCAAACCCTTCGACGCGACACTACGTTTCGGCCCGTCGCGCGGTGTGATCCATCAGGTGGCCACCGGGCCGGTGGACGACGTGGTGATCTCGGTGACCGGCGCAGGTGACCACCTCGCCCTCGAATGGGCCGGAAATCCGCTGGTATACAGCGCAGACGAGATACGGGTCCACCTGCACCGGTTCGCGCAGTACCTCGAGCGACTCTCGTCCGCGCCCGGGCCGGTAGTGACAGTAGACCTCTGCGCCGACGACGAGTGGGCGCTGTGGCAGTCGTCGGCCGGACTGCACCGGACTCAGCAGGCCGATGCCGATGCCGATGCCGATGCCGAAACGATCGTCTCCACGTTCCTTGCGCAGGCCGGCCGTCACGCGGATCGTCGGGCGGTGAACGAGCTGACCTACCGGGCACTCGCCTGCCGCAGTGGGATTCTCGCGCGTCGACTTCAGGACGCAGGCGCCGGCCGCGGCACCGTGGTGGCCGTCAGCCTGCCGATGGGCACCGAACTGATCGTCGCGATCCTTGCTGTCCTGCGGTGCGGTGCGACCTACCTGCCCATCGATCCCTCGTCACCGGCAGAACGCGTCCGCTTCATCCTCGAAGACGCCGAACCGACTCTGGCCATCGGCTCCACCGAACTGCTGGGCCACCTCCCCCGTATCGACCACCACGTCACCGAGACCGAACCTTCGACCTACCCGGACAGCAGGGTTCGCGCCGGCGACATCGCGTACATCATCTACACGTCCGGCTCCACCGGTGTGCCCAAGGGAGTTCCCATCCCGCACCGCAACGTGATGCGCCTGTTCGCGGCCTCCCGTGAGTGGTTCACCTTCACCGCCGACGACTGCTGGCCACTGCTGCACTCGTATGCCTTCGACTTCTCCGTGTGGGAGATGTGGGGAGCCCTGCTCCACGGCGGGCGTCTCGTCACCGTCCCGGAGGATGTCGTCACCTCGCCCGCGGACCTCGCGGCGCTGCTGGTCGACGAGGGTGTCACCGTGCTGAACCAGACACCGTCGGCCTTCGGCCATCTGGTCGATGCACTGGACGCCGAGGGTGCGCGGGAGCGACTTCGCCTGCGCTACGTCGTCTTCGGCGGGGAGGCACTCGATCCCGCCGTACTGCGTTCCTGGTTCGCCGCGGGTTCGCCTGGTGACACCGAACTGATAAACATGTACGGCATCACCGAGACCACAGTGCATGTCACGGCAGCTCGGGTCACCACTCCAGATTCCCTCGACATCGGGGTTCCCCTCCGTGATCTGCGCACCTACGTCCTCGGACCGGGGCTGCGTCCGGTACCGCCGGGCATCACCGGAGAAATCTATGTGTCGGGGCCCGGTGTGTCGCCGGGGTATCTCGGCCGTCGCGGGCTGACCGCGAGCAGGTTCGTCGCCGACCCGTTCGTGCCGGGCGGGGAACGGATGTACCGCACAGGCGATCTCGCGCGCTACGACGCCACCGGCTCCCTCGACTACCGCGGCCGGATCGACGACCAGATCCAATTGCGTGGGTACCGCGTCGAACTCGGCGAGATCACGGCCGCGATGACCGCGGTGTCCGGGGTGCGTGCCGCCGTCGCCACGGTCTATGCACCGAAGGCCGGGGACGACAGGATCGTCGGGTATGTCGTGCCCGAACCCGGGACCGATCCGGACGACATCGAGGACGTGGTGCGGGGGCACCTGATACGCACGCTCCCCGGGTACATGACACCGTCCACGTTGATGCTTCTCGATCGGTTGCCGCTGACGTCCCACGGCAAGGTCGACAAGGCAGCACTGCCCGTCCCGCGCTGGCGTGGGGCATCCGCCGACGGTCCCCGCACGGACACCGAACACCGCATCCTTCCCCTGTTCACCGCTGTGCTCGGGGCCGAGCAGATCGGCATTCACGACGACTTCTTCACGCTGGGCGGCAACTCCCTGCTGGCGGCCGCGCTGGTGTCGTCGATCGGTGCGGAACTCGGTGTCGCGCTGCGTGTCGCGACGATCTTCGACAATCCCACCGTGGCCGCAGTGGCCGCGCGCGTCGACGAGACCGGGAGAACGGGCACCGCTTCCGGCCCTTTCGCGCGGACCATTCCCGAGGGCACGGCTGTGCCGTTGTCTCCTGCCCAGGAACGGCTCTGGTTCCTCGACAGCGCCGCGGGCGGCGGAACGTATCTTCTCGGCCTGGCAGTGGACTTCGACGTCGCGCCGGACTCCGACGCGCTCACCCTTGCACTCGCTGACGTCGTCACGAGGCATCAGTCGCTGCGTACGGTCTTTCCCCTCGTCGACTCCGTTCCGCATCAGGTTGTGCTGCCCGCCGAGCAGTCACAGGTCCGCCTCGAACGCGTCGGCAACATCGGCAACATCGAAGCCCACATCTCGGCAATCACCACGGTGGGCCTCGGACTGGCCGAGCAACCGCCGCTGCGTGCCGTCCTATACGAACCGCAGCACACCCTCGTCCTGTTGATCCATCACATCATCGGGGACGAGTGGTCGCAGTCGAAACTGCTCGGCGACCTGGCCTTCGCCTACAACGCCCGCCGCGCCGGCCGCCCGCCGGTGTTCGAACCTCTCCCCCTGCAGTATCCGGATGTCGCGGTCTGGCAGCGAGAACGTGCCTCCGGCGGCCGGCTCGACTACTGGGAGAAGCAACTGGCAGGGCTGCCACTGGAGCTCGGTTGGCGCACGGACCGTCCGCGCCCAGCGCTGCCGACCCATCGCGGCGCCAGCGTGCACCGCACCTTGCCGCCGTCGCTGCATGCCGCGATCGAAGCGCTCGCGACGGAACGGCGCGCCAGTTTCTTCATGATCGTCCACGCCGCCGTCGCGGTGCTGCTGGAGCGGCTCGGTGCCGGTGAAGACATCGCCCTGGGCGTCCCCGTCGCCGGCCGCAGCCACCCCGACCTCGACGGCATGGTGGGCTGCTTCGTCAACACCGTCGTCCTTCGCACCGATGTGTCGGGGGCTCCCACATTCGACGAGCTGCTCGACCGCGTGCGGAGGGTCGACCTCGAGGCGGTCGACCACTCCGACGTCCCCTTCAACCGCATCGTCGAACTGGTCAACCCGCCGCGGTCCAGCGCCCGCCATCCGCTCTTCCAGGTGATGCTGTCGCACTGGAAGGACGACGGTTCACCGCAGCGGTTCGACGGCACGGAATCGTCGGTGCGGATGCTCGACGCCACGTCCGCGAAATTCGACCTGGCACTTCGCTTCCAGGAACACGCCGGTCAGGGTGGGGTCGACGTGACCATCGAGTACTCCACCGAACTGTTCGACGACGCCACCGTCGATTCGCTGGCCGATCGCCTCGTCGTGGTGATCGAGCGACTCGTTGCCCGTCATGACGAATCCATCGCCAGACTCGACATCCTCACCGACGTCGAGCGTGCGCAGGTGCTCGGTACGTGGTCACACCGGGGCCACAGCATCGAGCCCCGCACGTTCGACGAGTACTTCTCCGCGCAGGTGGCCCGCACGCCGGACGCCGAGGCTCTCGCCGTGGGACGCGGTGTCCGGCCGGCGACGTCCCTTTCGTACGGCGAGCTCGACGCGCGCGCGAATATGCTTGCACGCCTTCTCATTGCGAGGGGCGCCGGACCGGGAGACGTGGTCGCCCTCGCGCTCGACCGATCAGCCGAGTTGATCGTCGCCGTTCTCGCCGTGCTGAAGAGCGGTGCCGCCTACCTACCGATCGACCCCACGTATCCGGCGGACCGGATCGCGCACATGCTCGCCGACGGCTCCCCGGTCGCCGTCGTCACCTCGTCCGTCGGGGTACCGGATCGCGGCGCGCTGGGCACCGGCGTTCCGCTGATCGACCTGGACGACCCCGAGGTTCGGACGCTTCTGTCCGCGCACCCCGCCGTACCTGTCACAGACCGTGATCGCATCCGGCCACTGCGACTCGATGATGCGGCATACCTGATCTATACGTCCGGTTCGACCGGTGTTCCGAAGGGCGTCGTGGTTCCGCATCGCGGTATCGCGGACCTGTTGTCGTTGCAGTCGGACGTGATCGGGATGGACTCCACTACCCGGGCACTGCACTTCTCCTCGATCAGTTTCGATCTCGCGTTCTGGCAGATCATGTGGGGTCTGCTGTCGGGCGGAACCCTGGTGGTCGCCACAGACGCAGACCGGGTCCCGGGTGAACCGCTCGCGCGCGTCATCCGCGACCACCGCGTGAACTTCGTGGGCGTCCCCCCATCTTTCGCGGCCGCGTTCCCGCCCGAGCATTCGATCCCCGACGGAGTCGACCTGATGCTCGGTGCCGAGAAACTCCCTGCCCAGCTGATCGAGCGGTATGCGCCCGGTCGGCGGCTGTTCAACGCCTACGGTCCCACCGAATGCACGGTCAATGCCACGCTGGCCCTGGTGCGGCCGGGACACGAGGGCCCGGTGCCGATCGGCGTCATCGATCCGGGTAAGCATGCGTACGTATTGGATTCCGGCTTGCGGCCGGTGCCACCCGGGGTATCCGGTGAGCTGTATCTTGCCGGAGCCAGCGTCACCCAGGGCTATCGTCACCAGAGCACCAGAACCGCCGAACGATTCGTCGCCGACCCGTTCGGAGACCCCGGCACCCGCATGTACCGGACATCGGACGTGGTGTGGTGGGGCCGGGACGGGCAGATCTACTTCACCGGCCGCGCCGACACGCAGGTCAAGGTGCGAGGGTTCCGCATCGAACTCAACGAGATCGAGTCCGTGCTCGCCGGCGACCCGGACGTCGAGCACGTCGTGGTCGTGGTGCGTGAGGACCGGCCCGGTGATCAACGTCTGGTCGCGTATGCCACGTCGGTTCCCGGCGGCCGCATCGACCCCGACCAACTGCACCGCCGTGCCGCCAGCCGCCTGCCCGACTACATGATTCCCGCGGCATTCATTGCGGTCGAGGAGTTTCCGACCCTCCCTAACGGCAAGCTCGACCAGTCGTCGCTGCCCGTCCCGCACCTGTCGTTGCAGGTGTCCGAACGCGGTCCCCGCACGGCACGCGAGGAAGTGCTGTGCCAGTTGTTCGCCGA
Organism: Rhodococcus sp. IEGM 27; assembly: GCF_033142305.1. NCBI lineage: Bacteria > Bacillati > Actinomycetota > Actinomycetes > Mycobacteriales > Nocardiaceae > Rhodococcus > Rhodococcus sp. IEGM 27. The sequence goes on along the minus strand of NZ_JAWLSG010000003.1, from coordinate 826,377 downwards.
GGCGCTCGGTCTCGAGCGAGTCGGTATCGACGACAGCTTCTTCGACCTCGGTGGCCACTCGCTGATGGCCGCGGGGCTGATGAGTGAGATCTCGAAACGGCTGTCCGTGACCGCGACGGTGGCGTCATTGTTCGCCGCGCCGACCGTCGCGCAACTCGCGGGCCGCCTCGACGACGATTCCGACGCCGACGCGCTCGCCGTCCTGCTGCCGTTCCGCACCGAGGGCTCGCGGCCGCCCGTGTTCTGCTTCCACCCGGCAGGCGGGATCAGCTGGGGGTATTCGGGACTGCTGCGGCACATCGACTCCGACTACCCGCTGTACGGGGTGCAGGCGTCGAACCTGTCGACCTCTTCACGCCCACCCGAGACCCTTCAGGACATGGCCGCCGAGTACCTCGAGCACATGCGCGCGGTGCGACCGACCGGGCCGTACCACCTCCTCGGTTGGTCGCTCGGTGGCGTGGTGGCACACGCCATCGCAGGCGCGCTTCAGGAGCAGGGTGACGAGCTGGGCATGCTGGTGATGCTCGACTCCTTCCCGTCCGACGCGTGGGCGTCCATGCCGACGGAGCAGGACGCGCTGGCCGCACTGCTGTACATGGTCGGGTACGACCCGGAACCGCTGCTCGCGGAGGGACTGACGAGGCAGCGGGTGATCGACATCCTTCGCGGCGAGGGCAGCGCACTCGCCGGCATCAACGAGCACACGCCCGCTGCGATGATCGACAACTTCGCCAACGCCGTGCGCCTCGAGTCCGAGCCCTCGCAGATCGTCGTCAATTCCGACCTGCTCTTCTTCACGGCAGCACGCAATCCCGCCACTGCGGCCACGCACCGACTCTGGGAGCCCTTCGTGAACGGCACGATCGTCAATCACGACCTCGACTGTGAGCACAAGGACATGACCCAACCCCGCTGGATCGGGGAGGTCGGCACGGTGGTGAACGAGGCACTGGCCGCGTTCCGCTCACACACCCCACAGACCCATCAAGTAAGAGAACAGGGAGATCGATGACAACGTCCGGAAGATATTGGCGCAGAGCCGGGATCGTGATGCTCGCGGCAACCGCTCTGCTCGCCGGTGCCTGCAGCGAGTCGACATCCGACTCGACCGACTCGGCGGCATCCGCCACCGGACAGGCCGATGCGTCGGCCTTCCCGGTGTCGATTTCGTCGGCACTGGGCACCGCCGAGATCACGGAAGCCCCCGAGCGTGTGATCACGCTCGGCTGGGGCAGCGAAGATGCCGCACTCTCGCTCGGCGTCGTTCCCGTCGCCGTCCAGAACATGAAGTCCGATACCGGAACCGATGACGGCCTCCTGCCGTGGTCGCGCGCACGCCTCGAGGAACTCGACCCGAACGCCGAGCCCACCCTGCTGACGGCGTCGAGCAAGGAGATGCCGTACGAGCAGATTGCATCGCTCGATCCCGATGTCATCCTCGCCGTGCACTCGGGACTGAACCAGGAGCAGTTCGACAAGCTGTCGGCCATCGCACCCACGGTGGCATATCCGGAACGGCGCTGGGCGACCAGCTGGGAAGACCAGATCACCACCGTCGGAAAGGCTCTCGGACGGTCCGCGCAGGCCGAGGAACTGGTCACGAAGACGCAGGAGACGCTGGCCGAGCAGAAGTCGCAGCATCCCGAGTTCGCCGGCAAGACCGTGACGTTCGGTAGCGGCACCGAGCCGGGCTCGTACAACTTCTATTTCGACACCGATCCGCGGCTCAAGATGCTCGCGAGCCTCGGGTTCACCGTCGACCCGCTCGCGCAGCAGCTTCGGGAGAAAAGCGATCAGACCAAGTTCGCGGCTCCGGTCAGCCTCGAACTGCTGCCCACGTACAACCCGGATGTTCTGCTCGCGTGGTATCTGTCGCCGGAGTTGCAGAACGAGGTGCAGTCGAACCCGCTGTTCGCCGGTCTGAAGTCGGTGCGCACCAACTCCTACATCGGTCTGACCGACCCGCCGCTGGTGTTCGCGTCGAGCTCCCCGAATGTCCTGAGCATGCCGTGGCTGCTCGAGAAGCTGGTTCCGCAGCTCTCGCAGGCCGCGAACAACGTCTCGACCAGCTAGTTTCTGCCCAGCGTCACTGTGCCGCCGCCGAGAGGTCTTCGGCGGCGGCACCGCTGTAGGTGCGCAGCCCTTTCAGGACGAGCGCCAGCACGGCGAGCACGGCGATGCCACCGGCTCCGTAGAGCAGGAACGCTTCCCGCGGCCCGACTGCGGCACCGACGGCACCGGCGACGAGTGCTCCGGCTGCCGAACCGGTGGAGATCTGCGCACCCCACACACCGGCGACGCGGCCCCGGTATTCCTCCGGCGTCTCGGTCTGGATCACGGCGTATCGAAGAATGTCGCCGACTACCCGCCCGAATCCGTGTGCTGCCAGGCCGAGGAACGTGACGGCGAACATCGGCACGGCGCCCACCCCAACCAGGCCTCCCGCTGCGATCATCGCGGCCGAGAACACCACGAGCCCGCCTCGACGGGCCGTCCCGGTCCAGCCGCTGGTGAGCGATCCGGTGAGAGCGCCCACGGCGGGGGCGCTGTAGAGGAATCCGGTTGCGGCGGGGCCGGTGTGGAGCACCTCGCTCGCATAGGCGGGTAGCAGAACGTTCCAACCCGTCAGCATCATCGCGCAGAAGCCCACGAGCAGCGTGCCGCCCACCACGGAATCCTTGGCGGCGTATGTGAACCCGCTGGCGATCGAACGCAGGGGACCCTCGGTGTTCTTGACAGGTGGTGGCAGCGAAGGCAACCGGGCGATGCAGTAGGCCGTGATCGCCGACGAGACAGCGGCGAGCACGTAATTGGTGCCCACCGACGTGGTCGCGATGATCACGCCACCGATCGCCGGCGACGCGACGGTGCCGAGGTCGGCCATGACCGTCATCAGTGCCCCAGCGGCCGCCATCTTGTCCTTCGGCAGCAGCGATGGGATCACGGCCATCAAAGCCGTCGACGAGATTCCGCCTGCCAGTCCCTCGATCACGCCACACAGGTAGATCACCCACAGCTGCGGCGTCGGCAGAAACGCGTTGACCGCCAGGATCGCGAAGGCGATACCCGCGCTGGCTCGCGCGAGGGCAATCACGGGTCGTCGGTCGTACCTGTCCGCGATCACTCCACCGAACAACGTTCCGATGAACACCGACGACCCCACGACGATGCTGGCCGCGCCGACCGAGAGTGTGGAACCGGTCATGTCGTACACCTGCAGCGGCACCGCCACGAGCAGCAGTCCGAGGCCGAAGATCGAAATGGTACGGGCAACGAAGATGTACCGGAATTCGCGACTCGTCCGTAGCGGTGTCAAGTCGATTGCGTACCTCGAGAATCCAGCCATCGTCATCCATTCACACTCGGTCGCAGCAGTTCGCCATTCCCGCTCGCGGACGCGACGAACTATGCTTAGGCTTCACTAACCCAGCAACCTACCCCATGTCGCCGAAGACGCTCAACGAGTCGAGTTCCGAGCGACGAACCGGAGGGAAACCCGTGAGCTCTGCCCCGAAGACCGCACTCAGCCGGAACCGAATTCGCGAGGACGTCGCCGACGTGCTCGGCGTTCCGGTGACCGAACTGGACGATTCGGCGAACCTCCTCGACGAGGGCATGGACTCGGTGCGCGTCATGGCGCTGGTGGAGCGGTGGCGGACGGCCGGGGCCTCCGTCGATCTCGTGGACCTCGTCGGCGAGCCGACCCTCGACGCCTGGTTCGACGTCACTGCGGCCCGATGAGTGCGCCCCGCCTCCCACTTGTTCTGCGGGTCGCCGACATTCGACCGGTCACCCCACGGATGACCTGCGTCCGGTTCGCCGGGACGGAGGTACTCGACTACGCCGCGGGATCGTGTGTACCCAACATCAAGTTGTGCTTTCCGCATCCCGTGCACGGACTACTGCTTCCCGATCCCGACGTGGACGGCCGCTACCAGTGGCCGGAGCCCGAGGGACGGCAACTGGTACGCACGTACACGGTGCGGCGGCTCAGCCAGGAGAACGCCGAGCTGGACGTGCATTTCGTCGACCACGGCGACGACGGTGTCGCGGCGCAATGGCTCCGGAGCGCCGCGCCCGGTGATCGACTGGGTGTCCTCGGCGGCGGCGGTAAATCGATCCGTCCCGCGCAGTGGTACCTGCTGGCGGGCGACGAGTCGGCACTTCCCGCCATCGCGGCCATCCTCGAGGAGCTGCCCGCCGATGCGTCGGGGCGGGTGCTGATCGACGTCGCCGACGAGCACGAGCGCCAGGATCTACGTCATCCGGCCGGAGTCGAGGTGGAATGGCTGTACCGCCGCGGCGGTGCCAGTCGCCTCGCCGACACCGTCCGTGCCGCTGTCCTGCCCGCCGACCGGTCCGCGATGTTCGCGTGGGTGGGTGCCGAATCCGCGACGGTCCGCGAACTCCGCCGATACCTGCGCACCGAGGTCGGGCTCGATCGGTCTCAGGTGCTGCTCATCGGGTACTGGCACCGCGGTATGTCCGAATCGGCGTACAAGGCGGCCGCCGACAACGACCGGGATCCGGCCGAGTCCTCGAGTCGGCCCGGCATTTCCCGGACGACCGCCTAGGCTTGACCCGGCTGGTCGGGTGTGCGGGTCGACCGGTGTCGACACGGGAGGACGCGAGGGGCAATGGCACACGAGACGAGCGGGTCCGGCAAGACGAGCGTGCTTCGGACACCACGCTTCTGGATCGCCCCACTGCTGCTGGTGTCGATCGTCATGTCGCTGTTGGCCGCGCTGTACATGGGCGGCATGCTCGACCCCACCAAGAACCTCGACCATTTCCCGATCGCGCTGGTCAACCAGGACGAGGGTGACACGCTGCCCGGCTCGACTCCGCCCGAGCAGCAGAACCTCGGCGACCAGATCGAGGCGGGGCTGATCGAGGGTGTCGACCCCGAGAAGGTGGAACTCCGGCGAATCGGAATCGCCGAGGCGCAGTCGAAACTCGACAACGGTGACCTCTACGGTGCCATCGTCATTCCGAGCGACTTCACGAAACGCACGTTCATCCTGGCTCAGGCGAGTGTGATTCCCGGTGACGTGGAGCGGCCCGTCATCACCATCTACACCAATCCGCGTGCAGGAACGATCAGCGCCAATCTGGTGTCGAACATCGGTCAGATGGCGATGGACAAAGCCAATCAGACGATGGGCGAGCAACTCACCGCCCAGGTGACGCAGCAACTCGCTGCCACCGCACCCGATGCCCAGCTGTCGGGCGCCAGCCGGCTCGTCCTCACCGACCCCATCGACGTCCGGACCGTCGCCCACAACCCGCTGCCCGAAGGCACCGGATACGGTCTGGCGGCGTTCTACTACGCCCTGCTCCTCGTCCTCGCAGGATTCACCGGCGCCACCATCGCGAGCACTCTCGTCGACGGCATGCTGGGATTCACCCCCACGGAGGTCGGGCCGCTGTACCTGCACAACGAGGCGGTGCCGATTTCGCGTTTCAATACCTTGCTGGTCAAGTGGGCCCTCATGACACTGCTCGCGGGAATCGTTTCCGGGCTGTACTTGTGGATCAGCTCGGCCCTGGGACTGCCGATCACGGACCCGCTGGCCCTGTGGGAGTACGGCGCTTTCGCCATCGCCGCTGTGGGTATCACGGCAATGTCGGTGATGGCCGCGTTCGGCAATCTCGGGCTACTCATCAATCTGATGATCTTCGTCGTCCTCGCGCTGCCCTCCTCGGGAGGAACCATCCCGCTCGAGGCTGCACCACGCTTGTACACCTGGCTCGGCGAATTCGAGCCGATGCACCAGATCTACATCGGGGTGCGCGCCATCCTGTTCTTCGGTGCGAAGGGCGACGCAGGACTCATCCATGCAGTGTGGATGACTGCCGGAGGTCTGCTCATCGGCCTGATCTTCGGGGCCGTCGTCACCCGTTTCTACGACCGTAAGGGACTGCATCGCCGCCACAAGGCACCGAACGCACCCGAAACGGTGGACGTGGCCGGATCATGATCAGGCGGACGAACTCGACCAATACGTTCCGAACTGTTCGTACCAGGGATGCAGGGCCGGCGCGGCCGCCAGGATCCTTTCGACGAACTGATCGGGATCGCCGAGTTCGGACACTCTGACTCCCCGAGCCTTGTAGTCGGCGAATGTGGAGTGAAGTCCGGCGATCACCTTGTCGGTTACCGACCGCTCGAACTCCTCGATGGTTGCCATCGGATGCGCCTCCTTCCGGCGAGAAGCATCTTGCCTCAGTGTACTGCCCTACCTGCGGGTTTCCTCGCTGCCGACGGGGGCGTCCCGGCCTGTCGGAGGTGGGGAGCAGACTGGGCCCGTGAGAGTGGTGATGGTTCCGGACGCCGACGGTGGTGCGACGACGATCCGCACCGATCCGGCCGGGGTTCCGCTCGAGTCGCCACGACATCACTCCGACGCCGCGACTGCGGTGGCCGACATCGAAGCCGCCGATCATCCCCGCTGGATCTGGGTCGGCACCGCGGCCGTCTACCCGTCGTTGCTACGGGCCGGAATACGGGTGGGGCGTTGTCACGACCTCGCCCTCACCCACGCGATCCTGAGCATGCGCGACGGGGTTCCGGCGCCGCCCGCCGAGGAACCGCTGACCGACGATCGTCTCGGCCTGTTCGACACCACACCGGTCGCCGATCCTGAACAGGTGGTCGCCGATTTCGCTGCACAACGGAAAACGATCGGCAGCGATTCCCGGCTGGATCTTCTGGTGGCGGCGGAGTCGGCGGGCGCGCTCGCCGCCGCGGAGATGGGCTTCGACGGATTACCCTTCTCTGCTCCCGCCCACGAGGCGTTCCTCGAAGCCGCGCTGGGACCGCGCCCCGTGGGGTACGACCTTCCCCAGCGCATCCAGACAGTGTCCGCCGAGATCGGTGCGGCGTTCGGCCGCAGCATCAACCCGGCGTCCCATGTGGAGGTAATCGACGCCTTCCGCCGCGAGGGCATCGAACTGGTGTCGACGCGCAAGCATCTGCTGCGCGAGATCGACCATCCCGCCGTGCCCCTTCTCCTGCATCACCGCGACCTGTCGAAGTTGTTCAGCACCAACGGCTGGCAGTGGCTCGACAGCTGGGTCCGCGACAACCGCTTCCGGCCGGTCTACGTGCCTGGTGGTGTGGTGTCCGGCCGCTGGGCGACTCGTGGTGGCGGGGCGCTGCAGATTCCGAAGCCGCTCCGGTCGAGCGTGATCGCCGACCCGGGTCACACCTTCGTCATCGCCGACGCCGGTCAGCTGGAGCCCCGCATTCTGGCGGCCATGTCGGGTGACCCGCGCATGGTGGCTGCGGCGGGCGCGGACGACCTGTATGCCCCGGTAGCCGCAGAGACGTTCGACGGTGACCGCGCCAAGGCCAAGGTGGCGATCCTCGGTGTTCTGTACGGTGCCACGGCCGGTGAGGCCCGTTCGCTACTCACCCTGCTGCGCACACGTTTCCCTGTCGCAGTCGAGTACGTGGAGAAGGCTGCCCGGGCAGGCGAACGGGGTGAGGTGGTGCATTCGTGGCTCGGCCGGGCCTGCCCACCGCCGGCACCCGATTTCTGGTCACACGGTGACGCCCGTTCGCGTGGGCGGTTCACGCGCAATTTCGTCGTGCAGGCCACCGCCGCCGAATGGGCGCTCTGTGTGCTGGCCGATCTGCGACGCCGGCTCGCCGACGATTCCGACAGCGAACTCGTCTTCTTCCAGCACGACGAGGTGATGGTGCACACCCGGAACCCGGAGACGGCTACCCGGCACGTTCTCGGAGCCGTCGAGGTGGCCACCCGCCTTCTCTTCGGTGACACCCGGGTGCGGTTCCCCATGGACGTGGCGGTGCGGGACTGCTACGGCGAGAGTTCTATCGAGCCCTGACCACACCAATTTCCGGTGTCGCCGACGGGCTACGCGTGGTGTACTGGGACCCATTGCTGGTGGGGGCGGCGAAGGAGAACCCATGACCAAGTTGGATTCGACGGGCGCGAGCACAAGCGGTGAGGCGCCGCGCAAATTTCGCTGGCCCGCGTTCACCATCGTGGCCATCGCGATCATCGCCTTCTTCGCGGGGGGATTCGGTGGGTCGTTCCAGGGAAAGCTGACCGAGGTTCAGAAGAACGACAACGCCGCCTACCTGTCGAGTACCGCAGAGTCGACCGTCGTCACCAACGAGTCGTCGAAGTTCCTCACAGTGGAGACGATCCCCGGCTTCGTGCTGTTTCATCGCGACTCGGCACTCACCGATCAGGACAAGGCTGCCATCGCGCAGGCCCGCGAGGACATCGCCACCGTCGAGGGCGTCGATGCGGAGGGGATGTCGCAACCCCAGTACTCCGAGGACGGCACCACAGCGTCGATTTTCGTTCCCCTCGTCGCAAAGGAGAACGGCACTGCCGTCGCCGGTGACGTGCTCGCCACCACGGAACAGGAGGTGCTCACCGCAGCCGAGAACGCGGCCGGCGGGCTCGAGGTGCTCCCCGCGGGACCCGGTGGTCTCCTCGTGGCCTTCATCGACGCGTTCGCCGGGCTCGACGGCGCCCTACTCGGTGCCGCCCTGCTCGTCGTCGTCCTGATCTTGCTGGTGGTGTATCGGTCCCCGGTGCTGTGGTTCTTCCCGCTCTTCTCGGCGCTACTCGCCCTGGGCATGGCGTCGATGGTGATCTACTTCCTCGCGAAGGCGGAGGTGCTCACGCTCACCGGTCAGAGCCAGGGCATTCTCTTCGTCCTGGTGATCGGTGCGGGCACCGACTATGCCCTGCTCTTGATCTCCCGGTATCGGGAGGAGCTCCATTTCTATCCCAGCCGCTTCGACGCGATGGCCAAGGCCTGGCGGGAGTCGGCTCCCGCCATCACGGCGTCCGCGGTCACCGTCATCCTGGGCCTGCTGTGCCTCACATTCTCAGAGCTCAATTCCAACAAGAGCCTCGGTCCCGTGGCTGCCATCGGCATCGTCTGCACGTATCTGGTGATGATGAGCTTCCTGCCGGTGGCTCTGGCCACCGCGGGTCGGTGGGTGTTCTGGCCACGCAAGCCTCGGGTGGACGAGGCAGCGGATCTCACCACGCACGGTCTGTGGGGCAAGATCGCCGCCCAGGTCGGCAGCAAGGACCGGCCGTTCTGGATCGGTACGACAGTGCTGTTGGCCGCACTGTTCCTGGTGGGCATCGGCAGTTTGAAGACGGAGGGGCTGACGTCCTCGGAGAGCTTCACCAACCGCCCGGACGCCGTCGTCGGACAGGAACTCTACGACTCCAAGTTCGATCCGGGCGCCGGCGCTCCGGCCGTCATCCTGACCAACGCCGCACAGACGCAGGCAGTCATCGACGCGGTCAGCGCTGTCGACGGGGTATCGAAGGAGCCCGGCGCCGTGTGTCCACAGGTCGACGTGGAGAAGCTGTCCGCATTGGTCAAGGCGAACCCCGAGGCGGTGGCGTCGGCCGCAGCAGGACAGACGGGCTGCCCGCCCGACTTCCTCACCGCGGCGCCGATCGACGGCCGCATGGTGGTCAACGCGACTCTCGCCGACTCGTACGATTCCCCGGAAGCCCTGGCGACCGTGGAGCGACTACGTGAGACGGTGCACGCCGTTCCCGGCGCCGACGGCTTGGTCGGTGGAGGCACCGCAACCACCCTCGACGTGCAGACGGCGTCCGTGCACGACCGGAACCTGATCATCCCCATCGTGCTCGTCGTCATCTTCCTGGTGCTGGCCGTGCTCCTGCGCGCACTGCTGGCACCGGTCATCCTCATCGCCACGGTGGTGTTGTCCTTCGCCGCGACTCTGGGCGTGTGCGGATTCTTCTTCACACACGTCTTCCACTTCGCCAACGCCGATCCGGCGTTCCCGCTGTTCGCGTTCGTGTTCCTCGTGGCACTGGGCATCGACTACAACATCTTCCTGATGACCCGTGTGCGCGAGGAAACCCAGGAGCACGGCACACGGTCGGGCGTGTTGCGCGGACTGGCGGTCACCGGTGGTGTGATCACCTCGGCCGGTGTCGTCCTCGCAGCAACGTTCGCGGTGCTGGGTGTGCTACCTCTGGTGTTCCTCGCCGAGGTCGGTTTCGCGGTGGCCTTCGGCGTCCTCCTCGACACGATCATCGTGCGCAGCATCCTCGTTCCCGCCCTCTCACACCACATCGGCAAGAAGATCTGGTGGCCGTCCGATTTGGCAAAGGCAAAGGACTAGGTTCCCGAAAGCGAAGGGCTAGAACGCCTCTGCGGTCCAGAGGTGGAAGAGGGCATACGCGCGCCACGGCCGCCACGCCTCGGCGAGAGCGGCAGCTTCGCTGCCCTTACCCACCCCGAGTGCCCGCCTGAGAACGAGATCGTCGGCAGGAAACGCGTCCGGGTCGCCGAGCACTCGCACCGTCAGATAGTCCGCCGTCCACGGTCCGATTCCGGGCAGCGCGAGTACACCGGCCCGGAACTTCGCCGGTTCGGTGTCGGCGTCGAGTGGCAACCCGTCCGCGGCGGCGTCCGCAAGCGCGTGCACGGTGCGTGCCCGGGCTCCGGTCAGACCGATCGCGGAACGCAACTCCTCCGGCGATCGATCGGCCAGTACCTCGGGTGCGGGAAACGCACGGAACTCGCCGTGCACCGGCCGCCCGTAGGCAGCGACCAACCGGGCACCGAACGTCCGCGCCGCGGCGAGCGACACCTGCTGGCCCAGCACGGTGAGGACTGCGGTCTCGAAGCCGTCGACGCTGCCCAGCCGCCGCAGCCCCGGTCGCGACGCCACCAGCGAAGCAAGTTCCGGGTGCCGGCTGAGTGCGGCGTCGATCGCGAGCGGGTCTGCGTCCAGATCGAGCCAGCGGCGCACGATATCGGTCAACTCCCCGACATCGGCGGAATGCGCCGGGACGATGCGGGTCTCGACATGCCGTTTCTCGGGGCGGACGACGACGGTGACCAGGGCGGGTCCGTGTGCGGCGTTCACCACGCGCGTGTGGGCGCCGGTGTCGGTATCGTGCCGCTCGAGACCGGCGATGGTGTGGGCCCGCAGTGCACTCCACAGCGGAGCGTGGGTGAAGGGGTCGCGGTAGGGCAGGAGAACCCTCACGCTGCAGCTTCCAACGTCAGTAGCAGGGACTTCGCTGCGGCCCCGCCCACGTACTGACCGAGGCTGCCGTCGCTGCGTACCACTCGGTGGCAGGGCACAACCACCGGCAGAGGGTTTGTCGCGCAGGCGGTTCCGACGGCCCGCACGGCCCGGGGACTGCCCGCAGCGGCCGCCACGGTGGCATAGCTCCACGTCTGGCCATAGTGGATCTCGGGTAGGTGGGTGAGCACCTCCCGCCGGAAGCCCTTGGCCAGGCGGAAGTCGAGCGGGACGTCGAACGACGTGCGTTGCCCCCGGAAGTACTCCTCGAGTTCGCGGGCCACCGCGTCCAGCCGGGCCGGCGCGCGGAGTATCCGGGGACTGATGCGCTCGGCGAGTCTCTGCAACACGGCATCGTGGCCCTCGCCGGCGAAGGCGACACGTACCAGGCCACGGTCGGTCGCCGCCAGGAGCAACGAACCGACAGGACTGTCCACGGTCCGGTACGCGACGTCGAGGAGTCCGGCGTCGGCGGCGGCGGCGGTGAGCCGGGTGCGGAGTCTTCGCTCGACATCGGAATCCGATACCGACAAGGCGTCGATGATGTCCGGAATGGTGTTCATCCTCTTTCTCCACTCACTCTGTCTCCCAGCATCGAGATCGAGCGGGACCTACGCAGGGCCGCAATACCGTCGGCCGCGGCGCGTCTGGCAGCGTCCGGCGAGTTGCCGAGGATCACTGCGATGTCGGCGTAGGGCAATCCTGCCAAGTAGCGGTAGGCCACGGCGGCGCGTTGTTTCATGGGCAAGGCGCCCACCGCCTCCCACAATTCGGGGTCGCTGCTTCCGGGCAGCCCGCGGTCGGTGGTCTGCTCGGGAACGTGATCTGTCGGAACGGCCCGGCGTTCCCGGGCCCGAATGTGATCGAGCGCCTTGCGGTGCGCGATGGTCACGAGCCAGGCCTCGACGTTACTTCCAGGCCGCAGATCCGGATACGCGCGCATGGCGGCGAGAAACGTGTCCGACCAGGCGTCTTCGGCGTCTATCGGCCCGACCACCGCCCGGCAGACCCGCAACACCGTGGGGCCGTGCTCGGCCACGATCTGCTCGAACGGAATCAGGCCCATCGGCTCAGCCGGATTCCCGCCCGTTCCGCCTCCTGGTTCAGCAGGAAACGCTTGCGGTCGAGCCCTCCCGCATACCCCGTGAGGCTGCCGTCGGTTCCGACGACCCGGTGGCACGGAACGATGATGCTGATCGGATTCTTGCCGTTCGCCGCGGCCACCGCCCGGATGGCCGTGGGACTGCCGAGCGCCTCCGCCAATTCGCGGTACGTCCACGTCTCCCCGTACGGGATGGTCCGCAGCGTGTCCCATACCCGCTGTTGAAACGGTGTGCCGCGGGCGGCGAGGGGCAGCGTGAACTCGGTGCGTCCACCGTCGAAGTACTCGGTGAGTTGTGTCGCGGCGGCTTCGAAACCGCCGTCGCCGCGCTCACCGAAAGTCGCGACTTCGGGCTGATGCCGATGTTCGGCCATGTAGATGCCGCTGAGAACCCCTTCCACGCTGACCAGCGTGAGGGGACCGATCGGGGAGTCGATGACGGTGTGCGCTGCTCGTTCGGCATTCACGGGAACAATCCTTCCAGGTGTGCTGACCTCTGACAGGTAGACGCCTGGGAACGCCGAAACGTGAGATTGTCCCGATGCCCCGTTCTCGCGGGCCCGTCGTGAGACGGCCCCGCGAGGGCATCAGGCAGGATGTGGGAATGGCTCTCGCATTCCCCAGCCCTGACGACCTCGTGCGCACCGCCACGGGTGTGGCCCGCTGGTCGATGGACACTGCTGGTTTCGCTGCCTCACTCCCCGATCGGGTCGCCGCGCTGCTCGACCGAGTGGAGGTGCTCATCACCCGGATCGAGACAATCAGCGAACGCGCCGAAATGGCCGTCGCCAAGGCGAACGAGGTAGCCGACCGAGCCGCGACCGTGGTCACCTCGAGCACGGAGTTGTCCACCTCGGCTCAGACCCTGATCGGCCTGTACGAGCCGCTCGCAACCAAGGCGGCGCCGATGGCTGCCCGGTTCGTCGAGGACCTGTCGGAGGACGAGATTCATGCGGCGATCGGGTTGGTGAATCATCTTCCCGAGCTGACACTGCGTATGGAGGGGTTGCTGCCCATCCTGGCCAGCCTCGACACGGTGTCCCCCGAGATCCACCTACTCCTCGAAGAAGTGCAGGGTGTGCGTCAGGCGATCCAGGGCGTTCCCGGCTTCAAGTTCTTCCGTAAGCGCGGCGAAGCGAAAGGGGACGACGAGGTCTGACGTCCGCTCAGGCTCGGTACCCGTCCGTTCCCGCGCGCCCGACGACGATCTTGGGCACCACCGCGCGGGACGACAGTCGCAGCAGCGCATCGACCAGTTCGACGATGTCGTTTACCTCGATCATCGACTCCGGCGGAATCTTGTCGTGGGTCCACGCGGACATATCGGTGTCGACGAACGCGGGAGCAAGGGCCGTAGCGGACACTCCGTTGCCCGACTCCTCCACGTTCAGTGTCTCGACCAGTGACATCAGGGCGGCCTTGGTGGCCCCGTAGACGGCCAGTCCCGCTTCGGCGTAGACGCCGGTGATCGAGGCCAGGGCGATGACCTTGGCGCCTTTCGCCGGATTCTCGGTCGCGGCGGTCCGGAGCATCGGCAGCGCCTGCTGCAGCAAGCTGAACGGGGCCCGCAGATTCACATCGACGCTCTTGGCGAAGCGGCGCATCGGAAACTCGCCGATCGGCCCGGCCGTCCCCACACCTGCGTTGAGCACCAACGCATTCAGTGAACCGAAGGTGTCGGCATGCGCCGTTACCACGCGGCCGGCAGAGGCGTCATCGGCGAGGTCGCCGGCCACGACGACCACCTCCTTCGCGCCGGCCGCGCGCAGCTCGTCTGCCACCACTTCGAGACGCTCGGCGTCACGAGCACTGAGGGTCAGACCGTAGCCTGCTTCGGCGAGGCGGGTGGCGATACCGCGACCGATTCCGCGCGACGCTCCCGTGATGAGTGCAGACCTGCTCATGCGGACTTCCCCTTCAGTGCGCGCAGTCCGGCGTCGACGAGCGCGGGCACCGCCTCACCAGCCTTGTCGAATCCCTCGGCTGCCGTGGCACCCGCGCGGTACCGGTGGTGGATACCCTGGGCAATGACAGCCAGTTTGAAATTGGCCAACGCCAGGTAAAAATTCCAATTCTTCAGTTCCCGACCGGACGCCACGGTGTACCGGTGGGCAAGGTCGTCAGCGGACGGCATCCGCGGACTCGTCCACGCCGCTGCTTCACCCAGCACGAGGTCGAAGGCTGGTGCGCGATAGACGCACATCAGCGCCACGTCGGTGAGAGGGTCGCCGAGAGTCGACAGTTCCCAGTCCACTACCGCCGCAACCTTGGTCACGTCCGCCGCCGACAGGATGGTGTTGTCGATCCGGTAGTCGCCATGCACGATCGACGACTCCGACCGATCGGGCACGGATTCCGCGAGAGCGGCGTGCAGACGATCGACGTCGGCCGAATCCTCGGTCTTGACCCTGGCCCACTGCCCCGCCCACAGCTTCACCTGCCGGGCGACATATCCGTCCGGGCGCCCGAACTCTCCCAGGCCGACGGCCTGATAGTCCACGTTGTGCAGGTCACCGATCACCCGGACCAACTCGTCCACACAGGAATCGATTTCGTTGTCGGACAGCGCATCGAACTCCGACTGGGTGCGGATCACCTGCCCCGTGACATGTTCGACAACGGTGAAAGGGGCCCCCATCACGCTGTTGTCCTCACACAGCGCCACCGTAGCTGCGACGGGAACGCTCGTGCCCTGCAGCGCCGACGTGACCCGGTATTCGCGGGCCACGTCGTGCGCGGACGGTGTGAGCCCCGCGGTGGGCGGCCTTCGCAGCACCCACCGCGAGGAGTCGTCGAAAATTGTGTAGGTGAGGTTGGATTTTCCGCCGGAGATCAGTTCGGCCCGCAGTTCGCCGTCGAGCGGAACCTGCATCTCTGTCAGGAACTTCTCCAGAGCAACGAGGTCGAGCCCGCGATGCTCGGTCATGCCCCCGCCTCCCGCGCCGCTTTCTTGGCAGCACCGATGACACGCTTGGCGATCGCCCAGCGATGCACCTCGGACGGGCCGTCGTACACCCGGAAGGGACGCACCTCACGAGAGAGCCGTGCGAGAGGCAGATCGCCGGATACTCCGAGACCGCCACACATCTGGATCGAGCGGTCGACGATCCGGAAGATCGCCTCTGCGGCATAGGTCTTGGCGATGGAAGTGGCGTTGCTCGCGTGCCCGCCCTGATCGAGTTCCCAGCACGCCTGTGTCAGCAACGCCCGAGTAGCGGCGATGTCGATCTCGTTGTCCGCGACCATCTTCTGGACCATGCCCAGATCGCCCAGCTTGCCGCCGAACCCTTCACGCCGAGCGACGTGGGCCACCGCGACATCGTGACCGCGCCGCGCCGCACCGAGCCAGCGCATGACGTGCGTCATCCGCGCCGGGCCGAGCCGCACCTGCGCGTAAGCGAATCCCTCGTCCACCTCACCGAGCACACCGCTGTCGGGTATGAACAGATCGTCGAAGAACACCTCGCAGTGGCCTCCGATCATGGACTTGTCGAGCGTGTCGATGTGCCGGCCCACTTTCAGACCGGGCACGTCGGCTGGGGTGAGGAACATGGTGGCACCACCGCGGTCGCCGGGCTGCCCCGACGTGCGCGCGAAAATGATGAAGAATCCGGCACCGTCGGCGCCGGTGATGAAGTACTTGTGCCCGTTGATCTTCCACCCACCGGGCACCTTCTCGGCCCTCGTGGTCAAAGCCGACGGATCGGACCCGGCGCCCGGGGAGGGCTCGGTCATGGCGAAAGCCGACCGCACGTCACCGTGGGCGAGGGGAGCGAGGAACTGCTCCTTCTGCTCCGCACTGGCGATATGCGCGAGCATGTGGACATTGCCCTCGTCGGGCGCGCCGATGTTGAGGGCGATAGGGCCGAACAGCGAGTAGCCGGCTTCCTCGAAGACCGGGGCGCGGTCCGTCATGTTCAACCCGTGTCCGCCGTATTCGACGGGAGCGTGCGGGGCGAAGACACCGGCCTCCTTGGCGGCCTTCTGCAGCTCGACTCGCAGGGTGTCGCCACCTGCCGCGGTGATGTCGCCGCCGTGTTCGTCCTCGACAGGCAGCACCACCTCACGGGTGAACGCCCTGGTCTTCTCGACCAGCACCGTCACCTCCGGCGCATAAGACAGATCGATCGCCACCACTACCTCCAGTCAAAACGAACACCGGGACCGACCGATCACTCGCTCGGTCGCACTGGCGTCGACCATCCCACAAGAACGCGACGTGGTCAAGACGTCAGTCGATGGCCCCTACCGTGCTACGAGCAATCACCAGATACCGTTCGACGATTTCGTCGGGCGACAACGGCCCGTCCTCGCGGTACCAGGTGGCGACCGAGACACACATCGTCACGACAGCGCGGCTCGCGTCCTCCGGGAAGGGTGTCCGGAACAGGCCGGCCGCGACGCCGTCGCGCACGATGTCGTCGACCAGTTGCTGCTGCTCGTCCCGCAGGGCAATGTAAGCCTGCCTGCTGTCGGGCTCCATGCTCCGCGTCTCCCGGGACGCAACGAAGGACTGTTCACGCCGATACATGTGAAAACGCAGCAGTGATTCGATCACCGCGTCGAATCGCTCGCCAGGAGTCGGCCCTGCCTCGGCGACGGCCGCGCGACTGCGGTCGAGCAGGTCACGCATCACCGCGTTGGTCAACCCCACGAGCAGTGCCTGCTTCGAGGGGTAGTGATGGTAAAGACCGGGTACGGACAGTCCGGCACGGGCCGCGATCTCACGAATCGAGGCGCCGTCGTACCCCTTCTCGACGAACGCAGCCAGGGCGGCCGCCAGAACCTTGGACAACCCCTGGTCCGTGTATTCGCGCCACGAACTACCGGCCTCCGTGCCGTTAACCGTCATGGGTCATACGGTAGAGCGTCCCCTCAGTAGTCGTCGTCCGAGTACACGATCAGCCCACGCAGGTTCTTCCCGTCGAGCATGTCCCGGTATCCGTCGTTGACCTGCTCGAGGCGATATGTCCGGGTTACCAACTCGTCGAGCTTCAGCGTTCCGTTGCGATAGAGGTCGAGGAGCGCCGGGATCTGCGACCTCGGGCCGACGCCGCCGAAGATGGCGCCCTGCAACCGCTTCTGCAGCAAGGTGAGCTCGAAGAGACTGAGGGTGACCTGCGTGTCTGCCGCGCTACCCATTCCCGTCACCACCACTTGGCCGCCCTTGCCGGTGATGCTCATCGCCGGCTGAATCATGTCGCCTTCGATCTCACCGACCGTGATGATCGTGACCTCGGCCATCCGCCCCCAGGTGATCTCGCCGATCGTCGGAGCCGCCTCTTCGAGCGACGCAAAGACGTGGGTGGCACCGAATTCCTTCGCCTTCTGCCGCTTGAACTCCACCGGATCGATGGCGACGACGAAACGCGCACCGGCACTGGCCGCGCCCTGCACCGAATTGATGCCGACACCACCGACGCCGATCACCACGACGGTGTCACCGACCTGCGTTCCACCGATCTGCGTGGCCGAGCCCCATCCGGTCGAGACGCCGCAGCCGAGGAGCGCCGCCTTGTCGAGAGGGATGTCGTTCTCGATCTTGATGACCGACGCCTCGCTCACCGTCACGTAGGGGCAGAAGGTGCCGAGCAGGCACATCTGCAGAACAGGCTCACCGCCCAGGGTGACCCGGAAGGTCTTGTCGGCGATCGCCTGCCCGGTGAGGAGACCGGCACCTTCGTCGCAGATGTTCTGCATGCCCTTCGCACAAGAACGGCACCGTCCGCACGCCGGGACGAAGGCGAGGACCACGTGGTCCCCTTCGGCAAGATTCGACACTCCTGGGCCCACCTTGGTCACCACGCCTGCGCCCTCGTGGCCGCCCAGGACCGGAAAGAAGGGCAGGGGGGTGGCCAAGCAAAATCAGCCGCGCATCGACGGCCCAGAAGGAAGGGGGGACCCGGCGACGCCCTGCTTCGGTACCGGGAGTTCACTAGACTCGAGCGAGGTCGCCCAGATCGACAGTCATTTCCGACAGAGAGCCAGGGACCACCCGATGATCCACGTCCGTCATTCCGCGGTAGCCGCCGTCCCCATCGACGTGGCGTTCACGTACATCGACGACTACAGGACGGTCCCCGACTGGATGTTCGGCGTGTCTGATTTCCGTCCCATCGGCGGTTTCGATCAGGGATTGGGCTCGACGTTCGATGCGGCGATCCACATCGGCCCGACCACGCTGCGGTCCCGCCTCGAGGTCACCGCCTGGGAGAAGGATCGGGTGATCACGTTGGCATCGCTCGACGGCGCGGCCAACTCGTCTACGTGGACGTTCGTGGCGCTCGGCCCGGACAAGACCGAACTCGGCGTCGACTTCGCGTACAAGCTCCCCGGAGGTTTGGCCGGCAAGGCCCTCGGGCTCATCGTCGAACCGTTCGTCGAGACGGCCGTGAAGAACACCGAGGCGACCTTGCGGCACAACCTCGAGGAGCTGTACGAGAAACGCGACGCCGACGGCAGCTAGCGGCCCGGCAGGAAAGCGAGCCGGCCGACCGTCGTTCCCTCGCCGAGTCGGGCGAGTCCGTCCGCTACCTCGCTGAGTCCGAGGCGTTCACTGATCATCGGCTTGATGTCACCGGCATCGGCCAACCGTGTCAGCTCTGCGTGGCACTCCCTGATCGCCGCGGGATCGTAGGCGTTGTAGAGACCCCAATGCAGTCCGATGATCGAGTAGTTCTTGATCAGCGCATGGTTGAGGCCGGGCGAGGGAATGGTGCCACTGGCGAAACCGATCACGACGATTCGCCCCTCGAACGCGATGCACTTCGTGGACTTGGCGTACGAGTCGCCACCCACCGGATCGAACACGACGTCCGCGCCCCGCCCCCCGGTGAAGTCCTTCACCGCGGCGACGAAGTCCTCACTGTGCCGGTCCACGACCAGATCGGCGCCGAGAGCCCGGGTGTACTCGGCCTTCTGAGGGCCGCCCACCACACCGATCACCTTTGCGCCGGCCGCCTTGCCCAACTGGACGGCCGCGCTACCCACTCCACCGGCTGCCGCCTGCACGAGAAGTGTCTCGCCCGCCCGCAGCTGTGTCCTGCGGTGCAGCGCGAACCACCCCGTCTGATACCCGATCGACAACGCCGACGCCTCCGCGTCGTCCAATGTGGCCGGTGCCGGGAAGGTCGTGGCCACCGACATCACGGCGAGCTCCGCGAAACCGCCGTTCGGCAGGCTGGGCATGCCGATCACCCGGTCACCGACCGCGAACTCGGTGACACCCTCGCCGAGCGCCACCACCTCGCCGCACAATTCCACCCCGGGAGTGAAAGGCAGCGGCGGCTTGATCTGGTACTCGCCGCGGCACAACAGCACGTCCGGGAAGTTGGCGGGAGCTGCAAGAACCTTGACCAGCAGCTCCCCGGACTTCGGCTCGAGGTCGGCGACGTCCTCGAAAGTGAGGACCTCCCTGGGTTGTCCTACTTCGTGCACACGCCATGCCTTCATCGATCAGTCCTTCGGTCCGCCGGCGACGTAGACGACCTGCCCGGAGACGAATCCGGCGCCTTCACTCGCGAAGAACGACGCGGTGTGGGCGATGTCCTCGGGCTGACCGACACGAGCGACAGGAATCTGTGACGCCGCGGCGGCTTTGAAATCCTCGAAGCTCATACCGACGCGCTCGGCCGTGGCGGCGGTCATCTCCGTCTCGATGAATCCGGGTGCAATCGCGTTCGCGGTGACGCCGAATTTGCCGAGCTCGAATGCCAGCGTCTTGGTGAAGCCCTGCATGCCTGCCTTGGCGGCAGAGTAGTTGGCCTGGCCACGGTTGCCGAGCGCCGACGTGCTGGACAGGTTGACGATGCGGCCGAACTTGGCGTCCACCATGTATTTCTGGACGGCACGTGACATCAGGAAGGCGCCACGCAGATGCACGTTCATCACGGCGTCCCAGTCGTCGACCGACATCTTGAACAGCAGGTTGTCGCGGGTGATCCCGGCGTTGTTGATCAGGATCGTCGGTGCGCCCAGTTCGGATGCCACGCGCTCGACCGCCGCCGTGACCGAGGCCTCGTCCGCCACATTGGCACCCACGGCGAGGGCCTCGCCGCCGGCCGACGTGATCGCGTCGACCGTCCCGGCACAGGCGGACTCGTCGAGGTCGAGGACGGCGACTGCATGTCCGTCGCTCGCCAGCCGCTGTGCGACGGCGGTGCCGATACCGCGGGCCGATCCGGTGACGATGGCGGTTCTACGGTCCTGGCTCACTTGTTTCCTCCATGGTGGTTGTTGCCGGTTGTCGAACGGTATTTACGCAGTTCTCGTCTTGCGATGGAAAGTTTGTGCACTTCGTCCGGACCGTCCGCGAGGCGCAGCGTCCGCATATGGGCATACATCATCGCCAAGGGGAAGTCATCGGTGACACCCGCGCCGCCGTGCACCTGGATCGACCGATCGATGATTTTCAGCGCAATATTTGGTGCCGCCACCTTGATCGCCGCGATCTCCGTGCGCGCCTCCTTGTTCCCGACGGTGTCCATCAAGTAGGCCGCCTTGAGCGTCAACAGGCGCACCATCTCGATCTCGATCCGGGCCTCGGCGATCCAGTCCTGAATATTGGCGTTGTCGCTGACCGGTTTCCCGAACGTCACCCGCGACGACGCCCGCCGGCACATCAGCTCGAGCGCCCGCTCGGCCATCCCGATCGCCCGCATGCAGTGGTGAATGCGTCCCGGGCCCAACCGGGCCTGGGCGATCGCGAAACCCTCCCCCTCCCCTTTCAGCACGTCCTTGCCCGGAACCCGCACGTCGGCGAAGTCGATTTCCGCATGCCCCTCCCGGTCCTGATATCCGAACACCGGCAGGCCCCGCATCACCGTGACACCGGGCGCATCGATCGGAACCACCATCATCGACTGCTGCCGGTGCGGCGCCGCCGACGGATCGGTCTTGCCCATCACGATCATTACCTTGCAGTTGCGATGCAAGGCATTGGACGCGAACCACTTCCGGCCGTTGAGCACGTAGTCGTCGCCGTCGCGGACCATCGACATCTCGATGTTCGTCGCATCCGAACTCGCCACCGCGGGCTCCGTCATCGCGAACGCGGACGCCATCGTCCCGTCCAGCAACGGCTTCAGATACTTCTCCTTGTGCTCATCGGTGCCGAACAGCGTGAGCACTTCCATGTTCCCGGTGTCGGGTGCGTTGCAATTGCACGCCTCAGACGCGAGATGGCTGCGGCCCATGATCTCCGCCAACGGTGCATACTCGAGGTTCGTCAGGCCCGGACCCCACTCCGGATGCGGATGAAATAGATTCCACAAACCCTGGCTACGCGCCTCCGCCTTCAACTCCTCGAGGATCGGCGGCTGGAAGTGCGGATCACCCGCGTCGCGCATCTGCTCGTCGTACACCCTCTCCGCGGGATACACGTGCGAGTCCATGAACTCCAGTAGATCGGTCTGATACTTCTTCGCGCGGTCGGATACGTCGAACACAGACATGCGAACTCCTCGTGGAGGTGGGTCAGGAAGTCTGGCCGAGTAGTGCGGCCTGATAGCGGCGCATTCCCCGGATCCATCGGTCGTAGTCGGCGCCCTTGTGTCGATACATCTCCAGCACCTCGGGGTGCGGAAGGATCAGGAACTGCTCCGCTTCGATTGCCGCGAGAGCACATTCGGCCACGTGTGCCGGTTCGAGTACCGCTCCGGCACTGGTGACAGCACGTGCAGCCGTGGCCGACAACGCAGCGTCGTCCGTCAACAACTTGGTGTTGACACCCATCGGGCACAGGCAACTGACGCGCACACCTTGATCGCCGTAGGTGACGGACAGCCACTCGGCGAAGCCCACGGCCGCATGTTTGCTCACCGAATAGGGCGCCGAGCCGATCTGCGTCAGGAGTCCGGCCGCCGAGGCCGTACTGACGAAGTATCCTTCGCCGCGCTCGACCCAGCCCGGTACCAGCAGACGCGCGGCCCGAATGTGCGCGCGGACGTTGACGTCCAGCGCGAGGTCCCACACTGCGTCGTCGAATTCGAGGTCGCTGCCTGCCGCCACACCTGCGTTCGCGAAGTAGAGGTCGACGGGACCGAATTCGCTTTCCGCTGCCGAGATGAGCGATGCGATCTGCGTCGTGTCCGATGCGTCGGCTCCCACCGCGATAGCGGCACCCGGACTGGTGGCGGTGATCCGGTCGACGACGGACTGCGCCGCCGCGGCGTCGAGGTCGGATACGACCACGCGGGCGCCTTCCGCGGCCAGCCGCTCCGCCAGAGCACCACCGATTCCGCCTCCGCCTCCGGTGACGATGGCAACTTTCTGCGCGATCTGCACGAGATTCCTCCCTCGGGGGACACGCTGATGAGCCCCAGTCTTCCACAGAACATATCTGAATCCGGTGTCGGATTCAGCTTTGCGGACCTGGTGTTGCCGTCACCGAGCCACGGTGTTCAGTCCCGATCGGGGAACCGCAGGCCGTTCGCCCAGATTCGGGTAGTGGTGAAGACGACGTCGTCGAATTCGATGGGGGTGCCTCCCGAGCCGTGCTCGTTTGCCACGAAGGCGCTGTAGGCCAGGCGGCTGACCATCCCGGACAGCGCCCGAGACGCCAGCATCGGATCCAGCTTCGTGTCGGCAATTCCGCGCGCCTGCAGTTCGGCGATGCCCCTGGCATTGCGGGCAATGAAGGCGTCGGCACGCTGCCGGCGCAGATCCGCGAATGCCGGGTCGATGTGAGCTACCTGCTCGAGGAGTCCCATGAGCTTGGCATTGCGACGATAAGCCTCGAGGTACGCACGATTACTGGCCTCGAGCACCGCGTACGGATCATCGGTGTCCTGCACCCGCTTCATTCCCGGGTGCATCATGTCTTCCTGCGCCGCCTCCAGGACAGCGGCGAACACCTGCTCCTTGTTGTCGAAGTAGGTGTAGAACGACCCCGTCGAGCACTGCGCTTCCTTGGTGATGTCGGTGAGCCGCGCGTCGAGGTACCCGGACCGCTCGAACACCGTGCGCGCTGCCGCCACCAGAGCCGCACGAGTACGTGCACCCCGAGGGGTCGCGGGCGGCTCCCGCAGCAGAGCGGTGGCCGCCATCGACGGGGCGGGTTGATCGTCCCAGTCTTCGTGGGCGGTGCGCGTGGTCATTTCCTACTTATACGCCAGCGCACCGACCCCGCCCAATCCGACGGTCAGGTGATCGTGATGCCGCCGTCCACCGCGATCGTTTGTCCCGTGACGTACGCGGCAGCGTCCGACGCCAGCCAGACCACGGTCGCAGCCAGCTCCTGCGGGTCACCGAGTCGGCCGAGCACCAGCCGCGGCCGCATCGATTCGAGGTACCCGTCCTGGTACTGGTCTGTCATCTCCGTCTCGAAAAATCCGGGGGCGATCGCGTTGACGCGGATCCCCTTGCGGGCACCCCACTGCTGCGCGAGGTCGCGAGTCAAACCGATCACCCCGGCCTTGCTCGCGGCGTACGCGGCCTGGGGCAGCCCCGCGGTGGTCAACCCGAGCACGCTCGCAATGTTGACGATGGCACTGCCCGGCTTCATTACCTTGCCGGCCGCCTGAGCCGCCCAATAGGAGCCGTTCAGGTTGATGTCGACGACCTGCCGGAACTGCTCGGGGGTTTCCCTCGTCGCGGGCACGGCGGTACCGACGCCTGCGTTGTTGATGAGCACGTCGACTCGACCGAACTGCTCCATGGCCTTGTCGATCATGTTCTGCGCTTGCGCCGGGTCCGCGATGTCCGTCGCCACACTGAGCGGCGTCCTCCCCGCAGCCCGCACCAGCTCCGCAGTCTTCTCCAGACGGTCCGTGCGCCGGGCGGCGAGCACCACATCGGCGCCCGCCTCCGCCGCAGCCTGCGCGAACGCAACCCCGAGACCCGAAGACGCACCTGTCACGACGACCACCCGGTCGGTCAAGCTGAACTTGTCGAGAACGGACATACGAAGCGACTCCTTTGTCGTCGGACTACGGGGTACGGGCTCAGAGGCCGAGGTCGCGGCCGATCAGTTCCTTCATGATCTCGTTGGAACCGGCCCAGATCTTGGTGACACGCGCATCCATCCACGCGCGGGCGGCGCGGTATTCCGTCATGAAGCCGTAGCCACCATGGAGCTGGACACAGTGGTCGAGGACCTCGTTCTGCACCTGTGCAGTCCACCACTTCGCCTTGGCCGCGTCCACGGCAGTCAGTTCGCCGGCGGCGTGGGCGGCGACACAGTTGTCGACGAAAGCCTGGGTCACCTCGACGCGCGTCACCAGATCGGCAAGAAGGAACTTGTTCCACTGCAACGATCCGATGGACTGACCGAACGCCTTGCGCTCCTTGGCGTACTGGATCGTCTCCTCGAGGATCGGCGCTGCGTGCGCAATGTTCGAGATGGCGGCACCGACGCGTTCCTGGGGAAGCATCTCCATCATGTGGATGAAGCCGCGGTCGATCTCGCCGATGATGTTGGTGGCCGGCACCCGAACGTTCTCGAAGAACAGCTCCGCCGTATCGGCCTCGTGCTGGCCGACCTTGTCGAGCTTGCGGCCGCGCTCGAAGCCCGCCATCCCGGTCTCGACAGCGAACAGGGTGATCCCCTTGGACTTCTTCTCCGGGCTCGTGCGTGCCGCGACGATCACCAGGTCGGCGTTGTAGCCGTTGGTAATGAAGGTCTTGGAACCGTTGATGATCCAGTCGTCGCCGTCCTTGACCGCGGTGGTCTTCAGCGCAGCCAAATCGGAACCGCCGGACGGCTCGGTCATCCCGATTGCGGTGAGTAGCTCGCCGGTGCAGAACTTCGGCAGCCAGCGCTGCTTCTGCTCCTCCGTGGTGAGCTGAACAAGGTAGGGCGCGACGACGTCGGCGTGAATCCCGAAGCTCGACGACACAGCAGCACTCGCACGTGAGAGCTCCTCGGCGAGAACAGCGTTGAACCGGTAGTCGCCGGCTTCGCTTCCGCCGTAGGCCTCGGGGACTTCGAGTCCCAGGAGGCCGTTACGGCCGGCCTCGAGCCAGATTTCGCGGTCGATGAAGCGCTGCTCGATGAGCTTGTCTGCTACCGGCAAGATGTTGCGGTTCACGAATTCGCGGGCGGACTCGCGGAACGCCTCGTGATCGGGGCCGTACAGGGTGCGTCGCATGACCAATCCTTCTGGGTTCGAACTCTTCGCTGTGTGACACTTCGGGCATGTAAGCGTCTGCTTATTTTCTAAGCGCTTGCTTATAGTGATACTGCGACACGGTATTGTCAACCGCCGCAGAGCCGAGGATGGAGAGAGTCATGAGCGAATCACCGAGTCAGGTGATCAGCCCCTCCAAGGCTGCCGCGCGCATCCGCGCTGCTGCTGTCGACGCCTTCGCCACCAATGGGTACGGCGGGACCACTACCCGCGAGATCGCGGCCCGGCTCGACATGAGCCCGGCAGCCATGTACCCGCATTACCGGTCCAAGGAAGAATTACTGTTCGCCATCAGCTACGAGGGGCACACCGCGGCCCTCGACGTCGTGACCGGTGCCGATCTACCGGACGAGCCGCCGTCGACCCGACTGAAGGCGCTGATCGGAGCCTTCGCCAGTTGGCAGGCCACCCATCACGCCCAGGCCCGTGTCGTCCAGTACGAACTCAACGCCCTCACCCCCGAGCACTATCGCGACGTCGTCAAACTTCGACGGGACATCACCCGCATCGTCCGGGCCGTCGTCGATGCCGGTGCCGCCACCGGCGAGTTCACCGTTCCGGACGGCGAAGGCGTCACTCTCGCACTCATGTCCCTGTGCGTCGATATCTGCCGATGGTTTCCGGCCGGCGCCTATACCGAACCCCACGTCGTAGCCGACCTCTACGCAGACCTTGCCATGCGCATGGTGGCAGCCAACTGACCCTTGCTCTCGCCTCACCCGGCGAGTACTATCGAACATAGGTTCGATTCGGGGGATTCGACGGTGGGGGCTTTCGGTGGATTCAGCAGCTGTGTCTACATTTCTGGCCGAGTTGCCGGAACTGGGCAGCGATATCGGTGATGCTGCGCGAATCGACCTACTCCGCACGTTGGAAGAACTGAAGGCCGCATGCGCGGGGGCACAGGCCCGTGTGACGGCCGACCTCGATGCCTCCATCCGCGCGTCCCGCGCCGATCAGGGAGTGCCCAGGAATCAGCAAGGGCGGGGCATCGCCAACCAAGTGGCGTTGGCACGGCGCGACTCCCCCTTTCGCGGTGGGCGCCATCTCGGAATGGCCACCGCGCTGGTCCACGAGATGCCTCGCACGCTCAGGCTGCTCGAGCAAGGAATCCTCAGTGAGTGGCGGGCCACCATCCTCGTCCGCGAAACCGCCTGTCTCACGCGGGAAGATCGCACTGCCCTCGACTTCCTGCTCTGTGCCGATTCCTCGACGCTCGACGGACTCGGCGACCAAGCCGTGTGCGCCAAGGTCCGGGCTGCCGCCGCGCGGATCGATGCGGAGGCGGTAGTTCGTCGAGCGCGGAAGGCCGTCTCCGATCGGCGCGTCACCTCACGACCGGCACCCGACACCATGGCCTACGTCAGCGCCCTCCTGCCAGTGGCGCAGGGAGTAGCCGTACATGCCACCCTCGCCCGCGATGCCGACGCGATCCTGGCCGCAGGCGATGCGCGAACCAGGTCGCAGATCATGGCCGACCTCCTGGTCTCCCGCGTCACCGGCAGCACCACCGCTGCCGAACGGCCCGTCATCACAGTGAACCTGGTGATCTCCGACCAAGCCCTTCTCGGCGGCGGATGCGAACCCGCTCACGTGCAAGGGTACGGTCCTGTTCCCGCAGCGCTTGCCAGGCAATGGGTTTCGGACGCCGCCCCCGCCGTGCCCGACTCGGAAGCGTTGTTGCGACGGGTGTACGCCAACCCGCAGTCGGGGGCGTTGACCGCCACGGAGTCGCAGGCACGGCGCTTCCCGACGGGACTGGCCAGGCTGATCGATCTCCGCGACAAAACTTGTCGAACGCCATGGTGTGACGCGCCGATACGACACCACGACCACATCCAGTCCCGGCATACCGGAGGCCCCACCACCGCACACAACGGTGCCGGGCTGTGTGCTGCGTGCAACTACGCCAAACAGGGGGTCGGGTGGAACGCCAGTGCGCACCAGCAACCCGGCAAGGCACACGAAATCGAACTGCGCACGCCCACCGGACACCTATACCGGTCAACGGCACCCCCGCTGCCCAGGCCGCTCCGAATCCGCGGAACCGAGGTCACCTCCCCGATCGAGCGCCTCATCATCCACTACCTTCACGCTGCCTGAACATCAGCAAGATTTGCAATCCGACCCCAACACACGCGTGCGGTAGCATCACCGCACGCGACCGTGGGGGTCCAGTCGAGCAGGGGGATGGGGAATGAGCAACACACTGCGTCTGGAAGATGACGCGATCGAAAGATGTGTGGGAATTTGCAACGCAATGGTCGAGCAGGTGGACCAGGCGATCAAGAACGCCGACCAGTTGAGGTTTGTTTCGGGCTTCGGGGGATTCGACTCCGCTCAACAGCTTCAAGCTCGCTACGACGAAAAGTTCAACGGTGGGGATGGCTCCGGTTCCGTGCGTGCACGGCTGAACGAATTCCGACTCGTCATCGAAACAATGCGGGACACATTCGCGGCAGGAGGCGAGGCCTTCGCTGAGACTGACTCGGCAATCGGACGCGCCTTGGCTGGAATTCAGGGAGAAATTGCTCTATGAAACTCGCCGCTCTCGCCTCGGCCGCACTCACGGCAACTCTTCTGTCAGGGTGCAGTGAGCCGCACGCCGACAGCCAAACGAACTCGGACACTCCTACTATGACGCGGGTTCCTAGGCACATCGACAAGTCGGATCGCCCGCAGGTCATCTTCGACCCCTGCCTCGATATCCCCGACTCTGCTCTCGTCCAAGCCGGATACGACCCGCAGAGTGAGTCGAACGCCGACTTCACGCCCGATTCTTACACATTCCTCGGTTGCGGCTACGACACTCAACAACGCCTGTACGTGATGAACGTTCTTTCGGGAAATATTACGTTCGCGGAGGAGCTCGAGAAAAAGCAAGGCCATTCCACGCCGATCGACATCAACGGACGTCGAGCGATCTTGATTTTCGATCCGAAGGTCAGCGATGCCTGCGACCTGAGCATGGAAACCTCATACGGCGTTGTGGGACTTACCCGCAGCGTGTTCAAAGGCAACGGTCAGCATGCTCCCGAATCCGAGTGGTGCGCCGGCCTCGAGGACACCGCCCGGATTTTTGAGCCGTTCATCCCGAAGGGGGACTGACCGATGGCGCCGCAGGATCCGCTCGCTTCTCTTTTCGATGCTCTCTTGCCGTCGGGTCCAGGGGCGGAGCACCGCACCAAGCTGCAGCATTCGGCGGATCAGCTCGGGTCGGAGGAGATCGATCCCCCGTACATCACCATGATGGAGAGCTTCGAGGGTTGGCAGCACGCGGAGATGTACGCGAAGACGCAGGAGATGGATCCGAGCGTCATAGGCGATCTCGCGCAGGCTTGTCACGCCATCGTCGGCTCTCTGCCTATCGGGTTCGGCTTCGCGCTTATCAAAAGCACGATTACCGAGAAGTGGGAGGGCGCAGCCGCCGACGCCGCCCTCGCCGCGACTGAGACCCTCGCGGGCGCGAGCGACAAACTCACCGCGGGTGTGCAGGCAATAGGGGTGAAGCTCGACATTCTGAGCAGCGCCGCGCAGGACGTGAAGAACTCGATTCCGGCACCGACGTCCGACCAACCTCTCAGCCTTCTTCCCTTGACACCAACTGTGGCGGCTACCCAGGAAGAAGCACGGGAAGCGGCGCGCGAAGAAGCTGTACGTAAGCTGCAGAACATCTACGTCCCCAACTATCAGGACGTAGGCACCAACGTGCCGGTGCTTCCTGCGCCGCACTCCCCATCAGGCGCAGCTGCTGACGGTGCGCGAATC
This sequence comes from Rhodococcus sp. IEGM 27, assembly GCF_033142305.1. Lineage (NCBI taxonomy): Bacteria > Bacillati > Actinomycetota > Actinomycetes > Mycobacteriales > Nocardiaceae > Rhodococcus > Rhodococcus sp. IEGM 27. The sequence continues at coordinate 797,300 of NZ_JAWLSG010000003.1, read as the reverse complement.
CTCGGCGTGGACGGCGCGGGTTCTCCGGGTGCGACTGACCGATCTGTGCTGAATGGCGACGGAGGGTTCACGTCCGGCACCGGCGACTCCCCCGCGATCGGTGATGCCGCGACGGACGGACAACATAACGCCAATGACCCGGCGGCTACGTCTGCCGCCAGTGCCGAGGGTGCCGGACAGGGCGGAGGTACTGGATCCGGATCAGCAGGTACTGCGGCCCCGACTACCGCCGCGAACAGCCAGAACGCCGGGGCGGCCGGTTCGGGTGTGGGTGGTTCCGCAAATTCCGGCGGTGTCGGCGGCTACGGCGGAGGTTCGCGGTCGGGCAGCTCCGGACCGGGTAGTGGTGGCAGTGGCGCTGGCGGATCGAACACCCGCAAGCGCAATGACAAGCGGGACAACGAATCACAGGGAAGCTCCGTGGTATCGGGAAGCCCGATACCCCCTGGTGGTGCAGCGGCAGGAGCTGGTGCTGCGGCCGCCGCAGCTACGGCGACACCGGTGAAGCCGAGCATGAGCCGACCCGGAATGGGCATGGGTCCAGGCATGATGGGTGCCCCCGGACGGGTAGGCGGCAACGGTGATGGTGACACAGAACACCAAACCCCCAGCTACCTGATCAACGTCGACAACGGCAACGAATTGATTGGCAAACTCGATCCCGTAGCCCCGCCGGTCATCGGCGCATGAACTGGCAGCTGTCCTCGGCGCAGTTCATGTCTCTCTGGGAGGCAACGAATCTCGACAGAATGCCGTACCCGTTGTTGTATCGTTCGGCGGCTGCGACCGCGGACGGGTACGCCCGCCAACAGCGCGAACTGGACGAGTGGCGGCTCACCCTCCGCGAGCCGGAACTCGACGCCGCGATAGCTTCCCTACGGAACCCCGACATGTCGGTTACCGTCGTCGCCCCCTCCACCGAAGCCGACTCTGGGGTGCGGCGGAGGGGCAGCATCCGCGGCCGGGTTGCGGTCGTCGCCGAACAGTTGTGTGGTGCCCCCGGGCGCGGAGACATACGACTCGACTTGAACACCGCCACGGACAGCGCAAACCTCGACTGGCTCACTACCCGGTTGCTGCTCGACCTTCCCGACTGCACACCCGGACGAACTCCCTCGCTGACGGCACACCCCGACGACCTCGGCACCGGTGGCCACCGTTCCTCGGTGCTCCAGAATGCTCAGGCTTCGGACGGCGCATTACTGAGGCGACTGGTCACTCGACCACGGACGGGAATCGGATACATCTGCATCCGGGGACCACGTCGGGAGCTCGACGAGCCGGTGCTCGGTGAACTGACGTGGATCGATGTGGAAGCCGACGGACGATACCTCTACCACCAGCATCACGGCGTCCATCTGCGATCGGCGACCGTTGAGACCGTCCGCGAAGAGCTTGGGAAACGTCTGGGCAGTGCGCTGGCCGCACCTTCGCCGAGACGGCGCTGAGCGTTACTCTGGTCGCATGGCCGATCGGGACAGGGACGGAACAGGCAAACCCGTCAATGCGCGCCCCCGCGACGAACTCGGCCGCCCGCTGCCGCACGACGCCGAGGGTGTGCCCCGAATCCCGGATGACTTGCGGTTACCACCCGACGAGTCGATCACCGAAGCGCAACGCCTCCTGGACCACGGTATGCCCTTCCACGCCCATGAAGTTCTGGAAGGCACGTGGAAAATCGCGCCCGAGGATGAGCGGGAACTGTGGCAGGGACTGGCCCAGCTCGCCGTCGGATTGACGCATCTGATGCGCGGCAACAAGACCGGCGCCCGCTCACTTCTGCGCCAAGGTCACGACCGTATCCGGCATTACGAGGTCGAGGCACCGCACGGCCTCGACATCTCCGGGCTGCTGACGTGGTCCGAACACCTCACCGATGAGATCGATCGCGTCGACCCGCTGCCGGCGACGCCCGTCCCCCGATTGCGAATCCCCTGATGCCACTGCTCCCCATGTTCCCGCTGGGATCGGCGATACTGCCCGGCCAGCAGCTGCCGTTGCACGTCTTCGAACCGCGGTACCAGGAGTTGGTTCGCGACTGCCTCGCTTCACCTGACGGGCCCCGCTTCGGTGTCGTTCTGATCGCCCGCGGCCACGAGGTGGGTGGTGGTGACGTGCGCCATGATGTCGGGACCATCGCCCGCATCGAATCCCATGCCGTTGTCGGCGACGGGCGTTACGAGCTGTTCTGCCGGACCGAAGATCGCATCAAGGTGTCGAAGTGGCTGCCCGACAATCCTTATCCGATCGCCGAGGTCGATCTGTGGCCAGACGAGAACACCGGCACACAGACCGCCGACTACGAATTTCCGGCCCTCGTCGAGCGACTCGAGTTCCTGTACGGCCTGTTGCGACGGCTGGCGATCGCCACCGACAACGTCCCACCCGAGGTTCCCGTGGTCAGCGGTTTCCGAGGTGACCTGGGTGCGCGGCTCTACGAGCTGGCCACCTACATCCCGATGGGCGACGCCGATCGCCTCGAAATTCTCGCCGCTGCCGGCGCCGACGAACGGACAAGGGTGGTGTCCGAGGCCATCGAGAACGCCATCGAGATGGTGCAGTTCCGGCTGCTGTGATCCACCCCTCCCCGAGGGTGGTCAAGAGTGGTCCGGAGAGCGTGTACACTAGGAAATGCAACGCGGGGTGGAGCAGCTCGGTAGCTCGCTGGGCTCATAACCCAGAGGTCGCAGGTTCAAATCCTGTCCCCGCTACCACAGAGAACGGCCCCGGAGATTTCGATCTCCGGGGCCGTTTTTGCATGCGTACGCTCATGCCGCCCCATCCTCCCGAACTAGAACGTATTCTCGACGGGGAGACTCAGGAGGCGGCGTGCAGCTCGAAGACGTGGATCTTTACGACCCGGACACGTATGTGAACGGCGTGCCGCACGAGATGTTCGCCGCGCTTCGACGAGATGCACCGATCTATCGGCATTACGACCACAGCGGTCAACCGTTCTGGTGCGTCACCCGCCACGCAGACATCGTGGCAGTGAACCGGGATGCCACCACCTACTCGTCCTGGCGAGGCGCCACCTACATCGACGACCTCGACCCAGCGGATCTGGCCGGCCAGCAGTTGATGATGCTGAACATGGATCCGCCCGACCACACGGCATTGCGCAAAATCGTCAGCAAGGGCTTCACACCGCGGCGGATCGGTGAACTCCACGACATCCTCGCGCGCCGGGCCACCACGATCGTCGATGCGGTGATCGAACGGGGCGAATGCGACTTCGTCGTCGATGTGGCGTCAGAACTTCCGTTGCAGGCGATTGCCGACTTCCTGGGTGTACCGCAGGAGGATCGTAAGCTCATCTTCGACCTGACCAACCAGATGATCGGTTCGAGCGACCCGGAGTTCCATGGGGAGGCAGGTCAGGAGCGCGACGCCGCCGCTCAGATGTTCGCGTACAGCCAGTCGATGTTCGAGGACCGTCAGCAGCATCCGCGCGACGACATCGCGACCGCGTTGATCAAGGCCGACGTCCACGGTGAGAAACTCAGCGAACTCGATTTCAACATGTTCTTCATGCTGCTCGCGGTCGCCGGCAACGAGACGACCCGCAACGCCATCTCGCACACGCAGTTGGCCCTGATGGAACACCCCGACCAGCGCCGGAAGGTGCTCGACGACCCAGCCAAGCTCGACTCCCTCATCGAGGAGGGTCTGCGCTGGGCCACCCCGGTCATGCAGTTCCGGCGCACCGCGACCACCGACACCGTGCTCGGTGGTGTGGAGATCGCCGAGGGTGATCGAGTGGTGATCTGGCACATGTCCGGCAATCGCGACGAAGCGGTATTCGATGACCCCTATGCGTTCGACATCGACCGCTCCCCCAACCACCACGTTGCGTTCGGCGGCGGCGGTCACCATTTCTGTCTGGGCGCCAATCTCGCACGGGCCGAGATGAAGGTGATGCTCGCGGAAATTCTGCGTCGTATGCCCGACATGGAGCAGACCGAGCCCGCCCAGCGACTGCGATCCAACTTCATCAACGGCCTGAAACACCTGCCCGTCCAGTTCACGCCGGCAGCTCCTTCGTGACGGGGCACCGCGAAAACACCGCCCAGCCATAGCTATTCGACGGGCAGGCTGCGGCCTACCGGTTTTTCTGTCAGGCTGAGAGAGTGAACAACGTCGACGCAGTGGTCATCGGATCCGGCCCCAACGGCCTCGTCGCTGCCGCGACTCTGGCGGACGCAGGGTGGGATGTCGCAGTTGTCGAGGCACAGCCCACAGCTGGTGGCGCCGTGCGATCCGCGGAGCTCGTGCCCGGATACTGTTCCGACCTGTTCAGCGCCTTCTATCCGCTGTCCGCGGTCTCCCCTGCGATCCGCGGGCTCGACCTCGAGGCGCACGGGCTGCGGTGGAGTTACGCGCCCAAAGCCCTCGGACACGCCCGATCAGCGGACGACGAGGATGCGCCCGTCATTCATCCGGATCCCGCGGACACCGCCGCGGATCTCGAGCGCAGGCAGCCCGGTGACGGTGACGCGTGGATGCAGCTGGTCGCGCAATGGCACGACATCAAGGACCCGTTGATCAACACCTTGTTCAGCCCGTTTCCGCCCGTGCGTGGCCCGGGTCGTCTGCTGCGGCAGCTGGGCACTGCGGACACTCTGCGGCTGGCTCGGTTCCTCCTCCTTCCTGCCCGGCGGATGGCTCACGAGCTGTTCCGCAGCGAGGCTGCCCGCGTGCTGCTGCTCGGCAACGCGATGCACGCCGACGTTCCGCCCGACTCGGCCGGCAGCGGCGTCATGGGCTACATCCTGACGATGCTCGCCCAGGACCACGGCTACCCCGTGCCGATGGGTGGGGCGGGTGAGCTGGCAGCCGCCATGGTGCGGCGAGGAGAACGCGCCGGGGCGCAGTATCACTACAACGACGCCGTCACCGCCATCGACGTGCGCGCCGGGCGCGCCGTCGGCGTGCGAACGGCGTCGGGTGCACACTTCCTCGCACGCCGGGCTGTGGTCGCCGATGTCTCGGCACCGGCCCTCTACGGATCACTGCTCCCGGACGCCGCCGTCTCGTCTCGGCTGCGCGACGATCTCCGGCACTTCGAATGGGACACACCGGTTGTCAAGGTGAATTATGCTCTCTCACAAAAGATTCCTTGGCGTTCCGCCAGCCTTGCCGGGGCGGGCACCGTCCATCTCGGGGCCGGCGACGACGGACTCGTGCATTGGATGGCCGATCTGACCACCGGAATCGTTCCCGAGATTCCGTTCCTGCTGTTCGGTCAGATGACCACCTCGGATCCGACGAGATCACCAGAGGGCACCGAAAGTGCGTGGGCATATACGCATCTTCCGCGCGGCGTCAGCGACGACGCGTCCGCGGAATTGCTGGCACAGCGGGTGGACGACGTGCTCGAGGCGCACGCGCCCGGGTTCAAGGACATCGTCGTCGGGCGCGTCGTACAGAGACCCTCCGATCTGGAGGCGTCCAATGCCAACCTCGTCGGGGGCGCCGTGAACGGCGGGACTGCGCAGCTCCACCAGCAGCTGGTGTTTCGGCCAGGACCGGGCAATGCCCGCGCAGAGACGCCGATCAGCGGTCTCTACCTGGGCAGTTCCTCGGCTCACCCGGGCGGTGGCGTCCACGGCGTCTGCGGGCTGAATGCCGCCCACGCCGCGCTGAGTGCGGACGGTCCGCGCGGTTGGCTGCGACGGCGCACCTCGACCAGTGTCATCGACCTCTTGTCGAAGGGACCGAAAGGGAAACCCTTCGAGAAATGATCCCGCGCGTCCCGTGATTCACGCCTTGCCGAGCCCCCTTACCGTGCGATGATCTGAGTCGTCGAACTGGGACAACGAAGGGGCGTCATGCACCATCGAGAATCATCCTTCGCCGGTGTCGGTGGAGTCCGCATCGCCTACGACGTGTGGCTCCCGGACCGTCGCCCTCGCGGCGTGCTGGTCCTCTGCCACGGATTCGGCGAGCATGCCCGACGCTACGACCACGTGATCGAGCGGCTCGGCGAACTCGACCTCGCGATCTACACCCCCGATCATCGTGGACACGGACGATCGGGTGGCAAGCGAGTTCATCTGCGAGATTGGACCGAGTTCACCGACGACCTGCACCAGTTGTTCGGTATTGCATCCACCGACTGGCCCGGCACCGATCGTTTCCTCCTGGGCCACAGCATGGGAGGTGCCATCGCCCTGTCCTACGCGCTCGATCATCAGCAGGACTTGAAGGCCTTGATGCTGTCGGGGCCCGCCGTCGACATCACCAGCGGGACGCCGCGGGTGGTCGTCGAGATAGGCAAACTCGTGGGCCGGTTCCTTCCCGGGCTGCCGGTGGAGTCACTCGACGCGAAGCTCATTTCCCGCAATCCGGCTGTCGTGTCGGCCTACGAGGATGATCCGCTGGTGCATCACGGGAAGGTTCCTGCCGGCATCGCCCGCGGCATGATCGTCACCGCCGAGAAGCTGCCCGAGCGGCTGCCATCGTTGACCATTCCGCTCCTGCTCCAGCACGGCAAGGAGGACGGACTCGCCAGCGTCCGTGGTACCGAACTGATCGCCGAGTACGCCGGTTCCCCGGATCTGACGGTCGAGATCTACGAAAACCTCTACCACGAGGTGTACAACGAACCTGAGAACGAAGAGGTTCTCGACGACCTCGTGAACTGGTTGCGTCCCCGCGTTCAGAGCTGATCGCGCGCGTCCGCGGCAGGGGTGCACTGCACACCCGTTCGGGGGATGTCAGGATGGGCGGATGAAACGTCACGTCTCCGCCACTCTCGACATCGAGGTCACCGACGCCACCAGTCTCGAGTTCAAAATTGCGGTGGCGCGGAATCCGGCCTCCGAATTGTCGGAGTCGCTGACGTTCACTCTCGACGGCGACCGTATCGATGCACGGGAGATCTTGGCAGAGCACGGTACTCGCGTGCACCTGCTCGAGGTAGCGCCGGGATCACTGCACGTCGAGTACTCGGCTTCCGTTGCGGGCAAGGGTGACCCGCCGCCGGTCACCGACTACGACATCTCGAAGTACCTGCGGCCCAGTCGATATGCCGAGGCGGACAAGTTCTTCGGATTCACCGGTGGCGAGTTCGATCTATCCAAGCCGAGGGCCGAACTCGTGCAGGACATCACGAACTGGGTGGGGTCACGGTTGCTGTACCAAGGTGGATCGAGCAGATCCACCGACAGCGCGGTAGACACCATGCTTTCCGGCGCTGGGGTATGCCGTGACTTCGCACACCTCACCGTGGCGCTTCTGCGCGCCGTCACCATTCCTGCCCGCCTCGTGGCGGTGTACGCACCGGGGTGTGATCCGATGGATTTTCATGCCGTGGTCGAGGCGTTCGTCGACGAGCAATGGCGGGTGGTCGACCCAACGCAACTTGCCCCACGCGAGTCCCTGATGCGGATCGCGACGGGTCGCGACGCCGCCGACACGGCGTTTCTCGACAATCACGGCGGGGCCATCACTCTCGAGAACACGGTTGTCACCGCCGTGGTGGACGGCGAATTCCCCTCCGACGACTACCGCACTCCGACGTCACTCACCTGACGGTCAGGTTGCGTCCGAGAGCTTTTCGTTGAGAACGGCCAACTGAATCTTCTTGGCGTCGGCGTGCACCTGACGCCCGTGTTCGGTGACGTCCACGAACACGCCCCTCCGATCTGCTTCACACAAGGAACGGGCGACGAGGCCGGCTTTCTCGAGTCTGGCCACGCTGCGGGACAACGCGCTGGCGCTGAGGTACATCTCTGCGGCCAGGTCCTGCATGCGCGGCCGGTCACATGTGGCGTCCATGAGGCGGTCGAGCGTCTCGAAATCACTCATGCTCAAGCTGTGAGCGTGTTGCATCTCACGGTCCAACTCGCAGGCTATGTCGTTGTACCTGCTTGCAAGCAGCCTCCACGTGTCGCGCAGGTCTGCATTCGATCCCATGTCCGCATCCTAGCGCGCCACCGAATTAGATGCAAAGGAATTAAATGCAGACGAAATTAGTGCTTGCGCATTGATTGCATGTGCATCTACATTCCCTTCTGTGACTATCCTCGAGACCACCCCGCCGACCGAGCAGACCTGGACTCCCCGCCTCTGGGGCATCCTCGCCGTGCTGTGCCTCGTAATGTTTCTCGACGGTCTGGACGTGTCGATGGTGGGCGTCGCGCTGCCCTCCATCGGCACCGAACTAGGACTGTCGACCACCTCGCTGCAATGGATCATCAACGGCTACGTCCTGGGATTCGGCGGACTGCTCTTACTCGGTGGCCGCACCGCCGACCTGCTCGGGCGGCGTCGGGTGTTCCTGATCGCCCTCACCGTGTTCGCCATCGCGTCCCTGGTCGGCGGTCTCGTCGACAACGGCACGCTGCTCATCGCCAGCCGCTTCGTCAAGGGACTCGCCGCGGCGTTCACCGCGCCTACCGCGATGTCGATCCTCACGACGACGTTCAAGGAGGGCCCGGCGCGCAACCGGGCATTGTCGATCTTCTCGGTGTTCGGAGCAAGCGGCTACTCGTCCGGGCTGATCCTGGGTGGCCTCCTGACCAGCGCCGGCTGGCGTTGGACCTTCCTCATGCCCGTGCCGTTCGCAGTTCTCGCACTGGTGGCCGGCACCATCCTGATTCCACGCGACCGAGCAGCCGACACGGGCGGGCACGACGTGATCGGAGCAGCGACACTGGTGTCCGGGATGCTGCTCACCGTGTACACCGTCGTGTCGGCGCCGGCGCGCGGATGGTCGGAACCGCTCATTCTGGGGTCCTTCGCGCTGGCCGCAGCACTTCTCGCATCGTTCTTCGTGGTGGAGCAGCGGGTGGCACATCCACTGGTGCGGCTGAGCATCCTGCGGGTGGGAACGATCGTTCGGGCCAACCTCAGCATCGTCGCGCTGTTCGGCTCCTACCTGAGCTTCCAGTTCATGATGACGATCTTCCTGCAGTCGGTACTGGGCTGGTCGCCCCTGGAAATGGCCCTGGGCCTGCTCCCCGCCGGCGTGATCGTGGCCTTCGGATCGCCGTTCGTCGGACGGCTCATCGATGCGTTCGGCACGGCACGCATGATCATCGCCGCGCTGACGTCCCTGAGCCTGGGCTACCTGTGGTTCCTCTTCGCCGGTAGTGACGATCCGAACTACGTTTTCGCCATTCTGCCCAGTGTGATTCTGCTGGGGGTGGGATTCGCCTTCGGATTCACGTCGATCATGGCCCAGGCCACGTCGGGCGTCGACGACTCCGAGCAGGGCCTGGCGTCGGGACTGGTGCAGACCTCTGCACAGGTGGGTGCCGCACTCGTTCTGGCACTCACGACTGCGCTGGTCACCGCCGGCTCACATGCCGCGACCAGCATCAGCGGTACCGGCTTCCACCAGTTCCATTCGGGTCTGGTACTTGTCACCGGGGTCGCGCTGGCCGGCCTCCTGGTCACTGTCTCACCGTTGCTTCGCCGAGTAATCAACCCGGCGTAGCGGATTGGAGGCGGCGTTCGGCTCAGGCCGAGCGCTGCCCTCGATCGCGACAGTGCCCGGGCCGCAAAGTCGGTCGAGTCCGTTCGGCTGTTCAGCTCTCCAAACGGCGCTCGAGCTGCGCAATGATGTCGGCGGCGACCTCGGTGGGCGAACCACCCACGTCGACGACGATGGCGTTCTCGTCCGGTTCGATCGGCTCGAGCGTCGAAATCTGCGTGTCGAGGAGCGAAGCCGGCATGAAATGGTCGAGCCGGGTGGTCAGTCGCTGCCCGATCTGTTCTCTCGATCCGGCGAGATGGACGAACACGACCTGATCGCCGCGCAGCACGTCACGATAGCTGCGCTTGAGGGCCGAGCACGTGATGATTCCCGGGAGACCCTTGTCGGTGTGGTCCTTGATCCAGGCCGCGATCAGGTCGAGCCACGGCCACCGGTCTTCGTCGGTCAACGGCTGCCCGGACGCCATCTTCGCGACATTCGCCTGCGGATGCAGGGCGTCACCCTCCTGCAGGTCCCATCCCATGGCGCCGGCGATAATTCCGGCCACCGTGGACTTCCCCGACCCGGACACACCCATCAGTACCAGTACCGGAGTTGTCTTGTCGTTACGCGTCATTGGTCTGTCCCTCAGATGAATGCGCTCAGCGCGAGGACACCGGCCAGGCCGGTCACGGAAATGATGCACTCCATCACCGTCCATGTCTTCAGGTTCTGAACCACGGTGACTCCCAGATACTCCTTGACGAGCCAGAAGCCGGCGTCGTTGACGTGGGAAAGGAAGAGTGATCCGGAGCCGATGGCGAGAACCATCAACGACACGTGGGTGGACGTCAGTTCGGCAGCGACCGGGGCGAGAATCCCGGATGCGGTGACGGTCGCGACGGTGGCCGAGCCCGTGGCGACACGGATCAATACCGCGACCAGCCAGGCGAGGAACAGCACCGGAAGGGCGCTGCCCTTGATGGCCTCGGCGATCACATCGGCGATACCCGTGTCGATGAGAACCTGCTTGAATCCGCCGCCCGCTCCGACGATGAGGAGGATTCCCGCGATCGGGGGCAGCGAACTTTCGAGCGACGACGCAATGGCCTTGCGGTCCATACCGCCACCGCGGCCGAGCAGCGCCATCCCGGCGAGCACGGCCAGACCGAGGGCGACGACCGGGGTTCCGAGGAAGTCGAGCAGGTTCTTGGCGGCGGCCTCCGAATCGGGGGCGATGACGTCGGCGATGGCCTTACCCAGCATCAGGACGACGGGCAGCAGGATGGCGGCGAGGGTCGCTGCGAAACCGGGGCGTTGACGCTCGGCGGCTGCCTCGGCACCCTCGAGGTCCTCGGTGGTGACATACAGCTCGGGTACCGGCACGTCCACCCAGCGCGCCGCCAGCTTGCTGAAAAGCGGGCCGGCCACGATCACGGTCGGAATGGCCACGACAACACCGAGCGCGAGGGTGAGCCCCAGATTGGCGTTGAGGGCCGACACCGCGACGAGTGGTCCGGGGTGCGGTGGGACGAGGCCGTGCATGGCCGACAAACCGGCGAGGGTGGGGATGGCGATGCGCATCAACGACAGGCCCGACCGTCGAGCTACCAAGATGATCACCGGCATCAGCAGCACGAGGCCGATTTCGAAGAACATCGGTAATCCGATGACCGCGCCGACCAGAGCCATCATCCAGGGCAGTGTGCGTGGTCCGGAACGTCCGACGAGCGTGTCGACCACCCGATCTGCGCCACCGGAGTCGGCAAGCAATTTTCCGAACATTGCGCCGAACCCGATGAGGATGCCGACGCTTCCCATCGTCGCGCCGAAGCCCTCCACGAAGGCGGCCACCGAGTCCGTGGCTCCGAGCCCGGCGGCGATACCGACACCGACGGCACCGATCGCCAACGCGAGAAAGGGATGCAGCTTGAGCCAGGTGATCATCGCGATGATGGCGGCGACGCCGACGACGGCGGCCGTGATCAAGCGCGCGTCATGACCGGCGCTGTCCGCGGCGGCGAGTAGTGAAGCGGTACCCATCTGTTGCTCCCGGGTTATCGGTGGTGGACTCGACCCATGTTCGTGATGCCCGTCACTTTGCCTCATAAATCCTACGATTACAAGATGTCTAGCTATTACGTAGTACTTAGAAGCGAAGTTGGGCGTCAATGTGTGTTCAGGGCGGGCGACCATGGGAGCATCGGCGAATGACCAACTCAGACGCCGTCGAGTACCGGCAGTTGCACGAGACGGTGCTCGACCGGTTGGGAAGCGACATCGTGGCGGGTGTCGTCGCGCCCGGCACCCGCATCTCGGCCGACGACGTGGTGACGCAGTACTCCGTCTCCCGCACCGTGGTCCGGGAAGTGGTGCGCGTCCTCGAATCTCTGGGACTTCTCGCGGTGCGGCGCAGAGTAGGCATCACCGTCCTCGGTGAGGACCACTGGAACTCCCTCGACCCCAGCGTCATTCGATGGAAGCTGGCCGGGCCGCAGCGCTTCGAGCAACTGTCCAGCCTGAGCGAGTTGCGGTCGGGTATCGAGCCTCTCGCGGCCCGTCTCGCAGCAGAGCGCGCCACACCGGAACAGTGTGGCGCGCTGACAGCGGCAGTAATCGGCATGGCGTCCACCGCCCGGGCTGCGGACACCGACGCCTATCTCGGCCACGACTCCGACTTTCACCGGACGTTGCTGGCCGCCTCGGGCAATCCCTTACTGAGGGCGATGTCGCAGATCGTGGTGGAGGTTCTCGAGGGCAGGACCCGGCATTCGCTCATGCCGCACGTCGCCGAAGACGAGGCCATTGCACTCCACGGCGTCGTCGCTTCGTCCGTTCAGAGGGGCGATGCGGCTGCCGCGGAGGCGGCCATGCGGGCGATCGTCACCGAATCCGCCACCGCGATCGAAGAACTGAAGGACGACACCGAGCGCTGAATATCTACACCACCGGATCCGATTGCATGGCTTCGAGTTCCACACCCTTGGTCTCTTTGACCCAGCGGAGGACGAAGACGAGCGACAGCACCGCACACACGGCGTAGAAGCCGTAGGAGATGCCGAGCGAGAAGTCCTTCATCGACGGGAAGCTCACGGTGATCAGCCAGTTCGCCGCCCATTGTGCACCGGCAGCCAGGGACAGGGCCGCCGCCCGGATGCGGTTGGGGAAGGCCTCTCCGAGCAGGACCCAGACCACGGGTCCCCACGACATTCCGAAGGCCACCACGAAGAGGTTGGCGGCGATCAGCGCGATCGGCCCCTGCAGACCTGTGAGCTGGGGAGTTGTCACCCCGTTCACGACGGTGGTGGAGGCGGTGCCGAAGATGACGGCCATGGTCGCGAGTGTCACGGCCATGCCGGCCGAGCCGATGATGAGAAGCGGTCGACGGCCCACCCGGTCGATGTACGCGATCGCGATGAGAGTGGTCGCAATGTTGACCACCGAGGTGATGACGGTGATCTGCAGCGAACTGCCCTCGTCGAAACCGACCGCCTGCCACAGCACGCTCGAGTAGTAGAAGATCACGTTGATGCCGACGAACTGTTGAAAGACCGACAGACCGATCCCTATCCACACGATCGGCAGGAGACCGAACGCCGGCCCCTGCAGGTCCTTGATGGAGGGTTCGTTCTCGCGAGCAAGAGTGGCACGAATGCTCTCGACTTTGAGGTCGAGACCCTTCTCCCCGAGAAGCACTGCGAGAACGCCACGGGCCTCACCGAGACGACCCTGGGCAATCAGGTAGCGGGGCGATTCAGGGATGGTCAGCGACAGCAGTCCGTACGCGAGCGCGGGAATGCACATGGCGAGGAACATCCATCGCCAGGCTTCGAGTCCGAACCACAATTCCTCCTGGGACCCGCCGGCAAGGGCGGCCAGTGCGTAGTCGACGAGGAGCGAGACGAAGATGCCGGTGACGATCGCGAGCTGCTGCAGTGAACCCAGGCGTCCCCGCACTCGAGCCGGAGAAATTTCCGCGATGTATGCGGGGGCGATCACCGAGGCCAAGCCGACACCGAGGCCGCCCACGATGCGGAACACCACCAGGACTTCGACATCAGGGGCGAACCCCGTCCCCAGCGCGCTGAGCAGGAACATCACCGCGGCAGCCTGCATCGTGACGAGCCGTCCGTACCGGTCGGCGATGCGGCCGGCCACCATGGCGCCCGCGGCAGCACCCAGCAGGGCCGAAGCGATGGCGAAGCCGAGCAAGGCCGACTCGACCTGGAACTTGCCTTCGATCGCCGAGACCGCGCCGTTGATCACCGCGCTGTCGTATCCGAACAAGAGGCCGCCCAGGGCAGCGACAGCCGCGATCCGGAAGGGCACAGCCGTGCCCTCCCCTGTGTCGCCGGGCGGCACCGTTGCGCCGGGTGACAGAACGTTTTCGGTCATGGGACTCCTCGGGAGGAAGGGGGGTATGCGAGGCCGAGACCCGCCGCGCGGCGAAGGCGCACGCAGTAAATGTGGTGTGGACCACAGTAGGCAAGAAAGGCGCGAATCGTCAACCTATGAACATAGGAACCCGAAAATATCGAGCGTGATGTTCGGAAATGAATACTTCGAGTCAGGCAGGTAGTGCAGAACGCAAGCCCAGCGCGACGGCACCGAGCACCTGAGCCCGGGAGCCCAACTCGGCGACACGCACCTCGAGCGATCGCACTGCGCTGGGCACGGCGTAACGCGCCAGCACCTCACGAAGGGGACCAAGCAACAAATCGCCCGCAAGGGCGAGTTCCCCGCCGATGACGAGACGCTCAGGGTTGAGGAGGTTGCAGAGGCTCGCGGCGGCGACGCCGACATGCCTGCCGGTGTCGGCGAGCACCCTGACGCAGGCGGCATCACCGTTCTCAGCCATGGCGACGACGTCGGCGATGCTCAGGCCGGTGCCGCGGCTCGGCTCGAGCAGGGCGATGACGACGTGGGAGGCGACGAGCGTCTCGAGGCATCCTCGGTTGCCGCAACGGCATACCTGACCGAACTCGTCGAGAGTAACGTGGCCGATTTCGCCTGCGGTGCCGCCTCTTCCACGGTAGAGCCGGCCGTCGAGGACGAGGCCGGCGCCCACACCGTCGGACAGTTTGATGTATGCGAGATCGGTGGTTCCCCGGCCTGCGCCCCACATGTGCTCGGCCAATACACCGAGGTTGGCATCGTTGTCGACGTGGACGGCGATACCGAGATGATCGGACGCGATGGCGGCGGCGTCGACACCCACCCAGCCGGGGAGGATCGACGGGCCACCGACCTCACCGGTGTCGGTTTCGAGCGGCGCGGGCAGGCCCATGCCGACGGCCAGGACGGACGTGCGGCCGCAACCGAGACGATCGAGGGCAGCGTCGAGAAGGGTGCCCGCCTGCACCACGCCTTCTTCGGCGCGATGTCCGGCTGCGAGTTCGACTCTCTCCTCGGCCAGGACATCATGTGCCATGTCGGCGACTGCGACGGTGAGGTGCCGGTGGCCGAAGTCGATCCCGACCGCGAGCCCCATCTTCCGCGTCAGTCGCACCGCCCGACCGCGCTGGCCGGGGTGGTCGCCGTCAGGCACGGTGACCATTCCGGCCGCGGTCAGTTCCTTGACCATTCCGGCCGCGGTCAGTTCCTTGACCATGTTGGAGACGGTGGCGGGAGCTAAACCGGTGCGCCGGGCGATCTCGGCCTGGGTCAGCTCGCCCGACATCTGCAGGGCGCGCACCACTCGGTGCTGATTGGCGGACTTCAGCGAAGACTGCGAGCCCGGCCGTCCTGGATCACCGTTTTCCTTGTCTCGCACGACCTCACCGTACCGCGCGCGTTCTCGGCCTAACGAGCGAGTGCTGCCGCCTCACTGGCCAGCGCGCTGATCCGGTCCCAGTCCTTCTGCTTCACGGCGTCGGAAGGCGTGAGCCAGGATCCACCGACGCACCCGACGTTGGGCAGTGCCAGGTAGTCCCGCACATTCGAGGTCGACACCCCGCCGGTGGGGCAGAACCTGGCCGCGGGAACGGGCGAATGGATCGAGCCGAGGAACTTGGCACCCCCGGACGCCTCGGCCGGGAAGAACTTGAGTTCCCGGTAGCCGTGTTCGAGGAGGAACAACACCTCGGACACGGTCGCGGCACCGGGGAGGTGCGGCAGACCGGTGTCGGTCATCGCCTTCAGCAGCGACTCGGTGCTACCCGGCGACACCAGGAACTGGGCACCGGCTTCTGCTGCACGCGCCGCCTGGTCCGGTCCCACAATGGTGCCTGCACCCACGCAGATGTCCGGCACCTCGGTCGCGATCGCCTTGATGGCGTCGAGTGCACAGGATGTGCGCAGGGTCAGTTCGATCATGGGGATGCCGCCGGCCACCAGCGCGCGCGCCACCGGAACGGCATGTGCAACGTCGTCGATCACGACGACAGGGATGACCGGGACACGGTCGAGGAGAGAAGGACTAACAGTCACTGGAGTTGCTCCTTAAGCGGGTTGGGGATGAAAGACGCTGGCGCCCTGGGTGGCCGGCCCGACGGCGGCGCGGAGTCCTGCGAAGAGTTCACGCCCCGTGCCGACCCATTCGTCGACACCGAGCGCACGACCGGTCGCCGGACGGGCGGCCAGTTCTTCGTCGTCGAGATGCACGTTCACAGTTCCGGTCACGGCATCGACGGTCAGGAGGTCGCCGTCACGCACACGCGCGAGCGGTCCGTCTGCGGCCGCCTCCGGGGTGAGGTGAATAGCTGCCGGCACCTTTCCCGAAGCGCCGGACATCCGGCCGTCGGTGACTAATGCGACCCTCCGGCCCTGGTCCTGCAGGACACCGAGTACAGGTGTGAGCTTGTGCAACTCGGGCATGCCGTTGGCGCGTGGGCCCTGGTACCGGAGCACGGCCACGAAATCGCCCGTCAGCGTGCCCGCCTCGAACGCGGCGAGGAAGTCGAGCTGGTCGTCGAAGACCCTCGCCGGGGCGGTCACTACGCGGTGGTCCGGGTGGACGGCCGACGTCTTCATCACGCACGAGCCCAGATTTCCGGTGAGCATCTTGAGTCCACCGTTGACGTCGAACGGGTCTTCCGGTCCGCGCAACACGCTGGTGTCGAGGCTGATTCGCGTACCCGGCTGCCATTCGACGCCGTCCCCGGACAGCTTCGGCTCTTCCGTGTAACGGCGGAGTCCGGAACCGGCAACGGTCTTGACGTTCTCGTGCAGCAGGCCCGCATCGAGCATGGAGGAGACCACGTAGCCGAGGCCGCCGGCGGCGTGGAAGTGGTTCACGTCCGCCGAGCCGTTGGGGTAGATGCGGGCGAGCAAGGGCACGACCGCGGACAGCTCCGCCAGATCGTCCCAGGTCAGCGTGATTCCCGCGGCCCGGGCGATCGCGACGAGGTGCATGGTGTGGTTGGTCGATCCGCCGGTCGCGAGCAACGCGACGCAGCCGTTGACCACGGCACGCTCGTCCACGACCTCGCCGACCGGCGTGTAATCGTCGCCGAGTGCGGTGAGCCCGGTGACGCGCTTCCCCGCTTCGGACGTGAGGGCATCACGCAGCGGGGTACCGGGGTTCACGAAGCTCGATCCGGGCAGGTGCAGGCCCATGACCTCCATGAGGAGCTGGTTGGAGTTGGCCGTGCCGAAGAACGTGCAGGTGCCTGCGCCGTGGTAGCTGGCCGCCTCCGCGTCGAGCAGTTCCTCGCGTTCGGCCTTGCCCTCCGCGTAGAGCTGGCGAACGCGGGACTTCTCGTTGTTCGGCAGACCGGATGTCATCGGTCCGGCCGGAACGAAAATCGTTGGTAGATGCCCGAATCCCAGTGCGCCGATGAGCATTCCCGGCACGATCTTGTCGCACACGCCCAACATCAGCGCGCCGTCGAACATGTCGTGTGACAGTCCGATCGCCGTCGCCATCGCGATCACGTCACGGCTGAACAACGACAACTGCATGCCGTCGCGGCCCTGGGTGATGCCGTCGCACATCGCGGGAACACCACCGGCGAACTGGGCGATGCCACCGGCCTCCATGACCGCGGCCTTCAGCTGTCGCGGGAAATGCTCGAACGGCTGATGCGCCGACAGCATGTCGTTGTACGACGAGACGATCGCGATGTTGGGCTTGACGAAGCTGCGCAGCGCCTTCTTGTCGGCCGGGCCGGACGCGGCGAAGCCGTGCGCGAGGTTCGCGCAGGCCAGTTTGCCGCGCGCCGGTCCCTGGTCGCCCGCCTGCCGGATCCGGTTCAGGTAAGTCGTGCGCTCGGACCTGCTGCGTTCGATGATTCGCTCGGTGACGGCGGCGAGGACGGGGTGCACGTCGGCGGTCGGTGTGGGTGCGTCGGTCATGCGGGAACTCCTTCGTGCCAGGCGCGGCCGTCGCGCTCGATCAGGGTGGTCGCGTCGGTGGGTCCGTTGGTGCCGGCCGGGTAGCGGCGCGGGGCGCGCTCGGACTTCTCCCAGCCGACGAGGATCTGCTCGACCCACTCCCAGGCGGCCTCGACCTCGTCGCGGCGCATGAACAGGGTCGGGTTACCCCGGACCACGTCCATCAGCAGCCGCTCGTAGGCGTCGGGTGACGGACGCTTGAACGTTTCGATGTAGTTGAGGTCCAACGACACCGGCCGCAGGCGGATACCGCCGGGGCCGGGTTCCTTCGCCGTCATGTGCAGCCGCATGCCCTCGTGGGGCTGGAGCTGGATCACGAGACGGTTGGGTTCGCTGTGGCCTTCACTGCCGGGAAACATCGGGTGCGGGACGGGCTTGAACTGCACCACGATCTCCGAGCATCTGCGGTCCATCCGCTTGCCGGTGCGCAGGTAGAACGGCACACCGGCCCACCGCCAGTTCTGGATCTCGGCCTTCACGGCAATGAACGTCTCGGTGCGACTGTGGGGGTTCTCGACCTCGTCTCGGTAGCCGGGAACGGCCACACCCTCGGCCAGTCCGGGACCGTACTGTCCTGCGACGGTGCACCGTTCGACGTCGTCCGGGCTCATGGGCTTGAGAGCTTGCAGCACCTTCAGCTTTTCGTCGCGCACAGTCTCACGATCGACGTAGGTGGGGGGTTCCATCGCGACGAGGCACAGCAGCTGCAGCAGGTGGTTCTGCAGCATGTCGCGCAGCGCTCCGGCCGACTCGTAGTACCCCCCGCGACTCCCGACACCCAGCGATTCCGCGACATTGATCTGCACGTGGTCCACCGACGTGGAATTCCACAACGGCTCGAGAAACGTATTGGCGAAGCGAGTGACGAGGAGGTTCTGCACACTCTCCTTGCCGAGGTAGTGATCGATGCGGAAGATTTGCGATTCGTCGAATACGGCGCCGACCGCGTCGTTGACGGCGCGTGCCGAGGCAAGGTCGTGTCCGATCGGCTTCTCGAGTACCGCCCGGGACTGCGCACTCGCAAGGCCGTGCAACTGCAGGTTCTCGCAGATCGGCCCGAAGAGTCCCGGTGCGCATGCTAGATAGAAGACTCGGATGAACTCCTCCCGCCCCGCGAGACATTCGGTGATGCCCGTCCAGGTGTCGGGATCGGCGAGGTCGACGCTCACGTACTCGAGCCGACGGAGAAATCGGTCACACGTCTGCGCATCCAGTTGATCATTCGGGACGAACCGCGCGAGTTCCCCCCGGACCTTGTCCCGATAGCCCTCGGTGTCGAGGCCCGCTCGCGAGGCGCCGATCACCCGGGTCTCCGGTGGTAGCTGTCCGTCGCGATCGCGCAGGTAGAGCGCCGGAAGCAGCTTTCGGACGGCGAGGTCGCCTGTTCCGCCGAAGACGACGAAGTCGCAGGGATCCACCGTCTTGGCTGGAAAGACCGTGTTCGCAGGTGGCATGTCATTCTCCCTCTGAAAGCCGATGTGTGGGCCGTCACAGATGAGAGTAAGGCAACTTCGGCGCTCAATCAATACAGACTTAGGTCTTTTTAAGAACAAAGGCGCATCGCTTACGTTGTCAGTCGAGCGACCGGGTTGGTTGAATGGCCATATGCGGACGACGCCACGATCGACTACTTCCCCGGCGACGGGCGGCGACGTCTTCGCGCTCATCCGCGACGGCCAAGCAACCACCCGAACCGAGATCGGGAATCTCACCGGCCTGTCCCGCACGGCGGTGGCGGCCCGCGTCTCGACACTGCAGGCGTCCGGACTCGTCGTGGAACGAGAAGAAGGCGTCTCGACCGGCGGCCGGCCACCGGTCAAGCTCTCCTTCCACGTTCAGGCAGGGGTGGTGCTGTCCGCCGCGATCGGCCGGAGTCGCACCCAGCTCGCGATCTGCGACCTGGCCGGGGACGTCCTCGTCGTCGAGGACGTCGAGCAGGAAATCGGCACGAGCCCAGCGGAATTGATGCCGGTCATTGCGCAACGCCTGATCGCGCTCCGCGAGAGCCTGGGCGAGACGGCCCGCCGCGCCGTGGGAGTCGGGATCAGCCTGCCCGGCACCGTCGACATCGAGCGCGGGTGCAGCCTCAACTCACCGATGATGTCGGGGTGGGACGGGGTGCCGTTGCAACCATTTCTCGCCGAGGTGACCGATGCGCCCGTCTTCGTCGACAACGACGCCAACGTCATGGTTCTGGCGGAGCGGCGTGGAGAGCGCCGCGACTTCGCCGACATGCTCCTGATCAAGGCATCCACCGGCCTCGGCGCCGGGATCGTGTCCGGAGGAGCCCTTCAGCGGGGCGCTCTCGGCGCTGCCGGTGAAATCGGGCATACGAAAACCGCAGCGGCACAAGGTGTGGTGTGCCGCTGCGGCGACGTGGGATGTGTCGAGGCCGTTGCGGGTGGGTGGGCCTTGGTCCGTAACCTTCAGGGACAGGGACGCAACGTCACCCACATCCGTGACGTAATCACGCTGGCGCTCGCGGGCGACGCGGAGGCGCGGCGGATGATTCGGGAGAGCGGGCGTCAGATCGGCGAAGTGTTGTCCGGCGTGGTCAATCTCCTCAACCCGGAGGTCGTCATCGTCGGCGGCGACATGGCACAGGCCTACGACACTTTCGTCGCCGGACTTCGGGAAACCCTGTACGGCAACGCTATTGCCGTGGCCACCCAGCAGCTACAGATTCTGCCCTGGACGCACGGGGAGCTGTCCGGGGTGGTCGGTAGCGCCACCATGGCGCTCGACCACGTCCTCAGCGTGCGGGCCGTCGACCGGCTCCTCGCGCAACAACGATAGGGCGCTCCGCGCCTCGTGAGTGGTTGACGAGTCCCTGGACTCGTTAACCACTCACGGGCGGCGGAGCCGCCTACTTGACGTCGGAACCGTGCCGGGTGAGCGCGGTGATCTCGATGTTCATGTAGGGGAACAGCGGCAGATTCCACAGTATTTCGTGGAGTTCGTCGGCCGAATCGACGTCGAAGATGCTGATGTTGCTGTACTTTCCGACGATTCGCCAGATCTCCGGCCACTTACCGGAGCGCTGCAGCTCCTGAGAGTAGGCCTTCTCCTTGGCGATGGTCTCGTCCCGGATGTCCGGGTCGAGGTCGCGGGGAATGTTGACGTCCATCCGGACGTGAAAGAGTGCCATCGGGTGGTGTTCTCCTCAGTTCCTGGTCCAAGTCTTGACGGCATCCATGTTGAGCTCGACTCCGAGCCCGGGACCTTCGGGCAGATGCACCTTGCCGTCGCCGTACCGCAGTGGTTGCTGCAGCAGTTCTTCACTGAACAGCAGGGGTCCGAACAGTTCGGAACCGAAGTCGATGCCGGGTTCCGAGCAGGCGAAGTGAATGGACGCCGCTGTGCCGATCGGCCCCTCGATGGACGTGGCTCCGTGGCAGGCGATGCCGGCCGCCTTGGCGATGGCCACCACCTCGCGACTGCGCCTGAGGCCACCGCATTTGGTGGTTTTCACGGCGATGACGTCGGCCGCGCCGCGCCGCGCGACCTCGAGAGCATCGTGCGGCGTCTGGACGCTTTCGTCCGCCATCACGGGGACGGGGACGAGCCGGTTGAGTTCGGCGAGGACCTCGAGCTGTTGACCGGGGGTGGGCTGCTCGATCAGTTCGACGCCGCCTTCGACGAGGAGGGGCACGTACTTCAGCGCGGTGAGCCGGTCCCAGCGGGCATTGACGTCGATACGGACGCCGGCCTTGCCCTGCAGTGCCTGGGCGATCCGGACGACCCGGGCAGTGTCGACCTCCGGGTCGAGGGCGCCCATCTTGAGTTTGAAACTGAAGTGCCGCTTCGACTCGACGAGGCCGAGGGCCTCCTCGACGATCTCGTCGGCGGGAGCGGCGCCGAGAGCCCACGTGACCTCGACGCTGTCCCGGAAGGCTCCGCCGAGCAGCGTATGCACCGGCACACCGAGGCTGCGCGCCCAGGCGTCGTGCAATGCGACGTCGACGGCGGCCTTCGCGAAACGCGCGTTCGCGACCACCCTTTCGATGTCCGACATGATGCCCGTGATCTCGTCGACGCCCCGGCCCAGCAGGACCGGGACGAGGTAACGCTCGACGATCGCCTGCATCGTCTCCACCGATTCGCCGCCCCACCACGGGCCGCCCGGAACGACACCTTCGCCGTAGCCGGTCACGCCGCCCGCGGTGGTGACGGCGACGAGCAGCAGCGGCTGCGCCGTCATCGATGTGGTGGCGAACTTGTGGGGACGCACCAGCGGCACATCGAGGATCGTCGTTTCGACGGAAACGATAGACAGGTCGGTCATCGAATCACTCTCTCTACGGGTGGAACAGCTCACGCGGGGTCGAGCACGAAGTTGTAGGTGACGTAGTTCTTGCCGTCGTCACCGGTCTTCGGGTCGAGGATGAGCTCGGGCTTGGTGGCGGACGCGACGTCGCTGTCGATCCACTCGCCGCCCTTGAAATACAGCTGCGTGGTCACCGACTCCTTACCGGGAGCCGACACGATGAGATGCAGGTGCGCGGGACGCCACGGGTGACCGTTCTGCGCCTCGATGAACTGACCGGTCGGGCCGTCGGTCGGAATCTTGTAGGGCGCCGGCTGGATCGTGGTGATCTCGTAGCGGCCCTCCTCGTCGGCGATGATCGTGCCGCGCAGGTTCCACTCGGGCAGGTGCGGGGCGAACTGCGAGTAGTAGCCGTCGTTGTCGGCGTGCCACAGCTCGACCTTCGCGCCGGCGAGCCCGTTCCCCTCGAGGTCGGTGACCTGGCCGGAGAAGACCAGCGGGGTGATCTTCCTGTCTTCCTCGCGCATGGGCAGGGTGCAGGTGGCGGGCAGTTCCGGCGCACCGGCGATGTAGTACGGGCCCTCGATGCTGCCCTTGGTTCCCTTGCGGGTGCGGGCGAGAACCTCTTCGACGGAGTGCTCGATGAACACGTCGAGGAACAGCGGCCACTCCCCGCCCTCACCGACGTCGATGAGCCACTGCTTGAACACGCGGTACTCGGGGTAGGTGACGCCGTGCTTCAGGATCACGTCGTTGAGCGCGCCGAGGGCATCCTTGGCGATCGCCGCGAGCCGCTCCGGTGAGGTGTCGGCGCTGACGCGTTCGGACTTGAATTTGCCGGTGGCTGCGGAGCCGGAACCGGCGGCGGTGGGGCTCTCGGTGGTGGTCATCTGTTTCTCCTTGGGCTGGGAGGGAAGCGGATAAGGCTGATATCGAGTTGTGGGCGACACGGTGGGTGTTCACGCGCCGAGGTCTTGCGTTATGTACGCTGTGCGTACTAGTATCACGCTGTGCGTACACATCTACTGTGCGCGCAGTCACATTGAAATGTCAACCCCGACTTCCGTGCACCCTGACGAAACCGCTGGTGGAGGCCGCAATGCCCGAGAACGATCGCGACTACATCCAGAGCATCGAGCGTGGCTTCGCGGTGCTTCTGGCCTTCGATGCGCAGCGCCCCAACCCGACACTGGCCGAGCTCGCCACCGAAGCGGGGCTTTCGCGTCCCGCGGTCCGTCGAATCCTGCTCACCTTGCAGAAGCTCGGTTACGTCGCCGGCTCGGGAGGCCGGTGGTCGCTCACCCCCCGCGTGCTCAGCATCGGGCAGCACTACTCGGAGTCGCACGCCCTCATCGAGGCGGCGATGCCCCGACTGCTCGAGGTGGCGGAGAAGACTCAGGAGTCGGCCTCGCTGGGAGTGCTCGACGGGGCCGACGTGGTCTACGCAGCGCGCGTTCCCGTCCGCCGGATCATGAGCATCAACGTCTCGGTAGGCACCCGGGTCCCCGCGTACGCCACGTCGATGGGGCGCGCACTGCTCGCGTGGGCTCCCGCCGACGTCGTCGAACGCGTGGTCAGCGAGTCGACCTTCGCCAAACTCGGACCCGACACCATCGGCAGCGCCGCAGAGCTCGAACGTGAACTCACCAAGGTGCGTGAGCAAGGATTCGCGTTGACGTCCGAGGAGCTCGAAAAGGGACTCATCTCGCTGGCCGCCCCGGTCCGCGACGCGGCGGGCTCCGTCGTGGGCGTGGTGGCCTGCTCCACCTCCACTGCACGCAATACGCCCGCACAATTCCGGGAACAGGCCGTGCCGTGCGTCCTCGCCGCCGCGGCCGCCCTCAGCGCCGACATGGGGTTCGCGGGCTGACAGCTGCGGTCCGGCTACAGCGGGTCGAGCACGAATTCGCACGACATCTGGTGCGTTGCACCGGGCGGCGGCACCACCCGCGTCCCGAGCGAGCGGTAACCGCGCGCATGCACGATCACGTTGATGTGACCCACCTCGTTACCGCTTGGGACGCTGGAGAATTCGCACGGCGCGGGCTTGATGGTGGAGATGTCGAAGCGACCCCCGGCGCAGGTGACGACGATGCCGCGCAGGTTGTTGCGCAGAATCTCCACGGAGTACCCGGAATAGCATCCGTCGGCGTCCGCGTGCCACACCTCGAGCTCTGCCCCCGACAACGTTTCGCCGTCGCGCGACCGCACCACTCCCGTGATGCGCAGCGGAGTTCCGGGTTCACCGGGGAGTGCCGCGAGGTTTGCCTTCCAGGGCAGCACTCGCTGGGCGGGGAGGTAGAACTCCAGGTCGACGTGGTCGAGGCTTGCCCGGTCCACGTGCGGTGCGGACGTGGTCGACGTCGAGGTCATTATTAGATCCGATCACTCTCGTACGCTATGCGTACCACGAGAACGCTGTGCGGTCGCTTCCGAGTGTGCTTGTAGTCACACGGTTCGTCAACCCGCGGCCCGTTCACATCGGGGACGGGTGGGTCCGGTACATCCGTGGGATAATTACCCCGCCATCGGCGGACAACGACGTTTCGCCGCCCCGGTTCGCGCTTTGTGCCGGCCACGTCGCATCCTCGAGGATTACATCGATGAACACCCCTCCCCGCAGCATCACACTCCGCTTCCTCGCGGCCCCCACGGAGGTAGCAACCCTGGGCGGATCGATCCAGGGCGGACGCATCCTCGAGTGGATCGACAAGGCCGCCTACGCGTGCGCGGTCGGCTGGAGTGGCGGCTACTGCGTCACCGCCTATGTGGGAAACATCCGCTTCACCCGATCGATCGAGTCCGGTCACCTGGTGGAAGTTGAGGCGAGGCTGGTGCACACGGGCCGCTCGAGCATGCACATCCAGTGCACGGTGTCCTCCGCCGACCCGCGGACCGGTGAGTTCACCGAGGCCAGTAACTGTCTGGTGATCTTCGTGGCCGTCGATGATTCCGGTAAGCCGAAAAACGTCCCGGCGTGGCTGCCCGTCACCGCCGAGGACCACGCCGAAGCCGACGAGGCGATCATGCGGATCGGACTCCGCGCCGACATCGAAGAGGCGATGAGCAGGCAGGAATACACGGACAAGGGCACGGCACCCGTGTCGGTCATGAGATTTCTCGCAGCCCCCACCGACGTCAACTGGGGCGGCAAGACCCACGGTGGCACGGTGATGCGCTGGATCGACGAGGCCGCCTACCTCTGCGGTACCGCCTGGAGCGGCGGTCCGTGCGTCTCGGTGTACGCCGGTGGGGTCCGGTTCTACCGGCCGATCCAGATCGGTCACGTCGTCGAGGTCGATGCCCGACTGCTCCATACCGGGGCGCAGACCATGCACATCTCGGTGCACGTGCGATCAGGCGATCCGCGCACGGGTGAGATGAATCTGACCACCCACTGCCTCACCGTGGTCGCCGCGATCGGCGAGGTGGGCGCCGCAACCGCAGTGCGGCAATGGATTCCGCAATCCGATGAGGATCGCGGGCTCGAGGCCCACGCCCGGGAACTCATCGCGCTGCGGGCGCGCGCCCGGATCGGCGCCCTGTCGTAGCCAGGCCGAACGGCGACCGACCGGACGACGTCAGCCGCGCAGCACGTCCGACGGCGCCGCCCCGTACTTCTTCCGGAACGCCGCCGCGAACCGGCCGGTGTGGGTGAACCCCCACCGCATCGCGACATCGGACACCGTGGCCGAGGGGTCGGCGCAGAGCAGGTCGGCGTGGACACGATCGAGTCGCACGTCGAGCAGGTAGTCGCGGGGGCTCACCCCGACGTACTCCTGGAATCCCTCTTGAAGGCGGCGGACCCCGACACCCGCGATCTCGGCCATCTCGGCCGCCGTCCACGCCCGCGCGGGGTCGGCGTGGATCTCGTCGATGACCCGCTTGACGATGCGCGGCCGGGTACCGGCACCGGCCGTCTCGTCGTCCGGGATCGCTGCCAGGACGAGTGCCGTGGTGACCGCCCCCGACAGCTGCTCGGCGACGAGGGGGTTGGCGTAGACACCGTCCGAACGCAACATCTGATCGAGGAGTGAACGCACCAACGCCAGCCAACTGGCACCGTTCGCGCTGGTCAGATCGAATTGCGGGGGAAGTCGCAGCCCTGGTCGCGCCAGAATCCGCGCCATCTCCCTGTGGAGGTAGTCGCGGTCGACCCGCACCCCGATGATCGAGCAGTCCTTGCTCCAGTCGGTGATGAGCGTCGTGGTGTCGGGTGGACAAATGGTCCCCGACCCGGGTGCCGACGACACCTCGGTTTTCCCGGTCACCGACTCCAGGTGTCCCGACAACGGCACGTTCACCGCGTACGCACCCGGGTGATCCGACTGGATCGATACGTCGGCTCCCCACCCGATGTGGGTGATCTTCACCGGGCCCAGCTCCACGGCTTCCGCGACTGTATTGCCGGCGGTCTCTCTGCTCAGCGGGGTCAGGCGGTGCGGGAAGTAGACGTCCGACACCACGTGCGACGCCTCGTCCCAATCATCGGAACGGACGAACCTGGACGTGGTCGACATGGCACAAGTGTGACTGCGGACACCATCGATTGCAATTTCCGCCGTGATCCGAGTCACTGCGCAAAGTGGATCGGCACCTCGCACAGCGGATCGACGCGCGGTGGACCTGGTCGTACCTTCGTGTTCACCGCACCAGCGCCCCGACACGAAGGGAGGCTTCCGATCATGGAACAGCGCGAACTCCGGAACATTTTCGGACAGTTCGCCAGCGGAGTCACTGTCATCACATGCAGCAACTCCGACGGCGAACCGCACGGGGCCACCGTCACCGCCTTCACCGCCGTCTCCCTCGAGCCACGGCTGTGCCAGGTGACGCTGACCCGTAAGTCGAAGGCGTGCCGCTACCTCAGCAACGCGCCCTTCGCGGTGAACATCCTGGCCGCCGACCAGGTCGACACAGCACTGCATTTCGCCGGCCGGCCGCAGGAGCCGCAGCCGACGTGGACGGACGGCCCCACCGCCCCCGTCCTCTGCGGCTCGGCCGCCACGCTGTCGTGCGTGCCGTGGGCCGAGTACGACGGCGGCGACCATCTCATCTTCATCGGCGAGATCGTCGACGCTCAGACCACCGGAAAGGATCCGTTGCTGTTCTACCGCAGCACATTCCACGACCTCGGCGCCCCGTCGGCTTCGGCCGCCTGGAACGGTTCCATGGACGACCCGCACAGTGGCTGGTTCGACGCCACCACCTCGTTCACCCCGTTCCATCTCCACACCGTCTCCTGATTCCGATTCCCGAAGAAAGGCCATCTCGATGACCACCACCGAATCCGCCCCCGAGACCGCCGTCGACCGCACCAAGGTCAACGTCGCCGCCGACAGCGAGGTGAATCGCACGAAGAACTTCGCGTCGCGGCCGATGACCGGCGACGAGTACATCGAATCGTTGCGTGACGATCGTGAGATCTGGTTACACGGCGAGCGTGTCGAGGACGTCACCACACACCCGGCGTTCCGGAACCCCATTCGCATGACTGCCCGTCTCTACGACTCGATGCACACCGGTGAGCACGTCGACAAGGTCACCACCCCCACCGATACCGGCAACGGCGGCGTCACCATGCCGTTTTTCAAGGCGCCGACCTCGTCCGACGACCTCCTGAAGGAGCGCGACGCCATCGCTACCTGGGCGCGGATGACCTACGGATGGATGGGCCGCAGCCCCGACTACAAGGCGTCCTTCCTCGGAACCCTCCACG
This sequence comes from Rhodococcus sp. IEGM 27, assembly GCF_033142305.1. Classification (NCBI taxonomy): domain Bacteria; kingdom Bacillati; phylum Actinomycetota; class Actinomycetes; order Mycobacteriales; family Nocardiaceae; genus Rhodococcus; species Rhodococcus sp. IEGM 27. The sequence continues at coordinate 769,556 of NZ_JAWLSG010000003.1, read as the reverse complement.
CGAACAAGGAGCTGTACTCGCCGTTCCAGGACAACGCCGAGCGCTGGTACAAGGAGTCGCAGGAGAAGGTCCTGTATTGGAACCACGCCATCATCAATCCTCCCGTGGACCGGCAGCTGCCTCCGGACGAGGTCGGCGACGTGTTCATGAAGGTGGAGAAGGAAACCGACGCAGGCATCATCGTCTCCGGTGCCAAGGTGGTCGCGACCGGTTCGGCTATCACCAACTACAACTTCATCGCCCACTACGGTCTGCCGATCAAGAAGAAGGAATTCGCGCTCATCTGCACGGTGCCGATGGACGCACCGGGCGTGAAGCTGATCTGCCGGTCCTCGTTCACCCAGAACGCCGCGGTGATGGGCACCCCGTTCGACTACCCGCTGTCGAGCCGGATGGACGAGAACGACACCATCTTCATCTTCGACAAGGTCCTCGTGCCGTGGGAAAACGTTTTCATGTACGGCGACGTCGACAAGATCAACGGCTTCTTCCCGCAGTCGGGCTTCCTGCCCCGCTTCACCTTTCAGGGCTGTACCCGCCTCGCCGTCAAGCTCGACTTCATCGCCGGCATGTTGATGAAGGCACTCGACGCCACGGGAGCGGGCGGCTTCAGAGGCGTGCAGACCCGCGTCGGTGAAGTGATCGGCTGGCGCAACCTGTTCTGGTCCCTCACCGAATCGATGGCACGCAACCCGGAGCCCTGGATCGGCGACACCGTCATCCCCAAGCTCGAATACGGCCTCACCTACCGCATGTTCATGATCCAGGGTTACCCCCGCATCAAGGAGATCATCGAGCAGGATGTGGCATCCGGGCTGATCTATCTGCCGTCGTCGGCCGCCGACTTCAAGAGTCCCGACGTGCGTCCGTACCTCGACAAGTACGTTCGCGGCTCGGACGGCATGACCGCGGTCGACCGCGTGAAAATCATGAAGGCGCTGTGGGATTCGATCGGCACCGAGTTCGGTGGCCGCCACGAACTCTACGAGCGGAATTACTCCGGCAACCACGAGAACGTCAAGGCGGAGCTGCTTTTCGCCGCCGAGAACCGTGGTGACGTCGCCTCCATGAAGGGCCTGGCCGAGCAGTGCCTGGCCGAGTACGACCTCGACGGCTGGACGGTGCCGGACCTCATCGGTAACGACGACGTCTCGTACTTCGGCAACAAGTAACTACACACGCGCGATCCCCGTCAGAAGCGCACGAGCTCTGACGGGGATTTGCCGTACCTGCGACGGTATGCAGCGGAGAACCGGCCGGCGTGGGTAAACCCCCACCGCGCAGCGATGTCGGAAACCGTGACACCTGGCTCCCGCGCCCTCAGATCGGCGTCGGCGCGGCTCAAGCGGATGTCGAGGAGGCATTCGGACGGGCTGCGCCCGACGTACTCGCGAAACCCTTCCTGCAGCCGGCGAACGCTGGTGCCCGCCAGCTGGGCCATGTCTGCCGCCGTCCACGCGCGGGCCGGGTCGTCGTTCAGGCCGTCGAGTACGCGCTTGACGATGCGGGGACGCGGCGCCGTCCTGTGCACGTCCTGATCCGGTGTGACTGCCAGGACGAAAGCTGCGGTGATGGCGCCGGCGAGCTGCGGTCCCACTACCGGATTGGCGAGCAGGTCGGATGGTTCACGCAGTTGCGCGGTCAGCGACCTCAACAGTCGGAACCAGCTGTTGCCCGAGGCGTCGGTGAGGTCGATCTGGGAGGGCAGCAGCAATTTCGGGCGCACGTCGGTGCCGAGTATCCGATCCGCTTCCCGTTCGAGGTATTCGCTGTCGAACTTGACGCCGAGCACCGAGCAATCCCCGCTCCACCGGCTGATCAAAGTGGGTTCGTTCGCCCGGAACACCGTCGCCTGGCCGGGCCGTGACACCACGTCGCCCACCGGGGAGCGCGACTCCAGGGAGCCGGAGAGCGGGATGTTGACCTCGTACGCGCCCGGGTAGTCGCAGGCGATCGATACGTCCGCACCCCAGCCCAGTCTGCCGAGGGTGACCGGCCCGAAATCGACGGTACGCATCGAGAGTTTCAGGGAGCCGTCCGGAGACAGGTCCGTCAACGTGTGCGGGAAGTACGCACCGGCCACCGCCCTCGACGCCGCGTCCCAGTCATGCGTCTCGGTAATCGTCGATGCCATCGCCTACACCTGCCTCGTCCACACGTCGTTCCGACCTCCATTGAAGCTGTGCCGTCCCGCTGAGTCGAGGATAACTGAGATACCAATCACAACTAGTCGCGCACATCGTCCAGCCGTCGCGCGAATCGGCTAGACGCGCCCGAGAGCCGGCCCCTACATTCTCCTTAACCCGCCGTTGCAGCGAAAGTTGTTATCGAACAAAGAGAATCACATGACTGCGACCCTTTCCTGGATCGACGAGATCACCATGACGGAACTCGAACGCAACCCTTACCCCGTGTACGAGCGGTTGCGTACCGAGGCTCCACTGGCGTACCTCCCGGTTCTCGGCTCCTACGTGGCGACCACTGCGGAGCTGTGCCGAGCCATCGCCACCAGCCCCGACTTCGAGGGGATCATCACCAAGGCAGGCGGCCGCACGTTCGGCCACCCCGCGGTGATCGGGGTCAACGGCGATATCCACCGCGACCTCCGCTCGATGGTCGACCCCGCTCTGCAGCCGTCGGAGGTGGACCGCTGGGTCGATTCACTCGTCCGCCCCATTGCCCGGCGTTACGTGGAGCAGTTCGAGAACCACGGGAAGGCCGACCTGGTGTCGCAGTACTGCGAGCCGGTGAGCGTGCGGGCATTGGGCGACCTGCTCGGCCTGAACGACGTCAGCTCGGACACGCTACGCGACTGGTTCCACCGGCTGTCGAACTCCTTCACGAATGCCGGCGTGGACGAGAACGGTGAGTTCACCAACCCGGAGGGCTTCATCCAGGGCGATGACGCGAAGGCCGAGATCCGGGCCATCGTGGACCCCCTGATCGACAACTGGATCGTCAATCCCGATGACAGCGCCATCTCCCACTGGCTGCACGACGGGATGCCCGAGGGACAGGTACGCGAGCGGGACTACATCTATCCCACACTCTTCGTCTTCCTGCTCGGCGCGATGCAGGAGCCCGGGCACGCAATGGCGTCGACCCTCGTCGGCCTGTTCAGCCGTCCGGAGCAGCTCGAGGCGGTGATCGACGAACCCGCGTTGATCCCGCGGGCCATCTCCGAGGGCATGCGCTGGACTTCCCCGATCTGGTCGGCGACGGCCCGCATCAGCACGAAGGACGTCACAGTCGGCGACGTCTTCCTGCCCGAGGGTTCGGTCGTTCTGATGTCCTACGGCTCCGCCAACCACGACGCCGAGGTGTACGACGCTCCGACGGAGTACGACATGACGCGCCCACCGCTGCCCCATCTGGCGTTCGGCGCCGGACAGCACGCCTGCGCCGGTATCTACTTCGCCAATCACGTGTGCCGCATCGGGCTCGAGGAGCTCTTCGAGGCAATCCCCAACCTCGAACGGGACACCGGCGCCGACGTCGAATTCTGGGGCTGGGGTTTCCGCGGCCCGACAGCACTGCACGCCACCTGGGAGGTATGACCATGACCCGCACCGAGACACACACCGTGTCCGTCGGCACCGACACAGTCCAGTGCGGTCCCGATCAGGCCATCCTCGACGCCTTTCTCCGCGGCGGCGTCTGGATGCCCAACTCGTGCAACCAGGGCACGTGCGGGACCTGCAAACTTCGGGTCGTGTCGGGTTCGGTGGATCATCGCCGATCTCCCGACAGCACACTGAGTGCGGCCGAGCGCGACGCCGGGTTCGCGCTGGCCTGCCAGGCTGCTCCCTGCGGTGACACGGTGGTGGAGCGGCTGGACTCGGCACCCGCGACGACCGTTCATGCCCTGCGGGATCTGGTAGGCACGGTCAGCGGAATCGAGGACATCGCCCGCGACACCCGGCGCTTACTCGTCACTCTCGACAGTCCGCTCGAGTTCTCGGCCGGGCAGTACGTGGAGTTACGGGTGCCGAGCTCGGATCAGGGGCGCCAGTACTCGATGGCGAACTCCCCCAGTGAGTCGAAAGTGCTCGAATTTCACATTCGCCGCCAAACCGGCGGGCTGGCCACCGACAACTGGATCTTCGGACCGTTGAGTGTGGGCGATCGGGTCGACATGGTGGGCCCGCTCGGCGACTTCTGCCTCGACACCGACGACGACGGGCCGATGATCCTGCTCGGCGGCGGAACCGGGCTCGCGCCGCTCAAATCGATAGCAGCCCAGGCACTCAGGGCTATACCCGACCGCACGGTTCATCTGTATCACGGCGTGCGCGAAAAAGCCGACCTCTACGACGTGGACCTGTTCCAGGAGTGGGAACGCGCGCACCCCGGCTTCCGCTACCGGCCATGCCTGAGTGACCAGACGTGGCCCGGTCGGACCGGCTACGTCACCGATGCATTCGTCGACGATTTCGATACCTGTCGCGGCTATTCCGGTTACCTGTGCGGGCCACCCGCCATGGTCGACGCCGGCGTCAAGGCGTTCAAGCGTCGGCGTATGGCTCCGCGGCGGATCTTCCGAGAGAAGTTCACCCCGGCCGTCTGATCGTCGCGCACACCGGGGTTGCCGGCCCCGGTGTGCGCATCGCGAACATGTCCTAGGCAGTACTCGGTAAATGCCTAGTGTGATGCAGCGCACAGGCTGCAAGAGTGGAATCCATTGCCGGACCCGGGCGCCCTCGCAGGGCGCAAGCCCCCGGAGATCTTGGAGGATCCCATGACTGAAACCCTGTACACAGCGCCGTCCGACGACGTTCGCGCCAAGCTGGCCGACGCACTGATCGAGGACGCGGAAACCGGACGCTACCAGGTGCGACGCAGCGTCTTCACCGACGAGGACCTGTTCGAACTCGAGATGAAGCACATCTTCGAGGGCAACTGGATCTACCTGGCCCACGAAAGCCAGATCCCGAACGTCGGCGACTACTTCACCACGTACATGGGCCGCCAGCCGATCGTCATCTCCCGGAACAAGGAGGGCGAACTCAACGCCCTGGTGAACGCGTGCAGCCACCGCGGCGCCATGCTCTGCCGGCGGAAGACGGACAACCGGACCACGTTCACCTGCCCGTTCCACGGCTGGACGTTCAACAACTCCGGCAAGCTCCTCAAGGTCAAGGACCCGCGTGAGGCCGGCTACCCGGAACAGTTCAACAAGGACGGTTCCCACGACCTCACCAAGGTTGCGCGGTTCGAGAACTACCGCGGATTCCTGTTCGGCAGCCTGAACCCCGATGTCCCGCCGCTCGAGGAACACCTCGGTGACACCACGAAGATCATCGACATGATCGTCGACCAGTCACCCGAGGGCCTCGAGGTGCTGCGCGGTGCGTCCACCTACACCTATGACGGCAACTGGAAACTGCAGACCGAGAACGGCGCCGACGGCTACCACGTGTCCGCCACCCACTGGAACTACGCCGCGACCACCTCGCGTCGTGAGTCGGGCGAATCCACCAACGCCACCAAGGCGATGGACGCCGGCAAGTGGTCGAAGCAGCAGGGCGGGTACTACTCGTTCGACAACGGTCACCTGCTGCTGTGGACCAAGTGGGCCGACCCCGCCAACCGGCCCCTCAACGAGCGTCGTGACGAACTCGTCGCCGAGTACGGCGAGGACCGCGCCGACTGGATGATCGGGGTGTCCCGCAACCTGTGCCTGTACCCGAATGTGTACCTGATGGACCAGTTCGGTTCGCAGATCCGGCATTTCCGTCCGATCTCCGTCGACAAGACCGAGGTCACCATCTACTGCATCGCCCCCAAGGGTGAGAGCCGGGCGGCACGTGCCGCCCGCATCCGCCAGTACGAAGACTTTTTCAACGCCACCGGCATGGCCACCCCGGACGATCTCGAGGAGTTCCGCTCCTGTCAGAAGACGTACCAGGCCGGTGCCGCACCGTTCAACGATCTCAGCCGCGGTGTCACCCACCAACTGCGGGGCCCCGACGAGGATGCAAAGAAGATCGGTATCAACCCCATCTCCAGTGGTGTGAAGACCGAGGACGAGGGCCTCTACCCGATCCAGCACGGCTACTGGGTGCAGGCGCTCACCAAGGCACTCGACGCCGACGCTGCCGCTGCTGCGAACAACCGCTGAGGGAGAAAAGTTACATGACTGCAGTAGCCGAAAACACCGTCACCCAGCACGATATCGAGCAGTTCCTCTACCGTGAGGCCCGCTACCTCGACGACCGTGAATTCGAGAAGTGGATCGAGTGTTATCACCCCGACTCCGAGTTCTGGATGCCGGCATGGGCCGACGACGGTGAACTGACCACCGACCCGATGACCGAAATCTCCCTGATCTACTACGCCAACCGCGGCGGCATCGAGGATCGGGTGTTCCGCATCAAGACGGACAGGTCGAGCGCGACGAGCCTGCCGGAACCGCGTACCGGTCACAACATCTCGAACGTCGAGGTGACCGAGCGCCGCGGCGAGGTCGTGGACGTCCGGTTCAACTGGTTCACCCTCTATTTCCGGTACAACACGGTCGACACGTACTTCGGGAATTCGTTCTACACCATCGACTTCTCCGGTGAGCAGCCTCTGATCCTGAAGAAGAAGGTCGTGCTCAAGAACGATTACATCCACCACGTGGTCGACATCTACCACATCTGACTTCTTCCCCATTCTTCGCGAATCGAGCTGTTCTTCATGACTTTCCAAGTTGCACTGAGTTTCGAGGACGGGATCACCCGCTTCATCAAGTGTGACGGCGACGAAACGGTCGCCGACGCGTCCTACCGCGCGCGCATCAACATCCCCCTCGACTGTCGAGACGGGGCGTGCGGCACCTGCAAGTCGCTCTGCGAATCCGGCACGTACGACGGCGGCGACTACATCGAGGAAGCACTCACCGACGACGAGGCGGAGCAGGGCTACTGCCTTCCGTGCCAGATGATGCCGGAAAGCGATCTGGTGCTGCAGATCCCGACGACCTCCGACGTCGCCAAGACCGCCGCAGGAACGTTCTCGTCGACGATCACGGAGATCCGCAGGTTCTCCGACACCACCATCGGGTTCACGATCGAGATCGCGAACCGCGAAGATCTGGTGTTCCTTCCCGGGCAGTACGTCAACATCACCGTGCCCGGGACCGAGGCAACGCGCTCGTACTCGTTCAGCACCGGGCCCACGTCCGAGGAACTGTCGTTTCTGGTCAAGATCACCGACGGCGGCCTGATGTCGGAATACCTGCGCGACCGCGCACAGGTCGGCGACACGCTCGAGTTCACCGGCCCGATGGGAAGCTTCTTCCTCCGCGAGCAGAAGCGTCGCGCCCTGTTACTCGCCGGCGGCACCGGGCTGGCCCCGCTGCTGTCGATCCTCGACAAGATGCGCACCGACGCCGCCGACCACCCCGTGCACCTGGTCTACGGAGTCTCGTCCGACGCGGACCTCGTGGAACTGGACAAGCTCGAGGCATACACGAAGTCGCTGCCGCAGTTCACATTCGACTACTGCGTATCGGATCCGGCGAGCAGCGCGCCGAACAAGGGATACGTCACCGGGCTGTTCGAGCCGGCGCATCTGAACGACGGTGATGTCGACGTGTACCTGTGCGGGCCGCCGCCCATGGTCGAAGCCGTCCGCGACCACCTGAAGTCGGAGGGGATCACGCCGGCAAACTTCTACTTCGAGAAGTTCAACAACGCGGCGACGCCCCACGGATCCGAGACACCCGCGCCGCGCCCGGCCGACACGCCCGAATCCGCTGTGCCCGGGTACGAGATCGGCGAGGAGCACCAGCCGCTGTCCGAGTCGGATGCGCAGTTCGACGCCCGCATGGCACTCGAGCTGGGCGCGCTCGAACTCACCATCGGCAGACTGACTCCGGAACAGCTGGGCGAGTACCGCATCCTCGCCGAAGCGTCCGGCGCCTCGATCGACCGGGACCACTTCACCGACGCCGACGCGTTCACCGACGCCAACTTCCGATTCCACGAGTTCCTGTTCCGCTGCACCGGCAACGAGGTGCTGCTCGAGGCGTACAACCGGCTCGAGGTCACCCAGCTGATGCGCAAGGTCCTCCGGAACTCCGGCTGGGTCGACGAGCACATCCCGCAAGAGCATCTCGACATCGTCGCCGCATTCGACAGGAGCGACCGCGACTCCGCGCGGAAACTGATCGTCGCGCACAGCGCACACGCGAAGGCCACCATGTGCCGCGCCATCGAGAACAGCACAGTCGCATGAGGCCGGCGTTCTACGCGAATCGGTTCGACGGCAGGGCCGTCACCGTCACCGGCGCCGCACAGGGAATCGGGCTGGCCGTCGCAACCCGGCTCGCCGACGAGGGCGCGTCCGTCGTCCTCGTCGACCGCGCCGAACTCGTCCACGACGTCGCCAAGGAACTGCGGGAGAAAGGGGCCGAGGCACACAGCATCACCGCGGACCTCGAACAGTTCACCGACGCGCAGGACGCGATCGACGAGGCCCGCGCCCAGCACGGCCGGATCGACGTGCTGATCAACAACGTCGGCGGAACGATCTGGGCCAAACCGTACGAGCACTACACGCCGGAACAGATCGCCGCGGAGGTGCAGCGGTCACTGTTCCCGACGCTGTGGACGTGCCGCGCGGCACTGCCGCACCTCATCGCGCAGCACAGCGGCACGATCGTCAACGTGTCGTCGGTTGCAACCCGCGGAGTCAATCGCGTGCCCTACGCAGCCGCGAAAGGCGGGGTCAACGCTCTCACCGCGTCGCTCGCGCTCGAGGCGGCACAGTACGGAATTCGCGTGGTGGCCACCGCTCCCGGAGGGACCGAGGCACCGGCGCGCCGCGTCCCACGCGGTCCCGGTACCGAATCCGAGCAAGAGAAGGCGTGGTACCAGCACATCGTCGACCAGACCGTCTCTTCGTCGCTGATGAAGCGGTACGGCACCCTCGACGAACAGGCCGCTGCGATCCTCTTCCTCGCCTCCGACGAGGCCTCCTACATCACCGGCTCGGTACTGCCCGTCGCCGGTGGCGATCTCGGCTAGCAGCCCCACATATCTCCACCGCCTCATCGGCGGGCAATCCGGCTCGCCGTCACACTTCCCGAGCGGAGATCATCATGAACCCGTCCACGACCGACAGCTGGGCAAGCCCTCGCCATCGCAGGGCCGTCACCTGGATCGTCACACTCGCGTCCATCGCCATCGTCTTCGACGGCTACGACCTCGTCGTCTACGGCACCATCCTCCCGATGTTGCTCGACGACCCCAGTCAACTCGGGGCGATCTCGCCGGCCCAGGCCGGCGCGCTCGGTTCCTACGCCCTCGTCGGTGTGATGGTCGGCGCGCTGGCGTCGGGCGCCATCGGCGACTATCTCGGCCGCCGCCGGATGATGCTGATCAACATCGTGTGGTTCTCCGTGGGTATGGGGCTCGCGGCGCTTGCCACGAGCATCACCACCTTCGGACTGCTCCGATTCTTCACCGGGATCGGTGTCGGTGGACTCGTCGCCACCGTGGGCGCGATGGTCGCCGAATTCGCGCCTCCCGGAAAACGCAATCTGTACAACGCCATCGTCTACAGCGGAGTACCCGCCGGCGGTGTACTCGCATCTCTGCTGGCCATAGTGCTCCGCGACGCGATCGGCTGGCGCGGCCTGTTCTGGATCGGCGCACTCCCGCTCGTCACGCTGCTGCCCCTGGCCCTCATGAAGCTGCCGGAGTCCCCGAAGTGGCTCGTCGCACGCGGGCACGAGGACAAGGCCCGCCGCATCTCCGAACACACGGGTATCCCCATGCCCGACGCAGAGGAGATCGCCCTCGAACACGCTTCGGTCGAGAAGGTCGGATTTGCGGCCCTCGCGACCCGACGGTATGCCTGGGCGACAGGACTTCTCGGTGTGATGAGCTTCTCCGGTCTCCTCCTCACCTACGGACTCAACACCTGGTTGCCGAAAATCATGGGAGACGCTGGCTTCAACGCCAAGGGGTCACTGTCCTTCCTGCTGGTCCTCAACGGCGGCGCCATCATCGGCGGTCTGATCGCCTCCAAGATCGCCGACGGTATCGGCCCTCAGCGCGTCGTGGCTACCACGTTCTTCCTCGCTGCGGTCGCGCTGGTGGTGCTCACCCTGGGATTCCCGCTCCCGGTGCTGCTCGCCTCGGTTGCGGTCGCCGGAGTGGGCACGATCGGAACTCAGGTGCTGATCTACGGTTTCGTGTCCAACTACTATTCGACCTCTGCCCGCGCTGCGGGAGTGGCATGGTGCGCCGGATTCGGCCGGTTGGGCGGGATCTTCGGACCCCTCATCGGCGGCGCACTCATCAGTGCAGGGATCAGCAGCCAGGTCGCATTCTCCGTGTTCGCGGGCATTGCCGTACTGGGCGCCTTCGTCACGTTCTTCGTACCGCGCGCACGAGTCGCCCTCCGCGCCGAGGTTGCGCCCGTCACCGCCTAAACGGTCCAGGTGTCGTGACCGGTCAGAAGCCGCTGGAGCGAGCCCTCGTCTACGGGATCCCTCTCGCGGGCGAGGTCGTTCTGCCTGCGTACCGCATCGTCGTAGGTGTCGCGCACAACGCTGCGGAATACGCCGGTCACCGTGTGGGTGAGGTCCTGGTCGGACAGCCGCGAGAGGGCGTACGCGTAGTCGGGATCATCGGCATGGGCGTCGTGCACGACGATCTCGTCACGGTCGACGTCGGCGGTCTCGACCACCTTCAGACCGAAACCGGCACGCACGACGCAGTATTCGCCAGCGTTCCCGAACACTATCGGTTCTCCGTGGGTCAATGGAATCAGCCGCTGCTCCGCACCCTCCTTGCGGAGCACGTCGAACGAGCCGTCGTTGAAAATCGGGCAGTCCTGAAAGATCTCCACGAACGACGTGCCCCGGTGCGCCGCGGCCGCACGCAGCACCTCGGTGAGGCCCTTGCGGTCGGAGTCCAGGGCGCGGGCCGCGAACGTCGCCTCGGCACCGAGCGCCAGGGACAACGTGTTGAACGGGTGGTCCACCGACCCCAGCGGGGTGGACTTGGTGACCTTCCCGACCTCCGAGGTCGGTGAGTACTGGCCCTTCGTGAGGCCATAGATCCGGTTGTTGAACAACAAGATCGTCAGATTCACGTTGCGCCGCAACGCGTGGATCAGGTGGTTGCCACCGATGGAGAGGGCGTCACCGTCACCGGTGACCACCCAAACCGACAGGTCCGGACGCGTAACCGCCAGCCCGGTCGCGATGGCCGGGGCACGGCCGTGGATCGAGTGCACGCCGTACGTGTCGAGGTAGTAGGGGAACCGGCTCGAACATCCGATGCCGGAGACGAACATCATGTTCTCGCGCTTCAGGCCGAGCTCCGGCAGGAAACTGCGGATCGTGGCCAGGATGACGTAGTCGCCACAGCCCGGACACCACCGCACCTCCTGGTCCGTGGTGAAGTCCTTGGCTTTCTGCGCTACATCGGTGTGTGGGACGTGCGCGGTCGCGCTGAGCCCGAGAGTCCTCCCGATGCGATTGATCATCTGGGTCACGCCGGTTCCTCCTGCCGGGGGCGGTTCGTCCGATAGGTGGCCGAAGCGAGCGCGTCGGAGGTCTTGGCCAGCTCCTGCTCGCGCAACGTTCCCGCCAGCGCCGCGTCGATCACCTTGTGTATTTCGTCGCTGAGGAACGCGAGACCCTGCACCTTGGTGACCGACTGCACATCGACGAGGTACCTCGACCGAAGAATCATCGCCAGCTGCCCCAGGTTCATTTCGGGTGCCACCACTGTGGGATAACTGCGAAGCACCGCACCGAGATTCGACGGCAAGGGGTTGAGGTGTCGCAGGTGCACCCGGGCAACCTTCTTCCCCTCCCGCCGGGCCCGGCGGCACGCCTCACCGATGGGACCGTACGAACTACCCCACCCGATCAACAGCAACTCCGCCTGACCGGACGGATCGTCGACCACCACATCCGGGACGGTGATGCCGTCGATCTTCGCCTGCCGCAGCCGGACCATGAGGTCGTGGTTGGCGGGATCGTAGGAGATGTCACCGCTGCCGTCGGCCTTCTCGAGCCCACCGATCCGGTGCTCGAGCCCGGTGGTGCCCGGCACCGCCATGGCGCGGGCCAGCGTCTCCGGGTCGCGCGCGTAGGGCGCGAACACCCCCTCCGGCGGAGGCACCTTCTCGTAGTCCACGTCGATAGGGTCCATGTCCGCCACATTCGGAACAGCCCACGGTTCACTGCCGTTCGCGATGGCACCGTCGGACAGCAGAAGCACCGGCGTGCGATAGGTGAGAGCTATCCGCGCGGCCTCGACGGCGGTGTCGAAGCAGTCGGCGGGTGACCGGGGCGCCAGCACCGCGACGGGCGATTCACCGTTGCGCCCGTACATCGCCTGCAGCAGATCCGACTGTTCCGTCTTGGTCGGCAGACCGGTCGACGGCCCACCGCGCTGCACGTCGATCACCAGCAACGGCACCTCCGTCATCACCGCCAGCCCGATCGCCTCACTCTTCAGCGCCAGGCCCGGCCCGGACGTGCTCGTCACCCCCAGCGCCCCGCCGATCGACGCCCCGAGGGCCGCCCCGATACCGGCGATCTCGTCCTCCGCCTGGAAGGTGGTGACACCCAGGTTTCGATGCTTGCTCAGCTCGTGCAGGATGTCCGACGCCGGAGTGATCGGGTACGTACCCAGGAACACCTCGCGCGAGGCCAGCTGCGCTGCCGTCACCACTCCGTAGGCCAGCGCGGTGTTGCCGGTCACCTGACGGTAGGTGCCCCGCGGCAGGGTCGCGGCCGAGACTTCGTAGGTGGTGGCGAAGGTTTCCGTCGTCTCCCCGTAATTCCACCCCGCCGTGAAGGCGAGGAGGTTACCCTCCGCAACCTGGGGTTTCGCCGCGAACTTGGTGCGCAGGAACTGCTCGATACTGCGTGTGGGCCGGTTGTACATCCACGAGAGCAATCCGAGCGCGAACATGTTTTTGGCCCGCTCACCGTCTTTTCGGCTCAGGCCCGCAGGTTGCACCGCGCCCACCGTCAGCGTCGTCATCGGGACCGGGTGCACCGTGTAGTCCGCGAGGGAATCGTCCTCGAGCGGACTGGCCGCATACCCGACCTTCGACAGGTTCCGCTTGGTGAACCCGTCCATGTCGACGATGATCATCCCGCCGCGCGGCAGGTCGGGCAGATTCGCCTTCAACGCGGCCGGGTTCATTGCCACCAGCACATCGGGGCGATCACCGGCGGTGAGAATGTCGTAGTCGGCGATCTGGATCTGGAACGACGACACCCCGGGCAATGTGCCCTGCGGAGCACGAATCTCGGCGGGGAAGTTCGGTTGCGTGGCGAGATCGTTGCCGAACGCCGCCGCCTCCGAGGTGAACCGGTCCCCGGTCAGCTGCATGCCGTCACCCGAATCGCCGGCAAAGCGGATGACCACCCGCTCCAGCTTGGTGGAGTTCGCGTCCGTCGTCATAAGTGCACCGGATCTCTCGACTGCTGCGTCCGTGTCGATCAGCTGCTTCTCACCTCACGTTACAAGCGTTCCGCCGTTCTGCCAGGCACCCGCCCGAAATCGCGTCGCGATACGGTGAGCCTTGTGAGTGACCCAGCCAACAGCGAACTCGTCGGCCGTTCGCGTGAGCTCGCAAGTCTCGAGGCTTTCCTGCACGGGGCGACTCCCGACATGCCGGCCGTCGTGCTGGTCGAAGGGGCCGCCGGCATCGGCAAGACCACCCTCGTCGAGGCGTTCCTTTCAGCGCACTCCGAGGTACCGACGCTTGCCGCAGTGTCTACGCCCTGGGCGACGGGGCACCCGTTCGGCGTGGTCGAGCAATTGCTGGGGTCCGCAGGTACCGCACGACATCCTCTGGGCGTCGCCCACGAGCTCGCCGCCGCGGTGACCGCACTTCCCGGGGGGAAGGTCGTGGTCGTGGTCGACGACGCACACTGGGCCGACCTCGAATCTTTGCAGGCCGTCACGTCGGCGACTCCTCTTCTCGACCGCCCTGCCATGCTGGTTCTGATCACGACGTCGGAACCGACCGCCGACGTCTCGCCCGACGTGCTCGAGCTCCTCGACAGACTTCACCGTCACCGGCTGTGCGTCCCGCCCCTCGATGCGTCCGACATTCGAACACTCGCGAACCGTATTGCGCACGTGGACCTTCCAGCTCCCGTAGCGCACCAGCTCACGCAGCACACGGCCGGAAATCCCCGACACGTCACGCAACTCCTGCACGAAGTGGATCCGGACGCCTGGTCCCACTGGCAACCCGTGCTGCCCGTCCCCCGGGCGGTCACCGCGTCGGTGCGCTCGCGGCTCACGGCGTGCTCGGCGCCCGCGCGCGCCCTGGTCGAATCGGCCTCCGTCCTCGTCGGTGATCCGCGTTTCGCCGATGCCGCCGAACTTGCGGACATCGCGAATCCCGTCGAAGCACTCGACGAGGCGCACCGAGCGGGACTGCTGACGATGGGCGAGCATCGCGGCGTCACCGTGCTGGTGTTCCCGTCGGCACTCACTCGGGCCGCCGTCTACCGGGACCTCGGCCCGATCCGTCTGCGCGACCTGCACGAGCACGCAGCACGCATCGTCGACGACGACAGTCAGCGCCTCGACCATCTGGCCGCCGCGTCGCCGTTTCCCGACCCCGATCTCGCCGATGAACTCGACCGCCACGCCGTCCACCGGGCCACGGTCGGGGCCTGGTCCGCCGTCGCGGACGCCCTGATCAAGTCGAGCCGTCTCAGCGCAGACCGACGAATGCGAGAGCAACGCCTCATCCGCGCCGTCGACGCCCTGGTCGGGACCGGAAATTTGCCGCAGGCGATCGCGTTCGCACCCGAGATCGAAAGCTTCCCCGCAAGCCCGCTCCGTGACGCCGTCCTCGGCTATCTGGCCATCCAGCGAGGCCGCCCCGCGGAGGCCGACCTGCTGCTCACGCAGTCGTGGTCTGCCTGCGACCCCGCCACGGATCCGGCGACCGCCGCACTGATCTGTCAGCGCCGGGTCCTCGACTCCCTGGCCCGGTGGCACGGGCCCGACCTCGTCCAGTGGGGTTCGCGGGCAGTGTCACTCGTCGACCCGAGCGATCCTTCGGCCGTGGAATCCGCGGCGATCATGGGCCTAGGACTGGCAGCTACGGGCAAGACAACCGAGGCGCGGGCCGCGTACGACCACCTGTCGGCCACAGTCGCACTGGGCGCCCAGTCCCAACGCTTCGAGATGGCCCGAGGGTGGCTCGACCTGGCGTTGGACGAACCGGAGGCCGCGCGGCAGGAACTCGAAAGTGCCGTGCCGACGGCATTCCGGATGGGGTCGGCCCGTATTTCGCTGTGGGCGCAGGCCTGGTTGGCACGCACCCAGTTCGCCCTCGGTGACTGGAGTGGGGCTGTGACCACCGTCGAACGTGCCGCGCGTCAGCTGGAGGATGTCGGGCTGGACCTACTTCGGCCACTCGTGCACTGGACGGGAGCGCAGACGCAGGCGCTGCGTGGCAATCGCGATGCCGCACAGCACCACCTCCGGCGGGCGGCCGCGAGCCTCCACGACTACCCGATCATGTTCCTACCTTCCTCACTGGCACGAGCCCAGTGCGCCGAAGTGGAAGCCGACTACCCCACGGTGATTCGCGCACTCGAACCCCTCACCCGGCTCCAGCCGCGGGAGGGCGTCGACGAACCCGGGTTCTGGCACTGGCCGGACGTCTACGCGAATGCGCTCGTCATGGTCGGGAGGGTGGACGACGCCGACACCTTCCTCATCCCCCACGAGGAACGGGCCGCAGCGCGACAGCACCGTTCCGCCCAGGCGCGGCTCGGCTATGCCCGCGGACGCATACTCGGTGCCCGCGGCGATATCGACGCCGCCCGAGCCGTCTTCGAGCAAGCACTGCAGCATCTCGACACGCTGCCCCTGCCCTACGACCGCGCCCGGGTCAACTTCGCGTACGGCCAGACCCTGCGACGGGCCGGTAAACGCCGTGAGGCCGATGCGGTGATCCAAGCCGCGCGGGAGGGATACTCGGCCCTCGGCGCAACGTCGTACGTGTTGCGGTGCGACCGCGAGATCAAGGCGGGCGGACTCAACCTCGAGCGCAGTCGTGTCTCACTCGCGGACCTGACGCCTCAGGAACAGGCGGTGACGGAACTCGTCGCAGGTGGTGCCAGCAACAAGGAGGCAGCGGGAGAACTGTTCCTGTCGGTCAAGACGGTGCAGTACCACCTGACACGGGTCTACGCGAAGCTCGGCGTTCGCTCCCGCAGCGAACTCGCGGCGCAGTTCCGCAACGACGGCTGAGGTCGGGCGGGAGCCGGAAACCACCCCAGGGTGCCTTTTCCCGGGCACCCGTTGCGCGAAGGCTGGCACCTGAGCGTCCTGACAGCCAGGCGCCCATCCGACCACAGGAGGTCTTCGAGATGAAGGACACGATCGACGCGGTCGAGGCCGACCGCGAGCTGAAAACCCGGCACCGCGCCATGTGGGCGCTCGGCGACTACCCGTCGCTGGCCGGCGAGGTGATCCCGGACCTCGGACCGGTGCTGGTGGCAGCGTGCGAGGTGCGGGCGGGCGACCACGTTCTGGATGTCGCAGCGGGATCGGGAAACGCCGCTATTCCTGCCGCGCTCGCAGGGGGACACGTCGTCGCCAGCGACCTCACCCCGGAACTTTTCGATGTGGGACGCCGGGAGGCTGCTGCGGCGGGGGCTGCTGTCGAATGGCAGCAAGCGGACGCCGAGGCACTGCCCTTCGACGACGAGGAGTTCGACGTCGTCATGTCCTGTGTGGGTGTCATGTTCGCGCCGCACCACCAGCAGAGCGCCGACGAGATCGTCCGTGTCTGTCGTCCGGGTGGAAGGATCGGACTGCTCAGCTGGACGCCGGAGGGTTTCATCGGTCAGATGTTCGCGACGATGAAACCGTATGCCCCTGCTCCCCCACCCGGCGCGCAACCCCCACCGCTCTGGGGTCGCGAGGAACACGTCCGGGCGTTGTTCGGCGACAGAGTCACCGATCTGACGTCGACGCGGCAGACATTGCACGTCGAGAAGTTTCCGACGCCCGAGGAGTTCCGCGACTATTTCAAGGAGCGTTACGGCCCCACGATCGCCGTGTACCGCAACATTGCCGGTGACCCGGAGCGGGTGGCCGCACTGGACGGTGAACTCGCCGACCTCGCGCGACGCCACTTCGACGGGACCGCCATGGAATGGGAGTACCTCCTGGTGACCGCGCGCAGACGGTGACCACCCCGGGACGGTAGGGTCGTCAACGGTGCGCCGGGAAGTCTGGTCGGCAAGTATTTTGTCGACCCGATTTCCAGGAGTGTGCCGTGAACGAATCCCAGACCCGATCGACGCTGTTTTCCCGCGGATCGTGGGCGGAGACCGCACGGATCTCGGACATCCTCCGCAAGGAAACGGTGGGCGGAGCGCTGCTCCTGATCGGCTCGGTCATCGCTCTGGTCTGGGCGAACTCGCCGTGGTCCGACGGGTACACGGCGCTGCGCGACACCACCGTGGGGCCGGCCTCACTGCACCTGAACCTCACGCTCGGGACGTGGGCCGCCGACGGTCTGCTCGCGATCTTCTTTTTCGTCGTGGGCCTCGAACTCAAGCGGGAGTTCGTGGCCGGCGACCTGCGTGATCCTCGCCGCGCCGCTCTTCCCATCGCCGCAGCCGTCGGTGGCATGGCCGTCCCCGCGCTGGTCTTCGTTCTGGTCAACGCCCGCACCGGCGAGGGGGCGCTCGCCGGCTGGGCGATTCCGACGGCCACCGACATCGCGTTCGCGGTGGCCGTCCTCGCCATCGTGAGCACTCACCTTCCGGCAGCCCTGCGCACCTTCCTCCTCACCCTCGCAGTCGTAGACGACCTGCTGGCCGTCACCGTGATCGCCGTCTTCTACACCGACGAGCTCGCGTTCGGTCCATTGCTTCTCGCGCTGATCCCACTGGCACTGTTCACCGTTGCCGTGCAACGACGCGTTCGCTCCTGGTGGATCCTGCTGCCCCTCGCCGCGGCCACGTGGATCCTCGTGCACGAGTCGGGGATTCACGCGACCGTGGCAGGCGTCCTCCTCGGCTTCGCCGTTCCCGTGATGCGCAGTGAGAAGGGCGGCGGTCCCGAGGCCGGACCCGGTCTGGCCGAACACTTCGAGCATCGAATTCGGCCCATCTCGGCGGGATTCGCAGTGCCACTGTTCGCCTTCTTCGCCGCAGGGGTCACCATCGGCGGATTCTCCGGACTGAGCACCTCGCTACGCGACCCGGTCGCGCTCGGTATCGTCGCCGGCCTGGTGATCGGCAAGGCGGTCGGAATCTTCGGCACCACCTACCTCATGTCGCGGTTCACCCGGGCGACCCTCGACTCCGGCCTCGCCTGGCTCGACGTCCTCGGAGTCGCCCTGCTCGGCGGCATCGGGTTCACCGTCTCCCTCCTCGTCGGCGACCTTGCCTTCGGCATGGACTCCCTGCGGGGTGATCACGTCAAGGTGGGCGTACTGACCGGATCGTTGACCGCCGCGGTCCTGGCCGCGGCGGTCCTGCGAATGCGCAACGGCGCTTACCGCACCATCGCGCTTGCGGAGAGCCGGGACGACGACGGCGACGGCATCCCCGACGTGTATCAGCGGTGACCGTCTGCCCCGGTAGTTCCGGTGGCCCCGGTAGTTCCGGGCTTCGTCTGCGCGTCGGATGAGCCGGTCTCCCCGACCGGACCAGCCGCGTATTCGGCCATCAGCCGGGTGATCTCGTCGCGATCGGCGAGTCCCGGAAGTCCCCACCCGTCCCGGTAACCGTAGAGCTCGGCGAGAGTAGTCGCGCGGCGGTTGCCGTCCGCGACCTCCACATCCGAAGCCGTGATCAGTCCGGGATGAGCGACTCCGCACGCCTCGGCCACCTTGAACACGTCCCGCCGCAGCGATCGGATGTAGTTGTCGGCCCGCACCGACTTCGCCTGGGCGTCGAGGCCGTGTTCCAGCCAGCTGCTCTGGGTGGCCACTCCCGTGGGGCATCGATCGGTGTGACATTTCTGGGCCTGGATGCAGCCGATTGCGAGCATCGGCTCGCGGGCAACGTTGATCATGTCGCAGCCCAGAGCCATCGCCACCACAGCGTTGTCGGGCAAGCCGAGTTTCCCGGAGCCGATGAACGTGACGCCGTCGGTGAGTCCCGCCTCGGCGAACATCGAGTACACCCGGGCGAATCCACTGCGGAACGGCAACGAGACCGCGTCGGAGAACACCAGCGGCGCCGCCCCCGTGCCTCCCTCGCCGCCGTCGATCGTCACGAAGTCGACGCCCCGGTCGGAGTGGGCCATCTCCTCGATCAGCGATTCCCAGAACCGGGAGTCTCCGACGGCCGACTTGATGCCCACCGGCAGTCCCGTCTCGGCGGCGACGAGTTCCACCCAGTCGAGCATGCTGTCGACGTCGTGGAACGCGGTGTGCCGTGAAGGACTGACACAGTCGCTGCCTTCCCGGACGCCGCGGATCTCGGCGATCTCGGCCGTGACCTTCGCGCCGGGCAACAGGCCACCGAGGCCCGGCTTCGCACCCTGGCTGAGTTTGATCTCGATGGCCCGTACCGGGGCGGAGTCGACGAGGGACATCAGTCGATCGAGATCGAACCGGCCGTCCTCGTCCCGGCACCCGAAGTAGGCGGTACCGATCTGGAACACCAGATCCGCACCGTTCCGGTGGTACCGAGACAGCCCGCCCTCACCGGTGTTCTGCAGGCAGTCCGCCGCCGTGGCACCGCGATTCAAGGCGGTGATCGCCGCCGACGACAGCGAGCCGAAACTCATCGCCGAGATGTTGACGAGTGAGTGTGGACGAAAGGCCTTGGCCCGGCCGCGTGCCGCACCCAGAACCTTGGCCGACGGAAGCTGAAGTGTGTCACCACCCCCGGGAACGGCTGACGGGGCGATGTCGGAAAACGTGCGGTGCTTGATGATGGTGTAGCCGTCGGTGAACTCGATGTCGTTGTCCGTGCCGAACCCGAACGTGTTGGTTTCCTTCTTCGACGACGCGTACACCCAGCGACGCTGATCGCGGGTGAAGGGACGCTCCTCGTCGTTGTTGGTCGTGATGTACTGCCGAAGCTCCGGCCCGAGCGACTCCAGCAGATATCTGCCGTGGCCCAGGACGGGAAAATTGCGCAGCAGAGCGTGCCGTCGCTGGAGCAGGTCATACGAGGCCACGGCGGCCAGCGCGGCGGCCGGGATCCCGAGGGCGTTCGACCACTTCATGAAGCCACCGTACGTCGCGGTCCGGGGGCTCCGTTGGCGATTTCGGTGTGGTCGCCGGCTTGCGGTGCCACCCTTGTCGGTATGAAACCTATTCGCCCCAGGAGTGATCGATACAGGAGTGATCGATAATGGCCCGGCCGGTACGCGTCGTCGTTCTCGGAGCGGGCTCGTGGGGAACTACTGTGGCCGGACTGGCGGCGCGGAACACACCGACCCTCTTGTGGGCGCGGAGCTCGGACACCGCCGACGAGATCAACACCGTCCACAGGAACTCCCGGTACCTCGGTGACCGCGTCCTCCCCGACTCGATGCGCGCCACCGCCGACCTCGTCGAGGCAGCGCAGGAGGCAGACGTCCTCGTCGTCGGGGTGCCCTCACATGCCGTCCGCGGCACCCTCTCGCAGATCGCCAACGAGGTGCGCGCGTGGGTACCGGTGCTGTCGCTGGCCAAGGGACTCGAGCCCGGCACCCGGTTGCGTCCCACCGAGGTGATTGCGGAATGCCTCCCCGGCCATCCCGTCGGGCTCCTCGCGGGGCCGAACATCGCTCGCGAGATCGTCGACGGACTTGCCGCTGCTTCCGTCGTGGCTACCCAGGACGTTCGAGTGGCCACCGCCCTGCAGCCACTGTTCGCGTCCCCCGTCTTCCGCGTCTACCGCAACACCGACGTGCTCGGGTGCGAGCTCGGTGGCGTGCTCAAGAACATCGTGGCCATCGCGTCGGGCATGGCCGACGGACTCGACGTCGGCGACAACACGCGGGCCATGGTGCTCGCCCGAGGGCTGGCCGAGATGACGAGGCTCGGCGAGGCGATGGGCGCCAACCCGCGAACCTTCGCCGGCCTCACCGGTGTCGGTGACCTGATCGCGACGTGCATGAGCCCCAGTTCCCGTAACCGCCGGGTGGGCGAAGCGCTGGCCCGCGGGCTGACCGTGGAGGAGGCCGTCGCCCAACTCGGCCAGGTCGCGGAGGGTGTCAAGACCGCACCGACCGTCATGGAACTCGCCCGTGACCACGGCGTGGACATGCCTATCGCCGCCGAGGTGGAAGCCGTGGTGGCGGGGCGACAGACGGCGGAAGGTGCCTACCGCGGCCTGCGCAAGGTCGCCGCGGGCAGTGAGCACGAGGTCGCGTGACGAGCGGGGCACCCGATCACGCCCCGACCGGACGGAGAATCCACCAGCCCCCGAGCAGGAGACATCCGATGTTGACCAGCAGGAAGAGACCCACCCAGACGATGCCGGGAACGCGGGTGAGCCGCGCCAGCTGATCGGCGTCGGAGTCGGGGGCGGCCCGCCGTGCCCGACTCCGCTGTAGCTCGATGACCGGCCGCGGCGACGCCACCAGCATGAAGGACGTGATCAGGTAGGCAGCCGCCACTTGTTGTTGCTCCGTGCCGAGCCAGACCAATCCGAACAGGAGGGCCCCGACGACGGTGAGGGAGAACAGCCCGTAGAGGTTCCGAACCAGGATCAGCATGGCGGCGAGTGCCACCACCCCGATCCAGAGCACCGCGACGGCATGACGGGTACCGAGCACCCAAGCTGCGCCGAGGCCGAGGACCGCGGGACCCACATACCCCGCAAAGGTCATGAGAACGACGCCGAGTCCTGTGGGCTTGCCCGACGAGATCGCGACCCCGGACGTATCCGAGTGCAGCCGGACACCTTTCAGTCGTCTACCGAAAAGCAGCGCGACCACGAGATGCGCACCCTCGTGGATGATCGTCACCACGTTGCGCGTGATGCGCCAGGCGTGGGGCTCGAGAACGAGCACCACAGCGACCACTGCCACCACCTGGACGATCCATGTCGCCGGGGTGGGGCTGATCGCGCTCACGCGCTCCCACAGCGATCGAATACCGTCTACACCCGCCGCGTCGTATGCGGCGGCCCCGCTCACTCGAGTCATCGGCGCCGAGTGTACGGAGGAGCGGCGTGGCCCGAGGCGCAGGATCGTTCGCAAGGCTACGGTCACGAGTAGGTAAACATGCGGAGACCTGCGGTAGGGCTGGCCTAGGCTCGATAGTTGCCCGCGATCGACCCGGCGGGTACGAGTGCGGATGGATCGGGGTGTCCAGATGCGGATCGCGGATGTATTGCGGAGCAAGGGTACGGCGGTAGCGACGGTCGACGCCGATACGTCGGTGAGCAGCGTCGTCGACGAGCTCGCCCAGCACAATGTCGGCGCGCTGGTGGTGCTCGAGAAGGGCTCGCTGGTCGGCATCGTGACCGAGCGCGACGTCGTGCGCAAGATTCACGAACGTGGACCCGACGTGCTGAAGGCACGGGTCGCGGACATCATGAGCACCTCGGTGTTCACCTGTCTGCCCACCGACAGTGTGGACAGCCTCGCCGAGACCATGACCGAGCGCCGGATCCGGCACCTGCCCGTGGTGGTGGAGGGGCAGCTCGTAGGCATCGTCAGCATCGGTGACGTGGTGAAGAGCCGGATCGGCGAGCTGCAGAGCGAACGCGACCAGCTCGAGCACTACATCGATCAGGGCTGACCTCTCCAACTCCCGCTAGCGTCGTATTCGACTCTCTAGCGATGAGCCTAGAAACCGGTAGATTGCACTACCGATCTCTCAGTCGCTCTGGCCGCGCAGATACCGGCCGAAATGCGGGACGGTGAACCCGATCGATCCGCGCTCGGCCGAATAGATCAGTCCCTTCTTGATCAGCCCGTCCCGGGCGGGTGACAACGAGGCCGGTTTACGACCGAGTTCGGCGGCGATCGCCGCTGTCGCGACGGGGCCGTCGTCGCCGGCGAGATCCGCCATCGCCCGCATGTACTCGCGTTCGGCCGGGGTCGCGCGCTCGTAGCGGGAACCGAAGAACCCCACCGCGAGTTCCTCTTCCGCGGTCGGTGCCGCCACCCGCACGTCTTCCTCGGTGATCGGGCTGGCCGCAGCCACATCCCAGGTGGCCTTCCCGTACGCCTGCACGAAATAGGGATAACCGTCGGCGGCCGCGTACAACGCATCCAAGGCCTCGTCGGCGAACTTCACATCTTCCCGCTCTGCGGGCGCGATGAGCGCGCGATCCGCCGACGCCCGGTCCAGCCGGTCGATGCGGTGGTAACTGAAAAGGCGCTCCGAGTAACTCTTCGATGCCGACAACACCGCAGGGAGGTGCGGGAGACCGGCACCGACCACGATGAGCGGCGCCGCGTCCTGGCTGAGTTCGTGGCACGCGCCGCAGATCGCGGAGACGTCCGCGGCACCGAGGTCCTGCATCTCGTCGATGAACAGCGCGATCCCGACGCCCACATCTCGCGCCAGCGAGGAGGCGTCGAGCAACAACTCCACCAGATCGATCTCGATGTCTCCCGAATCCGCCCGACCCTTCACGGCCGGGGCGTCGATCCCGGGTTGCCATCTCTCCCGCATGCCCTTGTCCGCCGTCGCCCGCAACGCAAACGACTTCAGCACGCCCAGGAACTCCTCGACCCGATCGGGGTTGCGGTGTGCCCCCGCGATCTCGCGCACAGCCATGTGCAGCGCCGACGACAGCGGTCGGCGCACGTCCTGGTCAGGGCGGGCCTCGATCTTGCCGGTTCCCCAGCTGCGGGAGATGGCCGCCGACCGCAGATGATTGAGCAGCACCGTCTTCCCGACTCCGCGGAGTCCGGTGAGCACCACACTGCGTTCCGGACGGCCGCGGGCGATCCGCTCGAGCACCACGTCGAACGCGTCGAGCTGTCTGCTTCGGCCCGCGAGCTCCGGTGGACGCTGGCCTGCACCGGGGGCGTAGGGATTACGGACGGGGTCCATGGCCTCGAAGGTAACAACCTCGATAGCCGAATCTGCGGACATCTAGCGCGTGTCCTAGATCCCGCTATGAAGTCCACGACGCGCACGAGGGGGTGGGTGTTCGTCACCCTTCGGTGCCTATCGACGGGCGCCCGTTCCGCCGAGGCTGGAAGCAGTCACACGGAACGGGAGAACACCATGATCGAGACGGACGTCAGAGCGCAGCTCGAGCGCCTCGCACCCCTCGCCGCCGTCGGGGACGAGGAGGCCGTGGAAGAGATTCTCCGCATCGCCCACCCGGTGGTGCATCGCTACTGCACGTCCCGACTCGAATCGGTGGAACACCCGCACGCCTCGGCCGACGACGTCACCCAAGACGTCTCCCTCGCATTGATGAGCGCACTGCGCACCTACCGCGACGAAGGTAAATCCCTGCTGTCGTTCATCTTCGGTATCGCCGCACACAAGGTGTCCGATGCCCGTCGGCGCGCCAATCGCCTGTCGGTGCCCACCGCACGATCGGAGACCGCGCATCACACCGTGGATATCGACGAGGGGCCCGAGCACCACGTGCTGCGCGCCGAACTTCGGGGGGAGATGGACGAACTGGTGCAGACGCTCCCGGTCCGGCACCAGCAGATCGTGTTCATGCGCATCGTGGTCGGGATGTCCGCCGAACAGACCGCACGGGTACTCGACACCACCCCCGGGGCCATTCGCGTCGCCCAGCACCGCGCGCTCGCCCACCTGCGGTCCCGGATCCACGCGTCGCATTCTCTCGCCAGCTGACCTGGCCATCGAGGTGCGATCGCACCATTGCCATTCGCCGGACCGAGTGGTCCGATGTAACGATGAGCGCAGCCGACACAGTTTTGCTCGCGATCGGAACCAAGAAGGGCCTCTGGCTGGCCACCAGCCGAAACCGCACCGCGTGGTCGTTTTCGGGCCCACATTTCTTGATGCACGAAATCCCCAGCATCGGCATCGACACCCGCGCGGGCCGCACCCGCATTCTCGTGGGGGTCCGGTCGGAGCACTGGGGACCGACCGTCGCGCACTCCGACGACCTGGGCGCCACATGGGTCGAACCCGACCACGGGGCGATCCGATTCGGTGACACCGACGACGCCGCGCTCGAGCGAATCTGGCAACTCCAACCGGACAGCGAAGACCGGCCCGGTGTCGTATGGGCGGGCTGTGAACCGATTTCGGTGTGGCGATCCCTGGACAACGGCGAGCACTTCGAACTCGAGCGCGCACTGTGGGACCACCCGCACCGGTCGCAGTGGGGTGCCGGGTTCGGCGGCGCTGCAGCTCATTCCGTGGTTCCGCATCCCCGCGACCCGGAGACGGTGCACGTCGCCATGAGCACGGGCGGCGTCTACCGCACCACTGACGGCGGCCGCACCTGGCAGCCGCGGAATGCGGGCATCTCGGCGGGCTTCCTGCCGGATCCGAATCCGGAGTTCGGGCAATGCGTCCACAAGATCGCCCGTGACGCGGTGTCCGAGAATCGGCTGTATGCGCAGAACCATCACGGCGTGTACCGATCCGACGACAACGGCGACACGTGGAAGTCGATTGCCGACGGGTTGCCGTCGGACTTCGGTTTCGTCATGCTCACCCACCCGTCTCGCGAGGGCACGGTGTGGGTGGTGCCGATCGAGGCGGACGCCGAACGGATCCCACCGGACGGCCGCCTCGCCGTGTACCGCAGCGAGGATGCCGGCAATACCTGGACCCGGCTCGACCGTGGCTTACCGGAACGCGAGTACAACGTGGTGCTGCGTGACGCCGCGTCCGTCGACACCGCCGACCCCGTGGGAGTGTATTTCGGTACGCGCGGCGGTGCCGTGTACGCGAGCGCCGATGAGGGCGCCACGTTCACCGAGGTGGTCGGACACCTGCCCGACGTCCTCTGTGTGCGCGCGGCGGTGGTGGCCGCGCCGTGACCGGGGCCGTGTCCGTTCGGGTTCCGCGCGCCCTCGCCTCGATCGTGGGCGGTGAACGCACCGTCGACGTGGCTCTCGACTCCGTGGCGACAGTGGCCGCCGTCCTCGACGTTCTCGCCGAGAGGTACCCGGTGCTCGGCAGGCGCATTCGCGACGAGACGGGCGCCCTGCGCCGGTACGTCAACGTCTACGTGGACGGCGAGGACGTTCGCCTACTGGGCGGCGTGAGCACCGAAGTGGCACCGGGCCAGGAAATACAGATTCTGCAGTCGGTCGCCGGAGGCTGAGACTCAGCGCGCGTGCACGTCGTTCTGGCCCGCCATCGACATCAGTACCCGAGGTCGAGCGCCACCGCACGGGTGGGGGCGCCGTCCGAGCCCTCGATGGTGATCGGCAACAGGCTGACGAGGGGGTCGGGGAAGTCGATGAGGTCGAGGCGGCACAGGTTCTCGCCGATCACTCCCCCGGCAGCGGCGATCAGGTGGTGCACCGGATATCCGTTGTCGGCCCCCTCGTCGGCGGGCGTCTCGTCGACACTCGGTGCGTCGACGCAGAATGTCCGCACCCCCCGATCGAGCAGTAGTTCGCAGGCATCGGGATCGAGATAGGGGTGCGTGTAATAGGCGTCGCTGCCGTAATAACGCGACCATCCGGTATGGAACAGGGCGATGTCGCCGGGCCGTACGCGTTCAGCCGCGGCTCGGATCGCATCAACGGTAATACGTTCGCGCGCACCGAGATCGCGGACGTCGAACAACACTCCGCGGCCGACGAACAGCTCGGGCGGCAGGGCGTCGACGGTGGCGCCGGTTGCGTCCATGTGGGCAGGCGCATCTACATGGGTGCCGGATTGGGAGCCGAAGCGGACCCCCAAGACGTTGTAGCCATCGCGTTCGATCGTGCGGTGCGGCGTCAGCATCGGCACCGGATCGCCGGGATAGACCGGCATTCCGGGACCGATCGTGTGGGAAAGGTCCACGATTCTCCGCACGTGTGGCATCGTTCGATTGTCCACGGTTCGCGGGCATGTGCACGCTGTGGCGGCGGCACGGCACTGCGCGCCACGATATGCTCGACGGCGAGCAAAGAGGTGGTTGCATGCCCGCGCGGTTGCTGACGCCACAACGTCAGGTCGAGGCCGACGATGGCCGAATTTGATCCGCTCGCGACTCAGCGTGGCGCTGCTCCCACGCTCGCAGCCGAACTCTCCGCAGTCGGGCTCGAGGATGCCGTAGAAATCGGCCGCGGCGGATTCGGAGTGGTCTACCGCTGCGTGCAACCCCAGCTCGACCGGACCGTCGCCGTGAAGGTGCTCACCGCGGAACTCGACGCAGAAAACCTCGAACGATTTTTGCGGGAACAACGCGCGATGGGCAGATTGAGCGGACACCCACACATCGTCAACATCATGCAGGTCGGCGCTACGGACAGCGGCAAACCATTCATCGTGATGCAATTTCATCCCCACGACTCGCTCGACATGCAGATCCGCAGAAGGGGTCCCGTGCCGTGGAGCGAGGCGCTCCGAATCGGCGTCAAACTCGCCGGCGCCCTGGAGACCGCCCACCGGGTGGGAATACTCCACCGCGACGTGAAACCCGGCAACATCCTCCTCACCGAATACGGCGAGCCGCAGCTCACCGACTTCGGCATCGCACGGATGTCCGGGGCATTCGAGACCTCGGCCGGCACAGTCACCGGATCACCGGCGTTCACCTCCCCCGAAGTGCTGTCGGGGCGGGCACCGACCGCGGCGTCCGACGTGTACAGCCTGGGCGCCACGCTGTTCAGCGCAATCACCGGTCATGCCGCGTTCGAGCGGCACCACGGCGAGGAGGTGATCGCCCAGTTCCTGCGGATCACCACCCAGCCCGTGCCCGATCTGCGCCAGGAAGGCTTTCCCGCCGACGTGAGCGATGTGATTCAACGGGCGATGTCCGGTAACCCGGAGGAGCGTCCGGCCTCCGCCGCCGCGTTCGGAGACGAACTTCGCGACATCGAACGCCGTCACGGACTGCCCGTCGACGAGATGGCGATGCCCGTCGACAAAGGCATCGTCGTCGTCCATCCCGCCGATGCCGCGCCGTCCGGCACCGGCACCGGTGACACCCCTCGTTCCACCACCGGCAGGCGACGGGACACCTCGACGCCTCCGCCGACGCCGGCTACCCGGTTCCGGCCGCCCGTGCCCACCCGGCGACTGGTGGAGCGTGCACGCCTCATCGACTTGTTGCGGGCCGGCCGTCGCCGGCTACTCACAGTCATCCACGGCCCGACCGGTTTCGGGAAGAGCACCCTGGCTGTGCAGTGGCGTGATGTCCTGACCGCGGACGGTGTGGCCGTCGCATGGTTGACCGTCGACAACGACGACGACAACGTGGTCTGGTTCGTCGCGCACCTCATCGAGGCGATCCGGCACGTGCGGCCGAGTTTGGCCGAGGAACTCGGTCAGGTTCTCGAGGAGCACGACAACGAGGCCGAGCGGTACGTACTCACCTCCCTCGTCAACCAGATCCACTCGAGCGGTGAACGCGTCGCGCTGATCATCGACGACTGGCAACGGGTGTCCGATCCGGCGACGATCGCCGCCCTGGAGTTCCTCCTCGACAACGGGTGTCACCACCTGCAGGTGATCGTCGCGAGCCGAACCCGGGCGGGCCTGCCGATGAGCCGAATGAGAGTCAAGGACGAACTGGTCGAAATCGATTATGCCGAGCTCCGTTTCGACAACGGTGAAGCGCGAGAGTTCCTCGTCGACCTCGGTGGCCTGCCCCTCGAGAACGACGACGTCACCGAACTCCGAGATTCCACCGACGGCTGGGTGGCGGCGCT
Source organism: Rhodococcus sp. IEGM 27 (assembly GCF_033142305.1). Classification (NCBI taxonomy): domain Bacteria; kingdom Bacillati; phylum Actinomycetota; class Actinomycetes; order Mycobacteriales; family Nocardiaceae; genus Rhodococcus; species Rhodococcus sp. IEGM 27. The sequence goes on along the minus strand of NZ_JAWLSG010000003.1, from coordinate 740,820 downwards.
GCAACTGGCCTCGTTGTCGTTGCGGGGCCGATCCGATCCCGGGGAACTCATCGCCGGGCTGTCGGGACGGCATCATGCGATCGGCGAATTTCTCGCCGAGAACGTCCTCGACACCCTCGAACCGGCGATGCTCGACTTTCTGCTCGCCACGTCGATCACCGACCGCATCTGTGGACGCCTCGCCTGCACCCTCGCGGACACGGCACGTGGGCAGGCCATGCTCGAGGAGGCGGAGGACCGGGATCTGTTCCTCCGTCACATCGACGACGAGCGGACTTGGTTTCGCTACCACACCCTCTTCGCCGAATTTCTCCGCAGGAGGCTCGAACGCGATCAGCCCGAACGTCTTCGGGAACTTCATCGGGCAGCGTCGGATTGGTTCTGCAACCACGGACTGCTCCGGGAGGCTGTCGAACATGCTCTCTCGGCCGGTGACGAACAACGGGCCGTGGAGTTGGTGGAGGCCGACGGGTTGTCGCTCTTCGAGCATTCGCAGACCGCGACGCTGCTCTCCCTCGTCGGCAAGCTCCCGCCGCGGTTGGTGCAGCGCAGCGCCCGACTGCAGATCACCGTGGCATGGGCAGACATGATGTTGAGCCGCATGGAACCGGCGCGGCGGGCGCTCGAACTGGCTGAGCGTGCCCTTGAACACAGCGCACTCGCCCCGGGGGACATCGCGGATCTCCGCGCCGAGATCGGTGCGGTTCGCGGGGTCGGGGAGCTGCGCGCCGACCGGATCGACGATATCGACGAACTCGTCGCCGAGAGCCTCGCCCAGCCGGAATCATTGCACCCCTGGGTGGTGTCGGCCGCTTCCAACGTCGCCACCTTCGCCGCAGTGTATCGATTCGACTTCGCCGAAGCGCGACGGCTCCAGGAACGAGCGCAACCCTATTACCAACGGAACAAGGGACCGCACAACATGGTTCACGGTGAGTGCTACGTGGGCATCTGCGCGCAGGAAGAACTCGACGTCGACGAGGCGGAGAAGCGCTTCCGCAAGGCAAGGGGTGGCGCGCGGAAAGCCGGCGGAGTGCACGCGCCCTCGGGCCGGCTCGCGGGTTCCCTTCTCGGCGAGCTCCTCTACGAGCGGGGCGAACTCGACGAGGCGGAGCAGCTACTCGACGACGGGTACCGCCTCGGCGCGGAAAGCGGCGGCGTGGACTTCAAGATCGCCCGGTACGTCACAGGGGCCCACATCAAGGCACTCCGCAACGACCGCGACGAAGCCGCCCGCCGGTTGCACGAAGGCTACGAAATCGCCACTGCGCATCGACTTCCGCGCCTGAAGGCCCGGGTGGAGAACGAACGCCGAAGATTGGGAATCTCCGCCCATCCCGCACTCGGAGCAGCCACACCGATCACCTATGCAGAGCGGCGCCGGCCGGTGCACGGGCTGAACTCGATCACAGCGCAGGTAGAAGAAGCCACCGCCATCCGTCTCCTCCTCGCCACCCGTTCCCGAGAGAACATCGAGCTGGCCTGCACATGGGCGCACGAGTGGACCGGCAGGCTGGAGGGCAGCGGACGCCGACGGGCGCTGCTCCTGGCCGATCGACTGCTGGTGGCGTGCCTTGCCGCGGCGGGCCGCGAAGACGAGGCCAAGAAAGTACTCGCTTCCGTGGCGTCCATCTGCGCCGTCCGGGGCCTTCGCCGCATTCTCCCCGACGGTGGACCGCTCGTCGTCGCCCTCTGCGCGGATCTGCGGGCAGATCAACTGGCCGGTGACTGGCAGCCGGAGTGGCCTGCCGTCCCACCCGAATTCCTCGAACAGATCCAGGCGTCGACTGCCCCGTACACCTTGTGACGATGGATTAGCGTGAGCGGATGACGAACCCCGGCACGCCCCTCCTTCTCGATGTCCTGCGCACCGAAGGGCAGCGCATCGCGTCGATGCCGGCCGACGCTCTAGCCGCGCCGGTACCGTCGTGCCCGGGTTGGACGCTCGAACACGTGGTCCGGCACACCGGCAAAGTCCACCTATGGGTGACCGCCGTGATGCAGGCAGGCCCCGGAGCCACCCTCGACCAGGCTCGACCGGCGCGGCAGATGCCGCGGGGACCGGAGTGTCTCGACGCGTACCGTTCGGCTCACGAGTCGATGATGACCGAGTTCGAGCAGCGAGACCTCGACGAGCCCGCACCCACCTTCGTCGGACCGGCAACCGCGCGGTGGTGGGTTCGCCGACAGGCCCACGAGGCGACGGTCCATCGTTTCGACGCCGCCGATGCCGTCCACACGGCCGGTGGGCCACTGCCCGAACCCGCAGACCCCACCGCAGCGGCCGACGGCGTCGACGAGTGGATCCAGGCCATGGCCTCACGATTCCTTGGTGCAGGGCAGGTGCCCGAAAGCCTGCTCGGCCGCACCGTACACCTGCACGGCACCGACACCGGTGACGCCGAGTGGCTGCTGGCCTTCACCGACGACGGCATGGCCGTCACCACCGAACACACGAAAGCCGACGTCGCGTTGCGCGGCTCCGCGCAACAGCTACTCCTCGCCGTGTGGCGGCGGCGGCCGCTCGACAGCCTCCAACTCTTCGGCGACGCAGCCGTTGCCGAAGCCCTCCTCGACACCGTGCAGGTCTGAGGCGTTTCACCCGGGCACGGGAGCGAGTCAGCTCGATCCCATGTCTGCCGATCGCCAGTGCTCGGGCCGGAGGTAGATCGCAACCTGCTCGCCGAGTTGAGCCTTGGCGAAGTGGAGGTAGGCGTCGACCTTCTCCGGCGCGAGATAACGCTGAGCCATCTCCCGCATCATGTCGTCCGTTCCCGGGGCGGTTCGCGTCACCGCGCCCTCGACGGAGACGTATCGGACGGTGGGTTCCACTCGTTCGACCATCAACGTGAATCGCCCGGCCGCCTCGATGAGGCGCGCCTTCTCCGACCCGGGACCGGTGAGCACCCATATTTCGCCACCGGGGTGGTACTGGTACCAGATCGGGACTGTCAGGGGTCCGCGGTGCTCGCCCGCGGACACCGACAGCGCCGCGATGTGCGGCTCGGCCAGGAACTGTTCGCGCTCGTGCGCAGAGAGTGGCATGTCGCCGACGGTAGACGCACCCACCGACATCGTGTTCCGTCAAGGATTGCGGTCCCGAGTCGACGGATTCAGCCGAGGGTGTTGAATGGGACCCGTCGGTCGGTGCAGCGTCGTTGTCGAGATGATCGGAGGCCGTGATGCCGGGTCCAGTGCCGAGATTGGCTGCGCAAGCCGTTCTCACACCACCTAGTGCGGCGTCGCTCTTCCTCGTCGTGGTGGCGGGTGAGTCGCGCGAGGACGCGCTGACGGTCCGCGACGTCGTCGCCGACCTCGAAAGTCTTCTCAAGGCCGTGGGTTTCCGGGAACTGGCGGGTTCGCTGTCGTGTGTGGTGGGCATCGGGTCCGAGTTCTGGGACCGAATGAGCCCCGCCGCCAAACCGGCTCTCCTGCACCGCTTCCTCCCCCTGTCCGGACCCGTCCACAGCGCCCCGTCCACTCCTGGTGACGTTCTGTTCCACATCAAGGCTGCCCGCGCCGACCTCTGTTTCGAGCTGGGCCGCTTGCTCGTCGCAGCGCTCGGGTCCGCTGCCACCGTTGTCGACGAGGTGTCCGGCTTCCGGTATTTCGACGCCCGCGATCTCCTAGGATTCGTCGACGGCACCGAAAACCCCACCGACGCCGAGGCCGACGAGGCCGCCCTCATCGGAGACGAGGATCCGGATTTCCGTGGTGGCAGCTACGTGATCGTGCAGAAGTATCTGCACGACATGAGCGCCTGGACGTCGCTCAGCGTCACCGAGCAGGAACGCGTCATCGGGCGTACCAAGCTCGAGAATGTCGAGTTGGACGAGGACGCACAGCCCGGCAACTCTCACGTCGCCCTCAACACGATCGTCGACGATGACGGTGTCGAACACCAGATCCTCCGCGACAACATGCCGTTCGGCAGCCTGGCGGCCGGTGAGTTCGGCACCTACTTCATCGGTTACGCCAGGGATCCGGGCGTCACCGAACTGATGCTGCGACGCATGTTCCTCGGCGAACCGCCCGGCAATTACGACCGCATCCTCGATTTTTCTACGGCCGTCACGGGCACGCTGTTCTTCGTTCCGAGCCGGGACGTTCTCGAGTCCCTCGCCGATGAGCCGGAGAGCGCCGAGGCGCCATCGAATGCCATCGGCGAAGCCGAGCAGCCGGACCCGTACGACCTGTCCTTGAACATCGGTGGTCTCAAAGGAGTATCGCAATGAGTGATTCGAGCAATCTGCACCGCAACCTCGCCCCGGTGACGGACGCAGCGTGGCAGCAGATCAGCGAGGAGGCGGCTCGTACGTTCAAGCGCCATGTCGCCGGGCGACGGGTCGTCGACGTCGCGGGGCCGTTCGGTTACTCCTACTCCGCCCACAACATCGGGCGGGTCACCCCGATCAGTACCTCCGACAGCCGAATTCGGGCACAATTGCGCCAGGTCCATCCCCTCGTCGAACTGCGTTTCCCGTTCACGCTCAGTCGCGCTGAGGTCGACGACGTGGCCCGGGGCTCTCTCGACTCCGACTGGCAGCCCGTCAAGGACGCCGCGAAGGCCATCGCGTTCGCCGAGGACCAGTCGATCTTCGACGGCTTCGAGCAGGCCGGGATTCGCGGCATCGGCGCGTCCAGCGACAATCCCGTCCTGAGCCTGCCCGAAGATCCGCTTCTCGTTCCCGACGCCGTGGCCTCGGCATTGTCGGCGTTGCGTCTCGCCGGTGTCGAGGGACCGTACTCGGTGGTGCTCGACGCCGACACGTACACGGCAGTCAGCGAGACCCGCGACGCCGGGCACCCGGTGTTCCACCACCTCGACGCCCTGGTCACCGGCGACATCATCTGGGCCCCGGCGATCCGCGGCGGGTACGTGCTCTCCAGCCGTGGCGGTGACAACCAACTGACCCTCGGCGCCGACCTGTCCATCGGCTACGACAGCCACACCGCGACCGACGTGACGCTGTACCTCGAAGAGACGTTCACGTTCTCCTCGCTCACCGCCGAGGCCGCCGTCGTTCTCCAACGCTGACACTCTCCACGCCGAGCGTGCGCTTCAGCCGCCGAACAGCAGGTACAGCCCACCGAAGGTGTACGTGACCATGGTGAGCAGCAGTGCCAGCTGTCCGGTGAGCTGATGCCCCCGCGGCAGGATCCGCACCGATGCGTCGTGTGCCGCAACCACGCCCAGGACGTGCCCGATCAGCACACAGAGCACCTTGATCGACGCGGTCGCGGACGGGTGTTCGGACAGTATGTACGCCACCTCGGCGTTGCCCAGTCCGAGCAGATTCCATCCGCGTCCCAGCGGATCGGCCAGCAGGATCACCGCCGCCTGACCCTTCTCCACCAGGTACGTCAGGTAATGGGCGAACACGTAGCCGATGATGATCGGGATCAGCGAGTGCGAGAGCAATCCGGGGAGGGCGGCGCGCTGCTCGCGACGTAGGCCGCCCGTCGCCCTGGTGGCCGCCCAGAACGACATACCCACGAAGCCGATGAAGACAAGCAGTCCGGCCGTGCGCGCCAGCGTCTCCGCTACTGGCCCGCCGGCTGCGTCGAGGGTTCGCTGCCACCATGGAAAGGCGGAGAAGCTGTCGAACGCCGTCGACCCCAGCAGGGTCGCCATCAATGCCACCGACCCGGCGCGCACGGGCATCGACCCCAGATGGTCGAGCGGATTGCGTAAGGCGATCCGGCCGTCACCGCGATTGCGGCTCAGCGGCGACAACCGGGATGCGAGGGTGCTGTAGACCTCGAAGGGATCACCTCGCTCGCACCAGCGCTCCCCCGCGACAACAGCGCCGGCCAACGTCACGACGAGGTAGGCCACACACCAGGTACGCACGGCGGCAACCGAACCCGGATCCGAATACGCGAGTTCGAGCCACACGAAAGCGAACAGGCCCACCACCGCCGGCCGATATCCCCAGGAGTCGCCGTACCGCCGGTTCCGTTCTCCGGGTGAGCGCCCGAGCGCTGCGCACACCAATCGGTGCACTGTCCGTACCGGGGACAGCACCCGCCAGATCGGGCCGAACGCCAGCGACACCGCGACCAGGCCCACCCACAGCAGCACGTAGAACACACCGGGCAACGCATTATCCGCGGACGTGGACGGTCCGAAGAACGCGGCCAGAGCCACCCACACGGTGAGGACGAGCGCTACACCCGCCAGGACGTTCCGGGTGATGGGCGAGTCCGCAAACCGCGTGACCCAGTCGGGGAGGGCGCGGCCGGGCCGGTCGGGATCGAGTTTCGGGGTCTTCCACGCGAAGGCCAGAACGACGAACGACACGGTCAGCGCCCAGCTCGCGCCGATCAGGGCAAAGGTGAAGGGAATCGGAAGATCGGTGGACCCACCGAGCCCGTGTGCGAGCACAGCGGTCATGGACGCACGAGCAGGGTGGCCACCGTCTTGCCGGTCTCGTGCAGCTCCAAGGCGACCTGGCCCGGAACCGCGACCGAGAACTGGGTCTGCTGGCCCGTCCCCGGGTGAATTTCGAACGAGTGCTCCGGCACCGCATGTACGTGCAGTTCATCGTCGGCATCGCTGTCGACGCGCACGGTCACGGTCTGTCCTACCGCGACGTCGATGCGCTCGTTGGTGGGCGTCACCGTGCCTTGGCTGATCCGGACGTCGATCACGATACTGTCCTCGGGAGTACCGCTGCCAGGGGCTTCGGTTTCGGTACCGCACCCGGAAGCTCCGACGAGAACACCCGCGGACACCGCCACCACGGCGGTCAACCGCCTGATCACCTAGACGTCCTCCTCTTTCCGCTTCGTTGATTCGTCATCGGTGTTCTCGGCATTCTCGGCTGCCTCGGCTTTACGGTCCCGGACCGCCAGATAGACGATCAGACCGACGACGAGGAATGCCGGAACGAAGGCGGGAATCGCCAACAACACCGAGTGGTCCGCGAGATACACGACATTCGGGTCGCTCGCCGGACTCATGTCACGTTCACGTCCTCGCGGGTGTCGGCGGTCGCCTGCCCCCGGGTGTACTTGCCGATCCGTCCGGCGCCCCAGGCCAGGGCGGAGACGAGTGCGAGCGTGCAGGCCAACACGACCAGGGAGGCGGCGGCGAACAACCAACTGGGATGATCGAAGTTGCGCTCCCGCTGCAAGATGGTGATTTCCGGGACGAACTCACGGGTGAACGACGATTCCGCGGGCAGTTCCTCGGCGCCGATCCCCGGGTCGCTCGGCAGGAAGATCGGCACCGCCGTCATGGTGCGCCCGTCCTGCACGCGCAGCAAAGTCTTCCACGTTCCGTGCACCGGCACGGGCTCGTTGGTCCGGTAGGTTCCGGGCCCGGTGCGTTCGAGGTTGTCCACGGTGAAACCGTTGTCGAGGTCCGGCCCGCCCTGCCAGGACAGGATGGACACCCAGGCCGGATCGTCGCTCGCCAGATCGGGCGGATCGATGGTGACCTCGGCATTGACCATTCGGCCGCCGTCGGGTGCCGCGTCGGTGAGGACCACTGTGGCGGTCGCGTTCTCCGGGACGGTGGCAATCAGGCCGTTGGCGGTTGCACCGCCGATCACCAGAACGGTGGCGACCACGATGGTCCGGCTGAGCGCGGGACGCGGCAAACCCTCGGACCGCAGCACCCGGCCGAGCAGCGCACCACAGGCTCCTGCTGCGATACCGACGGGCACGGCCATCGCCAGTGCCTCCGGCCACATACTGGTGGGCCAGGGGTAGAGGTACATGGCGTCGATCCACAACGATTCGAGCCAGAGTCCCACCGTGGCGACGAGGAATCCGCCCACGGCGCCGAACGCCACCCGATTCTTGATCAGCGGGGTGAGGGCGAGCAGTTCGATGACCACGGCCGCGCCGAGGCACAATTCGAAGACGTTGGTCGGGGCCCCGAGTACCGGGCCCACCATCAACGCGGTCGCAGCGCGTACCACTCCGGCGACGGCGACCGCGACGAGTGCCGCGAAGGGACCGAGGACGATGCGCGCGGCAACCAGTGCGAATGCGGCAGCACCGGCGATCATCATCGGCTGCAGGACCAACCGGAACTGTTCGACACCGAAGTCGTACTCGATCTGGAAGACGGACAAGCCGATGATCAGTCCACCGAAAGTGCCGCACCGGAGGAACCAGATGAGCCGACTGTCGGCGGCCGTCTCACCCGTCTTGGCGGCGCGACCCTCGAAGTCGAGGAGGAGAACGCCGATCAGGGACAGTCCCGCTCCGCCGATCAGCATGAGGTGAGTGGGGCCCCACAACGTGACATCCTGACCGAAGATGCGGTGCCAGACGTCGTCGAGCGGAAAACCGATGAGGGCGTACAAGCCTGCCCCGGCAACCAGTACCCCGCCGACCGGGACGTACCAGGTGCGGGTGATCTTCAGCGCGGCCGGACCTGGCTTCTCGTCACGGGGCAGGATCATCGCCAGCATGCCGGTGATGAACAGCAGGAAGAGACCCACGAGGATGAAGTAGTGCGCCGGGTTCGCCAGCGGGCCGTCGTCACGCCCGCGTCCGATGTGCAGACTCACATCCCAGATGAAGCCGAAGAACGCGGTGAGAATGGTGCCCACGAAGGTGAACAGCGGGAGCGCCACCCACGCGGGGCGGTCCAGCTTGCGACCCGCGGCATCGGCAATCGACTGTAGCCACGTGATCTTCCGCGTACGGTGCAGGTACGCGATCCACAGCAGGCCGATCGTGATGACCGCCGTCGCCACCGTGATCCCGATGATCTGGTCGAACGCTGCGCCGCCACCCTCTCCGCCAGACTGCGCGAAGATGAGTGAACTCGAAGTAACAGTAACTTGGCTCACGTGGTGATTATGTGCGTCCCGCGCCGAAAATGCCAGCCCCTCGTCGGGGAGGTCACCGTTCCGTAGACGAATCTATGCCTTTCTGCGATCAGACGTAGATCTGCGTAGAAGCCGCTATCGCAGTCTTTACCAGGACTAATCGCCAACGTCCGCAACTGCAGCCCGTGTAGGACACCACCCCTGTACTCGTCAGATGTCGCGATACTTCCCGCCAGGCGTGCTCGTGCCGTTCACTCATGGCTCCAGCGTGATGTAATGGCATTGTGCATCTCAACCCTTACGGAGAGTATGCGGTGGAACTCGCCGCTGATCTGGCGAATCGCCGACCCCGGACCATCGACGAGCTGGTGGCCCGATGCATCGAGGCCGGAGTCGTGGTCGATTTCCCGGTCTCCGAGGACGACCTCGGCGACGTGCTCGCCGTGCTCGACCGGTGGGTGGTCATCGTGGACGCCGGAAACGAGCAGGACCGCGCAGAGCAAGTCAATCTCCTCCTCGCACAGGCGTCCGCCTACCCACGTCTGACCAACCACGCCGGCGACGGCTGGCATCTGCACTATCGCGACGACCAGCGTTCCCTCGCCGGAGTGCTCGAGGCACTCATTGCCGTCGGAACCGCATTGCATCTCGTCGGCCGAGGGATGAGCCGGCTCGGCCGGTGCGCGGTGGAGGAATGCACAGTGATCTATGCAGACACCTCGCGGAACGGGCGGCAACGCTACTGCTCGCCTCGCTGCGCCAACCGGGACGCCGTCCGCCGTCACCGGTCGCGCTGCTGATTGTCCTGGGGCGAGCTGACTGCTCTGGGATGATCAGTGCGGGAAATCTTCGCCCGTGAACTCGCGCTTCTCGACCAGCACCAGCCAGTTCCCCGAATTGTCGCGCATCACCGCCTCGACCCCGTAGGGGCGTTCGGCCGGAGGCTGCGTGAACTCGACTCCCTTCGCGCGCAACTCCTCGTAGGTCTTGCGGCAGTCGGTGGTGGTCAATCCGAACCCGCCCATCGTCCCACTCGCCAGTGCGCGCCGGATCGCCTCTGCCATGTCGGCGTCGAGCGGCGGTCCCGGCTTCATGAGGGTGACCTCGAGCTCGGAGTGGTCCGGGTGCATGATCGTCACCCAGCGGAACCCGTCACCCATCGTGACGTCGGTGCCCTCGACGAAGCCGAGCGTGTCGACATAGAACTTCTTCGCCTCGTCCTGATCCGTGACGTACAGCGTCACGAGGGATACGCCTGTAATCATGTGCTGCCCCTGCCTGTGTGGTGTTCTGCACCGAACCTACGTCGGGGCCGCTTCGTCGTGCTTCTCCGAAATTGCGACGTTCAGCGGCGATCACTCAGGCCGTGCATGAAGACGTAGCAGCCCGGGATGCGCGGGGCACCGTTCTCGGCGAACTTGGCCTGATACATCGACGGTGAGGTCCCGACAAGCTGCCGGAACTTGGCGCTGAACGACCCGACGCTCGTGTAACCGACGAGATGACAGACCTCCGTCACGGTGAGGTTGGTGGCCCGCAAGAGGTCCTGGGCTCGTTCGATACGCCGCTCGGCGAGATAGACCCCGGGTGTCTTCCCGTACACGGCGGCGAAGCACCGCAGGAAGTGGTACTTCGACACGGCAGCCGATGCCGCCAACTCCCCCAGCTCCAGCGGCTCCGCGTAATTGCGGTCGACGAGATCGCGGGCGCGGCGCAGGTGCCGGAGAAGCTCCTCGGGAACTCGAGCAGCCGCCGTCATGCTCCCAGTCTGGCAGGACCTACCGACGAGAGGACAGGAACGCCGTCGAGCCCGACAGGTCGCCCGGGCGGTGGCTGCGTGGCTGGACGAGCCCGCGACGCTCGAGAATGGGCCGCACGCCCTCTCCGAAGCGGTACGACTCCTCGAGGTGGGGATAACCGGACAGCACGAAATGGTCGAGTCCGAGTGCCGCGTATTCGGCGATGCGGTCGGCGACCTCCTCGTGCGAGCCGACCAGCGCAGTGCCGGCGCCACCCCGCACCAGTCCGACACCTGCCCACAGGTTGGGCGCCACCTCGAGACTCCGCGCGTCACCCGCCTGTGAATACGCGCTACCTCCGCCGTGCAGCTCACGCATCCGCCGCTGCCCCTCCGAGCCCGAGCGGGCGAGGCTCTGTTGCGCCTGTTCGACCGTGGCCGGATCGAGCGCTGCCAACAGCCGGTCGGCTTCGGCCCAGGCCTCCTCGGAGGTGTCGCGGCTGATCACGTGCAGTCTGATGCCGTAGTCGAGCGTGCGTCCCTGCACCTCGGCGAGGTCCCGGATCCACGCGATCTTCCCGGCGACGGCACTGGGCGGCTCACCCCAGGTGAGGTAGGTGTCGGCGAACTGGGACGCGACGGTACCGGCCCCAGGTGACGACCCGCCGAAGAAGATCGGCGGCACAGGATCGGGAATCCGCTGCAGCGAAGCGTTCTCGACCCGGATGTACTCGCCGGCATAGTCGACCGGACCGTTGCCCGACCACAGACGCCGGATGACGTCGAGGAACTCTCCGCACCGTGCGTATCGCTGATTCTTGTCGAGGTAATCGCCGTACGTCCGCTGCTCGTGGTCTTCTCCACCGGTCACCACATTGAGCAGCAGACGCCCCTGCGACTGCCACTGGAATGTCGACGCCATCTGGGCGGCGAGCGTCGGGCTGAGCAAGCCTGGCCGCAGTGCCACCAGGAACTTCAATGTTTCAGTTGTCTCCACCATCATCGCCGTCGTGAGCCACGCGTCCTCGCACCAGGCGCCGGTGGGGGTGAGAACCGATTCGAAACCGCTCGCCTCCGCGGCTGCCCCGATCTGGTTGAGGTATTTCAGCGTTGCGGGACGATCCCCCGCCATCGAGCTTCCGTGGCCGCCTGCCATCAAGTTGCGGGAGTCACCGTAGGTGGGCAGGAACCAGTGGAAATGCAGAGACACGCGGGATCCTTGTCGACGAAGATGGTCAGCGCTGCCCAGTTCATCAACCTGGCGGCCCCGGCGGGAGGGTTTCATTCACCGTGATTCGGAGGGTGAAGGCCGGCGACGGACACCGATAACGTCACCGGCCCATGACCACGCTCTCCCAACCCGCCTCCTCGCCGTCGACCGAGTCCGACCTCGAGCGGCGCACGCGGTTACGCACCGTCGTGGCAGCCAGCCTCCTGGGCACGACAGTGGAGTGGTACGACTTCTTCCTCTACGCAACTGCCGCCAGCCTGGTCTTCAACCAACTCTTCTTCCCCGACCAGACGTCCTTCGTCGGCACCATGCTGGCTTTCGCGACATTCGCAGTCGGTTTCGTGGTCCGCCCGATCGGTGGAGTCGTGTTCGGCCACATCGGCGACCGCATCGGGCGCAAGAAGACGCTCGCGCTGACCATGTTCATCATGGGCATCGCCACCGCCCTGATGGGCGTGCTGCCGACCGCCGAGCAGGTCGGTGTTCTCGCCCCCGTGCTGTTGCTCCTGCTCCGGATTCTGCAGGGGTTCGCCCTGGGTGGCGAATGGGCGGGCGCCGTGCTTCTCGCCGTCGAGCACAGCCCTGCGCGGCGACGCGGGCTGTTCGGAAGCATCCCGCAGATCGGCCTCGCCCTGGGTCTCGCACTGGGGACCGGAGTCTTCGCGGCCCTGCAGGTGATCTTCGACGACGCCCAATTCCTGTCGTACGGGTGGCGAATCGCGTTCTTGCTCAGCCTGATCCTCGTCGTCATCGGCTTCGTCGTGCGACTGAAAGTCGAGGAGACCCCGGCATTCCGGGAAGTGCACGAACTGCAGACGCGTTCCTCCGCTCCGTTGAAGGACGTGTTTCGCGGCCCCATCCGCCGCAGCAGTGTGCTCGGATTGCTCTCGCGCTGGGGTGAAGGGGCCGCGTTCAACACCTGGGGCGTCTTCGCAATCACCTACGCGACGAAAAGTCTGGACTTTTCGAAAGTGCCCGTCCTGCTGGCCGTCACGATCGCGGCAGTCGTCATGGCGCCCCTGCTTCCGTTCTCCGGACTCTTGGTGGACCGCTACGGGGCCGCGAGGATCTACATCATCGGAATCGCCGCGTATGGCCTGGCGGTGTTCCCGACTTTCGGCCTGTTCGGCACCGAGAACATGCTCTGGTTCACCGTCGCGCTGGTGCTGGTATTCGGGATCATCCACGCTCTGTTCTACGGAGCACAGGGCACTCTCTATGCAAGTCTCTATCCCACCGAGATCCGCTACACCGGACTGTCGGTGGTGTATCAATTCTCCGGGATCTACGCCTCCGGTGTGACGCCGATGATCCTCACCGCCCTCATCGCAGTCGGCGGCGGCGCCCCGTGGCTCGCCTGCGGCTACCTCGTCGCCACCTCGATCGTCAGCGTCGCCGCCACATCTGCGATCCGCAAGCAAGACCTCTACCTCTGACCCGGACATCCGTCGGCCGTCACTCGGTACACCGACTTCGATACACCAGCGTATTCGATACGTTAGTGTATCGAGTGAGTCCACCGACCCCGGCGCCGAGGAGGGAACATGGCGACATCTTCGGCGCCTACCCCTCACCATGCCACCGACGCGCCGAGGAGGGTGACGAAACGGCGAGGCCAAACTCGGCGGCGCCTACTCGACGCAGCGGGCGAGGTGTTCTCGGAGAACGGGTTCGGGCGCTCGACGGTCGAACAGATCTGTGAGCGCGGCGGATACACGCGCGGCGCCTTCTACTCCAACTTCGCCTCCCTCGACGAGATGTTCTTCGCCATGTGGGAGCAGCGATCCACCGCCATGCTCGAGCACATTCGACTGGCAGCCGAGTCGTCGGACATCGACCTGACCGATCTCCCGCCGTCGGAGAAGGTGCGTGCCGGTACCGCCCTGATACTCGACGTCGTTCCCGTCGACGACCAGTGGTACCGGATCAACGCCGAATTCACCGCGCATGCGCTACGTAATCCCGCCTTGAAGAAGGCCCTCGCGGCGCGCGAACAAGCGATCCTCGACACGATCGTGCCGATCCTCGAGAGTGCCCTCGGCCGACTCGGCCGCACCATTGTCGGCGACCCGCAGACATTGGGCCGCGCCTTGGTCGCCGTACACGACGGCACCAGCGTCCAGTGCCTGATCGAGGACGCCAGCGCGTCCGCCCGGGAACTGCGCGTCGATCTGTTCACCCACGTCGTGACGGCATACAGCCGGCCCGACACCACCCCACCACGCACCGCCCGACAAGAGGAGTCTTCGTGACCGAACAGGCTGATGTCATCGTCGTCGGCGCCGGCTTGGCCGGTCTCGTCGCCACCTATGAAATGGTGAAGGCGGGCCGCAAAGTCCTGGTGGTCGAGCAGGAGAGTTCCTCGAACCTCGGCGGGCAGGCCTTCTGGTCACTCGGCGGTTTGTTTCTCGTCGACACGCCCGAGCAGCGGCGTCTCGGTATCAAGGACTCGTACGAGCTCGCGATCCAGGACTGGATGGGCACCGCCGCCTTCGACCGCGAACGAGAGGACCAGTGGCCCCGGCTGTGGGCGCAGGCGTACGTCGAGTTCGCCGCCGGCGAGAAGCGCCAATACCTGCACGACCTCGGCCTGCGTCTGATGCCCAATGTCGGGTGGGCCGAGCGCGGTCGGGGATCTGCTCTCGGGCAGGGCAACTCGGTGCCCCGCTTCCACATCACCTGGGGCACCGGACCGGGTGTCGTCGAAATCTTCCTCACCCGCGTCATCGCCGCCTCACAGCGCGGACTGGTCACGTTCAAGCATCGACATCAGGTCGACGAGATCGTCGTCACCAACGGCGCCGCCACCGGGGTGCGCGGCACCGTCCTCGAACCCTCCACCGAGCCGCGCGGGGTGAAGAGCTCGAGAACGGCGGTAGGTGACTTCGAATTCTCGGCGCAGGCGGTGGTCGTCACCTCCGGCGGCATCGGCGGAAACCCCGAACTGGTCGCGAAGAACTGGCCTGCCCGACTGGGCAAGGCGCCCGAGAACATGCTCGCCGGGGTCCCGGCGCACGTCGACGGCAGAATGCTGGAAATCACCGAAAACGCGGGCGGCAACATCGTCAACCGCGACCGCATGTGGCACTACACCGAGGGCATCCAGAACTGGGACCCCATCTGGCCCAATCACGGAATCCGGATCATTCCCGGCCCGTCGTCCATGTGGTTCGACGCCAACGGGAAACGGCTGCCCAGCCCCAACTTCCCCGGGTTCGACACCATGGGAACGCTGGAATACATCATGAACAGCGGCCACCACCACACGTGGTTCGTGCTCGACCAGAAGATCATCGAGAAGGAGTTCGCGCTGTCGGGCTCCGAACAGAACCCCGACATCACCGGGCGGGATTTCAAGCTCCTCGCCGCGCGCCTGAGAAAGGGTGCACCCGGACCAGTCGAAGCATTCAAACAGCACGGGGTCGATTTCGTGGTCCGCGACAACCTTCGCGACCTCGTCGACGGCATGAACGCGCTCACCGACCAGCCCCTGATCAAGTACGAGGACCTCGAACATGAAATCGTGGCCCGAGACCGCGAGGTGAAGAACAGCTACAGCAAAGACTTCCAGGTGATGGCTATCCACAATGCACGGAACCTTCTCGCCGACAAGATCACTCGCGTCGTCGCCCCACACGAGATACTCGCCCCCGAAAACGGCCCGCTGATCGCTGTCCGGCTGCACCTCCTCACCCGCAAGACCCTGGGTGGTCTCGAAACCAACCTCGACTCACAGGTCATCAAGCCGGACGGCACCCCGTTCGAGGGCCTCTACGCCGCGGGTGAGGTCGCCGGATTCGGCGGCGGCGGAGTGCACGGTTACAGCGCACTCGAGGGCACCTTCCTCGGCGGCTGCATCTTCTCCGGGCGCGCCGCCGGCCGGGCCCTCGCCCGGTAGGCGGCTCCGCCGCCCGTGAGTGGTTAACGAGTCTCTGGGCTCGCTAACCACTCACGGACACAAGCCTCTCCGCCGCCTCCAGTTCGCGGACGAGGGGCAGCACCTTGGCGCCGAAGTATTCGATCTCCTCCTGGAAGTGGAGGAAGCCGCCCAGAATGAGATCGACGCCGCGGCGACGGTATTCGACGATGCGCTCGGCGACTTGCTCAGGTGTGCCGATCAGCTGGGTACGGAACCCATCGTTGTACTGCACCAAATCTTCGAAGGTCGAATCCGCCCACATACCCGATTTGTCGGCGGTGGACGCACCCGCTTGCTGGACGGCCGACTTGAACCCTTCGACGGCCGGCTTGTTGGCCTTGTCGATGATTTCCCGGAGGGTATCGCGGGCTTCTTTTTCGGTGTCGCGGGCAATGATGAATCCATTGAGACCGAACTTCACTTCGCGGTTCGCCTCACGCGCATGCCGGCGGAGGTCCACGATCTGCTCGGTGACACCGTCGTAATCCTTGCCATTGGAGAAGTACCAATCCGCGTATCGTCCGCCGTTCACCCGGGCCGCTGAAGAGTTTCCGCCCTGGAACAGTTCCGGGTTGGGCCGTTCCGACGTGTTCAGCGGTTTCGGCTTCAGCGTGAAGTCGTGGATGCGGTAGAAGTCCCCTCGGAAATCGACCTCGTCTTCGGTCCAGATCTTGCGCAGCACTTGCAGGAACTCGGCGCTGCGCCGGTAGCGCTCGTCGTGTTCGAGCCAGGGCTCTCCGAGGTGGGTGAACTCATCTTTGAACCAGCCGCTCACCACGTTCACCGCGAACCTGCCGTTCGAGAGGTGGTCTGCTGTGGCCCCCAGCTTCGCCAGTACGGCGGGCTGCCACAATCCGGGGTGCACCGCCGCGATCACCTTCAGCCGCTCGGTGGCGAGCAGCAGCGCGAGGCTGAAACTGGTCGACTCGTGCTGGAACTCCGCGCCGTAGCTCGCCTCGTAGCGCACCTGGCTGAGTGCGTACTCGAAACCGTTGTTCTCCGCCGTCTGGGCGAGCTTCTTGTTGTATTCGTAGTCCCAGCTCGTGCGCTGTTCGATGTCGGACGTGACCAGTCCGCCACTGACGTTGGGCACCCAGTAGGCGAACTTGATCTGATCGGCGATGTGTTCCGTTGACATACCCAGGATCGAACCTGTTCACCACGGTTGCAGCCACCCTTCCGATCATGACGCGTGCAACCCTTCCTCCTTCCTGCGGAGGCGTGTGAGCTTCGCTGACATGACAGCCGTACAGGAGCGAAGAGCTGCTCCCCCGATCGCAAGCGAGACGGACTACAACACGCTCGCCAATACATTCCGCCCCATCTTCTCCGACATCGCCGAGGGGGTGGTGCAGCGCGAACGCGACCATGTTCTTCCCTACGAACAGATCGACGCCCTGAAGAGAGCTGGTTTCGGCGCAATCCGGGTACCCACGTCGCACGGCGGTTTCGGCGCGAGCATTCCGCAGCTGTTCCGGCTTCTCGTCGAACTCTCGGCCGCGGATTCCAATGTCACCCAGGCTCTGCGTGGCCATTTCGCATTCGTCGAGGACCGTCTGGTGGCGGCCGAAGGCGTGGACCGCGACCTCTGGCTGCAGCGTTTCGTCGACGGCCAACTCGTGGGAAACGCGTGGACGGAGATCGGAGACGTTGCCCTCGGGGAAGCCAACACCAAGGTATCGCCCTCACCCGACGGTGATCACTTCCTCGCGAACGGCGCCAAGTACTACAGCACGGGGTCCATCTTCGCCGACTGGATCGACCTGTATTCGCAGCGCACCGACACCGGTGCTTTCGTCATCGCCGCCGTCGGCGCACGCCAACCGGGTGTGACCCACAGCGACGACTGGAACGGTTTCGGGCAACAGACCACCGGTTCGGGCACATCGACCTACGAGAATGCAGTGGTCCGGCCGGAGAACATCTTCGACTTCTCCACGCGCTTCAAGTATCAGACCGCCTTCTACCAGTTGTTCCACCTGGCGACTCTGGCCGGGATCGCCCGAGCTGCGACGGACGCCATTGCCGCACGCGTCGCCGCCCGCACCCGCACGTTCAGTCATGGCAACGCACCCACCTACGCTCAGGACGCCCAGATCCAGCAGGTGGTGGGTGAGGTGTCCGCTGCCGCGCACGCAGCCGAGGCCATCGCGATTCATGCGGCGGAGCCGGCGCAATGGGCCTACGAGGCCGCATTCGGCAGCGACCCCGATGAGGAGAAGGCGGCCAACATCGCCGCCGAAATCGCCTCCTCGCAAGGACAGATCGCCTCGACGTCCCTCGTCGTCCCGGCCACGGCGAAGATTTTCGACGCACTCGGCGCCCCGGGTGTCGACCGCGGCTGGGGCCTCGACAGGTTCTGGAGAAATGCGCGCACCGTGGCGAGCCACAACCCGGTGGCGTTCAAGGCGAAGGTCGTCGGCGACTACGAAATCAACGGAACCGAGCCCATCTACGTCTGGGCCATCGGAACCGCACGGAACGACACAGGAGATCAGTCATGACAGTAACCACGGCAGATACAGTCTGGGCAGAGACCCCGACCACGAGCGCAGAGTGGATTGCCCGCGCAGAGAAGGTGAGCGACATCCTCGCCCGCGACGCCGTCGAACGCGACCGCGTCGGAGCCGCCCCCTACGCGGAAGTCCAGCTCCTCAAGGACAGCGGATTGGTCACACTCCTGGGCCCCACCGAGTTCGGTGGCGGCGGACAGCGCTGGGAGACGGCGTATCACGTGGTCCGGGTGATCGCCCGCGGCGACGGTTCGATCGGGCAGCTCCTCGGATACCACTACCTGTGGGCGTGGGCCGTGCGGCTCGTCGGCACCGAACCCCAGATCGGCGCGGTGGAGGAGCTGTACACCAGCAACAACTTCCTCTTCGGCGGTGCGGTCAACCCGCGGGACACCGACCTCACCATCGTCGACCGTGGCGAGACCTTGGTGTACAACGGCGTGAAATCGTTCTCCACCGGAGGGCGTGCCACCGACCTCACCGTGCTCGAGGGCATCATCGAGGGCACCGCCACCCATGTGTTCGCCATCGTTCCGACCGCTCAGGACCGTATCGTCTTCCGCGGTGACTGGGACAACCTGGGCCAACGCCTCACCGATTCCGGTTCGGTGGAGATCAATGACGTAGAGGTGGACTGGGCGGGGGCAGCGGGGTTCGTGGACAAGGAGTTCCAGCCCCTCGCCTACAACACGCTGAATTTCCCGGCACTCGAGATCGTGTTCGCCAACTTCTACGTCGGAATCGCCCGGGGCGCTCTCGACACCGCCGCCGAGTACACCCGAACGCGCACGCGCCCGTGGCCGTACGGGGGCGACAACAAGGAACTCGCCACCGACGAGTGGTACCTGCGTGAAGGCTACGGCGACCTGCAGGCGAAGCTGTGGGCAGCGGAGGCCTTGGTCGATCAGGTCAATCGCGAGTCCGACGCGGTCCTGCACGACGCGCGGGAAAACCTCACCGAGCAGGCTCGCGGCGATCTCGCCGTGCGGATTGCCGCAGCGAAACTACGGGCTGCCGACGTTGCACTCGAAATCGGAACGAGAGTCTTCGAGTTGACGGGTGCGCGCGCCACCTCCAACAGTGTCGGGCTGGACATCTTCTGGCGTAACGTCCGAACGCATACCTTGCACGATCCCGTGGCGTACAAGCGCCGCGAGGTGGGCGGCTACGTCCTGACCGGCGAGATTCCCGAACCTACCTGGTACACCTAGGATCTCGCCTATCTACGTTTCACTGATCGCCGAGTCCGGCTGCCACACCCGGTAGCCGGACTCGGCACGTCACGACCACTCGGAGGACCATGACCGCCGTCCAGAACGCTCACCGGATCACCGACGAGGCGCAGGCCCTGGCCGTCGCCGCCGATCTCGCCGCACAATTCGCCGTCGACGCCTCGGCCCGTGACGCGGAACGGACACTGCCGAACGACCAGATTCGGGCGCTGGCACAGTCTGGCCTTCTCGCACTGAGCGTCCCGCGCGAGCACGGCGGAATCGATGCCCGAACGGAGACGCTCACAGAGGTGTTTCGCCTTCTGGCAGAATCCGATCCGAGTATTGCGCAGATCCCGCACAGCCACTACACGTTCCTCGAGGTCTTGCGGCTTCAAGGAACTTTCGATCAACGCAAGTTCTTCTACAGCGAAGTT
Source organism: Rhodococcus sp. IEGM 27 (assembly GCF_033142305.1). Lineage (NCBI taxonomy): Bacteria > Bacillati > Actinomycetota > Actinomycetes > Mycobacteriales > Nocardiaceae > Rhodococcus > Rhodococcus sp. IEGM 27. The sequence goes on along the minus strand of NZ_JAWLSG010000003.1, from coordinate 720,979 downwards.
CTCGCCGGTGCGCAGTTCGCCAATGCGCAAAGCGAGCGCGGGACGACGACCATCGACGTCGACGCCACCACTCTGGCCGAGGAGGGCCCCGACTTCGTCGTCGACGGAACGAAGTTCTACAGCACCGGCGCCCTCTTCGCCGACTGGATCGCCGTACGGGCCACACTTACCGGGGCCACCACAACAACCGGAAAACCGGCCAAAGCTGTCGCTTACGTCCCGAGGACCGCGCCGGGACTCTCGATCGTCGACGACTGGGACGGCATGGGCCAGAGAACCACTGCGAGCGGCACCGTCACCTTCGACTCCGTGCGGGTGCCCACGGCCCATGTCGTGCCGTTCTCCCCGATCTTCGACGCACCCACCACGTACGGTGCCCAGGCACAGATACTGCACGCAGCCATCGACGCCGGCATCGCGTCCGCCGCGCTGAACGAGGCGGTACGGTCGGCACGTCGGGCGCGGCCGTACTTCGAAGCCGGTGTCAGCGACGCCGTCGACGACCCCCTGCTCATCCAATTGGCCGGTGAAGCATCGCTCGGGGTGCGGGCGGCCACCGCTCTGCTGCGAGAGGGGGCCCGGAGCATCGATACCGCACGCAGAGACCTGACCGAGTCGACGGCCGCCGTCGCCTCGATCGACGCGGCCGCTGCCAAGGTGGCGTCGGCAAGAGCGTCACTCGAGGCGTCGTCCGTGCTGTTCGAGCTCGGGGGCACGCGCAGTGCGTCGGAGTCGGGCAATCTCTCCCGTTTCTGGCGCGACGCGCGTACCCACACCCTGCACGACCCCACACGCTGGAAGATCCAGCACATCGGCCGGTGGACGTTGTCGGGGACCATTCCGCCCCGGCACGGGCTGCTGTAGGCCCTCCGGGCTCGTGAGTGGTTAAGGAGTCCCTGGACTCGTCAACCACTCACGGGCGCTAGCCGCCCAGCTTCGCCCTCATGAGGAACACGTTGTAGTCGGACCACGTCGACAGGGTGAAGTACAAATCCTCACCACTCGACCACGGGTGGATGAAACCGCCGTACAGCTCCGGATACTCCATGGCGCTGACCATCGGGGCACCGTCCGACCATTCACCCTGCGGCGAATCGGACTCCCGGAGAACGATGGCCGCCTTGGAGGTGTCGAGGTAGGACATCTGCCACTTGCCGGTGGCCTCCTCATACCGCACGGACAGTTCGCCGGCCGGCGCGTTCACGATGGGGGTGGCCTCGTTGAAACCACCGACCGGGGTCCAGTTTCCGTGCTGCCAGTACTGGTAGGCCGACTTGTTGAGCACCTGATCGGCGGGAACCCGCGCGAGGCCGATCGAACCCAGCCGGGTATTGGGAGTACCGAACATGTAGACGAAGTCGCCGACCGGAACCATCGAGGCCACCTGGAATTTGGTGACGCCGAAAATGTTGTCCCACTTGGCGTAGGGGTCCTTGGTCCACGTCGACCCGCCGTCGTCCGAATAGGCGATACCGCCATAGTTCGTCCACCACGTTGCGGGAATGCTGTTCCACGTCCGGATCGACATGTAACTCATGTACTGCCGGTTGCCGACCGCGAATCCCGACGTCGGAATGGTCGTGATCTCGACGTTGTCGAGTTTCCGGCTGTCCAGCAGTTCCGCCGCGTGACAACGGCTGTCCTGCACCATGCTGTCGAGGCTCATACCGTCTGCGAGGTTGCGGTCGGAACTGAAGCCGAGGACGTTGCTGCGCCAGTCGCCGCCCTGGCCACCGGGTGGCATGAAGCCCTTGCCGACGGTGTCACCGAAGGCGACTGCGACCTGGTCGGGCGCACTCTCCCACATGATGCCCAGGTCGGTGCCGTTGACTTGGTAGCGCTTGTCGGTCCGGCTGACGGAGCCGGCCCCGGTCACCTTGGCCACCCGGGTCACGTCACCGATCTTCGGGGTTGCCGGAGCAGGACTCCGGGGCGCTTCCTCGGTCGCGGGATGCACCAGCGGCGGCGGAGGCGGTAAGGCCACGTCTGCGCCGGGGACGGGAATGCCGAGGTGGAAGGGCGTGAATTTCACGCTGACATCCGGAATGTTCAACACACTCGACAGGTTTCCGGGATCGAGCTCGGTGTCGTCGGTGAGGTCGGGGCAGGGATCCAGGCACGGGTCCGCGGGCAGCGGCGGCGGAGCAATACGCGTAGGTTCCGTGGTGGGCGCCGGGTACGGAACGGTGGTGATCTTCGGGTACGGGATCGGAATTTCGAGCTTTTCCGGTATGAGCGAAGCGGTTTCGTTGGTGCTGTCGCTGGCGCACGAACCACTACCCGGCACCCCGTTGGACACCGTTTCGGGTTCGGCGCCGGCCGAGCTCTGATTCGAGTAGACGATCACGCCCGAACCGATAGCCACCGCCGCGAACGACGCGACCCATCTCTTCGACATCCCCGAACCCCTCCGCTGTCCACTCTTTCCGCGCACAGGTCCGTCTCGGCCACACCTGGCGAGGGCAACTTAGCATCGCCGGGTTACGTCCACCGATTCCCACACGCCATACCCGGGGGTAACATTCAGCGGCGCCGACTGTCGCTACACCTCGAGCCCCAGCACCCGGGCGAACAATGCCTTCACGCGTGCACTGAAGCCGGGGATCGCATCCGCGTTGACCCAGCCGCCGCGCAGTCATCGCGAGAAGCTACCCGACGCTGTACGCGCGGTGCTGACGACCCGAATGTCCCCGCGGAAGGTCACGGCGAGTCTCAGCCGCCCGTCCCGAACAGCATCCCCAGCGCGTAGGTCGCGGCCGCGGCGCCGTAACCGATTGCCAGCTGGCGTAGAGCCCGCTTGACGGGTGGGCCACCCGAAAGCAGCCCGACCACAACACCGGTTCCGAGCAGCGCCACGCCGACGAGCGCAGCAGCGACGAGGAGCGCTGCAGTGCCCTCCAGCCCGAACAGGTACGGCAGTACGGGAATGATGGCACCTGACGCGAAGAAACTGAAACTGGCTGCGGCAGCACCGATTCCGGTGCCGACGGCCTCGTGCTGGTCGACGCTCTCGGTGGCAGGTTCAGGGTGATACGTGGTCTGGAGCACCTCGTTCGCGCGGTTCTCGGCCTCCTCCACCGACATTCCGCGCGCCCGGTAGACGAGGGCAAGTTCGTTGGCATCGACGTCGAGGAGAGCCACCGCCTCACGGGCGGCACGTCCCGGCGTGGAGGCCTCGAGCAGCTCGCGCTGCGATCGGACCGACACGTACTCGCCTGCTCCCATCGAGAGTGCGCCGGCGAGCAGACCCGCAAGACCGGTCAAAAGAACGATCGAATTGGAGACGCCACTTCCGCTGATGCCGAGCACGAGCGCCAGATTGCTGACCAGACCGTCGTTGGCACCGAACACGGCGGCACGGAAGGTGCCGGAGAGCCGATTCCGTCCCCGCGCAGCCAGTGCGCGTACAACTTCTTCGTGGATTCGTTCGTCGGCACCCATGGCATCGGTGGCGTCGACGTCCGTCGGATAGGGCGACCGCGTCTCCGCGCGCTGCGCGAGGGCGAGCACGAACACCGAGCCGAATCTTCTCGCGAGGACACCCAGGATCCGAGTCCGGAGGTCACCGCGCACAGGCTTGCCGACGTGCTCCCCGAGAAGCGCCCGCCAGTGCGCTTCGTGACGACCCTCGGCATCGGCGAGCGCAAGGAGGATCGCGCGTTCCTCACCCGTCCGACGCTTCGCCAGGTCCCGGTAGACCGCCGCCTCCGCGCGCTCGTCGGCGAGATAGCGACGCCATTTCCGGATGTCCTGGGAACTGGGATCCGGTCTGGCACCGGAATCGGACACCATGCTCAGCCTCCGATCGTCGACTGTGAGAAGAATACCGAGGCGGCATGTGGCTCACGCCGGAAGTCAGTCCTGGCGTGCGAGGGCCTTCGCGAGTGCATCGTCCCGAGCGGACACCACCGCGGGGTCCCGGCCGGACAACAGGTCGAGCACGGCTTTGGGCCTGGACAGTGGTTCTCGAATGGCGTTCCTGGCCCTCGCGAACACACTGCAGTCGCAGCCCGCGTTGACGCCGTCGGCGTCGATGCCTGCGTCGCGGCACAGCGCGACGGCCCGCGGCACGTGGAATTCCTGGGTGACGATCAGAGCCTTCGTCACCCCATACGTATGTATGGCCCGCGCGCAGGTGTCGTAGGTGTCGAGCCCATAGGGGTCACCGACGATCACATCTCGGTCGATGCCCTTCTCCACCAGGTACTCCGTCATCGCCGCGACCTCGTCGCCGGACCTCCCGCCCGCGTCACCCGACACGAGGACGGCACGCGCGCGGCCGTCCCTCACGAGCTGGACGGCGACGTCGAGCCGGCCGGACAGGTACGCCATCGGCTTGCCGTCACGCACCTGCGCACCGAGGACGATGACCACGGGAGCTGCCGGAGCATCCTCGAGGTCATAGATGTGGCCGGTGGCCTGACGCGACACCCAGACCGTCGACGCGGCCACGACGATTCCGGCGAAGATCCCGGCCACCGCTCCCACCCCGAGCACGCGGCGGACCCACCGTCGTTTCCCCATGCGGGTATCCAACCACAGGCCGGCTCGCCGACCCGCGAATGTTGCTACTGCCCCGGCTCGCTCCCTCAGGGAACCGAGACGGCGTGCGTGTGGGACTGGACCGCCTGCCGAAGTTCCGACCGAGAAAGGGTGCGGGAACCGCACGCGCACCGAGCCGGAATCTGATCATCCTCGAATCTGGAGGCGTCGAGCATGTCGATGTAGTCGGTGCCGGGTCGATCGCCATGATGTCCGGTGCCCGCCCGATCACGTGATCCGTGGCCCCCGGGACCACCCCCGGCGACGACCACAGGGCCCTCGTCCGTCCGGTACACGGTGGCAACGCGGTGACTGGCCGGGCAGGTCACCCGCACGATGGCGTGATCACTGCGTTGCGTACCGAGCGACTCCACGGCTGTCCGCGCAATCCTTCGACGATCCGTCGGTAGAAGTTGTTCTGTGTCCATACAGACATTCCACACCCGATCGGCGCGTACTTGAAGGGTATTTCGCAGTTCTACGCACTCGGCCGGGACACGTGGTGATCATCCGTGCGACTGATGGCCACGGCCGACACGATCACGCCGATCACCACCCCGACCAGAGTGTCGATCACCCGACTGACCGCGATGCCGGGGGTGACTGCCGACCCCAGACCGGTGAGCAGCAAAGCCATCGGGGTGATCACGACGGACGCGAAGCCGTAATTCCTGATGACGACGAGTTCGGTCACCGTCTGCAGTACGACGATCACGACCACCGTCTGCCAGTACCCCAGAGCCGCGGCGATCAACGCTGCCGCGAGGACTGCGCCGGCTAGATTTCCGGTCAAACGCTGGATCCCGCGCTGCACCGTCTGACTGAAAGTCATGCCCTGCATGGCCGCCATCGCACCCATCGATGCCCACAACGGATGCTCCAACCCCACAGTGAGACAGAAGCATCCGGCGAGGAGCGCTGCCACCGCAATGCGGGCAGCACTGACCGCCGCGCCCCGTGACCGCAGCCGGCGCATGCCGTCCGGAAGGAAACGGCCGGCCGCCGGCAGATCTCGATCGGGACCCTCGACCCCGGGAAGCACACTGCGGCGCTTCACCTTGCGAAGTTCGCTCTCGTATTCGGCGAGGGTGTGCAGGGTGGCGCAGTCTCGATCCGACGTCCACCGCTCGACCACCGTTTCCGCGTCGGCGAGCAGGGCGGAGAGTTCACGGACGTGCGCGTCCTGGCGCCTGCCGGTGTGTGCCAGCACCTCCCACGCACGATCGACGGCCCGGCGAGCAGAGGTCAGCGATCCGCCGTCGCACTCACGACCCAGTTCCGACACCGCGGCGAGGGCCCTCGCCACCGCGAGCCGCGCAGGTCCGAGCGGAAGGAAGAAATATGGCGTCATGACGGCGAGCCACCCGACGACCACTCCTCCTGCGACAGCGGCCACAGCCGGTCCCACGTCGGAGAGATTCCTGGCATACCCGACTGCAGCGGTGGCGGCGAAGATCAGGATGACGGGACCAGGGCCGGCGATCCGGAAGGCGGCCAGCAGCCAGGCAGCGGCACCCGCGGCCACCGACATCAGGGCGATCTGCCACCACCCCGCCCAGCCGGCCGCACCGAGCAGTGCGCCGGCAGCGACGTAGACAACCAAGGCGATCCCCACGAAGCCGGCCTTGCGGGCGAGCTGCGGATACGGCTCGTACCGCCCGAACGCCGCCGTCAGCGCACCGAGCGCACCGAGTCCCGCCAGGTTGCCGTGCCCGAGCAGTCCGCCCAGCACCAGCACCAGCGCTGTAGCGGCACCCACGCGTATCGCCGGCGCGATGGTGGCATCGACCGGATGGACCTCGAGCGCTCGACGCCAGGTGGCGGGGGTCACCGAATGCTTCAGCGCAGTGCGGCAGTGTGCGAGTCGACTGCTGTCGGGCACGTATCGAGGGAGAACCTGCATTGTTCGAGCGTAGCTTATACTTCAGTAGTAAAATAGTTGTGAACTAGTGTGAGGTCGGTCGCTACCATGGCTGTCATGAGCAGCACTTCCCGTCCGGACGAGGACTTCACCGACCGCGTCCGACGCGAGTGGGCCGAAACCTATCCCGAGGTCGATACCTCACCGATCGAGGTGATCGGGCGGATCACCCGCATCGGGTCGCGCGCTTTGCAGCAGTTGGACCATTCGCTCGACGAACACGGCGTCTCCCGCCCCGAGTTCGACGTGCTGTGCGTGCTGGCCCGTAGCGGGCGGCCGTTGCGGGCCAGTGAAGTAACCGCCGTGACCATGCTCAGCGGCGCATCCACCACCAAACACGTCGACCGCCTCGGCAGGCTCGGCCTCGTCGAACGCCTGCCCTTCGAGCGCGACGGGCGGGTGGTCCTGATTCACCTGACCGACGCCGGGCGCGCGCTCGTCGACGCCGAGTTGCCGCGAAGAATCGAGCGCGACAGGCGGCTGCTCGACGGTCTGGACGAGGACGAACGCTCAGTTCTGGCCGGGCTGCTCCGCCGCATCGCCACCAACGTCGAGTCCGGAGTCCACCCTTAGCTGATTAGGGCATTTCGACGGTTTCGGCGCGGGCGATCTCGTCGAGCGCCCGCCGCAGGTAATCGGTAGCGGGCACTGCGGCCGTGGCCGACAGGTCGGCGATCACCAGAACTGCCGCCTCGAACACGCGTTCCGGTGATCGCGGATGCTCCTCCATCTCGGTCACCCCGAGTGCGCCCGTGAGCACGCTGACGAAGGCGTCGACCGGGACGGCGGGGAACCAGAGGGCGGCCGCGCGAGCGCAGCGCCCGAGCACGTCCTGTACATCTTCGCCGGTCAGGCCGTCGGGGTGGAGTGTCTCGAGCAGTTCCCGGACGACGGCTGCCAGCACTACCCGAACCTGTTCCGGCGGTGCCCCGGCCAGCTTCGCCGCTGCTTCGGTCAGCGCTGCCGCGTCCGACGAGCGAGCAGCGGCGAGTGCGGTGTCGACCGCTTCGGCAATGTCGCGGGCGACCGTCGGCCAGTGTGTAGGCCACATCGGGTGATCCTCTTTCTCCGGGAGAAGTGCGCCATCACCCTCTCACGGCGGCCCGACACCTCCATTCCCCCGCACGCGCTCGATCAGCCGGAGCGCATCGAACGGTGCATACCCCTTCATGTCGTTGTCGAAGTACACGAACACATCGAGCCCCTGCTCCATCCACCGCTCGATCTTGCGTGCCCACCCGTCCAGCGCTTCGTCGTCGTAACCGCTTGCGTAAAGTTCCTTGTCGCCGTGCAACCGGATGTAGACGAAGGTGCTGGTGGTCGCCTCCACCAACGGATACCGGCCCGCGGTGTCGGCCACCACAAAGGCGATGTCGTGGGCACGGAGCAGTTCGGTCGCCTCCGCCGTGTCGAAGCTGTGGTGGCGAACCTCGAGCGCGTGGCGTAGCGGGCGGTCGGCATCGGTCTCGAGCAGAACTCGATCGCCGGACAGCTTCTCGTCGTGGTGAGCCGCGAGCGCCGCCGCCTCCGCGGTAGTACGCGGAAGCTGGTCGAAGAAGGCGGCCAGGCTCGCCTCGTCGAAGGCGAGTGTCGGGGGGAGCTGCCACAGGAACGGCCCGAGCTTGGGGCCGAGCGCGAGCACACCCGAGGCAAAGAAGTTGGCCATCGCGCTCTCCGCGTTCACCAGCCGCTTCATGTGGGTGATGTAGCGGCCGCCCTTGACCGCGAACACGAAGTTCTCCGGTGTCTCGCTCCGCCACTTCGCGTAGCTGGTGGGTCGTTGCAACGAATAGAACGACCCGTTGATCTCGATGGACGTCAAACGCCCCGCCGCATAGGACAATTCCTTCCGGTGAGCCAGCCCCTCCGGATAGAAATCGCCACGCCAGCCCGGATACGTCCAACCGGAGATACCTATTCGGGCCTGCGCCATATCACGACACTAACGGCGTTGCCCCTTGCGCGCGATCGCTCCCGGGGAGAAGCATGGGACGGACCACAACCGAGGAGGCCCCATGCCGAAATACCTCTGGCAGGTCACGTACTCATCCGAAGGCGCGCAAGGCCTCCTCACCGAGGGTGGCACCGCCCGACGCGAGGCGATCACGCGGATGGTCGAAAGCATCGGCGGGACAGTAGAATCCTGCTACTTCGCGCTCGGCGGACGAGATCTGTTCGTCATCGGCGACGTACCCGACGAAGTCGCGGCCGCCGCTCTCGGCATCCGTACCGCCGCATCCGGTGCCGCACGGTCGGAGTCGGTCATGCTGTTGACGCCCGAACAGATCGACGACGCCGTACGCCGTGAGGCCGACTATCGCGCACCGGGAAGCTGACGGTCCGCCGAGTACGAGTCGCCGGAATGAAAGGCGAACAGGGGAGGTTGCACGCCACATGACAGAGACCACAGCGAATACCCCGCAGCTCGGACAGTTCGGCGTATGGCGACACGCGGGCGGTCTACAGCCCGAGGTGGGCGCTGCCATCGAGAAGGCAGGCTACGGCGCCATCTGGATCGGCGGGTCTCCGCCGGCCGACCTCGAGGTGGCGGAGCGCCTGCTCGACGCCACGTCCACGATCACCGTGGCCACCGGCATCACCAACATCTGGACTGCGCCCGCCGAAGAGGTCTCGGAATCGTTCCACCGCCTCGAAAAGCGTCACGCCGGGCGTTTCCTCCTGGGGATCGGCGTCGGCCATCCCGAACAGCCGGGACTGAACTACAGCAAGCCGTACTCCTCTCTGGTGAGCTACCTGGACGTCCTCGACGAAGCCGGAGTGCCGGCCGATCGCCGGATTCTGGCCGCCCTCGGCCCGAAGGTGCTGGAGCTGTCGGCGGCACGCAGCGCCGGCGCCCACCCGTATCTGACCACTCCTCAACACACCCGCGAGGCCCGCGAACTCCTCGGCACCGGTCCGATACTCGCGCCCGAGCAGAAGGTCGTTCTCGACACCGATACCGCGCGGGCCCGCCCGATCGGACGGGCCGCCGTCGACAACCCCTACCTGCACCTGCGCAACTACGTGAGCAACCTCGAACGGCTCGGGTACACCCAGGAGCAGATCGCCGACGGCGGCAGTGACGACCTGATCGACGCCCTGGTGGCTCACGGGGATACGGAAGCCATCGCCGGACGCCTGCGCGAACACCTCGATGCCGGTGCCGACCACGTCGCTATTCAGGTGCTGCCGGCCGGGGACGATCCGGTTCCCGCGCTTCGCGAACTCGCGGCCGCGCTGGGGATCTGACTTGCGCTAACGAAATAGTGTGACAGCACGTCCCGCATACCGGCAGAAGTCCGGCTCATCGGTCGGGGTAGGGTCCCTGCTGAACGGCAGCCAGGACTGAACGCAAGGTAGGAACTGTGCAAGAGCCAACGGCACGTCCAGTCGGCCCCTACGCCTCGGGACCGCCCGAAGCAGCCTTGACCGTCGACGCCGTCACCCTCGACCGGTTTCGCGGCGCGGAACTGTGGCGAGCGGTGGTCATCGGCGTTGTCGTCGTGGCCTACGTGCTGTTCTCCGTCGCCAGCTGGCCCTTCCATCGCCGCGGGCGCACCCTCGCGGACGCGGCGTCGGAAGGGTTGGTCGACGGTTTCGAGGTGCTCGGCCCCACCTTCGTGAAGGTCGGGCAATTGATGGCGTCGTCGTCCGGGGTGTTCCCCGCCCCGTTGGCCAACGCGTGCCTGCGATGTCTCGACGACGTCCCACCGGTACCCGCTGCCGAGGCACGCCGGGTCATCGAGCAAGACCTGGGACATCCGGTGGACGCACTGTTCGCCGCGTTCGAGGACATCCCCCTCGCCGCCGCCTCCGTTGCGCAGGTCCACGCCTGCGTTCTGCACGACGGCCGGGAAGCGGTCATCAAGGTACAGCGCCCTGACATCTTCCGCCGCATGGTGGTGGATCTGCGCACCGCGTACTGGGGAGCGCGAATCCTCGAGCGGCTCTTCGAGTTCTTCCGCATCGCCAACGCCACCGCCATCATCCGCGACCTGCACGCTGCCACGATGACGGAGCTCAACAGCGCAGTAGAGGCTGATCGCCAGGCCCGATTCCGTACCAACATCGGGGCGTTCGGGGACAACAAAGGGGTCACCACCCCTGAGGTGTACTGGGACTACTGCGGTCCCCACGTGATCTGCATGGAACGCATGTACGGACTGCCCCTCGACCGTTTCCCCGACCTCGCACACATGGACACCCGGATGCTGATCCGCCGGGGCGTGAAGGTCTGGCTCGAATCGGTCATCGTCCACGGGCCCTTCCACGGCGACGTGCACGCAGGAAATTTGTGGGTGCTCGACGACGGCCGTATCGCGATGCTCGACTTCGGCATCGTCGGGGAGCTCCCGGAGTCGTGGCGTCAGATTCTCCGCGACATGTTCTATGCGACGCTGATCGACGGCGACTTCTCCCGGATGGCCCGCGGTATCCGGAGCCTGGGATATGTGACGGACAACCCTGCGACCGACGAGGAGGTCGGACTGCAGGTAGCGGCCGCCCTCGCGCCCCTCCTCGGGCGTGACCTCGGCGAACTGCGCCTCAGCGAACTGATCATGGCGTTGGTCGGGATCGGCAAGAAGTGGGGTGTCGCGAGCCCCGAGGAGTTGGTGCTGTTCGGGAAGCAGCTGGGCTACTTCGAGCGCTACGCGACGGAACTCGCGCCCGGGTGGGTTCTCGGACAAGACCTGTTCTTGTTCCGCAACGTCTTCCCCGACGCGGTCGCCGCGAAGGCGCGCGATCTCGGGATCGAGCTACCGGACGAGTAAGGGTTACCGCCCGGTGAGCGAATCGAGCACCGATGCACGCTGCAGCGGATCAGCGGGAAGCCGGTCGGGCGTGAGGATCCACTGGTTGCCCGTCCACGGGTCGGACACGGTGAGAACCCCCAAAGACGGAACTTGTTGCGCGATTCGCTCGAGCACCGCGACACCGGGGTCCGTCTCCGCCGCACTGTCGTCGCCGACGATGATCAGGGACGTCCCCACTGCAGGACCGTGGTCGGCCAGACGGAGGATGCGCGCAGAATCCTCGGCTCCGTAGCCGTGCGGAAAATCGTTGAGGATAACGAGGCGCGAGGACGGCACTGTATCCGCGATTCCGTTGCGTGCGGCCATTTCTGCAAGGTCGACGCTGTCCGAGAGTGCGGCGAGCCGTGCCGAGATGTCGGCGGCGATAGTCACCACCGGGGCAGCCAGTAGCGCGGCGAGCGGCTCGGTGAGAGCGCGCAACGAACCGCTGAGGTCCACGACTTCGAGCGTGGGCGTTGCCGCGGCGGATGCCACCAGCATGCGTACCGCCAGTGCGGCGACGACCGGCGCGGCCTCCGCCGAGTCCCCGACGATCCACAGCGGGCGAGCCAGCGGATAGTGCACACAGAACGGCACCCGAAGGTCGCCGAGATCGGGTGCGGACAATTCGCCGAGCCGCAGACCGTCGGTCCTCGCACTGCTCGCGTCCCGGGCTGACCACGAGGTCGATTCGAAGGTGGCCAGCGAGCGCGGCAGCAGCGGGTCGATGACGCGGAGTTCCTCGGCCAACTGCGTTGTCTCACCCGCGAATTTCGACTGCGCCTCGGCGAGGAGCGCGTCGTGACGTTCCTGGGCTCGGGCCTGCAATCCCGCCGCGGCGGGGCTGTTTCTCGTGGACTGGTCGGCCACCGACGCCGACAGCTCGTCGTCCAGCCGTGCCTGGGCATAGTCGCGGGATGCCCCGAAGGAGGCGGCAGAGCGAGCTGCATCCTCGAAGATCATCCACGCCCGCTCGAACGAGTGGGCTGGGTCGAGAGGCACGGCGGCAGGTCCGGCAGGCGTGGGGGCAGGGACTGTCGGCTCGGGCTCGTCCACCTCGACCCCGTGCCGGGTGAGCAGCTCCGCCAGGCCACCGTCGTAGCCCTGCCCGACGGCCCGCACCTTCCACGCGTCGCCGCGGCGATAGAGCTCGAGGCAGATCGCCGCCGTCTCGCTGCCGACGAGCGGCACCTCGAAAGCGACCAGCGGAGCGCCGTACTCGTCGGAGAGTGTGGCCGACAATCCGCTACGAGGGAGGGGTGTTCCCTCGTCGGTCGCCGGGTCCACACTCACCACACAGAGCACCGCCGAAGCGGTGCCGTCCACCTCGCCTAGATCCAGCCGAATCACGTTGCCATCGTCGAGAGTCACGCCGGCCGCGGATCGAGCGTTGTAGAACACGAAGTGATCCGACGACAGCGCGCGCAGGTTCCCGTCGACCACGAGCACCGACACGTCGATCGGGCTCGCGTTCACCGCCTGGAAACGCACCGAATGCGAAGGCAGCACCGTGTTCTGGCCGGCCGCGAGGTGAATCGTCACCGCCCTGCCCTAGATGCCGAGGAAGCGGGTGAGTTGCGGAGCCGCTTCACCGGCGTGTTTGGCCTGGATGCCCTCACCGATTGCCTGGAGCTTCCATTCGCCGCCGACGCGGTACACCTTGGCCATCACCATTCCGGTGAACGGCATGCCACCCTGCAGGGTGAACCGGGCCAGCTCCGCCTGCGAGGTGCTGTCGACCAACCGGCAGAAAGCGTTCTTCACCTGTTCGAAGGTGTGCCCCCGGTAGGAGGTCACGATGAAGACGATGCTGGACACGTGCGGCGGAATACGGGTGAGATCCACCATGATCACCTCGTCATCGCCGGCGCCCTCCCCGGTGAGGTTGTCGCCCTGGTGCCGGATCGAACCGTCCTTGGAGGCCAACTGTCCGTAGTAGGCGACGTCGACGAGGTTGTTGTCGGCGAACAGCACTGCCGACGCGTCGAGATCGACGTCTGCGGAACGGCTGCCGAACATTCCACGCTTCTCGACGGGGTCCCAGCCGAGGCCCATCTGGATGTACGTGAGCGCGACGCCCCCCTCCTTGCGGAGAGTGACCTTCTGCCCCTTGGTGAGGCTGACCGGCCGCGACTTGGTGAGACTGACCTCGGCCGGGGCGGCCGGCGCAGCCGGAGGCGGAGTGGGAGCTGCCGGAGGCGGAGTGGGAGCTGCCGGTGTCGGTGCGGCCGGGGGCGGTGTGGGTGCAGGTGCGGGCGCGTCGTCGACGGAGACGCCGTGATCGGTGACGAGTGCCGCGAATCCGCCGGCGTATCCCTGGCCCACGGCCCGCACCTTCCAGGCACCCTGACGCCGATACAGTTCGAGAGCGATCACGATCGACTCGGAGTTCAGGCCCTCGATCTTGTACTCGTACAGCGGGTTACCTGCACCATCGGCCACCCGAGCGGTCGGCGGTGCGAATCGGCCGAAGTTACTGTTCGTGTCGTCGAGGGTGATCACCGCGCGCACCTGCTCGATGTCGGCGGGCACCGACCCGAGCGCCACCTTCAGCGAGGCCGCCTGACCGGCAGGTCCCGGAACCAGCTGGACACCCGGACCGCTCGGCTGGTTGAAGAAGACGAAGTCGGCGTCGGAGCGCACCTTTCCCGATTCGGTCACGAGAAGTGCGGACAGGTCTGCGGCGGCCGTCAGTTCGAGAGAGACGACGACCTCGTTGACGCTCAGTGGGCCGTTCTGACCCTTGGAAAGCGGAGTGGACACTGCGTGATTCCTTCACTGTGGGGAGCGTCGGGTTCGTCCCGTTCGACCGGTTTGCCTACCAACCTACAAAAGAGAGGTGACCGACGTCGCCGCCGCACCGTGGGCGACGCGCGCCGACATCCACCGGAGAATCTCCTCACCAGCGGCGATGCCGCTGCTCTCGGTGATCGACAGCGTCGGATGCTGCCAGTTCGCCAATTCGAGTTCACCGTGGCGTGGGCGGATCGCGGCGTCGGCGGCGCTGAGCATGTTGGCGTCGAGCGCACCGTCACCGGCTGCGAGAACCGGTGCGTCCGGCGGAAGCACGCCGTCGTCGATCAGCCGCGAACGAACCTCGGCGACCGCGAGGCTCTTACAGACCGCGTTCGGCATCGTGTAGATCTTGCGACCCTGCTGCGACGCACCCCATCCCCGAGCCGCACACCATTCGTCCCACTCCTCGACGAATCCCGACGGCATCGCTTCGGGATCGACCACCAGGTAGGAAAACAACTCGTCGGCGACGCGGAAAGTGCGGACCCAGCTGTCGTCGATCCGGCGACCCAGTTCGGCCCCGACCTCCTCGAGTGAGGCGCCATCGGCCGCGAGCGCGGTCTCGACACCGGTGCGCCATTGCTTGTCGGGTACCCCGTCGACCAGGATGTTCCCGCCGTTCGTGGTGATGGCATACCGCCAGGGCGCGCCGGGCAACTCGATCCGCTGGAACTGCACGATGGTTCTCGTCGTCGTGGGGACCACCACCGCCGAAGCGGTGAGCTTCCTCAGCATGGCCTCAGCGGCGGAGGTGACGTACGACAACGGTTTTCCGTCGTACACCTCGACGCACAACACGTCCTCGGCGTCCGGCGTGGACGCCACGTCGGACTCGGCCGTACCGAGCTCCATCGCGGTACGCGAATAAATCATGGTCCGGTCGAGGTCGGTGGCGATCAGCGCCGTCCTGCCCGAACTTTTCGTGTCCTGCCTGTTCATGTCACATCCTTGATGAGGCCCATGCACGAATACGCCAGGTCGGGCACTTCCTCGACCGGAACCGAGCGCGCCGCGGCGAGCAGTCGAATGTGCGCGTGCTCAGGCGCGTCGAGGTCGCGAACGAGTACACGCCACGGCACCCGTCGCAGCAGCACACGGGTGGTCTCGCCGACTCCCGGTTTGACGAAGTTGACGGTGGAGATTCCGTACTGCTTGCGGATTGCCTCGACGGACTTCCAGCCGTCCCAGGTCGGTGTCCTGTCACCGCGGAGCAGCTTCTCCACGTCACCGGGAACGTGTTCGCGCACATCGGCGAAAGCGGCGGAGACAGCGTCGAGGAGATGATTGGACACGTCCTCACCCGCGAGGTGGGCGTAGAACTTGGCGCCGTGGAAGTCGCCCGGCCCGATCAGGGTGTCGTTGAGGACCGTGCGCGACACCAGTCCGGAGACCGTCGAGTTGAGGCAGGCGGAGGCGATGAGGAAATCGTCGCGGGTGCCGAACGTGCGTACGCAGTGCCCGGGGTCGGCGAGGACGGCGAGGTCGTCGTCGAAAACGGCACCCCCGGCGTCGCGGTACTCGGTGAGCGCCTGCGACAGCTCGCGCGCGATGGCGCCCTTACCCGTCCAGCCGTCCACGAACACCACGTTGCGGGAATCATGATGCGCCGCAATATAGTCGAGGGCGGTCGCATCGATACCGCGGTCCCGGACGATCGAGACGGCGTAGTGGGGCAGCGTCGCTCCGGCAACCTCGCGCGCCCACCGCCGCATCAACACACCCACCGGGGTCCCGGCGCGCGCCAGCGATACGAGTGTGATGTCCCGGCCTCGTTCGGCCAGGACCAGTTCGGTCACGGTCCCCACCGCCCGGGCAAGTCGGATGGCACTGTCCTGCAGGACCTTCTCGAACAGCTCGCGGTACTCGGCGTCCGGCTGATACTCGATCGGCAGGGTTTCGGCGTAGTGGGCGTCACCCGCCTGGATACGCCGTTCCCGCTCGGCCACGTCCGCCTCGAGGTTCACGTGGGAGAGGTCTTTGAGGAGCCACGCCACCTCTTCGGCGGCGTACGACCCGAAATCGGGTCCGGTCAACGGGTCGGGTCCGATCGGGCCCGTCACGACGACGCACCCTCTCGTGCGGCCCGTAGCCGGGCGGGGTCGGCTCCCGACACCACTGCAAGCACCACGTCGGTGCCCGATGCGGTGAGCACGTCGAGCAGGCCGCCTTCGGAAGTCAGCCGGTCGGTGTCGGCCGGCGCGTCGACCATCACGACCACCACGGCATCTTCGTCCGGCCACTGGGCGTTGTACAGGAATCTGGGCTGTTCCTCACCGGATTCGGGTGCGGTGAAGCGGAATCCACGGCGCAGCGGATATCCGGCCTCGTTCAGCACGTACGCCGGCGACCGCGTCGTCGTCTGGAATCGCACCCGATGGCCGAACGTCGAGAGCGCTTCTGCAACCCTCAGCGGCAAGTACATCAACTCCTCGTGCCCGACGACGATCACGGGGCGCCGAGAATCGAGACGTTTACCGAGTGCGGCAGCCACGGATCCGACAGCGTGATCGAAGGCGGGAACGTCTTCGCTCAGGAATCCGTGACGCCCTCCGTCGGGAACCGTTGCAGGCCATGCCAGGTCGATGCGCTCGACCGTACCCGCCCGTTCGGCGACGCCATTGAGCACCGGGTCGGGAAGAGCGGCGACAGACGACACCAGCCCGTCCGGGAGCTCGGTGCGGCCCTGCGCCAAGCTGACACTGTCGATCCGCACACCCAGCTCCGCCGCGGCGACGTCCATGGCGTCGCGATGCTCCGAGGTACGCATGTCCACGAGCGACGCCACCACGTAGCGGCTTCGCGGGTTGTGCCGGTGCAGTGCGCGTATCGCGTCGACGGCGGTGGCCCCCGTGGAGATCTCGTCGTCGACGAGGACGAGTGGCAGGTCGTTGGCGAACAATTCGCCGCTGGTCGGTTGCAGCTGGTGGCTGGTGGCGTGGGAGTGCCCTTCCTCGAACCCGGCGAACGTCCCGACCTGCGGGACGTCACGACGAGTCGAGTGCAGGTAGCACCGGGCGTGCAGCCGGGCGGCGACACAGTGCCCGAGGCCGGTCGCGGTCTCGGCGAATCCGAGCACCACTGGATCGGCGTCCGAACCGAGTACCTCGGCAACCAGGTCACCGAGGGTGTTGCCCGCGGAGATCACCACCCCGGGTTCGGTGGGCAGGTGCTTGCCGAGGACCGTCGAGACGAGCAGGTGCGCACGGCGCGGGTTGCGGCGCAGCCCCGGCTCGATCAGCTCGGGAACGGTGAGCCCGACCGCCGAATCGACGTGGGCGAGCGTCAGCCCGAGATGCTCGGTGGCCCAGGGCACCTCACGTAACGCGGTCGGTGACGTCATCGGACGGCCAGAGCAGTCAACAGATCCACGAATGTGATCCCCTCATTTGTCACGCCGAACACTTTGGCTCGGACGAGCGTCTTCTCGGCCCAATTGCGATGAGGGCGCATCTCGTTCATCTTGTTGCGGTACCCCGAGGCGCGCACCCCGCCGACGCCGTCGGCGCCGAGGATGTCGAGAGCGTCGTGGTACTCCTCGTGCGTGACCGCGGACAGGGCGTGCACGGCGGCCACGTGGGTGGGATGGATCACCGTTTTGCCCTGGATACCGTTGGCCCGGTCGAGCGCGATTTCACGGAGTAGTCCGTCGAGATCACGGCTCACCAATTGCTGACGGAACCGCACCTCGTCGTGTTCCTCGAACGGAGTGGCGCGCAGCGTGGGCCGGAACATCCGCTCGTGATCGGCGAAGTACTCCCACACCGGTCCGGTGATGACGTGCCCGGTGTCGTCGCTGCGCCCGAGGTAGTTGACGATGGCGGCGATCGCGTCGGCCACCACCCGGACGTCGTAGATCGTCAGGTCGCGGTCACGTCTGATCCCGAAGGTGCCGCACATGTCGGTGGCCCCGACCCGCACCGCGAGGATCTGATAACGACGCTCGGCCAGCAACTCGCCGATACGCGCGAGTTCGTGGTCACGGGTCTCACGGTGTACCAGTTCCGGCGATTCGAGCACGGGCATCGCGTACAGGTGCTTGCCGAGACGATCGGACGCCGCGGCCAGCTCGTCGAGGAATTCACGGCCGGTGACGCTTCCGAACTTCGGTATCACGAACCCGGTGAGGACCTCCGCGCCCGTGGTCAGCAACTCGGCGATGCGCCGAAGATCCGCGGCCGCCCGCACCCGCACGAACAGCTGCAGCCGGGCACCACCCGAAGCGGCCAGCCGGTCGAGCGCGTCGACGGCATTGAGCAGCGCGAACTCCACTTGATCGTCGGCAACGGCGTCCTCGAGGTCGAGGACCATCGAGCACACGCCCTCCGCGGACCGGCGACGCACGATGTCCGCCAGGTCGGACCGCGTGGCCGGCACGTACAACGTCGCACCGAGGGCGACGGCCAGCACCACCCTGTCCTCGTCCGGCTCCAGCGACTGCGGTGCGTGCAGGAACAACCGTTCGTGGGTCTGTGAGTCGAGGTGGTGAAAGTGCCGTACCCGCGGCATCGTTGTACGTGGTGCCACGGCGCCTGCCGCGGTCTGTTCGCTAATACTCATCGTCCCCCCATGTCATCGCTGCGCTGTATGTCCTCTCATCTTCTGAACCACCTCGGCAATGAACGCCGACACCGCATCGAGCTGGGTGATGTACGCCCAGTAGTCGGGGTGCCTGCCAGTCAGTGTCCCTGCGATCCGGTCGATCCGCTCGAGCTGGGCGTCGAGGACCGACCCCCATTCCCGCACGAGCCCGCGATTGACAGCCAACATCTGGGCATCGCGCAGGCGAAATCTGATCTCGTTCTCTTTCGCACGCGGATTCTCGCGGACATGCCGCAGTAGTCGCAACCGGTCGGTGACACCGTCCACTTTCGCCTCGGCATCCGCCAGATGAGTCCGCGCCGCGCTCGTCAACTCGAGCGCGCCTTCCGGGTTGCCCGCGGTCAAGGCCTCACGCGCCTTCTGCAGATCGGCCTCGGCCTGTTCGATCTGCAGGCGACTGACCTGTTCGTTGTGGACGAGATCCGCCGAACTTCTCGCGTTGAACTCCCGCAGCAGTGCGGAGTAGGCAGGCGCGAGCCGCTCGGCACGGGTCTGCACGGCGGCGATCCGGGTGGTCACGGACGCCACGGCGTGTGAGGCGTCCCGCTCCTTGGACGGCGCCGCCGCCAGCGCACTGTCGAGGGCCGCCGCAGCATCTCGCACCCGACCCGCGGCTTCGCGCACCGGGTTGGCCCCCCGGGCTGTCTGCAAGGACGCGACCGCCTCGTCGAGCGCCGCAGCGGATGCCCGCACCGACGGATAGTCGCCGTACGCCTGGTGTCGCCGCAGTCCGTCCCGGGCGGCCTCGGCTGTCTGCAGGGCCTGCTGCGCCACCTGCGGAATCGCGGCCAGCATCGCCGTGGATTCTTCGAGATGACCGCGATGCGCGCGGTAGAACTCGTCCAGCGCCTGTGTCGCGGCCACCAATTGCGCTGTGGCCTGCTCGAATGCGGCGGTTGCCGCCGGCGACTGGACGCCGTCGAATTGATCTACCGCCGCGAGATACGCGGACGCCGCCTGATAGCACCCGTCCCGAACCGGCTCCCACAGCCGCTGGACTCCGCGTTCCGGGGTGAGCTGTTTCGAGGCGTCGACCGCCGCGGCGGCGATGCTCTGACGGTTGTCCATGTCGAGAAACGCTGCGACCATGGTGTCGTGGGCGCGACGAGTCGACTCGTCGCTCCGGGCTCTTCCTCGGAAGCGTCCCGACCATCCGCTCGTCACACCTGAAATCGTACTGGTCGGCGCAGTCGGCCCGAGCTGACCGGAATTGCCTGTGGACAAACCTGTGGACAGCTAACGGATGGGACAAGTCGGACAAATTCATTATCGTGGTGGTGCACGACGATCTCGAGACTTCGACAGCCGTCGAGGTCGAACACCTCCTCTCGAAAGGACCCCTGAATGGGCGTCAGCTTGACCAAGGGCGGCAACGTTTCACTCACGAAGGAGGCGCCGAACCTGACCGCGGTGGCTGTCGGACTCGGATGGGACGCTCGTTCGACCACCGGTACCGACTTCGACCTCGACGCCAGCGCCATCGGTGCGGGTGCCGACAAGAAGGTTGTCTCCGACCAGCACTTCGTCTTTTTCAACAACCTGCGCTCGCCGGACGGTTCCATCGAGCACGTCGGTGACAACACCACCGGCGCCGGCGAAGGCGACGACGAGGTGATCAACGTCAACCTGGCGGCGGTCCCCGCGAACATCGAGAGCATCATCTTCCCCGTCTCGATCTACGACGCCGAGACCCGCTCGCAGTCGTTCGGCCAGGTTCGCAACGCGTACATCCGCGTCGTCGACCAGGCGAACGGCAACGAGCTCGCTCGTTACGACTTGTCGGAGGATGCGTCCACCGAGACGGCCATGGTCTTCGGGGAGCTGTACCGGAACGGTGCAGAGTGGAAGTTCCGCGCTATCGGCCAGGGCTACGCGTCCGGGCTCGCCGGTATCGCCCGCGACTACGGCGTCAACGTCTGACGGTAGTTTCGCTACATCAGCCGGGTAGGGTTTCGCGTCGCTGACGTGGAACCCTCCTCGGCGTTCGTACTCCAGCAGTAGCCACCCGGCATTGCCCAACAAGAAAGGCCACGCTCAGTGGTTCTGCGAATATTCGGTCTCTCCTTCGCTGTCACGGTGGTGTCCATCATCATCGCGGCGCTCTACGGAGGCCCCCAAGCCGTCCTCCTCGTCGTCATCCTCTCGATCCTCGAGATCTCGCTGTCGTTCGACAACGCCGTCATCAACGCCACCGTACTGCGACGGATGAGCGAGTTCTGGCAGAAAATCTTCCTCACCGTCGGCATCGTCATCGCCGTGTTCGGCATGCGCCTGGTCTTCCCGCTGGTCATCGTGTGGCTCGCGTCCGGCCTCGGCCCGGTCGCCGCCCTCGACCTCGCACTCAACCCGCCCGCCGACGACGCCGCATACTTCCCCGACGGCAGCCCCAGCTACGAAACCCTGCTCACCGACGCCCACCCGCAGATCGCGGCGTTCGGCGGCATGTTCCTGCTGATGCTCTTCCTCGGATTCATTCTCGAAGAGCGCGAGATCACCTGGCTGTCCTGGCTGGAGAAGCCGCTCGCCCGCGCAGGCAAGCTCGACCAGCTCGCGGTGATCGTCGCCGGTGGCCTGCTTCTGCTGACCGCCTCGTACATCGCTCCCGAAGACACCGTTTCCACCGTGATGGTCGCCGGCGTCCTCGGCATGATCACCTACATCGCCGTCAACGGCCTCGGCGAACTGTTCAATACCCCGGAAGAGGATGAGAACGGCGAGGTCGTCGAGGGCTCCAGCGGCGGCCCCACCGAACTGGCCAAGGCCACCGGCAAGGCCGGCTTCTTCCTGTTCCTCTACCTCGAGGTCCTGGATGCGTCCTTCTCCTTCGACGGCGTGATCGGTGCCTTCGCGATCACCTCCGACCCGATCATCATCGCCCTCGGCCTCGGCTTCGTCGGTGCGATGTTCGTCCGCTCGATCACCGTGTTCCTCGTTCGCAAGGGAACCCTGTCCGACTACGTGTACCTCGAACACGGTGCGCACTGGGCCATCGGCGCCCTGGCCGTGATCCTGCTCGTCTCCATCGGCTACCACGTCAACGAGAACGTCACCGGACTCGTCGGCGTCGCCCTCATCGGAGCCGCGTTCATCTCCAGCATCTTGCGCAACCGCAAGGCGGCAGCAGCCGGCGGGAGCTCGGACAACGACGTAGACGAGCCGAAACCGGTCTCCATCAGCTAGGTTCTGCCTGTACTCACATCCCGCGGCAGTGTTCGTGACCCGGTCACGAACACTGCCGCTCGGCACTGGAAAGGGCACCTATGGCGCGGCTGCTCGAGAAGTCGAAGAAGGTGGTCGAAGCCCAACTGGCCGGAACCACCATCCGGGCAATACAGGGATCGATGATTGCCTACGAAGGCAATGTCAGCTTCAAATCGGCCGGTTTCGGTGGCGGCGACGGGGTACTGGCGGGGATGAAGAGGCGCGCCACCGGCGAGTCGCTGTCCTTGATGGAATGCTCCGGCAACGGTGTCGTCTACTTCGCGGTGGGCGGCCAGCACGTCACCGTCATCGACCTTGCGGGTGAAACGCTGCAGGTGGAGTCGCAGCAACTCCTGGCACTCAGCGGCAACCTGAACACCAACGTCACCTTCACCGGTCTCCGCGGCGGTGTCGGCGGCCAGGGCCTGTTCACCACGACGGTGTCGGGGCAGGGGCAGGTGGCCCTCCTCTCGGCCGGCGGCCCGCTCATCCACCTCGAGGTGTCGCCGCAGTATCCACTCGTAGTCGACCCCGACGCCTTCGTCTCGGCCCGCGGGCAGTTGACCCAATCCTTCGTCACCGATGTGTCGTGGCGGACCGCCGTCGGCCAGGGCAGCGGTGAAGCCTTCTCCCTCAAGTGGGACGGCCACGGCGTCGTGTCCATCCAGCCGGCGGAACGGTGATCAGCATGGTGTTCACACAGGTCAATTCGAAGGTCGTCAAGGTCGATGTCGGGGCAGCGGGCGGAGTCGTCGCGCGCACCGGGTCGATGCTGTTCTACACCGGTCAGGTCCAGTTCTCACCGCACCAGGTTCCCGGTTCGCAGTCCATGGCCGGGATGGGCGGGTTCACCCGCATGGCCGGACGGATGATGCAGGGCGAACACGAGCGCACGATGCTCGCGCAGGGACAGGGCGAGGTGCACTACGGTCACGCCGGTCTCGAGGTGCACGTGGTCGACATGTCGCAGGGTGGAACTCTGTGCGTCGAGGCCTCCCGACTGCTCGCCCACAACGCCGGACTGCAGAGCTCGGTGGTCTCGGTGATGAGTCAGGGCGGCGGCGGTGGTCGCGGAATGCTCGGTGCCCTCCGCGGCGCCGCTGCGGGTGCGTTGTCCGGGACAGGCATGTTCACGACGCAGCTGTCCGGGTACGGATCGGCGGTGCTGTTGGCGCACGGCGGTTTCCTGGAGATCCCGGTGGGCGGACCCAATCCCATCCTCGTCGACCCCGACGCGTTCGTCGGTACGTACGGAAACGTTCAGGTAGAACTGAAATCCGCGGTCGGCTGGCGGGATGCCGTGGGCCGGGGCGCCGGAGAAGCGATGCAATTGCAGTGCACCGGACAAGGAATCGTCTACGTTCAGGCTTCGGAGGAGAAACTGTGAGTACCGTGCTGAATCCGTCGACTCTGGGCGCCAGCGACAACATTCCGGACAACAGCTACGCCTACTGCATCGACCTCACGGCGCCCTGGTTCATCCGCAAGGGTGCGATGATCGCCTACTACGGGCAGATGCAGTTTCAGGCACTGACCCACGGATTGCACGGCGCCGCACTGCACATGGTGGCCAACCAGTTCTCGGCGCCGCTCTACATGGGTGAGTATGCGGTAGCCGAAGGCTTCGGCAAGCTGATCATCGGTGACCGCGGCTACGACATCAACTCGTATGATCTCGACGACGGCAACCTCACCATCCGGGCGTCCAATCTCCTTGCGTTCGAACCGGGTTTGTCGCTGAACCAGTCGATCGTCCCGGGGTTCCTGACCCTCATCGGAACCGGCAAGTTCCTTGCCTCCTCCAACGGCCCGGTGATGTTCGCCGAGCCGCCACTGCGGATCGACCCCGAAGCACTGGTCGGGTGGGCGGACTGCCCGTCGCCGAGCCACCACTACGACCAGGGGTGGATCAGCAACTTCCTCGCCGCCGGCGCCCACATGATGGGCATCAACTCGGGGGAGGAACGACAGTTCGACTTCACGGGCGCCGGAACGGTTTTGATTCAGTCCAGCGAGAAGGTCCTGAGCGACACACATGTCGTGCGCAGCATCGAGGGCCAGATCCACGGCCTCACCCCGAGCGGTCTGCAGCGGCTCAACGGTGTGATCGCCGCCAAGCTGGCCGAGCAGACTCGCTGACGTCGAGGCGAATGTACCTTTCGACGCTGCTACCGCGCCGAAAGGTACATTCACCCTGTCACCGGGCGGGATTGGGGCCCAGCCGGATGACGTCGGTCCGGGCATGCAGCCCGATTTCCGGCCACCCCACGGTCAGGGTGATGACCCCCGACTCCGGGTAGGCGGCGACCCAGTAGCGGGGCTCGGTGTGATACTCGGACGCCTCGCTCGTGGCCACCCTCGACGTGGACTGCAGGTGGCTCGGGTCGGCCTCACCGACCACGTCGTCCACCCGCACGTGCACCGCGAGATACGACCAGCGGGCGGACGGGTCGTCGGGATCGTCGAGGGGGCGGGTTTCGTGACGCGCCCTGTCGGCCGTGCGTCCGGTCGCGGTGAGCTCGATGCGCAGCTCGAGACCCGTCGGGTGGGCGACCACCTCGGCCAGCTGCAGCGTCAGATCACGGGTAGTCGCGAGTTCGACGGGGCCGTATACGACGACCCCTCCCGTGGCGGGCGGCGCGGCCGCCGGCCACCGCCTCCTGCGCATGCACCCCATGGTCCCACCGGGGGCGGCGGCCTGCCACAACTACGTTCCGGGCCGAATGCTCACGGCAGCTGGGCCATGCCGTACAGGTGTGTCGCGCGCACCCGGAGTACCTGCCGTCGCTCGGACACCATCGCGCGACGAAAGTCTTCCCAGTCGTCGTGTTCCCGACCTGCTGCATTGCGGAATACCTCGACGAGCTCGTCGGTGGCCGCGTCGTGGGGGTCACTGGCGACGGCACTCAGCTCGGCGTCACCTTCGACGACCGCGTAACTCCAGAAGTCGGGCGCGCTCACGTGCAGCGACACCCGGGGGTCCCGCGCGGCGTTGCGGGTCTTCGCCCGGTCCGCGGTCACCGAGATCCGGGCGGTGTTCGTGTCGGGGTCCCAGGTGTAGAGAACGTTGGACAGCTGCGGTCGGCCATCCCTTTTGATCGTCGTGAGGACGGCGTGCGAGTGTGTCGCGACGAGGTCGAGCAGGGGACGCTGCGCGTCGTTCACTTCCAGACTCATACCGACACCCAACCACGGTGCGGTCGGTGATGTTCCCGTTGCGCACACGTCGTCGACCTCAGCGCAGTCTCACCCGGACTCGCCCGGTGATCCTTCCGCATCGAGCAGGACGCGCGCCGAACCGGCGAACGATCGAACCTGCGCGTCGTCCCAGAGGTGTGCGGGCACACCACCACCCAGTAGTCGCCGAACCAGTGCGGGGTCGTCGCCGAGGGGCACGTCACTTCCGGCGATCACGATGTTGCCGTAGCGGCGGCCCTTGAGCATGGCCGGGTCCGCGATCACGGCGGTGTGCGGGAACACGCTGCCGATGGTGGCCGCTTCCCGCCGCGCCTTCACGAGGTCGCGGGTGTCACCGCAGTTGACGACGTAGATCCCGCCCGGTGCCAGGACCCTGCGAACATGGCCGGTGAATTCGACGGTGGTGAGTGACGGAGGCGTCGTGTTGCCGGCGAACACGTCACGAATGATCAGGTCGCGGCTCGACTCGGTGAGGGTTTCGGTGACAGCCCTGGCTTCACCGACGCGGAGTCGGAGCAGCGGTGCCCGCGGCAGATCGAACCATCGACGCACCAGTTCGGCCAGCTTGCCGTCCAGTTCGACCACTACCTGCCGGGCGTCCGGGTACACAGCCGACAGATAGCGGGCAAGTGAGCAGGCGCCGCCGCCGAGATGCAGTGCCCGCACGCGGTCCGCGCGCTGCCAGCGGGATCCGATCAGGTCGGCCATCCACCGCATGTACTCGAAATCGAGGTGTTCGGGATCCGTGAGGTCGATGTGTGAACTTTCGACGCCGTTCACTTTGAGGACCCAGCCGTGGGGATTGACGTTGTCCTCGGCGAGTTCGCAGGTTCCCGTGTCGATCGGATAAACCCCGGCGACGGGCCCACCTTCGGCTGCGTGCGCAGTTCGGCCGCCGCGCTGCCTGCCCATATACCGACTTCCCTACCGTTCGCATCGACTGCGCGTGTCTGCTGCGACAATCGTCATCCCACGATACCGGCACGACTGCGCGGTGACCTACCGTAGTGGCGCGCACGAGAGAGGGAGGCGATGGAACCTCAGGAAGTCGACTTCGCCCACACCGAAGGCGCGGCGCGCAAACGTCGCGAGAAGGCCGTGGGCCTCGCCAAGTACGTCTGGGATCGCGCTATCAGCGGGAAAGAACTGCTCGACCTCACCGACGGCACACTGCGGAAACTGGCCCGGGCAGCCGGATCCAACCCACCGAGCACCATGGAAACCTGGCTCACCGTGGCCGAACTGCTGGACCAGAAGTCGGCGTGGGCCGAGCGCCACCCGGATCATCCGTCTGCATCGCCCGCACACGCGGACGAGAAGATCATGTGGGTGAAGCCGCCCGTCGCGCCCTGGACCGACTGACCCCCGGGTCACATTCAGGCCGATGGCCGCACCGCGAGGATGCGGTCGTCGTTCTCTGCCGGCGACCCCCGACCGTCACGGTTGCTCGTGCTGAACCACAGCACCCCGTCCGGTGTGGCGACGACGGTGCGCAGCCGCCCGTACTCCCCTGCGAACAGCGACTGCGGTTCACCGAGCGAGCCGTCCCCGCCGACGGGTATCCGCCACAACCGTTCACCCCGCAATGCCGCCACCCACAGCGACCCGTCGAGGTAGGCGACGCCGGACGGTGACGCCTCGTCCGTGGGCCACTGCACCACCGGGTCCACGAATTCGGCCTCTTCCGCCTGCCCTTCGACGTCGGGCCATCCATAGTTGGCGCCCGGCCGGATCAGGTTCACTTCGTCCCACGTGTTCGCGCCGAACTCGGTGGCCCACAACCTGCCTGCGTCGTCCCAGGTGATGCCCTGCACGTTCCGGTGTCCCAGCGACCAGACCGGTGAGCCGGACAGCGGGTTGTCGGGCGGAATTGTTCCGTCCGGATTGATCCGCAGGATCTTGCCGCCGAGAGAGGAGGGATCCTGGGCGAGCGGCCGATCGCCGGCTTCACCGGTGGTGACGTAGAGCTTGCCGTCGGGTCCGAAGGCGATTCGGCCCCCGTCGTGGATCGACCCGGCCGGAATTCCTGTGAGGATCGGGACGGGCTCGCCGAGGCTGCGGCCGTCGTATCGCACGGCGACCACGCGGTTGTCCGCATCGGTGGTGAGGTAGGCGAAAATTGTCTGGTCCGACGTGTAGGTGGGCGACACGGCGAGCCCGAGCAGTCCCGACTCCCCCCGCGCTGCCACCTCCGGCACCTCTCCGACCTCGGTCACGTCACCGTTCGGTTGCAGACGACGGATGGTGCCGCTGTCCCGCTCGGCGATCACCGCGGCGCCGTCGGGCAGCAGCGCGATTCCCCAGGGCACCTCCAATTCGGTCGCGACCACGGTGGGAGTGGCCACGGGTGGTTGCGCCGCCGATGTCGCCGCCGACTCCCCCGTGCTCGAATCGGTCTGGCAACCGGTGGCGGCAAAGCCCACCAGCAACGCGGCAGCCGCAACACATCCCCGTTTCATGAGAGTCCTTCCGCCGCGCGCCGGTGTCCACCCATACAAGTGCGAAAGTACGCTCGCGCGCACGATGCCGCTCACCGGACGCGAACGACGCCTGATCACCCATTCGGGCGTGCTTACACTGAGGGTCATGGGAACTGCAGGCGATCTCGACCTCGAGCGGTACTTCGAACGGATCGGATACGACAGGGACCGATCCGCGACGACGGCAACACTGAACGCCATTGCCGCCCACCATGCCCGGTCGATTCCGTTCGAGAACCTCGATCCGTTCCTCGGCACACCGAATCGGCTGGACCTCGAGTCGCTGCAACGCAAACTGGTGGAATCGCGCCGAGGAGGTTACTGCTTCGAGCAGAACCTCTTGTTGCGCGCCGTCCTCCTCGAACTGGGCTTCGAAGTCACCGCCTTGGCGGCTCGGGTGCTGTGGGGGTCGACGTCGACCGACGTGATCAACCCACGCTCGCACATGCTGCTACTGGTCGATGTCGAAGGTGACCGGCGCATCATCGACGTCGGGTTTGGCGGCATGACCCTCGACACCACGTTGCGCCTCGAAACGAACACGGTGCAGGACACTCCGCTCGAGCCGTTCCGGCTGCTCGACTTGCGCGGCGACTACCTCTTGGAGGCCCTCGTCGGGGACGAGTGGCGTCCCATCTACCGCTTCGACCTCACCCCGCAGCACCCCGTCGACTACGAGGCGCCGAACTGGTACCTGTCCACCTGGCCCGGTTCCCATTTCGTCACCGGACTCCTCGCTGCCCGGGTCGCGGAAGGGCGCCGGTACGCACTCAACGGAACCCGGTTCACCGTCCACCCGCTCGGTGGTGAGTCCGTCCGGCTCGAGCTGACGAGCGCCGACGAGCTCCGGAAATGCCTCGAATCGGAGTTCCTCATCGACACCAGCGGGCTTCGCGGACTGGACGAGGCGTTCCACCGGTTGCCCTGACAGGGTGCTCGCCGGGCAACCGGCTCGACGCTCAACTCCAGCGTGCCTGGCCGCCGTCGAGCGGGATGGTGGCGCCGGTCAGGTAGCCGGCGTCGGGTCCGACGAGGAAGACGACGGCGCGTCCGATGTCCTGCTCACAGTCCCTGGACGGCGCGCCGACTAACTCGACACCACGTCGCCCAGCTGCGGATCGACCACGTCACCGAGAACGTCCCAGGGGACGGTGACGGTCACCAGCCCGACGGCGTGCGGCCCCACCTGATAGTCGTCGAAGTGAATTTCCATCCCGGCGGGGGTCGCGAGCCAGTTGACGAAGTTCTTTTCGACGGGCTCGATGCCGGTGCGGTCGAACTCGGGGCCGGCAGCCGTGGCCGGCAGCAGGGTTGCGCAGTGCTCGGACAACCTCCGTAGACCGGCATCGAGATCTGGGAAGAGATCGGCGAGCGTGATCGGCGCGGCGGTATCGGCATTCACCACCACCGTCGCGACGATCGGGGTGGGATGCGCACCGGGTGGATCGGCGTTCCACGACGTCACCAGCAACCCGCTGATCACGTGCTCGCCGATGTGCGCGACCCGGTGTTCCTGGCTGCTCAGCGTGAAGGCGTCGGTGCCCCAGCCGTCGATCTGGTCCTGGAGTGCGGCCCGCATCGATTCGTTGAACTCGGCGGTGACCGCCGAGTTTCCGCCCTCGATCTGCGGGATGAGGACGTCGTAGGTGACGCGGCCGGTGGAACCGTCGACCCGCAGCTCGGTCTCCGTGTACGGCAGGCTCTCGGGCGTCGTCGTCTCGGCGCCTGCCGTGTCCGAAACCGAGACAGTCGTCGTCGACGGCTCACTGACCGCCGTTCCTTCCTGGCCGGAGCAGGCGGCCAGGGCGAGGACGACCGCCGCGAGCGCTACTCCCCGACCAATTCTCCGGATGCCGCTCATGAGGTATCTCTATCACGCCGATTCCGTGAGGTCACCTACCAATCGGGTCGACGATGGTGTGCAGCGTGTCGACGAAATCCTGTGCGGTGGAGGCGTCGTAGAGGTCGGCGGAATACACGAGTTCGGCGTCGATCCCGGTGGGCTTTCCGTCGGCGTCGTGTCGCTCGGTGAAGTGGAAGTGCAGATCGCACTTGGCGATGTCGAGTGGCCGCGGAGTCACCTCGAAGTCGAGCCCGGAGACGTCGAAGGCCGCCGGAGCGAAGTTGTTCAGCGACAGCGCCACTTGGAAGAGCGGGTGCAGCGACCCCGATCGAGGTGGGTCGAGTACCTCGACGAGCCGTTCGAATTGCACATCCGCATTCGCCAGCGCACGTAGCTCCACGTCGCGGGATCGATCGACGATGTCGGACAGTGTCATGCTCGGGTCGACCCGGGTTCGCAGAACCAGTGTGTTGACGAACATTCCCACCACGTCGTCGAGCACCGGATCTCCCCGGCCCGCGATCGGGGTTCCGATCGCGACGTCGGGATCGCCGCTGAGCCGGGCGAGCAGTACCGCCACGGCCGACCTGAGCGCCGTGAAGAGGCTGGCGTGGTGTTCGTGCGCGGTGGCGAGCAGCCCCCGATGCGCATGCTCGTCGAGGGTGAACGGAAGTCGCCCCGCTCGATAGGTCCACCTGTGCGGCCGGGGTCGGTCGGTGGGCAGCGCGAGTTCTCCGCGAAGGCCCGACAGTTCCTTCGTCCAGTGGCCGATCTGTTTCGACGCGACACTGTCGGGGTCGTTCTCGTCCCCGAGCATCGTTCGACGCCACATGGTGTAGTCCGCGTAGTGCACGGCCGGAGGCTCCCACTGGGGTTCACCGCCCATCGCCCGGGAACGGTAGGAGTCGGCGAGGTCGCGCGCCAAGGGAGCCAGGGACCACCCGTCCGCGCAGATGTGATGGAGGACGCAGGACAAGAGGTGGTCGTGGTCGCCCAGACGGAAGAGCCGGGCGCGGAGCGGAGGGTCGCGGCGCACGTCGAATCCCGCCGTCAGCAGGTCCGAGGTCTGGTCCTCCGCAACCGATTCGCCGGCGGGCACCGGCGACAGGTCGGGCACGGCGTCGACCACGTCGAGCACGCGCTGGTACGGACCCGCCGGTGAGTCCGGATACACGGTTCTCAGCGAGCGATGCCGGTGGAGGACGTCTGCCATCGCCGACTGCAACGCTTCGGCATCGAACGGCCCACGTACTCGTACCGTGAAGGGGATGTTGTGGAGAGCGGGATCCACGAGCGTGCGGTCGATGAATTGTTGCGAGGGAGACAGCGGTACGAGTTCGGGCATCACTTGGCCGCCCTGAAATCCTGCGGCGCCCAATCTCGGTGCCCCCCGCGCCTGCGCTCTCGACGGGTGTTCACACGCGTCCGCAATCGACAGTGCGAGTGCTGCGACCGTCGGTGCATCGAACAGTTCTCGCACACCCAGCGTTGTGCCCAGCTCGGCGTTGAGCGTCCCGACCACCCGGATG
This sequence comes from Rhodococcus sp. IEGM 27, assembly GCF_033142305.1. Taxonomy (NCBI): domain Bacteria; kingdom Bacillati; phylum Actinomycetota; class Actinomycetes; order Mycobacteriales; family Nocardiaceae; genus Rhodococcus; species Rhodococcus sp. IEGM 27. The sequence goes on along the minus strand of NZ_JAWLSG010000003.1, from coordinate 690,077 downwards.
GCCGACAACGAGTCGCCGCTCAGGTCGAAGAAGGAATCGTCGGCGCCCACCGAATCCACCCCGAGTACTCGGGAGAAGACCCGGGCGACGCGGTGCTCGGCGAGTGTCTCCGGGTCGCGATGAGGCACCGAATCCGAGCCGAACTCCGGAACGGGTAGCGCCGACCGGTCGAGCTTTCCCGTCGGTGTCAACGGAATCGAATGCACGAGCATGAACGATTTCGGAATCATGTAGTCCGGCAGGAATCGCGCCGCGTGCGCTTTCAACGCTTCCCGACCGATCGGCGCGTCTCCCTCGACCATGAGGTAGGACACGAGGTTCGGATCACCAACCGAGTTCCTGTGCACCATCGTCGTGGCATAGGTGACGCCCGGATAGGTGTTCAGCGTGGCGTTGATCTCGCCGAGCTCGACCCGAAACCCACGGATCTTGATCTGGTCGTCGGCCCTGTCGAGAAACTCGAGAGTCCCCGTCACCGTCCAGCGCACCACATCGCCGGTGCGAAACATGCGGGATCCGCTGTCGCCGAACGGATCGGCCACGAATCGTGCGGCGGTCAGGCCGCAACGTCGATGGTATCCCCGGGCGAGGCCTGCCGTGGTGAGGTAGAGCTCACCGGCCGCGCCCGGCGGCAGCGGACGCAGACGATGATCGAGCACCACCGCATCCACACCGCGCATGAGACCGCCGATCGTCACTCTTCCGTCCGGCGACATCGGCTCGGTCAGAGTGACGCTGCACGTCGTCTCCGTCGGCCCGTATGCGTTACGCATTTCTCGGCCATCGGCCCAGCGCTGCACCAACTCCGGAGAAAGCACTTCTCCGCCGACCAGCACCAACTCCAGCTCGTTTTTCGCGGTGGAGTCGATTGCCGCCAGGGCGGAGGGCGTCGTCAACAGGTGGGTGACGTGTTCCTCGCGCAGCAACCGCGACAGCTCGTCGCCGCCGAAGTGCCCGGGCGGGGTCACGACGAGCGTTGCGCCTCCGATACACGCCGCGAGCACTTCGACGAGCGCGGTGTCGAAACTCGGTGAGGCGAAATGCAGAACACGAGAACGCGTGGAGACCGCATACTTGTCCCGGATCTCCTGCGCCAGATTGGCGAGACCGCGATGAGTGACGACGACGCCCTTCGGCGCCCCGGTCGACCCGGACGTGTAGATCAGATAGGCGGGGTGGTCCAGACGCAGGGGGCTCACTCGTTCCACATCGTCCGTCGTCCCGGAACGCGTTCCCAGACACGCTTCTTCGACATTGTCGATATCGATCGTCAGCCAATCGACCGTGTCGGGTAGACGATCGAGCTCCGAACGAACGGTCAACCCGAGCGTCGCGCCGCAGTCGGCCAGGCAGTAGGCGACGCGGGCGCTCGGGTGTGCCGGGTCGATCGGAACATAGGCCGCGCCGGCCTTCGCGACAGCCCACAACGCCAGCACCGATTCGAGAGACCGGGGGACGGAGACTGCGACGAAGCTCTCGGGACCGATACCCCTGACGATCAGCTCCCGGGCGAGGCGGTCGGTGACGCGGTCCAGGTCACCGTAGGACAGCGCACGCCCCCGGTCGCGTATCGCGACAGCCTCGGGTTCATCGGCGACGGACCCCGCGAGGAGACGGTCCAGTGTCATCGGGACGACATCCGGAAGTCCCTGCGCGGGGGCTAATTTCTTGTGTTCACCGGCAAGGAAGACGTCGAGATCGGAGATCAGGCACTCCGACTCGATCGAGGCGGTGAATCGGTCGAGGAAGGCGAGGAATCGGTTGTGGTGCCCGGTCAGTTCGGCCTGACCGTACAGGGACGAGTTCCCTTCGAAGTCGATCCGGGCGGCACGGTCCGCCGATCCTGGATAGATGTTGACGGCGAGGTCTGCGACGGGACCGGTGGTGAGGACCCGAACCGTTGCCTGCACGGCGCCCAGCGTGATCTCCTTGAACATCATGAGGTTGATCACCGGGCCGAAATGCATGAGTTCGACCCCGCCCGAGGCGAGGTCGCGGCCGATGTCCTCGCGGCGGTAGCGCTGGTGGCGCAGGGCGGCCGTCACTGCAGCCTCGGTCGTTGCGACCGCGTTCCGAACCGTGCCCGAGCCGATACCCCCGAGTCGCAACGGGATGACGTTGGAGACGCATCCTCCTGAAGACCGCAGGCGGGCCGTCGTCCTCGCCGATACCGGCAGGGAGAGCACCACGTCGTCGCTGCCGGTCATCCTGGCGAGGTACGAGGCGAAGGCGGCGACCGTCACTGCCGTGGCATTGCGCGAACTCGCGCTTCGAGTCGCGTGTCCGGTTGCAGTCCGGGCGGTCGCGCCGGAACGCGCAGCGCGTCCGCTCAATCCGACGACGGAAGGGAGATCGCTGCCCTGCTCCCGCCAGTAGTCGCGGTCCCGGACGAAACGGGCGGAGGTGCGGTACGCGGCGTCCTCCTGGATGACGCGTTCCGGTCCCACGACGCGGCAGTCCGGCGGTTCCCTGCCCTCGACAGCGGCGACGTACAGCTCGGCGGTGCGGCTCATCAGCATCATCGCGGCGTACCCGTCCGACGCGATGTGGTGCGCGCGCGAGTACCAGTAGTAGTGCTCGTCTCCCAGTTGCAGAATGTGTGACGTGAGGAGCGACCCGTCGTACATGTCCGTGCGCGCGCTTCGGTCGTGGTGCATCCACCGGTGGGCCGCCTCGACAGGGTCGTTCTCGTCACGCAAGTCGGTAGTGGGCACCCGATCGACCACAGTCGGGTCGACCACCTGATGTGGCTGCCCGTCGACATCCAGGAGACGGATTGCTCCCCAACCGAATTCGAGATGCGCGCGACGGGTGCAGTCACCGAGGACTGCGAGGTCGACAGGCCCGTGCAGCTCGGCGTAGTGGGCGATGACGTACGGAATCTCCGGCGTGAGCTGCTGCGCGAACCAGATGGACCGCTGCGCGGCGGTCAAGGGGAGGGCGGTGTTCATCGCCACAAGTGTGCGCGCCCGCCGCACCCCTCACCAGCCACCCCAGGGTGCACAAGTACCCCTCGAGATAAAAGGGGTGTCTCCGCCGCGATCCGGGTAGCGTCGAGCGCGTGACTATTCGCCTTGGTTACCAAATGCCGAACTTCAGTTACTCCGACTCCGTCGCGGATCTCTTCCCGACGGTCATCGCGCAGGCGCGCGAGGCCGAGTCAGCCGGCTTCGACACCGCGTTCGTGATGGACCACTTCTACCAGTTGCCCGGGATAGGCAAGCCCGACGAGCCGATGCTCGAGGCCTACACCGCCCTCGGCGCTCTCGCCACGGCCACCGAGACCATTCAGTTGTCCGCGCTTGTCACCGGCAACACGTACCGCAACCCACCCATGCTCGCGAAGACGGTGTCCACACTGGACGTCGTCAGCGGCGGCCGCGCCGTCCTCGGTATCGGGGCCGGCTGGTTCGAACTCGAACACCGCCAGTTCGGCTACGAATTCGGAACGTTCACCGACCGCTTCGAACGCCTCGACGAGGCACTACAGATCATTGCGCCGATGCTGCACGGGGAGCGTCCCACCTTCGACGGCAAGTGGTACCACGTCGAAGACGCCATCAACGAACCCCGGATCCGCAACGACCTGCCGATCCTCCTCGGCGGTTCCGGCGAGAAGAAAACGTTCCGGCTGGCCGCCCAGTTCGCAGACCACCTGAACATTATCTGCAGCGCGGCGGAGATCCCGCGCAAGCTCGAGGCCTTGGACGCACGCTGCGAGGAGGTCGGGCGAGACCGTTCCACCCTCGAGACCAGCTACCTGGCTTTCGTCATCATCGACGAGAGCGGTGACCGCGCCCGACAGCTCCAGCAGGAATTCCTGCTCACTCAGGGCGTCGACCTCTCCACCGCCTCCGACGACGAGCGGGCCGCGGCCACCCAGCGTCAGTTCTGCGGATCACCGGACGAGGTGGCCGAGCAAATCCAGACCCGCGTTCTCGACAAGGGCATCGACGGCATCGTCCTCAACCTCGTGGTGAACGGGCACGAGCCCGGCATCGTCGAGCTCACCGGGCGCACGTTGCGTCCGCTGGTCGACGCCTGACCGTTCCGGCAGCCAGGAATACGCGCACTGCCTCCGCGGTTGGACTTCGGAGGTAGTGCGCGAGGCTAACGTCTCGCGCCTGTTCGGTGACGAAAGGTGACGAAGTCCGTGAGTGCTGCGCTGTCGATTCTGGATCTGGCCCACATCCGCGAGGGCGACTCGGCGCGGAACAGCTTCGAGGCCAGCGTCGCGCTGGCCCAGCTCGCGGAGACGCGCGGCTACCGCCGCATCTGGTACGCCGAACACCACAACATGGCATCGATCGGGTCGTCCGCGACGAGCGTGCTCATCGCCCACGTCGCCGCACACACCAGCACCATTCGTTTGGGTGCGGGCGGCATCATGCTGCCCAACCACGCCCCGCTGACCATCGCCGAACAGTTCGGCACCCTCGAGACCCTGCATCCCGGTCGCATCGACCTCGGACTCGGACGCGCACCCGGCAGCGACCAGAAGACGATGTACGCGCTGCGCCGCGACCCGGCGTCGGCCGACAGATTCCCGCAGGACGTTCTCGAGCTCCAGGCCTACCTGGCAGGCAAGTCCCGGGTTCCCGGCGTCGACGCGATCCCGGGCAAGGGCACCAACGTCCCCCTCTACATTCTCGGTTCGTCGCTGTTCGGTGCTCAGCTCGCCGCGAAGCTCGGTCTCCCCTACGCCAACGCGTCCCACTTCTCCCCCGACTCTCTGGTCGACGCCGTGACTCTGTACCGGGACCGCTTCGAGCCGTCCGAACAGCTGGCGGAGCCGTATGTGATCGCCGGTGTCAACGCCATCGCTGCAGACACCAGTGAGGAGGCGCATCGGCAGTTCGAGTCCTCACTGCGGCGTCGTGTGGTGCAGATGGTCGGCCGCGGGCAGAAGTTCACGCCCGAGGAAGTCGACCTGATCATGACCTCACCCGCAGGTCAGCAGATCACCCAGATGGTGCGCTACTCCGCCGTCGGAACGCCGACCGAGGTCAAGGCGTACCTCGACGAGTTCGCCGAGCACGCACAGGCCGACGAGCTGATCGTCGCCTCGATGGCCGAGGACACCGAGTCCTGGCTGAAGTCGTACGACCTCCTCGCCGACGTGTGGCACTCCGCGCCCGTGCGCGGTTAACGAGTCTCTGGACTCGTCAACCGCGCACGAGCGGCGAAGCCGCCTACTGGTGCACGATCACGCCACGCAGGTTCTTTCCGTCCCGCAGATCCTGGTAACCCTCGTTCACCTGCTCGAGCGTGTACTTGGTGGTGATCAGCTCGTCGAGCTTGAGCTGACCCGCGTCGTACAGGCGCAGCAGGCGGACGATGTCGTACTGCGGGTTGGCCGAACCGAACAGCGAACCCTTGATCGTCTTCTGGTTCAGGGTCAGGTCTGTTCCCGAGATGTGGACCGTGAGCTTCGCTGGGTCGGCGAGGCCGGTGATGACGACAGTGCCGCCCTTGCCGATGACGGCGGTCGCGTTCTGCACCACTTCTTCGTCGACGGTGCCCACCAGGATGAGGGCCTGATCGGCGCCCTGCCCCCAGGTCAGTTCGTTGACCTTCTCCGCTGCAGTCGCGGCGTCCGCGAACGCGTGGGTGGCGCCGAACTTCAGGGCGGCCTCCCGCTTCATCGCCACCGGATCCACCACCACGACATACTTGGCGCCGGAGCCGACCGCACCCTGCACGGCGTTGATGCCGAGACCGCCGATGCCGTAGATGACGACCGTGTCACCGGCGCGAACTCCGCCGGCGTACACCGCGGTGCCCCAACCGGACGGCACACCGCAGCCGACGAGGACGGCGGTCTCCAGCGGGAGCCAGTCGTCCACCTTCACCACCGAGTGCTGCGAGATGGTGGCGCGCTCGGCGAACGTACCGAGCATGCACATGGCACCGAAATCCTGCTTGCCCGAGTGGAACCGGAACGAGCCGTCGGGCATCGAACCCTCGAGGATGGTGGCGCCCATGTCACACAGGTTCTGGCGGCCCGTGGCGCAGTACCGACACGTGCCGCAGTTCGGAATGAAGCTGCAGACCACGTGGTCGCCGGGCTTTACCTTCGTGACACCGGGGCCGACTTCCTCGATGATGCCGGAACCCTCGTGCCCGCCGACGATGGGGAAACGCGGTGGCAGATCGCCGTCGGTGAGGTGCAGGTCCGAGTGACACAGGCCTGCTGCCACATACTTGATGAGCACTTCGCCAGGGCCCGGACCGTCGAGCTCGAGTTCCACGATTTCGAACGGCTTGTGCGTTTCGAACAGAACCGCTGCTTTGGTCTTCATGTCTTCTCCTCGTTGAGTGACGGTCAGAGTGCGATATTGACGGCTTTGGTCTGGGTGTAGAGATCGATGGCGGTCGCCCCGAGCTCACGTCCCCAACCGGACTGCTTGTATCCGCCGAACGGCATGGCGGTGTCGAACCCGTTGTACTGGTTGATCCACACCGAACCGGCTTTGAGCTGACGGGCCGTGAGGTGCGCCTTGGACAGATCCTTGGTCCAGATTCCGGCGGCGAGGCCGTAGATGCTGCTGTTCGCCGCCTTTGCGACTCCCTCCTCTGCGTTGAACGGGAGCGCTGCGACGACGGGGCCGAAGATCTCCTCCTCGACGATGCTGAACTCGGGCTTCACGTCCACGAACACCGTCGGCTCGACGTAGAAGCCGGTGTCGCCCCAGCGCTTTCCGCCGGTGAGAACGCGGGCGCCGTCGGCGAGTCCGGCGGCCAGGTAGCCGGTGACCTTGTCGAACTGCTCCTGCGACACCAGCGGTCCGAGCTGGGTGGTGGGGTCGAGTCCGGGACCGATCTTGACCTGGCTCGCGGCCTCGGCGACCGCTGCGGTGAAGTCGTCGAAGATGCTGTCCTCGACGAACATCCGGGTGCCCGCGACACAGCACTGGCCGTGGTTGAACAGCCAGGCGTTGAGCGATCCGGTGACGGCGGCGTCGAAGTCCGCATCCGCGAACACGACGTTGGCGCTCTTGCCGCCGAGTTCGAGCGACACCTTCTTGAGGTTGCCCCTGGCGGCGTCGACGATCTTCTTCCCGACCTCGGTGGAGCCGGTGAACGCGATCTTGTCGACGGCGTCGTGGGCGGATAATGCCGCGCCGGCGTCGCCGTACCCGGTGACGATGTTGACCACGCCGGGCGGGAAGCCTGCCTCCTCGAACACTTCACCGAGCAGCAGGGCGGTCAGTGGTGTCTGCTCGGCGGGTTTGAGAATCACCGTGTTGCCGGCCGCCAGTGCGGGCGCCAGCTTGAATGCGGCCATGAGCAGCGGGAAGTTCCAGGGAACGATCAGACCGCAGACGCCGACGGGTTCGCGCAGCGTGTACGCATGGAACTGGCCACCGGGGACGAACGGCATGCTTACGTTGACCGTACTGCCCTCGATCTTGGTGGCCCAGCCTGCGAAGTAACGGAAGATGTCGGCCGACCAGGCGACGTCGACTGCCGCGGCGATGCCCGCCGACTTGCCGTTGTCCAGCGCCTCCAGCTGACCGAATTCCTCGGCGCGCTCGGAGAGGATGTCGCCGACCCGCCAGATCAGCCGTTCCCGCTCGTTGGGCTTCATGGTGGCCCACGGGCCCTCGTCGAATGCCGTACGTGCGGCCCGGACTGCACGGTCGACGTCTTCGGCGCCACCGCGTGCGACGGTGGTGAGCACCTGCCCGTTGGCGGGGTCGATCGTCTCGAACGTCGCGCCGCTCGCCGCTTCCACCCACTGCCCTCCGACGAGGAATCGCTTGGTGCCGGACAGAAAGTTCCGTACCGACGGTAAGAGTTCCGCTTGGCTGGGTTCGATCGTCGCTGTCATCAAAACCTCCGAAGTTGTGAATGTGACGTGGCTCATAGTGCACTGGTTGCCATATCACTAACTGTCCTGACTTCGGACACCTCCGGACGGTCGCGGATCGGTGGATGAAACTGCAGCTAGACGGGGATATCGAGGGCTCGGATCCGGACGTAGAGCGTGCTGCGGCTGATGCCCAGCGCGGCCGCGGCATGCACCTTGTTGCCGCCGCATTCCTCCAGTGCGTCGACGATGGCCTGGCGTTCGGCGCGCTCACGTCCGGCGAGACGGGTCACTCGCTGCGGCGTCCGATACGACTCCGGCAGATCGGAGACAGCGATGTTCGCGCTGGTGCGTCGCCGCACCGCAGTCCGCAGGACGACGGACAGCTCGGCGAGATTCCCGGGCCACTCGCGGGCCACGAGCGCTTCGATCGTGCTTGCCGTGAGGCACAATCCGGGTTCCAGCGCGTCGAGAATCGCCTGCGCGATGTCCGCGAACTCGCGGCTGCGTTGCCGCAACGGCGGGAGCACCACCTGTCCGGAACACCGACCGATCAACCCGGCAACGCTCGGTGGGACACTGTCGAGAGGTGTACTCGTCAGGACGATGCGCGGCCCTGCTTCCGATTCGAGCATCTTCGCGAGAAGCGGTTGCATCGACTCGGGAAGCAGCTGCACCTCTTCGATCCCGAGGACGTCCACCGAACTGGATGCCAGCGTCACCAGCCTGTCGAGCCATCGCTGCGTGCCGTCGAGCGCGATGCCGGCAGCGTCCATATATACGAGCGACTTGTCACCGGCGAGGTCGCGAATCGCGGTGGTTCTGCCGGTGCCCGGCTCACCGCTGATGACCACCGGTTCCCTGGTGTCCCGCAGCCGTGCGAGTTCAGACCTGCTGCGCTGCAGCACCGAACTGGACGCCAATCTCCCGCGGCGAATCGGCGTGGTGGTCCGATGTTCCGGGCGCACGACGAACACCGCCCCGCCCTCCGTGCCCTCGACGTAGTCGGCCTGCACCATCGCCGCTTCACCGGATGACAGTCGAATACGAGCCGTCTTCGACTGATCGGGGCGCAGATCTGCGACCATGCTGCGAAGCGTCGCATGGTCGGCTACCTGGAGAAGGTCCAGCGCGACCCGATTACTGAGATGAATGTCCTCGCCGATCGCGGTGACCGCGAGCTGATTCTGGGGCGAGACACGCTGGAACGCGTCTACCAGGCGCTGTTGTGACACCCGAGACCCCTCGAGCAGCCGTCGTTCGATGTCACTCGCCGCGCGCGCGAGGAACGGGGCGAAGAGCGGGTTTGCCCGGGCAGCGGTCCCCGTCATGTCGAGGATGCCTTCCACCCGGCGAGTCACTGGATGGACGATGGGGTGGCCGTAACAACTGAAGTCCTTGAACCGTTCGAGGTAATGCTCGTCGCGGTGAATGACGACGCCACGGCGGATCTCGAGCGGCGTGCCCAGCGCCGTCGTTCCGACACAGTCCTCACCGAATCGTGTGCCCAGCACAGCGCCGGCCGCGTCGATCATCCGCTCGACCTTGGCCCCGTCGAAGAGCCTGGCCACTATGCGGCAGTCGCGGTCAGCGAGGAGAACGCAGAAGCCGGTGCCCTGGATCTGGGATTCCATTTCGGTGAGGATGGGCCGCGCGGCCTGCAGTAACCGGCTCGATCCGTCGAGGTCGCTGCAGGGATCGGCGTCCGGCGTCGAACTCGGTTCCAGGCCGCTGAGCGCCGACCGCTTCCACGACAATGCGATTTCGGGCCGCATTGCCGCAGACCCTGTCGAGCCGCCGAATACCACCCTCGCCTCCTTGGCCTGTGCGGGGCCGTGCACACGAAGAACGCCCCCTCCTGAACGTACCGACAGCCTGTGACCCACGCCATAGTGCCGTGCGGCCGGGTCCGTAAGTGTCCGAGATCTGCACACGTGCCGCTATCCGGCGAAGAGTTCTCTCACGAACGGGATGGTGTCCGCCTGGGACTCGATCAACGTGCCGCTGTGATCGGTGGGATAGGTCTTGAACGTCAGCGGCTCGCCGTTCGCAGTGAGTGCCGCCACCAGGGAGAACGCCGAAGGAGCAGGAACGTCGATGTCCGTGAGTCCTTGCCCGATGAACAGCGGGCGGTCGTAACCACTCGTGGGCACACCCATGTAGTCCCCCAACAACGGGTAGAAGTTCGGGATCTCGTTCAGCGGCCTACTGAAGAGGTCACCGACGATCACCCCCTCGGCGGCCTCGTGCATCTCGTGGACGCACAAATGCTCGGCGGCGTCGACATACTGCGCACCGAGTGGGGTGAGGTAGGCGTCGAGGCCGATCTCGGGATGAGCCGAGCGCAGGCCGGCCAGGATGTAGAACAGATACGACGTGAGCCCTGCCGGAATGGCGGTCGGGGGAACTCCGGGACCGAGCGGCAGCAATGCCAACTCGATGTTCGCAGGGACGCCGGTACCGACGGCGCCGCGGTAGTCGAGCGACTTCCCGCCATACTCCGTCGCATAGCGCCCGGTGATGACAGCGGCCCCGCCGCCCTGAGACTGGCCGACCACCACCCACTTGTTCGACAGCGAATCGTCGACGGCGCGCGCAGCCTTCACGGAGTCGACGACGCTGTGCGCCTCTACCTTGCCGTCGAGATAGGGCATCACTCCCGGCGTGCCCAGCCCGACATAGTCGGTGGAGACGATGGCATATCCCTGCTCGAGCCAGCGCCCGAGGTACGGATAATCCCGCTCGGGCAGGGCCGGCCCGACGAGAGAGGGAGCGCAGTGATCGGCCAGACCCGAAGTGCCGTGCGCCCACGCGACCACTGGCCAGCCACCGTCGGGCGCCTCGCCGGGGGGCACGTACATCGCCTCCGTGCTGAGTGCAGGATCGCCGTCCGGGCCGATCGACCAGTAGGTGATGCGCTGCGCGTCGGCGGCACCGGGAATCCATAGAGCGGATGGGAGCGGAGCCACTTCCACGACATCACCGGGTGCCCCGGCGGCATCGTCTGCGAACGCGGAAGGGGCGGCGAGGCACGTGCCGACCATCGTCAGGGAGGCTACGGTCACACTCGCGGCCGCCCGTGACATACGTATGAGGGGTCTCTTCACCGACTCACCGTAGAAGGGGTTATAGCGTCGACACCAGCACTTCCATCGACCATCGGAGGACGACGCCGTGACGCTCGACTCGTCTGCTCCCGACTACCGCGCCCGGATCCTGGCCGAACAGGCCGATGCGGAGCGTCGGCTCGCGTCGCTGAGAAGGCGCTTCACCGCCATCGTCGAAGGATCGGAATTCACCACGGACGACGACGAGCACGACCCGGAAGGGTCGACCATCGCGTTCGAACGGGCCCAGGTCTCGGCCCTGCTCACCGATGCACGCCGGGACGTGGAAGAGCTGACGGCCGCGCTGGCGCGACTCGAAGCCGGAACCTACGGCACGTGCATCCGGTGCGGAAGGTCGATCGCCGACGTCCGACTCGACGCACTTCCCGCCGTCCGCACCTGCATCGAGTGCTCGGGCTGACGCGCGTGCCGTAGCCTCGTTCAGCGCTTGATCGGGGTCAGTGGAGGATCGAAATCAGTGCAGGATCGAAATCAGTGGAGGATCGAGGCCCACGCCCGGCCTGCCACCTCGCATGCTCGCCGATGACCGTCGGGCGGGTCTACGCCCTCCGCAAGATCGGCGAGTGCTTCCGCCAGGTCTCCGATATCCACCTGATGTCGCATCGAGGTATCGAGCAGTTCGTCGAATGCTTGGTCCGGGCTGTACGAGTCCCCTCGCGCGTCGGTCAGGATTTCTATCGCTGCATCCAACGCGGAAAGGTGGCGCGTTTCGCGGGTGTCGCGGTGAGCTTCAATTGTCAATCTTTCGCCCCAGAGTTGTCGCTGCTCGGCGTTTTCCGATCATGTGTGGGCACATCACATCACGATTGGTGCCGATTCGTCGCCTATTTCCCCGCAACAGCCAAAGTTGTTTCCGGACAGTGACATACGCCAGCTCCGAAACTACTTGTAACCGCCGTTCTTACCGAGGGGTTCTACTCGGCGGTATTCCTCGCACGCGTGCGGGAGGATCGGTACGACAGTTCTGAACAACTCCAGAACAGCGGATCCGAACCATACAGACCGTCCGCTCCGGGATACTGGCAACCGGCGGCATTTTCGCCGGTTTCGAACGGGCGGCCGTGCGCCGCGCTGTCCCAGTGGACGCCTCGGCAACGGAACTGTTCAGGATCGGGTGATGGACGTGAAACTCGTCGTCGACCTCAATCGGTGCCAGGGATACGCACAGTGCGTATTTCTCGCACCGCGTGTCTTCACGCTGCACGGCGAGGAGTCCCTTCTCTACGACGCCGGACCGGACGACGGCGAACGGGAGCGGGTCTCGCAGGCCGCGGCCGCCTGCCCGGTGCAGGCCATCACCACCGACATTCGGCCGCAGTCGCATGAGCAGTGACATGCGGGTCGTCATCGTCGGTGCATCGCTCGCCGGCTTACGCGCAGCGGACGAGTTACGACGACTGGGGTTCGACGGCCCACTGACCATGATCGGTGACGAACCCTACGAACCGTACGATCGGCCACCACTGTCGAAAGCGGTGTTGCTCGGGATCATGCCGCCAGAACACGCGACGCTGCCCGCCCGGACCGACCTCGACGCCAAGTGGAGACTCGGTGTCCCGGCAACCGCTCTGGACCTCGAGGACAACCGGGTCGTGCTCGGCGACGGCGACAGCGTCTCCTTCGACAAGGTTCTGCTCACGACCGGGGTGCGGGCACGCCCGTGGCCGAAGGCGGAGGAAAGCGGCCTCGACGGTGTCTTCACGGTTCGCACCTTGGACGACTCGCGGCGCCTCGACGAACGGCTGTCTGCGGGTCCCGGTCATGTGCTGGTCATCGGTGCCGGATTCACCGGTTCGGAGATCGCATCGGTGTGCCGCGAGCGCGGGTTGTCGGTCACGGTCACCGAACGTGGACCGGCACCGCTGGTGGGCGCCCTCGGCGGGGTTGTCGCGGCCGTCGCCGCTGACATGCAGCGCGACCACGGTGTCGACCTACGCTGCGGCATCACCGTTGCGCGATTGGAAGGTGACGGGCAGGGCCGACTGCGCCAGGCACACCTGTCGGACGGAACAGCCCTCGACGTCGATGTGGCCGTCGTCGCTCAGGGCAGCATCCGGAACACCGAATGGTTGGCCGGGTCCGGTCTCGCCGCGGGACCACGGGGAGTGGCCTGCGACGCCGGCTGCCGCGCGTTCGACCTCAACGGGCTCGTCACCGACAACGTTTTCGTGGCCGGTGACATTGCCCGGCAACCACATCCGCTCTACGACTACCAACTGATCGCGCTCGAGCATTGGGGCAACGCCATCGGGCAAGCGGAGGTGGCTGCCCACAACATGATTCACGAGGGGTTGCACCGCCGCCCTCATCTCGACATTCCGGCGTTCTGGTCCAGCCAGTTCGGGGTCAACATCAAATCGGTCGGTATCCCCACCTATTCCGATCAGGTGGTCGTCACCCAGGGGTCGGTCGAGGAACGTCGATTCGTCGCCGCCTACGGTTTCCGTGGACGCCTCACCGCGGCAGTCGCGTTCAACCACGGCAGGTGGCTGGACTTCTACCGCGACCTCATCGAATCGGCGGCTGCCTTTCCGCCCGACTTCGCCGTGATGGATCGGACCGATCCCTGGGAGGTGCGGTCGTCGGAGCTGCCCGACCCCGCCATTCTGAGCCACGGCCCGACCGTGTCTGTGACCGGACATCTGCCCACCGAGCGCCACGTCGAGTTCGTCGCGGCACCGAAGTAACCGAAGCAACAGGGAGACTCGTCATGTCGCGTGCGCAGTTGCTCGAACGCATCACCGACCAGTCGAATCGAGCGAACCCATATCCCTTGTACGAGGAACTTCGCGAGACACCGGCGGCGCTGCAGGACAACGGTTCCTACCTCGTCGGACGATATTACGACGTCGCCGCGCTGCTGCACGATCCGCGTATCAGTTCCGACTTGCACAACCGCCGTGCAGGAATGCCCGGGGCCGATCGGGCCGACAACGGTGGACCGGCATTCATCCGTTTGGACCCGCCCGAGCACGACCGGCTTCGGCGATTGACGACGCGGCAGTTCGGACCGCCACACATGCCCGGCAGGGTCGACTCCATGCGCGGAGAACTCGCGGACCTCGTGACCGCCCTTGTCGACAACCTCGAGGGAAAGGACCGCATCGATCTCGTCGACGACTTCGCGTACCCCTTCCCGGTGTCCGTGATCTGCCGACTGCTGGGTGTCCCCCGCGAAGAGGAACCGCGTTTTCACGTGTGGGCGGATGCGCTGGTGGCCTCCATCGAGCCGACCCGCGATTCGGACAGCGACGCGAAGATGAAGGCAGCTCAGCAGGCACAGATGGAAATGGGCATGTTCATGGCCGGGCTGATCGAGGAACGCCGAAAGAATCCGGGTGACGACATGTTGTCCGGGTTGGCGGCCGACCACCATGAGGGCGGTCTCGACACCCTCGAGTTGGTCACCAATTCGATCATGTTGTTCATCGCCGGCCATGAGACGACCGTCAATCTCATCACCAATGGAATGCTCACCCTGCTCCGCAATCCGGGCGAGCTGGATCGCCTGAAGCGCCATCCGGAGCTGATGCCTCTGGCGGTCGAGGAGTTGCTGCGGTTCGAACCGCCCGTCCATTTGGTTCCCCAGCGAACCCCGATCGTCGACATCGAGGTCGGCGGCGTGACCGTGCCGAAGGGTTCACCGATCGTCCTGGCTTTGGCCTCCGCCAACCGGGATCCGGAGCGGTTCACCGACCCCGACCGGTTCGTTCCCGACCGCGCCGACAACCAGCACCTCGGCTTGGGCAGCGGCATACACAGCTGTTTCGGCGCACCACTCGCCCGGCTCGAAGGTCAGATGGCGCTCAATGAACTGATCCGCCGACTCCCGAACCCGCGCCTCGTGGAGGACCCGCCGCCGTACCGACCCAACCCGGTGCTGCGCGGTCCTCGGCACCTCATGGTGGATTGCGGGTAATTCCTGCTGCATCACCCTGCACCTCGCTCTGTTCGGTGCAGACTCCGGCCTCGTGTTCCACCCGCCCGCGCATGCTCGATCAGTTCACCGGGGTGGTGCCGGTGATTGATTCGCGGAGCTCGTGCGGGATCGATCTGCGGTGGTGGGATCCATTCGGTCCTGCCCGGAAATTCTGAATCAGGCCGGGTTGATGTGGTGTTCCAGCCGGCTGAGCCATCGTTGACCTGTGCGTGGCACGCATCGCATGCGAGGGTGAGGTTGTCGATGTCGGTCCTGCCGCCTTTCTGCCAGTCGGTGTGGCGCACAGACTGGCCGGCGCGGCGCATCCCGGACGGGTGCATCCACCGTCGGAAGCGATCAGTGCAAGCCGCTGATCGGCATTGGCGAGCCGGCGACGTCTACCGAGGCGGAGAGGACGACCGGAATGGTCGAACAGTACGAGAACTGGATGAGCATGCTCGGCGAGCTTCAATGCGTCCTCGAGGGGTAGGAGGCCACCGCTCGCTGTCGTCGCGAGACCGCCTGCGGCCTTTTCGAGTTGATCCAGCGTCATCATGATGATCGCGGTGACGGGCAGGCCGCGATGTCTGCCGAGTACCCCCGTTTCGAGCAGTGCCCGGAATATGGCACTGAACGCGTCATGGTTACGTTGGGCCGCCGAGCGGGTGTCGTGCGCCGCCGCCGCTGCGAGTGCTGTGCGATCGAGTGTGGGGTCTTCGCTGTCACCAGTCGGTGATTCCGGATCGCCGGGGTTGTTCATTCCGGGGCGGGCCCATTTGGCGAGGATCGGGTCGAGCAACGCTCGCGCCGTGGGGTCGAGTTCACCGGAGATTCTCGACATCAGTTCCGAATCCTGCCGCGCGAGCGAGATGCCGCGTCTGCGCCTGCGGTCACGGTCGTCACCGAGGTTTCCGTCTGGGTTGAGGTACGCGAGGATCCGGTGCCCGGCCTGCTCGACGTCCTCGGGTGTCCCGGTTCGCGCCAGCTGGCCCAGGATCGATTCGGCGTGGGAAACGTCGTCGTTGCCGACAGCGTGCGGGATCTTCCGCATCACCTTGGCCACTGCGCGCGCGTGTCCGAGACCGATGTCGCCGTCACGTTGCGCTGCAGCAGTTTCCGGCAGTGATGGGTCGATCGAATCACCGGCCAACGTATGCCACCCGCCGAGGCTCCGCGCTGCCGTGACGCGGGCGGATGCGTCCACCGCAGACACACGGAGAACATCGACTAGTAATTTGTTCGGCGAGTTGTATCCGAGCGCGGCCGGTATCGAGCGTTCGACACTCTCGACGACCAACCGATGTGACACCGCGTCGGCGCGGCGCAGCGACTGCTCCAACCGCCGCATGGCCTCGAGCACGTCGGCGTCGCGCAGTGCCGTCAAATCGCTTCCGAGGAGCGCGTCAATAGACGCAGACAACGTCGACAGCTGCTCTGCCACCGGACTATTCAACACTGAGCTAATCAACAATGAGTTATTGAGCACTGCGCTATTCACCGACCCCCCAGTCGAATTGACGAGTGCAACACTACCCCAGGGTCCGACACGTTCCGCAGATCAACGCGTCAGGACTCCCCGCCCCGCAGGGTGTCGGACGGCGTCACCCCGTACTTGCGCCGGTAGGCGGCCGCGAATCTGCCGGTGTGCATGACACCCCAGCGCGAAGCGACGTCGGAAACCGTTGTCGGAGAGCAGCTTGCACAAAGGTCTGCGTGGACGCGCTCGAGCCGGACGTCGCTGAGATATTCCATCGGCGTCATGCCCACGTATTCGCGGAATCCCTGCTGCATGCGGCGGACGCTGACGTCGACGAGTTCGGCCATCTCGCCCGCTGTCCAGGGGCGGGCGGGGTCTTGTTGGATCGCGTCGACCACCCGTTTGACGATGCGCGGTCGGATACCCGATACGCCGGCGTCGTCATCTGGCATCGCGGCGAGCACCAGCGCGGTGGTGAGTGCACCGCAGAGCTGCCGCGACACCTGCTCGCTCTGCAGGAGGATGCTGTTGTGCAACGCCTGGTCGGCGACGGATCGGACGAATCCCAGCCATTCGGCGCCCGCGCCGGACCGCAGATCGAGTTGCCGCGGCAACTGCCGGCCCGGCCTTGCGAGTACGCGATCCATCTCCCGCTGCAAATAGTTTCGCTCCACCTTGAAACCGATGATTTCGCAGGAGCTACTCCAGTCGGTGATCACGGTGCGGGTGTCAGGTGGGCAGATGGTCGCGAATCCTGGCGTCGAGGTCACTTCCCTCGCACCGGTGACGGACACGATGTGGCCGGCCAGCGGGATGTTGATGCCGTATGCGCCCGGGTGGTCGGATTCGATCGACACGGCCGCGCCGAACCCGATTCGCGCGAGCCGGGAGGGGCCGAGTTCGGCGGACTCGAGCGATGACCTTGCCGCGTCGTCCCGGGACAGCGGACGCAGGTCGTGAGGGAAGTACGCGTCGGCCACCACCTCGTGGACTTCGTCCCAGTCCGTGAAACCCGAACCCACCAGCTGTTCTCGCATGCCTGCTTCCAGACCTCTCACCTCGCGCTACGGCCGCGCACGGGCAATTCCCGACCTTAGCATCGCCTGTGATGTCCGTCACTACAAGGGCGTGGACGCCGGCCCCGGCAACTCTCTTTCGCGATCCGGATCGCGCCTTCGCAATGCGGATCGACGGGTTGTGACGGCCGTCATATGTTGTGTGCATGCCCCGGAAATGCAGGGGCGTTCGCACGAATCGTGCAGAAAGGCGGTCTCGAAATGGATCAACGCACTCTGCGTAACATCTTCGGCCAGTTCGCCAGCGGCGTCACCGTGATCACGTGCACCAACGCAGACGGCACTCCGCACGGAGCTACTGTCACGGCCTTCACCGCCATCTCGATCGAGCCTCGGCTGTGCCAGGTGACGCTGACCCGGAAATCGAAGGCGTGCGGCTACTTGACCGACGCACCGTTCGCGGTGAACATCCTCGCCGCCGATCAACTCGCCACGGCCATGCACTTCGCCGGGAAGCCGCAACGGACGGAACCGGTGTGGGACTCCGCGGGTATCGCTCCCGCACTGTCCGGCAACGCAGCAACGCTGATCTGCTCACCCTGGGCCTCCTACGACGGCGGTGACCACATCATCTTTATCGGCGAGATCGTCGACGCGTCCGTCGACTCGACCAAAGATCCGCTGCTGTTCTACCGCAGTACTTTTCATGACCTGGGAGCCACTTCAGGTACCACGGCGTGGAACGGCTGCCTCGACGACCCTCACAGCGGATGGTTCGACGCCGCCGCCTCGTTCACTCCGCTCCACCTGCAACTCGCCCAGGCTGCCTCGTAATTCTGATCAAGAGAGGAACACCATGACCACCACCGAATCCGCCCCCGAGACCGCCGTCGACCGCACCAAGGTCAACGTGGCCGCCGACAGCGAGGCCAACCGCACGAAGAACTTCGCGTCGCGGCCCATGACCGGTGACGAATACATCGAGTCGCTGCGCGACGACCGCGAGATCTACCTCCACGGCGAGCGAGTAAAGGACGTCACCACCCACCCGGCGTTCCGGAACCCCATTCGCATGACCGCGCGTCTCTACGACGCGATGCACACCGGCGAGCACGTCGACACATTGACAACACCCACCGACACCGGAAACGGAGGCGTCACCATGCCGTTCTTCCGGGCGTCGAAGACTTCGGACGACCTGCTGAAGGACCGCGACGCCATCGCCACCTGGGCACGGATGACCTACGGCTGGATGGGCCGGTCCCCCGACTACAAGGCCTCCTTCCTCGGAACCTTGCACGCGAACAAGGAGCTGTACTCACCGTTCCAGGACAACGCCGAACGCTGGTACAAGGAGTCACAGGAGAAGGTCCTGTATTGGAACCACGCCATCATCAACCCGCCGGTCGACCGGCAGCTGCCTCCGGACGAGGTCGGCGACGTGTTCATGAAGGTGGAGAAGGAAACCGACGCAGGCATCATCGTCTCCGGTGCCAAGGTGGTTGCGACCGGTTCGGCTATCACCAACTACAACTTCATCGCCCACTACGGTCTGCCGATCAAGAAGAAGGAATTCGCGCTCATCTGCACGGTGCCGATGGACGCCCCGGGCGTGAAGCTGATCTGCCGCACGTCCTACACGCAGCAGGCGGCGGTGATGGGAAGCCCGTTCGACTACCCCCTGTCGAGCCGGATGGACGAGAACGACACGATCTTCGTCTTCGACAAGGTACTCGTGCCGTGGGAGAACGTTTTCATGTACGGCGACGTGGAGAAGATCAACGCTTTCTTCCCGCAGTCGGGCTTCCTGCCGCGCTTCACCCTGCAGGGGTGCACGCGACTCGCCGTGAAGCTCGACTTCATCGCCGGACTTCTGATGAAGGCGCTCGACGCCACCGGAGCGGGCGGTTTCCGAGGGGTACAGACCCGCGTCGGTGAAGTGATCGGCTGGCGCAACTTGTTCTGGTCCCTCACCGAATCGATGGTCCGCGACCCGGAGCCGTGGGTGGGCGACACGGTCATCCCCAAGCTCGAGTACGGCCTCACCTACCGCATGTTCATGCAGCAGGGTTACCCCCGCATCAAGGAGATCATCGAGCAGGATGTGGCATCCGGGCTGATCTATCTGCCGTCGTCGGCCGCCGACTTCAAGAGTCCCGATGTGCGTCCGTACCTCGACAAGTACGTCCGCGGGTCGGAGGGCATGACCGCGGTCGACCGCGTCAAGATCATGAAGGCGCTGTGGGATTCGATCGGCAGCGAGTTCGGTGGCCGCCACGAACTGTACGAACGCAACTACGCCGGCAACCACGAAGGCGTCAAGGCGGAACTGCTCATGTTCGCCGAGAACCGGGGAACCGTCAGCTCCATGAAGGGCCTGGCCGAGCAGTGCCTGGCCGAGTACGACCTCGACGGCTGGACGGTGCCGGACCTGATCGGCAACGACGATGTCTCCTACTTCGGCCGCAGCTAGCCCCTCAGACCAGGAGAGAATATGACCACCACCGACAGCCCCACCGCGGTCGGCTCCGGCAACGCCGCGACGGACAAATTCAAGGGCGCCAGATTCACGGCCGATACCTCGCCGGAGCGTCTGTCGGCCATCGCCACCGAGGCGCTCGCCGGATTGAGCGCGCTGATCAAGAAGCATGCCGTCACCTATCCGGAGTACCGCGTCCTCAAGCAGTGGCTCATCGATGTGGGCGAGGGCGGCGAGTGGCCGCTACTTCTCGACGTGTTCGTCGAGCACGACATCGAAGAGGTGAACTCGCGGAACTTCAAGGGCACCAAAGGAAGCATCGAGGGGCCGTACTACGTTCCCGGAGCCCCACAGCTCCCGGCCCGGTGCACGCTTCCGATGCGCGACGAAGATCGGGGGCACCCGGCGCTGGTCCTCCGTGGTCAGGTGACCGACCTGGACGGCGCAGGACTCAGCGGGGCAACCATCGAGTTGTGGCATGCTGACGACGAAGGCTACTACTCTCAGTTCGCGCCCCACCTCCCGGAGTGGAATCTGCGCGGCACCATCGTGACCGACTCGGAGGGAAGATACGAGATCACGACTATTCAGCCTGCGCCGTACCAGATCCCGACCGACGGACCCACCGGCAAGTTCATCGAGGCTGCCGGGTGGCACCCGTGGCGTCCGGCGCATCTCCACCTGCGGGTGACCTCTCCCGGCAAGCGGCCGATCATCACGCAGCTGTACTTTGCCGGTGGGGACTGGGTCGACGACGATGTCGCGACTGCGACCAAACCCGAACTGCTGCTCGATCCAGTGATCGACGACGCGGGACGTAAGGTGGTCGACTACGACTTCGCGCTCGATCCCGCCACGGACTGATACCCACCATCTCCCCGGGTGAGGCGATGCGAATCGCCTCACCCGGGGCATTGCTATACAGGACAGGAAGCATGATGACAGGCAGAACGACCGAGTTCATGCACACTCGCGACGCGGTGATCGAGGTCGTCGTCGAGGGGAACGGTCCGTCGGTAATTCTCCTGCCCTCGCTGGGCCGAGAATCGTACGACTATGACGACGTCGCAGAGGGTTTGGCGCAAAACGGGCACCGCGTCTCCCGCCCGCAGCCGCGCGGAATCGGCCGGAGCGAAGGACCGCTCGACAACATCACCTTGCATGACCTCGCCGCCGACGTGGCGGCAGTGATCGAGGCGCAGGACAACGGCGCGGCAGTGGTGGTCGGCCATGCCTTCGGGCATTACGTCGCCCGGATGCTGGCGGCCGACCGGCCGGAGCTGGTGCGCGGCGTCGTGGTCGCGGCGGGTGGGGCGCGACACTATCCTGCCGAGTTGACCACGCTGGCGGTGCGGTGCGCCGACTCGTCCCTGCCCGAATCCGAGCGGCTCCGCCATCTGCAGACCGGGTTCTTCGCACCGGGCAACGACCCTGCCGAGTGGCTCACCGGCTGGTACCCGGACGTGTCGAAGAGGCAGCTCGCAGCCTCGGCCGCTACACCCAAAGACGAGTGGTGGGCCGTGGCGTATCAGCCGATTCTCGACCTTCAGGCAGCTCTGGACCCGTTTCGACCCCGTGAGACGGCGAACGAATTGCGGGACCAGTTGGGCGAAGTGGTCACCGTGTCCGTCATCCCGAACGCCAGTCACGCACTACTGCCGGAAGCGCCCGCACAGGTTGTGCGGGCGCTTACCGACTGGATTCGGACTCTCGACAGCTGAGTGGCTATGCCCGCTCGAAGATGGCCGTCAATCCCTGGCCGCCGCCGATGCACATCGTTTCGAGTCCGTAGCGGGCGCCGCGACGGTCCATTTCGCGCAACAGGGTGGCGAGGATCCGCACTCCCGTCGCACCGACGGGATGACCGAGCGAGATGCCCGACCCGTTGACGTTGGTGCGGTCGAAATCCTGTGTTCCGAAGTTCCATTCCCGCGTGACGGCCAGCGCCTGTGCCGCAAATGCCTCGTTCAGTTCGATCAGGTCGATGTCTGCGAGCGTCAGCCCCGCACGCTTCAGTGCCCGCTCGGTGGACGGCACCGGTCCGATACCCATTTCGGACGGCTCGACCCCGGCCACGGCCCAGGTGACCAGTCTTGCGAGTGGCCGAAGGCCGAGACGCTCCGCCTGGGCGCGGGTGGTGACGAGACAGGCTGCGGCGCCGTCGTTCTGCCCACTTGCGTTGCCTGCGGTGACGGTCGCATCGGGGTCGCTGTGGCCCATGATCGGGCGCAATCGGGCGAGTGACTCGACCGTCGTGTCCGCCCGGGGATGTTCGTCCCGATCGACACGCTGCGGGTCGCCCTTGCGGCGGGGGACCTCCACCGGAACGATCTCCTCAGCGAACTTCCCCGACTCGATCGCGGCGACAGCCCTCTGATGGGATTTCACCGCAAGTTCGTCCTGCTCGCTGCGGCTGATGGCGTACTTGCGACGTAGGTTCTCCGCCGTCTCGAGCATGCCGCCGGGAACCGGGTAGTTCCGGCCACCCGCGGTCACCCGCCCGCGCGCCAGACGGTCGTGCAGTGCTGCCGGCGCTCCGCCCGCTCCCCAGCGCATCGACTCGGTGTAGTACTCGGCACGACTCATCGACTCCACGCCGCCGGCGATGACCAACTCGGCCACCCCCGTCTGCACACGCATCGCTGCGTCGAGCACTGCTTGCAGGCCGGACCCACAACGGCGATCGAGTTGCTGTCCGGGAACGGTCACCGGCAGGCCGGCGTCCAGGGCCACCACCCTGCCGATGGCGGGTGCTTCACCGTTGGGATAGCACTGCCCGAAGATGACGTCGTCGACGCTTTCCGGTTCGATCTTCGTGCGGGCCAGAAGCTCGGACACCACGCGGGCACCGAGGTCCGCGGCGGGAACGTCCCTGAACTGCCCGCCATAACGTCCGACCGGGGTACGCAGGGGCTCACAGACGACGACATCGTTCGCTTGGGCATTCGAATTATCAGGCACTGCGGAAATCCCTTTCGTGATCGGTCCACTGCTGCGCCCATTCGCGCAGCTCGACCGCTCGGATCTTGGTTCCGTTTCCACCCACCGTGGTGGGCATTCGTTCGATGATGTGCACTGCGCTCGGAACCTTGAACGCTGCCAACGACTCTGCGCACCAGGCCTTCAGTTGGGCAGCGCCGGTTTCTGCACCCTCGGTGGGCACGACGAAGGCGATTGCCTGGGTGTACCCGCCGGCGCCGGTGATCCCGACGACCTTCGCCAGGTGCACGGACTCGTGCTCGGCCAACCGGTGCTCGATCTCCGCCGGATCCACCAAGAATCCGCGCAACCGCAGTACGTCACCCATCCGGCATACGTACGTATAGCCGCCGTCGCCCGTTGCGACGGCAAGATCGCCGCTGCGAAACCACCCGTCCGCTGTGAATGCTCGCGCCGCTGCATCCGGATTACCGAGATACGCGTCGACGACGTTCGGTCCGCGGACCTGAAGTTCACCCTGCTGACCGTCCGGTAGTACCGAGTCGTCGAGAGGGTCGGCTATCCGAACCTCGATCTCCGGGGACACCGGACGTCCACCACCGTTCCACCGCAACGACTCCGGGTCGTCATCCGTCCAGAGCAGCATCAGGGCGAACACCTCGGACGACCCGAAGACGCCGGTGGTGACGGCACCGAAATCGTCACGCACCCACGCTGCCACCTCATGAGATCGGCCGAGGAAATCGGCGATGCCGATCCTCTTCAGCGAAGACAGGTCGGCGCGTTCCCCGCCGTGCCAAGTGTCGTACAGGCGGGTGAAGAGGTCGTCGCCGCCCACGACGTGCGTGACCTTCTCCGACTGCATACGACGCAACGTCGCGGACGCGTCGAACACCGGTTCCATCAACAGCGCACCACCGCCCGCGAGTGTCGCCATCGCGGTACTGAATCCGAAGACGCCGGAGACCGGTAGCACACACAGGGTCACATCACCGGGCTCGATGTCGAGAAGGCGGGCGTCCGCGCGTGCGTGGCGAACGATTGCACTTTCCCGATGTGCGGCCAGTTTAGGTACCCCGGTGGATCCCGAAGTCGTAAATGCCACTGCGAGCGGGTCGTCGGCGTCCGAGTGGGCGCCGGCCACGGTCGTGGTGGCCATGTCGGGCATCTGCGGTACCCGCACCGAACCGTCGGTCCCGTCGCCCACGTTCCAGGCGCCACTGCCGAGGTCGAATGCGGCGCGCTCGAGCTCGGACGCGCCCTCTTCCGGCCCTCGCACGACGGCGATCACCGGAGCCGGGATGTCGAGGGACTGCTGTGCATCCCGTAGGCGTCCGAACAGATCGAGTCCGTGGAACCGGGCGGCCACCGCGACTACCGCCGGCCTGGCCGAGGTGAGAATGTGGGTGATCTCCTGGGTGTTGTAGCGGGTGTTCACCCCGATGACGTGTGCCCCGACCGCCGACGCCGCCCATTGCCAGAGCACCGCATCCGACCAGTTCGGCAGCAGCACAGCCACACACTGGCCACGCCGAATACCGGCCTGTCGCAGTTCCGACGCCACACCGGAGGCGCGTGCAGTGAACTCGGCACGGGTCGTGGGTACCCGCCTGTCACCCACGACGTCGATCGTCATGACAGCATCCGGGTCGGCCGTCACCAGTTCGTCGAGCAGCGAAGCGAGCGTGTCATGGCGGGTGGCCGTGTCGTGTGCCGTCACGAGAGCACCTCGGCCGCACGCAGCTCGGTCAGCCACTGGTCCGCCAACGACGCGAAGTCGTCGACCTCCTCCATGGGGTAGTGGCCGATTCCGTCGAGCATCGTGTAGCGCGCGTAGTCCGGTCGCGCCGAATTGAGCAGTGCTGCCACCTTCTCGACCGCACCCGTCTGGATCCAGGGGTCCTGTTCTCCGGCGACGACGTGGAGGGGGCACGTGATGCGGGCCAACCTGTTCCGGACGTCATGCGTTCCCCAGGCGATGAGATCCGAGGACGAGATCTCCGGGTCTTCACGCTTGTGCATCGTGGCGATCAGCTGGGCGGCCTCCGCGGGCACGGAGTGACCCACCGAGGCCAGGGTGCCGAGGTAGGTGCGGTCACCGCGACTCGGACCGGCGACATCCTCGAGTTCGCGCCGCAGTCCGCCGACGTTGACCCGGCCGGGCCCTGCCTCGGCTGCCATCGCGATCGCGCCGGCCAGTGGACGCTCGGGGCGCGTCGCCAGCTCGAGGGTCAGCTTCCCGCCGATCGAGCACCCTATGACATAGGGTCGCTCGACTCCGAGCAGGTCGAGCACTTTCCACAGCCAGTTCGCGTAGACGACGAGATCGGTGACGGGTCCGCCGACCGCAGGCTCGGATCGGCCGTGACCGGGAAGGTCGGGCACGATCACCCGATAACCCCTCCTCGACAGTGCCGATGCCACGTGCCGCCATTGCACCCCGCTCTGTCCCGCGGTGTGCAGACACAGCACCGTGGGTGTGCCGTCCGTGGACGTGTCGGGTGTGAGGATCTCGACGAACCCGAGAGCCCCATCGATGTTCAGATAGCGGGCCTCGATCATGAGCGGGCCTCCCTTCCCCCGGTGAGTGGCGAAGTGTCGTTCTGCGCGCGTCGTCGGTCATTCGCGGCGGCGCGGGCGTGGGTGACGAGGATGTCGAGTGGCTTGGTGAGACGCAGATATTCGTAACCGTCTCCCGCGGAAGAGAACTCGCCTCGGATCGCACGTCGCATGAAGTCGTGATGTTCACCGAACACCAAGTCCACCCAGGTCGACGCCGGCGCGCGAAGCGTGAACGTCGCACCCCCGGGAACACGCCTACTGATGTCGATGATGCGTCCACGGTAAATCCTCAGATGCACCTCACGGTTGTGCCCCGAACCGTCGAGGCAGCACAGGCCTATCGTCCCGTCCCAGGTGGCCAACGACGAGGTGAAGTTCCGGTCGTCGGCAAGTGGTTCGCGGAGAAGCTCCGCCCACGCGACGGTGCAGAAATCCGTGGCCGGATCGGTTCCGACGGCAGACCCCTCAGGCAGCCGCCAGGTTTCGATTCCTTGCTCCCGGACGTTTCCGTTCTCGTCGATCAACCGCAGATGCCGGTCGACCTCCACCGTGTCCGCGGACCGCTGAACGCGGGTAATCACCGACTCGGCCCGAACGACGTCGTCGGCCTCTACCGCCGACACGGTGTTCCATTGCAGACCAGTTCGGGCTGCGCCGTCCAGGTTCGATGCGTCGAGCACTCCGGCGACCACGACCCCCGTGAGTGACGCACCCGATCCGGGGAAGGTAGCGCCCGACGCGGCAATGACGTCGGACACCCGGCGCTCGGCGCTGACGGCCCGATCGCCGACAGCCAGGCGCTGCTGTTGTGTGAGGACACTCATTCCGACACTCTCCCCAGCAACTCGTCCGAGATGATCCGCATCTGAATTTCACTGGTACCTTCGAAGATCTTCGTCAATCGTGCGTCGCGCCAATGTCTTTCCACTTGGAAGTCGGTGGTGTAGCCCGCGCCCCCATGGATCTGCACGGCCTCACTGGTGACGCGTTCGGCCATCTCGGTCGCGACGAGTTTGCACATCGACGCTTCGAGGGAGCACCGGCGTCCGGTGTCGATATCGGTGGCCACCGAGTACATGAGCTGGCGGGCAGCTTCGATGTCGGCCGCCATCGTCGCGACCTTGAAGCGCAGATGCTGGAAATCTGCCAGTTCGTGACCGAACTGCCGACGGGTGTGGAGGTAGGCGATCGAGTCCTCGAGCGCGGCCCGGGCGAGGCCGATGGCCCGCGCAGCGGTGTGCGCACGACCCACCTCCAGACCACTCACTGCCAGGTAGAAGCCCTTGCCTTCCTCACCCAGCATCGCGCTGGCCGGCACCCGGTAGTTGTCGAACGACAACTCCCACGTGTTCCAGCCGAAATAGCCGATCTTGCGGATCTTGGTACCGCTGATGCCCTGCGGGAACTCGCCGCGCTCCTTCTCGATGA
Organism: Rhodococcus sp. IEGM 27; assembly: GCF_033142305.1. Classification (NCBI taxonomy): domain Bacteria; kingdom Bacillati; phylum Actinomycetota; class Actinomycetes; order Mycobacteriales; family Nocardiaceae; genus Rhodococcus; species Rhodococcus sp. IEGM 27. The sequence continues at coordinate 663,315 of NZ_JAWLSG010000003.1, read as the reverse complement.
GGAAGGCGCTGATGCCGCGATGCGGCTTGGCGGGATCCTTCTGCGGGTCCGTCCGGGCGAAGAGAACGAGGTAGTCGGCCTCGTCGGCGTAGGTGCACCACATCTTGGTGCCGCTCACCACCCAGTCGTCGCCGTCCCGGACCGCACGGCACGAAATGTTGGCGACGTCCGAACCGGCCTCCGCCTCGGACAACGCGTAAGCACCCAGATACTCACCGCGCGCCACCTTGGGCAGGAGATCGGCTTCCTGCTCGGGCGTGAAGCCGCCCCCCATCCCGTTGCCACGCGCCAGGAGCCCCGACACGCTCATCCACGCACGGGAGAGTTCTTCGGCCACAAGGCAGTACTCGAATACACCGAGACCGAGACCGCCGTGCTCTTCGGGGATCATGATGCCGAAGAACCCGACGTCCGCCATGGCCTTCTTGAGGGTGTCGGGGATGGTCCCCTGGACCGGATCGAGTTCGTTGGCGACGGGCAGCACCTGGCTCATCGCGAAGTCGCGTGCCAGGTCACGGATCGCCAGTCGATCCTCGGTGAGATATCGCGGCGAATCGGTTCGCGGCTGTGACGGCCGGTGAGTCATGGACACTCCTCATCCATTCGAGATTCGGGGCGCGAGACGGGGGAACTCAGGTTCCACACCCGAATCACATTAACGCTTGTTCACCCAGTACAGCACGGGTGCGCCGCCGGCGTCAACGGTGACCTCGGACAGCGCCGACTCAGAGCGCGCGGTATCCCACGAGGTTGAGCGCATAGACGCCATACGAATCGGCAACCGCTTGCGCCGAGAGAGGACCCTCGGCCCGATACCAGAGAGCGATGCCGGCACACATGGTCAAGACCGCGGTGACGGCCTGATGGACGTGGGGAACATCGAAGTCGCCGCTGGTCACACCCTCTTCGGCGATGGTGACGAAGAGGTGTTCCTGCGCGTCCCGGGATCCGACCACCCGCTTGCGATCGACTTCTTCGAGGTACCGCAGTTCCGTGTTGGCGACCAGGCAGGCGCGCTGGTGTCGCGCGGTGTACAGCGAGTGCGCCACCACGGCAGCTCGCCACCGATCCGCCGGCGCCGGGCCCGCTTTCCGCAGGGCGTTCCGGGTAGCGGTGAACTGCTCGTCGCTCGCGGAACGCAGAATGTCGACGAGGAGCTCGGCCTTGTTCTCGAAGTGGTTGTACACGTTCGCCGCACTACAACCGGCACTTTTCGCGATGTTCCGCATCGTCGCGGCGTGAAACCCCGAGAAGTAGAACTCGTCGAGCGCAGTGTCCAGAATGCGCTGCCGAACGGTCGGCTGAGCGGCGACGATTGACCGAGTGTTCATCTCTCGGAGGGTAGAGCGACCAGGACAGATGGGCAACAACCGTCGTCTTGACTACCCTCCCACCCTCGATTATGGTCCCCATCACATGAACGGTCGTTAATGACCGTGTCGTCTCATCCGCTCTGCACCGTGGAGGTACGCCGCCTTGAGCACCCTCGAAGAACGAATCCGCCGACTGGAAGACCTCGAGTCCATCCGGACACTCGACGCGCAGTACTGCCGTCTACTCGACGACGGAGACTGGGACGCTCTGATGGACTTGTTCACCGACGACGGGGAGTTCGACGGCTTGTCGAACCCCCGCGGTAAGGCCGAGATGAAGGAGTTCTTCTCCGGGCTCGCCGCCGGTGGCCTCACGGCGTTCTGGCACTTCATCACCAACCTCGAGATCGACCTGGACGGGGATCGCGCGGTCGTGCGCTCGTTTCTGTGGCAGCCGTGCGTGTCGGGTGGCACGTCGTCGATCGCGGCGGGCCGATACACCGACGAGGTGGTCCGCGTCGGCGACCGCTGGCTGTACCGTCGCAAGCAGGTCCGCTTCCACTACTTCGGGCCGCTGACCGACGGCTGGGACGAGAATCGGTTCGCGCTCGACTCCGCGCGCCGTGCGGCGGTGCACGCATGACCACCGACGCCTCCCTCACCGAATCCGGCGCCGCGATCTGGTCACCGATCCTGGCACTCCCGGAGTTCGTCGAACTGCGACGACGTCGCCGCGCCGTGACGGCAAGCCTCGGTGTCGTTGCGGTCGGATTGTTCACCGGCTTCCTCGTCGGGTTCGCCTTCTTCCCCGAAGTCCTCGGCGGGACTGCACTTTCAGGCATACCGCTCTCACTGTGGGTGGTGTTCTCCCAGTTCGCCGGCACCTGGCTTCTGGTGTACGCCTACTTCCGGCTATCCCGGACCTACATTCAGCCGGCCGCCGATGCGGCCGTACTGGCCATCGAACTACGCCAACAGGAGCGTGCCGCATGACGGGCGAAGCCGATTACCTTGCCATTGCCATTTGCTCTGCGGTCATCTCCCTGACCCTCTGGGTCACCTTTGCCGCGTCCCGGCGCAGTCGCAGCGCCACCGGCTTCTTCGCCGCCGGCCGCTCGATCACCGGCTGGCAGAACGGTTTCGCGATTGCCGGCGAGTTCATCTCGGCGGGTAGCTTCCTGGGTACCACCGGACTGATCTTCTACAAGGGCGTCGACGGGGCGGTGATCCTGTGCACCTCCGTCGTCTCCTTCCTGCCGGTGCTGTTCCTCCTCGCCGAGAAGATGCGCAACGTCGGAAAGTACACCCTTGCTGACGTTCTCGTGTTCCGGACAGGTGCCCGGCAGGTCCGGGTGGTGGTCGCACTCAGCACTATCGTCACCGGCACATTCGTGCTGCTGGCCCAGCTCGTCGCGGCGGGCGTCCTCCTCGAATCGGTATCGGGCATTCCCTTCGGGCTCTCCGTCGTCGTCGCCGGAAGTTTGATGGGCATCTACGTCTTCGTCGGCGGCATGCTTGCCACCACCTGGGTCCAGGTGATCAAGTCGTCCATCCTGTCCGTCCTGGCCGTCATCGTCTGCTTGGGAATTCTGGCGAAGTTCGGGTTCAGTCTCCCCTCCGTCTTGTCCGACGCCACCGACAACGCCGCCGCAGGAGATGCGATCCTGACGCCCGGACTCATCTTCGGACAGACCGGCGCAATCAATCTCATCTCGTACTCACTGGCTTTCGCCCTCGGCACCGCGGGCATGGCGCACATCCTCATTCGCTTCTTCACGGTCCCGGAGGCCGCGACGGCACGGAAGTCTCTCGGCTGGACTGTCGCGCTGTGCAGCGCCTTCTACCTGATCGTCATCGTCATGGGATTCGGCACCGCTGCACTTCTCGGACCCGACGGAGCAGATCGCGTCGGTGCCGGAGGCAACCTTGCGGCACCCACGCTGGTCACCGAACTCGGCGGTGGCGTCGGCACGGTAGGCGGATCCATCGCCTTGGCCATGGTGGCGGCCGTGGCATTCGCCAGCATCGTCGCCGTGGTCGCCGGTGTGGTGATCTCGGCGGCGGGCACTTTCGCCCACGATGTCTGGCCCACCGTCACCCGCACGAAGATCGCCGACACGGAATCCACGGACATCCGGGAAGCGAAGATCGCCCGATATGCGGCGGTTGCGTTCAGCATCATCGCCATCGGGCTGACCATGGCAATTGGCGACAGCACGAATATCACCTATTTCATGGGAATGGCGTTCATGGTGGCGGGAAGCGCTCACCTGCCCAGCCTGCTCCTCAGTCTCAACTGGCGACGGTTCAACAGCACAGGAGCCGTGTGGGGAATCTCGGTGGGGCTGGCGTCGACCGTAATCAGCCTGATGTTCACAGAGGCGCTCTGGTTAGGTAGCGGACCGGCACCGCTCACCATCCAATTGCCCGTCATCATCACGATGCCTCTGGGTCTGGCTGCAGCAGTGATCGGCTCGCTCGTCGCGGAACGGCGGAACGGCATCAAGTCCGACCGAGACGAAAAGTTCGCCGAAATGCTGGTGCGGGCCGAGACCGGCATCGGAGCGGAACTCGCCGAGGCGCACTGAGAGCTTCGCCCCCGTGAGTACTTCTTAACCGCCCGATGTTAATAAGTACTCACGGGGCGCGGAGCGCACAACCCACGACCGGTGATGAGTGGCAGATCCAGTGCGGTGACGAGTCCGGGTTCGGCCTCGACGACGGCGTGCACCGAGTTCACCAGTCGCATCGCGGTGACGATCATGCCCGACACATTGTGGTCACCGTTTTCGCCGTTGTGGTTGAACTCGACGGACATCATGGGCTCACCCGTGATGTCGATGCGGTAGCAGCCATCACCGCGGTTCGGCTTCGGCCACTCGGGCATCTGGTCCGGATGCGTCCGGGTGATGTGCTCGAGTGCCACGCGGGGCACGCCGTCGACGGTGCCGATGACCTCGAACCGCACGGCAGCCGTGGTGCCCGCGGGGATGTGACAGGACACGACATCGAGGTCGCTTTCAGCCGGAATCCGTGCGACCTTCTCTACCAGCGGCTCGTCGAGTGTGATGTCGAGGCCTGCCGCGATCTGGCGGACGACGCTTCCCCACGCCAGCGACAGCACTCCGGGCTGAAACAGCATCGGCGTCTCGTCGAGAGGTTTCCCGAATCCGAAGATGTCACGCATCACCACGGGCTGGTAGTACGTGGAGTAGTCGGCGATCTCGTAACAGCGGACCTCGTCGATGCGCTGTGACAAACTTGTCATGGCGAGCGGCAGAACATCATTGGCGAACCCTGGGTCGATGCCGTTGACGTGCAGACTGGCGCCGCCCTGCTCGCCGGCACGGCGGATGCGGTCGACAAGGTCGGCCGGGACGACGCCGATCGGATATTGCAGCAGCACCGGACCCGACGACACGACGTTGACGCCCGCTTCGAGAAAGGAGATCAGCTCCTCGACGGCCTCGAAGATGCGGTCGTCCGTCATCGAGGTATGCACGATGCAATCCGGTTTCAACGCGAGCAGGGCCGCCTTGTCGTCGGTGGCCCTCACCCCGAGTTCACGGTCGAGGCCGGCCAGTTCACCGGCGTCCTTCCCGACCTTGTCCGGATTCGACACCCATACGCCGACCAGTTCCAGGTCGTCGCGGGCTTCGATCCCTGCGATGGCATGTCGCCCGACTGTGCCGGTGGACCATTCGACGACGCGGTAGCTCATGGCTTCTCTCCGAGTTTCAGATCAGGAAGGCCGAGGTCGAGGTTCGGCTGGTCGAGGCCTCCGTCGACCTCGAGTACCTTGCCGGTGACATATGAACCAGCCTTGGAGGACAGGTAGAGCACGGCCGCCGCGATGTCTTCGGGGTCGCCTATCCGACCGAGCGGGGTGACACTTTCCATCGATGCTTTCACCGCCTCGTCGGAGGCGACGAATTCAAGCGCCGACGTCAACACCGACCCCACGGCGATGGCATTGACGCGGATGCTCGGGCTCAGATCGCGCGCCGCCAGCCGGGTGTAGTGCGCCAATGCGGCTTTCGCCGTTCCGTAGGCCAGATAACCGCGGCCGGACAGCCTTCCCATCACCGACGAAATGTTCACCACCGACCCGCCGTCGTGCGCGAGCATGTGCGGTACCGCCGCCCGCACAAGTGCATGTGCGGTGCTCACATTGAAATGGAATGCCTCCTCGAGATAGTCCGAGTCGGTGTCGAGAAGGGCGTTGGGGATGGTGCCGCCGACATTGTTGACGACGATGTCGAGCCTTCCGAACTCTTCCTGCGCGGCGTCCGCGAGCGCGGCGACGGCTTGCAGATCCATGAGATCGGCGGGCACGACCAACGCGCGTCGCCCGGACTCCTCGACCTGCGCCGCCACCTTCTGCAGCTGATCGGCATGGCGGGCGGAGATGACGACGTGAGCGCCCGCCTCCGCAAGCCCCACCGCGGTGGCCGCGCCGATGCCGCGGCCCGCGCCCGTGACGACGGCGACCCGGCCGTCCACTCTGAACCGATCGAGGATCATGGCGGCTCCTGTTGTCGTTCCCCCTTCGGCGAATGTAACAGGTTCTAGTTTGTGAGTGCAGTCGTTTCCCGGCAGAAGCGGCTCCGCCGCCTGTGAGTACTTATCAACCGCCCGCGGTTAATAACTACTCACAGCTCGAGCGGGGTGCCCACATAGTTCTCGGCGATGAGGGTGCGTCCGGCGACGGACCGGGTGACCATGTCGAGTTCGGCGATCTGCCGCTTGTGGCCGAATCCGGTGTCGTCGGGGAGCCGGTGCAGCATCGAGGACATCCACCAGGAGAAGTGCTGGGTGCGCCAGACGCGCGGCATCACCGTGTCGGTGTAGCTGTCGAGCCCGGCCCGACTGCGGGTGGTGAAGTACTCGGACATCGCCTTGGACAGGAAGTAGACGTCGGCGATCGCGAGGTTCATGCCCTTCGCGCCGGTGGGCGGCACGGTGTGGGCGGCGTCGCCGGCCAGGAAGAGGTTGCCGTGCTGCATGGGCTCGCACACGAAGCTGCGGAACTGCAGAATCGATTTCTGAAAGATCTTGCCGTCCTTGATTTCTGCGCCCTCGCCGTCGACGCGGGCGTGCAGTTCGGACCAGATACGGTCGTCGGACCAGTTGTCCACCGAATCGTCGGGGTCCACCTGCAGGTAGTGCCGCTGCACCTGCGGGGTGCGGGTGCTGATCAGCGCGAAGCCGCGCGGGTGGTTGGCGTAGATCAGCTCTTCCGACGACGGCGGGGCCTCGGCGAGGATGCCGAACCAGGCGAACGGGTACTGACGGAAGTGGTCCGTCCGCACGGTGGTCGCCGGGATCAGGGCGCGGGTGCTGGTCCGCGACCCGTCGCATCCGCCGACGAGGGCGCACGTGAGGGCCTGTTCGTTGCCGTCGGCATCGCGATAGGTGATCTTGGGTGCTTCGGACGTGTGGTCGTGCACGTGCACGTCCGATACGCCGAAGCGGAGGTCACCGCCGTCCTCGAGTCTGCGCGCGATGAGGTCCTTCAGCACCTCGTGCTGCGGGTACACCGTGACCGCGCGGCCGCCGGTGAGTTCGTCGAACGCGATGCGGTGCCCCTTGCCGCCGAACCGCAGTTCGATGCCCTGATGGGTGTGCCCCTCGCGCTTGATGCGGTCGCCGAGCCCGGTGTCGACCATCAGATCCACCGTGTTCTGCTCGAGCACACCGGCGCGGATCGTGCCCTCGACCTCCTCGCGGGTGCGGGTTTCGAGTACCACCGACTCGATGCCCTGCAGGTGCAGAAGGTGGGACAGCATCAGTCCTGCGGGGCCTCCGCCGACGATCCCGACCTGTGTGTTCATGCGCAGACTCCTCGCGTAGTTCGTGACACCAGTCACTGTTGCGCCCGAACCGCACTCCCGACACCCCCACTTTCACTGAGTGAAAGACGACTAGGCGACGCCGCGGGAAATGCCTCGTGCCGCCGCCCGCACGGCCGGAATCAGTGGTGCCGGATCCTTCTCCGCAGGCACCACGACCGACACGGCGGCCACGACCTCGCCCGTCGACCGCGACACCGGCGCAGCCACGGCCAGTGTCCCGACATTGAGATGCTCACGGCAGGTGACCCATCCGGTTCGGCGAATGTCGTCGAGGGTGCTCCGAAGCCGGTGTTCGGTGGTGATGGTCGCCGGGGTGAAGCGCTCGAGGCCGGCTGCGAGCACGGCGTCGAGCAGCTCGCCGCCGCCGAATGCCAACAGAACCAGACCACCACTCGACGCGTGCAGCGGCAGCCGTCCCCCGGCACGCCCGACCACGGTCACGGCACCCCGCGCGGACAGTCGCTCGATGTACAGCGCTTCGAGTCCCTCCCGGACCACCAGCTGGACGTTTTCGCGGGTGGCCTCGTAGAGGTCCTCGAGATACGGCAGCGCCACCTGCCGCAGCCCGTGAGCCCGGGGTGCGAGAGCCCCCAATTCCCACAGCCGAACCCCAATTTCGTAGGTTCCGTCGTCGGCCCGCTCGAGCGCGCCGTGTTCCACCAACTGCCGGCACAGCCGATGCACGGTGGGCAGGGGCAGGCCGGTACGCCTGCTCAACTCCGACTGGGACAGACGCGGCCGTTCCGACGTGAATGCCCCGAGAACGAGAAATGCCCGGCGCAGCATGCTGCGTTCGTCGGCTCCGGCCATGCCGCCAGTATTCCGGGTGTGGTGCGGCGAACCGACGCCGTTTGACACGGATCTATGACTCACCCCACAATCGGTGCGCAATATGAACTTGTGTTCAACTAACGAACACTGCTGAAGCCGAGGATCTGATGACCACTTCCGAACGGAGCGCGATGCGCTCCTCCACTGCCCTCTGGGTCGCACCCCTCTGCTGGGTGGCGGTGCTACTCGACGGGTTCGATCTCGTGGTGCTCGGCGCCGTGATCCCCTCCCTTCGGGACGACGCCGACTGGAGTCTGTCGACAGGCACGATCACGTTCATCTCGACATTCGGCCTGGTAGGCATGACGATTGGGGCGCTCGTCATCGGCACGCTCACCGACGTGATCGGCCGCAGGCGCGCGCTGCTGTACGCGGTCGCGGCCTTCTCGATCCTGACGCTGCTGTGCGCGGTAGCGCCCAACCCGTTCTTCTTCGGACTGTTCCGATTCCTCGCCGGTGTGGGACTCGGTGGCGCACTCCCGACGGCGCTGGCTCTGGTCAACGAATTCTCGAAGAAGCAAGGCGGCGGTTCGGCCTCGACCCTGCTGATGACCGGGTATCACGTGGGTGCGGTCGCGACGGCCGCGCTGGCCATCGTGCTGATCGAGCCATTCGGCTGGCGGTCGATGTTCGTTGCAGGTGCGCTGCCCGCGATCGTGCTGATTCCCCTGATGTTGCGTTACCTCCCCGAATCGCCGTCGTACCTCCTCGCCCAGGGCAAGCGGTCCGAGGCCGAGGCCATCGCGAAGCAGTACGGACTGGAACTGGAACCCGCGCCGGCCGCTGACGCACCCGTCGCGTCCGCCGCCAATCCGGTGCGCGCCCTGTTCTCACGTCCGTTCCTGCGCAACAGCATCGCTATCTGGGTCACGTCCTTCATGGGGCTGCTGCTCGTCTATGGACTCAACACCTGGTTGCCGACCATCATGCGGGAAGCCGGATACAACCTCGGGGCCTCGCTCACCTTCCTGCTCATCCTCAACGCCGGCGCAGTGGTCGGACTTCTGATCGCAGGCGGCGTGGCCAATAGGATCGGCCCGCGTCCTGCGGCGATCATCTGGTTCGCCGGCGCCGCGGTGTTCCTGGCGTTGCTCAGCGTCAAGGTGTCCTTCGGGATTTACGTGCTGGTGTTTCTCGCCGGGTGCTTCGTCTTCAGTGCGCAGGTGCTGGTCTACGCATTCACGTCGGCCAACCACCCGCCGCAGATCCGTGCGACTGCGCTGGGCTGGTCTGCAGGCGTGGGCCGCGTCGGCGCGATCTGCGGGCCCATTCTCGGTGGGGTGATGCTGGGAGCCGGTTACGCCGTCCCGTGGGGCTTCTATGCGTTTGCCCTGGTGGGGTTGCTCGGTGCGATTGCTGTGGCTACGACTCGGACGGTCCGCTGAGATTCGTGGCCGCCGGGCGATGAGTTTCGGGCATGTGCGTGGTCCATATCGGTGAGGATTGATCGAAATCACCCGAGAGGACCACGCCATGAAACCCATCACCCCTTGCCTCTGGTTCGACGACCGCGGTGAAGAGGCAGCAAAGTTCTACACCTCCCTCTTCCCGAACTCGCGAATCACCGACGTGACCTATTACGCGCCCGGCACACCCGGCCCCGAAGGCAAGGTGATGACGGTGTCCTTCGACATCAACGGGCAGCCGTTCACCGCACTCAACGGCGGCCCGCAATTCACGTTCAGCGAAGCCATCTCGTTCGAAGTGAGGTGTAAGGATCAAGAAGAGGTAGACCGATACTGGGCGGCTTTCACGTCAGACGGTGGCGAGGAAAGCCAGTGCGGGTGGGTGAAGGACCGCTTCGGAGTCTCCTGGCAGGTGGTCCCCGATCGCCTGTACGAGTTGATGAGCGACCCCGACACCGCCGCGGCCCAGCGCGCAGTCCAGGCGATGCTCCAGATGCGCAAGTTGGACATCGCCGCACTCGAGAAGGCGTTCGCGCAGCCGTGAGCTCCGGCGAGAAGAGGTGACGAGAAGGGGATGACGCCGTGACCGCACAGCGCAAGACACACATCAACGGGGTGCATACGGTGGCCGTGCCTGTCACCGATCAGGACAGGGCCCTCGAATTCTACGTCAGCACACTCGGTTTCGAACGCCGCATGGATGCCGAGTTCGGCGAGGGGCAGCGCTGGGTCGAGGTGGCACCCCCAGGATCAGTCACCTCCATTGCCCTGGTTCCGGAACGTGAGGGCGCACCGGCCGGCGTCGAGACCGGCATTCGGCTGTCCACGGCGGACGCCGACGCTGATCATGCGACTCTCGCAGCGCACGGTGTCGATGTGGACGCGGAGGTCATGCGCCTCGGCGACTACGTACCGCCCATGTTCTATTTCCGCGATCCCGACGGCAACCGCCTCGTACTCGTCGAGCTTCCACGAGAAAACTAGGCAGACACAGAGAACTTCCCGGACACAGTGGCGTCCGTCGGCACCTGAAGAGACCCGGCCGTCAACGTCAGCGTGCGACCGGCGCGCTCGGCATCGAGCAGTTCGTGGGTGGCCACCACGACGATGGCACCTCGTGCGGCTTCTTCGTCGATCACGTCGTTGATCACGGCGCGGGCCTGCGCATCGAGTCCGGTGGTCGGCTCGTCGAGGAGCAGTAGGTCACCGCGTTGCACGAGCGCCTGAGCGAGCAACGCGCGTTGCCGTTGACCGCCCGACAACGCACCTACTTGCCGCGCAGCGATATCCGTGATGCCGAGCCGCGTCAACGCGGCCTCCACAGCTTCGCGGTCGTCGGGGGTGAGGCGGCGCCACAGTCCCCGCCGCTGCCACGCGCCCATGCCGACGAGCTCGCGCACCGTGAGGGGCAGGTTGTCCCCCACCGCCGTGCGTTGTGGCACGTAGGCGACGCGCCGCCCGCGAAGGCCGTCGATGCTTCCGGACGTGGGGCGCAGGATGCCGGCCAGTGCGTGGAGCAGCGTCGACTTGCCGGACCCGTTGTGCCCTATGAGCGCGGTAACCGTCCGCTCGGTGAAGGATGCGCTGACACGGTTCAGCGCCACGGCGGTCCCGTATCGCACGGTGAGTTCGCTTACGACAATCATTATCGCTTAGGTTAGCACCATGCAGTGGCTACTCGATCCGTTCATGGTGTCTTTCGTTCGCCGGGCGCTGTTCGCCGGGATGCTGGTCTCCGTTCTGTGCGGGTTGGTGGGCACCTGGGTGGTGGTACGCGGAATGGCGTTCATGAGTGAGGCCATCTCCCACGGGATGTTGCCCGGCGTGGCGGTCGCGTACCTCGCGAGCGCCAACCTCGTCCTCGGCGCAGCCGCGAGCGCGGTGGTGATGATCCTCGGCGTTTCGTGGGTGTCGAAGAATTCCCGGCTGTCCGAGGACACGGGCATCGGTCTGCTGTTCGTCGGCATGCTCGCGCTCGGTGTGGTCATCGTCTCGCGGGCACGATCGTTCGCGGTCGATCTCACGGCGTTCCTGTTCGGGGATGTGCTGTCGGCAACGTGGAACGACCTGATCTGGCTCACCGCAGCCGTTGTCGTCGCAGCCCTGATCTCCGTGGTGGCCTATCGGCCGTTCGTTGCCCTGGTCTTCGACGAACGCAAAGCACACACACTGGGACTGCGCCCACGGTTGGCGCACCTGGCGCTGCTCGCCCTGGTGGTCCTCGCCGTCGTAGCGTCGTTCCGCATCGTCGGAACATTGCTCGTCTTCGGACTCCTGGTTGCGCCGTCCGCCACCGCGGCACTCTTCGGCCGCTCGCTTGTCGCAACCATGGGTCTGGCCGTGCTGCTCGGATGGTCGGCCACAGTCCTCGGACTGATCGTGTCGTGGAATGCCGACACCGCCGCGGGCTCCACCATTGCCGGACTGGCCGTGCTGCAGTTCTTCGTCGCCGTACTCATCCGAACTGCAGTGATGCGCCTTCGTGCAGCGAGTTCGCCCGCGCCTGTGCCGATTGGCTAGCCTATCAGTAATGATTATCGTTATTAATAGATGGAGTGCATAGTGCAGAACACGACACTGGTACGCGCAGCGATCGCCACGTCGATCACCGCGCTGGTATTGACCGGGTGCGGCTCGGACGCGACGGGCGAGACCGCGCCCACCGGCCAGACCAGGCCGGGCAGCGACCTCGCGGCCGAAGCAGGAGCCACCGAGGTAGAGGGGCCCGAGCCACGACTGGTCGTCGCAGACGCGCTGTCCGGCCGTGTCGACGTCCTCGATCTCACGACCGCCGATAAGGTCCATTCGTTCCAATTCGACCATCCGACGGTCCTCACCACGGTCAAGGACCGCTACGCGTTCGCAGTCGATGCATCGGGCGGCACCGTGCATGTGGTCGACGCCGGATCATGGACCATCGACCACGGCGACCACAACCACTCCTACACCAAGGCCCCCATCGAGATCGGCAAGCTGACCGGCGAACGGCCGGGAGCCGTCGTGATCGGTGACGACAAGGTCGCCACATTTTTCGATGCCGACGGCCGCGCCGACGTGATCGACTTCGCGCAGCTGCGCAAGGACAGCGCCGAGGTCGGCGAGGTCGTGCCGTCCGCATCTGCGCACGCCGGGATGGTGATACCCGTCGCCGATCGCTACCTCGTCTCTCGATCGGGCACCGGCGCAGGGGCTTTCGCACCGGCTTCGTTCGAGCTCCGCAACGCGGACGGCCGGGTGGAGACGGTATTCGACGTCGCGTGCCCGGCGGCGAACGGACACGCCGTCTTCGACTCCTACGCGCTCGCGGCGTGTGACGACGGAGTCTTCCTCGCACGTGTCACCGGCGGACAGTGGACGGCGGAGAAGATTCCGTACCCGGAAGGCATCGGACCGAGCACCCGCCCCACCGCGTTCCGGGGGACCGACGGAACGCCCCTCCTGGCCGCGACAGCGGGATCACCTACCGCCAATGACGGTGTGCTGCTGCTCGATCCACTGACCCACCACTGGACCCACGTTCGGACGCCGACCGCGGCGCTCGACGTGAACCTGTCCGGCGACGGCCACTCGCTCTTCGCCGTCCTCGCCGACGGCACCTTCCGGGTGTTCGACGCAGCGTCCGGGGCGGAGACGGCATCCGCCTCGGTCCTGACCGGCGACAAGCTGCACGAGTCCGCAACGATCACCGTCGGCGGCAATCGCGCCTACGTCACCGACCCGGAAGCGAAAGCCGTGATAGAGATCGACTATCGAGACAACGCACGAATAGCACGCAGGCTTGATGTCGGGATCTCCGCCTCCTCGGTCAGCGTCGTGGGTTCATGACGGCGACGTTGCGGCGCCTGGTGCCGCTCGGTCTTCTGCTCGCGCTCACCGCCTCGGCCGTCACCGCGTGTACCTCCTCCGCCTCCGATGGCCCGTTGGTGGTGGTGACGACGAACATTCTGGGCGACGTGGTAGAGAACGTCGTCGGGGATCAGGCCGACGTCATGGTGCTGATGCCGAGGAATGCCGACCCACACTCGTTCGAGATCTCGGCGCCGGAAGCCGCACGGGTGGACAGCGCCGATCTCGTCGTATCCAACGGACTCGGACTCGAAGCGGGACTGGGAAGCACTGTAGAAGCTGCCCGGGCCGAGTCGATCCCGATTCTCGAGGTCGGTGAGCGTGTGCGGCCCATCGAGTACGGCACCGGGCAGTCCTCGGGCTTACCGGACCCACATATCTGGACCGATCCGGACCGCATGCGCGAAGCTGTCGCCCTTGTTCGCGACGCGGTCATCGAGCACGTGACCGGTGTGGACGCACAGGTGATTCGAGATCGATCCGATAACTACTCGGGTCAACTCGAGGAGCTGACCGAGCGGATGACGTCTCGGTTCGCAGGCATTCCGGAAGAGCGCCGCACACTGGTCACCAACCACCATGTATTCGGCTATCTCGCAGAGCGATTCGATTTCGAGGTGGTCGGCGCCGTCATTCCGAGTGGGACGACGCTGGCGTCACCCAGCGCTTCTGACCTGTCGCAACTCGCCGCCACCATCACTTCCGCGAAGGCACCGGCAATCTTCGTGGATTCGTCACAACCGAATCGGCTCGCCGAAGTGCTGGCTTCGGAGGCGAGGTTGCCCGTCGCCGTCGTTTCCCTGTTCACCGAGTCACTCGGGGACGTGGGGTCGGACGCCGGGACCTACATCCAGATGATGGACTCCAATTCCATGACGATCAGCCGGAGCCTGGCGTAGTGACACATCGCCACATGCACATTCATGGCTTTGACAATCATTTGCGATAAGGAGTACTTCTCATGGGTGACTCTTTTGCGTAGATCTCCCCTGCCCGCGGCCGTCGTTGCTCTAGGACTCTCGGCTGCGCTCTTGACCTCCTGCTCTTCCGACTCGGCAGACGCTGCCACCGACAACGCAACGCGCACCGATTCGGCGACGCCCCGCCTCGCGTTGAGCTACGACGGAGGTGTTCTCGTGCTCGACGCGAAGACACTCGATGTCGTCGGAACCGCCGAGATGGATGGGTTCAACCGCCTCAACCCGGCGGGTGACGGCCGGCATGTACTGATCAGCACGGGCAGCAGTTTCACCGCGCTCGACACCGGAACCTGGACAGACGGCGACAGCCACTTCGTCAGCGATCCGGCTGTCACGGACATCTCGTTCGATGCGACGACGCCCGGGCACGTGGTCCGGCACGACGGCAAAACGGTGCTGTTCGACGACGGAACCGGCCTGGTGCGCGTCTTCGACCCGGCAAAGCTCGCCGATGGTCTGCCCGAGACCACCGACTACACGACACCGGAAGCGCACCATGGTGTGGCGGTCGAGCTGTCGGACGGCAGCATGCTCACCACGGTGGGCAACGAAGACGAGCGGACCGGCATCGTCGTACTCGACCGCGACCGCAAGGAGATTGCGCGCAACGAGGAGTGCCCCGGCGTACACGGCGAAGCCGTGGCGGCGGACGAAACCGTGGTTGTCGGTTGCCAGAACGGCCTGCTGATCTACCGTGACGGCGTCATCACCAAGGTGACCAGTCCCGATCCGTACGGACGCATCGGCAACCAGGCCGGGGACGAGAATTCCCCGATCATCCTGGGCGACTACAAGACCGACCCGGACGCCGAGCTCGAGCGTCCTCAGCGTGTCAGCCTGACCGACACCACCACCGGACAGCTGACGCTCGTCGACCTCGGCACCAGCTACACGTTCCGTTCCCTCGGCCGCGGTGTGCACGGTGAAGCGCTCGTCCTGGGTACCGACGGCGCACTGCACGTGATCGATCCCGCGGCCAAGACGGTGACCCGTACGGTGCCGCTGATCGACCCCTGGACCGAGCCGGAGCAGTGGCAGTCGTCTCGGCCCGCCCTGTTCGTGCAGGACGGCACGGCCTACGTGACCGATCCGGCGAAGAACAGGATCCACGCGGTCGACCTCGAGTCCTGGACCGTGTCCGATTCGGCCGATCTTCCGCAGACGCCGAACGAGATCACCGGCGTCACCGGCTGACGCAGTGAAGGCGTGTCGGATTCGGACCCGCGAGGGGTGGGTCCGAATCCGATACCGTCACGACGCGTCGGTTGTGCCCGCGAGCGGACCGAGTTCCTCGTCGAGGGCTTCCTGCACCACAGTCATCGCCGACAACCCGGCGGGGGCACCGCAGTAGGCGCTGGCGTGAATGACCGCCTCCACGATCTCCGTGCGTGTCAGACCGTTCCGGAGAGCTCCGCGCACATGCCCTTTCAGCTCACCGTGCGCCCGCAGTGCGATCAGCATGCCGAGGTTGAGCAGGCTACGGCTGCGCCGATCCAACCCTGGCCGGTTCCATACAGCCCCCCAGACGTGTTCGCTGACGAATTCCTGCAGAGATTCGCTGTCGGTGCCGGCAGTGCGGGTGAGAGCCCGCTCGACGAAATCGGCGCCCATCACCTCGCGGCGCACTGCCAGCCCCGTCTCGACTGCGGGACTTCGACCACCACCGGTCGGGCCGGCCGGTTCTGCTTCGGTCATCGGTTCACTCCTGTTCCGGTGCCTCGATCGTCACCACCGTCACTCTACGAACTCCCACCTGCCGTGCTCGCATCACCTGAGCGATGTCGGTGCGGCCGGATATAACGGAACCCGACAACCCGAGGAAGTGTGGGAGCTGCGATGCCGACCGAGCACGAGGTGCGCACGATGATGCTGGCTCTGCCAGAGGCACACGAGGTGGTGGTTGCCAACTGGGGTGACCAGCCGACCTTCCGGGTGCGCAACAAGATGTTCGGTCTGGTCGGGTACGGCGCGCCCACGGTGTGTCTGAAAGCCACCCTCGAAACCCAGACCGCCCTTGTTCAGGAAGATCCCGAGGTGTTTCTCGTGGCGCCGTTCTTCGGGCGCTGGGGGTGGATCGACGTGGTTCTGGAGGCGGTGACGTCGACCGAACTGGCGGAGCTGGTCGAGGAGGCGTGGCGCCTCACCGCCCCCAAACGCGTCGTCGCCGCGTACGACAAGGAACGGGGTGCTACTCCCCTGTCGTGAATCGCCCGAGCTGATGCCGCAGTGCACTTTCGAGATCGGGGCGCCGGAACCGGTGCTCGCGCGCGAGAAGCCGTCCCGGGACAACTCGCTGATTCGCGAGGGCCAGTTCTCGGGCCCCTTGCTCACCCAGGAGTAGTTTGGGTCCGAAGTCGGGCACCGGCAGGAACGCCGGCCGGTGCAGCACCGACGCAAGTGCCGCCGTGTACCCCTCGTTGCGCACGGGGTTCGGCGCGACGGCATTCACCGGACCGGTCAAGCGCGTGTCGACGACGGCCCGGTGGTAGATGTCCACCAGGTCGTCGAGGTCGATCCACGACAACCATTGCGTACCGGCACCGAGCCGGCCACCGAGTCCCACTTCGAAGAGTGGCCGCTGTAGCCGCAGGACACCACCTTTCGGAGATTGGACGATACCGGTCCGCACGGCCACCACCCGCGCGCCCGCATCGGAGGCTGAAGCGGTTGCACCTTCCCACTCCGCCACCGTGTCGGCGAGGAAGCCGTCACCACGCTCGTCGTTTTCGTGCAGGAGCTCGTCGCCGCGGTCCGGACCGTAGTAGCCGATCGCCGACGCAGTGACGAAGACCTTGGGGCCGTCGGCGGTGGAGGCGATCAGCTCTGCCAGCCGCCGAGTGGGTTCGATGCGGCTGTCCCTAACGGCACGGCGGTGGCTGTCGGTGAAGCGGCCCGCAATGGACGCGCCGGCGAGGTGGATCACCGCGTCGACGCCCGCGAGGAGATCGGCGGCCGGAGCGGCCGGGTTCCAACGCCGCTCGTCCCGGGTCCGCGGCGTGCGGCGCACCAAGCGGACGACCCGGTGCCCTCCCGTGGCGAGGAACGCGGTGAGGGCCGAACCCACCAAGCCCGAACTACCGGTCACCGCGATCGTGCGGGAACCCGGCGTCAGGGTCGATGCCCACTGGTGGCGGGCCATGTCGTCGGCGACCTGACGATGCCGGTAGAGGAACGTCGAGGCCAGGAAGCGGCCCGGGACGGCGGTGTCGACGCGGTCGGTCATCCGGGTCTCGTGTTCGGATACGACCTCGAACGTGTGCGTGTGCCGCCACGGCACCAGCAGCCGCATCGGGAGCGCCGCCGAATAGTCGACGAACTGCCGCGGCGGGTCGTACCCGGCTGGGTCGTGTCGGGCTGTCCACCGCAGGCCGCCCGGCAAGCGCAACACCGCCCGCCCCGCCTTCAGGGATTCCGCTTCCTCGTCGAGCGACAGCGGCTGCCACGGCGGCGACAACCGAGTGAAGGCCCCGGGTCTCGTATGCCACGCGAACAGCTCGTCCCGCGCGGATCGGATCACGCTCGAATGCACGATGCCCATCACTCGACCCTAGCGTTGATCGAGCGGGGCGGCACCCATGACGGGTAGCGTATGGGAATGACACAGTTACGCGTACTGGTCACGGGTGCTACGGGATACATCGGTGGACGCCTCGCACCCCGACTGCTGGAAGCCGGATATCAGGTGCGGGTGCTGGCACGTTCCCCCGAGAAGCTGACCGATGTTCCGTGGGCATCGGACGTCGACATTGCTCGCGGCGACCTGAGCGATCCCGAATCCCTTTCTGCCGCTTTCGCGGACGTGGATGTCGTCTACTACCTCGTCCACTCCATGGGCGGCCCGGACGAGTTCGAGAAGGCGGAACGGGTCAGCGCGGAGAACGTCGCTCGAGCCGCCCACACGGCCGGGGTGGGACGCATCGTCTATCTGGGCGGGCTCCATCCCGATTCCGCGGACCTGTCTCCGCACCTCCGTTCTCGGACGGAAGTCGGGAAGATCCTCACCGAGTCCGGCGTGCCCACAATGGTTCTACAGGCCGGGGTCGTCATCGGATCCGGTTCGGCCTCTTTCGAAATGATCCGTCACCTCACCAACAGACTCCCCGTGATGACGACGCCGCGGTGGGTGAACAACAAGATCCAGCCCATCGCCGTTCGCGACGTCCTGCACTACCTCGTCGCGGCAGCGGAGGCCCCGTTACCGCGCAGCCGCGCCTACGACATCGGCGGCCCCGACGTGATCCGGTACGGCGAGATGATGCAAATCTATGCGGAGATCGCCGGACTGCGGCAACGCAGAATTCTCGTCCTGCCCGTGCTCACACCGAAACTCGCCGGTTTGTGGATAGGACTGGTCACCCCCATACCGCGTTCGCTGGGCCGGGCACTGATCGAATCACTGCACAACGATGCCGTCGTCGGCGAGCACGACATCGACGACGTGATCGCACCACCCGCGGCAGGGCTGACGTCGTACCGTGACGCCGTTCGATTGGCGTTGCGGCGCATCGACAACGGTGAGGTCGAGACCACCTGGGCAAGCGCCTCCCCCGTGGGTGCCCCATCTGATCCGCTCCCCTCCGACCCCGACTGGGCCGGTGAGGTGGTCTACACCGACGAGCGCAGCAAGGAGTGCGCTGCGGATGCGCACATCCTGTGGAGCGTCGTCGAAAGTATCGGCGGGGAAAACGGATGGTACTCGTTTCCGCTGGCATGGTCGGTGCGTGGCTGGCTCGACCGGATCGCCGGCGGTGTCGGGCTCACCCGAGGTCGTAGAAATCCGAAGCAGCTCAATACCGGTGATCCACTCGATTTCTGGCGTGTCGAGCATATCGAGCGTGGTTCGCTGTTGCGGCTGCGCGCGGAGATGCGGGCTCCCGGCGGCGCCTGGCTCGAATGGCGTGTCCGCCCCGTCGATCAGAACTCGTCACGGTTGGAACAACGCGCCATCTTCTTCCCGAAAGGGCTGGCGGGCCGGATGTATTGGTACTCCATCCTTCCGTTCCACGGGATCATCTTCCGGGGAATGATGGAGAACATCACCGGCGCCGCCGCCCGCCTCGGTCACACGGTGCAGAGGGGTTGAATGTTGTCTCGACCTCCGGTGGTCGGTGAGGTCAGCAGCAGGCAGGAGTTGTAGCCCCGCGATTCCACCACCTGGCGGATCTGCTTCCAACCGGAATCATCGACCGCAGGAGTCCGCGACAGGACGAAACCAGACGTGCGCGCCGGATCGCCGACCAGTGCCCACGAATAGTCGTCGGCGATGTAGGTCACCACATAGTTGGTAGGACCGTCGGGTCCGCTCTGAAACGGTACCGAGGGGAAACTCACGTGCAACTGTGCGTTGGTGACGGGATCGTTGACGCGCGCGTTCCCTTCGATGTCGCTCGTTCCTCCCGCCCACGTCGTGCAGGAGTTCGACACGCTCACATTCGTGGAATCGCGCACTCCGTAGACGGCTCTGGTGTCGCGCGCGCAATCGAGGTTGAACGGTTGCGGTACCGCTGCCAGTTGGTACCAGGTGCCGGCATACCGCTCCACGTCGAGGCCGGCGACAGGGGCCAGCGCCCCAGGAAACTCCGCCTGCCCCATCGGTTCTGCCTGCGCCGGGCCCGCTGCAAGCAACACAGCGGCGGCAGCGGTCGCGAGTCCGACGGCACATCCACACTTTGTCGAAACGCCCATGTCGAGCCCTCTTCCGGTGATCGAGTTCGCGGTGACACGCACACCCCGAAGAGAGGGCTGCGCGGCACCCTTGCGGAAGGAATTCGACGCCGCCTCGCCACCGGATGGGTTGGATACCAAAATAAAAAGCGGACCCATCCGCTTCGCGAACCGCTCCGAATGGCTGTCGATGGTGCGCAACCGCACCCACATCGGAGAGAGGCAATTTCCATGAACATCACCACACGGGTACTGGCAGTCGCAGCGAGCACGTCCTTGGTGTTGCTGGGTGCAGCATGCTCCTCGGACGACAGTGACTCGTCGAGCACTGCCGGCGCCGCAGACACCATGACTTCCGAGTCGAACTCCGGCTCCGGAGCCACTACTTCGTCCGCGATGGCCGACCCGGCCGCCAACCTGGTGGGTCCCGGTTGCGCCGAGTACGCCAAGACCGTGCCCGAGGGCGCAGGGTCGGTCAACGGAATGGCGCAGGATCCGGTGGCCACCGCCGCTTCGAACAATCCGCTGCTCACCACGCTCACCGCGGCGGTCTCGGGACAACTCAATCCGCAGGTCAATTTGGTGGACACCCTCAACAGTGGACAGTTCACGGTCTTCGCGCCTGTGGATGCCGCATTCGCCAAAGTCGATCCCGCCACCATCGAAACGCTGAAGACCGATTCTGCTCTGCTCACCAAGGTGCTCACCTACCACGTGGTGCCCGGGCAGATCGCACCGGACGACATCGATGGCGAGCACGCCACCGTCGAGGGCGGTTCCGTCACCGTCACCGGTTCGGGTGACGACCTGAAGGTCAATGACGCCGGCGTGATCTGTGGTGGCGTGCAGACCGCCAACGCGACGGTGTACCTGATCGACTCCGTCCTGATGCCGCAGTAATTTCCGGCTCACCCATCACACACAGATACCGGTGGTACCGAATCTCGGTGCCGCCGGGTTTGTGCGTTGAAGGAAGGGGCCAGAGGACCGGCCACAACGATGTATTCCATTGGGCACGAGTCGATCCGGCAATCCATGGCCACTTCAGCTTCGAATCACTGATATGGAATTCGGTTTCGCCACAGCGACGAGGCACGTGCGCAAGCGCTCATCGTTCGACGCGGCAACCCGATTGCTGGAGAGGTCGACGTCCCCGACCTGGTCGCACAGGCCGCAGGCTGGGATTAGGCTCAAGTTCGATGAACGGACAAGGCCGATGACCGGCGTCGACAGGGCCACGGAGAACGTGACGCTGACGGCTTTGCTCGCGCAGATTGCCGCGGGTGAAACCGAAGCGTTCACCGTCTTCTACGAACGCACGAGCGCGCGCGTGTTCGGCATGGTGTTGCGCGTTCTCCGCGACCCCGGCTACAGCGAGGAAACCACCCAAGAGGTGTATCTGCAGGTCTGGAAGTCCGCAGCAAGCTTCGACCCCCGCCAGGGCTCACCGCTGTCGTGGCTGATCACCTTGGCGCACCGGCGTGCGGTTGATCGGGTGCGCTCCGAGCAGTCGGGCACCGACCGGGAATCGACCTACGGCGCGGCGAGCTACTACGGCCCGTTCGACGCCGTGTCCGAAGAGGTTGCCCGTCGTGGTGACAAGAATGACGTCATCGACTGCCTGGGCACTCTCACCGAGATCCAGCAGGAGACCGTCGTCCTGGCCTATTACGGCGGACTCACCTACCGCGAGGTGGCAGAGCGGTTGTCCGTGGCCCTGCCCACCGTGAAATCGCGGATCCGAGACGGATTGAGAAGGCTCGGGCAGTGTTTGGGGGTGCAGGTCGATGGATGAGTCCACCAACCCTCTGTTCGATCTCGCCCCGGTATACGCCCTCGACGCGGTCGACGACGTGCAACGGCGCCAGATCGACGCCGCGGTGCGGGACGCTACGCCCCAGGTTCGCGTCGAGTTCGCCGACGCGGTACGGGGCGTCCGGGAAACGATGGCCGCACAGTCCGCGTCTACCGCAGTGGAACCACCCGCCCATCTGATCGGCCGCATCCTCGGGTCACTGCCCGCCGCGACCACCCCGGTGTCGCTCGACGGCGCGCGCAGTCGACGCCGCAACCGGCTGATCGCCGCGCTGACAGCGGCGGCCGCGGTGGTCGTTCTCGCGGTCGGCGGTGTGACCGTGGTGCAGCAGTTCCGCGAAGATTCCACCGAGCCCGTTCCCGCCCAGATTCTGGCGGCCGACGACGTCCGCACGGCGGTAGCGCCCATTGCCGGTGGTGGTTCGGCCACGGTCGTCTTCTCCAAGGACGTCGACGCGGGTGTCCTGGTGATGAATGATGTCGCTCCGCCTGCTCCGGGCTCTGTTTACCAGATGTGGCTCCTCGGTCCCTCCCACGAACCGGTGTCAGCGGGGATCATGGACGCTGGCGCCGTGTCTCCGTCTACGACGGCCGTCGTCACGGGCATCGACGAGTCGACGGCCCTCGGGTTCAGTGTGGAGCCGCCCGGCGGTTCGCCTCGACCGACCACAATCTTCGCGACGATCAACCTCGCCTGACCACAACTCCACCGTCCTATCAACAAAGGTTGACGGAGTCGCATCATCAACATAGGTTGACAGCTGTGGGTGACGATCTGGATCCGGATACCGCGTTGGCTGCCGTGGTGGCACTTCGACGTCAGGCGGATCAACTGGAGCGCAAGGCAGTGGAGCTGGCTCTCGCTTCCGGCTGGACCTGGTCGGCGATCGGCCAGGCTCTCGGAATTTCAGGGCAAGCGGCACACAAGCGCCTGGGCCCCGGACGCAGAGAAACAGGCAACGCGAAGAGGAGAGGCACACGATGATGCTGACCCGCGGATGGCGCGACATGCGGTCGATGAAACGGCTGTTCGCCGAAGCCGAAGCCGAAGCCGACCGGCTCGGTGACCGGGAGCCCGGTGCGGAACATCTCTTATTGGCGTCTTTTTCGTTGCCGGACGGCACTTCTCGTCGAGTGTTCGAGCATCTGGGGTCCGACCGGGACGCTCTGCGCGAGGCCATTACCCAGGTGCACCGTGACGCACTCGCTGCAGCAGGAATCGGTGACACCACCTCCGTCGACACGGCGCTGCGCCGGCCCCGTTCCGGCCCCCTGCATCTGTCGGCACCGGCGCGCGAGGCCTTCCGCGAGGCGACAGCGGTGGCGAAGGCGGGACGTCGACCGTTCACCGGGGCGGACATCGTCCGCGCGGTAGCGGGAGTCGAACACGGCACGGCGGCCCGCGCCCTGGAAATTCTGGGTCTCGAGCGGTCCGACGTCATCGATGCCGCCCGGGCCGAGGCTCGGACCTGACCAGCACCGCGCGATACCCTCGTAAGGTGGTTCTCTCCAGCTCGACCTCGGTGTCACCTGCGGATCTTCTCGGCTCGATGCGCGACGTCATCGACGGCTCGCTCCCCGACATCGCCGTTCGGTTCTCGAAATTTCTCGCCGACATCTGGCCGCACACCGCACTCGTGATCTTCACCCGTGAATGCACGGGACGTCCCCGGAAGGTCAGCGGAGATCCGTCGATCACCGAGCGGGTCACCATCACCGAACTCGATGCACTGCGCACCCAGCTGGCCGTGGACGAGGTCTTCGACGATCACGCCGTGATCGCCGGCTCGAAGCGGAAGGTGTGGGCACTGCTGGACGCCACCGGCACCTTGCTGCTCGTCGTACCGAA
Organism: Rhodococcus sp. IEGM 27; assembly: GCF_033142305.1. Taxonomy (NCBI): domain Bacteria; kingdom Bacillati; phylum Actinomycetota; class Actinomycetes; order Mycobacteriales; family Nocardiaceae; genus Rhodococcus; species Rhodococcus sp. IEGM 27. The sequence goes on along the minus strand of NZ_JAWLSG010000003.1, from coordinate 639,756 downwards.
AACTCGTCAGCGCATCCGCGACGTCGACCTGGTCGGGGCCGCGTTCGGTGTCGTGGCCGTGTCCATTCGACTGCAGGTAGCGCAGGCCAGTCCGGCCTATCTGGCGGAGTCGCGGGCGGCGTCGAGCGAGAGGGCCAGGACCATCGTCGAATTGACGGATCTGCATGCCGCCACCCTCGAGTCGATCCTCGCCACTCTCCGGTCCAAGGATCTCGACGATCATCGGTCGCGCATCACGGCGAGCGAGACCGCGTCCACAGCCCTGGTGGCGCTGCGCTCGGCCGGTGAGTCCGACCGTCTCCTCACGGAGGAAGCCGTCACCACCGCATTCGCCCGACTACAGGGTGAACTCCGGCCCCTTCTGCAGCACCGGCCACTCGTCGTCGACTACGTCGATCCGCCCGTGGACGGACGGGCCCTTCCCGGTGAAGTCGCGCATGCCGCACGCGCGGTGGTGCGCAGCGCTGTTCTCGCCTTCGCCGCACAGGCGACGCTCGAACGGATTCGCATCGCCTGGGACTGCGACGGATCCAATCTTCTGGTCGAAGTCCGCGACGACGGCGCCGGCGGCCTGGACACCGACGCACTCGTTCGGCAACTGTCGGGCCGCGTCCACACCCTCGGTGGGCGGATCGCCGTCGAGTCCGTCGACGGGTGGGGCTCCCGCGTCGCCGTCGCCATTCCGCTCGATCCTCCGGCGGTGAAGCCCGACGAACAACAGCTCGGCGACCTCAACCCCCGCGAACTCGAGGTGCTGGGCCATCTCGCCACGGGCAAGCGGAACAAGGCGATCGCCGACAGCCTCGGCATCAGCGAGAGCACCGTCAAGTTCCATGTTGCCGGGGTGTTGAAGAAGCTCGGGGTGGGGTCGCGCGGAGAAGCAGGGGCGATTGCGCTCGAGGCAGGTATCCGCGCCGACAGCCTCAGGTGATGCGGTCGGGGTGGGTGTAGATGTTCATGGTGGTGCCGCGGAGGAATCCGATGAGGGTGAGTCCGGTGTCGTGGGCGAGGTCGATCGCCAACGAGGAGGGGGCGGACACGGCGGCGAGGACCGGGATCCCGGCCATCACTGCTTTCTGGGCGAGTTCGAACGATGCCCGCCCCGACACCAGCAGGATGCTCCCCCGCAGCGGGATGCGGCCCTGTTCGGTGGCCCAGCCGATCAGCTTGTCGACCGCGTTGTGCCGTCCGACGTCCTCCTTGACCGTCAGCAGGTCCCCGGTAGCAGTGAACAACCCGGCCGCGTGCAACCCGCCGGTGCTGTCGAACACCTTCTGCGCCGCCCGCAGCCGGTCCGGCAGCTCGGCGATCGTCGCGGACGGCACCCGCACCGGGTCGGTGGCCGGGGAATGCTTCGTGCGTTGCCGGATCGCGTCGAGGGACGCCTTCCCACACACTCCGCAGGAGGAGGTGGTGTAGAATTTGCGTTCGATGCCGGTGTCGGGCAGGAAGATCCCCGGGGCGAGGTCGACGTCGAGGACGTTGTAGGTGTTGACCCCGTGCTCGTCGACGCTGTTGCAGTATCGGATCGACGCAATATCCGCCCGGTCGGCGATGATCCCCTCGGTCAGCAGGAACCCCTGTGCCAGTTCCACATCCGAACCCGGGGTGCGCATCGTCACCGCCAGCGGGGTCCCGTTCACCCGAATCTCGAGCGGCTCCTCGACCACCACCGTGTCCGGGCGGGTCGACTGCCGGGTATCGGTGATCCGGGTGACCGGGGTCCGCAGCGTCACCCGCCCCATCAGGACCGCCTCTCGAGCCGGATCAGCACGGCCTTCGACACCGGAGTATTCGACGTCACCGCCACGTGATCGAGCGGAATCAGCGGATTCGTCTCCGGATAATAGGCGGCCACATTCCCCACCGGCGTCGGATATGGCACCAGCCGGAAATCATCCGCCCGCCGCTCCTGCACGGTCCCGTCCGGGGTGGTCCACTCCGACACCAGATCCACCCGATCCCCGTCGGTGAAGCCCAGCGCGGCAAGGTCGTCGGTGTTGATGAACAGCACCCTGCGGCCGCCCTTGACGCCGCGGTAACGGTCGTCGAGCCCGTAGATGGTGGTGTTGTACTGATCGTGCGACCGCATGGTTTGCAGGATCAGTTTCCCCGCCGGCACCGGCAACCAGGACAGTGCGTTGACGGTGAAGTTCGCCTTCCCCGTCGTGGTGTCGAACCGGCGCTCATCCCGGGGTGGATGCGGCAGAGCGAACCCGTCGGGCGCACGCACCTTCCGGTTGAAGTCCTCGAACCCCGGGATCACCCGGGCAATACTGTCGCGGATCCGGTCGTAGTCGGCGGCGAACTCCTGCCAGGGCACCGGATGGTCGGGACCGAACAATGCCTGGGCGATCCCGCACACGATCGCGACCTCGCTACGTAGATACTTACTGGCCGGGGGCAGGCTGCCGCGGGACAGATGCACCACCGACATCGAGTCCTCCACCGACACCTGCTGCTTTCGCCCGGACTGCACATCCTTGTCGGTGCGGCCCAACGAGGGCAGGATCAGTCCGGTTCGCCCGGTCACCAGGTGGGAGCGGTTCAGTTTCGTCGACACCTGCACCGTCAACGCACAGTTACGCAGGGCGGCCTCGGTGGTGGCGGTGTCCGGGGTCGCGGAGACGAAGTTGCCGCCCATCCCGACGAACACCGACGCCTTCCCGTCCCGCATCGCCCGGATGGAGTCGACCGCGTCCAGACCGTGCTTACGCGGGGAAGCGATGCCGAATTCGGTGTCCAACGCGGTCAGGAAGGGTTCGGGCATCTTCTCCCAGATCCCCATCGTCCGGTCGCCCTGGACGTTGGAGTGCCCGCGGACCGGGCACACTCCGGCACCGGGTTTGCCGATCATCCCCTGCAGCAGAAGCAGGTTCACCGCGTCCTGAATGGTCGCAACCCCGTGCGTGTGCTGGGTCAGCCCCATCGCCCAGCAGATGATCGTCTTCTTCGACGCGATCAACGCCTCCGCCGTCTGCTGGATCTGTTCGAGGGTCAGCCCGGTCGCCTCGACGACAAGGTCGAGGTCGACCTGCCGGATGGCGGCGGCATAGTCGTCGAATCCGGCGGTGTGCCGGTCGATGAAGTCGCGGTCGATCACCGTGCCCGGGTTGCGGTCCTCTTCCTCGAGCAGGAGCCGGCCCAACCCCTGGAACAGGGCCTGGTCGCCGCCGATCCGGATCTGCAGGAACTCGTCGGCGATCTGCACCCCGTTCCCGACCACCCCGTGCACTTTCTGGGGGTCCTTGAACCGCAGCAGCCCCGCCTCCGGGAGCGGGTTGATCGCGATCACTTTCGCCCCGTTACCTTTGGCTTTTTCCAGGGTGGAGAGCATGCGAGGGTGGTTGGTGCCCGGGTTCTGCCCGGCGATCAGGATCAGGTCGGCGTTCTCGATATCCGGAACGGTCACCGAGCCCTTCCCGATCCCGATCATCTCCACCAGAGCCGACCCGGAAGATTCGTGGCACATGTTCGAGCAGTCCGGCAGGTTGTTCGTGCCGAACGCCCGAATCATCAACTGGTACACGAACGCCGCCTCATTACTGGTGCGCCCGGACGTGTAGAACACCGCCTCGTCCGGCGATCCCAGCGCGCGTAGTTTCCCGGCGATCATCGCGAACGCGGCGTCCCAGCCGATCGGCTCGTAATGCGTACCCCCCGGCAGCAACACCATCGGATGCGTCAGCCGGCCCTGCTGCCCCAACCAGAACTCGGTCTTGCCCAGCAGCTCCGCCACCGAATGCTCGGCGAAGAACTCCGGTGTCACCGTGCGGGTGGTGGCCTCCTCCGCGACCGCCTTCGCCCCGTTCTCGCAGAACTCCGCGTGCTTGCGGTGCCCCGGTGTTTCCGGCCACGCACACCCCGGGCAGTCGAACCCGTCCCGCTGATTCAACTTGAACAACGTGCGGGCCGTGCGCACCGGACCCATCTGCTCCAACCCGCGGCGCAACGACACCAACACCGCAGGAACACCTGCCGCATAGGACTTCTCGTGCGTGACGACGACATCATCCTCGTCGAAGGTGTACCTGTCGGTGGTGTCGGTCATGAACTCAGTTTCCTCGTGCAATCCACTCGGCGAGGTGCGGGGCCTCGGTGCCGATCGTCGTTCCGTCTCCGTGCCCGGTGTGCACGGTCGTCTCCTCAGGGAGGGCGAACAGCCGATCGCGGATCGATCCGATAATCGTCGGGAAATCGGAGTACGACCGTCCCGTCGCCCCGGGGCCACCGGAGAACAGGGTGTCGCCGGAGAACAGAGCACCCACCTCGGGCAGGTACAGGCAGGACGAACCCGGCGAGTGCCCCGGAGTGTGGATCACTTGAATGTCGGTGCCGGCGATAGCGATACGTTGTTCGTCCTCGAGCCGCCAGTACTTCGCGTCGGGGTGCGTCATCTTCCAGAGGATGTCGTCACCCGGGTGCAACAGCACCGGAGCGTGCAAGCGCTCCGCGAGCTCCGGAGCGACGGTGACGTGGTCGTTGTGACCGTGCGTGCAGATCACGGCGTTCACGTGCCGGCCGTCGACCGCGTCGATGATCGGCTGCGCCTGATGGGCGGCGTCGACGATCACCACGTCGGTGTCGTCACCGATCAGCCAGATGTTGTTGTCGACGTTCCACTCTCCGCCGTCGAGAGCGAAAGTACCCTCGGTGACGACCCGCTCGATCCGCAGCTTCCCGCTCACAGGACCACCACCGAACGGAGCACCTCACCGGCATGCATGGTGTGGAAGGCCTGTTCGACCTCGTCGATCTTGATGCGCTCGCTGACGAACTTCTCGAGGGGAAGCCGGCCCTGCTGGTACAGATCGACGAGCATCGGGAAGTCACGCTCGGGCAGGCAGTCGCCGTACCACGACGACTTCAACGAACCACCGCGGGAGAAGAAGTCGATCAGCGGCATCTCGAGCTTCATATCCGGGGTCGGCACACCGACCAGGACGACGGTGCCTGCGAGGTCGCGGGCGTAGAAGGCCTGCTTCCAGGTCTCGGGTCGGCCAACCGCGTCGATCACCACGTCGGCACCGAAACCGCCGGTGAGCTCCTGCACGGCCTCCACTGCATCCACGTTCGAACCGTTGATCGTGTGGGTGGCACCGAGATCCTTCGCCCACTCGAGCTTCTTGTCGTCCCGATCGATCGCGATGATCTTCGACGCACCGGCAAGCCGGGCTCCCATGATCGCCGCATCACCGACGCCGCCGCAGCCGATGACGGCGACGGAATCGCCGCGGCTGACGTTGCCGGTGTTCACCGCGGCACCCAGACCGGCCATCACACCGCAGCCGAGCAGGCCGACGACAGCAGGGTCAGCCGACGGGTCCACCTTGGTGCACTGACCAGCGTGCACCAGCGTCTTGTCCGCGAAAGCCCCGATACCCAGCGCGGGCGTGAGTTCGGTGCCGTCCTCGAGGGTCATCTTCTGCGTCGCGTTGAATGTGTCGAAGCAGTACTGCGGACGGCCACGCTTACACGCGCGACACTGACCACACACAGCACGCCAGTTCAGGACCACGAAGTCGCCGACCTCGACCGAATCGACGCCCTCACCGACGCTTTCCACGATGCCTGCGGCCTCGTGACCCAAAAGGAACGGGAACTCGTCGTTGATCCCACCCTCACGGTAGGTGAGGTCGGTGTGGCAGACCCCGCACGCCGCGATGTCGACGACTACTTCTCCGGGTCCGGGGTCGGGAATGGTGATGGTCGCGATCTCAACGGGGGCACCCTTCGAGCGGGCGATGACACCTCGTACCTGCTGCGGCATGGGACTCGTTCCTTCGGTCGATCAGTGTGGCGGATCGATGCATCGCTATATATGCACCTCTCCCCGGAACACTACGGACCGCAGCACCGAGGGGGGACTGATCAAAGGGACTGGCCGACCTGGTCGGATTGCCAGCCCGGCCAGGTCGCAGCCCGTCGGCCGCCCGTGTTGTTACCCGCGCTCAGCCCATCGCTGCGAACGCGGCAGACACGTCTTGAGCACAGTGCCGGACCTCGACGTCGCCCCTGCCGCTCGCAGCAAACTCCAGCCAGTACCGAGCGACAGGCGCGTACACGTCGAGCAGCCCTCGATCGACGAGCACGAGCGCGGCCAGCGCGGTCACGGTCTTGGTGCACGATGTGGTATCGACGTGCTGTGATTCAATCACTCGATCGCCGTGGACCAGCTCGGGAGCACCGTGCGCGCCGCGGTCACAACCAGCCGCGGCGCTTGAACACCACATAGAGCAGGGCGGCGGCGGCCACGATCACGACCGCGCTCGACACCACTCCGCCGTTGTGCCCGAACCCAGGGTAGGGAACGTTCTGCCCGTACCAGCCGGTGACCGCGGTCGGTACGGCGATGATCGCCGCCCACCCGGTGAGCTTCTTCATCACCGTGTTCAGTCGAGCGTCCTGCAGGGACAGATTGGTTTCGAACACGGTAGTCACCATGTCCCGCAACGATTCCGTCCATTCCGTGGCACGGATGACGTGGTCGTAGAGGTCGGCATACCAGCTGTCCAGAGCAACGCTGCTGCCGTGCTCCTCACGGTGCCGCATCACCGCGGTGACCACTTCGCGCATCGGCAGCACGACGCGCCGCAGTTCCACCAGTTCCTTCCGCGCCCGGTACGTGTGCCGCTGGATGACGCGGGTCTGTGCGCGGTCGTCGAACAGTCCCTCTTCGAGGTCCTCGATGGCGTCGTCGAGCGACTGGATGGCGTCGAACTGTCCGTCGACGATGACGTCGAGGAGACCGTGGAGCAGGGCGGCCGTTCCGTGCTGCAACAGGTCGGAATTGTCGTCCCAGCGCCGCAGCACCTCCTCCATGTCGAATCCCGCCGAGCCGGCGTCCGCACGCCGCACCGTGACGATCCCGCGGGGAAGGACGAACACCGACACCCTGCTGGTACGCAGACGCGACCCCAGACTGTCCGGCGGCGCGTCCACCGTCAGCCGGGTGGCATAGACAGTGAGGAAGGTGTGGTGCGCGTACCGCGTCGCCTTCGTGCGCTCGGCATGCGCGAGGACGTCTTCGACTGCGTGCTGGTCGAGCGCGAGCTCCTCGGCGAGCTCACACAGTTGCGCGTGGTCGGGGTCGCAGAGGTCCAGCCAGACAAGGACACCGTCCTCCTCGAGGTGGTCGGACACCTCAGCGAGAGGAAAGTCCGTGGCGGCGAGCCGGCCCTGCCGCCACAGACGAGTCCTGACAGGTTCCTGCGTACCGATGGTCACACCGTGCAGTGTGCCCGAAGCCGGAACGGCAGTGTGCCCGAAGCCGGAACGGCACACTGCCCGACCGAGCGCTCAGCCGACCTCGGCGTCGCGACGCGGAAGCTTCCACCCCGGCCGCACGAAGTGGCAGGTGTATCCGTCCGGCAACCGCTGCAGATAGTCCTGGTGTTCGGGCTCCGCCTCCCAGAAGTCGCCTGCCGCGGTCACCTCTGTGACCACCTTGCCGGGCCAGAGTCCGGAGGCATCCACGTCGGCGATCGTGTCCTCGGCGACGCGTCGCTGCTCGTCGCTCGTATAAAAGATGGCCGAGCGGTAGCTTGCTCCGATGTCGTTACCCTGCCGGTTCTTCGTCGACGGGTCGTGGATCTGGAAGAAGAACTCGAGAAGGTCGCGGTAGGACGTCTTCGACGGATCGAACACGATCTCGATCGCTTCCGCGTGCGAGCCGTGGTTGCGGTACGTCGCGTTCGGTACGTCGCCGCCGGTGTATCCCACGCGTGTGGAGATCACACCCGGCTGCTTACGCACGAGTTCCTGCACACCCCAGAAGCAGCCTCCGGCCAGGACGGCGGTCTCGGTGACGTTCGACATTGTCCGTTCCCTTCATCGGGGCGCGAGTACACCCCGTGTCGTCTCTCCCCCTCCACAACACCGGCCGTCCGCATCTATTCCGCAGCGAGGTGCAGTCTGCTACGGCCCGGCGCCTTCCACAGCGCTTTCCAACTCGTCCAGGAATGCCACCTGTGCGGCGATCAGTCTGATCCGCGCCACTGCGACGGAACACCACTCGACCCGGTCGATCTCGGGGAACGACGTCAGCCGGCCCGATCGAGGCGGCCACTCCATCTCGAATTCGTTGCTCACCGCGTCGGTGAGGTCGAGGTCGCCGCGCACAGCAAATGCGCTGACCACCTTCCCCGCCCGTTGCCGGACCGGAGCAAGAGGAACTACCGCACCCTGCGGCGGATCGAGACCGACTTCCTCTCGAAATTCCCGCTGCGCCGCAGCCCACGGGTCTTCGTCGACGGCATACTCCCCCTTCACGATCGACCACGCTCCTGCGTCCCGCCGAGCCCACAACGGACCACCCGGATGGCAGATCAACACTTCGAGCACACCGTCCCGGATGCGGTATGGGAGCACCCCCGCACTCTGCTTCGCCACCACACCAGCATGTCACGGACGTGTGACGGCGCTGCGAATGTTCGGCCACACCCACGAGCTTCTTCTCCCGTTCCGCCGTAGCCGGCAGCCGGGGTGAGGTACGTATTGGGAGGACAGGGGGCCTGGCGATCGAGGAGGAGTTACAGATGAGCGATCAGGAAACCGGTGCGGTGACGGGAACGAAAGACAAGGATTACAACTTGATCTGGTTCGTCGAAGCGTCGCTGAGTAACGCTCTGCGTCTGGACGGCTACATCCGGGACGCCGAACGCGCCGGAGACACCGAGCTCATCGACTTCTTCCAGCGAGCAAAGGCCGTGAGCCTCAAGGGTGGCGAACTCGGAAAAGGACTCCTCGCAGCCCGGCTCGCTCCCAAGGACAGCTGACTCCGGCCTCGGAGACGGACATCGTCGCCGATTCGGGATGAGAAGTCGGTTCGAGGAAGGTGCGACCCAGGACGTACGGGACGCCCGCGCCCAGTGACCGGGGTCACCGCGTGCAGACGCCCGTCGGCGCTGTGAGAGTCTGTCACTCGTCGTACCGCATAACCGACCGAGCTTCCGTCTCCGCGGGGTTCTGTCCTGGAAAGGTCGCACAATGAGTGTGAACGCCGAAATTACCGAGGGGCCGCTGTCGGGACCGATTCTTCCGGAACCGGTCGGGCGAAGCCGGCCGGTCTTGCCGGGGGACGACCCCTTCTACGTCCCACCCGCCGGTTTCGCCGCCGCGGCGCCGGGTGCCGTGCTCCGCAGCCGCGAAGTCGAACTGGCTCTCCTCGGCGTCATCCCACAGAAAGTGTCGGCCTGGCAGCTGCTGTACCGCAGCTGTGACCTGCACCAGGCTCCCGAGGTGGCGGTCACCACCGTGCTGCTGCCGTTCTGCGCCGACCCGGACGAGGAGCGGCCGCTACTGGCTTACCAGTGCGCGATCGACGCCATCGCCGACAAGTGCTTCCCGTCGTACGCACTGCAGCGGGGTGCGTTCTCGCCCGGCAGCCTCCCGCCCCTCGAGATGCTGATCATCGCCAATGCGCTCGAGCGGGGCTGGGCCGTGACGCTGGCCGACCATGAGGGCATGGGTGGCTACTTCGGCGCACCCCGCGAACCCGGTTACCGGGTCCTCGACGGGATCCGTGCGGCGCTCAGTTTCCCGCCCCTCGGACTCGACGCCGCGACCAGAGTCGGCGTGTGGGGATATTCCGGCGGCGGCATGGCCTCGTCCTGGGTAGCCGAAATGGCCCCCGAATACGCACCCGAAATCGACATCGTCGGCGCAGCCCTCGGCGCCCCGGTCGGCGACCCGGGCGAAACCTACATCCGGCTCAACGGCACCCTCCACGCCGGCCTCCCCGCGCTCGTCGTCGCCGGACTGCGCCACCTCTATCCCGGTCTCGGGCGAGTGATCCGCGACCATGCCGACGACGAAGGAATTCGGCGACTCGACAAGATCGAAACGATGTCGACGGTGGAAGCTGTTGCACGTTTCGCCCGTGACGACTTCGACGACTACACCGACATCCCCCTCGCCGATATCCTGGCCACACCCGAGGTCCTGGAGGTGTTCGACGACATCCGGCTCGGCGGACGCATTCCCGAGTGCCCTTTACTGGTGGTGCACCCGGTCCACGACCAGATCATCCACATCGAGGACGTCGACGGGCAGGTCGAGCGGTATGTCGAGGGCGGCGCCCACGTCACCTATGTGCGGGACCGATTGAGTGAGCACCTGTCACTGATGGTGATCTCCGCGCCCGCCATGCTCGAGTGGCTGACGGACCGATTCGCCGGCACACCGCTCCCACCGTCCGGGACCACAACCGTGTGGTCGATCGCGTCCTCTGCGTTGTCCCCACTTCACGGGTTGCTCACCGTCGGACGGACCGCGGTGCGGGTGCTGTTCGCACGACCGCTGGGCCCGAACTGACCACAGACACCGGCAGCAATCCCCGGTGCCCCGACGTCGGAGCGCACGGCCGCCTAGGGTGGACGAAGGGAGACGGTTGCACGGCTGTCTCGTGACGGCGTCGACGGACAGAGGAGGCTGTGATGAACGGTTCGGGGAGCGGCGACATCGTCCGCACCATGGCTGACCTCGCACGCAGTTTCTCCACGCCGCGCTCGATCGAAGACAGTCTGTCCACCGTGACTGCCGCCGCTGTCGACTTGATGCCGACGGAAGCGTGTGCGGGCATCTTGATGGTCTCCGGGGGCGGGAAGAAGTTCGAGTCGGTTGCCCCGACCTCGGACCTCCTGCCCAAGCTGGACCACGTTCAAGAGGAACTCGGCGAGGGCCCCTGTGTCGCGGCGGCTGTGGCGAACCTGGTGGTCCGCTGTGACGACTTCCGCTCCGACGATCGATGGCCGAGATTCGCCGCCGCCGCCGTCGACGTGGGCATCTACAGTTCCATCTCCTTCCAGCTGTACACATCCGAGGGCAAGATGGGTGCGCTCAATCTCTTCGCCTTCGAACCCCACGCCTTCGGTCTCCAGGAAGAGTCGATGGCCGAGGTTCTCGCGGCCCACGCCGCGTTGGCCCTGATGGCCGCGCGCACCAAGGAACAATTGCAGTCCGCGCTGGTCTCCCGGGACATCATCGGCCAGGCCAAGGGCATGATCATGGAACGATTCGACGTCGACGCCATCCGCGCCTTCGAGATGCTCACGCACCTCTCACAGGAGACGAACACCCGCCTCCACGCCGTCGCGGAGCAAATCGTCGAACGCGGAAAATAGGGCACTCCCCCGGGAATATCCGGGCTACCGCCCTCGTTGAGAGTGTCGACGGTGTCCGACCCAATGCCCCGGGTACCACATTAAATATGTCGCTGCGAGCGACCACTTGCCGAGAGGCGCACTGGCGGGCACCGTCACCTTCCGCCGGGTCAGACCTACAGTGCGTAGCGTGCCCGACGCGAATGCGAAGCCGCTGACACCGACAGGTGCCGGCGGCTTCTCACGTTTCGATGCCTTCGCTCAGGTCGACAGAAGAGACAGTGGCCCGGGTGCGGCGGCGATGGCACTATCGGTTCTATGCGCAGACACCGGTGGCCGGCGCAGCCACCACCCGCCACCGGCGGGACCCAGGTGCACGGTCCGACAGTCCTGGCCGCCCATCAAGGCCTGACGCTGCAATTGAACGACATCACCGCCTATCAGAGTGGGATGCAATTGCGCCTCGTCCTGACGGCCACGGGGAGATGCGCCGAACTTGCCCACCACGAGACGCGCTCGCTGACCGACCCCGAGGACTACTCCGGACACTGGTCCTATCTGTCCGTGTTCGTCACTGTCGGCGACATCGAAGGGGAAGCAGATCCCTACCACCCGGTGACCAGATCGATCCGCGCGCGTCCTCCGACCGAGTATCGGACGCTGCCGCACTACTGGGTGGGGACCTGCCAGGATTCGGGTGCCCTCACCCTGACCGCCGGGTGGGAAGCGGTCGGCCTTCCGCCCACCACCACGACCATCGAGCTGGGACCCAACCCATATCTACCCTCGACCAGCCGCTCCGAGTGAGGGCCGTCATTCGACGCATCGAGAACCAAAAGAAATCGCATCAACGCCGCGAACGGCACACGGCCGAACGAACTGCAGGTCACATACCTCGACCGAGCGACACTTGCTTCTGAAAGGTTGGCCATCACCGCAAAGGCAAGCCCGACGGGTGCACGTCGGCCGCATCGATACCGTATTGTTAGGAGCTTCAAGCCGAGACACCAGCTGTGTAGCAGAGCGCAGACTTGTGTGGCCGGTCGTGGGGCAGTCGCTTCACGATCTTTCACAGAGACGAGACGCCCGTGCCCCTCGCCCATGCTTTCACCAATCGCTACGCAGATGAGCTCATGATGCTCGCTGCGGCCACCCATCGTCCCGCCAGCATCGTCAACATCGGTTGCGGCTACGCCATTCGCATCGATTTCGAGTACCAGCACTATCTCCTCGCCGTCAACGCCGAGGGCGTCCTCGCTGATCAACCAGATGCGGCCGCCCTCTGGCGGGTTACTCTCTTCAAGGAGAGCGACTCGGCCGAGTCCCCCGACCAACTCATCGTCACCGCCGAGTCCAGTTGGCTCGTGGACGCCTTCGACCTGGCCTTCGCCGAGGTGAAAGCCACCGGTCAATGGCCGTCGGCCGACCTCGCGTTCGGCTCCTTCAACCCTGCGGTGACCTGACCGCGCCGATGTCGGCGCGGTGAACCACACGAGCCTCCGCCAGTCGAGCGCCGAGATACGGCGTCACGCCTCGGCGACATTGGGTATCTGGTCCTGGACCACGAAGCTCGCGCGGGTATGGACAGGCGCGCCCGGACGACGGATGTAGGGAACGACGCGGAAGTCGTTGCGCCATAACTGATGGTCCAGCTCGACTCGCACATATCCCCGCTGAGCGTTGAAGAATTTCATGTCGGGATTGGCCGCCAGCAGGCGGCGCCCCGTGTCATTCATGTCGGCGCCGTCGCCACCCGAGGTGATCGACGTGCCCGAGAATTCCGACGCGACGACAGGTGATTCCGGGTCGGCATAGTCCCGGCGCAGGTCCGCGACGATGTTCTGGTGACGATCGCCGGTGATCACTACCAGATTGCGTACGCCGCGATCCGCTGCGCCGCCGAGAACGGCGTTGCGATCGGCGACGTAACCGTCCCAGGAGTCGGAGGAGAGCACCGCGTCCGAGCCTGGGTCGTTGTCGGTCTCACCCATCGCCACCTGATTGCCGATGATCTGCCAACGCGCCGGTGACCCGGTGAATCCGTCGAGCAGCCAGTCCCGTTGCTGCGCACCCAGTATTGTGCGGTCGGTGTCGAGCCGGTCGGTGCAATTCGCCGTCACGTTACCCCCGCACGCCTGCCGGTCCCGGTATTGCCGGGTATCGAGCATGGTGATGTGCGCGAGATCGCCGAAGCGGTAGCGGCGGTGTAGGCGCATTCCCGGCCCGGAGGGTCGCTGAGCGAGCCGCAGCGGCTGGTGCTCGTAGAACGCCTGGAAGGCGGCGGCCCGGCGCCGACGGAACAGTGCGGAGATTCGATAGATGTCGATGCCCAGTCCAGGCGCCTCCGCGGCCCAGTTGTTGTCGACCTCGTGATCGTCCATGGTCACGATCCAGGGGAACGCAGCATGTGCGTCGCGCAGTGGCTGCTCGGCTTTGTACTGTGCGTAGCGCAGCCGGTAGCCGGGCAGATCGACGGCTTCATCGCGGTCGACGCCCATCGACATGCCCTCGCGGCCGCGCCTCCACCCGCGTTCGTAGATGTAGTCGCCCAGGTGGACCACCACATCGAGGTCTTCGTCGCTCAGGTGCTCGTATGCGGTGTAGAAGCCGGAACTCCACGACTGACACGAGGCGAACGCGAACCGCATCCGCGCCGTGGGCTGTCCCGAAGCCGGGGCCGTGCGGGTCCGGCCCACCGGGGAGATCGCCGAGCCGGCACGGAATCGGTAGAAGTACCAGCGGGAGGGCTCCAGGCCGTGGATCTCCGGATGCACGCTATGGGCGAGTTCACGCGTCGCAACAGCCGTACCGCGCGTCACCGGGTGTCGAAAGTTCTCGTCGTGCGCGACCTCGTATTCGACGGTCACCGGATCCCAACCCATGCCGCCGCGACCACCCGGGGCAAGGGGATCCGGTGCCAAGCGTGTCCACAAGACGACACCGTCCTCTGTCGGATCTCCGGAGGCCACGCCGAGTCCGAAGGGGTCATCGCCTCGCCACCGCGGCGCAGGCAACCGCTCGCTGCTCACCGCTGACGTGCCCACCAGCACCGCAGCCGAGCCGGCCATACCTACTCGCAGCAACTGCCGACGGGAGAGGCGCATACACCACGGTATATCCGGCGGGGCGCGGTCGGGCCCCCGATCCGTCATCCGGCCTGCGCCCGCCGATATCGCTACGCTGACACGGTCGGTGCAGTAGACCTTGGGAGGAAGCGGTGGTAGCCGTACAGATACAGGTGGGTGATCTGGTGCAGGCATCCGGTCACGCAGGACCGTGGCTGGTGGTGGAAATCAGCAAGGGCCTCGCGTCACTGCAGCATCCCGACGGACACCGACTGTCGGTCAGGACGACGGCGCTGTCGGTGGTGCACAAGGCAACCAGCCCGGCCGGCGAGGTGAAGGCCGGTGACGGTGAACGGACCGGGACGGCCGCCGACGGCGAATCGGCGGGAGACGCACCCACACTCTTCGACTAGGCGCCGCCGGAACCCGGCGGCGCCTGATCGACCGAGGTCGGGCCGAGTATCACCGGCCTAGACGTTGGCGGTGCGCACGATCCGCCGACGCATCGCTTCCAACCCCACGACGATCGCGGCCGCGACCACGACGTGCATCAGTGAGAGTGAGATGGTGCTGGCAGCGTCGAAATCGGCCTGGATGGTCAGGATGATCGTCGCGAGCGCGAGAACGACCCCGATCACCTCTGCGGGACGGATGATGGCCGGCAATTTAACGGAGATGAGCGCGGCGAGTGTCATTCCGATGAGAAGGGGAACGACCGTCATGACGATAACGCCGCCGGGTGCCGCACTGGTGGTCTTCCCCGCATCCGTCATCTCGAACGACGCACCTGCGGGAAGTGCGAGCAACCACAGCACCAGGTTGGGGACGAGTGCGATCACGGCGGTCCAGAGCACGGCGGCGGGACGGCTCAGTTCGAGGGTGAGCGGATTGAACTTCGTGGCGGCGCTCGTCGCGGTGGCCGTGGTTTCGGTGCTCGACATGTTCGTTCTCCTTCGGTGAGATGCTGACTGACCTTGCTGACATGATCTTGCAACCTCAACCTTTGTCGAGGTCAAGGCATGGGCGCCATGGTTCTTCCGTCGAATCTGAAAGGTAGACCCGAGAGCAGCAGAAAACTCATCGGCGGCGGCGCGCGCACCCTGCCGCTGGGGGATGATGACGGACATGAATGCCGGTTCCTCGTCCTCCGCGCAGCCCCCTCGGCGCCGCAATCCTCTGGTCGCGCTCGCCCGTTGGCTCGGGACACAGGAGTGGGTCATGCGGCTGGCGCCGGTCATCATCTGGCTCGAATCGCATCTGCGCGCGTGGACGGGCAACCGGGTGAGCCTCATTGGCATCGCTGGATTGCAGTCCGTGCAGGTCACGGTTCCGGGACGCAAGAGCGGCACCCCTCGGACCACCGCGCTTCTGTGCATCCCGCACGGCGACGGGTACATCGTCACCGGTTCGAACTGGGGACGGCCCGAGCATCCGATGTGGTCGGCGAATCTACGGGACGCCCAGCAAGCCCGCGTAAGGGCGGGGTCGCACGAGCGCCGGATGAGCGTCCGGATGGTGACGGGCGAGGAACGCGAGCAGCTGTGGGCGTTCGTCACCGAGTACTGGCCCGGCTACCTCATGGAACACGCGCGGTCGGGCGGACGCGAGTTCCGGATTTTCCTCCTCCAACCCCTCTGACCCAAACCCTCCCGGTAGTTTCGCTGATTGCGGCGTGCGATATTGACATTGACGTCAACATCAATCAATACTGTGATCGTGACCACAAGCCAGGCACAGGAGCGGGCACGCACTGCGCGGAAGAACAACGACGGACCGCGGCGGCGGGAGCTCATCCGCGCAGCGGGCGCGTGCTTCGCTGAACTCGGCTACGACCGCACCACCGTCGAGGTGATCACCGGTCGCGCCGACGTCTCACGGGCGACGTTCTACGCGTACTTCTCGTCGAGGGACGAAATGTTCCATGCGGTGGCGGACGAGGTGTGTGAGGAGTTCCTCGAATCCCAGCACGTGGAAGGTCCCGCCAGCGAGGATTTACGTGAAGTCCTGCACACCACAACCAAAGCCTTCGTCGAGGCGGTGTACGCCAACGGACGTGTCCTCGAGCTGATCGAGCACCGCGCGCGTCTCGATCCGGAGGTCGGCCGAACATGGTCTGCCGTGCAGACACGGCTGATTCGTCGGTACACCCGCTTCATCGAGCGGATCAACGAGACCTGCGACGTAGTCCCGTGCGCGTCACCGGCACGGATCGCGCAGACACTGGCCGACGCCCAACTTGCCGGTGCCGCCCGGCTCGTCGACGCCACGCCCCGGGAGCGGCGTCGCTACACCTCCGACGTGACCGCCATCTCCGAAAGACTCATCGGCTTCATCTGAGCCGGAAATATCCGCACAGAATCGGGAGTTCGGTATGCCACCTCCACCTTCGAGTGACCATGCGGTGCTGGAAGCAGCCCTCGCCGACCTTCGCGCAATCCAGGATGCCGCCTGGCCACCGCAGGTACCGAAAGCCGTCGATTATCCGATCGAGGATCGAACGGTCGTCGGCTACCTACGCCATTGGGCGACACGGCGTCCGGACACCGTCGCAATCGATTTCTACGGACGCCGAATCACGTACGCGGAGTTCGACGACCTGTCCGATCGGTTCGCTGGTTGGCTGCTCGAACAAGGGGCCACAGCCGGTGACCGCGTCGGCGTGCACCTCGCGAACTGCCCGCAGTTTCACATCGCAATGCTCGGCATACTCAAAATCGGTGGAGTCCATGTGCCGATCAACCCACTCTTCCGCGAACACGAACTGAGCTACGAACTCAACGATGCCGGGGTCGAGATCCTGCTGACCCAAAACACTTTCGCGCCCATGGTCGAGTCGGTTCGGCGCGACACTCCCTTGCGCCACGTTGCGGTGACATCACTGTCCGACCTGTTGCCGCCCGTACCGAGCGTCCCTCCCCCCTTCCCTGTCGCCGACCCCGCGACCACCGACTGGGCCGAGATCATGGCGTCGCCCCGCGCGGAACCGGTTGCGACCGACCCCGACGCCCTCGCGGTGTTGAACTACACCGGGGGTACCACCGGAATGCCCAAGGGCTGTGAGCACACTCAGTGGCACATGGTCTACACCGCGGCTACCGCGACCGTCGCAGGCGGACGACGAGTCGGTGAGACACCACCGGTCGTTCTAGGTTTCCTTCCCATCTTCTGGATTGCGGGAGAAGATTTCGGAATTCTGTACCCGCTGCTCAACGGCGGCACCGTCGTCCTCCTCACCCGTTGGGATCCGGAAGCCGCGGTGACGCTGATCGAACGATGCCGAGTGACCTCGATGGTCGGGACGGTCGACAATTACGTGGAACTGATGGGTCTTCCCGGATTCGCCGACCGCGATCTGTCGACACTCCACAACGCCATGGCGGTGTCGTTCGTGCTGAAACTCGATCCGGCGATTCGTGCCCGTTGGCGCGACGCCACCGGACACGTGTTGCGAGAAGCCAGCTATGGGATGACCGAAACCCACACCGCCGACACCATCACCCTCGGCTTCCACACCGGCGACTTCGACCTTCTCAGTGAACCGGTGTTCTGCGGGCTCCCGGTACCCGGCACGGACATACTCGTCGTCGATGAGGCAGGCGTACCGGTTCCGATGGGCGAAGCTGGTGAGATCATCGTGCGCAGCCCATCCCTGCTGACCGGTTACTACGGAAAACCCGAGGCCACGGCTGAGGCGCTGCGCGGCGGATGGCTGTGGACCGGTGACATCGGCAAACTCGACGACAGAGGTGCTCTGCACTATCTGGCCCGCAACAAGGAAATGATCAAGACCAACGGTATGAGCGTGTTTCCCTCGGAGGTAGAGGCACTGCTCCTGCTGCACCCCGCCATTCAGTGCGCTGCCGTGGTGCCCAAACCCGACTCGGCGAGAGGTCAGGTTCCTTTCGCTTTCGTCCAACTACTGGCTGATCAGGACGTGTCGGGTGACGAACTTCGAGAGTGGGCAGCCCAGAACATGGCCGGCTACAAGGTGCCCACCGTCGAAGTCCTCGACACTCTGCCCATGACGGCGACAGGAAAGGTCCGTAAGGCCGACCTGTTCACCCTTGCCGAGGAGTACAAGTGACACTGCTCGTCGCCAACCGTGGCGAGATCGCGCTGCGCATCATCCGCTCCGCCGCCGAGATGTCGATCGAGACGGTGGCCGTCTACGCAGAGGACGATGCGGATTGCCCTCACGTGCGGGCCGCGACCGATGCGGCGGCGCTGAGCGGATCGGGCCCGGCCGCCTACCTCGACCACGCCGCACTTCTCGCAGTTGCGGAGAAATTCGGTGCCACCGTGATACATCCGGGGTACGGGTTTCTCAGCGAGAACGCAGAATTCGCCCGCAAGTGCGCACAGGTCGGCGTGAACTTCGTGGGCCCGAGCCCCGACCTGCTCGACGTCTTCGGGAACAAGTCGGCGGCCCGGGATGCAGCCGTCGCGGCGAAGGTGCCGGTGTTGCCGGCAACCAACGGCGCCACCGATCTCGACGGCGTCCGCGCCTTCTTCGCGAGCCGGCCCCAGGGCATCATGATCAAGGCACTTGCCGGTGGCGGTGGCCGCGGAATACGCGCCGTGCACAGCGCCGACCACGTCGACGACGCCTACCGGCTCTGTGCGTCCGAAGCCCAGCTCGGTTTCGGCAACCCCGCCGTATTCGCGGAAGCGCTGCTGACGGGCGCGCGGCACATCGAGGTTCAGGTGGTGGCGGCGCCGTCGTCCGAGGGCGGGCGCGCGCTGGCACTCGGCGATCGTGACTGCAGCGTCCAGCGTCGACATCAGAAGTTGATAGAGATCGCACCGGCACAGGGCCTCGACCCGACGTTGCGCACCGAGCTACACGAGGCGGCCGCCCGCTTGTGCGCCAGTGTGGGGTACCGAGGACTTGCCACCGTCGAGTTCCTCGTCTCTGCCGACGGGTTCTACTTCCTGGAAGTGAACCCGCGAATCCAGGTGGAACACACCGTGACCGAAGAAGTGACCGGTGTCGACCTCGTAGCGACGCAGCTAGCGATCGCCGCCGGCACCGATTTCGAGTCGTTGCTCCTCCCCCACGGAATTACCGCCATCGGGCTCGACACCTCCGGTGAGCCTGCCGCGTCCCGGGGTATCGCCGTGCAGGCGAGGATCAACATGGAGACGATGCGTTCCGACGGGCAGGCCGTTCCCGCCGCCGGCACCCTCACCGTGTTCTCCCCACCGACCGGACCCGGTGTTCGGGTCGATACCTATGGGCGGCCGGGACTCTCCCCGAGCCCGCGTTACGACTCCCTCCTCGCCAAGGTGATCGTCCTCTCCCGCGGACCCGCGTTCTCTGCCGCCGTTCGGAAAGCGGAGGCGGCGCTCGCCGAGTTCGAGATCGAAGGCGTCCCCACCAACATCGCGTTCCTGCGTGCCATCCTCACCGATCCGGATTTCGGCAGCGGGGTCGTCGGCACCGATTATCTCGGCGAGCGAATGAGCAGGCTGGTCGAGGACGCGCAGGCCCAGCAGGGTCCGCACGTTCCGTCCACCGCCGTCGAGTTGCGGGCCGGCGAAGAAGTGTTGCGGGCGGAGATGGCCGGAACCATCGTCGAAGTGGTCGACGAAGGCCGTAACGTCGACTCGGGCGCCGCGTTGGTGGTACTCGAAGCGATGAAGATGCAACACGCGATCGCCAGTCCCGCGGCCGCGATAGTGGAACGACTGCTGATCGCTCCGGGACAGACTGTGGCTACCGGGGATCCACTTGTCGTCATCCGCCGCACCGGCGCCGATTCAGCCCAGATGGCAGACATTGCCGTCGAGCTGGACGGTGCACGCGAGGATCTGGCCGAGATCCGGCGCCGGCACGAGGTAACCCTCGACGCCGCCCGTCCCGCAGCCATGGCCAAGCGGGCGAAGCTCGGTCGCCGCAGCGCCCGGGCGAACATCGAGGACCTCGTCGACCCCGGCAGTTTCGTCGAATACGGTCCCCTCGTCCTCGCGGCTCAGCGCAGCCGTCGCTCCGAACAGGACCTGATCGACAACACACCGGCAGACGGCCTGGTCGCGGGACTCGCGACCATCAACGGCGACGTGTTCAGCGCGGCTGCGTCGGAGGCGGTGGTGCTGTCGTACGACTACACCGTCCTCGCCGGTACGCAGGGGATGCGCAACCATGCGAAGACCGACCGGGTGATCGGATTGGCTGCGCGTAAACAGATTCCGTTGGTTCTGTTCGCCGAGGGCGGCGGTGGCCGGCCAGGCGATACCGACGCCGGTACCGCGGCCGGACTCGACCTCGACACGTTCCGGTCGCTCGCGGCCCTGAACGGGAAGGTGCCGTTGATCTCGATAGTGTCGGGCCGGTGCTTCGCAGGTAATGCCGCGCTGGCCGGGGTCTGCGACGTCCTCATCGCCACACCCGACGCAAATATCGGCATGGGTGGACCAGCCATGGTGGAGGGCGGCGGGCTGGGTGTGTACCGGCCGGAGGACATCGGACCCGTCGAGGTGCAACGACGCAACGGGGTGATCGACCTCCTTGCCCGGGACGAAGCTCACGCGGTGGAGCTGGCCAAACGGTATCTGTCGTATTTCCAGGGACCGCTTGCACAGTGGTCTGCCCCGGACGAGCGGATTGCCCGGCACGTCGTTCCCGAGAACCGGTTACGCGCGTATGACGTTCGCACTGCCGTCGACGCGATCGCGGACGTCGACTCGGTACTCGAACTGCGACCCGACTACGGGGTCGGCATCCTGACGGCACTGATGCGGGTCGAAGGGCACCCGTACGGAGTGGTCGCCAACAGCAGTCATCACCTGGGCGGCGCCATCGATGCCGTCGCGGCAGACAAGATGGCCGACTTCCTGCGACTGTGCGAGTCGTTCGGTCTTCCGGTGGTCTCTCTCTGCGACACACCGGGATTCATGGTCGGACCGGATTCGGAGAAGGACGCAACCGTACGCCGGTTCGGCGCACTGTTCATCGCGGGCGCGCGAATGACCGTGCCTTACGGCACGATCATCCTGCGCAAGGGCTACGGCCTCGGAGCGATGGCCATGGCGGGCGGATCGTTCCACGCCTCACAGTTCACGGTCGCCTGGCCGACCGGCGAAATCGGGGCTATGGGTTTGGAAGGTGCCGTCCGACTCGGATTCCGGAAGGAACTCGACGCGATCGACGATCCGGCCCAGCGCAATGCGGCGTTCTCTCAGCTGGTCGATGCGGCGTACCAGCAGGGCAAGGCACTGAACGCGGCCACGATCTTCGAACTCGACGATGTGATCGACCCCGCCCAGTCCCGCTCCTGGATCGTGCGCCTCCGCCGCCCGTGAGTACTTGTCAACCGCGCGATGTCAATAAGTACTCACGGGGGCGAAGCCCACGACGGCACGGCCCGAGTAGGACCCGGCCCGCACCTGGTCGATCACCGATACCACCTCGGCGATCGGGACGTCGTGGGTGATCGAGTCGAGGTGCGTCGGCGCCAGATCGGTGGCGAGACGTTTCCACAGGCGGCGGCGCTGCGCGATCGGGTACTGCACCGAATCGATACCGAGCAGGCTGACCCCGCGGAGGATGAACGGCAGCACCGTGGTGTCGAGGCCGGATCCACCGGTGAGTCCGCTGGCCGCCACCGAGCCGCCGTACTCAATGGTGCTGAGCACGTGTGCGAGGGTGGCACCGCCAACGCAATCGACCGCGGCCGCCCACTGCGTTTTGCCCAGCGGGCGAGGCTTGGTGTCGGGTTCGGGTAGCCGGCCGATCACCTTGCTCGCACCCAGGCTGGTCAGCAGCTCGGCCTTCTCGGGTTTCCCGCTCGATGCCACCACGTCGAAGCCGGCAGCGGCGAGAAGATCGACGGCAACCGTTCCCACACCGCCGCTCGCGCCGGTGACCAGCACCGGACCGTCGCCCGGTTCGAGTCCGCGGGACAGCAACGCCTCGACGCTCATCGCGGCCGTGAAACCGGCTGTCCCGATCGCGGCCGCGGTCCGGGTCGACATGCCGTCCAGACGCACCACCCAGTCGGCCGGGACCCGGGCGAACTGCGCGTACCCACCGTGGCGGGCGGTACCGATGTCGTACCCGTGCGCGACTACCTTGTCGCCGACCGCGAACTCCGACGACTCCGAGTCGACGACGGTGCCGGCGAGGTCGATGCCGGGCACGATCGGGTATGCGCGTACCACTCCGCCTTTCGGGGTGAGCGCAAGAGCATCCTTGAAGTTCACGCTGGAGTACTCGACCTGAATGGTGACCTCACCCGGCGGGAGAAACGACTCGTCGACCGTGTCGGGGGCGAGTTCGATCGTGCCCTCGTTCTCGCGAGCGATCCAGGCGGTGAAGTCCTTCATCAGTTGATCTCCTGACCTCGAGAATGGTGACGGTTCACTCACGGTACAGAAGCGACAGCGATCGGTCGGCGTCGAACAGTGCCTCGCGGTCGAACGTCGATGTGGACGCGAGAAGCTCATCCGCGCCGGTGCGGGCGAACAGGGAGTCGAGCTGCTCCCGCACCTCGTCCGCCGTTCCGTGGATCGACGACTCGATCGACGCGTCGATCTGTTCACGCATCCGCTGTGTCCACGGCCGATCGCGCAAGACCGAGACCGGTTCGAGGGCCGGAAACTCACCCGTCCGGCCCGACGACGCCAGCGCCCACGCCTCCGGTAGCAGGAGTTCGCGCGCCGCGTCGGTGCTGTCCGCGATCGTCACCTCGAGCGAGATCACCACGTACGGCTTTCGGTTCCCCGGTGAGGGCACGAAGTCGTCCCGGTAGCGATCGAGCTCTGGAATCCTGCCCTCTGTAGCGCCCAGTATCGGCCCGCCGACAACTACCGGCAGTCCGGCGCGCGCGGCGAAGTCGAGCCCCCGCCGGGTGGCGAGCACGAACATCGGGGGTGCTGCCTCCGCCCGGGGTCGTGCGGTGACCGGCGCCGCCCCCTCCAGATACCGCCGCAGCTCGTCGAGGTCGTCCGCGAACGTATCGGGTGCAGTGCGGTCGCGGCGCAGAGCGTCACGGACCGGTCTGGTGAATCCCAGTGACCGCCCCACTCCCAGATCGATCCGCCGCGGGTACAGGGCTTCGAGCATCAGGAATTGTTCCGCCACCACGAGCGGCTGATGATTGGGCAGCATCACGCCACCTGATCCCAGCCGAATGCGGTCGGTGCGGGCTCCGATTGCGGCGAGGAGTACCGGCGGGGAGCCACTCGCGATCCCCGGGACCCCGTGATGCTCCGCCACCCAGAACCGGTGGAACCCGAGCTGCTCGGCGTGCACCGCCCTGTCGATCGTCCCCGTCAGGGCAGCGGCATCGGGCACGCCGGCACGCGTGCGGGATCGGTCCAGGATCGACAACTTCACCCTCGACGCAACCGTCGCTCCGACCCAACTATTTCCCGCAGCTACACCGCGGACACTTGCGAAGACCGGCTGTCGCGCATGCTTCGGGACGTGAGGACGCCGACGAGCAGCACGACTCCCGCAGCCGCGATGAACCAGCCGGTGCGGTGCAGTCCGTCGTCACCGATGATGTGTCCGGCGGTGGCCTGGAGCACCACCGCCGACAGATTCGCACCGATGTATTGGACGGTGCGGTACATCCCGATTGCCGTGCCCACCTCCTCGACCGACGTCACCGAGCTGATCAGATTCTGGTTGCCGATGTTGTTGAAGCCATTCGGTATTCCGAGTACGGCGGCGACGAGCAGCAGCACCACGATCGGTGCGGTACTTCTCTCGACCGAGGCGAGGAGCAGGCCACCCAGCAGCAGCGCACACGTGCCGACGGCGAGTGTCCGCCGGGCGCCGTGCCGCCGGTAGATTCTCGACGCGAGCATCGTCGAGCCGATGCCAACCACTGCGACGGGCAGCATTGTCAGGCCCGCCTCGGTAGCACTCATACCGCGTGAATATTGCAGCCACTGCGGCACTCCGAAGAAAACACAGTAGAACGCCGTATAGGTCAACAGTGTGCGCGCAAGGGTCGCGCCGAGTGCGCGGTTACGGGTGAGCGCCCGGACGTCGATGAACGGTTCCGTCGCCCGCCGTTCCCACTGGACGAATGCGGCGAGAGCGAGCGCCCACACCGGCAGCAGCCACCAGAGCGGTTCCGACGTCGACGACAGCAGGAACAGCATCGTCGAAGACACCAGCACCAGGAACAACAGCACCCCGGCGAGGTCGAGTGAGCGCAGCAACTGCCGGTGACCGACCGACGAACCGCCGACGAACCCGACGTCGGCGAACCGCACAACGGCCAAGGCACTGAAGGCGATGATCGGGAGATTGATCCACATGATCGCCTGCCACCCGAAGGCGCCGACGAGCAGACCACCCAGCGTGGGACCCAGGGCGACGACCGCCTGACTACAGATGGCGAGTGTCGTGATCGCGGTACGCGGCTGCGCGTCGTACTTCTCCGCGTAACCCCGGATCATCGTCATGGCATTGGGATACTGTGTGGCAGTTCCAATTCCGACGAGTATTCGTGAGAAGATCAGCCAGCCGACCGACGGCGCCAGCAAACCCGCGATCGACCCCAACGCCACCAGCGCGAGACCGCCCAGATACACCCGCCGAGCGCCGAGCAGCGAACCCAGCTTGCCCGCCATCGGGGCAGTCACGGCGGTCGCGATGTAGAGGGCGGAGATCACCCAGGCTATTCCGGATGAGGGGCCGAACTGTGCGGCGATACCGACGATCGCGATGGCGATCATCGACGAGTTCAGCGGCTGGAGAATGCTGCCGGTTGCGACCGAGCCGCTGACCCGGAACGGTACCGGGCGGGCGTCCTGTGTCGGAGTGGCGTCGGTGACCGTCACGGAGTCATCAGTGACTCCTCACGCGAACCCGGCCTAGCAGAGTCGGGAAGCCGGCCCCGATCCGGGACGTCGGCGAGCCGCCTCAGCAAGCGGCCGGCGATGAAGAGTAAGTCACGTTCGGCGTCCGTGCAGGTGTCAGCCAACGCCGCCGACAACCATTCACTGCGTTGGGCCCGGTCGGCGGCCAGCATCCGATGCCCGGACTCGGTGATTGCGATGAGACTGGCGCGCGCGTCCTGTGGGTCCACCGTCCGCGAAACCATGCCCGCGCCTTCGAGCATGGTGACCGTGCGGGCGATGGACTGGGGAGTCACCTGCTCGAGGTCGGCGAGCGTCTTGGCGCTCATCGGTCCTTCTCGATCGAGGTGGGCGAGCGCCTGGAGTTGCGTGGGCGTAAGCAGGTGGCCTGCCCGTTTGGTGCGGATGCGCCTTGTGAACAGCACTATGTCTTCGCGGAGCTGATCTACTCGCTCGTCCATTGCGGCCTCCCTGCTTCAGTGTCATTAGCCAGTCTAGCTGTCTAATGAACCGTCGGCCAGGTGAGTTTTGTCTCGATGAAGTGAAGGGATATGGGACAGTTACACAGCAAACCTGGATAATTCAGGCTGAGACCGGCATGCGGCCGGTCCACCGCTTCAAGGCCACTCGCCACCCATCGGACGCACTGTCGCCCGCCCACGCGATGTACCCGTCGGGCCGCACGAGCAACGCGGGTCCGTCGCCGAGCCGGGTCACGGCGTGAACCCCGGAAGGCACGGGCACGTCCCGCTCGGCTATCAGGACGAAACCGCCGGAGCGCAGTACCTCGTGCAACCTGCCGGCGGCAGTCGGAATGTCCTCGGCCCGCCTGCCCACCAGTTCGCTGTCGCCGGTTCGGTGCTCGTACCGGATCCCGATACCCGAAAAAGTCTCGGCGACAGCACCACCGGTCGGCGGAAACCGCAGAAGAGTCGCGACCACCACATTCCGGATCTTCCGCAGCACCCACGGCCGGAGCGTCATCATTCGCATCGTGGTGCCGCTGGTCCGGAGAACCATCCTTCCTACCGGATGCCGTTCGGCGTGATAGGTGTCGAGCACGGAGTCGTCCGCCCCGCCGAGCACCGCGGCGAGCTTCCATCCGAGGTTGGCGGCGTCCTGTATGCCGGTGTTCATCCCCTGCCCACCGGCGGGTGAGTGCACGTGCGCAGCGTCGCCGGCAAGAAACACTCGCCCCGTCCGGTACTGCGGGACCTGCCGTTCGTCGCTGTGGAACCGCGACTGCCATTGCACCGCACCGAGGCCGTGGTCCGTACCCATGGCGCTCTCGATGACGTCGCGCAATTCGGCCCGGTCCACCGGAGCGCTGTCGTCCACCTGATGTCGCCGGTTCCAGGCGATCACCCGGAAGAGGTTGCCGCCGTATGGGGCGAGGAAGGCGAATCCGTCGCGCACCGCGTTGACGGTCACGATGCTGTCGGGCGGATTCCGGAGTTCGACGTCGGCGAGCATGATCGAACGGAGCACCGCCTTTCCGGGAAACGGCTGACCGATCATCTGCCGCACCGCACTGTGTGCGCCGTCGGCCCCCACCGCGTACGCCGCGCGAAACGCGTGTTCCACTCCCGACGTGTCCCGCCCGCGCACTGTGACACCGTCGCCGTCCTGGTGCACCCCGATCACGGTGATGCCGCGGATGATCTCGGCACCCTGTTCACGGGCGTGCCGCTCGAGGAGGGAATCGACATTTCGCTGGGGAGTGATGAGTACGAATGGGAATCGCGATGAGAGGCCGGCGAGATTCAATTCCGCACCTCGCCACATCTTCAACCCCGGAGACGGCGCGCCCGAGGCGACCAGCTCGTCAGCGAGTCCACGTGCGTCCAGCAACTCCAGGGTGCGGGCATGAACACCGAATGCCCGACTGAGCGGTGAGGGTACCGGCCGCTTGTCCAGAACGGTCACCGATCTCCCTGCGGCTGCCAACTCCCCGGCAAGCATGCATCCGGTGGGCCCTGCGCCGATCACCACGACGTCGGTGTTCTTCATGACGGTCCTCCGATCGAGCTCCGAGTCAACGCCTGTTGACTTCTACGGTAAGCGCCTTCGATCGCCAAGTCAACAACTGTTGACTACACTCGGAGAATGCCCGAACGACGTACCCGCTCCGCTGTCGCCACCCGCGCCGCGATCCTCGACGCGGCCCGCGCCCGATTCGGTGCCGAAGGCTACGACCGCACGACGATGCGGGCTGTCGCATCGGATGTCGGCGTCGATCCCGCCCTTGTGATCCGCTACTTCACCAACAAGGAATCGCTGTTCGCGGAGGCGGCCGAGTTCGAACTCCACCTTCCCGACCTCCACGACGTGCCGGTCGACTCACTCGCCACCGTGCTGATGCCGAGATTTTTCGCCGTGTGGGAGAACGACGGCGCGTTCCTCCCGCTGCTACGGGCGGCGTCCACCAGCACTCGGGCCGCCGAGACGATGCTCCAAGTGTTCGCCCGGCAGGTGGCCCCGGCACTCGCGGCGGTCGCGGTGGATCGGGCGGCGGAACGCGCGGCCCTGGTGGGATCGCAGATCCTCGGACTTGCGTTCGCGCGCTATATTCTTCGTGTTCCACCGCTGGCGGAGATGACACATGAGCAGTTGGCGCGGTGGGTCGGGCCAGTCCTCGAGCACTACTTGACCGCCCCGCATCTGCGAGACTGAAGACGAATGAGGGTCCCGCGGACGCAGCGACAGGCGGGCAACGCAACCGACTAGGAGGCGCTCGTGAGGTCACCGTCCGCGGAATGTGTCCAGCAGCTGAAAGCGATTGTGCCCGATCGGGTGCATCTCCCGGATTCGCCCTCCTACCGAAATGCGCTCGGGCGAGTCTTCTTTCCCGACGCCGCGAGACGGCGTCCAGCCTGTGTGGTGCAGCCGGTTTCCGCTGCGGAGGTCGCGACGGTCATGGCCATCGCGCACCGAACGGGCGGTGCGATCACCGTGCGGGGCGGCGGTCTCAGTTCCAACTGCGTTGCCGACGGTGCCGTCATGCTCGACCTCTCCGCACACCTTCATACCGCCCGCCTGGAGGGTGATCGCGTCGTGGTCGCGGGCGGCGCCACCATGGGAACGATGCTCGACGCCCTCGCGCCCGCCGACCGTGTGGTGCCGGTCGGCATCGTCCAGCACGCCGGCTTCGGGCTCGCCACTCGCGGTGGCTTCGGCTACCTCACCCGCAGCCTGGGCCTGACGCTCGATCATCTCGTCGAGGTCGAACTCGTTCTCCCCTCCGGTGAGATTCTTCAGCTGTCCGAGGCCAGTACCGGCGACGAGGCCGATCTGTGGTGGGCGGTGCGAGGATGTGCGCCCTGCTTCGGCGTCGTCACCTCAGCGGTGTTGCGCACCCATCGGGCGGGCCCGGTATGGGTCGACCGAATGATGCTGGGACTCGACGCCCTCGCCACCTACTTCCGTGTGGCACGGGAGCTTCCGCGCGACACGACCATGGGCGCCGTCCTCGGTTACAGCGACGAGTCAACCGACGAACCGGTCTTGTTCGTCTACACCGCCTGCGCGAGCCGGGACGAGACCACCATCGCCCGCGCCCGCACGTCGGCGTCCGGCGTGGCCGCGGCGTCGAAGAACGTGCTCTACCGCTCGGAGATGTCCGGTCGATACCTCGATGGTTTACCCGAGTTCACCCCGCCCGGTCTCGGCGGACGAGAACCCGAGCCGATCCGTCTGCCAATACCGGGCGAGCCGCGCGGATCCTTTTTCGGCAAAGCGGTTTTCACCGGTCCGACCCTCGATTCCGACCTTGCCGAGGCGCTGGCCGCTCAGATCCGCGGTGCTCCGACCCGTCAGTGCCGTATCGACTTCCAACACAGCGGCGGTGCCCTCGCCGACGTGGACGACACCGACACCGCGTTTTGGGGCCGCACCGGCGAATGGAACGTCCCCCTCAACGCGGTCTGGTCCGACCCCTACGACGGCGCCGCCTGCCTGGCGTGGGCAGGCGGTGCGCTCGACGCGCTCGCACCGCACACGATCGGCGTCTACAGCGTGGAAGTGCGGCCGGGGTTCCCCGAGACCGGCGTCGAGATCAGCGCGGCCTACGGAGGAAACCTCCGGCGACTCCGGACGCTGCGACAAACCCACGATCCGCGTGGAGTGCTTGCGCACTATCCGCTCTGAGCTGTGGAAGTGCCGCAGTCATCTACGGCAGCCACCCTGTCGAAACGTGCTGCGAGGAAATCGATCGCACCTTCGGCACCGGTGATCAACATAGTGTTGTGGCTTCCACCTGAGGGACGCATCACCTGCACGGTTGCGCCCGCGGCACAGGATTGACGGACGAACTCGTCGTGGACCGCGACGGGCACCAACTCGTCCTCTTCCGCGTGATGCTGTAGATCGGTGCGCTCGTCCCGACCGCGGTCGGACTGTTCACGGTCAGGGCGTCGCGCAGCGCGGGAAGGTCGAAGGGCCGAGGGTCGATCGTGTAATCGCGAAGCGACCGGAATGCATGTGTCGCAATCAGTTCGACGGCGCACGCTGCGCTACTTGCCTGCATTGCCGCCCGACCCTCGGGGCTGAACAATTCGCCCAGTCGCTTCTCGGGATATGCGCGGTCGATACCGGTCACTCCGCCGAAGGTGAGACCGAAACGGTACCCACCGTCGACGTTTCGCATTGTCGCTTCGAGATCGGCCGGTAATTCACCCAACGCCAGTGCGTCGACGCCTAATTCGGGAGCATGGAACTGCTGTAGCTGGGCAGCCCAGGCCGTGGCGAAGGCACCCCCGGAGTACCCCCACAGCCCCGTCGGCGCGTTCACGTCCAGTCCTGCCGGCTCGAAATTACGAGCAGCGCGGACCCCGTCGAGAACTGCGTAGCCGGCTTGCGGACCCGCGAGGACCCGGACTCCGGGAGGCGGAGCCCGTCGCCCGTCCACGGCGTTCTCGGTACCAGCACCGTGGCGACGTCGGCCACAGGTTCTCGGTGCGAGTCGAGCGACTTGTAGAGCAGCTGCCAGGAATCTACTGGGAGTGGCACACTCAGGGCTGTCGCGGTCACCGGTCGCGACCGCAGGATCGTCCCGTCCGGCCGCGCTTCATAGCCGGCTGGAGCTCCGTAGAACGGATCCTCGGACGGCACCGGCATGTCGGCGGCCGCAGGACCGGCGACTCCGACCACGCCGCTACTCAGCGACGTCACCAAGGCAAGACACACGAGCCACCCTGCTATGCGCATGGAAAACATGCTACCGTGCGAATGGTACGACCGAAAGGACTTTCAGTGGATGCCGTGGTACTACGCGAATTCGGGGAGCCCGACGTCCTGCGACTCGAGTCGGTCCCCGATCCTGCCCCGAGCCCGGGCTGGGTCACCGTCCGCCTGAAGGCGGCCGCACTCAACTGGCATGACGTGCTCGTCCGCCAGGGTAGGTATTCGTCACCCCTGCCGCACGTACTCGGCGCCGACGGCGCAGGCGTGCGCACCGACACGGGCGAAGAAGTTCTTGTCCTCCCGTCGCTGTGGTGGGGCGATCGAGAGGCCGCACCCAGCGCACAGTGGGAGATTCTCGGTGATCACCAGCGAGGCACGTATGCCGAGTCGGTACGAGTTCCCGAAGGATGCGTCGCCCCCAAACCACATGGCCTCAGCTGGGAGCAGGCCGCTGCGCTACCTCTGGTCGGACTCACCACCTATCGCGCCCTGTTCACGCGCGGGCGTCTGCGGGCCGGTGAGAACCTCTTGGTTCTGGGCGCCGGCGGCGGCGTCGCGACCATGGCCGTCATGCTGGCGTCGGCCGTCGGCGCAAACGTGACCGTCACATCGTCGTCAGCCGACAAGATCGCGCAGGCGCAGGAACTCGGTGCGGCCAACGGGGTGCTCTACACCGACTCGGAATGGCCGGCGGAGGCTCGCAGCCTCACTCCGAACGGGCAGGGTTTCGACCTCGTCCTGGACTCGGTGGGGACTTGGGAACCGTCCATCGCAGCACTGCGACCAGGTGGCCGGTTGGTCGTGCTGGGCGCGTCGCGGAGCGAGCACGCCACCCTCGACGTCCGCCGCTTCTACTTCGGCCAGTACGAACTGATCGGAACCACGATGGGCAGCCCCCGGGACTTCACGGGGCTACTGACCCTTCTGGACACCGAAACCGTCCCGCCCGTACCCATCAGCGCGGCGTTTCCGCTCGCCGAAGCAGCCGCGGCACACAAGTACCTGGAACAGGGAGGCGGGTTCGGAAAGATCGTCCTCACGCACTGCTGACCGCCGTTTACTATCTACCTCGACGCGGTTCGGTGACGACGAGAGGACGCCCAGTGGCGAGTGAACTCCCGATGTCGGCCGGCGATCATGGACACGACGTGGTCGACTGGATGCGAGCCGAATGGTCCGAGCGGCGGGATTCGGCCGACCTGGAATTCGGAACCACGATGGCGCTGCTCCGTGCCCATCAGTGGGTGGTGCGTGCCATGGACCAGGAACTGCGCTCACTTCGCTTGTCCCGCAATGCCTATCTCATTCTGATGTCGTTGCAGCTGTCAGAGCAGCGAACCCGCACGCTCGGCAAGTTGAGCAAGTACCTCACGGTCCACCCCACCACCGTGTCGATGGCGGTCGACCAACTCGTGAAAGCGGGCTTCGTCGAACGTCACGCCCACGCGACAGATCGCCGCACCGTTCTCGCAACCCTCACCCCCGCCGGCCTCGAGGTGGTCGAAGACGCGAATGATCGCCTTGCTGCGGTGCGCTTCGGCCTTGCGTCGGTCGACACCGAGACACTGGAAGCCTTGATCGAACAATTGCAACAGGTACGTCGCGCGGTCGGCGACGTCGAGACCGGGCTCTGAGCTACCGGACACGCTCTCGCGCAGTACATCTACCCGGCACACCCCCTGCATTATCTACCCGGAACACCCCTTGCACCGTGAGCTTTGACGCCCTACTATTCAAACCTAGAATAGTTTCCTGCGGCGAGGAGCGGCCGTCCGGCCTCCTGCACGACAGCACTCCCTCGCCGTGATCATCGATCCGAGCCACGCACAGGAGCACACTCCGATGGTTTCATTTGCATTCACCGACGAACACGAAGAGTTCCGAAAGACGTTGACCTCGTTCAGCGACCGAGTCCTACTTCCCGGCTATCGCGACCGCGCAGCGTCGACGGACTTCCCCTTCGACATTATGAAGAAAATCGGCGACCTCGGCTTGCTCGGCATCGGCCTGCCCGAAGAGTACGGCGGCACAGGAACCGAAGATCCTGTACTTCTCGGGATCGCCACCGAAACCCTCGCCTACGGTGACGTGAACATGGCATCCGCACCCGTCCAGATCGGCCTGGTGGCCTCTCAGCTGACCCTGTGCGGGAACGAAATCCAGGAGCGATACCTCCCACCCCTCATCAACGGTGAACAGACCATTGCCATCGCATTGACCGAGCCCGGGTCGGGCTCCGATGCCAGTGCGCTGACCACCACCGCAACGGCCGTCGAGGGCGGATGGCGCCTGAACGGCGAGAAGACGGCCATCTCCTGGGCGATGAACGCCACTGCCGCGCTCGTCTATGCGCGCGAGCCGGGCTCCAGCCGTTCCCGGGGCGTCAGTTGCTTCGTCGTACCGCTCGATGCGGACGGCGTCAGCGTCAGCCACATGCCCGGCATGGGATGCCTTCCCCTGGGGTGGGGAAGCATTCATCTGTCGGACGTGTTCATTCCGGAGTCCCACCTCGTCGGCGAACTCGGCAAGGGCTTTCACTCCGTCATGGATCACTTCGACTTCAGTCGAGCCGCCCTCGGACTGATGTGCCTCGGCGCAGCGAAACAGAGCCTGGAGGAAGCCGCCGCGTACGCACAGCAACGGGAGACGTTCGGGCAACCACTCTCCGAACACCAGGGACTTG
Source organism: Rhodococcus sp. IEGM 27 (assembly GCF_033142305.1). Taxonomy (NCBI): domain Bacteria; kingdom Bacillati; phylum Actinomycetota; class Actinomycetes; order Mycobacteriales; family Nocardiaceae; genus Rhodococcus; species Rhodococcus sp. IEGM 27. The sequence continues at coordinate 606,910 of NZ_JAWLSG010000003.1, read as the reverse complement.
CATTTCAATTCGCCGAACACGCAACGTACCTCGAAGGCGCACGATGGATCTGCTACCGGGCACTATGGCTCCGCGAGACCGCCCAACCCCACACGGCGCTGGCGTCGATGAGCAAGTGGTGGCCGCCCGTTGTAGCAAAGAACGCAATCGAGTTCGCCATGCGTGTCCACGGAAACCTCGGGTACTCCACCGAATCGCCTCTGCAGCAACGGTACCGGGATGTCACAGCCTACCTCGTGGCGGACGGCACCGCCGAGATCCAGAAGCGCATCATCGCTAAGGACATCTTCGCCCGCGGCACAGTATCCCTCTGACCCACATCACCCTGAACGGACCAGACAATGGGAACGCAAGAAATTTCACCACCGAAAGAACTGAAGGACAGTAGTGGTCTGATCGTGGGCGGCACCGCCGGGATCGGGCTCGCAACCGCCGTGGGCCTCGCCCAGGCCGGGGCACCCCGCATCATGGTCGTCGGACGCAATCCGGAACGCGGACAGGTCGCCGCCGAACGGATCTCGTCCGCCAACTCATCGTGTGAAGTGACCTTCTTGTCAGCCGACGCAACCACCGTCGACGGCGCCGCACACATCGCATCCGAAGCCGAGCGGATCCTCGACGGCGTCGATATCCTCGTTTCCACGACGGCCGCCGACACCCGGCCGGAACTGTTCGCGAACATTCCTACCGACGACATCGCGCGCATCTTCAATCAACTCGCGCTGCCGTGCATGTATCTCGCGAGTGAAATCGTTCCCCACATGACGGTGCGGAAGAGTGGCGTCATCATCAACGTCGCATCGGACGCAGCCAAGACCGCGACACCGGGCGAGTCCGTCATCGGAGCGGCGAAGGCGGCGATCGTCATGTTCACTCGCACCCTCGCAATCGAGGCAAAGCGCAATGGAATCCGGGTGAATGTCCTGACGCCGTCGCTGGTCGCGGGCACCGGGTCGACCGAACGCATCACCTCCGACGGATTCAGCGCGAAGCTGTTCGCCAAGGCAGCACAGCAGGCGCATCTGGGCGTCCCAGAATCCGAAGACTTGGCTGCGCTGGCCGTCTTCCTCGCTTCCCCCGCCGCACGTCGGCTGACCGGGCAGGCTATCAGCGTCAACGGGGGAATCTCCGCGGCCTGAGATCTGCCTTCGAACCGGGGGCGAAACCCCTCGTCCGGGTGACGCATGGGTGCCGTTCATGCGACCACGGGGACACAGTTGCCCGCCGCATCCACGCCTCCGAACATCACTCATCCCAACGGGGCAATTTTCCCGCCGTGAAGGATGAGTACGCGTTCGATTCCCTCCTCTGATCACCTTCCCAGACGGTATTATGGTTCGACCAAACCTTTTGTCCTCCTCCTGCCGAGGCAAGGCACCTGAAAGCAAGGATCCGCACATGGATGTCATGGAAAACGCGGGAGCAATCCTCCCCGAGGACCGATACAGTGCGAGCACCCTCGAGTTGTTCCGTTCGAACGGATACTGGCGCGACGAGACCCTGGCCCAGCATGTGGATCGCTGGGCGACGATCGACCCGGACTTCGTCGCTGTCACCGACGGCTACGGATCACTCACCCGGGGTGAGTTGCGGGCCCAGGCGTACCGCCTCGCTTCCTCACTGAAGAAGCTGGGCGTCACGCGCGGGGACCGAGTGCAAGTCCAGCTGCCGAACTGGAACGAATTCGTCGTCATCTATGTGGCGCTCGCCAGAATCGGCGCCGTACTCGTACCCACGATGCCGGTCTACCGGCACGACGAGGTTCGCTACGTACTGGAGCACTCCGGTGCGAAAATATCCTTCGTCACAGAGGAATTCCGGAACTTCCGGTACACCGACATGCTGGCCGAGGTCCGTCCCGAGGTGCCCGGACTCGAGCATGTGGTCGTCGTGCGCGGGACGGCGGGGGCCGACGAAATCGCGTTCGATTCCTTGACCGCCGGCGACCACGTCCCCGGTGACGACGAACTCGGGCCGCCGCCGTCTGCCGATGCCGCCCATGCCATCATCTACACCTCAGGAACCGAGTCGCGACCGAAGGGCTGCCAGCACACTTTCAACACGCTCTCCTTCACCGTCTACGGGTTGGGTAGGCAGGTGATGGGACTGAGTCCTGACGACATCATCTTCATGCCCTCCCCCGTGACACATGCGACCGGGCTCGCCGTGGGCGTGACGACACCATTGATTCTCGGAAGTGGGATCCACCTTCTCGACGTGTGGGAACCAGGCGAGGGCCTGCGGCGTATCGCGAAATTCAAGACGACGGTGAGTATGGCCGCGACACCGTTCCTTCAAATGGCTCTCGGGGCCATCGAGGCCGGTGCCGACCACGATGTCAGCTCGATGCGACTCTGGGTCAGCGCCGGCGCACCGATACCGGAAACGCTGCTGCAGGAATGGAAGAAGGCGCTGCCCGACTGCACGCTCCTCCCGGTGTACGGCAGCAGCGAAGGCCTTCTGGTGACGGCTGTCCGTGTCGACGATCCCGTCGAAAAGGTGCTTTCCTCCGACGGGCGGGCCTTCGATGGTGTCGCTCTCGAAATCCGCGACGAAGAGGGTGCTGTGGTTCCAGCGGGCGAGGAAGGCCAGATCTTCTACGGGGGACCGGGCATCTTCCTCGGATACTGGCGTGACTCCGAACGCACGGCCGCATCGGTCGACGACCGTGGGTTCCTCGCATCGGGTGACCTCGGCCGCGTCGACGAAGCCGGCTACCTCCGGGTCACCGGACGGATCAAGGACTTGATCATCCGCGGGGGCATGAACATCTCGGCACGGGAGGTGGAGGAACACCTCTTGGCGCATCCGCAGATCATCGCGGCAGCAGCTGTGTCGATGCCCGACGCCCGTCTCGGCGAGAAGGTGTGCGCCTTCATCGTCGTCAACGGACCCGCGCCGACCCTGCAGGAACTGGCGGACTTCCTCCGAATCGAGCGGAAAGCCATGATGCAAAAAATTCCCGAGAAGCTAGTGTTCGTCGATCAACTCCCCACCACCGCGACCGGGAAAATCCAGAAGTTTATTCTCCGGAAGCAAGCGGCAGAACAGGTCGCCGACGCCTAGGTCCGGCCGAGGCAGCAGCACCGCTGGACCGCATATGCGGCGTCGATATCGGTGACCCCGAGTAGGTCTGGCCGGTGACGTCCATGTCGGCGAACAGCACACCGAAATCGGGTTGATTCACACCGAGTTGTTTCTCGACCCCGGCACGCAGATCGGTATCCACGCCCACGAGAACCTCTCGCTGTCGGTGGCCAACAGCGTCGTCGCCGTCGAAGAAGGCGTCACCCGCGTCGACGCATCCCTCGCCGGGCACGGCGCGGGCGCCGGCAACTGCCCACTCGAGGCATTCATCGCCGTCGCCAATCTCCAAAGGTGGAAACACCGCTGCGACCTGTTCGCCCTCCAAGACGCCGCCGACGACCTGGTTCGCCCCCTCCAGGACCGGCCCGTGCGCGTGGACCGAGAAACCCTCACCCTCGGCTACGCCGGCGTCTACTCCAGCTTCCTCCGCCACGCCGAAACCGCCGCGAAGCAATACGGAATCGACGTCCGCACCATCCTCCAAGAAGTCGGCAAACGCGGACTCGTCGGCGGACAGGAAGACATGATCACCGACATCGCCCTCGACATGACGGCCCTGTAGGGCGGGTTCGTCATGACGGAGATCGACTCGCGCTGCCGTGCACGTATGTCGCGAGCGATACCGTTCACGGACGCGCCCTTCAGTTGTCGTCCGACGGACGGATCTCACTGATCGCAGGGGAAATCCTCCGAGCGGTCGCTCGCATCTGTGCGACGAGACCGGACCCGAGAGCGGCGTGGAATCGGATTGTCGGCATCGCGACGACCAGTGCCCCGAGGACCGCTCCATCGCCGTTACGTAAACAGATTGCCACAGAGGAAAGTCCGACCTCTACGGAGTCGACCGCTGTCGCATAACCGTTCTCGACTATCGTCCGCAGCTCCTTCTGAAGTAGTTCGAACTCTGCGGCCGACATGTGATCGGGCGCGAGAGCGTAATCCGAACGGTATAGCTGGGCGAGCGCATCCTCGTCGAGTTGGGCAAGCAAAATCTTGCCTCCGGCAGACATCCGCGCTAGCGGCACATGTCCTTGACGGTTTCCGACCCTGAGCAGTTTCTCGGATTCGACGGTACCGATCACACGGGACTCGACTCCGGTACGAACCACGAGATTTACTGTCTCGCCGGTGCAAGAGGACAATTGGTTCATCGGCTCGAGGCAAGCATCGCGGAACGTTCGAGTCCAAGACGAGCCTGTGGGGCCGACCCCTATCGACGGACCTGGAAGGTACCGTCGAGACTCGTCTTGAACGACGAAACCGTGATAGATCAGCATGGCCAGCAGGCGATGCGCCGTCGACTCGGCCACACCGATCTCCTCGGCAGCATCCTTGAGTCGGAGACTGCCATGGTCGCGGACGGCACTCAGCAACAGTAATGCGTTGTGCACGGATTCGATCATGTAAGTCGGCTTACTGATCGGCCTCGTCTTCATATCAGGATGGTAGTCCGACTTCGCGCCGTCCGGAATGTCTGCATACCGATCGACACCACCGGTCGACCGCTACGCTCAGACTTGAACGAGCCCTCGAGTCTCCGACTGCAACCGCCCGAGACTTCGGTTCAACTCGGACAGGTGCCGGGTACTCATGACGACTCCATATCCGTCGCGGTCCGCACACGTCCAGCGCATGAGTGCGTTGTGCACCATCGCGGTTGGAGCCGCGATCCAGGGTGCTCCAACGTGTGGTGTTGCTCGAAGCCGAAACTTCTTCCCGCGAATATCAGTCACAGTCATATCGATGCCGGTACACACCATCCCGAGGTGATTACTGGTCATCTCCAACTCGTCGGTGAGCCCATAAACCTCACTGTCCTCCATCACGTAGCCGTGGGAGAGCTGGAACGCGTTCGGATTTGCCACACCCGGATTCCACGGGCAGATCATGTGGAAGGCCAGATCCTCACCGAAAGTCGCGGATACGATGTGATTCGGCTTGCCGGCCTTCATCGGATCGCGAGGGCCCCAACTGCGATCCATGCGCTCGATGGAATCGACAATGTACTCCCGACCTCTGACGATCATCGTGCCGGTCGCCCGTCCAGTCGCGTCCGCATGACCCACGACCTGCTTCTTCCCTGACTCCAAGTCTGCGTGGATATCGAGGACCGAACCCGCCTGGGGGCTGTGCGTCGGATCGTGAATATCGAATGGGTCCATCAAATTCGTCCAGTCGACGTGAATCTCCGTGCCGTCGTCCGCAACGTAGTCGATCCGGAACTTACGCGGGGCGTCCACCGCATCGATCGACAGGCCGATCGGAGAGTCGATCCGACTGAATCGCACCGGCGCGGGTAGATGCGGATTCTCGTTGTAGTGCAGTAGTTCCGCACGAGTATCGGTAAGCGATCCGCAGACCATTACCTGGTTCCACATCACTCCTAGGCCAGGGCGCACGTTCGTGTAGATCAATGCATAGAGATCGGCCTCCGGAACCACGATCGGGAATAGGATCGTCTCGACCCACAAGTAGTCTGCCTCGGGCGGGTTCTGATATTCGAAGTGCTGAGCATCGAATGCCATTGTCGTTTCACTCCTCAGTTGTCGGTCGTTCGGTCAGTTGGGTCGGGGTTTCGCCAAGGTCCGGGCAGCGATAACGCCGGCGACGACAGTGATGGCAACGACACCGATCGCGTAGAAGGACGGTGCGGTCGCCCCACCGAGTCCGGCGATGGCCGCAAGGATGATCGGCGTCGGACCCGCGAATATCGTTGTGGCCGTCTGCCATCCAAGCGACAGTCCCGTGTATCGGGTGTCGGTCGCAAACATTTCCGACAGCAGTGGGGTCACCGCGGCGATGTTCGCCGCAACCACCGGGGTGACAACCACCATTGCGGCAACCGCAAGGGCAAGCACCCCACTAGACAGAAGCACGAGGGACGGGTAAATGAGCACGATCAACGTTGCCGAGGAGGCGAACAGGAGCGGGATCCGGCCCACCCGGTCCGACAGTCGCGCAAACGGTAAGACGGCGGTGCAGTAGGCGACCAGGCCGACGAAGGTGATCAGTTGAGCATCCGCAGACGAGAAGTCCGTGAATTCCTTCAACGCGGAGGGCAAGTAGATGAAGTACAACGCCATCATGCACGAGTTCGTCGCCGCGATGCCGATCCCGATCAGAACAGAACGGTAGTCTCGGCGCAGCGTGGTCAACAGCGGCGACTTCTGCACGCCACCTTCCCGGGACAGCACGGTGAACGCCGGTGTCTCCTCCAGCTTGAATCGGATGTACAAACCGATCAGCCCCAGCGGCAGCGACAGCAGCAATGGTAACCGCCACCCCCACTGCGACATCGACTCGGCCGACAGTGTCCGGGTCAGCACCATCGCCGTCCCCGATCCGAACAACATCGCCCCACCCACGGTCAGTGAGATAAACCCGACGAAGAACCCCCGCCGGGACGGCGGTGCGAACTCCGCAACCAGCGAGGCGGCTCCCCCGAACTCACCGCCCGCAGAAATACCCTGTACGAGGCGCAATACCATCAGCAGAATCGGTGCCGCGACACCGATCTGGTAGTACGTCGGCAGGACCCCGATTCCAGCCGTCGCGAGCGTCATCAAGAGAATGACGACGGAAAGGACGGTCCGCCGGCCGTACCGGTCCCCCAACGGTGCGAAAATCACCGCACCAAGTGGACGGGCCAGGAAGCTCACCGCGAACGCGCCGAACGTCAGCAGCAGGCTCACGAACGAGTTCCCGGTCGGGAAGAATGCCTGGGCGATGAACGTCGCCACATAGCCGTAGATGACGAAATCGTAATACTCGACGAAGGTTCCGAAGCTGGCAGCCACGATCGCTCGCCGGCGAACAGCGGTCGCGACCGTACTATCGGGTGTGGTGATCACCGCTGATGGCATATCTCCTCCTGATGCATGCGTATGAACGACGGGGCTAGTGCGCACTGTTCGTGGCTGTCGGGGCGCCGAGTAGGGAGCTCAGGGGCGGAACTGCATCCGGGTCCGGATCGACTCCCTGGGGAAGAAACCACGACCGCTGCATCTCCACGAGCGGTCGCGAGTGGTCGAGAACGAGCCGAGAGACCTCGGCGAAGATGCCCGAATCGGAGGTGTGTGCAGATCTCACGAAGTCGGAAATCGCTCGCGTCAGAGAGTCTGTCACCCGATCAAGAAGTCCATACTCCGGAATCGCGACTTGCTCAGCGGCATAAGCTTCCTCGAGTACATCGGCGAGCCGGACTCGCGCGCCATGCTCGACGTCATAGCAACTGAGGCACTCTGCCAGAACGCGATACGTCCGAAACTCGTACAGCTTCCGTGGATACTCGTATTGCGCCCGGTCTCGATAGAAATCGAGAACGCCGGTGATCACCCGTACCTGCTCGGCGGCCAGCGAGTTCGAGCCACCCAACGCCGGCGTGACCGTCAGGCGCAGCGAGCGAGAGGCGGCATCGAACGTGTTCGCAGATTTGTTCACCATCACAAAACCTCCTCGAGATCCTTACCGAGTTGAAGAGCCATCAGGTATCCGGTCGCCTCGAGCCCAGTCAGCAGTACGTCCTGATGTGTCTTTCCAAGCTTCGAAACGCGGTAAGCCGACCCCAGGGCGGTGACGACCGACTGGTACTCGTTCAAGATCCGGTAGAAAGTCAACTTCTCGGGATCGACGGTCAAGCCCGACGCCTTCTCGTACCGTTCGAAGAAGGCGGTGGTCGGCAGCAGCCCTGTAGCCAGGAATTCGGAGCCGTCCTCGGTCGGGTGGCCGAACGGGTATAGCGTTGCCCACGCAAGGTCTCGGTGGCGATCACCGAGGAAGCTGCGCTCCCAGTCGAGGATTGCGGTTATCCGTCCGGTGTCTTCGTCGAACAGGAAGTTCCCGCCGCGGTAGTCACCGTGGACGAGACTGACATGGTCGAGGGCCGGAAGGTTGTCCATGAGCCACCCTGCTGCCACATCGAGAAGCGGAAGATCTTCACCGCGATCCTCCTCCCACACCCGTCTAGCGCGGTTCACCTGCCATCGGGCACTTTCGCTGCTGCCGACGCTCGGCCATTCGTAGTGATCGAGCGACACCGACTCCAGGTCGAATGTGTGAATACGCGCCAAGAGGTCGACGAACTGTGGCGCCAGCGCGGCCCGCAGATCGGCACCGTAGTTGATGCCGATGCCGGCGATCCGGCTTTGCGCGCGACTCGGCTTCGCAGATCCAGGTACCCAGGTGTAGACGAGGGCGGGTTCGGGGAACCATCGACCGTCCTCGTCGACCCAGCGGACTGTAGGAACAGGCACTGTTCCTGCGAGGGCGTTGATGACCTCGAACTCGCGCATCCGACTCGTGGCGTTCAGAGACTCCGGCGGTTCCATACGGAGCACCAGGTGTTCGGTGACCGGACCGTCGTCGGGACCGTCATAGGTCAGAGTAAAACCCACCTGGATCTTCGAGGCACCACCGGTCAGCCACCGTAGGTCCTGAATCTCGAATTTCGACGGTAGAACGTCTCGCAGCATGGCTTCGAGTGCCTTCGCGAGGAGGCCGAGATCGTAGTTGCGAAATCCCGCCCCGGTCCGGCGCTCCATTTTGCGCGTAAGCATCCGGTCGTATTCGGTTTCCGTGGGAAACCGCGCTCGAATCCGCTGGATGAGATCCGGCATGGGTTCGTCTCGATCGGCGTCCGAGATCACTACGGGAGCGTGCCGATCCCAATTGACGGTTGCACTCATAAATTCCTCATCGCGCTCAGGGCGGGAAACGCCGTGATCGGAGACCTGCGTTTCGGCTCCGGGAAGTTGGCCTCGCAAGTCGGACGGTGATCGCCTCGACACACGAAACGCTAATGTGACCGGCCCCACAGGTACAGAAGGTTCTGCTGTGCAGAAGATGGGAGACCGGGCACTTCCACCAATCCGAAGGGCAGCAGCTCAATTGGAACTCGCCGGTTCGCGTAATCACGAACGGGCTCCGCCGCGAGCATCCACCAGCGGCAGTCCTTAACTGGACATGACACGGAGCATGCGTGCGAAGTAAAGAATTACTCTGGTGTCGTCCGCCTGATCTCCGAAGTGAGTCGGATCGACGGCCGATACACCCCGCACGCCTATCGGCGACCCCTCGTGGAGCGTTATCTGCAAATCATCGCGGTCCTTGCAACGGCCGTCTGAGCAGTTTATGGTCAGTCCATTCGCATGAGAGGAGATCAGCGTGTCGATCAGAGTGGGGTTGTCGGTCACTGATGCACTCCTCGTCCCGAAACCCGCAGATCGGCGGCTTCTTCTCGATTCCGCGGCCGAAGCCGGGCTCGACCACATCACCGTCGGTGACCACATCAGCTTCCACGGCGGTACCGGGTTCGACGGCATGGTGTCGGCCACAACCGTCCTGTCCAGCCACGACACTCTGTCGGTGATCATCGGTATCTACCTGCTCGGCTTGCGGCACCCGATGCTCGCCGCCCGTCAGATCGCGACGCTCTCGCAGATCGCGCCCGGACGGTTGGTCGTCGGTGCCGGCGTCGGCGGTGAGGACAGATCCGAGATTTCGAACAGCGGGGTCGACCCCAGCACCCGCGGCCGTCGGCTCGACGAAACCCTCGAGGTTCTGCGTGCCGTTCTCACCGGTGAAGAGGTCACCCATCACGGTGAGTTCTTTACCCTCGACCAGGCACGAATCTTGCCGGCGCCGCGGCCCGCGGTCCCGATCCTCATCGGCGGCCGAGGTGAATCCGCCATTCGCCGCACCGCCCGCTACGGCGACGGCTGGCTCGGAATCTTTTGCACACCGCGACGGTTCTCCGAGACGCGTACCGCAATCCTTGACGCCGCCGCACGGGAGAACCGCGCTCCCGACTCGTTCGGCGTGAACGTCTGGTGTGGCCTCGACACCGACGCCGATGTTGCGGATCGTCTGGTGGGCGAGAAGATGCAGGCGTTGTATCAGTTGCCGCGCGACAAGTTCCGTCACCTGGCACCTTCCGGAACATCCGAGCAAGTGGCCGAGTGGCTGAACTCGTTCGTCGAGGCAGGTGCCGACAACATCACCCTGGTCCCGGCAGCCACCTCTATGGAAGCGGCGATCGAGCACACGGCCTCGGTCCGTGCACTACTGCTCGAGCATCACAGCTGACCGGGCACACAGCACCACTCGTCCCACGACTACGCGACCATCCGTCGCTACACAGGGAAAGTCGTTGCGTCGAAACGAAGGAACACACGGTTCCACTTCCCGACGAACGGAGATCCGCATGACCGACCCGCACCGCCGCAAGGCATTGGTGACCGGTGCCGCGCGTGAGGGTGGAATCGGCGAAGCCATCGTCGCCCGGCTCGAGGCCGATGGGATGGAGGTGGTTACCCTCGACCGTGCACCCGGGTGCACGTACCAGGCCGACATGTCCACCGACGAACTGCCCCCGCTCGACGACATCGACGTCTACGTTGCGAATGCCGGTGTGACGACGATGTTCGGGGCCGCACACAGTATGTCGATCGACAAGTGGCGGAAGGATCTCGACGTCAACCTCACCGGGACATTCCGGTTGCTTCAGCAGTGCCTGCCCGGGATGCGCGAACGACGGTATGGCCGCGTCGTTGTCATCTCCAGTACCGCAGGCACGCAGGGCATGCCGGCTCAGGTGTCGTACAGCACCACCAAGGCAGGGTTGCTCGGTCTGGTCAAGACGGTCGCGGCAGAGAACATCGCTTTGGGCATCACCGCAAACGCTGTCCTGCCCGGAATGACCGCCAGTTCCGGAATCCTGTCCATGCCGCAAGACATCCAGGACGCCTGGCTCGCGTCGATGCCCAACGGATTCGTCGCCCCCGCCGACATCGCCGACGCCGTCGCGTTCTTCGCCTCCCCCACCGCCCGCAGCGTCACCGGCCAGTTCCTCACCGTCGATGCAGGTGACAGTCTCAACACCCGAACGGTCACCTCCTCGGTTGCACAGCACTGACGGAGTGCGCGCACGCTGACCGGCCATAGAACGACCTCTACCGCGATCTCAGGGTGCCCCGATTAACCCACTGCAGGCGTTCCTACCGTCCCACGCGTCGGTTCCCGACTCGGAGGACGCTTCGACTTCCCGCGCCGTCGCATGTAACCCCTTTTGGACAGTCCTTTACATTGGACTATCCATATGGTGTCATCTGTGACAGGCGCCACCCGGAGGGGGTCTTCCTCCGCGGCATCCCGCCCCCATTACAGATTTCGATCGACAGGAGCTTCCATGAGCGCAGTCGGCACGACTGGGTTGCAGGCGCCCACGCGGCATCTGAACCGCTGGTGGTATGTAGTGACGGGCTTTCTGACTCTGTTGTTCGGCACGACCGCGGTGAATGTCTTGTTCAACATCCTCGGCAAGCCGATGACCGAGGAATTCGGCTGGGAACGAAGCGTCATCAGCAACGGTCTGTCCATCGAAACGGTGTTCGTGGGTATCAGCATCGTCATCTTGGGCTTCCTCGTCGACCGGTACGGTCCCAAGATCCCGTCGGTTCCGATGTCGCTGGCATTCGGAATCGGTTTGATGCTGATGTCCGTCCTGCCGAACAACCAGCTCGCGTTCTATCTGCTCTGCGTGGTGATCGGCGCCGGAGCGGGCGCCGTGAATCCGGTGGCGCACTCGACCGTGGTGAGCGCGTGGTTCCAGGACCGTCGCGGTATAGCGCTGGGCATTCTCATGGCCGGCCTCGGCTCGTGCGGGGTGCTCATGCCGTATCTGGCCAACTGGGTGCTCGGGTTCGGCGGCTGGCGCATGGCGTTCCTGGTCATCGGCGCCCTCTGCACGGTGATCCCGGCCTCGGTCTACGCGTTCGTCACCCGGATGCCAGCCGAACACGAAGCCGAGCGTAAGGCGGCGCGTTCAGAGGGGCGGATGGCCGGAGAATCGCTACTCACCGTGGCGAGGAAGTACCGGCAATTCTGGCTGCTGTCCATCGCGATCTTCCTCGTCTCCTCCGCAACGTTCGGCCTGATGTCCCAGGTCGTGCCCATGACCACCGACAAGGGCATCAGCCAGGGGACTGCGGTCTCCATTCTGTCCGTCCTGAGCCTGGCGTCGATCGCTGCACGACTGTTGGTGGGCTACCTGCTCGACCGGTTCTACGCCCCTGCCATCGGCTCGATCATCTTCGCGCTGTGCGGGGTCGGGGTCTTCGTCATGATCTCGTCGTCGCAGACCGGCCTGCTGTTCGTCGGCGCGGCTCTGATCGGCCTGGGCCTGGGGTCCGAGGGTGATCTCGCCGCCTACATGGTGAGCCGATACTTCCCCAAGCACTCCTACGGCCGGGTGCTGGGATTCATCTACTTGCTCTACGCGCAGGGGTCGGCGTTCGGCATCTTCCTGCTCGGACAGGTGTACAGCGCCACCGGTTCCTACAGTGCCGGCGCGCTGCCGATCATCGTGCTGGTCGGAATCGCCATCGCCTGCCTGCTGATGATGGGTTCCTATCGCTTCACCCTGGACCATCGCGAGATCGGCGCCGACAATGTCACCGTCGAAGAAAAGGAGCACGTATGACCGACGGATTTCATGACGCCTTGGTGACTCGCGCCACTGAGGACATGCCGGAGAAATTCTTCGACCGATTCATGTTCAATCTCCATCCGGACGGAGATACCGCGCCGTCGGTGATCCTCGGTGCTGGCGTCTATCCGCCGCGAAACGTCGTGGACGGTTTCGTCGTTCTCACCACCGGGACCGAGCAGCGCAATCTCCGCTACTCCACCGAACACTCCGAGACCGACGGCGCCTCCGTCGGACCACTGAGGTGGGAGACGGTCGAAAACAATCGCACCTGGCGAATCCAACTCGGCGAGAACAAGACCGGACTCGAACTCAATCTGCTGTGGCATGCTCGCGCACCGTATTGGCTCGGGTCGGTGGACGTGGAGAACACCGACGGGAACGTCACCTCCTTCGATCACCTGTTCCAGCCCGGTCGCTACGAGGGCACGCTCACCCTCGACGGAACCACTACCGACGTCGGGGGCTGGTACGGACTGCGGGACCGCTCTCGCGGGGTACGCACGATGTCCGGGGGCCAGGGTCTACATATCTGGTACCAGGCCCAGTTCCCGGACCGCACGTTCGGATTCTTGCTGGTCGAGGACCGCGAAGGCGGCCGAATCCTATTGGAGGGCGCCGTCATGCACGACGACGGACGACTCGACGACGTCATCGACGTCCGGCACGACTTGGTGTTCACCGCGGGCAACGACCTCGCCAGTGGCACGGTGGAGGTCGTGACTGCCCGCGGCGCGACCTACCGCATCGATTCGGACGCCTCGGCCGGCGGCGGTTATATGGCGGGCGGCGGCTACGGCGGCCATCACGGCAAGGTCCGTGGTCGCGACCACGAAGAGTTCGACGTCTACCCCCTCGACGGATCCGTCGGCCCGAAGACTCTCGACTCCGCCCTCACCGACCGTTGCTGCACGTTCGGATGGAACGGGGAGACCGGCTACGGAATCTTCGAGTTCGCCCTGTCGCGATCGTCGTCGTACACCTACCGCGCCACGCTGACGCGCTGACCCACGCCGGCCACTGTCCCTGCACCGACCGAAAGGTGCAGGGACAGTGTTATTCGGGAGCAGAGCGCTATTGACGGAAGGCGTCCAGGCCCTCGGTCGCCATTCGCACCATGTGGTCGGCGAGCCCGGCCGTACGGGTCACCTTGGCGGGCCAGTACGCGATCGAGAAGATCATGCCCAAGCACGACTGGGTGGCCACGGAGACCTCGGCCGGTGACGCGGCGGGGATCGCCCGCGCGACCGCAGTCTCCCAACCCTGGACGTACTGCTTACGCCGGCGGTTGATCGCCTTCCGCCACGGATCGACCAGCGACCGGTCTTCGCGCTGACTGACGTTGACAAGGTGGCGGTGCCTCGCCGCGAAGAGCGCATGATGACGGATCATCCGCTGAAGATCGAGGTCCGCGTCGTCGAGTACCGGCTCGGTGGCGCCGATCAGCTCGTCCATCGCCTCACCGAACAGAGTAGCCAGGATCTCGTCCTTGCCGGAGAAATGACGGTAGATTGCGGGGCCACTCAGGCCGGCCCGCGACCCCAATTCGTCGACACTTGTGCCGTGAAATCCCTTCTCGTAGAAAAGCTCTGCAGCAGTGTCGAGAATCTTACGGTTACGGTCCACCGAGCCATTCTAGCACCGGACTGTGAACGATCGTTATGATGTGTCGATGACGTCACCAGCAGAAATCCCCTCCTACGTTCAGGTGATAGCACTGCCCCGCGAGTGTGGGCCGGTGCCCATCCCGTTCGCCTACGAGGACGAGAACGGCCATATGAATATCCGCCACTATTTCGATCTCGAGGCGCAGGCGATCGCCGTCGTGTTCGACAGAATGGGTATCACCGACGATTATCGCGCTACTCGGGAACAGGGCTTCTTCACCGCCGAGCACCACATCCGGTACTACGCGGAGGTGCACGTCGCCGACCAGGTGTCGGTTCACGCACGAATCGTCGAACGTTCCGACAAGATCGTCCACGCCATGGCGTTCCTCGTCGACGACACCACCGAACGCCTCGCGAGCACACTCGAGGTCACCGCGACCCACGTCGACCTCACCACCCGCCGGGTCGTGCCCTTCGCCGACGACGTCGCGGCCGCCGTCGACCAGGAACTCAACCGCACCGACGTCGACTGGCCCGCCCCGGTGTGCGGTGCAATGGGCATCCGAACCCGCGCCTGACCCACATTCCTTACGCAGCTCCCCTTTCACAGCGTCGGGGGCAGACGCCATCTTCTCGGTTCACGCACGCGTTCTAGGGGCCAAAACCGGTGCGTCTACCGACATCATGCGCGGCTGCAGATGCGCGGCTGCAGCAAGACGCGACCCGACGACAGCTCGGCGATCCGGCTGCGGACCCATCAACATCCGGCCGTGTTACCCCTTTTGCAGAGAGATCAGAAATCATCGTCGCAGGTGAAAGCCTTTTTCGCCATCACTCTTGAAAACGCTCGTTATCAGCGCTACCTTCGTCATAAGGTAAGACCAAAGCGAATTCGCGGACGGACTCCGCTCCGCGTGCAACACGAAAGGACCAACAGGTCGATGAGTGACTTCACGAGTGACTTCACGGATGTGACGTACGAGGTCGAGAACGGACTCGCCTGGATCACGATCAACCGGCCCGATCGGTACAACGCGTTCCGCGCGCGCACCGTCGACGAGTTGGTGA
The DNA here is from genome assembly GCF_033142305.1 of Rhodococcus sp. IEGM 27. Lineage (NCBI taxonomy): Bacteria > Bacillati > Actinomycetota > Actinomycetes > Mycobacteriales > Nocardiaceae > Rhodococcus > Rhodococcus sp. IEGM 27. The sequence continues at coordinate 591,661 of NZ_JAWLSG010000003.1, read as the reverse complement.
AGTCGTTCAAGAAGGCGTGGGGCAGCTCCGAGGTCGGGGCGATCGCGCTGACCGGAGCCGGCGAGAAGGCGTTCTGCTCGGGTGGCGACCAGAAGCAGCGCATGGAGACCGGCGACTACGGCCCGTCCGACAGCGGACTGTTCGAGGTCGAGGCGCTGCACCGCGTCCTCCGGGACGTTCCCAAGCCTGTGATCGCCGCGGTCAACGGTGTCGCAGTCGGCGGCGGCCATGTGCTGCACCTGCTGTGCGACCTGTCCATCGCCGCGGACCACGCCATCTTCGGCCAGAACGGTCCGCGTGTGGGATCGTTCGACGCCGGACTCGGCACCGGATACCTGGCCCGAGCGATCGGCGAGAAGCGTGCCCGGGAGATCTGGTTCCTCTGCCGCCGCTACAGCGCCGAGCAGGCCCTCGACTGGGGTCTGGTCAACAAGGTGGTGCCCGGTGACCAGCTGCGTGCGGAGGTCCGCGCTTGGGCCGACGAGATCCTGCAGCTCTCACCGACGGCGCTGAAGGTGCTCAAGCAGTCCCTCAACGCCGACACCGAGCACTTCATCGCGCAGGGCAACATGGCCTACTCGACCCTCAAGCTGTTCGGTGAGTCCGCCGAGGCCATCGAGGGCATCAGCGCGTTCAACGAAAAGCGCAAGCCCGACTTCTCCAAGTTCCGCGGCGCCTGACCCTGAACTTCCGGACGGCGGGGCTGTCTTCCGCCCCGCCGTCCTGCAACTCACTCCCCAGGACCCGTCACAGAGAGCAGTCGCCCACATGCGTTTCACCCGGGAGCAACAGGATTTCGCGGTGGCTGTCCGTGAACTCTGCGACTCCGAATGTAAGACACTCCAGCAGCGTGACGCCCTGACCGAGGGCGGCACTGTGGCCAACAGCTCCGCCCTGCTCGAGAAATTCGCCGGCCTCGGCTGGCTCGCCGTGTCGCTGCCGGAAGAGTATGGCGGGGGCGGCGCCGGAATGGTCGAGGAATGCATCTTCCTCGAGGAAACCGCGCGTGGGCTCGCCCCGATCATCGCCTATTCCACGGGACTTACGGCCGCACAGACCTATTTGCGCTACGGCACCGAGGAACAGAAGCGCACGATCGTGGGCAACATGGCATCCGGAAAGATCGAGGCGATCGCCCTCAGCGAGCCCGGTGCGGGTTCCGACCTCGGTGGTGTCCGGATCAAGGCGGAACTGGTCGACGACCACTACGTCATCAACGGTCAGAAAACGTGGATCTCCGCGGCACACGTCGCCGAGCACATCCTCCTCCTCGCCCGGACCGACGCGTCCGGGAACAAGCACCAGGGTTTGACCCTTTTCATGGTGCCTGCCGATTCGCCCGGCCTCGAGATCCACGGCATCGAGACCATGGAGGCCCGCACCTGCAATGACCTGTACTTCACCGATGTCGCCGTGCCCGCAAGCGCGGTGGTCGGTACACCGAACCAGGCGTGGCGTCACCTCATGCGGGGACTCAGTGTCGAGCGCCTCATCATCGCGACGATGGCGCTCGGCGGGGCCCAGCGCTCACTCGACGACGTCATCGCCTTCGTCACCGAGCGTGAACAATTCGGTCAGAAGATCAGCAGCTTCCAGGCCATCCGTCACCGCATCGCAGATCTCGCCACGGAGATCGCCTTCGCGAAGTCGTTCGTGTACGAGGTGGCCGAACGGATCGATGCCGGGGAGGAAGACAACCTCAACCGCGAGGGGTCGATGGCTAAGCTGAAATGTACCGAAATCGCGAAGAAGACCGCACTCGAGGCGATGCAGATGATGGGCGGCTACGGCTATACCCGCGAATACGGCATGGAGGAACAGGTTCGCCGCTCTCTGGCTCCGCCGATCTATGGCGGTACCAACGAGATTCAGCGCGAAATCATCAGCAAGAGCCTGGGCCTGTAGCCCTCGTTCCCGACCAGAGGACCATTCCATGACCACTTCTCCCTTCACTCCCGACGCCCTCGCGGGCAAGCGCGTGCTGATCACCGGCGGCGGCACCGGGCTCGGCCGCGGCGTCGCCCGGCACCTCGTCGATCACGGAGCCGAAGTCCACCTGTGGGGCCGTCGGCCCGCTGTCCTCGAGGAAGCCGCGGCGGAGGCGTCCGTCTCCCGGCCGGGCTCGGTCCACTGGCAGACCGTCGATGTCCGCAAGGCAGACCTCGTATCGGCGGCCATGGACGAGATCTGGACCCTTCACGGACCACTGACCGGCGTCATCAACAACGCCGCCGCGAACTTCATCGCCCCCACCGAATCGCTCAGCGCACGCGCCTTCGAGGCCGTCACCTCCACCGTGATGAACGGGTCGTTCAATACCACCCACGCCGCGGGCCGCCGCTGGATCGAAGGCGGTAACAAGGGCGTCGTACTGTCCACCCTGACCACCTGGGTGTGGAGCGGATCCGCGTTCGTCGTTCCCTCCGCGATGGCGAAAGCCGCCGTGCACTCGATGACGATGTCACTCGCGGTCGAGTGGGCCCGTTACGGCATCCGCCTCAACGCACTCGCCCCCGGACCGATCCCCACCGACTACGCATGGGAAATGCTCAACCCCACCGACAAGAGTGCAGTCGGCGCAACGCAGGCCGACCAGGTGCCGATGGGCCGAATGGGCACGATGGAAGAACTTGCCAACCTCACTACCTTCCTCCTGTCGGACGCCTGCGACTACCTCACCGGCCAGACCATCGCGATGGACGGCGGTCAGATGCTCGCCGGACCAGGCACTTTCGCCGGTCTGACATCGATGACCAACGAGGACTGGGCCACCGCCCGGGAAAAGAGCAAGGCCGCGAGCGAAGCAGCAAAGGCGCAGCGCGGAGTCTGACCCCACCTACGAGGCCTGCCTGCCGGTGACAACGAGGTCCCGGCGGGCAGGCCTCTTCTGTGTGAACTCGTTCCACTTCGCACCTACCGTCCAGGAGAGACCTGATGATCGAGAACATCACCGCCCCTCCGTTCATCGCGACCGGCGTCGAAGCGCTGTTCCAGGTAGCACCCGTGACCGGCGACGGCGCCCACGGCAGGTCGGAAATGCCGACCGGACCGTGGCTGTCCGACCACCGCGGACTGCCCTGCCGTGGCGCTCTCGGTGTTCTGATGGACGACGTGACAGGCTATCCGATCACCGCGCGATGTCCGGCCGGACACTGGTCCGTCACAACGGAATTACACATCGACTTCACCTGCAATCCACCGCTCGACGGATCGATCCTGCGCGCCGACAGCCAAGTCGTCACGACAGATCCGGTCGGCGGTCTGGCGAGCGGCCGAATCGTAGACGAGAGCGGGCGGATCGTTGCCCTCGGAAGCGCCCGCTTGCGATTCGTCGCGGCCGCCTCACCGTCGGGATCCGTATCCGACGACGTCATCCGATCTCGAGCGAACGCATCCTCGATCATCGAACTCCTCGGCGCCCACCAGCGCCGAGACAACGCTTGCGCCGGCCTGGAACTGGATCCGTCGGATTCGCTCTGCAATCCGCTGGGCAACGTTCACGGCGGCGTCCTTCTGTGTGCATCCGAGATCGCCGGCCACTCCGCGGTGGCGCCACACGCCGATTTCCAGACGACGTCGATTGCGATGACATTCGTACGGCCCAGCCCTGGAACCGAGCCGATCACCTTCGCACCCCGAGTGGTCTACCGCGGCCGCAGCTTTGCCGTCATCCACGTCGTCGGACGCAATCGAACCGGAAAGACCTGCACCACAGCGACGCTCACGTGCCATCGCACCTGATCCGATACGACTGAGGCGGTCGGTACTCGCGTACCGACCGCCCCAGTCTCGGAGTCACACTACCGACGGCGCCAATCCCGCTGCGCGGTGGGCGGCGCCGAGGAACGCACGCACGAGGGCCCCGTCTCGGTAGTACTGGTCGCCGACTCCGGCGACAGCTCGACGACGTCCGTACTCGTACAGCACCGCCAGCTTCCACAAGGCCAGCGCGGTATACCAGGGCAGGTTCGACAGGTCGGCTCCCGTGGCGGCCGCGTACCGCTGCGTCAGCTCGTCGCGGGTGGGATACCCCTCCTCGAGCACGGCTACAGCGAGATCCTCGGTCGGTGTGCGTTCCTCCCCCTCGACGGGATACGACGCGAGGAAGTATCCGAGGTCGAACAGGGGGTCACCGATCGTCGCCAACTCCCAGTCCAGGACTGCAGCAATGCGTCCTGGCGAATCGGGAGCGAGGATGACGTTGCCGATGCGATAGTCGTTGTGGATGATCGCCGCACCGGACTCTGCGGGCACGTGAGCGGCGAGCCAGGAGTCGATCTCCGCAAACTCCGGCGGCGGTGTTCCGTCCTCCGCTGCCACCAGTTTGCCCATGCGGCGCAGGTGACGCTCGTTGAACCCGTCGGGCCGGCCGATGTCCTCCAGACCGGCCGCCTGCCAGTCCACTGCGTGCAGTTCGGCGAGAGTGTCGACCAATGCCTCGCCGATCCGGCGACGATCCGCGGGGGCGCTCAACGCCGGCGGTGTCTCGGTAGTGACCACCGGACCGGGAAGGTAGTCCATCACGTAGAACGGGACGTCGAGCACGTCACCGGACTGGCCGACGGCGAGGACGTCCGCCACCGGCACGCCACTGCCGGCGAGGGCGCCGACAAGGCGCGCCTCCCGCAGCATGTCGTGGGCGCCCGCCGGGACGGGTGGTGGAGGCGGTCGTCGGACGATCACCTGACGAAACCCGTCGGAGACAAGGAACGTCAGGTTGGAATGCCCGTCGCCGATGCGCGCAGTCGTGAGCGGTCCTTCGGTGATCCCGCGCTCGCGCAGAAACGTCTCCAGCGCGCCGAGCGTGTCGGGCGTCCATTCCCAGGTCATGCGCTCGCCTCCATCCGTGTGGTCATTCGTCGATTCTTACTGTCCCGTGAAGCGCGGCGCCCGCTTCTCCTTGAAGGCGGCGAGCGCCTCCGGCATGTCGGCGCAGCGGGTGAGCAGCGCCTGACCCCGGTTCTCCAATTCCAGTGCCGCCGCATACGACGTCACTTCTTGGTTCCGCTGCAGCGCACGCTTCGACATCCGAATGCCGCCAGGCGAATTCGAAGCGATCGCCTCGGCCACCGCGATGGCCTCGTCGAACAGATCCTCACTGGGGACTACCCGGTTTGCCAGCCCGATCCGGGCAGCCTCCTCGGCGCCGACGAAACGCGCGGTGTACGCGATCTCCGCCGCCCGGCCCGGTCCGACGAGCCGGGTGAGCTTCCACGACGTGCCGAGTTCCCCGACGGACAATCCGACCTTGACGAACGCCGCGTTGAACTTCGCGGTCGGCGCCACGAGGCGGATGTCTGCGGCGAGCGCGAGAGCCAGCCCACCGCCCGCCGCGGCACCGTGAATCGCCGCGATAACCGGGAACGGCAGGTGGTACAAAGCCGCCAGCCCACCGGTCGCGGTCTCCTGGAACTTCAGGAAATCACGCACACCCATTTCGGTGATGACGTGGATTTCGTCCAGGTCGAACCCGGCACAGAACGACTGCTCGCCCGCTCCCCGAATGATCAGCGCCCGCGCATCGGTGTCGCGCAACGCGTACGCGGCAGTGTTGAACTCAGTGAACATCTTGACCGTCATCGAGTTCATTCGGTCGGGTCGATTGATCGTGAGGACCGCGATCTTGCCCTCGAGTACTTCGAGGGTGAGGGTCTCCAGCTGCGGCGGCTCGTAGTTGCTCAGCACCGCCGTATTCTCCCGCACTTCGGTCTGCGTCATCTGGCTCACCTTCCCGTGAACTTAGGGTTGCGCTTCTCTTTGAACGCAGCTAGTGCCTCGGGCATGTCCTCGCCACGGGTGAGCAGTGCCTGACCCCGGTTCTCCAACTCGAGTGCCGCCGCATACGACGACACCTCCATATTGGCGTGGAGCGCACGCTTCGACAGCTGCACTCCGGCAGGGGAATTCGCGCGGATGAGGCGCGCCATTGCGAGCGCCTCGTCGAGCAGCGACTCGGCGGGAACGACCGCATTGAGCAGTCCGAGCGACTCGGCCTCGACGGCCTCGATAAAGCGGCCCGTGTAGGCGAATTCCGCGGCCCGCGCCGGACCGATGAGCCGGGGCAGGTGCCAGGAGGCGCCTAGATCACCGGCGGACAGGCCGATCCGTACGAAGGCCGCGTTGAACCGTGCGGCCGGTGAGCCGATCCGGATGTCGGCGGCAAGCGAAAGGGACAGCCCTCCACCGGCGGCCGCACCGTTGACGGCCGCGATCACCGGGACGCGAATGCTGCGGATTGCCGAGAGCGCCCGCGCGGCCAGTTCCTGCTGGTCGAGCATGCCCATCGGTGTCAACGACGACAGTCCGTCGGCATCGTCGAGGTCGAAGCCACCGCAGAACGCCTTGCCGGCGCCAGTGAGGATCACGACGCGGAGGTCGTCCTCCTGATCCAGAAGCAGCGCCACCTTCTCCAGTTCGACGAACATGGTGTTCGTCATCGAGTTCATGCGTTCGGGGCGATTCAACGTCACGACGGCGATGCCGGGTTCCGGCCGCTCGAGCGTGAACGTTTCCCATGTCGTGGGCTCGGTCACGAGTTCACTCCTTCTCCAGTTCGGCGATCCCAAGCGATCGCCCTCAGTGCGTGGCCGGACGCGGCGCGTCCGGATGGTCAGGTCTCTGGGGAGGTCTTTCAGCACCGCACCCGCATCGGCTACCCGCCTCCGCTCGCTTTTTGGTCTGATAATAATACCTTGAATTCGGCCGCGGAGGAATCCTCCCGACCTCGCGTCCGGGCATGCGCACTGACGACCAACACGACAGACACAAGAACGATCGCTCCCCCGATCATCAAGGCGGGGGTCACGGGTTCGGAGAGAACAACGGACCCGAGTGCCACAGCCACCACCGGATTCACATAGGTATGCGTGGCCACCAGCGACAGAGGAGCGTGATGCAAAAGCCACGCGTACGCCGTGAAACCGATGATCGAGCCGAAGACGACGAGGTAGCCGAACGCTCCCCATGCCCGGGACCCGATCGCCCCGTCCAGCCTTTCGCCAGTCGCCACCGACGCGAGCGACATGGCCGCTCCGGCCGCCAGAAGCTGGTACGCCGCAGTCACATACACGTCCCCCGGCAACCAGACCCTCGGCTTGATCCACGACCCGAACGACCACGACAGGCTGGACAGCACGATGACCGCCACCCCGATGATGGGAAGACCGGACTGCCCACCACGGTGCGGCAACACCAGCACGGCGAGACCGATCAGCCCCACGCCGACACCTACCAACTCGAGCACCCGCGGGCGGTCACAGCCCAGCGTGCGATAGAGACAAATCCACAGCGGCACCATGGCGATGAGGAGCGCCGTCACGCCGGAGGGCACGCCGTGCAACTGGCCGACCGAGGTCAGGCCGTTCCCACACGCGAGCAGGAGCACTCCCAGGAACGCGGCTCCTGCCGCCTCGCGCCACGTGAGGCGCAGCCGCCCCCAGCCGCCGCGACAGGCCAGGAAGGCGGCCATCAGCGCACCGGCAAGGAGGAACCGCGCACCCATCGAACCCAGGGGCGGCACTTCCTCGATGACCAGACGGATCGCGAGGTAGACCGATCCCCAGATCACATAGACGAGGAACAGGGCGAACGCGATCGGACCCCTTCCGACACTCCCGGGCGACATGGCGCTCAGGAGAACCGCGGAGCGCGCTTCTCCAGGAAGGCCGTGATGCCCTCCTTCGCCTCTCCGTTCTCGAACAGATCCTGCTCCTGGGCCACCTCGAATCGGAAGCCCTCCTCGAGTGGCGTGTCGAACGATGCGTCGACCGTGCGGATGACGGCGCGCTGCGCGGGCGGCGACATCGTGCACAACTCGGCGGCGAGTGCCAGCGCGGCCTCCGTCGCGGCGCCCGCCTTGACGAGGCGATCGATCAAGCCGATCGCGTGCGCCTCGGGAGCGAGGACCTGGCGGGCACTCAGCATGATGTCGAGTGCTCGGCCACGGCCTACCAGACGCGGAAGGCGCTGCGTCCCACCTGCTCCGGGAATCAGCCCCAGTTTCACCTCGGGCAATCCGAACTTGGCGTCCGCACCACCGACCCGCAGGGTGCAGGCCATGGCGAGTTCGAGGCCGCCGCCCAGCGCGAGGCCGTCCACCGCGGCGATCGAGATGCGGTCGGCCGAGGCGAGCCGGTCCAGAGCACTCCGAAGCCGATCGCCGTACGCGGTAAACGACTCCGCGTCGACGGACGCCATGTGCTTGATGTCCGCGCCGGCCGCAAAGAAGCCGGGAATATCCGAGCGAACGACGACCACCTTCACGGAGCCGTCGGCGTCCGCCGCATCGAGTGCAGCGTTCAGACCGTCGATGATCGGCAATCCGAGAGCGTTCGCCGGCCTGCGCTGCAACGTGATCGTCATGACGCCGGCCTCGACGTCGCTCCACGCGACTGCGGGCGTTGCGGTTTCCGACATGCACACCATCCTTCTCGGTCCTGTATTGACCCAACCATACTAATTGTCGGACCGAAATGGAAGATCAGGGTCTACGCGGGAACTTCTCGAACTCGGGGCGCCGCTTGGCCTTGTACGCCTCGCGGCCTTCCTTCGCCTCGTCCGTAGAGTAAAAGAGCAGATTCGCGTCGTGCGCGAGCTGCTGAATACCGGCCATGCCGTCCTCGGCGGCGTTGAAGCTCGCCTTCATGAGCCGCAGCGCGAACGGCGAGAGTTGCAGCATCTCGCGGCACCACTGCACGGTTTCCCGCTCCAGGTCGGCGAGAGGGACAACGGTATTGACAAGGCCCATCTCGCGTGCCTGCTGCGCGTCGTACTGCCGGCACAGGAACCAGATCTCCTTGGCCTTCTTCACCCCGACCAGTTCCGCGAGCAACCCCGCGCCGTAACCGCCGTCGAACGACCCGACCTTCGGGCCCACCTGACCGAACCGGGCGTTGTCCGCCGCGATCGTGAGGTCACAGACCAGGTGCAGGATGTGCCCGCCGCCGATCGCGTAGCCGGCGACCATGGCCACCACCGGCTTCGGCAGGCGTCGGATCTGAATCTGCAGATCGGTGACGTGGAACCGTCCGACGCTGCCCGCCTTACCGGGCTCGGTGAGGTAGCCGGTGTCGCCGCGCACCCGCTGATCGCCGCCCGAGCAGAAGGCGTCAGGCCCCTCCCCTGTCAGCACGATCACGCCGACCGAGGAGTCTTCGCGGGCGTCGACCAGAGCGTCGGAGATTTCCATCAGCGTCTGTGGCCGGAACGCGTTGCGTACCTCCGGACGGCAGATCGTGATTTTCGCAATCCCGTCACCACTGTGTTCGTATCGGATGTCCTCGAACTCACCGACTGCAGTCCAGGACACGAAATCCGTTGTATCACCGTTGTTCATCATAGAGCGATCATAGGCACACGCGCTAACGATCGTTATCGGCCGAGCCTGCGAATGCCGAAGGTGCGACCCGGAAAACCGAGCCGCACCTTCGCGTCCTATATCCGCATTTCTGTCAGGACATTGTCAGGCCACCGCTGACGGACAGCGTCTGGCCGGTGACGAATTCCGCCGCGTCGGAGGCGAAGTAAGCCACCGCCGCGCCGATGTCTTCCGCCTTGCCGAGACGCTTCATCGGCACGGCGCGGGTCATGCCTCCGATCACCTTGTCGGCATCCTGGCCTGAGCTGTCGGCGAACTTGCGCAGCGCCGGAGTATCGGTGGGGCCGGGGCACACGGTGTTCGCGGTGACACCCTTGGTCGCGACCTCACGGGCGAGGGTCTTGGTGAAGGCGATGATGCCACCCTTGGCGCCCGAGTACACGGCCTCGAGCGAAGAGCCGACGCGGCCCGCGTCGGAACCGATGTTGATGACACGGCCCCAGCCGCGCTCGACCATGCCCGGGACAGTTGCCTGAATAACCCGAAGCTGGCCCTTGAAGTTGATGTCGAGGATCCGGTCCCAGAACGCCTCGTCCGTCTTCAGGAACGGCATGAAGTCGTCCCAGCCGGCGTTGTTCACGACGATCTCGACCGGGCCGAACTGCTCGGCGACCTGCTTCACCGCTGCCTGCACCGACGCGGTGTCGGTGACGTCGACGGGAACGGCGATCGCCTGTCCACCGGCGTCGCGGATGCCGGCCGCGGTCTTCTCAGCGACCTCCAGGTTGAGGTCGGCGACCGCGACGCGGAAGCCGGCAGCACCCAGTGCGTCGGAAATGCCCTTGCCGATGCCCTGCGCACCGCCGGTCACGAATGCAACTCGATTACTCATGTTCTTCTCCGATTGTGTGTGTCGTTGTTCGAGGTCCGGTCGATTTCAACGCAGGCTCGATGCCCACTCGATGGGGCCTGCGACGATCGAATGACTGGTGAGCTTGCGGCCGAGCACACTCTGCGCTTCCCGAGCCGCGTCGATGACGCGAGGAAGGTCGAGGCCCGTCTCTACGCCCATTTCGTGGAACATGCTCACCAGGTCCTCGGTGGCGATGTTGCCGGTCGAGCCCGCCGGAACGGGGCAGCCGCCGAGCTCCCCGAAGCTGGATTCGAAGCTGGCACAACCTGCTTCGAGGGCCGCGTAGGCATTGGCAATGCCCTGACCGCGGGTGTTGTGGAAGTGGGCGGTCACCTCGACGCCGGGCAGCCGATCGAGCGCTGCCGAGAAGAATTCCGAGGCATACGCCGGGTTGCACATGCCCGTCGTGTCGCCGAAGCCGATCTCGGTGGCGCCGGCTTCCGCGAACCGTTCGGCGAGGTCGAGCACCCGGGTCAGGTCGACCTTGCCCTCGAACGGGCAGCCGAACGACGTCGCGATCACGGCGGCGCAGTCGAGGCCCTCGGCGACGATCCGTTTGGCCATGACGTCATTGTCCGCCATCGTTTCGTCGACCGTCCGATTGACGTTCTTCTTGTTGTGGGTCTCCGACGCGCTGACGAAGATCGCGACCTCGTGGAACTTGTCGCGAACCTTCAGGGCGTTCTCGAGGCCCTTGCTGTTGGGGACGAGCACCATCAGCTTCGTCTCGTCGGGGACCTCGATGCGCTCTAGAACCTCGACGCCGTCCGCGAGCTGCGGAATGACGTCCGGCCGAACGAAACTGGCCACCTCGATCCGGGTGAATCCCGCCCGCCCGAGAGCATTGATCAACCGCACCTTGTCGTCGGTCGGGATGTGTTCCGGTTCGTTCTGGAAGCCGTCACGGGGACCGACCTCCCGGATCTGGACCCGCTGGGGACGCGTCATGGCGTCGACTCCTTTCCCCTCACTCCGCTGTGGATGCAAGGTCGTACTCCTCGAGATCGAATTCCAGGGTGGCGCGGTGCTCGGGTGCTGCCACGGCAATCATGCGGCGGGCGCGTTCACCGAGAGAACATCCGCGCAGTGCCGCGGCACCGTGCTCGGTGACCACGAAGTCGACGTCGGCGCGGGCGGTGGTCACCGCGCCGTACTCGAGGGCTGTCTTGATCGTCGACTCCCCGCGAGAATCCGCGCGCATCGCGATGATGGAGCGGCCGCCGGTCATCGCCGCGGCCCGGGAGAAGTCGACCTGGCCCCCGACCGCACCGGCGTAGGTCGTGTTGCGGAGCTCCGCGCCGACCTGACCGGTGAGGTCGACCTCGATCGCCGAGTTGATGGACACGAACGACTTCAGTTGCGAAAGAATCTGCGGTGCATGGGTATAGCTTGCCGGCCGGAACGCCACCGGAAGTCCGGGAAGCCGGTCGTAGAGTGTGGCCGTTCCGAGCGCGGCTCCCGTCACGTGCAGTCCAGGGTCGATCTCTTTCCGCGCCCCGGTCAGCACTCCTCGGTCGATCAGTCGCAGTGCCGCATCGGAGATCATGCCGGAATGCAGTCCGAGGTCCTTGTGTCCCGCGAGAGCGGTGAGGACGGCGGACGGCAACGTTCCGACGCCGATCTGGATCGTGTCGCCGTCCGCCACGAGATCGGCGACGTTCCGTGCTATCGCCAGTTCCACGTCCGCGGGCTCGCGGTCCGGTGCCTCGAGCAACGGCCGGTCGGTCTCGACCACCGCGGCGAACCGCGACAGAGAAATCTTCGGTGCGCCGAGAGTGACGGGCATGCGCCGGTTGATCTCGGCGATCAGGACCGGCGTGTGATCGAGGGCATCGGCGATGTAGTCGACACCGACCCCGAGCGAGCAGTTTCCGGCCGAGTCCGGCGGTGACACCTGCACGAAGCCCACGTCGCACGGCAACCGCCGTTCAGCGAACAGCCGCGGGAGGGCCCCGTAATGGCAGGGCACGACCTCGAGGTGGGCAAGGCGGCGCAGTTCACCGAGGCCACCATAGGAGACGATGGACAACTCGTCCGGCGGTTCGCTCGTCAGCCGCCGATTCCAGGTGAGCCCCACAAAGGCCCGGACGGGGCCGATCGACGGCACCTGGTCGAGTAGGGCGTGGACGAGCGGGGTGGGTTCCGCGCTCGTCTGGCTCCACCAGATCCCGTCGCCGGGCCGGATGTGCTGCGTCAGGTCGATCATCAGTCGATCCGCTGGATCAGGGTCGCCGTTCCCAGGCCGCCGCCGCAGCACATGGTCACCAGGCCGATTTCGGCGTCGCGCCGCTCGAGCTCGGCGACGATCGTGGCGATGAGACGCGCACCCGTCGCGCCGACGGGGTGCCCGAGCGCGATCGCGCCGCCGTTGACGTTGACGCGGTCCATGTCCGGCTTCAGTTCCCGCTCCCAGGCCAGGACGACCGAACTGAACGCCTCGTTGACCTCGAAGAGATCGATGTCGTTGATGCTCATCCCGTTGCGGTCGAGCAACTTCTGGGTCGCCGGGATCGGGCCGGTCAGCATAATGATCGGATCGACCCCGACTGTGGTCTGATCGAGGATACGTGCCCGCGCACGGAGTGCGTGGGTATCGACCGCCTCCCGGGAGGCGAGCAGCACACCGGAAGCCCCATCGGAGATCGGCGACGAACTGCCCGCCGTGATGCGACCGTCCTTCCGAAACGCAGTCTTCAGGCCCGCGAGGCTGTCGAGAGTCGTTCCTGGACGGACCGTCTGGTCGGTGGCTCGTGTCTCACCGGCGAGGTCGAGAGGAATCATCTCGGCGTCGAAGCGACCGGCCTCGATGGCCTCGGTCGCGAGACGATGTGACCGGACAGCGAACTCATCCATATCCTGCCGGGAAATTCCCCACCGATCCGCGATGAGTTCGGCGCTCTCACCCTGGTGTACGAAGTCGTAGCGCTCACGCAGCGCTTCCGGCCATGGGTCGCCGTACAGTTCGGAAATCTTCGCGGGTGAGGTGATCGGCACGTGTCCCATGTGCTCCACACCACCGGCGAGGACGACGTCGTGGGTGCCGGAGCCGACCAGCGCCGCGCCCATCTCGACCGCGGTCTGCGCAGACCCGCAACGGCGGTCCAGCACCACGGCCGGGACCTCCGGCGGGTAGCCCACCTGCAGCCACGCGTTGCGGCCGATGTTTCGGGACTGCTCGCCGAACGGTGCCGTGCAGCCGATCACGAGGTCCTCGACGACGGCCGGGTCGAGCCCGCTGCGGCGGATCAGGTCCGTGTAGACGGCGCCAAGCATGTCGTTGGGGTGGGTGTCGCGGAACCAGCCACGCTCGGGGTGCGACTTGCCCATCGGAGTGCGGGCCGCTTCCGCGATGATCACTTCGCGGGCGGAGCGCTGGAAGGGGTTGCGCTTCTCAGCCATCAGATCACCGTTCCTCCGTCGACGGGCAGCACCTGGCCCGTGATGTACGCCGCGCCGTCGGACGCGAAGAACACGAAGCTGGCCGAGATCTCGTCCGGTTCCGCCCAGCGGCCCAACGGGATCCGTGCGAGCGTTTTCGCGGCGAGCTTCTCGTTGCTGCGAATGTTCTCGGTCATCTTGGTGGCGGCCAGCGGGGCGAGCGCGTTGACCGTCACCTGCTTCTTGGCGAGCTCACGCGCCAGCGACTTCGTGAGACCGATGATGCCCGCCTTCGCGGCACCGTAATTGGCCTGCCCGACGGTGCCCACCAGGCCCGCGGCGGAGGTCACGTTGATGATGCGGCCGCTGCCGTCGGACGGCAGGTACGGCAGGGCGGCCTTGCTGCAGACGAAGCTGCCGACGAGATGAATGTCGACGATGCGGCGGAAGTCCTCTTCTTCGAGGTTCGGGAACATCGCCGGCGCGATGGCACCCGCGTTGTTGACCAGAATGTTCAGGGTGCCGTCGTTCAGCGCAGCGGCCTGCTCCGCCGCAGCCGCCGCCTGATCGCCGTTGCGGACGTCGAGGGCCGCGGACTTCGCGGCACCGCCTGCTGAGGTGATCTCCGCTGCCACGGCCGCCGCGGCATCGGCGTCGACGTCGGTGACGAGCACCGCCGCACCTGCTCGCGCGTAGGCATGCGCCACCGAGGCGCCGATTCCACTACCCGCACCGGTGACGAGTGCGGACTTTCCGGTGAGTTCGAACATCAGTAGCTCCTGGGGAGGCCGAGGACATGCTCGCCGAGGTAGTTGAGAACCATCTCCTGGCTGAGCGGGGCGATCTTGGTCAGGCGGGCTTCGCGGAAGTACCGGGCCACGTGGTACTCCTCCGAGTAGCCCATGCCGCCATGGGTCTGGAGGGCGCGGTCGGCGGCCTGGAATCCGGCGTCGGCGCACAGGTATTTGGCCATGTTGGCTTCGCGGGCGCACGGCTTTCCGTTGTCGTAGAGCCACGTCGCCTTACGCAAGACGAGTTCGGCGGCGTCGAGGCGAGCGAGGGAATCCGCGAGCGGGAACTGCAGACCCTGATTCATGCCGATGGGGCGACCGAACACCTCACGCTCATTCGCGTACTGGACGCCCCGGCGAAGAGCGGCCCGGCCGATACCGAGCGCCTCGGACGCCACCAGCATGCGCTCCGGGTTGAGGCCGTCGAGAATGTACTTGAAGCCCATGCCCTCCTCGCCCACCCGATCCTCGACGGGAATCTCGAGGTTGTCGATGAACAATTCGTTCGACGTGACCGCGTTGCGCCCCATTTTCTTGATCGGGCGGATGTCGACCTTCGAACGGTCCAGGTCGGTGAGGAACAGCGTCAGGCCGTCCGTCTTCTTCTTCGCATCCTCGAACTTCGTTGTGCGCGTGAGGAGAAGGATTCTCTCCGACTCCATCGCCTTGGAGATCCAGACCTTGCGGCCGTTGACGATGTACTTGTCACCCTCGCGTCGCGCGAAGGTGGTGATCCTGGTGGTGTCCAAACCGGCGCCGGGCTCGGTGACACCGAAGCAGACGTGCAGGTCGCCGTCGACGATCCGGGGAAGGGTGCGCTGCTTGAGTTCCTCCGAGCCGTGCACGATCACAGGGTGCATCCCGAAGATAGACAGGTGCATCGAACTCGCACCGTTCATGCCGGCGCCGGAAGCGGCCACTTCCTCCAGCAGGATCGAGGCCTCGGTGATACCCATACCGTGCCCGCCGTACGCCTCGGGCGTGGTGATGCCGAGCCAGCCGCCCTTGGCGAATGCGTCATAGAACTCGGTGGGGAACTCGTGCTCGCTGTCCTTCTCCACCCAGTACTGCTCGTCGAACTTGCCGGCCAGCTCTCGCACCGCTTCTCGGATCGTTGCCTGATCCTCGGTCAGATCAAAGTCCACAGCACGTCCCATCGTCGTCGAAACTGTTTGGACTTAAGTTACTAAAGGACAGACCAAAAAGTCAACGGTAAATCAGACGGCGGGCAACAGCGGCAGATCCCGCGCGAGACGCTCGTTCCACACGTCCGGGCCACCGAACAACTTCTCGTCGAGCTTGGCGCGCTTGTAATACAGGTGCAGGTCGTGTTCCCACGTGTAACCGATCGCGCCGTGCATCACGAGAGCACTGTCGGCTGCCTGCACCGCATTTCGCGGCACCTGCGCCTTGGCGACCGCGGCATGCATCGCGCGATCACCGAGACCGAGATCCACCGACGCCGCAGCGTAGTAGGCAATGGACCGGCCGGCCTCGACCGAAACGAGAATGCTTGCCGCAGCGTGCTTCACGGCCTGGAACGAGCCGATCGGCACGCCGAATTGCTGGCGTTGCTTGCTGTAGTCCACCGCGAGATGGAGCATGCGATCCATCGCACCGAGCGCATCCGCGGCCACGAGCACGGCCGCGCGGAGTCCGGCGTCCTCGAGGGCCGTCGCCGCCTCGACGTCGAGGCGCTGTCCGGCGACGCCGTCGAACAGGACATCCGCGGCAGCGCGGGACGGATCGAGGAAGCGCCGCGACTTCACCGTGACGCCAGGGGCGTCGACGCGCACAAGGTAGAGGGCAACCTTCCCGTCAGCGTCCACCGCCGGGACGACCAGAAGCTTTGCTCGTTCTGCACCGAGCACCACCGCGACACGACCGGTCAACGTGCCACTCGAGTCGGCGCGCACCGAGTCGGTCACACCGAACGGCCGGGTCGAATCGACGGCGACCGCCGCGAATCCCTCCCCCGACAGCACGTCGGTGGCAACATCGGCGGGCAGCAGGGGGGCCGCGAGGACGGACGCGGTCCAGGCACTCGACGGCGCGGCGTACCGGGCCAGCGCCTCGGCGGTCAACGCCAGTTCGAGTAATCCACCGCCCTGACCACCGATTTCCTCGGCGAGGCCGGCGGAAAACCAGCCCTCCTCGACAAATTTGTGCTCGAACTCGGCAGGATCGCCCGATTCGCCCCACTTGCGGACTTGTGCCGGAGCAGCGAACCGCTCGAGCCAGCCGTCGAGGGCTTCGGTGAACATTTCCTGCTCTTCTGACAGCTCCCAGCGCATAGAACTGGTCCTCCCGATGAGACGAAGAATAGGCTGCAATACGAACGCAGCGAGAACCCAATGGTATATTAGGTCTGACCGTTAGACCAGAGAGGGCGGGGAGCCATGCCAACAGCCGTGCCGAACACCACCCGGAACGGACGTTCCTCCATCCAGTTGACACCGATGGCGGTACCGAAGGCGTCGGACGTCCTCGCGAACGAGCTGCGCGAGCGCATTCTCAGCGGGGACTACGTCGAAGGCACACCGCTGCCGCCGGAGCGCGAACTCGTCGTCCAGACCAAGATGAGCCGCACCACCGTCCGCGAAGCCCTCCGCATCCTCGAGGTGCAAGGACTCGTGCGCATCAAGGCGGGACGAGCCGGAGGCGCCTTCGTTCAGCGGCCGGGCGAACAATCCATGGCGGACACGGTGGCTCTGCTCATCCGCGGCCGCCAGATCCGTCTCGCCGCACTGCTCGAGACCCGCGAGGCGATCGAGCCCTTCTGCGCCCAACTCGCCGCCCGCCATCGCACCGACGAGGATCTCGCTCGACTCGATGCCGCCAACGAGGATATCGCCGGCGCAGGCGACAGCCTCGATGCCTTCCTTCAGGCGAACATCGACTGGCACGTCGCTGTCGCGAGCGCCAGTCACAACGAACTGTTGTCGGGTCTGATGATCTCGCTGTCCCGCGCCATCTACGCCGCCACCGAGAACGAGGGCTTCATCGACGACAAGGTTCGCGAGATCACCGTCCGGGCCCACCGCTCGGTCACCAAGGCCATCCGGGACAAGGACGCCGATGCTGCCGTGCGGCGCATGAGCCGGCACGTCCACTCGTACGCCGAGTCGATCAAGGACTTCGAGGAGCGCACCGACATTCTGCTCGACGAATGAACATCGCTGCATAATTTCATCCAGTAGCGAGGAGGGCCCCACACCGTGTGCCGGTGTGGGGCCCTCGTCGCAGTCACGTCGCCGAACTGCCGGTCACCACGGCGCGGATCTCGTCCACGGCTTCCGGGTTCTCCGCACCCGACAAGTCACCGGGATCGGTACCCAGCGCGGCGGCGCGCACCGCGCGGCGCAGGATCTTCGCCGACCGGGTCTTCGGCAACCGCGATACGCGGTGTACCACACTGGGCGCGAAAGGTTTTCCGAGTTCGGCAGCCACACTGGCGATCAACTCGGCCGAGATGTCCGCCGTGTCACCGACCTCGTCCGCGCGAGGCACCCAGAACGCCCACACCGCCTCACCCTTCTTCGGGTCCGGGACGCCGACCGCGGCCGCCTCGGACACCGCCGGATGTGCGGTGAGCACCGCCTCGACCTCCGCGGGCGCAAGCCGCTTCCCGGCCACGTTCATCACGTCGTCCGAACGGCCCCGGATGTACCACTGGCCGTCGTCGTCGACGAGCGCATAGTCACCGTGCCGCCACATGCCGGGGAACGTCGACCAGTACGCCTCCAAATAGCGTTCCTCGTCCTTCCACACCCCGCGCGTCATCGATGGCCACGGCTGCCTGCAGACGAGTTCGCCCTGTTCGCCGCGCAGCGAGCGTCCCGCGTCGTCGACGACGTCGACGTCCATACCCAGCGAGGGCCCGCCCAGTGAACAGCTGTGGATCGGCTCCACCGGGTACGGCGCGAGGAACGACCCGCCGACCTCCGTGCCCCCGGAGAAGTTGATGACCGGTACGCGCCCACCGAAGACGTCCTTCGCCAGCCAGTCGTACGAGTCCGGGTCCCACGGCTCACCGGTCGACCCGATCGTGTGCACCGAGGACAGGTCGTACCGCGCCGCGACATCCGTCTCCCGTCCACGGAGGGTGCGGATCAGCGTCGGAGAGACGCCGAGCATCGTCACCCCATGCCGCTGCGCGAGCTGCCACAGCCGGTCCGTGTCCGGTACGTCCGGGGAGCCTTCGTAGAGAACGAGAGTTCCGCCGTTGGCGTGCGTGCCGACGATCGACAGCGGCCCCATGATCCAGCCCATGTCGGTGATCCAGCAGAAAGCGCCGCCAGGCTTCAGATCGAACGAGTACGCGACCTCGCTTGCCGTCTTCACGAGGAAACCGGCGTGGGTGTGGACGGCGCCCTTCGGCTTGCCGGTCGTGCCGGACGTGTAGGCCAGCGCGAACGGCTCACCTGCGTCCATCGCCTCGACCGGACCCGGGTCACCGCCGTTCCCGAGAAGCTTGGCCCAAGCAATGTCGCGGCCGGTGGAAGCTACAGGCGCACCGACGTTCTCGACCACGACGACCGATTTCACCGTCGGGCAGACGGCCAGGGCTTCGTCGAGCGCCGGCTTCATCGTGACGGTCTTGCGCCGCCGCACCGTTCCGTCCGCGACGATCACCACCTTCGCGTCCGCGTCCTGGATGCGGGACGCGATCGCGCTCGGCGCGAATCCGGAGAAGAGCGGCACGAGGACCGCACCGAGCCGCGCGACCGCGTACACCGAGACGACCGCCTCTGGAATCATCGGCAGGAACAGGGCGACGGCGTCGCCCTTGCCGACGCCGAGTTCGCGCAGGCCCGCGGCTGCCCGCTCGACGTCCGCTGCGAGCTCGCGGTACGACAGACTGCGGACGGTGCCGTCCTCTGCTTCGTGGGCCACGGCCACCCGATCGGCGGCGGCCGGGTCGGCCAGCCAACGCTCCAGACACGCGTCGACGACATTCGTCCTGCCGCCGACGAACCATTCCGGATGCTCGATCCCGCGGGAGGTATCGAGAACCTCGCGGTACGGCGACTGGAACGGCAGACCCAGATCTCGGACCACCGCGTCCCAGTACCACCGCACATCGGCGACGGAGCGGGCGCGGAGCTCGGCGAGGCCCGAAAGGCCGTGGGCGCGGGCGAGCCGCGTGACATTCGCATTCTCGACGTAGTCGTCGGTGGGGTGCCAGGTGTAGTCGGACACGGTCAGCTCCTCGGCATGTCGAGCATGCGCTCGGCGACGATGTTGCGCTGGATGAAGGTGGAACCGCCGGCGATGGCGGTGCCGCGTGCCTGATAGGCGAGCCGGAGCCACCGCGCGGCCTGCTGTGACTCCTCGTCCAGGCCGAATTGCCCGCCGGCCGGCTCGAGAGACAACCGGAAATCGGCGAGTTCCTCGACGAGGGGGCAGAAGAACAGCTTGCCGATAGAAGTGACAGGGCCGGGTGGGCCGTCGTTCGCCGCGAGTGTGATGACACGCTGACCGATGAGGTAGTGCATGAGGGCTCGGCCGTACAGGTCGGCGACTTTCTGCCGGATCACCGGATCCTCGCCGAGTGGGCGGCCCATGTCGTCGGTCATTCCCGCGATATCGGTGACGATGTCGTCGACGGCCCGTTTGGTGTTGACGCGGCCCGTCGCGATCGCCACCCGCTCGTAGGCGAGGGTGCCCATCGCGACCTTCCAGCCGCCGTCCACCTCCCCGACCACGAGGTCGTCGGGAATGAACACGTCGTCGAGGAACACCTCGTTGAATTCCGCCTCGCCGAGCATGTGCGCGAGCGGCCGCACCGTGATGCCCTCACTGTCCATCGGCACCAGGAAGAACGTGATGCCCTTGTGCCGCGGGCCGCCGCCGGTGCGGGCCAGCAGGATTGCGTGGGCCGCGATGTGCGCGCGACTGGTCCAGATCTTCTGTCCGTTGACCTTCCAGCCCCCGTCCACCTTCGTGGCCTTGGTGCGGAGCGAGGCGAGGTCCGATCCGGCGTCCGGCTCGGAGAACAGCTGGCACCAGATTTCCTCGCCGGTCAGGATGGGCCGGAGGAACCGTTCCTTCTGGGCGGGCGTCCCGAAATCGATGATGGTCGGGCCGGCGAAGTCCTCGCCGATGGTGTTGAGTCGCTCCGGCGCTCCCACCCGGTCCATTTCTTCGGTGAAGATGGCCTTGCGGATCGGGTCGGCGGCCTGACCGCCATATTCCTGCGGCCACGACATCCCGCCGTAGCCGGCGTCGAAGAGCAGTCGCTGCCATTGCTGCCAGAACGGCACCTTGTCGACCAAATCAACCGGTTCCGGCCATGGCAGCGTCGGGACAGCCTTCTCGGCCCACCCCCGGACTTCTGCACGGAATGCGGCCTCGTCTGGGGAATCAGCGAGCTCCATTACACCCTCCTCGAAAATTTCTGGCTCAATGATACTATAGGTCAGTCCAAAAAGGAGGACTCGATGACAGATTCACACCCCCCTGGCGTCGTCGACCGCGTCGAGTACGACATCGAACGCGGCAAGATTCGCGAGTTCACGCGCGCGACGTTCGTCACCGATCCCGTCCACACGGATCCGACCGCGGCGCGCGACGCCGGATTCGGCGATGTGCCCGCCACCCTCACACACACAGTTGTCGCCGGACACCAGCGCGACCAGCGCGCCTTCGTCGACGCACTGGGTTTGGCGCTCGAGCGCGTGGTGGTCGGCTCAGTCACGTGGACGTATCTGCGACCACTCACCGCGGGCGACCACGTGGTCGGCACCCGCCGCGTAGTCGACGATGTGCGGCGAGAAGGCAAGCGCGGCGGCACCATGCGCCTCGTGACCCTGGAGACCGAGTACGTCGACGCCAATGGCGAGCCCGTGGTGCGGCTCGAAGAGGTTTTGATCGAACGAGGAGAACAGCGATGAGGACACCGGCCAAGGTTCGTGTCGGCGACGCCCCCGACACCCGAGCGGTCGGCCCGGTAAGCCAGACGGACATCGTCCGGTTTGCCGGCGCTGGAGGCGATTTCAATCCGCTGCATCACGATCCCGAGTTCGTGGCCACGTCGGGGTTTCCGGGTGTCATCGCGATGGGTCAGATGCAGGCGGGCATCCTGGCAGGCTGGGTGTCCGACACGTTCGGCGTCGAGCACGTGCGCTCTCTCGGCGTGCGGTTCGTCGCCCCGGTCTTCCTCGGCGACACTCTGACCGTGGGCGGCACGGTGGCGGCGATCGTCGAGACGGACGTGGAGTTGCTTGCGACCATCGACCTCGTTGCGTCCGGGGACAAGGGCCCCGTCGTCACCGGGTCTGCGACCGTGGTGGTGGCGGCGACCTGACCCACCCTGTTCACACCGCCGAAAGGGGGCGAAGCCGATCGGCTTCGCCCCCTTTTCCGTTCGGTCAGACGACAGCCCGGGCCTCTCGGTCGGCCGCCATCTTCTCCGCGATCTGCGCGCGCAGCAGGTGCTTCTGGATCTTGCCCGTCGCCGTCGTCGGCAGTGCCTCGACGAGCTCCAGCCGCTCCGGAACCTTCTGGATGGCCACTCCCTGCTCGAGCAGGTAGGTCTTGATCTTCTCCAGAGTGATGTCGCCGTATCCCGGTGCGGGAACGAGGTAGAGGCATACGGCCTCGCCGAGCCGTTCGTCGGGCATCGCGACCGCAGCGACACCGCGCACCGCGGGATGCGCCGCCAGGAGATCCTCGACCTGACGGACGCTGATGTTCATTCCACCGCGGATCACGATGTCCTTGGTGCGGCCGGTGACGCGCACATAGCCGTCCTCGTCCATCCGGCCGAGGTCGCCGGAGCGGGAGTGGCCGTCCGGCGTGAAGAGCTTGGCTGTCTCCTCGTCGTTGTGCAGGTAGGCGAGCATGTGCATGGCGCCCTTGTACGCAATGTCGCCCTCCTCCCCGCGCGGAACCTCGTCACCGAGTTCGTCCACGATCTTCACCGACTGCATCGGCAGCGGACGGCCGTCCGAGGTGACCGACCGCTGGGGATCATCGTCGACGGTGCACATGGTGGTGGTGACGTTCTCGGAGCGGCCGTACAGGCTGAGCACCTGCAGATTCGGGAACTGGTCGGCGGCCTTGGTGACGAAGCTCCCGGGGATCGGGGAGCCGGCGGCGACCCACAGCCGCATGCTGCCGATGTCGTGGACTGCCGGGTCGTAGGCATCCATGAGCATTTGCAGGAACGTCGTGGCGCTCACCGCGACGGTGCATCCACGTTCCTTGATCTGCTCCATCCCACGAATCGGTTCCCACACCTCGATGAGATGCGACGCCGCGCCGTGAATGAGTGGGAGGATGATGCTCGTGACCAGTCCGGTGGTATGGGTGATCGGCGAGGGGCCGAACTGGACGTCGTCGGGCGTGTAGGCGAACCCCTTGGCCAGCAGACGCGACCCACAGGCCATCGTGTTGAACGTGTGGATGCAACCCTTGGGCCGGGACGTCGTGCCACTGCTGTAGACGATGACGAACGGCTCGTCGGGTCCGACACCGGGACCGAGTTCGGCAGTCGCCTCCTCCGGGCTAACATCCACCGACAGCGACTCGAACGACACTGATCCGTCCGGCAACTCGCCGTTACCGCGGACGACGGCGACATCTTCGAGCGAGTCGACGGCATCCAGGAGTTCGGTGTACATGCCGGCGTAGTCGAACTTCCTGAAATGCTGCGGCGTGATCGCCAGCCGGACCCCGGCATTATTCAAGATGTACTCGACGTCGGCGCGGCGGTAGATCGGCATGATCGGCACGAGAATGGCGCCCAGTCGAGACAACGCGACGGAGATGACAGCGAACTCGATCCAGTTCGGAACCTGCACCGACACACGGTCACCGGCGGTGATGCCGTGACGCCGGAGGCCCACCGCCACGCTCAGAGCCCTGTCGCGCAATTGCCGGAAGGTGATGCCTCCGCTGGTGTCGTCGGTGAGGAAGATGCGGTCGCCCCGCTCGGCGACCTGAGCCTCGAGCAGGTCGAAGAACGTGTCACGGTGCCACTGCCCGGTGGCATAGAACTCTCGGATCTGTTCGTCCGAGTAGCGATCGGTGACCGATGCGAACGCCATGGGAAGCCTTCCTCTGAGCGCAGATGTGTAGAGGGCGTAACACCCTGTGTTGGTCCTCACAATATAATGGTCGGACCGAAAATGCAACGGATTGCCGCTTCCGCTCTTATCGCATCGTCCATACAGGAGAACGCTTTTCGCGAAACGCAGTAACGCCCTCGGCGATATCCTCGGTCGTGAACGCGAGCGCAAGCTGGGATTGCAGCGCCGTGAGGGCGTCGGGCAGAGACATGTCGCGGGTGTTGTTGATCGCGTCCTTGCCGAGACGCATAAGGAGCGGCGACTTGCTCGCAAGCCGGCGCGCCCATTCCTGCACTGCGGTGTCGAATTCCCCGTCCGGAATGACCCGGTTGACGAGCCCCAATTCGAGCGCTTCCGCGGCGGTGATCGACTCGCCACACATCATCAGCTCGTTCGCCTTGAGCCGCCCGACATTCCGGTAGATCAAGGCGGAGATCATGAACGGGAAGACGCCGACATTGATCTCCGGGCATCCGAACGTGACCGACTCCTTGGCGAGCACGAAGTCGCACGCGAGCGCGAGACCGAACGCGCCGGCGAGCACGTCCCCTCCCGCCGCGCAGATGACCGGCTTCCCGAGGCCGCCGATGAGTTGATACAGCCGCGGGAAGCGATCCAGCCCGGCGAATTTGACGATTGTCGGCGTCTCGCTCGCGAACGCCTTGAGGTCGCCGCCCGCTGAGAAGATCTTCTCGTGCGACGAGGCCAGCACGACGACCCGCACGTCGTCGTCGTCCCGAGCGCGTTCGAACGCGGCGAGCAGCTCGTCGAGCAGGTCGTCGGACAGCGCGTTGCGGGTTTCGGGGCGATCGAGAGTGAGGACGGCGACATGCTCGTCGAGGTCGTATCGGACAGGCTGCCTCATCGTGCGAATCCTTCCACTTTGGTCGTACCATTCGACCCTAGTACTCGGTCACTACTGAAAACAAGAACCGGTGCGATTTTCCCGAAGTGGGTGACGAATTTGGACTGACCATATACATTGGTGAGGAGGCTCGCGGCGGCGATGAAACGCCCAGGTGACACCGATCTATACTGTGCTGCGTGTCACAGGGCGTGCGGCAGCGTCGTCGCCGTCCGTGCGGCAGCCGCGGCGCAAGGAGTAGTGAGTGGTCATTTCGACGAGTCCGTTCGAGCTTGCCCAGCAAGCAGTTGCCGAGTTGCATGAGCTACTGGGGAGCGAACCGAACCTCGTCCGCTTGGCGGACGGCGAGCCGGATCTGACAGTGATCCGCGCGTTCGCGGCCCGGAAACTGCGGGAAGGCCCCGAGTCAGCCGAGCTAGCTGTGCGCCTCGCGGAACTCGTGACACGACTCGACACCGCGAGCCGTGACGACATCGCTCGCCGGCTACACGTCCATACCGAGCAGTTCGAGGCGTTGCAGCAGGTGGTCCGCGCCATCGATGCCCGCGCCGACCACATCGCCCGGACAGTGACGCAGGAATTGTGCACGAGCCTGGGATACGGCAAGGCGATGTTCTCCGTGGTTCGCGGTTCCACCTGGTCTCCCATTGCGCTAGCGGTCAACCCCAGCCTGACCGAAGACTTCCACGAACTCGTCACGGCGATCGACGGCCGGGAGATCTCGCTGCGCGAGGCGCCCCGCGAAGCCGAACTGGTCCGCCGCCGTCGGCCGTATGCCGTAGACGGCGTGGACACCTACCGGCACACGTACCGCCCTCTTATCGACCTGTCACGTCCGGCGGGATACATTGCGGTCCCCATCGTCGTCGACTCACGCACGGTGGCAATGATTCACGTGGACCGCCAGAGCGACAGCCTGACCGACACCGATGTCCATATCGTCGGAGCGCTGGCAGGTGTCTGCGCGTCGGTGAGGGAACGCGCCGACCTGCGGCAACAAATCTCTGCGCGCAACGAGCACGTCGACGCCGAGATCCAACGCCTCACTCGCGCACTGCGACATCTCGAGCAGGCACCCGTCACGATGCCGGAACTGGGTACCAGCGAACCCCCCGCAGGCGCGCCGAGTACGGATGTCAATGCGCAAGCACCCGCCATCCCTCGCGCGCACACGCTGACGGCCCGCGAGCGTGAGGTGTTGACGCTGATGGCGACGGGCGCGACAAACGGCACCATCTCTCGGCGGCTGTGCATTTCCGACGGCACCGTCAAGTCCCATGTCCAGCGGATCTTCAAGAAACTCGGCGTCTCGACGCGAGCCGAGGTGGCAGCGCTGTGTGCCCATGCCAAGACGGGTGCCCATGCCAAGACGGTGAACGGTGGCTGACGTTCCCCGCTCCGCATCGCAACCCGGCGAGAACACTGCGGACGACGAACTCGATCGCGCCATCTCGGACATCCTCACCGAAATGCGCACAGCGAGTTCGGAGCACGCCGTCGAACTCGGCCGGCGTCTCGTCGACCTACTCGACCGCAGAAACACGCTCGCTTCGACGCGGACCGCCGAGATCGATGCCATCGCGAGGAGTATCGATCGCGCCGTGCACGCACTCGACGATGCCGCCTCGAGTGCGGAACTCATGCGGCGAGCGTGTGAACGCGTCGCCGAACTCTGCACCGCGGACAAGGTGGTCCTCTCCCGCCTCGATGGCGACCGGATCGTCCCCGTCACCTCGTTCAGTGCCGCCCCCGAGACAGCACCGTCGTTCCCCGCCGAGTTCGGTCTCCTGGCAGGCTCACCCGAAGAGCACGCCCTCGAGACGAACGCGGTCACGGTCGGCACCCACGTTCGCGCCGAGCTTCGAGAGGCGCTGGGCGTCAACGGATTCACCGTCGTCCCCGTCGTCGTCGACGGGATCGCTGCTGCGCTGCTCCACGTCGGTACATCACTCGACGGCGCGAGGCGCCACGCCCTGGGAGTGTTCGCCGAGGTGCTGGGCGGGTGTTTCGAGCGGGTCGGGCTCGAATCCCGCCGCGACCGCCAGGACGCCCTTCTCCGAGAAGGTGTCCAGCGGTGGACCGGCGACACGGACTTCGACGCGGTGACCACAGGTTCTCCCGACCTCGCGTCGGCCGGGACCGAGCAGGACGACGCCGATCGGCGACTGCTCGACCCGCTGACCGAACGCGAGGCGGACGTCGTGCGGCTGATTCTCACCGGCGCGTCGAACTCCACCATCGCCGCCGAACTGTTCATCACGGTCGATACGGTCAAGTCGCATGTGAAACACATCCTCCGCAAACTCGGCGCCACCAACCGCGCCGAATTGATCGCGAAGTATCAGTCCACCACCCGGTGACTCCGACGTCAGGCGTCCGAGGACGGGACGGTCACCGTGACGGTATCCACATCCGGCCTCAGCACGAGCTGGCACGCGAGGCGAGAACACGGCTGTACGCCGTCGAGGAACTCGAGCAGGTCTTGTTCCTCCAATGTCGGCTCCTCGAACGACCCGCAGGAGTTTTCATCGAGGTACACGTGACAGGTGGCGCACGAGCAGCTACCGCCGCATTCGGCGACGATGCCGGGAAGGTTGTTACGCACCGACCCGTCCATCACGCTCTGGCCTGCTGGAACGTCGACGGACGAGGTCGAGCCGTCGGGCAGCTGGTATACGACGGTGGGCATGGCAATCTCCTTCGGGGTGATCTGTGAACGTCTGCGCGGTCTCTCTCGCCGAGTGGGTTGCCGTCCCGGGATTCGGCCGCGTTCTGTACCAATTGTGTCGCGGGTCACTGAACCGCACATCACCACTTCGACGTATTACCCCCCTCCAGTGGGGTGAAGTTCCGCGGCACGAGACCGCCACCAACTGCGTGACTCAGCACACGTACCCCATTAGGTAGACAACTTTCCATCAATGGTGTGATGCCCCTCACTCTCGTGACTGACAGGCTGATGTCACTCCAGTCGGCGAGGGCGCCGCGACACCCGGCGCCGGAACTCACTGCACCACGAAGGGGAATTGATGAGCACCACAGAACAGGTCACGGAACTGATTCCGGACGCCGTCGCCCGTCAAATCGTTCTTCCCGAAGGACACCGGGACAACGACGCTTTGTTCGAGGCCTACCGCTGGTTGCGGGAGAACAATCCCCTCGGCCGCGCCGAGGTGGAGGGCTACGACCCCATCTGGCTGGTGAGCAAGCACGCCGACATCATGGAGATCGAGCGCCAGCCCGACATCTTCACCAGCGCTGGGGGTGAAGACAAGGGGTCCGTCAATCCGATACTGGCGAACCAGGCCGGTGACGCGTTCACCAAGAGCATCAACAACGGCAGCCTCCGCATCCTCGAGACCCTCACCTACCTCGATCCTCCGGAGCACACCGCGATCAAGGACATCGCGCTGGACTGGTTCCGGCCGACCAACCTCGCCAAGTGGGAAACGGTTATCCGCGACCTGGCCAAGGCCGCCGTCAGCAGGCTCCTGGAGACGGATGGGCGGATCGATTTCGTCAAGGACTTCGCACTCCACTACCCCCTGCACGTCATCATGAGCCTGTTCGGGGTACCCGAATCGGACGAGCCTCGGATGATGGCGCTTACGCAAGAATTCTTCGGCACCGCCGATCCCGACGCCGTCCGTGAGGATGTCGAACCGCTCACCCCGGACGCCGCCGCGAAGCAGTGGGTGGCCACAATTCAGGACTTCTACGCCTACTTCGAGCGACTGCTGGAGGACCGTCGAGCCAACCCGCGTGACGATCTCGCGACGATCATCTCGGTGGCGCGCAACGAGAGTGGCGAGTACTACCCCAACGAAGTGGCGTACGGCTACTTCATCGCGATCGCCACCGCGGGACACGACACCACGTCGAGCACCCTCGCCGGCGGCATGCTCGAACTCGGCCGCAACCCCGACCTGCTGGCAAAGGCGAAAGCGGACCTGGCGCTCGCTCCACACATCGTCAACGAATCGCTGCGCTGGGCATCGCCGGTCAAGCACTTCATGCGACAGGCAACCCAGGACTACACGCTCCGCGGTCGCGACATCAAGAAGGGCGACCGATTCATGCTTCTCTACCAGTCGGGCAACCGTGACGCCGACGTCATCCCGGATCCCGACCGCTTCGACCCGACCCGCCGGCCCAACAAGCACATCGCGTTCGGCTACGGCCCGCACATGTGCATCGGGCAGCACCTGGCGAAGCTGGAACTCAAGATCATGTTCGAGGAGTTGCTCCCCCACATCGAGTCGCTGGAGCTGGTGGACGACACCAAGATGATCCAGACCAACTTCGTCGGCGGACTCAAGAACATGCCCGTCCAGATCCAGTTCACCAGGTAGCCCAATGTCGCACCCAGCACCCACCGTGGTGATCGTCGGGGCCGGGCATGCCGGCGGCACCCTCGCCGGCATGCTGCGGCAACAGAAGTTCGACGGCCGCATCGTCCTGTGCGGCGACGAAACTCACCCGCCCTATCACCGCCCGCCACTGTCGAAGAAGTACGCCGACGACGAGTTCGTCCAGTGGCTCAAACCGGAAGCGTTCTACGCCGACAACGCGATCGAGACGCTGCTGGGAGACTCGGTGGTGGGTATCGACCGCGACGCCCGAACCGCGACGACGGCGTCCGGCACAGTACTCGAGTACACGACACTCGTCCTCGCGACAGGCGCCGCGCCGCGAACCTTGACGTTGCCGGGGAGCGATCTCGAGGGCGTGCTCAGTCTGCGCACGCTCGCCGACGCCACGCTGCTGCGCGACGCCGTGCACACCGGATCGGCACTCGCCATCATCGGCGGTGGTTACGTAGGGCTCGAAGTCGCAGCGTCGGCCCGGGCGCGCGGATGCGACGTCACGGTGATCGAACGGGAAGACAGGGTGCTGGCGCGGGTCGCCAGTCCCGAATTATCCAGCGTGCTCACCCAATTCCATCGAGACCGTGGAACTCGCATCATCACTGGCGCCGAGGTCCGCGAGATCTCAGGCACGGACGGACGGGTCGAGGGGGTCGCGCTGGGGGACGGAACCGAAATCCCCTGCGACATGGTTCTGGTGGGTGTCGGTGCGATCCCGAACGACGCGCTGGCCAGGGAATCGGGTATCGAATGCCTCGCGGGTATCGTCGTGGACGGTTCGGCACGCACCAGCGACCCGCACGTTCTTGCGATCGGGGACGTGACCTACCGACTGCACGACACCCTCGGCAAGATGGTGCGACTCGAAAGCATCCCCAGCGCAGTCGAACAGGCGAAGCAGGCGGCGGCGGTAATCATGGGTGGGCCCATGCCGCCGCACGAGGTACCGTGGTTCTGGTCGGACCAGTTCGACCTGAAAATGAAGATGGCAGGGATGGTCGGTCCCGACACGAGAGCTGTGCTGCGTGGCAACCCCTCCGAGTCCTCCTTCACCCTCTTCCATCTGAACACCGACGGCATTCCGGTCGCCGTCGAGACCGTCAATGCCGCAGCTGAATTCATGGCGGGCAAAAAATTCATCGGCAACCGCACCAAGATCGACCCCGCCGCGCTCGCAGATCCCGTTATTTCTTTGCGGGAAGCCGTTCTCTGAGCATTTCGATTTCGGCCGGTCTCACGTGCCGGCCTTCAAGACATGGAGTAATGACGATGGAAGCATTCGCAGCAGTCGCGAGAGAACCGCGCACCGAGTTCACCCTCGAGCCGATCACCATCGAAGGCCCTCGCGCCGGTGAGGTACTCGTGGAGATCGAGGCGGTCGGTATCTGTCACACCGACCTCGCCGCCCGCGACGGGGCCCTGCCGACCGCACTGCCCGCCGTCCTCGGACACGAAGGATGCGGCATCGTCAGGGAAGTCGGTGACGGTGTCACCAAAGTCGCCCCGGGTGATCGGGTCGCCATCACCTTCAACAGTTGCGGTACCTGTCCGTCCTGCACCACCGGGGCGCCCTCGTACTGCCACCAGTTCATGCACCTCGCCTACGACGGCGTCCGCGACGACGGCACCGGACCGATCACCACCACCGACGGCGAGTCCCTGACCGGCCTGTTCTTCGGCCAGTCCTCCTTCGCCACCCACAGCATCGCGTTCGAACGCAACGTCGTGAAGGTCCCGGGCGACGTCCCCGCCGAACTCCTCGCACCCCTGGGCTGCGGGATCCAAACCGGCGCAGGTGCGGTGATGCGCTCACTGAACTGCCGACCCGGATCGGCCGTGCTCGTCGCCGGCGCCGGTTCCGTCGGCCTCGCCGCCGTGATGGGCGCTGTCGTCCGCGGCTGCGCGACCATCATCGCCGTCGAACCGCACCAGTCGAGGCGTGATCTCGCCCTCGAACTCGGCGCCACCCACGTCATCGACCCCACCGCCGGGCCGGTCGCCGAGCAGGTCCGGGCCATCATCCCCGCCGGGGTGGACTATGCCATCGACACCTCCGGCATCCCCGCCGTGATCGAATCCCTCGTCGGCGCCATGACCTTCCACGGCAAGATCGGTCTCATCGGCGTGCCCGCCGACCCGGAGTCGTCGGTGCCGCTGAACATCATCAACTCCCTCGCCATGGGGCTGACCATCACCGGAATCATCGAGGGCGACAGCGTCCCCGACGACTTCATCCCCGAACTGGTCGAGCTGTACAAGGCGGGCAGATTCCCCCTCGACAAACTCGTCACCACTTTCCCCTTCGCGAAAATCAACGACGCGATCGACGCCCAGCACCGCGGCGAGGTCCTCAAACCCGTCCTCGTGCACCACTGACCACCCACTCCGAACCTCATTGACGAAGGACACCCAGATGACGATCGACTACCCCGATCTCTACATCCGCGGCGAATGGGCACGGCCGTCCGGCGATGCGACCATCTCGGTCATCTCCCCGACCACCGAGCAGCAGATCGGCTCCGTGCCGGAGGGCACCGACACCGACATCGACGACGCCGTCGAGGCCGCCCGCACCGCTCTCACCGACTGGGGGTCCCGGACCGCGGCCCAGCGCGCCGAGGTCCTCGGCCGCTTCGCCGACGAACTCGAATCCCGCGCCGAAGACACCGCGACCCGGGTGAGCAGCCAGAACGGCATGCCCATCACCCTCGCCCGGCAGTTCGAGGGCGGCTTCCCGCCCGTCCTGCTCCGCTATTACGCCGAGATGGCGGCGAAGCAGGAAGACGAGATCCGGCCCGGCATGCTCGGCGGCTCCACCCTCGTCACCCGCTCCCCGATCGGCGTCGTCGGCGCCATCGTCCCGTGGAACGTGCCGCAGGCCATCACGTTCCTCAAACTCGCCCCCGCCCTCGCCGCCGGGTGCACCGTCGTCCTCAAGCCCTCCCCCGAGACGGTGCTCGACGCGTTCCTCATGGCCGAGGCCGCCATCGCCGCCGGACTTCCCGCCGGGGTACTCAATATCGTTCCCGGCGGCCGAGAACTCGGCGCCTACCTCGTCGCTCACCCCGGCATCGACAAGGTGTCCTTCACCGGCTCCACCGCCGCCGGCCGCGCCATCGGCCGCACCTGCGGCGAACTACTCCGCCCCGTCACCCTCGAACTCGGCGGCAAATCCGCTGCCGTCATTCTGGACGACGCCGACCTCGCCGCCAACCTCGAATCCTTCTATGCAGCAACACTTCTCAACAACGGACAGATCTGCTGGCTCGGCACCCGCGTCCTCGCACCGCGCTCCCGCTACACCGAGATCGTCGACACCATCACCGACCTCGCCAGAGTCATCTCGGTCGGCGACCCCCTCTCCGACACCACCCAGATGGGACCACTCGTCTCCGCCCGACAACGCCACCGCGTCGAAAGCTACATCGACAAGGGCCGCGCCGACGGCGGACGCGTCACCACCGGCGGCCGCCGACCCGACAAACTCGACCACGGCTGGTTCGTCGAACCCACCGTCTTCGCCGACGTCGACACGGGCCACACCATCGCCCAGGAAGAAATCTTCGGCCCCGTCCTGTCCGTCATCCCCTACACCGACGAGACCGAAGCCATCACCATCGCCAACCACTCCGACTACGGACTCGGCGGCTCCGTCTGGACCGCCGACCCCGAACGCGGCGCCCAATTCGCCCGCCACATCGCCACCGGAACCGTCGGCATCAACGGCTACACCAACGACCCCACCGCCCCCTTCGGTGGCATCAAGAACAGCGGCCTCGGCCGCGAACTCGGACCCGAAGGCCTCGCGAGCTACCAGCAGCTCAAGAGCATCTACCTCGACGTGAGATGACCCGGTCGGGTGCGGCCGTGCGAGGAATCGCATGGCCGCACCGGCTTTCCAGGCAGTGGGCACCGGAGACGCCGAGACCATAGAAGAGCTCGCCATGCTCGATTCCGCCGTGAAGTGGGCACGCTTTGGGGGCGGGGGCGAACATATCATGCCCGAGTTCAGCTTCGTCCCTGCCGTGTTCACGGCCAGACCGTCCTTCTCATTGGGGGGCGCGGCGATTTGGGATCTCAGACTTGCCATGGAACGCAGCTCCATCATGACGGTGCTCCCGCCCGCGGATACCACGGCAGCGACAAGACGGTCCGCCGGTTCCTGCAACCGCGGCGGGATGCAGTGGGTTCGGCCGACACCACCGGACGCGCGGAGTGTCCGGCAGGTTATTTCGGCATAATCGGCAGTTTCAAAGTCCTATCGCCGCTGGCGGTGGTCGCTTCGAACCATGTCCCTGACTCGAGATACGAGGTCACCGAGTGCCGCATCGGCGGGGTCGTAGATTAATGACGACGTGGACTCGGGTTCGGTGGGTGCTGATGTGGACAGGCTGCCGTCGGGGTGGAGGTGACCGGAGTGACCTTCAGGACACGCAGTGACGCGGAGAAGGTTGCCATCGCCCAAGCCCTTCGGCAGGAAAAGCTTGGTCGATTACCACTGTCGCGGCCGCTCCTCCGGGCGCAATGTGGCTCTCCCGCTCAAGCTGCCGTGACCGCGTCTGCCTTCCGAGCCGGCGCGCCATCCGGCTCGGGCGTAGCAAACGGCCGAGGAAGAAACTTACTCGCGCCGTTTACCGCCAGAGTGCACAGCGTCATGGTGAGCAGGGTTGCTGCCCAAACTATTCCGCTAGAGAATTCGGACTCCTCGAGATGTAGCGCGATGATGATCGGTGCGCCGAGGCCGAAGTTCGCACCGAACATTGTGACGGGGAAGACCGCTAAGAGGCCGATGAGGCCCCACGCAGTGGACACCCGCCGCCAGAGCTGCACCGCCAGTACAGTAAACAGCACAACCTGGGTTCCCTCGAGTACACCGATGACCAACGGATAGTTCCAGATCCGCAATTCGTACGGGCCGTAATAGGTATAGACATTCGTACCGGTACCGATGATCTCGAATACGCACGAGGTGATGATCTCGGCAACCCAGATGAGGAAAAGGTGCTTGCGTCGCAGGCTCCCCTCGTACATGCGGCGGCCCGCGTAGAGGCAGGCGCTCGCGTACAAGATGATGTAGCCGCTATGCGACCAGTTCGGCTGAACGACGCCGAACGCAGTGAAGTGGGAATACATCGCTCCCGGCTCTCCGTTGTGGACGTCGTAGAACCAGAGGTCAAACGCTACATCGTAGAGCGGTTCAGCGAAGGCCGCGATACCGGCCGCCAGACACGCCAGCAGATAAAAGGGAGTCCGCTGCCGGACGCACATTCGGAAGGCAATGGCCAGCATAATGGCGACTATGACCCAACTCAGCCAGGTGAAAATACTCTGCCAGAGCATGTCGAGTTCATGCTGCATGACCTCGGATGGCATGCGCCCCATAGCTACTCCTAGTCCAACATCTTTGCACGAACCGCCAATCCGCGGCTGGTAAGCCAACGGCCCCTCGAGGGTAGGTGCACAACGCGATGTCACACATCTCCCCAGGGGGGTAGGGAATCGCACTTTGGGGGTAGGCGTCGGCCGCAGGGGAAAGGACCAATGCCGGGGTGACCTCGCCGGGAGGAGCGAGTATCGAGGATCGAGGGACGAATAGTCTCGCGAGCGGTTTTCAAGTCGAGCAGTCCAGAGTTAGAGTCAACCACATGAGTGATAAGCGAATTCGTATTCGTATGGGCGACAGCGGTGTAGCGATTGTCACGATGGTCCGTGCCGACAAGCACAATGCGTTGGACAAGGCTATGTTCGAAGGGTTGCTCGAGGCCGCAGATCGCCTCGCTACAGATCGCACGGTGAGAGCGGTTGTGCTTCATGGCGAGGGGCGCAGCTTTTGTTCGGGTTTGGATATTTCGAGTTTTCTTGCTGATTCAGCGGGGGGCATCGACGCCCTGTTCGTCCGGGAGGACGGCCGGCTTGCCAATTTCGCCCAGCGGGCGGCGTATGACTGGTCCAGAGTTCCTGTGCCGGTGATCGCAGCGATCACAGGAAATTGCTTCGGTGGCGGTTTGCAGATCGCGCTCGGTGCCGACATCCGAATCGCTGCGCCCGACGCCCGGTTGTCCCTCATGGAGGTCAAGTGGGGACTGGTGCCGGACATGGCTATCACTCAGTCCCTACCTGGTGTTATGCGCGTCGATGTGGCGAAGGAACTAACTTTCACCGGACGTATCGTTTCGGGTCTGGAGGCGAGATCGTTAGGGTTGGTTACTCGCACGGCGGATGACCCGCTCACTGCAGCACTCGAATTGGCGGATGACATCGCCGAGAAGTCGCCGGATGCGATCCGGGCGGCAAAGCGACTCTACGATGAGACCTGGAGTGGCGGCGACACAGCGGGTGCGCTGGCCCTGGAGTCCAGGCTTCAATTGGGACTTCTGGGTACACCAAACCAGGTCGCCGCTGTCGCTGCGGGCGTCTCCGGGCGCGCCGCCTCGTTCATCGATCCGGAATGAATCACGTTCTATTGAAGCGTACTCCGCGCTTCGGGTGCACTGGAGGATCCCCGATCTAGCCGTCCACCCGATAGCCCACCGCGTTCAGTGCAATGGCGCCGTATTTCTGGGCGACGGCGTGGTGTTCGGGCGGACACTCGACGTACCAGCCGGCAACGGCATCACACATGTCGAGCAATGCCCTAGTGATGAGCACGGGATCCGCGACAGTGAATACCCCGCGCCTGCGCCCCTCTCGTACGATCCCGAGGAGCAGACGTTCGATCCCCGTTCGCACACGCTCGAAGCGGTCGCGATTCGGTGCGCTGAGAAACCGAATATCCGGCTTCAATGCCACCATCCGGGGGTTGGTGAGAGTTCCGAGGAGTATCGATTCGACCACATAGGTCAGTCGGACCTCCGGCTTGCCCCCGCCATCGTCCCGCGCGGCGTACGCGCGGGCGAGGACATCTTTGGTCGCACACTCGAGCAGTGCGGTAAAGATGCCTTCCTTGTTCCCGTGATGGTAGTACAGCGTGGGCATCGTCACGCCTGCGCGTTGAGAAATCTCCCGCACCGTCGTTCCGCGAAACCCGTTTTCGTAGAAGGCGTCCAGGGCTCCGTGGAGAATGGGTGACAATGCTGGTTGCGCCGCATATCGCCAATCCGGTTCGTCGAGCACCGCTGTTGCCTCGTCGACTACTGCTGACGGTACTCGGCGCCGTGAAGCCATTGGTCCTGCCTGGGTCGGTCGTCTGTCGATGTGGGTTCGCAGTTTTACAATGGAGGGAGGTGGCCTCTAAGGAGTAGCCATGCAATCGCGGTGACGAGGTTCTGGATCGGGTCTACCAGGTCGATGATCATGTGATCTCTCTTCTTCGTGAGTTTATCGGGGTTGGTCGGAGCTAGTCGACCGCGTACATCTCGTCCGTGATGACGGCCGGAAATTCTTCTGTGATCGAGGTTGATTCGAAGCTTTCCTGGATCGCGAGCTGGGCGCTGAAGGGCAGAGTGTCCATGATCTCGCGCACCCTTTCTTGCCTGCGGGCGACGGCTTGGCGGAATGGCATGCCGGGGGTGGCCTTCATCTGCGGGACGATGCCCTCGACGTCGTCGACACCGCCGGCGTGGTGACCCGCGTCGACCATGGCCTGCTCCGCGGCCATCTGTGCGTCGTCCTTCTCCTCGGACATGCCGATCGGGCCGATCATGGTGCCGTTGAGGAACTGCTTGACCACCGGCTCCTCGCTCGTGAGCAGCACCTCGCGGGGTCCGAACATCACCAGTTGGCGGCGGAAGAGCATGCCGATGTTGTCCGGCACCGTGCGGGCGAGGTTGATGTTGTGCGAGACGATCAGGATCGTCGCATCGATCTCGGCGTTGATATCGATCAACGTCTGGGAGATGTAGGTGGTGCGGACCGGGTCCAGGCCGGAGTCGGGCTCGTCGACAAGGATGATCTGCGGGTCCAGCACAAGGGCCCGGGCCAGGCCGGCGCGCTTGCGCATGCCTCCGGAGATTTCGCCGGGCAGTTTTGTCTCGGCGCCGATCAGTCCGGTCAGCTCGAGCTTTTCCATCACGATCGCGCGGATCTCGGACTCACTCTTCTTGGTGTGCTCGCGCAGCGGGAAGGCCACATTGTCGTAGAGGTTCATCGACCCGAACAGGGCGCCGTCCTGGAACAGCACGCCGAACAGCTTCCGGATCTCGTAGAGCTCCTTGGTCGAGCACTCCAGGATGTCGGTACCGTCGATCACGATCGATCCTTGCTCCGGGCGGAGCAGACCGATCAGCGACTTCAGGAACACCGACTTACCGGTTCCCGACGGGCCGAGCAACGCGCTGACCTCGCCGGGCGGAAGCGTCAGCGACACGTCCTGCCAAATCTTCTGCGAGCCGAAGGACTTCGTCAGATTGGTGACCGCTACCTCGACACCCATTGTTTTTCCTCACTCTCACGGCCTAGGGATTGGTGCTACGCAGCGGTGGCCACTATCCGCTGCAGTGTTTGTCAGAACAACGGCTCGAATCGGCTGATCAACCAGGTCTCGTCGACGCGGGTGAGTCCGATCCGAATTGCATTCTGTGACTGCGTCGTTTCGGGACTGCTTGCCGTCGTGGTGCTCTGATTGATGTAGACGAGAACCGATGCTTGGTCTGCGGACACCGATTCGACCGCAGAGCCTGCTGCGGACGCCTGCATCGTTACCTGCTTGTCTCTTGCCGTTGGCGCGACCACATCCTTCGCCAGCTTTGTGTATGTTTCGAGGAAGTCGCCGGTCAGCACGCCCCTTGCGGCGTCCAGATCCTGATCGACGGTGTCGGGCTTGTACGACAACAGCGCTACAGCGCCGTCGGAAGCAACCCGCGTCACGGATCCGTGCGCTGCCACGACTTCCTGGTCACCGGCGCGTTGGACGAAGAATTGGACCAGGACGAGGACGAGGAGTGCACCGAGCGGGATCATCGCTGCGGCCGTCAAGCCGAGTCGGCGCCCACGGCCGGCTGGTCCCCCGGTATCGGACGTCCTGACCACTGATCTGGCGATGTTGTCGGCGAATGTGCGCCGCTGTCCCCGTTGGAGTGGCCAGAACCGTCCGATCAGGAACAAGATCCCGTCGACGGGCAGGCACGCTACCCGGATCGTTGCACGGACGATGCCGATCGGAGCTCCCGTAGTGACGGATACGGTGCGGAGGCCCTCGAGGTACTTGCCGGCAGTTCGCCCGGTGCGTCCCTGGCAGATGACGCTGTTGGCGACGATGAAGAGCCCGGACACGGCCACGATGCCCCAACACAGGACGGCCCATACCTGCCCCGCCAGAATGTGGGACAGCACCCCAGCAGTTGCCGCCGCGGCGAGGGCCGGGCACATGTCGACTGCCAGTGCCCGGGCGCGGCGCACAAGAGATGCCCCCTGCTCCCCCGCGCTGCCGCGGTTGGGTTCCGCGTTCTCTTCTTTCACCTGGGTATCGATGTTCAGTGTCGTCATTGGACGAATCCCACTTTCGACAATTTGAGTTGCCCGTCGACCTCGACAACGTCCACGCGCAGTTGGTACTCCTGTGGCTCGATCGTCGCTGTCATACCGGGATCACTGCCCGACGGCTGGGCCTGATCTTCAGCCGCTCCAGTGGCAGGGTCGGCGGAACCGGACCCGGCGAGCGGTATGTTGCCGTCCGCCGAAGCGGCCACCAGGACAGTGGTGCTGCCGTCGTCATTTCGTCGCTCGATGCCGCTTTCGACGGCGTGGCCGACGGTGACGTTGCCCGCTGCTTTCATGGTGTCGAGGACGGTCTGTTTGCGAGCATCGAAGTCGTCGTGCCACTGGCCGGCCGCGTTGTCGAGGATGCGTCGCACGTAGGCGTCGGGATCATCTTTGCTCGTCGAAATTAGCTCCACCACTGCGCCTTCGGCAGAATGCATCAGGGCCTGGTCCGCCGAATCGTGTTGTTCGACCGCACGGTGATCCCACCATGCCTTGACCCCGGAGGCGGATCCGGCGAGGGAGGTCACAACGAGGAACGCGACTGCGGCGCGGTAGGTCGTTGTACCCCGGCGCCCTCGCAACGCACCACTCCGGCGTGCCGGACGCTGCGGCTGCTCGTGGGCAGCCGGGTCCGGGGAATCGTCCCGCAGACGTGGTTCTGCCGCTTTCGCGGCGCGCTCGGCGGCAGCAAGTGCGGCCTCCGCGGCCGCGCGGGCTTCGATTGCGCGAGCGCGCAGGGTCGTGGTGTCGTCGTCGACCCGCGATCGTGACGTGTTGGTGGATGTCTTCGTCATCCCAGCCTCCTTGGACGTTTCAGCACGGGTATCTCACAGGGGCTCGAGTTGGGAGATGAGCCACTGATCGCCGGATGCCTCGAGCCGTACTCGTACACTGCTGAAGAGGTACGTCGGATCCGGTTTCGCGGCGCTGGCCGTGGTGCCGCGGAGGAAGACGAGTACCACCGCAGAGTCGGATTCTGCTGAAACCACCGACGTTCCGCTCGCTTCCCAATGCGTCTCGACCTGCCCTTGCTTCGCCTGCGGGATTATGGTCTCGGCGGTGAGAGTTGAGTACGAGTCCAAGAATTCGCCGGTCAGTTGGCTTTTGGCTCGGGCGACGTCGTCCTCGACGGTGGCTGCCTTGTAGGTCAGCACCCCCGCGGTCAGTTCACCGGCCTTCTCGGCGACAGCGGCCCGTGTTTGTTCGGTGCGTTCGCCGGGGACGGTGAGGTGCAGGTGTGCCACGGCGGCGAAGACCACCGCCGAAGAGGCCAGGAGCGCCACCACAACCAGGGTGCGCGTGCGCCGCCCTCTGATGGTGGCTGAGCGGGTGAACGCCTTTTCACTGCGGTAGGTCAGAGCGCCGATGGCGAGGACACCGACTGTGCCCGAAAGGATGAACCAGAGGGGGAACTCGAGAACAGCCCCGGTGGCCACGAGGACACTGAGTGCGACCGCGGTGAGTCCGCATCTGAGGAAGACGGCCTGCCGGGCGGTGGCCGGGTTCGATGCGGCCGCGGCGGGCGGTTCCTGTGTCGGTTCCGCTGCGACATTTCTGTTCTCGAGTTCACAGGTCATGGCACGACCTCCACTTTTGACAATTTGTAGGATCCGTCGACATCGACGATGCCGACTCGTAGACGCCAGGTTCGTGGCTCGTCCTTGGCGCCGGCGGCGTTGCTTACCTTCGACACCGCCGATACCAGGACGGTCGTGCTGCCGTCGTCGCTTCTGCCCTCGATGCCGGCACCGAGAATTTCGCCGCTCGACTCGGTCTTCGACTCGGCGATGGCGGAGACGAACTGATCTTTTGTGCCTTCGAATTCGGTGAGCCACGATCCGGTCGCGTCGTTGATGATCCGATCCGCGCCGGCCGCGGGATCCTGCGAGCTCGGGGAGATCAGGTTGAGGACTGACTGCCGGGCAGCGCCGAGCATGGCCAGATCCTGATCGCGGGCGTCCTGGCTGTCCTGGTGCGCGCGTGCGAGGGCGCCCGCGGTCACCAACAGGCCCACCAGGACGACCGCGAACAGCGCCGCGGCGAGGGTGTTCCATCGGCGGGCGCCTGGTCTGGGGCGCCGCGGATCGTGGCGAACGGCTGGTATGTCGCCGGTGTCGCCATCTTCCTGTGCGGCTGCCGCGGCTTCCGCTGCCTCGGCCGCTTCGACGGCTGCCTCGGCGGCCTGCCGTGCGTCGAGTGCGGCGCGGACGGCAGCGACAGCCGACACGGTGTCGGATTTACGTCGGAGCATCAGTGGCCTCCTGTCAGAATCGCCTGTACGGGCGACGTTTCACTGTGGAGAGATCCCGTGCGGCTGAGATCTGTTTGCGTGTATGTTCTGCCGTCGCTGCCCTGATACTGGCCGGACCGTGGGTTGTAGCTTGCCGTCCCGATCTGAGGGGCGGCCGGCTCTTGTGTGTGGGACGCGGGGGTGACCGAGTTGCCGGTGGTCGGTGTCGGGTCCCCCACCCAGGGATTGGTTCCCGACGAGGTGTACGGCTCGTCGCTCTTGCAGATCTCCACGGTGGGGGCGCGTTTGCCGGGGTTGTCCATGCACGGCAGGTTCCGTGCGCCGCGCACGGCGACCGACGAGTCCTGCGGCACCGCGCAGAAGATCGGGTCGGATGTGCGCGTCGGAGCGTCGACGGCAGAGCCGTCGCGTCGTTCGGACGCCGGGAGAAACCCGGTCGTGCAGGGCGGCGGTGCGTTCAGATTCAGGTTGAAGTCGAGGAATGCGCCGTTGGACGTTCCCTGATCGGGGACGTTGATCGTCTTGAGGGCGCTGACGCTGGCGGGCAGCAGGACCAGCAGCTGTTCCAGTGATTGATTGTAAGTGACCGCAACCTGACCGAGACTGGTCAGGTTGGCCGCCAGGAGTGGGGCGGTGGGGCGTAGTTGCTGGAAGAGTGCACTGGCCTCACTGGCCGCGGCGGGACTGGTTTCCAGGATGTGCCGGACGTGCTGGTCATTCGCTTCGGCCTGTTGGACGGTGCCCGCCAGGTTCGCCACCCACTCGCGGATCGCGGGGCTGCTGACCTTTTGGGAGTCCAGAAATGGTGCCGCGTCGTTGATCAACGTGGTGGTGGCGTCGGCGTCGGTGTAGGCCTGGTCCAATACACGGTCGGATCCGTTGAGGATCCGTTGCAGCGAGGGGCCGGATCCCTCGAACGCCGTGTGAGTCTCGTCGATCAGTGCGCTCAGCTGTTGCTGCGGGATCGATGTGAGGCTGGCGTTGAGGGTGTCGATCATCGGTCCGATGTCTTGCGGCACACTCGCTTGGCTCGCCGGGACGACCGCCCCATCCTCGAGGAACGGTCCCTCGAGCGAGCTGGGAACGAAGTCGAGGTACTGTTCGCCGATCGCGGACCTGCTGTGCACCTGGGCCTCGGCTGAGACCGGAATGCGGACCGAGCTATCGAGATTCAGCGTTGCACGTGCCCCGCCGGCGGTGGGGGTGACATCGGTGACGGTACCGATGGTCGACCCGCGATAGGTGACGTTCGCGCTGCTGTACAGCCCACCACTCGTCGGAAGTTCGACAGCGACCGAGTAGCGCCCGACGCCCACCAGCGCGGGCAACCGCATGTACACGACGCTCATCGTGATCAAGGCAATCACGGTGAGGACGGCGAAGATGATCAGCTGAATCTTGACGAATTTCGACAGAATCATCGGGTACCCCTCATCGCAACGTTGTCGAGTCCGGCCGTCAGCGGGTTCTTCGTCGAGACCGCCGGAATTCGACCCTCCGTACGACCAAGGGCGGTTTCGGCGTTCGTGAGCGACCCCTCGAGGGGTGTGCCCTGCAGCAATCCTCGGTCGAGGCGACCCATGGTGAGATCGACGGTGGCGGAGAGGTTACCGGCGTCACCTTTGAAGAACTTCGGAATGTTTTCCAGCGGCCACGGATACGTGGGGAGCAGACCCAATGCCTGGGTGAGGTCGGAACCGGAGTTGCCGAGCTCACGCAATACCGGCTCGAGCTCACGAACGTTACCCTGTACGTCTTGCGAGCTTGCCGTGACAACCCGGTTCGCCGAGTCGGCGAAGTTTCCGACGGAGGTCACTGTGTCGGTGAGCTTCCTCTGCTGTTCGTCGAGGATGGCGAGTGCGGGCGGGATCCGTTCGAGCGCGCCGGCCAGTACGGCGTTCTGCTGGTCGACGGTCGAGGCAAGGCGATCGAGGCCTTCGGCGGCGGTGATGATGTCGTCGCGCTGTTCGTTCAGACTGCCGCTGAACGTATCCGCTTGATTGAGAAGGTCGCGGACTTCTCCCTCGTGCCCGGACAACCCGGCGTTGAGTTCACCACTGATTTCTTGGATCTGTGCGAGGCCTCCACCGTTCAGCACTGTCGACACCGACGCCAGTGTCTGTTCCGTGGTCGGATAGGTGCTGGCGTTGTCGATCGGGATCGTGTCGCCGTCGCGGAGTTCGCC
The DNA here is from genome assembly GCF_033142305.1 of Rhodococcus sp. IEGM 27. NCBI lineage: Bacteria > Bacillati > Actinomycetota > Actinomycetes > Mycobacteriales > Nocardiaceae > Rhodococcus > Rhodococcus sp. IEGM 27. Next base: position 549,101 of record NZ_JAWLSG010000003.1, on the reverse strand, counting down.
GGCGGGTGGTTCCGTCAATGGTGGTGCCAGTTCGATGTGCAACGAACCGAGCAAACTGGTCTGCCCCACCTTCGCTGTCGCGTTGCCGGGGAGTCGGACGTCGGGCTCGAGTGAGACCGTGACGACGGCGTGCCATCCGGCGAGGTGCACATCGTCGACGTTGCCGACCGTGACATCGCCGACGCGTACCCGACTGTTCCGCTGAATCGATGTCACATTCGGCATCTCGATCTTGACGGTGTACGAGCCGTCTTCGGAACCTGCGGTTCCCGGCAGCGGCAGGGAATTGGCGCCTTGCCAATCGCACCCCGACACCGTGAGGGTGAATCCGCCGACGAGTGCCACGATGGCACCCCGGGCGAGTTTGTTCTTGGCCATTATCGCCCACCTCCAGCGGGTGCCGGGATTCCGAGTAGCCCTGCCAGCCCGGCAAGTGCGCCGACGGGCTCGACAGCTGCGGGAGCAGGGACCGTACCGCGCAGCCAATCTTCGCTGTAGTCGATCTGCTCGGGTCTGACCTGTTTGCCGGCCACCGGATTGATTCCGACCGGCGGGTAATTCATCTGCACGAGCTGCAATACCGGTGCCAGCTGTTGGACACACAGTTTCGCCGCCTCGGCCGCACCCAGCTGACTTGCCGCCTGGATCGCACCGCAGATGAACTGCACCGGGTTCTGGAGCTGGGTGACAGCCAGCGCGCCGGTGAACGACCCGTGCGCGGGTTCGTAGATGTTGTAGAAGTTCTGGATCGCCGTCGGGCCGACGTGCAGGAGTTGCTCGATGTCGGGCCGGATCTCGTTCAAAGACGTTGTCACGGCGGCGAGGTCGCTCACCGATTTGCTGAGCCCGTCGCGGTTGTCTTTCACGAACTGACCCAGCCGGCTGGTCATCGCATCGATGTTCTGCAATGCGGTCGCCAGTTCTTGATCGGAGTTGTCGAGCACCGATGACACCGAGGCGACGTTCTGATTCAGCTCGACGATTTGATCGTCGCTGGCGGCGAGTGCGGTCATGAAGGCCTGGAGGTTGCGAATGGTGGCGAAAAGATCGTCGCGGCCGTCCGACATCGTCGACATGGCATCGGAGAGTTTGGTCAGTGTCGAGTTGATGTCATCACCCTTGCCGGTCAACGACTCGGCTGCCGTGTCCACGAAATCGCCGAGAGAGCCGGCCTTGTTGGCCTCGGTCGGGCCGATCGATTCGGCGAGATGTTGCAGCTGTTCCCGAAGGTCGTCCCATTCCACTGGCACCGCGGTGCGTTCGATCGGAATCTGTCCGCCGTCACTCAGTTCGGGGCCGCCGGTGTACGCGGGTGTCAGTTGGATCGCACGTGAGGAGATCAGGCTCTGTGACAGTACCGCCGCCTTGGCCTGCTGAGGGACCTTGTAGTCGGCGTCGTAGTGGAACCCCACCCGCATCCGCTCGCCGTCCGGATCGATTGAATCGATCACTCCGACGTCGACGCCGAGGATCTTGACCTTGTCCCCGACGTACAGACCGTTGGTGTTCTCGAAGTACGCGACCGCGGACCTCGTGGTGACGCGGTCGTACGCGCGCCACGCGAGCCCGAGTGTTCCGGCCACGAGTACGGCGACGATGGTCAGGATTGCGATTCGCCATCGGGTCGATCCGCGTGCCATCAAAGACGCGAACATGGTCATCCTCCCAATCCGGGTAGCGGCGGAAGTCCAGGCAGCTGCGGGAGTGGCGGCAGGCCAGGCAGTGCGGGCGGTCCGGGCTGGGCCGGAGCGGCTGCAGGAGCGGCGGGGACGCCGGGTTGGACGGGGCAGGTGCTCGGATCGGGAAGCGGCGTCGTGTGTCCCGGCGGAGTCAGCCCAGGGGCCGCGTTGTGTCCACATGTCACCGGGAACTGGTTTTGCCCGTTGAGCGTGCCAGGGTTGACGCCTTGCTCCCGGAATGCCGCGTCGATGAAGGGCTGCAGGAACTGGCCGGGAAGTAGATTCATGACGTACGCCTTGAAGAACGGGCCGGAGGCCACCGATTCACCGAGCGAGGTGATGTATTGGCTTGCCGGCAGGATCGCCTTCTTCACATCATCCTTACGTTCATTCAACAGTGCTGTCACACCGTTGAGTTGATCGAGTACTGGCCGGAGTTGGGCTTCGTTGTCATCGACCAGCGACGCCACCTGCGCGGTGACGGCGGAGAGGTTTACCAGAAGCGTGTCGATTGCCTGTCGGCGCTGATCGAGCGCGGTGAAGAGGGTGTTGCTGTCGAGGAGCAGCTTGTTGATCTGCTGGCTGCGGCCGCCGAGGACCTTGGTCAGTGACTCCGCGTTGTGGAACAGGTCCTTGACCATCTGATCGCGGGTGCCCACAGTGTCCGAGAGTCGGGAGACCCCGTCGAGCGCGGCACCCAGGTTCGGTGCGGTCTGATCGAGGGTTTGGCTCAGTGTGTCCAGTGCGTTGGTGACCTGGTCGGTGTCCAGGTTGCTCACGGTGGTCGTCAGGTCGCCGAGCGCATCGGTCAGGTGATAGGGGGTGGAGGTGTGCTCGAGCGGGATCGGTTGATCGGGTGAGAGCACCTTGTCCCCCTTCGGCGTGACTTGCAGGAACTTTCGTCCCAGCACGGTCAGTGTCTTGATCGATACCTCTGAGTCCACGCCCAGAGGCGGTCCGTCCACACTGAATGCGATCCGGACCTTGTCGCCGTCGAGGTCGATGTCCTCGACATCCCCGACGTGGACGCCGGAGAGGAACACCTTGTCGCCGGTCTCGAGCCCGCCTGTGTCACCGACGTATGCGGTGTAGGTCAACGACGAGCTCAGTGTGGAGGCGATACGGTCGAAGTTGACCGAGATCAGCACCAGGGCCGCGACCACCAGGACGCCGATCAGACCGGTGCGTACCGTGTTGGATTGCTGTGTTCGGCTCACTGTGCTGTACACCTTCCTGCCCGCTGCCCGATGATCGGAATGAGGGCGGGATTGCCGTCAGGGCCATTGACTTTCAATGTGACATCGCAGAGGTAGAACGTGAAGAAGTCGCCGTAGAGTCCGAGTCGGGCGAGGCGGCCGTACGCATCGGGGAGCGCGCTGAGCGCCCAGTTGACGTAGTCCTTGTCCGCATTGATGTTGCCGGCGACTCGTCCGGTCTCGGTGACGTCGTTCCTGATAGCCGGGCGGGCGTTCACCAGGAGGTCGGCGACGGAGGCGGACGCGTCGTTGATGCGGACGAGGGCATCACCGATCGGGTCGGACTGCTCGGAGAGTCCACTGATGACTTGCTGCAGCTTGTCGATACCTTCGTCGAACTGCTTGTTGTGTTCGTCGACGGTGCCGAGTACGCGGTTGAGGTTGTCGATCACCGAGCCGATCAGCTGATCGCGGTCGGCCAATGCGGAGGTCAGTTCGCCGGATTGTTTCAGGAAGTCCGATACCGTTCCACCCTGTCCTTGCAGAACATTCACCAGTGAGGTGGAGAGCTTGTTGACCTGGTCGGGGTCCAGCGCCTTGAACAGTGGCCGGAAACCGTTGATCAGGGCATCGAGATCCAGCGCGGCCATCGTGCGATCCGCCGGGATGGTCGAGTCCTCGGGCTGTGCGGTGTTGGACCCCGGGCTGTCGAGCAGTTCGAGGTAGTGGGCTCCGATGAGGTTCTCGTACCGCACGGCGAGCTTGGTGGACTCGGTGAACGGCACGGCCTTCGTGAGCGAGAACTCGACCAGGGCGGTGGCCTCGTCGACGATCTCGACCGACTTCACCTTCCCGACCTCGACGCCGGCGACCCGCACGAACTCATCCGACTTCAAACCGGATGCGTCCGCGAAGGCTGCCTTGTACGTGCGTTCGCTGCCGAACCGCACTTGCGAGAAGACCACGACGACCGCGGCAGTGAAGAGGACCATGATCACCGCGAAGAGCGCCAAGCGCGCAATGGTTCCAGTGATTTTCATTAGCGTGCAGGCCCTCCCACGATGTTTCCGAACAGATAGTCGACGAAGAACGGGGAACCCAGACGGGGGCTGGTCGCATCGGCGATCGAGGCGCCGGTGTCGGTGTCGGTGACCAGTACGGGCGACGGATACATGTCTTTGGTGATCATTGGATAGCATCCCGGTTGCCCGCCCGGCCCGCCGGAGGCCTCGACCTTCGGTAGGTTCTTTGGATAACGATAGGGGTCGTCACCGGGAAGGAACCCGACATCGAGGTCGAGAGAGTAGCCGGTATTGTCACCGAACGAGTTCGACAGGACGTCGCGGGTGTCGACCGATTGATTTAATAGACAAGTGATTTCGGGGCTGTACTTGGACAGAAGGCCTGTTGTCGGCAGCAGTAGCCGCATCGAATCGACCAGCCCGCGCTCGAGGTCATTGGTCAGCGCCGCGCCGTCGTTGCCGAAGTTCACCGCCGCGGTCAACGTCGAATCGAGCTGTTCCTCTCTCTCGACGACCGAATCCGACGTCGTGGAAGCGAATTTCAGCAGCTCCATCAAGGTCGGCGCGACATCCGCATAGGTGTTGACGACGGTGGACGTGTCGCGGAGGTCGTTCTGAAGCTGCGGCAGGACTGGGTTGAGTCTGGCGAGTACGGAATCGGCCTTGACCATGGTGTCGCCGAACTGCTCGCCGCGGCCGCGCAGACCCTCGGCGACCGCGCCGAGTGCCGAGTTCAGCTTCGCCGGGTCGACATGGTGCATCACCGACGTCAAGTTCTCGAAGACGGTGTTGATCTCCGTCGTAACGTTGCCCGACCGGACTTCACTTCCCGCGGCGAGGTGCCCCAGCCCTGAGGCGCTGGTCAGCGCGACATACTTGGCGCCGAATGCCGTCGTCGCCTTGATCTCGGCGGTAGTATCGGCCGATAGCAGGTCGAAGCGTGCCGAATCGATATCGAGGCTCAGTCGCGAGGTGCCGGCCACCTGCTGGACCTCCTTGACCCTGCCGATCTCGACACCATTGAGTTGGACCTTGGCCCCGGGTTCCATTACCAGGCCGGACCTGTCGGCGACGACCGTCAGCGGCACGGTTTCCTCGAAGGCCCCGCGAAAGGTCTGCATACACAGCACCAAGGCCGTGATGACGCCGACCAGCATCGCGGCACCGGCGACCCGCAGCGGTGGCTGTTTGTAGTGTGATTTCGTGCGTGTTCCCATCAGCGCGTCCCCCGTCTAACCGGCCAGGTTGAAATTGCCGGATGTTCCGTAAATGGCAAGTGAGGCAAACAGAACCACCATCACCACCGCGATCAGTGATGTGCGTACGGCCCGTCCGACCGCCTCGCCTACGCCGGCGGGGCCACCGGCGGCGTTGTAGCCGTAGTAGCAGTGGATCAGCATGACCACGGTGGCCATCAGTAAGGCCTCCAGGAAGGACCAGAACAGGTCGCTCGTCCGCAAAAACGTGAAGAAGTAGTGGTTGTAGACGCCGGCGGACTGGCCGTAGATCCCGGTGGTCGTCACCTGCGCAGCGAGGAACGACATGATGACGGCCATGGAGTACAGCGGGATGATGGCGACGATGCCGGCGATGGCCCTGGTCGAGACCAGGTAGGACATCGACCGGATGCCGGTCACTTCGAGTGCGTCGATTTCCTCGCTGATCCGCATCGCACCCAGCTGGGCGGTGGCGCCTGCACCGATGGTCGCTGCCAGCGCGATACCGGCGACCACAGGTGCCATGATCCGGACGTTGCAGAACGCTGCGAAGAAACCGGTCAGTGCCTCGACGCCGATGTTGCCCAGCGAGTTGAATCCCTGAATAGCGGCGAGGGTTCCGCCGGCGAAGGTCATGAATCCCACGATCGCCACGGTGCCGCCGATCACCGCCAAGGCCCCGGATCCCATGCCGATTTCGGCGATCAGCCGGAGGGTTTCGCGCGAGTATGTCTTCAGGGCGTGCGGAGTGAACCGGATGGTTCGCCAGAAGAAGACTGCCTGTTCACCGAGGGATTCGAGGAAGCGCAGCGGCGCCGCCGCGACCTTCGATGCTCGTCGTTTTCCAGTCAGGCTGTCGGTCACGGTCATCGCCCCGTTCCGTACTTCACGCCGATGGCGGTGACAATCACATTCACCGCGAACAAGGCCATGAAGGCGTACACGACCGTCTCGTTGACGGCGTCGCCGACGCTCTTCGGGCCGCCCTTCACCGTGAGCCCACGGTGGCACGCCACGAGACCCGCGATGAGTCCGAACAAGCACGCTTTGACCTCGGAGATGATGACCTCCGGCAAACCGGTGACGAAGGTCAGCGACGACACGTATGCGCCCGGGGTGACGTTCTGGAAGACGACGGAGAAGAAGAAGCCTCCGACGATGCCGATCGTGATCACCAGCCCGTTCAGGAGCAGCGCCACCAGGGTGGAGCCGAGAACTCGGGGTACCACCAGACGCTGGATCGGGTCGATGCCCAGTACTTTCATGGCGTCGATCTCCTCGCGGATCGTCCGGGCTCCGAGATCGGCGCAGATCGCGGTGGCTCCGGCACCGGCCACGACCAGAACGGTCACGAGCGGGCCGATCTGGGTCACCGCGCCGAGTGCAGCACCGGCACCGGACAGGTCGGCAGCGCCGAACTCGACCAGGAGGATGTTGAGCGTGAAGACCACCAGAACGGTGAACGGCACCGCGACAAGCAGGGTAGGCAGCAACGCGACGCGAACGATGAACCAGGACTGCAGAACGAACTCTCGCCACTGAAACGGGGGCCGGAACAGCGCACGGAATGTCGCCGCGCACATCTCGAAGAATGCGCCCAGGGGCCGCAGTGCCGATTCGGCCCAGCTCCGAGCCTTCCCGGGCTTGCGGACAGGCGCGTCACGGCCCGGTGCACGCAGATCTACCGCGAGCGGTGGGGAACCGGTCACCGGTTTCCTCCTCGTCAAATGGAAAATGAAGTGTGTCGAGCGACTGATCGGGCTACTCGGGCCCATCCACAACCAGATATGTTGTGCGCCGTATCACATTTGAATGGTAGGGCTACGTTAGATCACAACACAAGTAAATCGCGATTCACTTCCTCCGTTTGGAGGAGCAATCTCATCCCAAAGTGACAGGAAACTGGGTCAGAGTTCCCCCCGAGGGGGGAGGGGGGAAGGAAAAAGTGATCCGCAATGTACTTACCCATGGGACCTCCCGTAGCGGCGTATGGAATGCCCGACCTGCCCCGCGGCAAGGAGACAACCGCCGGCGACGCGTCTACAGGCCCCATCCGCCCCGCTGTCGCCGCGCGCGGATGGGGTCCTCGACGCGTACGCGAAAAGCCCTCCGGCGTCCTGCTCAGGACAGGACACCGGAGGGCTTTCGTGGAAGCCGATCAGTCGTTGAGCTGCTCGGGCTGTAGAAGATACTCGCCGATGTACGTGCGAGATTGGTCGGAGTTGAGCGGCTGGAACATCGAAGCCGCCGAATCGCGGTACAGGCGCTCGAAGATCGCTCCCTTACGGAACGACGACCCACCGACCATGCTCATGGCATGCCTGGTCATGTGCATGACGTTCTCGGCGACGAAGGTCTTGGCCAGGCCGATGTACGGGAAGCGGAGCTCCAACGGCCATTCGTCGTCCTTCCCGTCGAGGAGTTCCTGGCAGGTCTGGTAAAGGACCCTGCGCGAGATCTCCACGCGCGAGGCCATGTCGCCGATACCGTCGATGATGTGGCCGACGCCGGAGACCTTGGTGTCTTCTGCGACGATGGCACCGAAGGTGGCGCCGAGGGTCTTCTTTGACAGGGTGGCGCGAGATTCCTCGAGAACGCGGTACTGCATACCCAGGTAGATGCTCGCGAACATCAGTGACGCCCACTCGAGGACGCCGAACGCGCCAGAGCGCCACTCACAGATGAACCCGTCTTCCGGAACGTAGTAGCCCTCGAAGTGGATGGTTTGCGTACCGGTGGCATGCATACCGAGAGCGTCCCAGGTCTTTTCGATGCGGATGCCGTCACCTTGGCCGTTCTCGTCGACGTTGAAGTCGCCGATGAAGAAGCTCTCCGCGTTGACGCGCTCCTGGAAGTCCTCCGGGAGATTTCCCTCGGCGTCGGTGATCGTCGCGTTGGTGGTGATGATGTCCGCGGCCTCGCAGAGTGTTCCCCAGGTCTTCTTGCCGTAGAGCTTCCATCCGCCGTTGGGCTGGGGTATGGCCTTCATGTCGGCGAGGCCGCTGAATCCGGCGCGCTGCTCGGAGAAGGGGCCGAAGATGATCTCGCCGTCGGCGACGCGTCCGAGCCAGTACTTGTTCTGCTCTTCACTCATCAGGTTGCCGGCGATGCCGACCATGATGTAGTGCATGTTGTAGGCCAACGTGATTGCGGAGTCGCCCTTGGACAACTCACTGATGACCTTCGATGCCTGCAGCAGGTTGCCGCCTGGTCCGCCGAACGCCTTCGGCACAGGAAGGGATCCGAGTCCGGATTCCTTGAACGCCTTGATGGACGGGTAAGCGAACGTGTTTTCCGCGTCGTACTTGGGGCCGATCTCGCGGAAGAACTTGGAAAGCTCTTCCGCCTTCTCGAAGTAGGGCTGGAATTCTTCATCGGTCATGTCCTGCTCTAGCATGTGCACTCCAATTGCTCTGTCGTTTATGAGTTGTTCAAGCGTGGTGTCAGTCGATCAAGAGGTCTTCTCGGCCGTTTTCCTTCAGAAGCTGCTTGTAGACGTCGAACAGGCCGCCGGTGAGTGGGAGAAGCTTGAGCGCCACCGAGCGTTTGCCGTCGAGTTTGACCTTCCGCTGTGCCATCGCGAGGGTGAAGTTGAGTTTGCCTTGCCAGAACTTGTTGCTGTTGTCCGACGACATCCGCAACTGCACCGTGGACGCCATTCCCTCGGTCGCATCGCCCGTGGTGACCTTCTGTCCCGGGAAGTCGATGATCATTACCGCGTCCGGATCTGTCTGGATCAGCTTGATCACCAGACCGGTCCCCGCGGTCGCGTCGATGAAGGTCTTCTCCTTCGTGGCTCTGTCGAAAATTCCACCGATATAGGTGTAGACCTCGTCGGCGTTGGCGAATGTACTCATGTCGACCCTTCGGTTCCGGTGCTGGATGAACCAAGTGTGGCAGCGGTCACTCGGCGTCCACACCCCTCTGAAGAGGGATTTCACCCCCACGTTGGGGAGATAAGTCGGCGGCGCAGTTGGAGATGCCCGCACGGCCCTGGGGGCGCGTGTGCGCGCCGGCCACGATCTCGCCTCGACAACGAGTTGCCGAGATGAGTTATTTCGCAACAGTTTCAAGCAGAACGACAGTGAGACCGTCGGCGGCTTCGATTAGCAGGCCGGGGTCGAAGGGTTCGCCGGATTCGGCTCGGGGGTGGCAAGCGGCGTAAGTGTGGAGTCGCCGGCGCGCCTCACCCGCGTCCGGCGTCCACGGGCCGTCGGGTGGGGTGGATGGCAGGCGCCCGCCTCCCTGTGGAAATACGGAAAGGCCGCGTCGTCATCGACGCGGCCTACGTGAGCGAGTTCCAGCAGGATCTACCGGAGGGGTGTTCGTGCCAGGGCTGCCCCCCTAGGGGGCGGGTAGACGCCTCGCAGCGTCAACCACGGCAGTGACTCGTTCACAACGTGGTCCAGCACTGAGGGTTCCGACATCGGCAGAAGGGTGACGCCGTCGACGACACCGACGACGTACAGATCCGCGATCAGGCTGGCGAGTCCGATGGGTGTGCCGATGTATTCCAAGGATTCGCTCGGTCGTGGGCCCGGCAGCATGCTGTCGAGCGTCATCAGTTCCTTGCGCGCGGTCCGGGCCTCCGGGGCGATGAGCACCGCAATGTCGACGAGCACCGCGATATCGTCGGGATGGCCGCCCTTGGCCTGGATCTCCGATCGCAGCGTCGCGCGTTCTCGATGAGCTTGGGCCATGTCTGCCGCCTGTATCCGCACAATCGTCGCGTGGTCGCGCGGAAGACCGCCGTCGTCGTCCGTTCGGCGCAGGTCAACCCAGCGAGACTCTGGACGTCCGGTCCGAGGGTCGATGCTGAGTGCGGGGTGGTGGCCGTAGCCGTTGAGTTCCGCGGCGACCCTCAGGGCCGGTCGTGACGTTGTGTTCAGGCTTGTCATGGCACATTTTCTCCAGTTGGGTGCGGGGAGGCAGTGGCCGTGGCGTTCTACGACCCGAACGGTACGGCCCGGTGGTAGCGGCCTTCGTGATAAAGCAGTGGGGCCGCGTCCGAGGTTCCATCGGCGTCATCGATGTGGATTTCCTCGACCGCCCCGATGACCAAGGTGTGATCGCCTGCCTCGATCAGCTGGTGCACGCCGGTCCGCAACCAGCAGTGCGTGTCGCGCAGCAGGGGCTCGCCGGTGGACAATGTCACCCAGGCCGATTCGTCAGCGAACCGCTGATCGGCACTCGCGGAAAAGCGTTGCGCGAGGGGGAGTTGATGGTCTCCGACCAGATGGACGATCAACGATTGTGCCTGGTGTAGGGCACTGATGCTCGACGAGGTGTGGGCGATATTGAATGACACCAGTGGTGGGTTCAGTGACAGAGACGAGAACGAGGTCGCGGTGAACCCGACCGGTCCGTTCGCCGAGTCGAGGGTGATGATCGTGACGCCGGCGGGATGGCGACGAAGTGCCGTCCGGTAGAGATCGGCATCGATAGTGGTGGACGCTCCCGCCCTGTGGGCGGAGTTGTCGAGGGACTGGGACAACGGATTCTCCATTCAAGCGGGAAAGGTTCTCTGCAGCCGACGGCGATCTTCCTCGGCATTTAGTGAAGCCTGGTGTACATGAGCTGAGATTGCCGCTGCGTTACCACCTACGATAGCGCCGAGTCGGGGTGATCTCAAGATGTAAGTGTACGGCGATTCACTTTTGGGTTACTCTGGTCACAGCTTCGATGCTCGCCCTCGTCGGTGAGAGTCCCCAGATCTGACAGAAAGGCGTACGGATGCCCGTACTCGACTCGGTGATCGACACGTCATCGGATACCTATCAGGAGAACCGCAGAGTGCAGCTCGCTGCGGTCGCCGCGCTGAATGAGCAACTCGACCTCGTCATCGCGGGTGGTGGCCAGCGGTACACCCAACGCCACCACGATCGCGGACGCCTACTCGTCCGTGAACGGATCGAACTCCTCATCGACCGCGATGCTCCGTTCATGGAGCTGTCACCGTTGGCGGCGTGGGGAACTCAGTTCAACGTCGGGGCGGCAATCGTGACAGGCGTCGGCGTCGTTTCCGGAGTCGAAACCATGATCATCGCCCACGACCCCACGGTGCGGGGCGGAACGATGAACCCCTTCACATTGAAGAAGAATCTGCGTGCGTTGGAGATCGCTCGCGTGAACCGGCTGCCAGTGGTCTACCTGGTGGAGTCCGGCGGTGCGGACCTGCCGACGCAATCAGAACTCTTTGTGTTCGCCGGCAAGATCTTCCACGATCTGAGTGAACTGTCGTCGATGGGAATTCCGACCATCGCGCTGGTCTTCGGCAACGCCACCGCCGGTGGCGCATACGTCCCCGGCATGTGCGACTATGCGGTGTTGGTCGACAAACAGGCCAAGGTGTTCCTGGGTGGGCCCCCGCTGGTGAAGATGGCCACCGGAGAGGACGCCAATGACGAGGACCTCGGGGGTGCGGACATGCACTCGCGTGTGTCCGGTGTGGCCGACCAGTTCGCCGTCGACGAGAACGACTGCATCAGAATCGGCCGCGACATCGTCAGCCACCTCAATTGGCGCAAGCTCGGACCAGCCCCGTCCGCGGCAGCCGACGACCCGCTGTACGACCCCGAGGAGCTCCTCGGTATCGCCTCCGGGGACCCACGGGTCCCGTTCGATCCCCGGGATGTCATTGCGCGCGTCGCCGACGGCTCGAGGTTCTCCGAGTACAAGCCGCGCTACGGGTCGAGCCTGGTGACCGGTTGGGCATCGATCCACGGATTTCCGGTCGGAATCCTCGCCAACCACCGCGGTGTCCTCTTCAGCGAAGAGGCCAAGAAGGCCACCGAATTCATTCTGTTGGCGAACCAGACCGACACCCCGCTGATTTTCCTGCACAACACCACCGGCTACATGGTCGGCACCGAATACGAGCAGGGCGGCATCATCAAGGACGGTTCCAAGATGATCAATGCGGTCACCAACAGCAAGGTTCCGCACATCACGATCAACGTCGGCGGTTCCTTCGGTGCCGGAAACTACGGAATGTCCGGCCGGGCATACGATCCCCGCTTCATGTTCACCTGGGCCAATGCCAAGCTCGCGGTGATGGGAGCCCAGCAACTCGCCGGTGTGATGTCGATTGTCGGCAAGACCGCCGCAGAGGCTGCGGGTCGTGAATTCGACGTGGAGGCCGATGCCGCACGCACCGCCGCCATCGAGCAACAGATCGAAGCCGAGTCACATCCCTTCTTCATCTCCGGACGCCTCTACGACGATGGCGTCATCGATCCACGTGACACCCGCGCGATCCTCGCGATCGCATTGTCTGCCGCCCATTCCAACCACATTGCCGGCCAGCGTGGCTACGGCGTCTTCAGAATGTGAGTACCGCAGTGTCAACGATCACCAAGCTGCTGATCGCCAACCGAGGCGAAATCGCGTCGCGCATCATCCGGACGGCGCGCGAAATGGACATCTCGACGGTGGCGCTCTATTCCGACGCCGATCGCGACTCTCCGTACGTCCTCGAGGCCGACGAATCCATCCACCTTCCCGGCACCACCCCCACCGACACCTACCTTCGGGTCGATCTGGTTATCGCGGCCGCACACCGAACCGGCGCGAACGCCATCCACCCCGGCTATGGGTTCCTCTCGGAGAACGAGGACTTCGCACGACGATGCAAGGACGAGGGCATCATCTTTGTCGGTCCCTCGCCCGAGGCGATCGCGGCGATGGGATCGAAGATCGAGGCCAAGCGCATCATGGCGGATGCAGGGGTCCCGGTGCTGCCGGGGATGGTGATCGAGAGCGAATCCGACGAAGATCCGGAGCGGCTGCGGTCGGCAGCAGACGACATCGGGTTGCCGGTCCTGGTCAAGGCCGCGTTCGGCGGCGGTGGCCGCGGAATGCGGATCGTCAACGACCGCGACGAGATCGTCGAAGCGGTCCGCAGCGCCCGCCGCGAGGCCCAGTCGGCGTTCGGCAACGGCACCGTCTTCCTGGAGAAGTTCGTCCAGTCGCCGCGGCACATCGAGGTGCAGATCTTCGGTGACAGCTTCGGCAACGTGGTTCATCTGGGCGAACGAGAGTGCTCCATCCAGCGTCGGTACCAGAAGATTGTCGAGGAGTCGCCCTCGACGGCGGTCGACCGGGAGTTGCGGGAAGAACTCGGCGCCGCCGCGGTCTCGGCGGGTAAGGCGCTCAATTACGAGGGTGCCGGCACCGTCGAATTCGTGATGGCACCTGATGGCGCGTTCTACTTCCTCGAGGTCAACACCCGACTTCAGGTGGAGCACCCGGTCACCGAGCTCGTCACCGGAACGGACCTGGTGCGAGGACAGCTCCTCGTTGCCGCCGGCCAGAAGCTGCCCCCCGAGATCGAATCACCGGAGTTCAACGGACACGCTGTCGAGGTTCGTCTTTACGCCGAGGACGTGCCGGCCGGATTCGTGCCGGTATCCGGGAAGCTGACCACCTTCGAGATCGCCGACCTTCCCGGCATCCGCGTCGACGCGGGATTCGCATCGGGGTCCACTGTCAGTACCTTCTACGATCCGATGCTGGCGAAGGTGATCGGATTTGGCCGTACCCGGGAAGAGGCCTGTGACCGGGTGGCCCGGGCCCTGGACGAATCACTCATCCACGGCGTGACCACCAACCGCGATCTGCTGATCGGAATTCTCCGTGAACCCGAGTTCCGCAACGGGCAGACCGACACCGGCTACCTCGACCGGCACTCGGTCGCCGATCTGACCGCCGGCCGCGTCAACGACGACGCCACCACCGCGACCCACGCGCTCGTCGCCGCACTTGCCGTTCAGTCCGAGCGCCGAGCAACGACGGCGACGCTGCCGGGACTTCCCTCCGGCTTCCGCACCGTTCGCAGCGCACCGCAGGCAGTGCTGTTCCGCCACGGCGACAACGACGTCGAGATCGCATACGAGTTTCTCCGCGACCGGGTCAACGCGGCCGTCGACGGCCGCGACATCGAAGGCATCGAGCTCATCGAGACCTCCCTCACCCTGGTCGATGCGGTCATCGAGGGTGTGCGCCGCCGCTATTCGATCGTCCGCGATGGTGCCGCGCATTTCATCAACAGCGCCCTCGGCGCCACCGAACTGCACGAGGTGGAACGATTCCCCGACCCGAGCGATGTGCAGGAATCCGGTTCCCTACTCGCGCCGATGCCCGGCTCAGTCGTGCGGATCGAGGTCTCCGAGGGAGACGAAATCACGGCCGGCGCCGCCGTCGTCGTGCTCGAGGCCATGAAGATGGAGCACACGGTCAAGGCCCCCATCGACGGAGTGGTGACGAAGATTCCCGTCACCGTCGGCCAGCAGGTCGACTCCGGCACCGTGCTTGCCGTGGTGCACGACGGGCAGGAGGGCCCATAGATGACTGACGACACCTCCACCGCGGCGGTCACCTACGAGGTGCGCAATTCCGTCGCATGGCTCACGATCAACCGGCCTGATGCCCGCAACAGTCTCAACCGCGCGGTGCGGGAGGGCCTGTTCGCCGGCGTCCGGCGCTTCAACGACGACGAGTCCGCGAAGGTCCTCGTCCTCACCGGCAGCGGCGACAAGGCGTTCTGCGCCGGCGGCGATCTCAAGGAAATGAGCCAGGACCAACTCACCGTCCCGCCCGTGGACTTCGTTCCCCAGTTCGGCCGCAACATCCAAGTCGACAAGCCGACCATCGCGGCCGTCAACGGTGCCGCCTTCGCCGGTGGCTTCCTGCTGGCACAAACCTGCGACCTCTGTATCGCCTCGAGTACGGCCACCTTCGCCATTTCCGAGGTGAAGATCGGCCGCGGCTCACCCTGGGCGGCTCCGCTGCCGCTGATGGTGCCGCAACGGATCGCGATGGAAATCGTCCTCACCGGCGCCCCATTGACAGCGCAGCGCGCCTACGAGATCGGCTTCGTCAACCAGGTCGTCGAGCCCGACGAATTGACCGAAGCCACACAGAGGTTCGCGGAGTTGATCGCCGCCAATGCCCCTCTATCTGTGGGTGCCGGGAAGAAGACCGCCAAGCTGACCGCCGAGTATGCACTATCGGCAGCGTTCGAGATGGCAGAAGAGATCTGGGAACCGGTCTACCTCAGCGACGACGCGCAGG
The DNA here is from genome assembly GCF_033142305.1 of Rhodococcus sp. IEGM 27. Taxonomy (NCBI): domain Bacteria; kingdom Bacillati; phylum Actinomycetota; class Actinomycetes; order Mycobacteriales; family Nocardiaceae; genus Rhodococcus; species Rhodococcus sp. IEGM 27. The sequence goes on along the minus strand of NZ_JAWLSG010000003.1, from coordinate 533,916 downwards.
AAGGAATGCTCGCCTTCAGCGAGAAGCGGCGCCCCTCCTGGAAGGGGCACTGATGGCACTGGACTACGAGGCTCTTCTCGATGACCTCGACGTCGAAACTGTCCGGCTGGTCCTCATTCTCCGTGATCTCACACCGGATCAATGGGAGGTCGATACTCCCGCCGACGGCTGGGCCGTGCGCGATCAGGTCTCGCATCTGGCGTTTTTCGACGATGCCGCGAGAACCGCGGTGGAGGATCCGGAACGGTTCCGCGAAGAATCCGCCGCCCTGATCGCCGGCGGAATGGATTTTCCGGACCGGATCGCTCGTGACCTACGGACGATGCCCCACCGGGACCTGGAAGAGTGGTTCGTCCGCTCGCGAAACGCGTTGCTCGAGACGCTGCGACGAACCGATCCGAAGGCACGGATGCCCTGGTACGGACCCGATATGAGTGCCGCCTCCTCGGCCACCGCACGGTTGATGGAGACGTGGGCACACGGCCGGGATATCTACGATGCCCTCGGCCTACGACACCAAGCCAGTCCTGGTCTGCGCAGCATCGCACACCTGGGAGTGAGTACCTTCGCCTTCGCCCACCAGCTCAATGGGCTGCCCGTGCCAGACCATCCTGTCCGAGTGGTACTACAAGCCCCGCACCCCGAGGCCAGTGCGTGGACGTGGGGACCCGCTGACGCCGAGAACTCCGTCGTTGGTTCGGCCGAGGACTTCGTCCTCGTCGTCACGCAACGACGCAACGTGGCCGACACCCGCCTCGTCGTCACCGGCCCCGTCGCCCACACCTGGATGGGCATCGCCCAAGCCTTCGCCGGGGCCCCCGGCCCCGGCCGACCCAGCCTCGCCACCCCGTCAAACACTGGAGGAACCCGATGAGAAAGTCTGACGGCCCGCGTCGGCCGATCCGTATCGGCAACGCATCGGGATTCTACGGCGACCGGCTCTCGGCCTTCCGCGATATGGTCGACGGCAGCCCGGTCGATGTGATCACCGGCGACTACCTGGCCGAACTGACCATGCTCATCCTCTGGAAGGCCCGCAAGAAGGACCCCGCCACCGGCTACGCGAAAACCTTCCTCACCCAGGCCCGTCAATCACTCGCCGATTGCGCCGCCAAGGGAATCAAGATCGTCGTGAATGCGGGCGGCCTCAATCCTGCCGGTCTCGCCGACGAGGTCCGCAAGCTCATCGCCGATCAGGGGCTCGACCTGTCCGTCGCGCATCTCGAGGGCGATGACATCCGGCCCCGACTCGAATCACTGCTGGCCGACGGGCACGAATTCCGGCACCTCGACAAGGGCACCACGCTGGCAGAGGCCGGCGTGAGCCCGGTGTCGGCGAACGCGTACCTCGGTGGCTGGGGTATCGCCGCAGCACTGAACAACGGTGCCGACGTGGTGATCTGTCCACGCGTCACCGACGCAGCACTCGTTGTCGGCACCAGCGCGTGGTGGCACGGCTGGGGGCGCACCGACTTCGACGCCCTTGCCGGGGCGGTGGCAGCCGGACACATCATCGAGTGCGGCCCGCAAGCAACGGGGGGCAACTATTCACAAATCCGTGAAGTGCACGATCGTCGCTACCCGGGCTCCCCGATCGCCGAAATTGCGCACGACGGGAGCTTTGTCATCACCAAGGACCCCGGAACCGGAGGCCTGGTGTCCGTGGGAACCGTCACGGCCCAGTTGTTGTACGAGATCGATGGCCCCCTCTACCTGAACCCGGACGTCGCCGCGCACTTCGAGACCATCGAGATCACCCAAGAAGGGACCGACCGGGTCCGGGTGGCGGGAACCACGGGAAGCCCCCCGCCGCCCGACCTGAAGGTCGCGATGAACTACATCGGCGGCTTCCGCAACACGATGACCCTGGTCCTCACCGGACTCGACATCGAAGAAAAGGCCGCCTGGGCGGTCGACGAGCTGTTCGAGATCCTCGGCGGGAAAGAAAAGTTCGACGACGTCGACATCCAACTGCTCCGCTACGACATTCCCGACCCGCCCACCGCCGCCCAATCGACAGCGCACCTGCGGGTCACCGTCAAAGACGCCGATCGCGCCAAGGTCGACCGCGCCTTCTCCAACTCGGTCACCGAGATTGCCGTCGCCGGCTATGCCGGTTTCCACACCACCACCCCGCCGTCTTCGGCATCGGAATTCGGGGTTTACTGGCCCTCGCTCATCCCGGCCGACGAAATCGAACATGTGGTCTTCCACGGCGACGGAACCAAGGAAATCATCGACCACTGCCCGCGAACCCAAACGCCGGCAACGACACCGACTTCCGTACCGCCGACTCCGCACGACGACGTGGCTGACACGGTACCGACCACTCGTCTCCCACTGGGGTCCGTCGTGGCCGCCCGCTCCGGCGACAAGGGCGGCAAGGCAAATGTCGGTGTGTGGACCGACACCCCGCAGCGGTGGAACTGGCTGCGCCGGCACCTGACCGTCGCCAAGTTCGTCGAGCTGGTTCCCGAGGCGGCGTCCCTGCCCGTACACCGCTACGAGCTCCCGAACCTTCGGGCACTGAACTTCGTCATCGTCGGGTTCCTGGGCGACGGCGTGGCGTCCTCGACCCGCACGGACGCACAGGCCAAGAGTCTCGGTGAGTACCTGCGCGCCCGGCACACTGACATCCCGATGGCATTGCTCCCCGAGACCAACTGACGCCACCGGCGGCGACCGCCGCCCCCACCGGAGGAACCACCATGGAGTTCACCGAGTCCGACGAGCACGTCGCGATCCGCGAGGCGGTCGCCGACATCACCACCAAGTTCGGTCCCGACTACTACACCCGCCACGCATTAGCGCATGAGCCGACCACAGAACTATGGAAGGCGCTCGGTCACAGCGGATTCATAGGCATCAACCTCCCGGAAGAGTACGGCGGAGGCGGCGCCGGCATGACGGAGCTGGCACTGGTCTGCGAGGAAACCGCCGCCCACGGCTGTCCGCTGCTGCTCCTACTCGTCTCCAGCGCCATCTCCGGGGAACTGATCGCCAAGTACGGCAGCGACGACCAACGTCAGCGATGGCTGCCGGGCATGGCGTCGGGCGAGACCAAAGTGGTCTTCGCGATCACCGAACCCGACGCAGGTTCGAATACGCACCAACTGTCCACCCACGCCGTTCGCGACGGCGAGGACTACCTCCTGAACGGCACGAAGTACTACATCTCGGGTGTCGATGAGGCGGAGGCGCTCGTGGTCGTCGCCCGTACCGGGCACGACGAGGCGACCGGCCGGGCACAGCTGTCATTGTTTCTGATCCCCACCGACGCCCCGGGGCTGATCAAGCACGCCCTCCCGGTCGGGGTCGCGCTCCCCGAAAAGCAGTTCACCCTGCACTTCGACGACGTACGTGTTCCGGCCGACAGCCTGCTGGGAGTCGAACACGAGGGTTTTTCCCAGGTCTTCGACGGCCTGAACCCCGAGCGGATTACCGGCGCCGCGATCTGTGTCGGAGTCGGCCGGTTCACCCTGGGCCGCGCGGCCGAGTACGCCCGGACACGCACGGTCTGGGGCCAGCCGATCGGGATGCATCAAGGACTGTCTCACCCGTTGGCCAAGGCGCAGATCGAGGTGCAGCTGGCCGCCCTGGCCACTGCGAAGGCCGCGTGGTTGTACGAGCACGGAAAACCCGCAGCCGAGGCATCGAACGTGGCGAAGTACGCCGCCGCCGAGGCCGCGGTCGCGGCGGCGGATGCCGCCATCCAGACGCACGGCGGCAACGGACTGAGCAATGACTACGGGCTTCTCCCGCAGTGGGGGCTTGCCCGGCTTCTCCGGATCGCCCCGGTGAGCCGCGAGATGATCCTCAACTACGTAGCCCAACACAGCCTGCAACTGCCCCGGTCCTACTGACAGCGCCCTCCCACGAATTGAGGAACACGATGTCCACCAGCGAAATCGGTTGCAACCTGATCCACCGGATCAACGTCGGTGACAGCCTCACCCGGGCGGCCTGGCGCAGACCCGAGGCACTGGCGTTGGTCGACGGGGACCGCCGATTCACCTACGGCGAGTTCAACAGCTGGGTCAACCGCGTCGCCCACGGCCTGCACCGTCACGGTCTTCGCAGCGGCGACGCGCTCGCCCTCGCGTCCAGTAATCGCGCGGAGTTCCTCGTCACCTACTACGCCTGCGCGAAACTGGGACTCGTGTGCGTGCCGATCAACCTCGGCTGGGGTACAAACGAAATCTCCTATGTTATCGGCCATTCCGCGGCGAGAGCGGTCATCGCCGAGAACGAACTCCTGCCGCGAGTCCACGAGGCTCTCGCCGATACCGTCGACGCCGTTGACATCTTCCTCATCGACGGTGACGGCACCACAGGGAATCCCACCGTGACCGCCTTCGCGGACCTGTCCAACGGCTCACCGGATTCCGAACCCGAGCATGTAATCGCCGACCGCGCCCCGCTGTCATACCTGTACACCAGTGGAACCACCTCGTTCCCGAAAGGTGTGGTGGGAAACCACGCTGCGATTTACCTCGAATCGATGACCATGGCGCTCGAGGCGCAGTTCCGCGAGGACGATCGGTTCGTTGCAATGATGCCGATGTTTCACACTGCGCAACTCAACACCCACTGCACCGCGGCGATCATGGTCGGGGCCACGATTTTCATCGAACGACGCTTCGACGCTCGCCGACTGTTGGCGCTCATCGAGTCCGAACGGATCACCCAGATCTTCGCCCTCCCGATGATGTACGGCGAAATGCTCGAACATCCGGACATCGGCTCCCGCGATCTGTCCTCGCTTCGCCGCGCGCTGTACGCCATGGCACCCATGCCGCGGCATCTCATCGAACGCTGCATCGACGTCTTCGCCTGCGATTTCTACCTGCTGTTCGGCCAAACGGAGATGAGTCCGACGACCACACTGTTCCGGCCCGAACACCAATTGACCCACACCGGTGCCGTCGGAACGCCGGTGATCGGGGTGCAAGCGGCGATCATGGGAACGGACGGCCGGCTCCTGCCCGCGGGAGACGAGGGGGAGATCGTCTACCGAAGCCCGCACACCATGACCGAATATCTGGACAACCCCGAGGCCACCACCGAGGCCTTCGCCCACGGATGGTTCCATTCCGGCGACATCGGACGGTTCGATGAGGACGGCATCCTCTGGTTCAGTGACCGATTCAAGGACGTCATCAAGACCGGCGGCGAGAACGTCTCGTCCCTCGAAGTCGAGCGCGCCATCTATCAGGCCGATCCCCACATCGCGGAAGCAACTGTCGTCGGGCTCCCCCACCACCGATGGAGCGAGGCGATCACCGCGGTCGTGGTGCCGGCCTCCGGCACCACGGTCGATCCCGCGACACTGATCAGCACGATCAAGAAATTGATCGATCCGTACAAGACCCCCAAGTCGATCATCGTGGTCGATGCACTCCCCCGAACCTCGACTGGCAAGATCCAGAAGAACGTGGTTCGGGACAGGTTTGCCGAGCACTATGAAAGAAGGTGATACGACGATGGTGAAGAGTAGTGGGATGATCGACGACAGAACCGAGCCGGTACGAACGCGGGACCCAGCGCGCCGCTACAGGATTTTGGCCGCCGCGGCCGACCTGGTGGCGCGCAATGGCTTCAATGCTGTGTCGATGGCCGACATCGGTGCCGCGTCCGGGATCACCGGTTCAGCGATCTATCGGCACTTCGACAGCAAGTCCGCCGTCCTCGTCGAACTCTTCGACAGCGCGATAGACCGCCTGCTCGCAGACGCGGAGCGCACCCTGGACAGTGGAATAGGACTCGAACAGGCACTGCGTGAGCTGGTCGAAGGACAGATCGAATTCGTCGTCGGAAAACGTGAGGTCGCGCAGGTCTACCACAACGAAATCCACAACCTCCCCGAAGCCGACCGACGGCGCCTGCGGCGAAAGCAGCGGCTTTACATCGAGGAGTGGGTACACCTGGTCGACGAACTGCGCTCGGATCTCGATGACGGAGAGGCCCGGGCGGTCGTGCACGCCGCGATCGGGGCGATTCAGTCCAGCTTGTTCCACAGTGTCGGTTTACCGATCGACCGCCTCCGGCAGATTCTTGCCGATTCGGCACTCGCGGTCCTCGGAGTGAGTTCGACGACGACCTAGCACCGCACGAGTCCTGCGGCGGGCATCGGGATGACCATGCAGGATTCCTCCGATCGAACCGCCGCCGCTGTCTCCGACTCGACATCGTCCACCGCCTGCGCTTCGGACGAAGCGTGGCGCACCGATACGAAAAGAGCCCCCCGATAGCGGCGATCGAACCCGTCGCCACAAGCTCGTCTTGTAGCACAATGATGATCGGCCCGCCGGCCCCGATTCTCACCTTTCGAAGAAGGTGGACGGGAAGACGACGAAGTTGCCGGGCAGTCCGGCTATGAGGCAGAACAGGCATCGGCCCCTGCACGATCCCGAGGGATGAATCGTGCAGGGGCCGTGTCTATCAAGCCGGGTCGATCACGATCGCGAAGGCACGCGCCTCCGGACCCGGAGAGCGATTCAACGAGATAAACTTCGCCTCGGTGTACTCGTCGAGAGCATGGGGACCGCCTTCACGGCCCAGACCACTCTGCTTGAATCCACCGAACGGGTAGGCGGGATGAATGACGTGCCAGTCATTGATCCACACCATGCCGGCATCGAGTTCGCGGGCGATCTCGATCGCCTGTTCCTCGTCGCCCCATACCCCGGCGGACAGTCCGTAATCGGTGTCGTTGGCGATCTTGATCGCCTCCTCGACCGAGTCGTAGGTGAGCACGACCAGGACCGGTCCGAACACCTCTTCACGTGCGATCCTGGCGTCGTTGGTCACACCGACGAAGATGGTCGGTTCGATCCAGTAGCCCTTGTCGAACCCGGGACCGGTGGGAACGCCGCCGCCGATCACGGCCTTGGCGCCCTCGGTTTCGGCGATCGCGAAGTAGTCGAGGATCCGCTGATGCTGGACCTTGGAGATGATCGGCCCGACGCCGGTCGCGGGGTCGAGCGGATCACCGACCTTCAGCGTGCGGGCCCGCTCGACCAGCCGCGAGACGATCTCGTCGCGTTTGCTCGAGGGAATCAGCAGTCGGGTGCCGGCTTCACAGGCCTGGCCGTTGTTGGCCAGGGCCGCGAACAGCGAGCCGTCGATCGCGGTGTCGAGGTCGGCGCTGTCGAGAATGATGTTCGGTCCCTTGCCGCCAAGTTCGAGAGTCACTCGCTTCACGGTGTCGGCCGACTGACGCAGGATGCTTTTGCCGACCGCGGTGGAACCGGTGAAGGCCACCTTGCGCACGTCGGGGTGTCCGCTCAGGTGCGCGCCGGTGGGTTCTCCGTCGCCGGTCACCACGTTGAGCACGCCGGGCGGCAGTCCCGCCGCCTCGAACTCCTTCGCCAGCTCGAGTGCCACCAGGGGCGCATGCTCGTCGGGTTTGAGGACGACCGTGTTGCCCGCTGCGAGGGCAGGGGCAATCTTCCACACGATGACCAGCAGCGGAATGTTCCACGGCACGATCGCCGCCACCACACCCAGCGGCTCGCGCCGGACGAGGCCTTCGGCCGGCACCGGACCGATCTCGGGGCCCGCCGTCTCGAACTCGTACGTGGCGGCCTGGTCGGCCAGGTACTGCATCTGTGCGATCGACAGCCCGATATGCAGGGCCCCGGTGATCCGGATGGTGGCGCCGTTCTCCCGTGTCTGGAGGGCGGCGAGCTCATCGATACGGCCGCCGAGCCTGCCTGCGACATCGTTGAGCAGGGCAGCTCGTTGCGCGGGCGGGGTACGCCGCCAGGTGCCCTCTTCGTGCGCCGCTTTGGCCGCGGCGACGGCCTGGTCGACCTGCGCCACACCGCCCTTGGCGACGGTGGCGACGAGTTCTTCGGTTGCAGGGCTGCGAATTTCGTAGTTCTCGCCGGTATCAACCCATTCGCCGTTGATATAGAGCGAGTAGTGCGGGACGCTCATCGGCGTGCTCCTCTTTCTCTGGTGTGACTAGCGACAGCAGTGCGGTGTCGAACGTTTCGATGGTCAGCTGATCTGGCGGGCCCGCCCTTCCCAGAACGGGGCACGGATCGACTTCTTGTCGATCTTTCCGGCCGGATTGACCGGAAGGGTGTCGACGAATGCCACCGTTTTGGGCGCGTGGACGCTGCCCATCTCCCTTTTGACGTGATCGATCAGTTCCTGCTCGGTTGCCGTGACACCGCTCTTGAGGACGATGACCGCATGTACCGCTTCGCCCCACTTCTCGTGTGGGACTCCGATCACTGCAGTCTGCGCAACTGCGGCATGGCCGGCCAGGGCATCCTCAACCTGTCTCGGAAATACGTTGAACCCGCCGGTGACCACCAGGTCCTTCTTACGGTCCACGATGTAGAGGAACCCGTCCTCGTCGAGACGACCGATGTCGCCGGTGTGCACCCAGCCGTCCCGCAGCGCCTCGGCGTTGCGGGAGACGTCGACGTAGCTGAGCATCTGTCCCAGCTGCCGAGACACGATCTCCCCGGGTTCGCCGAGCGGCAACACCTGATCTGTTTCGTCCTGGATAGTCACGTCGACGTGGAACAGAGGGCGACCGGCCGAGGCGAGCCGCTTGATCCACACCTCGCTGTCCACGCGGTGCTCGTTCTTGCGCAGACAGGAGACGTACCCGGGTTCGGTCCCGGCATAGGCCTGGATGAAGATCGGGCCGAACACGTCCAGCGCCTGACGCAGGCGGTCGGGGGCGATGGGAGATCCCGCGTAGATCATCGTCCGCAGCGACGTCAGGTCGTGCGCTTCGCGGCGCGGATGGTCGAGCAACAGGTAGATGATGGTGGGTACGACGGCGGTGGCGGTCACCTTCTCCTGCTCGATGGTGCTCAGCAGTGTGTCCACGTCCAACCCGGGCAGCATCACGTTGGTGCCGCCCCGCAGGAACGTCGGCATGACGAAGATCTGCGTGTAGTGCGTCAATGGCGCACCGTGCGCGAAGACCTCACCCCAGGCGATGTCGCCGATCTCGAGACCCGCGGTGATGCTGTAATGGCCCCAGGTGAAGTGCGAGTTGACCACACCCTTGGGGTCCCCGGTGCTCCCCGAGGTGAACAGGACGTACGCCTCGTCGTGGACGTCGATCTCCACCTCGGGACGAACCGTCGGCTGCGAGCGGAAGAGTCCGTCGTAGCCGAACACTTCGCCGATCTCGGGGGGCGCCGAAGCCGGACTGCTCCCGATCCGGATCACGGTCTGCAGCTTCGGCAGGTCACCTCTGATCTCGGCGACGACTGCGTCGAACTGGGCGTGATAGATCAGCGTGGTGGCATCGGTCTGCGTGAGACTCGACCGGAATGCGTTGGCAGCATTGCGAGTAGGCATCTGTACCAACACCCCGCCAGCCGCCCAGATCCCATGCTGCGTGGGGATGAATTCCAAGCAGTTGGGCATCAGAAGACCGACGCGCTCGCCCTTCTGCAGCCCCAAAGAGACGAGTCCGTTCGCTACCTGGTTGCGCCAGTCGAGAAGCTCGCGATAGGTCACCCGACGATCACCATCGACGATCGCGACGTTGTCCTTGTAGTAGGTACATGCCCGATCGAGCACGTCCGGCAACGGCCCCCACATGGTCAGGATCCAACGAGAACGGACGGGTCGAATCCCTCGACCCAGTACTCCGGCGTCACGATCGGGATGCCGAGTTCCTGCAGCACAGGGGTGTCGTTCCAGTACGTCGTTTCACGGACGATCTGTCCGTCGCTGTCGAGCTGGTGCCAGGTGATGCCGCGGGTGGACAGCGTCTTACCCTCGGTCGGAACTCCGCGGTAAGTGGCGAGACCGGTGCCCGTCCAGTTCCACAGGATCACCACGGCCGGGTTTCCGGCGACGCCGGCCACCGGGAACGAGTCGGTGATCTCGAAGGAGTGCAGGCCGACACCGTTGGCCGTGTCGGTGTTCGCGTACGGGGCCAGCTTCGGCGCCAGCTCATCTTTGGTGATGGCTGTGTCGGTGACGTGGTCGGAATCGGCGTGGTCGTCGTAGACCAGGTCGTCGGCGTACAGGGCGACTGCCGCCCCGGTGTCGGTGGTCAATGCGGTGATCCAGCGCCGGGCGTGCTCTTCGTGCTTACTCATGGTGTTCGTAGCTTCCTTTCGCAGGGTTCGGTGTCAGACGAGGACAGCGGACTTGGTCACGCTGGACGGGTCGACGGGCTGTCCCAGGTCCGCCACCGCAGTCGCGACATCCCACAGGCTCGCTTCCCGGGTGATGAGGCCGGCTTCGTTGTAGATGTGGAAGGTGATTCCCCGCGCCCCGGGCACCTTCCCGTTGGTCGGGACTCCGACGAACGCGGTCGCCGTGGGCGCCTTCCAGGTCCACCGGTAGATCGCCGACTTCTCGTCGCCGACAACCTCGTCGATCCGAAAGTTGTTGATTCCGATGCCGTTTTCGGTGTCCTTGTTGGCGTACGGCGCGAAAACGCGGAGGAGCTCGTCCCTGTCGGTGATCTTCTGGCCGAGGATCGGATCCTCGAAGAGGAAGCCGTCGGCGTACAACGCCACGACCGCTTCAGGGCTTTCTCGGAAGGCCTTCAGCCACTTGACAGCAAAGGAATGACTCATGAATATCGCTCTCCTCGGTGGTTGTCATGGTCCCCGCGGATACTCGAATATCGATGTGCTCCGCTCACTTCAGGAACACCTTCACGGTATTGCGTAGGTCACACCGACGGCGACTTACTTGGGGAGGAAACCCACCCCTCAACAGGGGGATACTCCGACGAGGAGGCGCTGGGGATCGGGACCACGATCACCGAGCCGGCAGGTCCGGAATGCCGACACGGCTGCGAGCGGTCGTCAGTACCGAAACGGGCGCACCGGGAACATAGGTTGGCGCCGGAATAGAACCGCCGCCCGGCAGAGTGCCGGGCGGCGTGACGCTGATGAGATGGTGCCGAATCGACTACGCGATGCGGTTTCCGATCGACCAGGCAATGGCCTGTGAACGATTGGTCGCACCGAGCTTCCGCAGGATGTGCTTGACGTGCGATTTCACCGTCCCCTCTGTGATGACGAGGGACTCGGCGATGTCGTTGTTGGTCGCCCCCGCCGCCATCAATGTGAATACCTCTTGTTCGCGGGCGGTGAATTCGGCGAGCGGGACCAAGCTGGGGCGCGAGGCGAAGTCCGCCGACGGGTCGATTCCGGCAGGATCGGAGTCTGCCCGGCCGGCCGAGGCCATTCCCGATTCGCACAGCTCGTCCATCGTCGCCACGGTCGAGGAGAGGATTTCCCTGATTTGGTCGCGTTGACTCCGCAACCGCTCCATCAGCGACGTCCGCTCGTAGATGTAGCCGACCCCTTCGGTGAACGCCCACAGGACGTCGCGGTCGATCTCGTCGATCCGGCTCGGAACCGGGAAGTGGTCGGCATGAAGCAAACCGACAACGTTGTTGTCGAGAACTAGGGCGGAGACCACGTACGAGCGTGAGCGACCCGACTCGACGATGATCGGCCGGTATACCGGCGCGTTTTCCGTGTCGTAGACGATCGCCGGCCGATGATCAGTCAGCAGCCGCGCCTCAGGAGCCCGCTCGTCGAACGGTATCCCGCGATCGATCCAGTCGGTGAACCATGAGTCCGATTCATCGCCCTCGCCCAGGTACGCCTTCCACGGTTTCCATGTTCCCGCCTCGACTCGCGACAACACCACCCGCCGGAATCCGCAACGAACGGCCACGTCCTCACAGAGGCGGTCGAGGAGGTCGGAGGTGCTCGGGACGGTCCGCAACCGGTGGAGTCCCGCCGAGCACTCGGCCAGACGTTCGGTCCTGCGGCCCATTTCGTTCAGGTACAGATCCATCGCCACCTGCTGCAAGTCGAGCACAGTCTTGGTCAGCCGCTCCACCTTGGCAGTGTCGGCTCCCGCCGCCCGTCGCAGCTCGTCGACGCAGTGATGCGTCAGGACCGAGATCGCCTCTGCGGAATGGGCGGGACGCTCGTGCCGGATCCCGGGAAGAGTGGTCGAACCGACATCAGCGAAGATCTCGTCCCGGATGGCCTCCAGCCGAGTGATCAGCTCGATGTCTTTGCGTCGCCATCCCTGCAAGGATCCCCGTGCCGTCTGGTGCTGCGTCGTTGCGATCAATGCCTGTGTCATAGCGTCCGTCCCATCGAACGTTTCATCTTTCCGTATCGCGCGATGGCGCTGGCCCTGTTGGTGGCACCCAACTTGCGGAAGATGTGTTTCACGTGGGATTTCACCGTGCTCTCGGACACGGTCAGCTGGGCAGCGATTTCCGCGTTCGACGCGCCTTTCGACAGCAGTTCCACCACATCGACCTCGCGTGCGGTCAAGTGCCGTTCGGGCCGCCCTACGACCGCCACCTCCGACGATCCGCTCTGCGGCCGGGAAGGATCGACCACCGCCGGAGGCAACATCCCGATGGGGGCGTCGAGGGTCAGCGGGCCACCGTGCACGTCGTCGATCATCGCTTCCGTGGCGCTGAAGACCATACCGAGCCGGTCACGCTGCTCACGCAGTCGCTCGGTGAGCACCATCCGTTCGTAGATCGGTCCCAGCCCGTCGGCGAAGAACCGAACGATGTCACGGTCCGCGGACGTCAGCACCCGCCCGGAGATATTGGTGTCGGCATGAAGTAGGGCGACGACCGTACCGTCGACCACCACCGGCGCAACGACATAGCTTGTGGTCCTCGACAACCTGATGAGCGGACGATACGTCCGGGTTTCTGCCCCGGCATCGCTTACCAGCATTGGGATCCGGCGCCGTACGACATCGGCCTCGAGCGGTGACGCGCTCAAGGGGATCTCCAGATCGCTCAGATAGTTGCGCAGCGCGGCGGAGATGGCCTCGGAGACCAGGTGCAGGGTGTGCGGAATCCACATCGAACCCTGGATGCGAGAGACCAGAACCCGGTCGAATCTTCCTGCGGTACAGAGTTCTTCGGCCGAGCTACTGAAGAACTGGCCGGGCCCGGCCGCCGTCGAGCGCAGGCGGGCCAGCGAACCGAGCACTCGCTCGAGACCTTGCTGGGGAGTCAGGCAGGCCTGCTCGTAGAGGACGCCCTGCGCGTGGTGTAGCTCCTCGAGAATGGCGGACAAAGCAGTGGTCTCATCGATCGTGTCATCCGCGTTTCGGGTCTCGGCGGCCTCCATCCCCGCCATTTCTCGCATCGCGGCCGCCATCTCGCTCAGCCGGTGGGCGACGGACGGCGGGGCGGCGGAAGTATTCACTGTTCCTCCATCTCGGGGTGCGGGGCATCCATGGCCGCTATGTCGGCGACGTCCATCCTCGGGATGCTGCGGCACTACACCTGCCTTCAATTCACCACGTCGTGGCTGACGATTTACTTATGTCTGCCATTGTGGTGACCCGCATCACTATTGTCAACGCGGCGACTTTGAATACCCCCTCGTCAGCGGGTATGCGCTGGAATCACGCAGGGTTGCAGTCGCGGCCGATAGTGAATTGCCCTTAACTATGGAGCCGGGGAGTGTCAGCCATACAATACGCGGCGGGCGGCCAGGCGGACACGTTCCTGCACGTTGGGCTTGCAGCGCAACCGTACCGTCCTGGATACATCGTTGACGATTGTCAGAGCAGCGTGAACCCGGAATCGCACCTCGGTGTCGTCGAGTTCGGGCCGGGTTGCTTTCAGGAGTTGGAACCACTGCCCGACGTAGTCGTGCTGCGCGCAGCGCACGGCGTGTCGTCGGGCGGGTGGAAGGCTGAGTACCTCGCAGGTCAGCACGGCCAGCAGGTCGTGGTGGATCATCGCGAACGCGATGTACGCATCGACCGCGGCGTCCAGAGCCTCCTGGGAGGTGTCCGCGGAGAACAGTGCCTGCGACAGCCCCAACTGGAGCGGTTCCGCGCCCCGGTCGATCACGGCGGCCAGGAGATCGGCCTTCGTATCGAAGTGTCGGTACACGCTGGCGCTGTGGACCTGCACAGCGGCTGCGATCTCGTCCATCGTGACTGCTTGGTATCCCTTCGCGCCGAACAGTCTGGTGGCCGCGCCCAGGAGTGCCTCGCGGCGCGATGCCGGCACCATGCCGCCCCGTCCGGGAAGATCGGCAGCCGGTTCAGCTGCACTGTCCAACGGCGCCGCGCTTACATCCACGGCCATAGTGGCGAGCAGGTGGATCAAACGGCCCGGCAGGATCTCGGTGCGGTGATAGCCCGGGCTGGTCAGCACCGCAAGAGTGCACCACGCCAGCAGTTCCGCGTCAGCGGCGCTCACCCCCGGCACGGAATGGCCGAGCACTGCGGAGAGACGCGACACCACATCATGCAATCGCGCGCGCAGGGCCGCCTGTTGCTCCGGCGGCAGGTGTCGAATCTCGCGATTCCACAGAACTCCGAGGTTACGTCGAGTGGCGGCTGTTTCCGCCAGACCGTGCAGCAGCACCGGGAGGTCATCGATTCCGTGCGAGATCAGCAGCTCACCCGCCTGGTCGAAGCTCTCGGCCACCGTGCAGGCGAGCAATTCCTGCTTACTCCGAAAATGCCGGTACAGGGCCCCGGCGGTGATCCCGACGGACGAGGCGATGTCCTCGGTACCCACATTGTGGTAGCCGCGTTCGGAGAACAGGATGCTCGCGGCGGTCAGGATCTGGGCCCTGCGGTTCCGTGGACGCGGAGTGCTCGTGAGCCGAGCTCGCCTCGGGCGCACTAGTTCGTCGATGCTCCTCACCCCCTTCGACGCATTCGATGTGGCTTGAGATTTACTTACTGGGGTTGTAGCTTGATTTTCAACCTAGCATGCGCCAACACCACTTTTTTGGCATTTACTTAGGCGCAAATACCCCTGCCTCTCGTGGTTCTCGCAAGGAGACTGCTGTGTCCATTTCCGAAGCGTTGGCGAATCGATTGACCGTTCCGTTGATCGCCGCCCCGATGACGGAGGTATCCGGCCCCGACCTGGTCATCGCGGCGTGCCGCGAAGGCGTCGTGGGGTCCTTGCCCACCCACAATGCGGCAACCACCGGCGAACTCGACCACTGGCTCACCCGCATCGAGACGGCCCTGAGCGAGGTCCCGAGGCCTGCCCCCTTTGCACCGAACCTCGTGGTGCACCGATCGAACCGGCGACTGCGCGAAGACCTCGCGTGCCTGGTAGATCACGGCGTAGAACTCGTCATCACCAGTGTCGGGTCCCCCGAGCCCGTTATTGCCCCACTGCGCGGGATCGGATGCCAGGTCTACGCCGACGTCGCGTCGTTGCAGCATGCGGAGCGGGCCATCGCACTGGGCGTGGACGGGTTGGTGCTCCTGACCGCGGGCGCCGGAGGCCAGACGGGCTGGGCAAACCCGTTCTCCTTCGTCCGCGCCGTCCGCGAGCGATTCAATGGCACTATCGTGCTGGCCGGCGGTATCAGTGACGGCGTGGCGTTGCACGCCGCCCAGGTTCTCGGCGCCGACCTCGGGTACATGGGAACGAAGTTCATCGCCACCGAAGAAAGTCAGGCCGACCGCGCCTATCGGCGGGCGCTGGTCGAGGCGAGCCTCGACGACGTCGTGCTCTCGACCCAGGTTGGGGGCATTCCGGCGAGCCTGCTCAAGTGCTGGGTCGATCGCCAGGCCGGAGACGCTGCCGCGCATCCCGCATCCGAGGGCTTCCGCCAGGACCGATTGCTCAGCAACCGCACGGCGTGGAGTGGTGGGCACAGCGTGTCCGGCGTGGACGCGGTCCTCTCGGTCGCCGCGCTCATCGAGAAGACCGCCCGGGAATACGAGGAATCCCGCGCCGGATCGGTGGTGCGGGATAACTCCTCCGTACAGCCCGTCACGTAAGCAGTTCTCGCGCCATCAGTTTCCACTCGCGCAGGTGCGGGTCGGTGGCGGGATCGCGCGGATCGAGCGCATAGGTCAGTGCGGCGCCCCGCATCGAGGTGTTGAGTTGTTCGCGTACCAATTCGTAGCGCGGGCGTGCGCACAACTCGCTGCCGAAGAACGCGTCGGTCGTTGCTCTCACGAGTTGGCCCAGCCGGCGCTCCTCCGGTAGCAGCGCTTCACGTAACTTGTCGTTGGCGCGGGAGGCGAGCCACAGTTCGGTCGCGGCCCAGAAATACGGCTGGTGGAAGGTGGGCCACATGATCTCGATCGCCCAGTCGATACGCTCTGTGGGGTCGTGTGGCCAATCTTCGCGATGCCGCATGTCCTCCATCCGCGCGGTCGCGAGATGCTGGACTGCGGCAACGAGCAGCGCTTCGCGGGAGGGAAATTGTTGTAAGAGACGGCCACGGGATACCCCCGCCTCGTGTTGAATCCGCAACGTGGTGGCGGCGGAGTAGCCGTCCCGGAACAACACCGCAACGGCGGCGTCGAGGATCTGCCTACGTGTGATCGCCCGCCGTTCTTGCTGGGTGCGCTTGACCGAGGCGTCACTGATCGACACCGACATCAGCTCCATCCGTTCGGAGAAAAGCCCTCAACGGGGTTGGCACCACTGCCCACAGTGGTGCCAACCCCGATCGTAAATGACGCCGCTACTCGTAGGTCTCTCCACGCTCGGCCTTGGCCACCAGTGAGGCGGGCGGCTCGAAGCGAGTGCCGTACCGGGCGGCAAGTACGCGGGCCCGCTCGACGAACGCCGCGATCCCACCCGGGTAGCCGTTGATGTACTGGAGGACGCCTCCGGTCCACGCAGGGAACCCGATACCGAGCAGGGATCCGACGTTGGCGTCGGCGACCGAAGTCAGGACCCCTTCGTCGAGGCAGCGCACCGTCTCGAGGGACTCCGCGAACAGCATCCGTTCCTTGAGATCGTCGAACGGGATCTCGGTGCTCCCCGACTGGAATGCCTCGCGCAGCCCCGGCCACAGGCCGACGCGGCTGCCCGACTCGTCGTACTCGTAGAAGCCGCCACCGGTCGACCGACCGCGACGATCGAGTTCCTCGACCAGCCGGTCGAGGACGGCCTCCGATCCGTGCTCGACCCAGACGGCGCCGTCCGCCTCGGCCGCCGCCCGGGCTTCCTGACGAATCTTCCGCGGCAGGGTCAACGTCAGCTCGTCGAGCAGCTGCAGCGGGGGTGCGGGATAGCCGGCCTGTGCCCCCGCTTGCTCGATGATCACCGGTTCGATTCCCTCGCCGACCGCGGCGGCGGCCTCGTCGAGGAATTTCGTAATCACGCGGCTGGTGAAGAAGCCGCGGCTGTCGTTGACCACGATCGGGGTCTTCTTGATCTGCTGTGCGAAGTCGAAAGCCTTCGCCAACGTTGCCGGCGAGGTGTGTGCGCCAACGATGATCTCGACCAACGGCATACGTTCGACCGGGGAGAAGAAGTGCACACCAATGAAGTCTTCCTTACGGTCGACGCCTTCGGCCAGCGTGGTGATCGGCAGCGTCGACGTATTCGAGCCCAGCACGGCGTCGGGGGCGACGACGTCCTGGATCGACTTGAAGACCGCCTGTTTGACCTCCACGCTCTCGAAGACCGCCTCGACGACAAAATCGACATTCGCGAAGTCGGCCGGATTGTCGGTCGGGGTGATGCGGGCGAGCAGCGCGGTGGACTTCTCCTCGGTCGTTGTTCCACGCGCGAGGGCCTTGGCCTCCAGTTTTTCGGCGTAGGCCTTCCCTTTTCGCGCCGACTCGATCGATACGTCCTGTAGCACGACGTCGATTCCCGCCTTGGCCGAGACATAGGCCACCGCGGCACCCATCATCCCGGCGCCGATCACGCCGACCCTCTGCGCCGCGAACCTGGGATGCCCCTCCGGCCGGCTTCCGCCGGCTTTGATGCTCTGCAGATCGAAAAACTGCGCCTTGATCATGTTCGTCGACACCTGACCGGTGACGAGACCGACAAAGTAGCGTGTCTCGATCTGCGCCGCCGTGTCGAGGTCGACCAACGCACCCTCGGCGGCGGCAGCGAGGATGGCCCGCGGCGCCTCGAGGGGCGCCCCCGCCACGGTCCGGCGCAGGTTCGCCGTCACCGCCGGATTGAGCGCGGTACCGCCGGGGATCCGGAACCCCTTCCGGTCCCACGGCTGTACACCGCCCTCGGGGTTGTCCTTGATCCACTTCTTGGCGGCGGGAACGAGTGCGTCGGCGCTGGCCACCAGGTCGTCGACGAGGCCGAGCGTCTTCGCGGCCGCGGGGCCGAAGGTCTTCCCGGTCAGCAGCAGGCTCGTCAGTGCCTTCTCGAGCCCCAACATCCGAACTGTCCGGGTGATTCCGCCGACACCGGGTAGCAGACCGAGCGTGACTTCGGGCAGTCCGAAGATCACCGATCTCGAATCGACCGCGATGCGGTGGTGGGTGGCCAGGGTGATCTCGAGGCCACCGCCGAGTGCTGCGCCGTTGACCGCCGCCACCACCGGACGGCCCAGGGTCTCGAGACGTCGGAACTGGGCCTTGATCCCATTCGCGAAGTCCGTGAACTTGACCGCGTCCTGCGCGGTGGCACGGACCAGGTCGTTGAGGTCACCGCCCGCGAAGAAGGTCCTCTTCGCCGACGTGATCACGACACCGGTGACAGATTCACGCTCGGCCTCGAGCCGGTCGAGTACGTTGCCCATGGACTCGACGTAGTGCGAATTCATGGTGTTTGCGGACTGGGCCGGATCGTCGAGGGTCAGCAGCACGATTCCGTCCGAATCCTGCGACCACGTGATGGTTGATGTTGCACTCATGTTGTTGCCGTTGCCTTTCAGACTCGCTCGATGATGGCCGCGATACCCATGCCGCCACCGACACACAGGTTGATCAATGCGCGCCGGTCGCCGCGCCGCTCCAACTCGTCGACCACCGTTCCGACGAGCATCGCGCCGGTCGCTCCCAAGGGGTGGCCCATGGCGATCGCGCCGCCGTTGACGTTGAGTTTCTCGTCCGGAATGGCCAGATCCTTCTGGAATTTCAGGACCACCGAGGCAAACGCCTCGTTCAGTTCGAACAAATCGATGTCATCGACGGTGAGTCCGGCGACATCGAGGGCCTTCAGAGCCACCGGGGTGGGGGCGGTGAGCATGATCGTGGGGTCGGCCCCGGTGACAGCGGTGGCGATAACCCGGGCTCGGGGTGTGAGGCCGAACTGTTTGCCGGCCTTCTCGTTGCCGATCAAGACCAGCGCCGCGCCGTCCACGATGCCGGAACTGTTACCGCCGTGATGGACGTGGTTGATCCGCTCCACCGACGTATACTTCTGCAGCGCAACAGCATCGAATCCACCCTGTTGACCGAGTGTCGCAAAGGAGGGCTTCAGTGAGGCCAGCGATTCCACGGTGGTGCCTGGGCGGCGGTGTTCGTCGTGATCGAGCAGCGGGACACCGTTGAAATCCTTGACCGGAACAACCGACTTGGCGAAGTATCCACCGGACCAGGCGGCCTCGGCGCGAGCCTGCGACCGCGCTGCGTAGGCATCGACGTCTTCGCGGCTGAAACCCTCGATCGTGGCGATCAGGTCCGCACCGATTCCCTGCGGGGCGAAGTGAAGATCGTATGCGGTGGTCGGGTCGTTGAAGAGGGCCCCTCCGTCACTGCCCAGCGGCACCCGCGACATGGACTCGACGCCACCGGCGATCACCAGGTTCTCGAAGCCCGACCGCACCTTCTGGGCGGCCAGATTCGTCGCCTCGAGGCCCGATGCGCAGAACCGGTTGATCTGCAGGCCGGCCACGGTCAGGGGCAGGCCCGCCACCAGTGCCGCGGCCCGGGCGATATCACCACCCTGTTCGCCCACCGGAGAGACGACACCCAGCACGATGTCGTCGACGTAGCCCGGGTCCAGGTCCGGAAACCGTGCGCACAGCTCGTCGATCAGGCCCACCACGAGGTCGATCGGTTTGACCGAATGCAGACTTCCGTTCTTGCCCTTACCGCGAGGCGTGCGAATGGCCTCGTATACAAATGCCTCTTCAGACAAGGCAACTCTCCTCGGATCGTGAACGAATCCCTCGGGACGCGGTATTCGAGATGCGCAGAACCCAGGGGACGAAGTGAAAAACCTGCGGTCGAACCACTGTCGCCGACCGTTCGCTCACGGTATCGTCGAACCAACATCCGGTCAACCCTGACTGGATGTTGGAATAGTGGGAGTTCGGATGCTGATCGACGGCAACATAGGCGGATCCATCGACGGGACGGCAGGGGCAAGCCTCCACGAGATACACGAGCAGATCGGACTCGCGGAACGGGCCGGCTTCGACGGGGTGTGGTCGACGGAAGTCAGTCGCGACCCCTTCTTACCGCTTCTGCTCGCCGCGGAGAACGCACCCCGACTCCACGTGGGCACCGCCATCGCAGTGGCATTTGCACGCAATCCCATGACGCTCGCCACGGTCGCCAACGACATGCAGTCCTTCAGCTCCGGCAGATTCACGCTCGGACTGGGATCACAGATCAAGCCGCACATCGAGCGCCGGTTCAGCATGCCGTGGTCCGCGCCGGCGCCGAGGATGCGGGAATTCGTCAATGCACTCCACGCCATTTGGGAGAGCTGGCAAAACCAGACAGCCCTCGACTTCCGCGGGGATTACTACAGCCACACCCTGATGACACCCATGTTCCGACCTCCGCGGAACGAATTCGGCCCTCCCCACGTAATGATCGCCGCCGTAGGCCCGCAGATGACGTCCGTCGCCGCCGAGGTCGCGGACGGGATGCTCGTCCACGGCTTCACTACCGAACGATATCTCCGGGAAGTGACCGTCCCGCAAATCAAATCCGCTCTCGCCAAGGCCGGAAAGACCTTCGAGAATTTCACTCTGTCCTATCCCGGACTCGTCGTCACCGGATCAGATGAACAGCAATTCGAGGAAGCGGCAACCGCCGTGCGTAAACAGATCGCCTTCTACGGGTCCACACCGGCGTACCGGGCGGTCCTCGACCTCCACGGTTGGGGCGACCTGCAGACCGAGCTACACCGGCTGTCCAAGCTCGACGACTGGGAGTCGATGACACGACTGATCGACGACACCGTCCTGCGCACCTTCGCGGTCGTCGGCGAGCCCGAGGCGGCCGCGGCCGAAATATCACGCCGCTTCAGCGACATCATCGACCGATTCACCCTATACACCCCCTATGGCCTCGACGCGGCGACCCGGAGCGCCGTGGTCTCCGGAGTGCACAATCGGCATACCACTCCCTGATCCGCCACGGTGGTGCTCGTCCGCCGTGATCGCGCAGGTGAGGTCGGCGACGCCATCGCCGACCGTTGGGTGCGCGAGGTCGATTCGACGAGCGCACGGCTCGGCTGCAGGCGAAAGTACCGGTACGACATCTTGGGAATCTCCCTAAAGGTGGACCCTTATCCCCAAATGGTGTGAGGAACATGGTCGCCCGGTCGGCGAGACTTGAATCACACTAAAGGATTTCACACGGTTGGGTCACAGTACGGGAGGAAGTAGATGTCGGTCGATCCTTCGGCGATCATCGTCGCAGTCGCCACAGCACTCGGCGGCGCGATACACGGATCGGAGGCCCCACCGGCCTTGAAAGACTATGGCACCCAACAGGTACAACAGATCACCGATGCCGCACCCGCGGTCGGGCAACAGGTCAACGACGCCGTCGAGCAGCTACCGCCCGAGGCGCAAGGCGCAGCACAGCAAGCACTCACCGATACCGCGGATGCAGTCCAGGACGCGATAGAAACGTACGCGCCACCACCTGAGAGCGCCTCTCCCCCACCCGACACCACCGGCGACACCACTGGCGAGATTCCTGCCACCGAGCCCGAATACGAATACGAATACGGCGGGGCAATCCCCGAATACGGTGACACCGCTGACCGATTCGACTCGACGCCGCGTGCCGTCTCGGAGATCTCCCACCTCCCCACCGTCTCCGACGCCTCCACCCCGGCAGCCTCACAGCTGGGCGCGATCGCAGTATTCGTCCCCTGGTTCCAGAAGGCAGGAAGTATCTGCGACGGCATCAAGGCTCCTGTCCTGGCGGCCTTGTACTCGGCGGAGAACAACTTCCTATACGGCGCCTCGGCGCCCGTGTCTCAGGACGGTGCCCGTGGTCCCGGCCAGTTCATGCCCGGCACCTGGGCAAAATACGGGCGCGACGCCGACGGCGACGGAAAGGCGGACGTCCTTGCTGTCGGCGACTCGGTCATGGCGTCCGGACATCTGCTCTGTGACATGTACGAGGAGATCGATTCGTGGAAGCAGGCCGGCATCGTCTCAGGTGACGTGCTGGACCTGACGCTCGCCGGATACAACGCCGGGGTGGGAGCGGTCCGCCGATCGGGCGGAATGCCCTCGGGACTCCCCGACTACGAGAATCAGACAAAGCCCTACGTGGCGAAGATCCGCGCGGCCGAATCCCGGTACGCGGCGATCCTCGATTCTGGGTCGGGCGACAGGGGAGGCGTCGGCAGCAGGATCGTCGAGGCTGCCCTACGTTATCTCGGCCTTCCTTACGTGTGGGGCGGCGGCAACGTGAACGGGCCCTCCGGCGGCGGTTTCGACTGTTCCGGACTCACCTCCTACGCCGTCCACGCCGCAACGACAGAGAATGTATCCCTACCTCGGACGTCGGAAACTCAGTGGAAGGTCGGTACCGAGATTCCCCTCGCCGACGCAAGACCCGGTGATCTGTTGTTCGGCAACTGGGGTCCAGCCGGTCCTGGGCACGTCGCGATCTACATCGGCGCCGGCAAAATGGTGCACGCGCCCACCACAGGCGACGTGGTCCGTGTCTCTCCCGTGTTCGACGGAATGAAAGCGCGGCGAGTGGTGTGAGACGGCACCCGGGGATCCGTCGACACGGGCTCGACCACCATCCTGAGTGCGCCCCGGCCGAACCGCGGAGCCAGCGAACATCGCCTAGGGTTACGAGGAGGGCACCAGCAGGGAGGCCTTGGCCCAGCGAGCGGGAATCGCAACGTCGTCTATCTACCACCATGTTTCAGGCACGACCGAACTGCTAGAGCGACCGTTGGAGCGGGCACTCCCCGCACACTTCGCCCTCCCCACCGAACGGCAGGTCAGCAGCGGCCGCCACATCAACCGCCTCAAGTACCTCGTCCGGCGCACCGCCGAGATCCTGGTCGCAGAACTGCCCTACGTCACCCTCCTGCTGCGCGTTCGTGGGAACACTCCCGTGGAACGCCGTGCCATCGCCCGTCGACGGGAATTCGTTCTCTTTGTGCGTGGGTGACCTCGTCGTCGTACCGCGGAGGAGGGAGACCTCCGGCCAGGCATCGATCCCGCGCTCACCGGCCGCCTTGTGTTCGGCATGATCAACTCGCTCATCGAGTGGCACCGGCGGCGATGGAGGATCAGCCGAGCGTCTCGCCGAGGCAGTCCTACGCCCGACCTTCGAGTGAATGCGGCGTCGGTAGGGGCTGACCAGATGGGATCTGCCGCCACCCCTGCTGTCCACTCGAATTTGGGAACAGCACCGAATCGCACTGGATTAAAATGGGAGTTGGATCACACTGGTTGGAGGTGCGCATGAACCGCTCGCGGGCGGACTTCGCCCCGAATGCCGAGGCCACAGTCGTGGAACATCCTCTGACCTGCCGCAATAAGGTAGAAGTACATAGAGGATTGAGCCACCGATGGACGAGTTCGATGAAGTCGACCTGCCGAATACTCAGCGCGATGTGAGCCGCGATATCGCCACAGAATTGGACACGGCCGGGCTCGAGAATGCGGAGGAGGTCGGGCGCGGAGGATTCGGGGTGGTCTATCGCTGCATCGAGCGTTCCCTCGGTCGGACTGTCGCCGTCAAAGTGCTGACCTCCGATGTCGGACCCGACGACCGCACCCGCTTCGTACGAGAACAACGCGCCATGGGCAAACTCTCCAGCCATCCTCACATCGTCCAAATTCTCCACGTCGGCGTCACCGCGAACGGCTCCCTCTTTCTCGTGATGCCCTACCACGAACACGGTTCTCTCCAAACCCTTCTTCGGCAAAAAGGCCCCTTCCCGTTGCCCACAGTGCTCGGGATCGGCGTGAAGCTGGCCGGGGCTCTGGCGGCCGCTCACCGCGAGGGCATCCTCCACCGTGACATCAAACCCGCCAACATCCTGATCACGGGATACGGCGAGCCGCAGCTGACCGACTTCGGCATCGCCCGGATCGGTGGCGATTTCGAAACATCCGCGGGCAGCATCGTCGGCACTCCCGCCTTCACCGCCCCTGAGGTGCTCAAGGGCCAAGCTCCTAGTCCCGCGTCCGATGTATACGGTCTCGGTGCGACGCTGTTCTGCCTGATGACTGGCCACGCCGCCTTCGAGCGCCGCACCCAGGAAGGGGTGGTCGCACAGTTCGTGCGGGTCACCAATCAACCGATCCCGGACCTGCGTGAGGACGGTATTCCCGACGACGTGTGCACCGCCATCGAACACGCCATGGCGGGCGATCCCGCCGATCGACCAGCCTCGGCCGACGCATTCGGAAACGAGCTTCGAACGGTCCAACTCCTGCACGGGCTGCAAATGGATGCGATGGCCATGCCCGCCGATCCATTCCGGGCCACATCGCCGCCGCCCGGAACGGGCGGCGCTCCCGCGTCGAAGACGTCGGCAGCAGTGCCCAACACCCCGCCCACCGCCGCCACCAAGTTCCGTCCCCCCACCTCGGCTCGGCCACTGGTCGAGCGCCGACGACTCCTCGAGACCCTCCGCGCCGGTGCTGGACGACGCTTGACAGTGATCCACGCCCCCGCAGGTTTCGGTAAGAGCACCCTGGCCTCCCAATGGCGCCACGCTCTCGTCGCCGACGGAATGCCCGTCGCCTGGCTCACCATCGACCGCGATGACAACAACGTCACCTGGTTTCTGTCCCACCTGGTGCAGGCGATCCACACCGCGCTGCCCACGATCGCGCCCGAACTGGAGCGCATCCTCGAAGACCACTACGAAGATGCCGCGCGATACGTGCTGCCCTCGTTGATCAACGACATCCACCACAGTGACCGCGCGATCGCCATTGTGATCGACGACTGGCACCGGGTTACCTCACCCGACACTGTGGCGGCAATGAACTTCCTACTCGAGAACGGATGTCATCACGTCCAGGTCATCGTCGCCACAAGATCCCAAACAGGTCTTCCGCTGAGCCTCATGCGGGTACGCGACGAACTCATCGAGATCGGGCCGACGGCAATACGTTTCGACGGCGCGGAATCCCGGGAATTCCTCGTCGACGTCAACGGACTCGCACTGGACGACGAAGAAGTGAGCAGCCTTCGAAGATCGACCGACGGGTGGGTCGCGGCGCTGCAACTGGCGTCCCTGTCGCTACGCGGCCGCAGCGATAGCTTGGACTTCATCGCGCATCTTTCCGGAGGCCACCATGCCATCCACGAATACCTGGTGGAGAACGTCCTGAGCACACTCGAGCCGCCGATCCTCGAGTTCCTCCTCGCAACAGCCATCACGGAGAAGACTTGCGGTGACCTCGCCGGCATGCTGACACACGTTCCATCCGGCCAAGAAATGCTCGAAGAAGTCGAACGGCGAGATCTGTTTCTTCAAAGCGTCGATGACGACAGGGACTGGTTCCGCTACCACCACCTGTTCGCCGATCTCCTCCATCGCCGCCTCGAACGCCTCCATCCTGGCCGCCGTGAAGAACTCCACCGGATCGCGGCCCATTGGTTTGCCGACCACCACATGCTCAGCGAGGCCGTCGACAACGCTCTTGCCGCCGGCGACACCGACCATGCCCTTCGACTGGTCGAAGACGGCGGAATGACACTCATCGAGGACTCGCGGATGACAACCCTCCTCGGCCTGGTCGCGAAACTTCCTCCGAACCTTGCTGTTACAAGTGCCCGACTCCAATTGAACATCGCGTGGGCGAACATACTGATGCAGCGTCCACGACAGATGAGAGCTGCACTCGATCTCTTCGATGCCGCACTCACGAAGACCGAGGCAGACGAGGCTGCGGCTCACGCCCTTCGCGTCGAAGCCGCCGTCGTCCAAGCATCCGGAAAACTCTTCGCCGACGAGATCGCAGGGGTACAGGAACTCATCGCCGATTGCTTGCACCACCCCGATGCGGTGCGGCCCTTCCTCGCGTCGGGCGCCGGCAGCATCGCTTCCTTCGTCGCCCTCTACACATTCGACTTCGACGCAGCACGTCGTTGGCAGGACTGGGCAGCCGCGTATCACGCGCAAACGAGCGGGCCCTTCAGTGTCATGTACGGATACTGTCTGGCTGGCGCAGCGGCATACGAACAACTCGATATTCCCGCGGCCGAGAACTACTTCCGATCCGCAGTGGCGATGACCGGGAAATCTGGGGTCCATGCCCATGCGGCACGACTCGCCGGAGCCCTGCTCGGAGCGCTTCTCTACGAGAAGGGACAGATTGCCGAAGCCGAACGGCTCTTGGACGAAAGCTACAAACTCGGTTCCGAGGGAGGCGGCCTCGTGGAATTCATGCTCGCCACCTACGGCACCGGATCACGGGTCAAAGCCTCACTCCGACATCATGAGGAGGCCGAACGTCGACTCGAGGAGGGCGCCAGGATTGCCGAATCGCTGCGGCTACCACGTCTGGCCGCCCGGATGGTCAACGAACGGATCCGCTCAGGTGCACCCGTCGACGAGGAGGTCCGCACCCGACTGATCGGCTTGAACGCGTACCGTCCGCAAGCAGACGGGATCGCCACCATCACATCCGAACTCGACGAAGACTCTTCGATCAGACTTCTGCTCCGCGACGGTTCCTCCGACACCGTTGAGCACGCCTGTTCGCGGGCGAAGGAACTCGTACTCAGCATCGAAAAACAGGCCAGACCCCGGGCGCTCATCCGCGCGGAACTGCTGTTGGCGATGTGCTTGTCCGTCGCCGAGCGGTTCGTGGAAGCGCGCACCGTGCTGGCTCCGGTCGCAGCGAAATGCACGGAGCTCGGACTAACCCAGATACTGTTGGACGAGGACGCGCGCATCGCCAACCTACTGGCCTCGACCTGACAGCACACACGTAATAGTCCAACCGGAACCATCGACGAGAAAACCGCCCACGATCGGCATCCCTCCACGCGGGGAACGCTCGCGCCCACACAAGGCCACGCCCTGCGAGATTGAATTCAGTCGCACTCCACCGATTGTGGGGCGTCCACGGACACGGTAGTCCTGGAATGACGGTCCGCCTCCATGTTCAAAATGACCACACCGGCCATGATGCATATCAATCCAGCCACTCGTGCGACCGACACAGCATCGCCGAACAGCAGTACTCCCACCACCGCAACAGAGGCGGTGCCAATTGCCGACCACAACGCGTACGAGACACCAAGCGAGAGCGATCTGAGCGCCTTCGACAAGAAGAAGAACGAAAGGAGGTACCCGGCGAGGACCCCGACCGTCGGAAGCAGCTGCGTGAACCCTTCAGTCGAGTGAAGACCGGTTGTGGCAGAGATTTCCACGACAACCGCACCCATGAGGTAAAACCAGCCCATGGCGCCTAACCTCCCAAGTTCATCGCGGCGATACCAATGACGGTCAGCGCCAGACCGGCTATCTTGACCCGCGAGATACGATCCCCGTGGAAGAGAGCACCGAGTGCGACCACCGCCGCCGTCCCCAGCGCTGACCACAGCGCGTACACCACGCCGATGTCAATGTGTCTGACCGCCTTCGCCAATAGAAAGAAGGCGCCTCCATATAGCGCCAACACCGCAGCAGATACTCGAGCCCGGGTGAACTCGCGAGTGAGCGGAAGCATATTCGTAGCCGCGACTTCGAGAACAATCGCTACGAGAAGCAACAACCATGCCATGGAATCGATTCCAATCCGTCGTGAGATTCGGACCGTTCTCCGCACTGGTAGCTCCTGTGGCGGCGCCTGCTGAAATACCCGGTCACGTAGGCTTTTTCCTCAGGCCCCTCTTAGTTTGACATGGAGGTACATACCAGCTCGGTCGGCCGGCTTGCGATATGCGTTAGGCAATCTCGCGGACAAAGTCGAGGGGGTCAGGTGCCGAATCGTCGTTTCGAACGGTGGTCACCGCGCGAATGAACTCCGCGACATGCTCGATTGCCCTGCGTGCCTCGGGCAGGAAATCTGCGGCCACGTGGAAGACGTGGAACTGACCATCCCAGATCTCGAGCGAGGCCGGGATCCCGGCGTCGGTGAGGCGGTCGAACATCAGCGACGCATCCGGGTACAGCATGTCTGTGGACCCAACCTGAAGTAGTACCGGCGGTAGCCCGCGTAGGTCTGCATCGACGGGAGACGGAGGAAGTTCCGACACGCCACGAGCACGGAGTTCCACCCGCGCGGTCAGGGCGGTCATCGCCACCAACGCCGAACTGGGAAGGATCGGACATCGCGCAGACGCGGGGTGCTGCAACTTGTCTGTTGGGTCCAGGTCGGTGAGCGGCGACAACGCGACCAGGCCGGCCGGCCGCGGCAGATCGAGGTCAGCAAGGGCGAGCGCCACCATGAACGCGAGATAACCACCAGCAGAATCACCAGCAATGACGATCTGCGCCGGGACAAACCCTCGTGCAAGCAACCAGCGATAGCCAGCGATCCCGTCGGCGACCGCGTCCCCGATCGTATGTGCAGGCATAAGTCGATAGTTAACACTGAGCACACTTGCCTCCGCCGACTGCGAAATCCGAGAGGCAAGTCGCCGGTGCGTATTGAGGCCACCGGTCAGGAACCCCCCGCCGTGAAGGTAGAGGACCACGCTGTGCAGGTCGGCGTTGTGTGCCTGGATCCAATCCGCATCGCAATCTGTCAAGCGCACACGACGATGCCCGACGCCATCGAGCGGGGGTAACACGCGCGCGGCCTGGTCAACGACCTGCGCGGCCCAACGTGCGCTCGGAATACGCGCCCACACACCGAGCACAGGTTTGACCGTCACACGTAACGCGTGTGTCAGGAGTTTTGACTGAATGCTGTTGCCAGGAAGGAAGCTCGAACGTGGCACGAGATGCGATTCGGAGCCCACACAATGCGTGTGGTTTCCTCCCACACCGCCAACCGCGGCCCCGGGCTGTTCCACCGAGCTAACGGCTGACATCGGCACTCCAAACTTCCAGGGATACACGGCCGGGATCTAAGGCGATAGCCCCAAAGCCGTACGAAGACGTCCTCTCAACTTATGGCTCAGATCACCCGACCGGACTCCCCCACAGGGGGAAAAACACCCCCCAAACGGGGGATCCTTCCTCCAAGGAGTTGCAGTTCGCTCCGCGCGCTGATGCACTGGAGCGAGATCGAAGGGTCTTGTGCACGCGGCAGAAATTTCAGATAACAATCCAAGTCTGGCGGCAACCTGACCGGTGCGGGCAGTCCCGGAACAACTCGGCCGGGAAGACACATCGCTCCATGCTTGTCCAGGTATGACGGTTGGAGGTAGTACCATGATCGACGACCCTGTCATCGAAGACGTGCGAATTATTGAGTTCGCACGCCGCTGGCTTCCCTACGGTGGTGGCACAACCGGAGACCTCTTGGTCGAGTTCGGCATGACTCCAGCCTGCTACATCGCGAGACTGGACAGCATCCTCGCACGACCGAAGGACAACCAACTCGACCCCAACTTCCGCGAGGACCTCCGCCGTTTCGTATCTCTACGCGCGCTCACGGCTCGCCCGACATCGTAGATGCAGAACCTCGAGCATCGGGATACTTGGAGGCGTGAACCTTCGGGCGGCGTTGTCTTATCTTCGCGCGAGCGTGGTCACAGTCGGTGCTACTCACCCGCAGGGAGAAATCGTGGTTCCATCTGGGGTATTTCAACCTGAATCCCGTAGCGTGGATCACACTGCGCTGCCTACGGTTCATCCGGACGTCATTCCGAGCCGATAAGCCGAGGAACCTCTGTGATCACCGCTGCAGATGTGGACTATCACCCATGTGAGCCATCAGCTCATACCTGGGGTTAGACCATCGTCTTGGTCTTCTCTGTCCCGGAAGCGGGCGTCCTCGGTAACGCCTACGTGCTGTCTCGGCCGAATGTCGGCGTCACCATTTCGTCGGGAAGTGATTGGTCCGAAGTGCCGGTGTGCGGGGTGTCAGCCAGCCGCGCAGAATGAGGGCGACTCACCTTTTTCCATACCTGCTCACACACCGTGCCGTAACTGCAAGGACTAAAAGACCTTCTGCCTGAACATCAACCCCCGACCGCCCGGGCGCCACCTACGGTTGCGTCGACATGGGCGGCTGGGTCTGTGGTCAGTCCTCGTACGTCATGGTCCCGTACCCCGACTGGACCTGCTGAAATTCCCCGACCGCGACCAGCCGATGGGGAAGATCCTCGACCTGACGATGCTCTCGACGTCTTCCCACCGGCTTCCACGGCTGCGTGACCGCCGGAGTCAAAGTCGGTTCTACCGCGTATATCGTCAGCGAACCATTGAGAACCTCTACCCACGCGAAATCGAAGAATTACTGTTCCAGCACCCGGACGTGGCCGACGTAATCGTAGTGGGCATCCCGGATGAGAAGTGGGGCGAGCAGGTCGGCGCCGTCATCCGACTCCACGAAGGTCGCGAGCGCCCGGCGTCCGATGTAATGAAAAGTTGGTGCCGTGAGCGTATCTCGGCTCACAAGGCTCCATCCCTGTGGTTCTTCACCGACCAGTTCCCGATGACGCCGACCGGTAAGATCCAGAAGTTCAAGCTCTCTGAACAGATCAGCGCGGGTGAGCTGAGGTCGGCAGTCGAAACCGCAGTTTCCCCCTCCCGGTCACGTTGAACGTCCGCTTCCAGCGTAGGAGCCGCTGAACACCGGCGTCGGATTGATCAGGACTGAATAACACGAGGCGCACCGGCCCCACCATCCTCAGCAGTGCAGTGGTGTCAGGCGTGCGTCCTACTCGGGAATGACGTCACTGGGACGTCAGCGAGCTCGAGGCCGGCCGACGCGAGGGCAGGGTTCGGGGACGGTCGTCGACGTCGGCACCCGCACCGAACCGCCGCACTACTCGGATGGCATCCGTATCACATCGGTAGCTGCCGACAATGCCCAACCGGATGTGGTCGCAACCGCAGTCCTACAACGTTTGCGGCTGAAGTGATGACTTCTCTTCGTGGTGCGAACTAGTGCCCTCAGGAACTCATACGCGCCACTCGACGTCAGCGGGGTGCCGATTCTTCCACTACTTTGGCCCAGTGCTCATGGGCCTTCGCTGCCCACTGTTCGCGGCGTCGCTGAAACAGCACAGCACCGTCACGCCCGATCCATTCTGGCAGCAGTTCCTTGGGCAATTGTGGGTCGAGCCGCATGAACCTCTGTTGCAGACTTACCAACTCAATGTAGGCAAGTAGCAATTCATCATCGCCGCGCGGCTCGGATGCGCAGTCCTGAGTGAGCAGTGTTCGGTAGTTTCCGGCCAGGTCGGTCAGGTCCCAGGCTCGCTCGACGATCTCGTGATTGTCCAGCCCTCCGGGACGGAGATTACCGGTGACAACGAGTGCATTTTCGGACAGACCGAGCGTCGAGACCAATTCTCCCAGTTCTCGCGCCCTGTCGACGTGCGGTGTCACCCAGACTCCCTGGGTGGGGTTTCCCATTCCAAGCCAGGTCAGCCCCCCGTTGAGACGGTTGCGAACTGAGCTCTTGCGTTGCGACACCGTGATCGTCAGCATGAGCCATTCGCCGTCCCACGGAACCGGTCCGTCCAGAAATGCATGTGAGCGTCTGATGCCATCGGCGGCCAGCGCGCGACCGTGGTCGGCGAGATGCCAGCGCACCCCGCGGCCGACGCGTTCACGTTCGATCCACTTGGCTGACGCGGCACGTGAGAGTAATTGCCGTGCAGCGTGATCTTCGATTCCCATGCCGCCGAGTACCTTCATCAGCGCGGCGGTCCAGGCGCCCTCCTCGGAGTCGTAGAGGAACTCACCGATGACCGTCAATAGCATCGATCTCGCACTCGGCGGCGGCAGTGGCTGCTGAGCGAGTCGGTTGGACGCTATCAACGAATCCTCCTTTTATGTCGCAACGAATGTACCTACTTCGACCCTCGAGAAGAACTCGTAGGCCCCCAACTTGTCCTCCAACGACTCGATGTCGACGCTCGACGCCGACTCGGGCGCCAGTATCACGGTGACTTCACGGCGCAGACCGGTGTCATCGAGTGCGATATCACAGGCCACCGGTGCGCGGCTGGCGCTCGACACCACCTGAAGCACCTCGTCTTTCAGAGCACGCGCCCGCAGCGCGGGCTTCGATATCTTACCGACCGGAGTCAACGGCAGCCGATCGAGCACCGTGACGTGAACCGGAGTAGCCGCTTTCTCTTGCACATGATCCCGGCAGAACTGCAACAGCTCGGCGGATTCGGCGACATACCCTTCCTTGAGCTGAACATAAGCAACCGGCATTTCACCCTTCGCTGGGTCGGGCCGACCCACCGCAGCCACTACTTCGACCGCGGAATGTGAGCCCAGCGCCTCCTCGATATCGCGGGGATCGATGTTGTGACCCCCACGAATGATCAGATCTTTGCTGCGCCCGGACACCCAGACGAATCCGTCGCCGTCCACGGTGCCGAGGTCGCCCGTCCGACCCCACACGCCCCCGCCTGGCACACCGGTCACGAAGAAGCCGACATCGAGCTGCGCATCGAGGTATCCACGACTGACAGTCGGTCCACCGATCAGCAACTCTCCGTGCTCCCCCGGTTCGCAGTCGCGACTCCACCGGCCGTCGGTGTCGAGGACGACAGCGCGCACCCGGGAATGCGGCAAAGGCCGACCGGCCGAACCCACGCGCGGTTCGACACCGTCGTTCGGATGGCCGGTGATGGTGCCATGAAACTCTGTGCCTCCCCAACATTCGCGCAACCATATTCCGAACCGAGCGTGGAATGCCCGAATCAGGGCAGTGGAAACGGTGCTGCCGCCGACGTGGAAGTCGGTCAACGTCGTCGGGCCTTTCGGTGAGGTCGTCGCGTTCAATATTGCGAATGCCGTCGTCGGCGTGGCCATCGTGGAGGTCATGCGGTAACGCTCGACGATGGCCCAGAACTTCTCGACGACGTCCCGCGACCGGAAGCCGCCGGATGTCAATGTCAGCAGGGTCTGTCCGTAGACGACCGATCGCAGGGCGAGCGCGATACTTCCGCCGCAGTGAAAGTTCGGCATTCCGTGGCCTATTACGGTGTCTTCCTCGGATCCCATCAGTGCTCCGACGTTCCACGCAATGACGAGTTGGCCGCGTTGCGTCATACGCACCAGCTTCGGCGCTCCCGTCGTTCCGCCGGTAGGCATGACCATTGCATCCCGTCGGGGGTCGTCCTCGACATCCACGTTGCGGCCGCAATGTTCGGTCAACGCTGCATTGAACGTGCTGTGGTCACCGTCGACGAGTAGGACATCTTTCAGCGTCGGAGCACTCGCCATTACTGCGGCCGTGTCCACGCCGCGTTCCCGAAGGATTTCACCGGTCGTGACCAGAACGGTCGCGGCAGTGCGATTCAGGATGTTGACCAGCGAAGCAAGTTCCAGAAAGGGGTTCAACGGAACAGCGCTGCCGACCCGCTGTGCGCCCCAGGTGGCGAACAGTCCCTCGGGCAACATCGGCACCATCACCGCGACCACACTGGGCGCGCCCCCAGCACGCTCGAGGAACACCGATGCCGACGCTTCCACCGCCGCGAGTAGCTCGCGGTAGGTGACTTCTCGGGTGGGCCTCATGAAGTCCGGGGCCTCGAGGTGCACGATCGCGCTCTTGTGCGGGTGCCGACGAGCCGATTCTGCAATACACGCGTGGATCGTCGCGCCGGGGAGCAGGTCCTCGTGCCGCCGCTGTTCCACCTCGAGGATATCCCGCGGCGACCGGACCCGACGTCGCACTAATTGCCTACGCGCGCTCACCTCGGACAACCCCACCTCACACAACGGAGATACCACCGTTCACACTGATCACCTGTCCTGTGATTCTGCGCGAGAGAGGCGA
The DNA here is from genome assembly GCF_033142305.1 of Rhodococcus sp. IEGM 27. NCBI lineage: Bacteria > Bacillati > Actinomycetota > Actinomycetes > Mycobacteriales > Nocardiaceae > Rhodococcus > Rhodococcus sp. IEGM 27. The sequence goes on along the minus strand of NZ_JAWLSG010000003.1, from coordinate 500,101 downwards.
CGCGAGGAAGAGAATCGCGTTGGCCAGATCCTCAGGCTCGGTCAAACCCAGCTGCGCCTGTGACACGATCTTGTTGAAGATCTTCTGGCTGAACTCCGCATTCATGGCCCGATCGTACGAACCGGTGTTCACGATCAACGAAGGAGTCAGGACATTGACGCGGACGCCGTATCGCTTCGCTTCGACCGCCAACGTCTGCGAAAAGGTGACAATCGCTGCCATCGCCGCGCCGATACCTGTCTCTCCCGGGGTCGGGACCTTCGCTGCATCCGAGGCGATCGTGATGATGGAGCCGCGTCCGAGCCCGCGCATCACGGGCACTGCGGCCCTGCTCATCAGGATTGGACCGATCGCCTGCTGAACCAGAATGTCGATCAACTTCTCGGGCTCGATGTCGTGTAGCAACGTCGGTTGATATTGCGCAACAGTAGAATTGACGAGAATATCAACTTCGTCGAGATGCTCCTGTGCCTGCCGGACGACTTCATCCGCTGCGCCGGCCTCGTTGAGGTCCGCGGCTACGAACAACACGTCGCATTCGGGATTCGTCTTTGCGAGTCGAGCGAGTGCGTCCTTGCCACGAAGTTCGTTGCGGCCGACCACTACCTGTTTCTTCGCTCCGGCGTCGGCGAAGTATCGCGCCGTGGCGAGACCTACGCCGGACGTACCACCCGCAATGATGATCCCTGAGCCGGAGAAGTCGTATCCATCCTGCGCAGAGCGGTGCATATCGGATGCGTGGGTCATTGTACGTTACTCGTTTCCTTTGGCGATGATGGAAATACCGGCGTGGTGACCGGACCTTGCTGTGGAGCGTGGATCTTGACGATGTAGGCGGCACTGAACGCGCCCAGCGTGCACAGTGCGAGGCACACCGCGCTGATGGTCCAGACTCCACCGGTGGTGGGTTCGAGAGCCGTCGCTACCAGCGGTGCGAAGCCGGCGACCAGCGCTGCGAGCTGCATACCGAACGAGCCTGCCGTATAGCGAACCGCAGCGGGCAGACTCTCGACGACGAAGGCCGGGAAGATTCCGTTGACCACTGCGTGTCCCAACCCGGCAACGAGGATCAGCGAGACGAACACCAGAGCGAGGTTGCCGACACCGAGCATGGCGAAGTAGAAGAACAGGAGTACAGCCTCGCTGAGCAGGCCGAAGACGATGAGGCGACTTCTACTGACCCGATCGGAGAGTGCACCCCACACCGGGTTCATGAGGACGACGACCAGCGTCGCCGCGGAGACGACCCACAGCATGCTCGTTCGCGGGATGCCCGACTGGTTGACGGCGTAGCTGAGGCTGTAGACAGTGATGACGTACCAGATGGACATCATCCCGGCCATGATGAATGTAATACCGAGGATCGTCATAGGGTGCCTGGACAGCGCGTCACGAATCGGGTTGTGTTTGACCGCGGTCGCATTGGCGGACGCGACAGCACGGTCGGCCTGACTCTGCTTGAAGTCGGGTGTCTCGTCCAGCCCGCGGCGAATCAGCATGCCGACGAGAACGATGACCGCACTGAGTAGGAATGGAATCCGCCAGCCCCACGAATTGAACAGATCGTCCGGCATCAGAGTGACGAACGCGAAGACGATCGTCGCGAGGAGGGTACCGCCCTGAGCGCCGGCGGTGGAAAAACTGCCGTAGAAGCCACGCTTGTTCTTCGGGGCGTGTTCGACCGAGATCAAGACCGCCCCGCCCAGCTCCCCGCCGACCGCGAGCCCCTGCAGGACCCGGAGGACGACCAGCAGGACGGGGGCGAACGAACCGATTGAGTCGTATGTCGGAAGTAGACCGATGCACACGGTCGCGGCGCCCATCACGGAGATCGTGAGTAGCACTGCGGTCCGGCGCCCATACTTGTCCCCGACGTAGCCGAACAGCAACCCGCCGAGTGGGCGAGCCACATATCCTGCGGCGAAGGTGGCGAAGGACAGCAGCAGTGCCACGTGGGTGCTGACATCACGGAAGAAGAGGTCGCCGAAGACGAGGGCTGCGGCGGTTCCATAGGCGACAAGGTCGTAGTACTCGATCGCCGATCCCGTGAAGGCAGCGAAAGAAGCGCGGCGGGATGTGGTTTTCGTTGGTGGCGCGGCGTTGTCGAGAGGCGGGGACGAAGACATATCTTCTCCTGGAACTCATGGAAGAGGAAGAGTCGCGGCGGGATCGACCGCGGCATCGCTCGATGCAGTTCTGCGAATGGTACGACCATAAAGTGTGATTTGGATCTCGTCAAGAGGGTTCCCCGAACGGATGCAGGCGAAGTTGACTGTGCGCCACCGGCTTCCACAAATATGACTCGGCAATCACACATCTCACGCACCTCTCATGACCTCGAGCCTTGAGTTGAAGATTTACCAACCTCGCGCTGACCACAATACCTCCCTAGCTGGGACGTTGTACACTTTTCCGAACATCTAGTTGCAGTTTGTGCAAATTGGGTGCAAGATCGCTTCTGTCGGGTACGTCACAGCCGAAGAGACGTACCCGGGATCTTGCGCCATGCGCTACACGAGAGAAGGACGGGCGAGAAAACATGCCGTCGACGTTCACACAGGCAATGCTCATCATGAGTGCCGTGGCCGATAATCCGACCGACTACGTCGCACAGTGGAAAAGGCGGACCGGGAGAAAAGCGCTCGGGGTGTTTCCGATGAACTTCCCCTCCGAACTCGCGCACGCCGCAGGTGTTCTTCCTGTGATCATCCAGGAAGATCGAGAGCCGATCACCGTCGGCCGAAACCTGTTGGGCGAGTTCAATTGTGGATACACTCGCAACGTCGCCGATCAAGCAGCACTCGGCCGCCTCGACGTCTACGACGCCTTCTTCCACGCGGACCACTGCATCCAGTTGCTGGGTGCAATCGATGTGGTGCGCGAGGACGAGTCGGACAAGCCGGTCTACTTCGGACAGTTGATGTCCTCAATGAGCGATGATTGGGCATTACCGCAGGTACTGGGGAAGATGGAAGACTTCCGCAGCGAGCTCGCGAAGTTCGCCGATCGTACGATCTCTGACGCGGATCTCGCGCGAAGCATCGACATCTATGATACCAATCGTCGCTTGATGCGGACAGTCTTCGAGAACAGACGCTCCGGCGATGCAGCGCTGACATCCGCCCAGCTGCAGGTTCTCGTCAAGTCCAGCATGATCATGGACAAGGAGGAGCACTCGGAATTGCTGAGCCAGGTAATAGCAAGCCTGAACTTCGTGCCCCGCAACGATCGAATCCGCGTTCACCTGTCCGGACACTTCTGCCACGCCCCGAAACCAGAACTGCTGGATCTCATCGAGGACTGCGGAGCCATCGTTGTCGATGACGACCTCTTCCACGGAACACGGTACGTATCAACGGATGTCGGAGCTACAGGCAACCCACTCGAAGCCCTCGCATCGGTGTACCTCCGGCGCAACACAGCTGTACCCTGCCCGACACGGGTGCAGCACGAAGTCGACTGGGATCGTTTCCTTGTCGATTCCGTCGACGCGAGCGGCGCGCAGGGTGTCATCGTTCTGATGGCGAAGTTTTGCGAACCGCACATGCTCTTCTACCCGGAGCTGCGGAAAGCACTGGAAGCTAGATCGATTCCGCTGTTGCTCATCGAAACCGAACACGAAGGTCTACCGATGGAATCCATCCGCACCCGGGTGGAAGCGCTGGTGGAGCGAATCAGACGCAAGCAACTGTCCACCGTTTAGCACCCACACCTACCCTTCGGAGGAACTTACTGTGTCAGCCCCCACGCTCGGCAATTCCAACAAGATCGTCATCCCGACCGCCACCAACATGGTGGGCGACTACTGGGAGAACCTGTTCACGGCGAAGGAACGCGGCAAGCAGGTGGTCTGGTACAACGGTTCAGCCGTGAACCCCATCTTCCAGGCCGCCGGACTCGAGTGGTGCCACGGCGAAGCGTTCTCGGCACGCCTGGCCGCACAACAGCTCGAGAAGCCGGCTCAGCTCGCCGGCGAGGAATACGGGTACATCGGCGAGTTGTGTTCCTACGCGAGAACACATCTCGGTTGCGCCGTACTCACAAAGCAGGCCAAGTCCGAGGATGAGAACGGCATCGTCGGACTCGTCGACCAACAGCAACTCGCCGCCCGCCTGCCTGCACCGGACTTCTTCGTCAACGCGTACGCCGGCTGCAGCACCGGCCAGCAGTGGGACGAAATTTCGTACCGCGTCTTCGGAAAACAGGTACCGATCTTCAACGTCTCCCTCCCCTTCCTGCCCAGCAACAAACCCGACGCAGGCTACCTTCGCGGTGAGGAGTGGGAGCAGGCATCACAATTTGTGGCCGATCAACTGCACAAGCTGATCGCCTTTCTCGAGGAAATGACAGGCCGGCCATTCGACTGGGATGCGCTACGGCAGAACATGTCCTACATCAAACGCGCCTCGGAACTACGTCGTGAGGCGATGGCGCTGTGCCGTGCCGCCCCGACACCGGCCACCTACTGGGACTGGATCGCCAGCATCGCGCACATCAACTTCATGCCCGCCGGACCGGAACTGGTCCAGTACTTCGCCGACGTCAAAACCGAAGTGCAGTACCGTCTCGACCACGCCATCCCCGGCGTCCGCAACGAGCGCTACCGTCTCTACTTCGACGGCATCATGAACTGGAACAAGCTCGGCTGGCTATCGCGCAAATTCGCCGACGCCGACGTCGCCGTGGTCTGCGGAAGGTACACGCACAATGCGTTCTGGCAGGAACCGCACCTGATCGACACGGACGATCCCATTCTCGGCATGGCGCAGCACTATTTGCTGTGCCCGACGAACCATGGCGTCAAGACGCTCAAGCACCTCACCAACCGCGATTGTGTCGACTACGGAATCGACGGAATCGTCTTCCACGCCTCGCGTACCTGCCGAGCATTCACCAACCCCCAGCACCTGCTCGCGAAGTCGGCGCAGAAAGAACTCGGAATTCCTTCGATGTTCTTCGAAGGTGACGTCGCCGACGCATCCTTCTACAAGGACGAGATCCTCGAAAGCCGTCTGGCCGCGATGCTCGAGGGCATCGACGTTCGCCGAAGCCGGGTCTGATCGACGTGACGGAATTCTTCATGGGAGTCGACCTGGGATCGACGTCCGCCAAAGCCGTCGTCCTCGACGGGTCCGCAGCATTTCTAGGCGCGAGTGCCATTCAAATGGGCGCCGTGAGCCGAGCTGGAATGCGGCAGGCAATCGACGACGCCCTCGGCCGGGCCTCGGTGGCGCCGTCGCAGATCACGGCCACCATCAGCACCGGCTACGGTCGCCGACTTGTCCCTGGCATCGGGCGGACGTTCACCGAGATCACCTGTCATGCGCGCGGCGTAGCAGCACTGTGCCCCGGCGTCCGATTGATCGTCGACATCGGTGGGCAGGACAGCAAGGTCATCGCTGTGGACGAAGAGGGACTCGTCGAGGACTTCGCAATGAACGACCGATGTGCCAGCGGCACGGGTCGATTCTTCGAGGTACTCGCGAGGGCCATCGAGTGCGAGGTCGACGAGCTGGCCGACCTCGCCATGTCGGGTGACAAGAACCTGGAGGTCAGCAGCATGTGCGCAACTTTCGCCGAAACCGAGATCGTGTCGCTTCTCGCAAGCGGGTGCGAGCGGACGGACATAGCAGCCTCCGTTCACCGGGCGGTTTCCGCTCGGACGCTCGGTCTGATTGCTCAGGTGGGCAAGAAGACGCCGGTGGTCATGACCGGTGGGGTGGCGAAGAATGCCGCGGCCGTCCATTTCTTGAGCTCGGCACTGGGGGTGCGCGTGGATGTCCCGCCGGACCCGCAGATCACCGGCGCCTATGGTGCAGCTCTCCTCGCGCTCGAGACGCGCGGCACCGTGGCTTCGTCCCCGGACGTCGAGCTCTCGCCCACCGGCCCGTCGGCCCACTCGTGCGGAGACTGCACCGGCTCGATCGAGCTACACATGCCGACCGTACCGGCGTCATAACGCGGCCGCCCAGCCTGCTGAATAGACCGTAGCTACATCAAAAACCTGAACGATCGAGCTCTGTCCACAATGTACGGAGATCAATGAAGCACACGCGTAATTCATTCTGCCGGATCTGCATCAATCACTGTTCGATACGTGTGGACGTCGACGACGGAGTCGCGACCGCGGTCCACGGCAACAGCCGCAATCAGGTGTACGGCGGATACACCTGTGTCAAAGGACGATCACAGCACGAATTCCTCCGGCATCCTGATCGTCTCGTGCACTCGCTGGTGCGAACACCTGACGGCCATGTGCGTGTCCCGGTCGAGCAGGCTATGGACGAGATCGCCGCCAAACTTGCGGAGATACGCGATCGGTTCGGACCTCGCGCGATCGCCAGCTATGCAGGGACGATGGCGCACATCACCACCGCGCCGACTGCAGCACCAGTACACAACGCCCTGTTCGATGCCCTCGGCTCCGATATGAGGTTCGATCCGAACACCATCGACAAAGGTGGGAAACAGGTCGCGCAGTCCCTCCTCGGGTACTGGTCCGCCCCGTCCCAAGGATTCGACGCACCGGAGGCAATCCTGTTGATCGGGATCAACCCGATGGTTACCTGCACGGGCTTTCCAGCGGGCTCGCCCAAACGTTGGCTCCTGGACACCCTTGCCCGGGGGTGCAAGCTCATCGTCGTCGATCCGCGCCGGACCGATGTGGCACAACACGCCGATTGGTATCTGCAGGCGGCACCCGGGCACGACATCCCACTTCTCGCGGCCATGATCAGGATCGTCATCGACGAGGGCCTGTTCGACCGGGACTTCGTTGCCCGGCACGTGCGCGGCCTTCCGGAGTTGACCGCCGCGGTGCACCGGTTCGATCCCTACGAGGTGGCGCGGCGGGCGGGGATATCCGGTGCGGACCTCGTCGCCGCCGCCCGCTGCTACGCCACCGCGAAACGCGGCTACACCATGGCGGGAACCGGACCGAACATGGCGGGCGAAGGCACGCTGGTCGAGTACCTGGTGCTCGCCCTCGAGACCTTGTGCGGACGCTGGCTGCGCGCGGGCGAGACCGTGTCAGCCTCACCCACGTTGCTCCCGTCCTACGTTCCTGTCGCCCAGGCCACATCGCCGGATGCCGATTGGGCGTTGCCGGGCACGGTGCGGGTCCGCGGATTGCGTAAGACTCGGGCGGGGATGCCGACGGCAACGCTGCCGGAGGAGATTCTCACCCCGGGAGAGGGGCAGGTGCGTGCACTGATCAGCTGGGGAGGTAATCCGGCCGTAGCGTTCCCCGACCAGCGGCGGACTGTCAAGGCGCTCGAGTCCCTGGAATTGTTCGTCCAGCTCGACCCCTGGTATTCCGCCTCGGCCCGTGTGGCCGATTACGTGATCGCACCGACGATGCCGTTGGAGGCGCCGTCGACGACCGTGTTTCTCGATGCGCTCGCAGCGAGGGGAACGGGCTATGGAATCGGACAAGCCTACGCACAGTATTCGCCTGCCGTCGTCGAGCGCCCCGAGGGGTCCGATGTCATCGAAGAGTGGCGGTTCTTTCACGGGCTCATGAAACGACTCGGGTATCCGGTCGCGGTATCACCGTTCGGATGTCCGTCTTCTCCCCCTCGGCCGATCGACGGCGTCTCGACAACCGACGAACTCATCGACATCCTGTCCGAGGGTTCCGCGATTCCTCTCTCGGAGGTCAAATCCCATCCCGACGGAATGACCAGGACGACCCGCCTCCTACAGGTGCAACCAGGTGACCCAGACGTGCTCGATCGCCTCGACATAGGCAACGGCCTGATACTCGCCCAGTTGGCCGGACATGCCGGCGTTGTCGAGCTACCCCGGTCGGACCGGCCGTACCGTCTCCTGTGCCGACGACACCTCCACGTCTACAACTCCTCCTGCAACATCGATCGAACCCACCGCGGCGTCCCCTACAACCCCGCGTTCCTGCACCCCGACGACATGACCGAACTCGGTGTGTCCGACGGCGCGCTCGTTCGTATCAGCTCGGACCTGTCCTCCATCACCGCTGTGGCAATGAAAGATCCTGCACTACGAACCGGAATGGTGTCGATGGCGTTCGGCTACGGACCCTCTGGTGACACCGAGGGAGTATGGGCAGCCGGCAGCAGCCCCAGCCGCCTCGTGTCCATCTCCGAGAAGTTCGACCGGTACACCGGGCAGCCGCGAATGACGAACATTCCCGTCTCGATCGACAGAATCGACCCTCCATGCCACACGTGATCACCCAACAGTGCTGCAACGATGCGAGCTGTGTGAGCGTCTGCCCCGTCAACTGCATCCACCCGACTCCTGACGAGCCTGACTACGCACGCGCGGAAATGCTCTACATCGACCCTGCGACCTGCATCGACTGCGGTGCATGCACGGATGTCGACGTTTGCCCGGTGGACGCGATCGTCCCGGACTCGGCTCTCACACCCGAGACCATCCGATACGCGGACCTCAACGCGCGCTACTTCAATGAATCGACGCGCACGCAATACAAGCGCGAAAGAGTCGCGCGCGAGCGATCCGACCACAACCGGTCATCAGTAGGCCCGCTGCGCGTGGCCATCGTGGGGTCCGGGCCGAGCGCCTGCTACGCGGCGGACGAGTTGACGACCACACCAGGTCTCGACGTCGAGGTTCACATCTTCGACCGTCTACCCACGCCGTGGGGCCTGGTTCGCTACGGAGTTGCACCGGACCATCAACACACCAAGTCCGCGACACGGACATTCGAGCGCATGGCACGTCGGCCGGGGGTGTTCTTCCACCTCGGGGTAGAGATTGGCACGCACCTCACCCACGACGAACTCCTCGCCCACCATCATGCGGTGATCTACGCGGTAGGTGCGCCCGCCGACAAGCGACTGGACATTCCCGGAGAAGACCTGCCGGGCAGTGTGTCGGCAACCGATCTGGTCGGGTGGTACAACGGCCATCCAGATCACACAGACCACGCCTTCGACCTGTCCACCGAGCGGGCGGTGATACTGGGCAACGGGAATGTGGCGCTGGATATCGCACGCATCCTCACACGCGACGTCGCGGAATTGGCACGCACGGATATCGCCGGACACGCCCTGTCGGCGCTGGCCGACAGCGGCATCCGAGAGGTTGTCGTAGTAGGTCGTCGCGACCCGGCACACGCCGCGTACACGACACCCGAGTTGCTGGGGCTCGCCGGGTTGACGACCGAGGTCGAGCTGACCCTCGACTGTCCCGCGACGGAAGTCGACCACACCGAGGATGACACCGATCAGACGGCCTGTTCACCGACGACCTTGAAGGCACTGGTTGCGGAAGAACTCGCGCTACGACGCGTCGGCGGTGCTCCACGCAGGATAGTGCTGCGCTATCTGGCGTCCCCAGTGGAGATCGTCGGCGGCGATCGCGTTCGAGGAATACGGTTGCGGCGCAATGAGATGATCGCTGAAGAAGACGGCCGTTCCGGCATCCGGCCCACGAAGACAACTGATGTGCTCGAATGCGGACTCGTCGTACGGTCGGTCGGCTACCGAGGCCGCCCGATGCCCGGCCTTCCCTTCGACATCGATCGCGGAATCATTCCGAACCACAACGGGAAGGTTGTGGATCCGGGTACAGGAGAAACTCGGACGGGTGTGTACGTGACGGGGTGGATCAAACGTGGTCCTTCCGGCGTCATCGGCACGAACAAGCACTGCTCGATCGAAACGGTCACGAGTCTTCTCGACGACCACGCGAACGGGCGACTCACAGCTCCAGCGGGCGGACGTCGCTCGCTGTTCGAGCTCGTGCGAGACCGAAGGCCGAACACGGTCGACTACGAAGGCTGGCAGCGAATCGACAAGTTCGAACAGACCGTAGGACAGCGTGAGGGACGCCCACGGGTCAAGATCGTCGATACCGATGGCATGCTTGTTCGGGCCCAATTTTCCTGACACTACGCCCTCACCGCCCCACCGCCCCTGGCTGCGATCGCGCCCCGCGGCAGGTGGGCGAGGGTGGGGTTCATGGTGTGTCAGAACGCGGAGATGCCGCCGTTGACACTGATCGTCTGACCGGTCAGGCGAGCTGCATCGGGGCCGCCGAGAAACACGATGAGGGATGCGAGATCCTCGGGCACAGCCACCCCAAGATGAGCTTGAGCTGACGCCTTCTCGAAAAGCGACTTGCTGAAGCCATCGCTGAGCACGTTGGCCGCTGTTGGCGTGCCATCGATCAATGAGGGAGTCACCGCGTTCACTCGCACACCATTGCGCTTGGCTTCGATCGCGGTAACCCGCGTAAACATTACGATCGCGGCCATCGCGGCCCCGAGGGCACTCTCGCCTGGCGTCGGCACCTTGGCCGCATCTGACGCGATGTTGACAATGCTTCCCCCTCCTTGTTGCTGCATCAGCGGCAACACTGTCCGGGTCACCAGCATCGGGGGTAGGGCCTGCCCCATCAGGATGCCCGCGATGTCGGCGACTGGAGTACGGTGCAGCAGCTCCGGCCGGTAGGACGTGGTTGTGGAGTTGACAAGAACGTCGACCGATCCCAACGCGCGGTGAGCCGCGGCGACGGAAGATTCCACTTGGCCGATGTCGGATGCATCGGTCGCGATGAAGGTTACGTCGACATCCGAACACCGGTCTCGGACCGTTCGCTCTGCGGCCTTCCCTCGCTCTTCGTTCCGACCGAGCAACACGATTCGGCGTACGCCTGCGGCGGCAAAGCCGAGAGCCGTCGCGAGGCCGACACCCGACGTGCCACCGGCGATCAGTACTCCCGAGTCTTCGTAGTGTCGGACCAGCGTGGATGAGGACATGCACTTACCTCCAGAGATGGCGCTACCGCACATTAGTTGACAGATATTGATGTGACATGGACATTTATGTAGAGTATAGACACAGCGCAACACATCTCCGGAAGGGCTTCAGGAGTTCGGAGGCTTGGTTGTTTTTGACAGATGATGAGGTAAACGTTCCACTCTGGCCGGCATCGCAGGCATCCACGGGCTGCCCGGTTCGCCGCTCTAGTCGTTTGACACTACTGGACGAATTCAGATTTTCGATGTATTACTTCAGCGTGTGATAGAGGCAACAAGGTTTCGAGATGCCTCGTGTACCGCGTATCGAAACGACACTTCAACTCTCAAACGCTGAAGACAGGACTACGCACCATGCACCCAGAATTATCACTGTGGCCGTCGACTCCCAGCACCGGAGTTCGCGACATTACCCTCGGCGGGTTGCTTCGCGAGGCTGCAAGCACAGTTCCCGACCGCATCGCCCTCGTCGATGCCGTTCCGGACCCCAGCGAGCGGACCTCGTGGACCTACAGCGAACTGCTGGCCGAGGTCGAGTCGGTTGCCAAGGCACTGCTGACCAAGTGCGAGCCAGGAGATCGGATCGGTATCTGGGCGCCGAACAGTGCCGATTGGGTCATCCTGCAGCAGGCCGTCGCGATGGCGGGGATGGTCGTCGTCGCAGCGAATCCCGCTTACCGCGCCCACGAACTCGAGTACGTGCTCGAGCAGGCCGGTGCCGTTGCGCTGTTCTATCGCGACTCCTACAGAGGAGTCGACCTGCGATCGATCATCGACGAGATTCAGCCCAATCTTCCCGAGCTGCATACGATCGTCAGCACCAGCACGTGGCGGTCGTTCGTCGACGCCGCCGACAGCACGAAGGAATTGCCCGACGTAGACCCCATGGATCCCGTGCAGATCCAGTACACGTCGGGAACAACGGGCTTCCCGAAGGGGGCTCTACTGCACCACAAGGGCATCATCAACGAGGCCAACTTCGTGTTCGACCGCGCCGACATGGACGAGGGCGGCGTGTGCATCAATGCGATGCCGATGTACCACATCGGCGGCGGCGCAGTCACCGAGTTGGGGACTTTCTCAAAGCGAGGCACCTACGTCGTACTCCCTGCATTCGATGCCGCGCAGACTCTGGAAATGGTCGAAACCTACAACGGCACGCACTCGCTGATGGTTCCCACGATGCTCATAGCACTGCTCGAACACCCAGATCTGGAGACGAGGGACATCTCCAGCTTGCGCACGGTACTGTCCGGAGCCGCAACCGTGCCCGAGAGCCTGATTCACCGAGTCATCGACCGCCTGAACTGCCGGTTCACGATCCTGTTCGGACAGACCGAGATGCACGGTGTGATCAGCCAGACTCGTGTCACGGACGATCCGGTCGATCAAGCAACCACCGTTGGTCAGCCGTTACCCGAACTCGAGGTGAAGATCGCGGATCCGCTGACGGGTGAAGCACTGCCAATCGGTGAGCAGGGTGAAATCTGTTGCCGCGGTTACCAGAACATGCTCGGTTACTACGAGATGCCCGATGCCACTGCCGCAACCATCGACGCCGAGGGATGGCTGCACATGGGAGATCTCGGCACCATGGATGCCCGTGGCTTCATCAAGGTCACCGGACGCCTCACCGAGGTGATAATCCGCGGCGGCGTGAACCTGTATCCACGCGAGATCGAGGAGCTACTGTTCCAGCATCCGTCGATCGCCGACGTCATCGTCGTGGGCGTGCCGGACGAGCGGTGGGGTGAGCAGGTGGGGGCGGTCATCCGACTCCACGACGGCCACGATCGCCCCGATCCCTCAGCGCTCAAAGCTTGGTGTCGCGAACGTATTTCGGCCCACAAGGCGCCTTCGCTCTGGTATTTCACCGATCAGTTCCCGATGACGCCGAGCGGCAAGATTCAGAAGTTCCGCCTGCGCGACCGAATCATCGCCGGCGACTTGGCGTCGGCACCTGAACGCGCGGACGTGAGTTGACTCAGCAAGGCGCTGACGCACCTTCTTTGTAGAACTACGAGCACCCCATTTCCCAGGCAGGAGCCCTATATGCATCCCATCACCAACCGGTATACGCGCCTGATCGGAATCGACCACCCGATCGTCCAGGAAGGACTCGGCCCGTTCCGGACTCCCAAGCTCGCGGCCGCTGTCTCCAACGCAGGCGGGTTGGGGACGGTCTCGATGCCCGGCATGCCTACCGACCTCGAGGCGGGCGCACGCACGTTCCGCGATCATATCGAGGAGTGCGCGTCCCTGACCAGCAATCCGTTCGCAGTTAACATTCCGGTCGGTGTCGACGGCAACGGCGTCGTACTGCCGTTCACCGACGTCTATATCCGCACGGTACTCGAGGCTCGGCGGTCAGATTCGGCACTGGCCGACCAGTTGACCGTCCTCACCACCTCGGCGGGATTCCCCGGCGACTACATCGGGCTGATCAAAGACGCCGGGATGATCCACCAGCACAAGGTGGGATCCACGAGGCAGGCGGTCAAGGCCGCAGAGGCCGGCGTCGACGTCGTCATTGCTGCGGGATTCGAGATGGGCGGGCACGCACCGAGCAAGGCCGTTCACTCGTACGTATTGATTCCCAGCGTCACCGAAGTGGTCGACGTTCCGGTTCTGCTCACCGGCGGTGCTCGCGATGCCCGGGGCCTTGCATCCGCGCTGGCGATGGGTGCGGACGGTGTGGCGATGGGAACCCGGTTCATCGCCAGCACCGCGAACTCCGACTGGCATCCGGCGTATATCCAGGCGATCCTCGGCGCCGGAGAGGGTGATGACGTCGCCTTCGACGGTGTCTACGGACCGTGTCGAGGTCTGCGCAATGCTGCATCGAAGAAGCTCACGGAACACCAGGAGTCGGAGGGTGAGATCCTCGACACCGTCGAGCTCACACGGTGGAAGATCGAATCGATGCAGCGCGCTCAGACAGACGGGGACGTCACAGACGGCCTGGTCCTGACCGGCCAGGTGGCGTCCGCGATCAACGACATCATCGATATCGCCGAGTTCGTCCCTCGCATGGCGTCCGAGGCTGCCGATATCCTTCGCCGACTCGCATCTGCGTTGCCGACACCGATGCCGGCGCCGGTCTGAGCAGATTCCGGGGAGCGGTGGTTCGAGTGGTCGCAGATAGCATGTCGTCCGTGACCGAATCAATGTCGAAGCCGGCGGCGGGGGAGTCGACCTCGGTTGGCAGCGCGCGTTCCGCACTCATCTCGATTCTCGGCGAGTTCGTCGCTCCGTACCGTCGACCGGTGCGGACGGCGGCGCTGCTCTATGCCCTCACCGGCCTGGGCTTCGGGGAGTCGGCCAGCAGGCAGGCAATCGCTCGCGCAGGTGCATCCGGTCTGATCACCGCCAAACGAGACGGTCGCGAAACGAAGTGGAGTCTCACCGAGCGGGGCCATCAGCTGTTCATCGAAGGTGTGAGGCGTGTGTTCCCGGACGCGTCCCAAGCCGGGCGATGGGATGGCCGGTGGCTCGTCGTCATCGCTCCTGTTCCCGAGTCGCACCGCGCGGTACGGAAGAAGCTGTATGCCGCGTTCCGGTGGGCAGGTTTCGGCAATCCCAGTCCCGGTGTGTGGGTCACTCCACACGTGGATCGACTGGCCGAAGCCACGAGGGTGATCGATTCCCTCGGATTGTCGCCGAACACCGTCTCCTTCATCGGGTCGCCCGCGGCCGCCGGCATCTCGGAGGACGAGTTGGTGCAGCGTTCGTGGGATCTCGAGAAGATCGCCCAGGATTACGACGACCTCCTGACCAGGTTCGCAGACAAGAAAGGTCTGTCGGGCGAGGCTGCACTGTTCGCCCACCTGGAGTTGGTGGACGCACTCCGGCAGACGCCCTACATGGATCCGCACCTGCCGGACGTCCTCCTGCCCGACTGGCCCGGTCTCGGGGTCGTGAAACGACTCCAGGATTTCCGCACCGAGTGGGCACCTGCAGCGCACGCGCACTGGCTGTCGATAGCGCGCCTCGACTGAACACCGTCTCAACACGTTCGGGCATACGTCTGTCCAAATATAGTTTTACATTTCTAGACAGCACATATCCCAAAATGTATAGTTCTAGGCAGCGCCGTTGCGGTGCGTTTCACTTGAGGAAGTTGAAGGAGAACAGTGAGCGAACTCCACGCACCCTCGCTGGCCACGCTACGAACTGCCGCCGACGATCCGGTTTCGTACGCACAGAATTGGAAAGACACACATCGACGACCCGTCATCGGCTCGTTCCCCATGAACTTTCCGTCGGAGATCGTGCATGCTGCAGGCGCCTTGCCGGTGATCGTTCAAGAGAGCAAGACACCGATCACCGAGGGTCGCAGCATGCTCGCCGAGTTCTACTGCGGATACACCAGGAGCGTCGCCGACCAGGCTGCCATCGGCGAACTCGACGTGTTCGACGGATTCGTCGCTGCCGACCACTGCGTTCAACTTCTGGGCGCCGTCGATGCCATCCGCTATGCACGGCCCGAAAAGCCGGTGCACTTCGCGCAATTCACCAGCGCGATGGATGACGCATGGACCAAACCGCGCGTCGACAGTCGAATCGGCGAACTGAAGACCGAGATCGAAACCGTCGTCGGCACTGTCGTGACCGCCGAGGACCTCGCACACAGTATCGGACTGTTCAATGCGAACCGTCGCCTGCTCCGCCGGTTCTACGACTTGCGCCGATCAGGCCTGACACGCATCACTGCCGGCGAGATGCAACTTCTCGTCAAATCGAGCATGGTCATGGACATCGAGGAGCACACAGCCGTCCTCGAGACATTGCTCGATCAACTCGTGCTGCGCGATCAGGCACCGGATGACCTGGTACGGCTGCATCTTTCGGGCCATTTCTGCCACGCACCCAAACCTGAAATCCTCGACGTCATCGAGGAATCCGGCGGACTCGTCGTGGACGACGACCTATACACCGGCTACCGATACATTTCTACCGATGTCCCCGAAAGTGACGATCCACTGAAGGCGCTGTCGACGTGGTACATGCAGCGAAACATCAACGCACCATGCCCCACTCGCGTTACCAGCAAGGTCGACTGGGATACGTACCTACTGAATTCGCTTGCGGAGAGCCGCTCGGTCGGAGTCGTCGTGCTGATGGCCAAATTCTGCGAGCCGCACATGCTGTACTACCCGGAGTTACGCAAGGCGCTCGACGAGCACGATGTGCCATCGCTGTTGATCGAGACCGAGCACGAGGGCATTCCGGTGGAGACGTTGCGGACCAAGATGGAGACCTTCATCGAGCGCATCCGTCGTCATGCCGCACCCGTCCCTGCCTGATTCGTAACCACGTTCGAAGGAGTTCGTAGTGTCGATCGCAACGCCCCAAGACAAAACCAACCGATTGTCGAGCACTCGAGTCGGCGGCAAGATGACCGCCGATTACTGGGACAACATCTTCACCGCCAAGGAGCGTGGCAAGCACGTTGTCTGGTACAACGGTTCCGCCCTCAACCCCATCTTTCAGGCAGCGGGTCTCGAATGGTGCCACGGTGAGGCGTTCGCTGCCCGACTCGCCGCACAGCACCTCGAGGAGCCGGCCCAGGCTGCTGGTTCCGAGTACGGCTATATCGGTGAGCTCTGCTCGTATGCCCGCACTCATCTCGGGTGTGCCGTCTTGACGCAGAAGAACGTCAACGAACGCGAAAGCGGCGTCGTGGGCATGCTCGACCAACAGGAACTCGCAGCCAAACTTCCCGCACCAGACTTCTTCGTCAACGGATATGCAGGCTGCAGCACCGGTCAGCAATGGGACGCGATGACATATCGAGTCTTCGACCGAAAGCTCCCCATCTTCAACGTGTCGATTCCGATGCTGTGGGGCAACAAGCCTGACGCCGGATACATGCGTGGTGAAGAGTGGAACGAGGCCAGCACATACGTAGAAGGCCAGCTGCGGGAATTGGTCACATTCCTCGAGCAGCAAACCGGGCGACCGTTCGACTGGGATGCGCTGAGCGAGAGCATGTCCTACATCAAGAAGGCATCGCGACTGCGCCTCGAAGCGATGGAACTGTGCACGCTCGCCCCGACACCGGCGACGTATTGGGACTGGGTCGCCAGCATCGCACCCATCAACTTTCTCCCCGGTAATCAGGCACTCGTCGACTACTTCGCGGGTGTGAAAGCCGAGATCCAGCAGCGAATCGTCGACGGAGTCTCCGCCGTCGCAAATGAGCGGTACCGTGTGTACTTCGACGGCATAATGAACTGGAACAAACTCGGATTCCTCACCCGCAAGTTCGCCGAGTACGACGTCGCTGTCGTCGCCGGTCGTTACACGCATGAATCCTTTTGGCAGGAACCGCAACTCATCGATGTCGACAATCCGCTGCGCGGGATGGGCCAACATTACCTGCTGTGCCCACTGAACCATGGGCTCAAGAATCTTCAGGAATTGCTGCTCGAGCGCCTCGACCAGTACTCCATCGACGGTATCGCCTTCCACTCGACTCGCACGTGCCGAGCAATGACGAATCCGCAGTCGATGCTGGCCAAAACAGCCGAACGGGAACGCGGGGTCAAGTCGTTCGTCTTCGAAGGCGACGTCGCGGACGCGTCGTTCTACAACGATGAGCTGTTCGACAGCCGCCTCGAGGCGATGTTGGAGGCCATCGACGTGCAGCGGATGAAGACGCTGGTCTGATGAACTGGTACGTGATGGGCGTCGACCTCGGCTCGACGACGGCCAAGGCCACCGTCGTCGACCAGGACGGTGGCTTGGTCGGCTCGAGCGTTGTCCAGATGGGTGCCGTCAGTAAAGATGCGGTGACACGCGCAATGAACCGGGCGCTGACAGCAGCAGATGTCACTCAGGACGACATCAGACGAACCATCAGCACAGGATACGGGCGCAAGCTCGTCCCAGGCGCCGACCGGTCGTTCACCGAGATCACCTGCCATGCGCGCGGAGCAGCCGCCCTGTACCCAGGGGTCCGATTGGTCATCGACATCGGCGGGCAGGACAGCAAAGTCATTGCGGTCGATGCCGACGGATTGGTGGATCGCTTCGCCATGAACGATCGGTGTGCAAGCGGGACCGGGCGCTTCTTCGACGTGCTCGCCCGCGCACTGGAAGTCGATGTCGAGGAGGTGGGCAATCTTGCGCTGGCGGGTGCCGACGGCCTGGAAGTCAGTAGCATGTGCGCCACCTTCGCCGAGACGGAAGTGATCTCCCTCCTCGCGCAGGGGCAAGCCAAGTCTGATATCGCCGCCTCGGTCCACAAAGCTGTTGCCGCGAGAACCCTCGGCTTGGTCGCCCAGGTCGGCAAGGCGACGCCGACCGTCATGACCGGCGGTGTCGCCCAGAATGCGGCAGCCAGGCATTACATCGAATTGGCATTGCGCCACCCTCTCGAACTGCTCGAGCAGCCACAGATCGCAGGGGCCTACGGCGCCGGCCTTCTGGCACGGGACGAGTACGCAGGATCGGTCGCCCCGACCGAATCGCGTGATAGCGCAGCCAAGCAACAGCTGGCCGCCCGGGCAGCCGGAATAGTCCCCCAATGCGCCGGTTGCGACGGAACCGCCGGTGACCACAGCCACGTCTCGATTCCGCTGACGGTGCGGACCACGACATGAGTCCCCTGCATGACTCCACGATCTTCATCGTGGGTGGTGACCGTGGACTCGGTTTGCTGGTTGCGCGTCGGCTCGTCGAGCTCGGTGCGCAGCGCATCGGTCTGATCGGCCGCGATGTCGAACAGGGTGAAATTGCGGCGAAAGGACTGTTCGAATCGGCGTCGGGTATTTGGGCGCTGTCCGGAGCCGGGAACCTGTCGTCGAACGAGGACGCATGTCGAGTGGTGACGGAACTCGTAGCGTCACTCGGCGACGCCGACATTCTCATCGACTGTCTGCCCGGCGATAATGCCGTCACTGATGTTGTGCTGCAATCCATGCATGCGCTCGGCAACGGAACCGTTGTGAACGTCGGTGGGACCCTCGAGTCCGATTCCGGCGGTGTTCGTGTCCGGTCCGTCGCCCTCGACGAGGATCTCGTCGTTGCAAACGAGGTGCTCGACCGGCTGCGACACAACTAGCTCCCTTCCATGTCGGAATGATTCGATTCCCCGGCATGCTGAGTCAGTTTGTCGAGGGACGCGGACAGTGCGGTGAATACATGCTCGGGGGTGTCGTGGGTGAAGGTCAGTGTGATCACTTGGCCCATCGGCATTTTGCGGTCCTTGTCTGGAGAAAGTGGGAGGAGGGAGATGCCCGGGATCGGCCTGACTCGGTCATCTCCCTCGGTTCGCGTCGGCGACCGTCGCCTAGGGCAGCGGCGCACCGGTCGCGGCACGAACCTGTTCTGAGGTGACATCGGGGGCGCATTCGCGCAGCGCCAGCCCGGTGTCGGTGATATCGAGGACCACCAGGTTGGTTTTGATGCGGTTGACCACGCCCTCGCCCGTGAGTGGCAGGGCGCATTCTTCGTGACAAGCCGGGATCCGGTGAGCAGGTTCTTCGTCTCGGTCAGCTCGTGTCGGCGGCCGATGAAGCTGCTCAGTTCCAGGGGCAGACGTCCCGTCGCGCCCAGCACGGAGGACGGTGGCGACACGTGTCCGCTGTGCGTGGACCCATGCCGTCCGTTTCCCTGTGCATCGGGCTCCGCGCGCAGGGCCATCTCGTCGACCGGCAGACCGTGTTGCCGTTGCAGGGTGCGCAGTTCCTCCCCGAAATCGGCGGCGCTGGCGGGACGCTGGCCGGGAGTCCGGCACATCGCCCGGGCAATCGTGTCGGACACATCGTCCGGAATCCCGTGTTCCCGCAGATCGGGCACCTCATGGGTGGTGATCCGCAGGAACTGGGCTATCACCTGCTCCCCGCTGTGACGTTCGAAGGCGGCATGACCGGTCAGCGCACTGAACAGGGTCGCGCCCAGGCCGTAGACGTCGGCGGCCGGGCTCGGCGGATCACCACTGAGCACCTCCGGCGCGGTATACGTCGGCGACCCGGTGACCGCACCGGTGACGGTCTCGAATCCACCGCTGATGTGCGCGATTCCGAAATCCGACAACTCGGGTTCGCCGTAGTCTGAGAGCAGGATGTTCGCTGGTTTGACGTCGCGATGGAGGATGCCGAGTCCGTGCGCCGTCTCGATCGCACCCGCCATCTTCACCCCGAGCCGCAGTGCCTCACTCAAAGTTAGCGGACCGTGGCGACGGATCCGGACCTCGAGGGAGTCCTGCGGGTGATACGGCTTCACGATGTAGGGACGCCCGCGGTCGCTGGCGCCGACTTGCAAAAGCCCACGATGTTCGGATGCCCGTTCGACGGTGAGGACCTTCACCGCCACCGTCCGGTCCAGGTCCGCCTGGGTGCACCGGTAGACGACCCCGAAACCGCCGCGCCCGATTTCCTGCGCCTCGTCGAAGCCGATGCGCGCCAGCTCCGCGGCGGGCGACGGCGGATAGCGTTGAGTATCGAGCGGATCACCTGCACCCATCGGACGGTCTGCTCACTCCGTCGCTCGAGTCATGAGGCACTGGACCCGACGGCACAACCGGCGCCCATTCACCAGTGGACTCACCTTTCGATGGCGTCCTTTCGAGGATATCGCTGACAAAGATCGGGTGGGCAACCCTGGCCGGTGACCGGCGTGAGAGCCCCGAGCTATCGCCACCGGCCGTTGCGCCAACCCCAAAACTGTGGGTTACCTAAGCAATTTATTCTACGCTGTATAGTGGGTGTTTCAAAGCCTGAGGGCAGGGGTCGATCTCGGCAAAGTTGTCACGGAAGGAACGCTATGAGCGAGCGGAAACTATTCTTGTCCCCGGAGCCACCAGGATGCAGGGTGGTGCGATGATCGATACCCTCCTCGGTGTGGAAGCGCCGGTCAAGGTTCGGGCACTGGTACGAGATTCCTCGTCGCCGGCGGCTCAGGCGCTGGCCGAGCGGGGGGTGCAGCTCGTCGAAGGATCCTTCTTCGAAGGGTCAGGCGATCCGCTCTGCGCTGGCCGGCGCCGACGGGGTGTTCTCGATGCAGATGCCGCCGAATCCTTCCGACCGGGAAGACCTCGAGAGTGAAGCTCGCGTCGCACGAATTCTGATGGATGCCGCCGCTGCCGCGGGCGTGGAGACGGTGGTCCATACCTCGGTGGCCCGGGCGGGTGACCACGAGCAGTTCACCGGATGGAGCGAAGGGCGATGGTGGGAGCCCTACTGGATCAACAAGGCCGCTGCCAATGACGCGGTGCGGGCGGCCGCGGTCGAGCATCGCGTGATCCTCGAGCCGGCAATGATGATGGAGAACCTCCTCCCTTCCAAGGAATTCATGTTCCCGGGACTGTCCCGCCGAGGCGAACTGGTGTCCGCAATGGACCCCGACACGCGGATGGACTACATCAGCGCCGCCGACGCCGGCCGTTTCGCTGTGGCCGCGTTCCTGGACTGCGCCCGATTCGCCGGCCATGAGATCGATCTGGCTTCCGATTCCCTGACCTTGGCCGAGGTTGCGGACACGATCGCCGGCGTCACCGGTGCGAGCGTGCGGGCCCGCCATGCGAGCGCCGAGGAGGCCCTCGCCGCAGGGGCGTTCCACGGTGCGGTGTCGAGTCAACGGTGGCAGACCGACGAGGGGTACCAGGTCGACCTCCGCAAGGCCGCGAGCTGGGGCGTCGAGCCGTGCAGGTTCGCCGACCGGGCGACTGCGCATCGTTTCGACTTCGTGGTCGGAGCGGCATAGAACGCGACGATCCCTCCTTCGAGGCGCGTCATGGACCGTATTGCCGCTGCCGTGCGGGTGGGCTGGCGGACCGGTCGATCGTGCTCGCGCAGTGTCGGGGTCGGCCGCGCCGACAAATGCGGTCGGCCTTCGGGCGGTCCTGTCGGATTACTCGCTGAATCCGTCGTCGCGGCAACAGCACTGCGCGGGCCGATGGGCACTCGCCGTCCACGCGGTGGGCGGCCGCCTCCGCGGACGGGCTTCAGGCGGCAGCCAATGCGAGGAGGATCCCGACGGCCCCGGGCCGGTAGATCGACGGTCTCGGCGGTGCGGGGCGCTTGCAGCAAAGACTGTCCGAGGGGCAGGGTCGGCGCACGGTCCCGGGCCCGGGACCGTCTGTCGGACATCGGTGTAACACCTGGTGTATCAGGTCGGTGGTGGAGGATGAGGGGACCGCACCGGCAGCGCCGTGCAGACCCCCGGGTCGCTACCCGAACACGTCGGGGTGTTCAGCCGGGCGAAGTGTGGGGCCGTCCCAGGACGGGTGCGCGAGTTACCGGGCGGGTTCTCGTCGGGGTGCTCCCTCCATCGCCGCGCATGTCTCCTTCTCGGCCGATTCCCACACCTCCGCGGCGGGTGGCCCTTCCACGAGGAGGTCACCACGGGGGATGAACATGCCGATGCCGACAGCGAGCAATCCGGCAGCCGCGGCGATCCCGAAGACGGCCGCGTACGCGGCGGCCGTGGGGTACTCAACTCCCGCAATGTGCATCACCGATGCGGTTGTCAGAGCTGCGACGACCGCGCTGCACGTCGACGTACCGAGGGACCGGGCCAAGGTATTGAGGCTGTTCGCCGCGGCAGTTTCCGTGGTCGGGACCGCTCGCATGATCATCGCAGGAATCGCGCCGTAGGCGAATGCAGCGCCGACCGAGGTCACCGTTGCCGCCCCGATCACGACGACGAGGTGAGGTGGGGTGACGGCGCGGACGAGATTGGTGGCCATGAGGATCATGGTGCCGATCAGGAAGGTCCTTCGGGGACCACAACGGTGGGACAGGTAGGCGGTCACCGGGGAGAACGCCACCATCATCAGACCGGCGGGGAGCAGCGCGAGACCGCTGAGGGTCAACGACATCCCGTAGCCGTAACCGGTCTCGAGGGGGGCCTGGAAGATCTGGGCACTCACCATGAAGGACGTGAACATGGCAAACCCGACGAGGATCGAGGCGATGTTGGTCAGAAGTATCGGACGGCGTGCGGACACGCGTAGGTCCACCAGCGGCTGCCGAACTCCGGCCGCACGCCTTGCCGGGGTGAGCCGTAGTTCGTATCTACCCCACACCAGGAACAGCGCTGCCGCCCCGGCGAACAATCCGAGAACCGGTCCGCTCCCCCAGCCCCATCCGTTGCCCTGGGTGATGGCAAGCAGCAGGCACACCAATGCCGCGGTCAGCCCGAGGGCGCCGAGCAGGTCGAACTTGCCGCCGGAACGGACCGGGGATTCGGGCACCACCGCCCAGATCGCGCCCATTCCGAGCACTCCGATCACCGCGGCACCACCGAAAAGCCAGTGCCAGCTCAGATGTTCGGCAACGACACCGGTCAAGGGCAACCCGATTGCCCCGCCTGCGCCCAGCGTGGAACTCATCAACGCGATCCCACCGGCCACCCGCCTCGGTGGGAGTTCATCGCGCATGATGCTGATGCCGAGTGGTACGGCTCCGACCGCCGCCCCCTGCAGGGCGCGCGCGATCAACACCGCGGCGAAGGTATCGAAAAGCGCGCCGAGAGCACTACCCGTCGCCATCACCGCGAGCGCGATCAACAACAGACGCCGCTTGCCGTACATGTCTCCGAGCCGACCGAGAACCGGCGCACAGACCGCGCCGGCGATGAGGTTGACCGTCACCAGCCACACGGCCCCGCCGGGTGTGGTGTGCAGCAGCCGAGGGAACTCCGGCAACAGTGGCATCACGATGGTTTGCATCAGCGAGACCGCGATGCCGCACGATGCCAGGGCGAGGACGACCAGTCTGCCGGACCCAGCACAGGCCGCGCGGGCCTTTCTCCGAGAAGGACGGGTGTGGAGAGAGGGACGTCGATCTACCGAATTCAATTCCATCAAGTACTTCTCTCCGCCGATACGGCACGGTGTTCAGGTCACGGTCGGACTTTCCGCGAGCTCGGCGGCAGACCCGGAGGAAGGCAGAGTCCGGCCCAGCACCGGCCAAGAGGGGGGAGCGCCGATGGTGAGGGCCGGCGGCCGCGGAGATTACGGGCCCGGCGCTACGGCACGCGCAGGATCAGGGCGTCGCCCTGTCCGCCACCACCGCAGAGGGCGACCGCACCGGTGCCACCACCGCGGCGCCGCAATTCGAGCGTGAGGTGCAGCGTGATCCGGGCGCCGGACATTCCGATGGGGTGCCCGAGTGCGATGGCGCCGCCGTTGACATTGACCAGGTCGGCGTCGACCCCGAGTTCACGGGTGGAGGCGATCCCAACCGCGGCGAACGCCTCGTTGATCTCGATCAGA
This sequence comes from Rhodococcus sp. IEGM 27, assembly GCF_033142305.1. Lineage (NCBI taxonomy): Bacteria > Bacillati > Actinomycetota > Actinomycetes > Mycobacteriales > Nocardiaceae > Rhodococcus > Rhodococcus sp. IEGM 27. The sequence goes on along the minus strand of NZ_JAWLSG010000003.1, from coordinate 476,111 downwards.
TCCAGCTCGACGGGTGAGATATCGGCTGCGCCACAGGCTTTGGCGATGGCACCGGACGGCTGGAACTGCAGACCCGAATCCGGCCCGGCGACCATGCCGTGCTCACCGATCTCCGCCAGCCACGTCAGTCCCTCGGCCTCGGCGCGCTCCTTGCTCATCACCACCACCGCGGCGGCGCCGTCGTTGATCGTCGACGCGTTGCCGGCCGTCACCGAGCCGCCGTCCCGGAAGGCGCCGCGCAGTCGCGCCAGGGTGTCGGCGGTGGTGTCGGGGCGGATGCCCTCGTCGCGGCGTAACCAGGTGCTCTCACCCTTACGCGCGGGGATCTCGACGCGGACGACCTCGTCGTCGAAGATCCCGCTGTCCCACGCCTTGGCTGCCAACTGGTGCGAGCGGGCCGCGAACGCGTCCTGGTCCTCGCGGGCGATGAGGTCCTTGTCGTTGCCGGCCTCGGTGAGCACGCCCATCGGCTGATCGGTGAACACGTCGTGCAGCCCGTCGAGGGCCATGTGGTCGACGAGGGTGACGTCGCCGTACTTGAAACCGCCCCGGGAACCGGGCAGCAGATGCGGTGCCTGGCTCATCGACTCCATCCCGCCGGCGACGATCACGTCGAACGCGCCGGACCGGATGAACTGGTCGGCGAGGATGATCGACTCCACACCCGACAGGCACACCTTGTTGATGTTCAGCGACGGCGTGCTCATCGGAATCCCGGCCTTCGCCGCGGCCTGACGGGCGGGCATCTGCCCGGCTCCAGCGGTCAGCACCTGCCCCATGATCACGTACTGCACGCGGTCGGGGGCGACACCGGCCTTGCCGAGCGCCGCCTCGATGGCTATGGCGCCGAGGTCGGCGCCGGAGAACCCGGAGAGGGAGCCCTGCAGGCGGCCGATCGGAGTGCGGGCGCCGGACACAATCACAGAAACGGGCATGCGGAGGCCTTTCACAAAGGTAGGCGTAGGTGTGAGTAGGTCGTGTGCCGGAGAACGGCGGAACAGGCACGGTACTGCTCAGGATAGACCAACGGTTATACGCAGTATAACTCTTCGGTGCAGCAAGAACTCCCTAAAGCTGCGTTTGAGGAGTTCGATAACCCGGCCTTGCGGGCGGTCCATTCTATGGTGTACAAATGTGACCGAGGCCTCATTGACTGCGCAGAATCCCTGCGTCCGGCCGTTCGATTGGTTCGAGGAGAGGACTGCCATGACAGCAACAGCCGCCGCCGAAACCGGGCAGAAAAGCCTGAGCACTACGCCGTACATCCTGGTCAGCACCGACGGGCACGTCGGGCCCTCCCTGACCGGGCAGCTGCGCGAGTACTGCCCCGCCGAATACCTCGAGGAGTTCGACCGATACGCCGAAGCCAACGCCGGCCCCGTGGCGTTTGTCGGAACCAATGACATGCAGAGTGAGCGCAAGCAGAGCGAAGCTCAGCGCGAGGCGGTGCGACTCGCCTTCGAATGCCGCGGACAGCAAGATCCGCACGTGCGGATCAAGGACATGAACGCGGACGGGGTTGCCGCCGAGGTGATCTTCGCCGGTGGCCAGAACGACGAGGTCCTGCCGTTCCTGTCCCCGCTCGGCCTCAGCGTCGACGGGGTCGACGCCCAGCTCCAGCAGGTCGGCCAGCAGATCTACAACCGCTGGCTCGCCGACTTCGTCACCGTCGAGCCGGAACGGCATGTCGGCCTGGTCCACGTACCGATCTGGGATATCGACGAAGCGATCAAGGCGGTGCGGTGGGGACACGAGCACGGCCTGAAGGGTGTGAACTTCCCGGCACCGCGCCGCGGACTGACGGCCTACAACGACCCCGCCTACGACCCGTTCTGGCGTGTAGTCGAAGAACTCGACATGCCGCTCTGCGCCCACAGCGGCGGCGGTGAAACACCGCTCGGAATCACCGGTCCCGGCGGGATGGAACTGTTCCAGAGCGAGGCGCTCTGGCTCGGCCGACGCGCCATTCATCAGATGATCTTCGGCGGGGTCTTCGAACGCTTCCCCGGCTTGAAGCTGGTGTTCTGCGAGCAGCGCACCGCGTGGGTTCCGCAGACCATCGCCGATCTCGACTCGATCTACTACGGCGCGACTGCGACCCCGTTCGTCAAGAAGCTTGCGCCGCCGTCCGAGTACTACCGCCGCAACTGCTTCATCGGCGGCAGCTTCCTGGCACCGTTCGAGGCTGCGCAGCGTTACGAGGTCGGAGTCGACAACCTGATGTGGGGTACCGACTACCCGCACCAGGAAGGCACCTGGCCGAACACCGCTCTCGCGGTCCGGAATACGTTCCATTCGATTCCGGAGGACGAGACCCGCAAGATCCTCGGCGAGACCGCCGTCCGGGTGTTCAACTTCGACGCGGACAAGCTCCGCAAGATCTCCGACCGCATCGGCCCCCAGCCGGCTGACGTGGCGCGGCCGGTCCCCGCCTCGGAGCTTCCCGCCCACCGCGGCTTCGCCTTCCGTGAGCGGGGTCAGTACTCCTGACCGGAAGAGAAGGGCGGGCCATGCCGAGAGCATGGCCCGCCCTTCGTCCTCTCCCACTCTGTTTCTCGGTCGAGGCGCGACGAACCCTGTGTCCGACACCGTGATCGGAGCGGACAACGGCCGCCTGTCGAACCGCCCCCCGAGCGGTGCATCCCTGCAGCACAGACGAGCACTGAGACCGTAGCCCGTCGGCGTCGGCCGAATGGACGACGTCATAAAGGTACCTACAGATGAACACGGGTGCATACCCCGATCTGCTCGATTATCGACACGGGGCCGCCGCCGTCGCGAGTGGAGTACCGGCGGTGCAGGAGGCCGAACCGCTACGACGGCAACGACATCCATCGCGCGAGGCGGTTGGACGATAAGTGGATCCTCAGTAAACCTGGCAGTCAGATGAGAACGACAGGCGTCCCCGCGTAGCCCTCGCTGCAGCTTGGGACCTCCGGAATTCCCGAGGGCTTCAGTCACGGTAGAGGTGTGAAATCCGTGAACTCCCGCGAGTACCGTCAAATGCAGCGGCGTCGTGCGCGTGCCGCTTTGCTCGAGGCAAACCGCAAACGCCCCCATCATGGCATCGAGACGGAGCGCGTCATCGAGTTTGCCAGCAGGTGGGCGCCGTACAGGGGCGCGACCGAGGAGTTCCTCCTCGGTCGAGTTCGGAATGACTCGGTGTCGGTTCATCGAGCGATTGTGTGCAGGTCATCCCTGAGTCGAACTGCACCCAAGACGAAGTGAGCCGGTTGGCGAGCGCATATCCTGCCCGACAGGGAGTTCCCTCCCCCAATCTCTGAGCCCCGTCCACCTGTCCTTGGGCTACCCCAACCAGCTGACTGACAGGTCCCGAGGATCAGTGAGATGCCAAGAGTATGTGGACTCACTCCTCCTTGGAAAAATGTGGAACAGCCTTTAACGACAACGGCATCCGATTTTGCACTCCTCGGGGCTCCGCTTGGAGGAACCGCGCTGGAAGTCGTGCACAGGGTACTCCAGTGCATCGTGCGCGCGGGTGAGGTCGCAGTGACTGGATCTTGTAGTGGGCCACGCAAGGTCGTCACCGAATCGGGGGGTTGTTCTGGCCGCGTCGGCGGCGGCCCGCCGAACCCGTCCATCGCGACCACCGCGACGCGGTCCCGGAACTGGTGCTCTGCCGGACGAGCCAGGCCGTGACGTACCGCCGATGACGGGCCGGAACCAGATGGGGGCAACAATGCCGGCCGGTGCCCGTTCGAAGATCGGCGTCAGGTCCACGGCGACGGTGACATGGCCGTCTCCGCCCAGCGCCGCGGGTGTGAGCCCACCGGTGTAGGCAGGCCGATGCCGTCTGCTCGGCCGTTCCCCTGCTACTCCGGGAGCGCAGGAATTGCTCACATCGCCGCGGTCACTTGCGCAGGATCAAGCTCAGCGCCTCGGACCGCGAGGCTGCACTGGACTGCAGAAGCCCCCGGACCGCCGACGTCGTCGTCACCGCTCCCGGCTTGCGGATTCCGCGCATCGCCATACACAAGTGCTCGGCCTCGACCACCACGATCGCGCCCTGAGGGCTGAGTTTGCGCATCACGGCGTCGGCAATCTGGCTGGTGAGTCGCTCCTGCACCTGCGGTCGCTTCGCGTAGAGGTCGACGACCCGGGCGATCTTGGAGAGGCCAGTAACTCGGCCGGAGCTGCCCGGGATGTATCCGACGTGGGCCAGGCCGTGGAACGAGACCAGATGATGCTCACACATGGAGTACATCGGGATATCCCGGACGAGTACCAACTCACGGTGACTTTCGTCGAAGGTGGTGCTCAGAACATCGTCTGGATCGGTGTAGAGACCGGCGAACATTTCCCGATAGGAGCGAGCGACACGGGCGGGAGTGTCGATCAACCCGGGGCGGTCGGGATCTTCACCGACGGCCAGGAGCAGTTCTCGTACCGCCTTTTCGGCACGCGGTTGGTCGAACACTCGGTTCTTCACGAGCGTTCCGGATTCATGTGGGTGGTGATTCACCGACATACCGACTCCTTCGAGACGTCAACGAGAGGGCTCGCCGGGCAGGCAGTTGGACTGCCCGGCCGAACGGCGTACCCGGCCCGGATCCGCCATGCACCGGCGTCCGGGAGGTGAGATGGTGCGAGGTCGCGCGAGACCGGAGCACGCGAGTGTCGTGTCCGGGCGACCCGTGCCCCGCTACAGCGACAGTGGGATCAGCGCTGCTCCGCCGGAACGGGAGGGCGGAAGAACACGGCAATCTGTCCGACCCCCGCACCCAGACCGATGACCAGGGCGATCACCAGACCCCACCACTGATCGATCTCCGAGCCGAGGCCGATCAGATGATCCACCGACAGCCTGCCGGAACCGGTGACAGCGACACTGAGCGCCACGCAGGCCAACACGAAGTTGTATTCCCACCCGTTACCGACGATGAAGAAGCCGCTGTCGCGATGCACCGTCCAGGCAGCAACCACCATCAGCGCGATCATCGCCGCGGCCGCCAGCGGGGTGAGAAATCCGAGGGCGAACAGTACGCCGGCGCCGATTTCGGTGAATGCCGCCAACGGTGCATGCAGCCGCCCCGGCCGCATCCCGATCGAATCGAACCAGCGGGCAGTTCCTGCCAGGCGACCCCCGCGGAAGATCTTCGCGTAGCCGTGCGCGGCGAGCGTCACCCCGACGGTGACTCTCAGGATCAACAGTCCTACGTCGATGGCAGTGGTCATGTGTTTCGTCCTCCCTGGGACCGGGCGCCGACAATGGCATTACTTCTATTATACAGCGTATACCCTACGGCAGCCGACGGTCGTGCATTTCTCACCTCCCGCCCCAAGAACGCTTCTTCGACACGACAATCACTGACATCGAACGTGACTTGCGTCGCAGTCGACCCGCTACCTATGATCGTACAACGTACAAATTGGTTGTGACGACGGTCACCCTGCACAATGGGGAGCTCGAATGGAGCCCGGATTGAAGACAAGGCGGAGGCCATGACACCAGCATCGAGCTATCCAGACGGTGCGTTGGAGCCCGAGGTCGAATTCCTCTCTCGGGAGGAACTGGAGGCCTATCACGACGAGAAGCTTTCCGAACTGGCTCGCCAGGTATACGGCCGAGCTCCGCTCATCACTGAGATGTGGGATGCCGCGGGAATCACGCCCGCCGACATTCGAGGCCGGGCGGACTTTCAGGCCAAGGTGCCCTTTGTCACCAAGGACATGATCCGGGCGTACCGCAGCGAGCACCAGTTGCCGTTCGGCGGCCTCGAGTGCCGTGACCGGACAGCCTTGAACGGCGTGTTCACCTCGTCGGGCACGACAGGCGATGCAACGTTCTTCGCCGAGGAGTGGATCGACGGCTGGTCACCGCACTGGATCGGAGCCTCCCGCGCGCTGTACGCCGCGGGGATCCGTCCCGGGGACTACATCCTCACCGGAGCCAGCACCATGCGTGGCCCGAGCGCCCAGCAAGCGCAGCTGCTCGGTGCGGTCCCGATCTTCGTCGACGTGTACACCGACGGTTGGCCCAAGGTCATCGAGGTCATCGAGAAATACCGCCCGGCCTACATGACTTTGATCGGTCTGTCCGCGGTGTCGTTGCTCGACATCGGCCGCACGCGCGACATCAAGCAACTCTTCTCCTCCTTCAAGGCGGTCGGCTTCGCCGGCGAGCCCCTGGGAACGACGATGCGGGAGAAGTTCCGGGAGTGGGGCATCACCCTGCTGACCTGGTCCACCGCCGGGGACGTGGCCCTGTGCTTCGAATGCCCTCAGCACGACGGCATGCACATGTGGGAGGACACCGGATTCTTCGAGGTCCTCGACGTGGAAACGGGAGAACCGGTGGCCGACGGGGGAATCGGTGAATTGGTCTCGACATCGCTGTGCAACTCGATTGCGCCGCTGGTGCGGTATCGAACCGAGGATCTGGTTCGGATCACCCGCGAGCGATGTGCGTGCGGCCGGACACACATGCGACAGTGGCCGTTGGGGCGTCTGGGAGATTTGATGATGGTGCGCGGGACACCGGTGACGGTCAGCGATATCTGGACGGCGGTCGAATCCGTGCCCGAGACCTCGGCGGGTGTGTTCCAGGTGGTGCGCACCGGCTCACAGATGGATGGGTTGACCGTTCGTGTCGGCTACTCGCCGGAGACCTCCTCCACTGTCCCCGACATGACCGACCGGGTCGGTAAGGCCCTGTGGTCCGCGCTCGGCATCGAGACCAACCTCGAGCTCATGCCGATCGACAGCATCCTCGCCACTTCGGCGACGGGAAAGATCCAGAGGGTGGTGAAGGCATGAACCTGCACGACACACTTGACGCCAATCTCGAACTCGAGCGGGGACCGCTCTGGGGGATCGGGTGGGCCGATCTCGCCGATGATCGGGTGGCTGCCCCGATCAGTTGGGCGGATCGTACCGCCGATCTCGAATGGGCCACCGCGATCTTCTCCGACTACGCGGTAGGCCCCGGGGATCATTGCCTGGTCGTGTCCGACGGCAGAAACTACTGGCCACGCCAGGTCGAGGGGGCCGTCACCGCGCTCGGCGGCTTCGTCGGCAACATCAACACCGCCTCATACGAAGTACGCCGGTTGAGCGTGTACCTGCGCTATCTGACGCCGAAGATCCTGGTCGGCCTGACCATCAAGCTTGCCGAGGCGATCGGGCAGGACGAGGCGCTGGTTGCGCTGATGCGCCAGGTTCCGTACGTATTCGCGTACCCGGACGCTGCCGCCGAGCTCCGACGAGTAGGGATCACCGCCCGGGCCTTCGGCCCGATCGGACCGGCCCTGGCGCTGCCGTGCCGGCACGGCGACGCCGCGCACGTCGACGGTACCCAGTTCACGGTGCGTCAGCACTCCGACGGGCGACATATCGTTGTGTCCACCGACCCTGGGCGGGAACTCCAGCTCACGGACGCGGTCGTCGCCGCGACCGGCCAGGTCCGTGATCGCTGCAGCTGCACCGGTTCCGGCCCGGTGGTCGATTTGGACAGCTGAGCGGACGGAGCGGGGCACCACCGACGACAACTGGTTGTGCCCCGCGCGTGCACGCCAGAGGCGCACAGAGTCGGTGGCGACGCCGTGCGGCGGTGGACGGAACTACATCTCCAAACCGTCGGCGGTGTTCTGCCGCCGCAGTTGTACCCGCAGGCCGTAGATGAGGGTTTCGATGCCGAACGTGTAGTAGTCACGACCGGTGAGCGTGCGGGTGACGGGCATCAACCGGGCAATGGTGTCGTCCACCTCGAGTGGGGTATCCGCCTCGGCCTTCGTCGGTCTCATGGTCTCCTCCTGCGCGATGGCCACCCGATAGCGGCCGAACAGGTAGGTGTGGATCGATGCGTAGCCTTTGACGACGCTGGCGGAGTCGAAGCCGGCATCCACCAGGATCTCCATGACGGCGTTCATCACTTCACGCTGGGTGATCATGATGCGACTCAACAGCACTTCGGCGATGCCCTTGTTGTGACGCAGCGCCGTTTCGACGCGGTCGATCAACAAGCGCAGCCGCTCATACCACTCCCCGGAATCCTTCTCCGGGATCTCGATGGTGCCCACGGCCCAGCGTGCGACCAGGTCCAGCAGTCCCTGCTTGTCGGCGACGTAGTAGTACGTCGCCATGGGCGTGACGTTCAACTTGCGTGAGAGCAGACGCATCGACAGGCCATCGACCCCGGATTCGCGGATGATCTCCAGCGCGGCATCGACGATCTGCTGTTCGCTCAGTCGTTCCGCCTTGCGTTTGCCTTGCCGCTCAGTGGTTTCGGTCACGTGCGCTCCGCCTGTCCGTCGAGATCTGCGATCATCATACTCTTCCCCTTATACACTGTACTAATCTATCGTTGTTGCGACAGGAACCCCATGAATTCTCAGAGATCCGGCCTGTGCGGTGGCTGCCGTTCCCGCGGGACATGCCAGATGGGCATCGCGGAGATCCGACTCGATCCCGACGGAACAGTCCGCGCGCCCGTACGGTTGAGCAGCGCCATGGAAGGCGGCCCGGGTGTCGCCCACGGCGGCTGGACCGCTGCGGTGTTCGACGAGGTGCTCGGGCAGGTGCCGCTCCAGTACAACGTTCTGTCGGTCACCAAGACTTTGACCATCAATTACCTCCGGCCGGTGCCGATCGAGCGGGACCTCGTCGTAGAGGCCACGATCGTCGCCCGTCAGGACGGTCGCTGGGAGTTGACCGGCCGGCTCGTCCTCGACGCCACCGGCGCGGACCTGGCCACGGCCTCGGGAATCTGGATCGAACGTGACCAGAGCCATTTCGACCGCCACCGACATTGGCTGCGGTCGCAAGACGCTTTAGCGGATCTCCCGGCGCAGTCCTTGTAGCGGGCGTTGATTCCCGGGGCACGATCGTCGCGTCGTGCCCTCCCCCATGCGACCCGGATACCGCCGCGGATGCCATGAGCATTCCGCGGCGGTATCGCCTTCGCCGCACACAGCTGCGCCGGCAAGAGCCACTTTCGTGGTCTTGCCGGCGCAGCCCGTGGTGGGTGTCAGTCGTTCGTCTTGAAGTCCGCCCGCGGGCGGACCCAGGACCCGGCGGTCGAGCCGCCGTCGACCGGCAGATCGATGCCGGTGATGTAGGCGCCCCGGTCGGAGGCCAGGAAAAGTGCTGCCTCGGCGATTTCCTCCGGGGTCCCGTAGCGCGCGATCGGGATCTGCGGCGGCGGGATCTCCTGATCGCTGCGGCGCAGCATCGGCGTGTCGATGGCTCCGGGCTGGATGGAGTTCACCCGGATGCCGAACACTCCGAACTCGATGGCGGCGGACTTGGTCAGCCCTCGCAGTCCCCATTTCGACGACCCGTACAGCGCCCGTCCGGCGACCCCGCTGAGCGCCGAACCGGATCCCACATTGATGATGGACCCGCCGCCGGCGCGCTGCATCGGTTCCAGGACCGCCCGCATGCCCAGATACGGTCCGACCAGATTCACTGCGAGGACGCGGTCGAACTCTTCGCGGGGGCTGTCTTCGATGAGCTTGTGGTGCACGATGGCGGCGCTCTGGACCAGGATGGTCGGGTCGCCGAAGGCGTCGATCGTCTGTCGGATCGTCTCGGCCCAGTCTTCTTCGCTCGAGACGTCGGTATGGACGTAGATCGCTGCGCCGGCGAGTTCGTCGACCAGGTTCTTGCCCAGATCGTCCTGGACGTCGGCGATGACAACCTTGGCGCCTTCGGCTGCGAACAGCCGCGCCTCCGCGGCGCCTTGACCTGAGGCACCGCCGGTGATCACGGCGACCTTGCCGTCCAAAATTCCCATTACGTCGACTCCTTTGAGGATATGAGGGGTGGTGCTGGTGAAAAAACTCGAGGGTGTCAGGCCGGGCTGCCGGGATAGCCGCCGCCGCCGTACTGCCGGTCCAGCGCGTCGTGGTCGTTGGCGCCGAAGCTGTTGCGCGGCAGCGGCTCACTGCGGAAGTGCACCGTCTTGGGCTTCTTGTACGAGGCGAGCTGGCTGCGGCAGTGCTCGATCACCTCAGCCTCGGTCAGGGACGCCGATGTGCTCACCACGACGGCGACGACGTTCTGTCCCCAGCGCGGGTCGGGGACACCGATCACCGCGGCCTCGGAGATCGCCGGGTGCAGCTCGAGGGCGCGTTCGACTTCGGCGGGGAAGATGTTCTCGGCCCCGGATTTGACCAGACGCCCCTTGGGTCCGACGAAGACGAGTACACCGTCGTCGTCGACGAATCCGAGATCGCCGGTGTGCCACCATCCACCGCGCCAGCGAATGTCGTTGACCTCGGGGCGGTTCCAGTATCCGAGGTGCACGTGCGGTCCGCGGACGGTGATTTCGCCGATCTGCCCGGGAGGACACACCGCGCCGTCGGCGTCGACGATGCGGGTGCGGTATCCGGGGGCCGGCCGGCCGCACATCCGGTAGCCGTCCGCTGCTCCGAGGGCCCCGTACGCCATCGAGCCGCCCACCTCGGTCTGGCCGTAGACTCGGCCCGAGGGGTTGGCGAACGGCGAGGGGTCACGGCGGACCCGCTCGGTCCAGCCGGGGACTTCGAGGTTGTCCTGGAAGGTGGAGAGGTCGAAGTCGGCGATGTTGGGCAGGACGGCGATCTTCTCGGCGGTCGGTTGCATGATGTAACCGCGGGTGATCCTGTGCCGGGAGATCAGCTGTGCCACCTGCTCGGGTTCGGCGTTGGGTGCCATGACCACCGTGCCGCCGTACATCAGGACCGGTATCAGGGTCTGCCACATCCCGATGTGGAACAGCGGTCCGGAACCGAGCAGCACGGTGTGCCGGTCGATGTCCTGCAGATCGGCCTGCAGGGTGGCGTGGGCGAGCAGATTGTCCGAGCAGAGCATCGAGCCGTTCGGATCTCCGTCCCAGGCCATGCCGTAGATGATCAGGACCGCGTCCCGGCCGGTGACGGCCGGGCGTGAGAGCACCATGGAGCCGCGTTCGAGCAGCTGCTCGTAGCTGCCGTCCCCGCTGCCGTCGTAGTCGTAGGCGATCTGTGTGCCCGGCAGCTCGCTGACGAAGCTCTTGGCGTCGACGGGTGGGTTCACCGATTGGACGAAGACGATCTTCGGGGCCAGGTCGGTGTAGATGAACTGCAATTCCCGGGTGCTCAGGCGCCAGTTCACCGGGCACAGGCTTGCGCCGAGCATGCTGGCCGCGGCCAGCGTTTCGAGGAGCCGGTGACAGTTCTGTCCCAGCCACAGCATCCGGTCACCGTGGCCGACGCCGTCGGCGGCGAGTTCGTTGGCCAGCAACTCCGCCCGCCGCAGGAACTCGGCATAGGTATAGCGGGTGTCCCCGCAAATGGTGGCCGTGTGGCGGGGATAGTGTTTTCCCAATTCGGCGGCCATGTCGCCGATCGTGTATTCGAACGCGTCTGGGTGCGTCATCTGCCGTTCTCCTCCATCCAGGCGGTGCTGCTCTGGCACGTAGGGCTTGTCTCAGGGTGGGTCATGCCTGAACGAATTCGATCCGGGTGCCGAGATTGAGTTCGGCCGGCAGCGCGAGCCGCGCCCCGCCGGCAGCCTCGACCACCGGGACCCCGCACGTGCGGGCCCACTGATGGACGGCGTCCAGATTGCGCACCGTGAAGTCGAGCGAGGCCATTTTCCCGCGCGAGGCGCCTTGGGGGGAAGGTGAAAGCAGCCGGAAGGTTTCCCCGGCGATCTGCACCTCGACGAAGTCCCGGCCGGATACGGTGCCTTCGTCGGTGACCTTGGCCGCGCACAGGCTGTGCAGCTGGGCGGCGACCTCGGCGGCCGGTGCGGTCACCTCGATCGAGATGGACCGCAAGCCGACGATCCCGAGGGGGCCGTCGGCCCAGCGGTCGGTGGACCAGCCCGTCTCGGCACGGGGGTCGCCGCGGAACTGGGCCGGCGACAGCTCGATCGAGAGGCCGCCGAGATCGGCCGGGTGGATCCACAAGTAGTGGGGAGCATCCGCGGCGGTGATCCGGAGCCCGTGGGCGAGAACGGCCTCGCGTGCCTGCTCGTAGTCGGCGACGGTGAACTCGATGGCGAACGCGCCGGGACCCTGCTTGGCGAGGTTGCGGCCGAGCACCGAGTCCGCGTGGTACGGCGCGAACAGCTCGATGCAGGTGTCACCGATGACGCCGAGGGTGTTCGTCGATGCGACGTCGGGGACGTGCATGAACAAGAAGAACTCGGTGTCGAACAAGCGCCGGTAATGTGCGACGGCAGTGTTGTGGTCGGCCACCAGCACGTTGAGGTGTCCGAGTCGGGTAGCTCCGATGTCTGTGCTCACTTGGACGAACATCCTTTCTTGGGCTGAAGTCGGAAGATCGGGATGATCCCGCTTCCGTCGCCTGCAGCGGTGAACGAAAGCTGCACGCGCGAACCGCATGTGACCGTCCCGAGGTCAGACCGATCGTCGACGTTGGCCAGCAGCGACCAACCGTCGTCCATGTCGATCACGGCCAGCACGTACGGGGTGGGAAAGTTTGGCCCGGGGGACCGGTGAACGACGCTGTACGAATACACGGTGCCGGTGTGCTTGCTGGGGATCCAGGTCAGCTCGGAGCCGATGCAGTGCGGGCACATGGGTTCGGGCGGGGAGATTCTCCGGTCGCAGTGACCGCAGTACTGAACCAGGAGTTCCCCGCGTTCGCATCCCCTCCAGAACGGAGCCGCGTAGTCGGATGTGTTCGTCTCTGTCGCAGTCATTTCCGGTGTCCTTCGTCGGTGTGCTCGGGGGCCGCGGCGATCAGCCGCACGGGCTCGTACTCCAACACCACCTGACCGTGCTGATTGCGCACCAGGTTCTTGGTGGTGACCACCCCGCGCCGGCCGCTCGATGCTTGGCGCGCAGAGGTGACGGTCCAGCAGACCTCGAGGGTGTCGCCTACGAAAACCGGTGCCATTACCGTGATCGTGGTGCCGAGGAATGCCATGCCGGTTCCGTGGATGACGTTCGTCAGCATCACCAGCCCCTCGGCCAGTGAGAAGGTCAGTGCTCCGGGGACCAGCCGCCCGCGGTAGCCCGCGGCCGCCGCACCCGTTGCGTCCATGAACAGTGGTTCGGTGAAACCCATGCCGACGAAGGTGGCGAGATCGTTCTCGGTCACCGTCCGGGTCGCGCTGGCGAAGGAGGATCCGACGGTCATCTCCGTCCAGTACAGTCCACGCGCGTACGGCGCCGGCCAGTCCGTCTCCGTGGCCGGGGTGTCGAGTGAGGTTGGGCTTGTCATCACATCCTCCCCAGGAGTGCGACTTCGAAGTGTTGGGCGGCCGAGCCGGAGTTGGTTGCCAGTGCGACCTCGAGATCGTCGAGCTGGCGTTCGCCGGCGTGTCCGCGCAATTGGATGACCGATTCGACGATTTTCAAAGTCATCTGCTGAATCATGTTCCAGGTGTAGGAGAGCAATCCACCGTCGAGATTGGTGGGGCAGGCGCCCTTCTTGGTCAGCGTGCCGCCTTCGATGAAGGCTCCGCCTTCACCTTCGGCGCACAGCCCCAGGACCTCGAACTGCCGGATCACCTCGAACGAGGTGGGGTCGTAGAGATTGAACAGGTCCACATCCTGGGGGGTCAGGCCGGCGGTGCCGAAGGCCCGGGCCACGGCGTCGGTTCCCACCTGTTGCAGATCCTCGTACCGCGGCAGCCCCGACCACTGGCCCTGCCGCATCTCGCTACTCATCCCGAGGAATCCGACGGGGGTGTGCTTGAGATCGCGGGCCCGCTCGGCGGTGGTCAGCACGACCGCGGCGCCGCCCTGGGCGACCAGACAAACATCGAGCAGGTGTAGCGGCGAGGCTACCATCCGGCTCGCCAGAACGTCTTCTACGGTGTATGGACCCTTGCCGTACATGACGGCCGCGGGGTTGCCGGAGCCGTGGTTGCGGATCGTGGCGGCGACGGTGGCCAACTGCTCGGGCGTGGTCCCGAATTCGAACATGTGCCGCTGGGCGACGTTGGCGAACATCGGTACCGTGTAAGCCCCGAACGGGTCCTGGAATTCCGAGGGCCGGCCGATCAGGCCGGGCGGGCGCGGGCCGGCAGTGCCGCCGCCGACCACCACCACGTCACACAGTCCGGCGGCGATGGCCGCAGCCGCCTTGGAAATCCCCCGGATACCGGCGGTGTCCTGCATGCCCTCGGCGGTATAACGCAAGGGAGAGCCGGTAAATCGGGCCCAGTGCTGGGAATCCTGATACTGCGGTCCGGGCACCGGCCAGTCCACGCCGACGCCGTCGACGTCCGCAAGGGTCAACCCCGCATCCTCCACCGCGCCGAGCACCGCCTCGACGGTGATGTCGAAATCGGTACGGTCGGGAATGCTCCGCGCCTGACGGGTGGCATACACCCCCGCAATTGCCACTTCTCGCTGCTTCACCGCGAGCCACCTTTCTGTCGCTGCCGTAGCGGCCCGATTGAGCGGATCAACCTGTGACCGTCGACACGCATGACTGTACGCTGTATAACTAGTGGTGACAAGAACGAACCTCGAAACAGAAAGGGTGGCGCTTATGACTGCGGTCTCCACCCCACCCGACGTCACGGCTACACCCCGGGCGCAGGTCGATCTCGATCAGCTGCGTCGGGAGGTGCAGACCTTCCTCACCGAAGCGCGCGACCGCGGCCGCTTCACCCCGATGTGCGACGGCTGGCTCCGCGGGTTCGATCTCGCGTTCAGCCGTGAGCTGTCCGCTCGCGGATGGCTGGGGGTGACCTGGCCGGTCGAGTACGGCGGCCGGAACTGGCCCAATGCCGCGCGGTTCGTCATCACCGAGGAACTCCTGCGATTCGGCGCTCCCATCACTGCACACTGGATGGGTGACCGGCAGATCGGCCCTTCCTTGCTGCGCCACGGCACCGACGAGCAAAAGGCGCACTTCCTGCCACGCATCGCAGACTCGGAGATCACGTTCTGCATCGGCATGAGCGAGCCCGGATCCGGCTCGGATCTAGCGTCGGTGAGCACCCGCGCAGAACCGGTCGAGGGCGGCTGGTCGGTCACCGGCACCAAGGTGTGGACCAGTCACGCACACCGCGCCTCGCACGGCTACCTTCTCGCCCGCACTTCCCGAGAAGGTAGCCGCCATCAGGGATTGACCGAATTCGTCGTCGACATGAACTGGCCGGGAATCACCGTGACTCCCATCCTCGACATGTTGGGCGGACACCATTTCAATCAGGTCGTCTTCGACCAGGTCTTCGTCCCCGCGGATCGGGTGCTGGGCACCATGGGTGGGGCGTGGCGTCAGGTCACCGAGCAGCTCTCGTTCGAACGTGGCGGCCCCGAACGCCTGCTGACCACCTACCCGCTACTCGAGGCGATCGTCGCCGCGGTGACCGACAAGCCCCACCTGCACGGCGAGCTGGGTGAGGTCATCAGCCGGATGCGCACCCTACGACGCATGGCGCTGGCCCTGACCGATTCGCTCGATCGAGGTGAGGCACCGATCCAGCAGGCGGCGGCGCTGAAGATCATGGGCACCGAACTCGAGCAGCGCATCGTCGATTTCGCGATCCGGGCACTCGACGTCGAAGCCGATCCCGCCGGAAACGGCCCCGCGGCCCTGTTGGCGAGCGCCCTTGCCGCCAGCCCTGGTTTCACCATTCGCGGCGGCGCCACCGCAGTGCTGCTGTCGATCCTTGCCAAGGAACCCGCGTGACCGAGCAGTCGACGACATCCCTTAGCCCCCGAGGAGAACCCCGATGACAATCGAGACCGCAGCACTGCTGCGTTCGATGAGCGACGAGGTATACGCATCCCTGCGGCCTCAACTCGACGCCGACCCGACCGGCCTGGACATCCCGTGGGACACCGTCCGCGGCCTCGAATGGCCGCTGGTCGGTATCGACGAGCAATCCGGCGGTGCGGGAGGCGAATTCGACGACGTGCTCGCACTCGCCGAAGGCCTCGGACGCAACGCCGCCGCCCTTCCCCTCCTCGAGGCCCACGTGGCCGCCGTGACCGCTGCCGCCGGATCGCGCACGGACATCCTCACCCGCAGACTGGTGGTCGAAGCGGCGGCCCCGGGCGCCACCCTCGAGGTGGCCGAACGAGACGGTCACTTCGTCGTCTCCGGATCCATCCCCCGTGTTCCGTGGGCCCGGCACGCCGACGCCTTCCTCCTGCGCCTCCCGGACCGCAGGCCACGCTGGGTCGAGTGCGCCGCCGACGCCCCCGGCATCCGGATCCGGCGGGGGGAGAATTTCGCGGGTGAACCCCGCGACGAGGTGCACTTGGACGCCGTTACCGTCGACGCCGATCGCTCCTGGTACGGCGACGATCCGGTCCTGCCCTCGCTCGCGATGCTGCTGCGCAGCGCTGCCACCATCGGAGCGATGGAGGCAACCGTGTCATTGACCGCCAAATACGTCGCCGAACGCGAGCAGTTCGGCCGGCCCCTGCAGGCTCAGCAATCGGTCGCCCAGGAAGTGGCGCTGATGCGATGCCAGCTTTCCGCAGCCCGCTTTGCGCTGGATGCGGCGCGGCAGACGCCGACCACCGCCGCGACAGTTGCCACCCACGTCGACGTGGCCGCACTCGCCACCGTCCTGGCGCGCACCGCCCACGATCTGCATGGAGCGATGGGCGTTGCTCACGAATACGACTTGCACCGATACACCCGCAGGCTGTGGGCATGGGCAGAAGAAGGAATGCGACAGGACACCGCGCGCACCGCGGTGGGACTGCGCACCGTCACCCGCGGCATCGACCACCTATGGTCCGATCTGACCGCCTGAGTCCCGCCCATCCACACAATCGAACGAATTTATGGAGGAAAGATGACCACTCCGGACCCCCATGCCACTCCGACCCTGCTCGACGACGACGAGGACGTTTTCGGCACGCCCAGTTTCGAGATGCTGGTCCGCGACGGCGTTCCGATCGTCAGCGGCTCCTACTTCATCCATCCGCCCTTGCGTGCCAAGAGCGCCGACTGGGATCCCGGCCGCGCCGACCGGTTGGTCGTGCACGCCTCGGACGGCAGTATCTGGGCCGCCGAGGACGTGCCCCTGTCGGGCACCGTCACGGTCTGCCTGCAACCGATCAACGCACAGTAGTCACTCGCACGGCGTAAGCGGACGGTGCTCTCATGCCCGTCCGCTCAGCCATGTCCGCCTCACCCTTCCACGGGTGCAACACAGGTCCGCGGAATGCGAGCGCTGGCACGACAATTGCCCCCGGAGTCTTGGCGACTCCAGGGGCAATTGCGAAACAACTACTGCAAGATTAGAACTCGTCGTTGAGCCCCGCCGGCGGCTCACCGATGTGGGGGAACAGATCCAGGAACGCACCGACGGTGATGCGGTGACGCACCTTGTCATCGACGCCATCGAACAGTTCGTGCAGCGTCTTCTGAGTGTGGCCGTAGGTGCCTTCCAGATGTGGGTAGTCACTACCGAACATCACGTTCTGGTAACCCATCCCCGTCACGGCAGCAACAGCGGTGACGTCGTGCTGGAACGACACATACACCTGGCGGTAGATGTACTCCTTCGGCGGCATCGACAGCGTCGGCCGGACGAACATGCCGTGCTGGCGGTACCCCTCGTTCATGCGATCCCCGAGGAACGGCGCCCACGCCGCGCCACCCTCGGCAATGAGTACCTTCAGGTTCGGATGCCGGTCGAGGGCACCACCCGCGATCAGCTGGGTCGTGGCGCGCTGCCCACCATAAGTTGTTTCGACGTAATTCAATACCGCACCGCCCGGGCCGCGGAACACCGCCGTTTCCCCGTCGGTACCAATATGAATGGTCAGGATCAGGCCGGTCTCCTCCAGGGCGCCCCACAGCGGCTCCCAGTAGTCGTCGTTGTACAACGGCTTGCCCGGCGGCGGCACGGTCGGCAGGTAGACGGCGTAGAAGCCCTTGTCCTTGGCGCGGTATGCCTCTTTCACCGCATCGTTGATGTCGAGCAGGGGAAGCATTGCCGTCGCCACGAGACGCCGTGGGTCGACATTCTGAATCTCATCGAGCGCCCAGTCGTTGAGCGCCTTCGAGCCCTCGGCTACCAGGACCGGGTCCTTGATCGCCCCGGCCCACATGCCGAGTGAGGGAAAGACGATCTCGCCCCAGATTCCCTCCTGGTCGAGATCTTTGAGGCGTTCGCGAGTGTTGCCCGAGCCTGGCGGTCGGTGGGCGAGAGTTGCAATGGTCTCCCCCTTGAACTCCCCGTCCTTCAGCGGCTTGGGAAGGGCACGGACAATCACCTCCCCATCGATGTACACCGTCTCCTTGCTGCCATCGGGATCCTTGACCGATCGCGGCATGCGCTCGGCCAGCGCCGGCGGGAGGATCTGCTGGAACAGATCCGCCGGTTCCAGGAAGTGGGAATCACCGGAATTCGCCCAAATCTTCGTCGCCATGTAGGCCTCCTTTGTCCTTCCGAAGATGGTCCAACTAGAAAGAACTATACACCGTATAGTTCTTTCGTGGAAGGAAGGCCGCCTCGACCCCACGAAGCAGTCGGCCTCTTACGGACAGGAACCCGAGAAACTCCAGGGGAAAGCTCGGCGTACCCCGCCGCTGCATTCGCCGCAAGTGCGCCACATCCCCGGACACGAGTGCGCTGGTCCACAGTCCCCTCCCTGGGCGGGCAACTGGTACAGCGGCCGACCGACATTCGGCTCTGCCAGCATGCCCCGAAAGCAATCAGCGTGCCGACGCCATAGGGGTTGACATGCCAAGACCAGGTCCAGCGCCGATGCATCGCCGCCGAACCGCAGTACGGCGGGATATAGTCGTCACACAGCGTACCTATACACCATACAATCCTGGTGATATCGTCGCTGGGCGTCACGTCGGGCGATCACGGCGCCGCCGTAAGTCTTCCGTTGCACACGCGATTCGCCCGTATGGCAGATCGCGATCACCCGGGACCGGAGTTTGGGCCAACACCGCCCGCCGGCTCGTCGACGGTGTGGCGCGTGCATCTCAACTTTCCCGCCTGACTTCCCTTCTCACGTTCAGAAAGGGCCGAACCGTGCCGACACAGGATGTAGCCCTCCCCGAGGGATCGACGTCGATATGTGACGTCTTGGTACTTGGCGCCGGAGGTTCCGGATTAGCGGCGGCCGTGGCCGCCGCTCAGTCCGGGGCCCGCGTCATCGTGCTCGAGAAGGCGGCGACATTCGGTGGTAGTACCGCAATGGCGGTCGGAGCGTTCGCCGCACCCATGACCTCGTTGCAGCGCAAAGCCGGAATCGCCGACTCGGTCGAGGAATTCATATCGGATCTCGAGCACACCAACGGAGCGTTCGAAGAGCGCGAGAACCACGAACTGCGTCGGTTGTTCGCATTCAACGCCGCCTCGACCCTCGATTGGCTGATCGGCCTAGGCGTCAGATTCCTCGGGCCCTTCCCCGAACCCCCGCACCGTCATCCACGGACTCATCTGGTACTTCCCAATTCCAAAAGCTACACGGCGACGCTCCGAGCTACCGCTCGACGCCTGTCCGTCCGGATAGTGTTGAGCTCTCCGGCCGGCGAACTGCTGCGCAACTCCACCGGAGCAGTCATCGGAGCCAGGTCCGCTGACGGAACCTACCTGGCGAGCCGGGGGGTGGTCATTGCTACCGGTGACTTCTCCGCGTCTGCCGACCTGTTGCGGTCCGGAATCGGAGAGGCGGCCAGCAGGGTCTCACCGGTCAACCCGGGCAATACCGGAGACGGACACCTGCTCGGACAATCGGCTGGTGGTCAACTCGTCCAGATGGATACCGCTTTCGAGACCCTGCGCTACGCTCCCCGAACTCGTCCCGACGTACTCAAAGCAATGCCGGCGCATCCAGCCTTCGCACGCTTGGCTGCACCAGTCGCCAACCACCTGCCCCGCCCTCTGTTCGACTTCTTCACCAAGGGCGCGATGATCAGCTGGCTGGCACCATCTCCCGCGATGTACACGGCCGGCGCCATCCACGTGTCGTCATCCGGTACAAGGGTCGCCAACGAAGAATCGACCAGTGAACTTGCCCGCGGAGTAGCCGCACACGGGAACCGATCCTTCATGCTCTTTGAATCCGGTGTCGCAGCGGCGTTCAGCCGCGGCGGTGATCCCATCGCCGCCTTCCCCGGAGTGGCCCAGGCATACCTTGAAGACGTCCGCCGGTTCCGGCCGGATCTCCTCACCGAGGCGCCGACCCTGCAGGAACTGGCCACGGAACTTCGCGTGCCTGCGTCAGCCTTGATCACCACGGTGACCCGATGGAACGACTCGATCGACACCGGAACCGACACCGACTACGGCCGCGAACATTTCGGTGCAGGAATCCGGCAGGGACCGTTCTTTGCATTGGGGCCGCTGCAAGCAGTCGTGACCCTCACCAACGGAGGGCTTGCCGTCGACACGGACCTGCGCGTCCTCGACCGCACCGGCACTCCAATTGCAGGACTGTTCGCGGCTGGCTCGGCTGGTCAGGGCGGGCTGCAACTTCTCAACAACGGCCTACACATCGGATGGGCGATGACCTCAGGACGACTCGCCGGCACCGCGGCCGCAAGGTCCCCAATTCTGACCGGATCCCCGAATACCCACCTCAGCGCAGCCTTTTTGTAGTTGGTGGACACAAAGGTTGGTCGGTCAGTCGGCTGATCGGCGGTTTGCCACCGAGAGCAGAGTGGACTCCGTGCTGATTGTAGAAATGGAGCCAGCGCGGTAGAGGCTGCGTTGTAGTGGTCGACCCACTCGTACGAGACGTGGCCCCGCCGTCGGCCATGGCGCCGGGAGAGCGCTCGATCTTCCCGCTGATCCGAGCCGGGTGATGGAAACGGCGATCATCTGCCTTACCACTGCAACCGGCGTCGTGGACGAACTGCGGTGCGGAGCGAAAGCACGAATATCTTTGCCGCCGCAGTACAACGTCCAGCCGTCATCGACGAACCGGGCCATGTGCAGACGCGGTCGCGAAGGCTGTTGAGCGTCAGCTGCCGAGCGTTTCCGCCGTGTTTCGACATGAGCACCTCCGCCGATGTCTTTTCGCGGACCGGCGGCCGGAACCGATCTACCCACCGCGCGGGCAGTAGGCACCGGCGATGTCCGGCTGCCCTGACCCATGTGTCCACCGGCAACTTGGCCAACAACTTTCCCTGCCACATGGCGCATCCCGCTCAAGGGATCACCTATACGGGGTATATCTCCTCGATTCCGCGTTTAAGCCACCGGTAAGCCTGTTCACGGCCTATTGACTAATAGGAAATCGACTTCTACTGTATGCCGTATATGTGATTCGCGTCTCACCTTGGTGCGCGCCGGTCGCCCTACGCGATCATGACCATCGCTTCTGACGAGGACTTCCATGACAGCAACGACGTTCCCTGCACAGGGCACGTATCTGAGGCCGAGCACGCAACGAGGCCAACAATTCGCCGTAGGTCTGATCGACCCAGCGCACATGCCTTTAGCTCTATCCGGGACGCCCGACATTCGGCCGGTGTGAAGCGAATCCTATGGTCCTCCATCGTTTGCCGTCTGAACGCTTCCACTTTCGTCCGATTTCTGCGATTGACGGTTTGTGCTCGTGCATCCACACACCACTAGCTCGCTTCGAAACACCACCCCCTAGTAAGGAGATACCTGCTCATGAGTAGCAACCTCGACAAGGACGTATCGGGTGTCCGAAAGAGATCCGTATCGCTGGTGATCGCCGGACTCATCCTGGCCGAACTGGTGGGTGCATTCGAAAGTGGCATGGCGCTTCAGCTGCTCTACTCGAACGACCCCTTCTTCGGCACGGACATCGCCAAGCTCAGCTGGATAGTGACCGCATACTCCCTGGTCGCAGCCGCTTCAGTCGGCATCTGCGGACGGTTGGGCGACCAGTTCGGCCGCCGCAAGGTCCTGATCGTTGTTCTGCTCCTCGCAACAGTCGGATCTCTGGTCAGTGCACTGGCACCGAACGTCGAAATCGTTATCGCGGGTCGCGCTGTCCAAGGAATAGCTGCGTGCATTCTTCCACTGACCTTCGGAATTGCACGGCAGGTGCTGCCAGACAAAAAAGTTCCCTTGGCCTTTACCCTGCTCGGCCTCACAGCCACGGCGGCCGGCGCCGGCGGAATCCTCCTCGCCGGCGTCATCATCGATCACTTCACATGGCCAGTCATGTTCTACGCCTGCGCGGTTCTGTCGCTGATTGCCTGCGTGTCCACCCTGGTCATGATTCCGGAGGATTCCTCCGAGTCCATGGCCGGAGGCAGAATCGATTACTTGGGCGTCGTTCTTTTCGCCGTCGGCATCTGGGCGGTGCTGTACGCCATCACGAAGGCCAGCGATTGGGGATTCACGAGTTCCCGTACATTGCTGTTTGCGGGGATGGGCGCCGCGGTGCTGGCTCTGTGGACGAAATGGGAACTGCGTGT
Organism: Rhodococcus sp. IEGM 27; assembly: GCF_033142305.1. Classification (NCBI taxonomy): domain Bacteria; kingdom Bacillati; phylum Actinomycetota; class Actinomycetes; order Mycobacteriales; family Nocardiaceae; genus Rhodococcus; species Rhodococcus sp. IEGM 27. The sequence goes on along the minus strand of NZ_JAWLSG010000003.1, from coordinate 453,816 downwards.
CAGTGATCCGGTGTTCGAGTTGCGTCGATTCCGAAATCCCAAGTTCAGCTTAACGATGGTTGCAACGGCTCTGTGCGGACTCGCACTACTCGGGATGGCGGGTGTCTTCAACAAGGCCGTCATGCGGACCCCCGAATATCTCGCATCGTCTGATGGCACAACGATCGATCTTCCTGTAGGGCTGGGATTCACCGCCACCCAAGCCGGGATTCCGAGCGTTCTCGGCGCACTGATCGGGTACACAATTTCGCCCATGATTGCGCGTCTGTGCCGAACCCTCGGAGCGGCTCGGACCTTGATGATTGCCTTCGTGATCGGGATTGTCGCGTACGTCGGCTTTCTGTTCACCTACTCGTCGGCAGTCGCTTTCGTGATCAACATGGTTGTGCTGGTCGCTCTGGCGCTGGGGTTCGCCCTGGCCGGTCTTCCCATGCTCATTGTCGAATGCGTTCCGCAGACCGAGACGAGCGCTGCGACGGGAATGCAGTTGGTGGTGCGTACCGCCTTCACCGGAGTCGGAACTGCAGGAATCGGAATCATTCTTGCGCTCAGCACCATAGACGTCGGGTCCCGGTCGTTCCTGAGTGAGACAGGTCTACAAGTCGCCGTCCTCGTCGGCGTCACTGTGTCGGTTGTCGGTCTCGCAATAGTTTTTGCCGCCTCCCGTCTGAAGGCCTCGGAACCTGACAACAACCCTAGGCACGCAGACACCCCAGTCACAGTTACCGCAGAATAGCCACCGTTCGACCGGTTGCGGGTTTACCGCAGTTGCATCTCCTGGAAAGTCTCACAGTTCCTGCTCAGAAGGTGTTTGAGAACTCGTGATTGTGGGCGTGTGCCTCGCTGAGAATCGAAGAAAGTGGGCTCCTGGTTGGGTCGGTGAGTGCCAAGTCCCCGCCCACTCCAGGAGCCCACAATGCGATCATCGCCGATTCCGCCATACCCGTCGTGCCCGCCCCAGGCGACGAGCGGGCACGGTTGCGCGGTGTACCCGTCGTCGGTCACCGACGCAGAGTGGGCGACCCTCGAACCGCTGTTGCCCGCGCCCGGCAGCACGGCAGGCCGCGGCGGCAGACCCGAGAAACATTGCCGCCGGCTGATAGTGGACGCCATCTTGTACATCGTGCGCGGTGGTATCGCGTGGGACAACTGCCGATGGAGTTCCCTCCAACCGGGACGGTGTACGCGGTCTTCACCCGCTGGTCCCACAGCGGCGCGCGGCAGCGCATCGTCGACACGCTGCGCGACCGCCTGCGGGTGCGGGCCGGGCGGGACCGGTGCCCGACCGCGGCGATCATCGCCTTGCAGACGGTGCCGGCCGCCGATACCGTGCCCCGATCGAGCCGCGGCTGGGATGGCGGCAAGAGAACGAACGGCGTCAAGCGACACGTTGCTGTGGATGTGAACGGACTGCTGCTCGCCGTCGTCGTCACCGCTGTCTCGATCCAGGTCCGCGACGCCGCGCATCGACTCCTGACCGCACTGCGCGGCAGGTTCTCCACCACCCGGCTGGTCTGGGCCGACTGCGGTCCGCCCGGACGGCTGCCCGTCTGGGCGAAAGACCCTCTCGCCCTGCCTATGCAGATCATCAAACGCATCCCCGGCGCCGCCGGTTTCCACGTCCGACCCCGCGTTGGGGTGGTCGAGAGAAGTTTCGCGTGGATCAACAAGCACCGCCGCTGCGTGCGAGACTACGAAACCAGACCCGACCACCACTACGAGGCCATGGTTCACATCGCAACGATCGCGACCATGACCAGGCGGCTCGCTCGAACCTGACGGTTTTCAAACACACTCTGAGGCATTAGCGACCCCCACTGCGTCAATCCGTCCGCGGGAAATTCATTCGACACAACGGGTGGGCGCGGACCCGATCTCGGATCGGCCGCGCCCACGCTCTAGTCGCCGATCCGCTCCCCCGTTTCCGGGTGGAAGAGATGCACCGCTCCGTCGCGCTTGCGCAGGGACACCGTGTCGGCCAGCCGCGCGGGGGTGCGGGTCAGTGAACGGGCGGTCAGTTGCGTACCGTCGCCGGCGATGTGGGTGTGGACGTAGGATTCACTCCCCAGTTCCTCGACCAGGTCCACGATCACCTCGATGCCGCCCTCACCGGTCGTGAGTTCCAACTGCTCGGGACGCACACCGACCGTGACGGTGTCCAGCCCGGCGGAGTGCAGCGCCGACAGCTGGTCGCGTTCGAGAGCGAGCGTCGAGTTCCCGAGACGCACACCGTCGCTGACGATGGGCATGGTCATGAGGTTCATGGCCGGTGATCCGATGAAGCCTGCGACGAAGGCGTTGTTCGGCCGGTCGTAGAGCTCGGTCGGCGCCGAGAACTGCTGCAGCTTACCGTTCTTCAGGACGGCAACCCGGTCACCCATCGTCATGGCCTCGACCTGGTCGTGGGTGACGTAGACGGTGGTGGTGCCGAGCCTGCGCTGCAATGCCGCGATCTGGGTACGCGTCTGGACGCGCAGTTTGGCGTCGAGGTTGGACAGTGGTTCGTCCATGCAGAACACCTGTGGTTCACGCACGATCGCGCGTCCCATCGCGACGCGCTGCCGCTGGCCGCCGGACAGCTTGCCCGGTTTACGATCGAGGTATTCGGTGAGGTCGAGAACCTTCGCCGCCTCTGCCACTTTCCGCTTGCGTTCCTCGAGTCCGACCCCGCGCATCTTCAGCGCGAATCCCATGTTCTCGCCCACCGTCTTGTTCGGGTAGAGGGCGTAGTTCTGGAAGACCATCGCGATGTCGCGGTCCTTCGACGGCACACCCACCATGTCCTTGCCGTTGATGGTGATGGTGCCCTCGTCGATGTCCTCGAGGCCGGCGAGCATGCGTAGTGCCGTGCTCTTGCCGGAACCGGACGGTCCGACGAGGACGATGAATTCGCCGTCTTCGATCTCGAGGTCGAGCGAATCGACCGCCAGCGTGTCGGCGTTCTCGTAGATGCAGGATGCGCCCTTGTACGCGATGTCAGCCATGATTGCTCCTCTTGTGAGTACCGAAGTCGGGGGAAGTGTTTGTCGGGGTGATCATTTGATCGCGCCGAAGGACAGGCCGCGGACCAGCTTGTTCTGCGCGACCCAGCCGGCCAAGATGACCGGGAGCGCCGCCAGCGTCGCCGCTGCCGACAGCCGGGCCCAGTACAGTCCCTCACCGGTGATGAATCCGACGAGGAACACCGGAATGGTCTGCGCCTGAACGGCGGTGAGGTTGACCGCGAAGAAGAACTCGTTCCACGAGAAGATCACACAGATCAACGCGGTGGCCGCAATGCCGGGAGACACGAGCGGAAGAATTACCTCACGCACGGAGGTCCACAGGCTCGCACCGTCCATACTCGCCGCCTCGAGCAGTTCGCCCGGGACCTCGAGGAAGAACGAGCGCATCATCCACACCGCGATGGGCAGGTTCATCGCCGTGTACAGGATCACCAGCGCCCAGATGTTGTCGAGCAGACCGATGTCGTTGACGATCACGTACAGCGGGATGATCGCGGCCACGATCGGCAACATTTTCGTGCTGATGAAGAAGAACAGGGCGTCCTTCGTCTTGCGTACCGGCCGCAGCGACAGCGCGAACGCCGCCGGCACACCGAGCACCAGCACGAGGATCGTCGACATGGCGGTCGCGAATGCTGAATTGAGCAGTGCGGTACCGATTCCGCTCTCGAGAACTGCCGTGAATTGGTCCAGGGTAGGCGTGAAGAACAGCTTCGGCGGGGTCGTGTAGGCGTCACCCTCCTGTTTGAATGCGGTGAGCACCATCCAGGCCACCGGGAAGAAGAAGCCGAGCGCCACGATCCACGCCACCACGCTCCACGGGCTGAACTTGCGGTGCTTGCGCGCCCGCTTCTTCTCCGGCGCGGTGGGTGGTGTGGACTCCACCGGCACCGCCGCAGTGTCGGTACTCATTACGCTGCCTCCTCGTTACCGGTAAAGCTCTTGAAGATCAGGCGCAACGCCAAGGTCGCGACGACGATGGTCGCGATCACGACGATGACGCCCATCGCAGCGGCCTGCCCTATGTCGAAACCGAGGAACGCGCGCTGATAGATGTAGAAGGGGAGGTTGGCACTGGCCGTGCCGGGTCCACCCTGGGTCATCATGTAGATGGCATCGAACGTGTTGATCAGGTAGATCGCGCCCAGCACCGCGCCGAGTTCGATAAACCGGCGGAGATGCGGGAGGGTCAGTTCGCGGAACATCGCGATCGGCTTGGCGCCGTCCACCCGTGCCGCCTCGAGGATGTCGCGCGGCATGGACTGCAGACCGGCCAGGATCAGCAGCATCATGAACGGGGTCCACTGCCAGATCAGGTTCACCATGACCGCGGCGAGCGGGAACTTGCTGACCCAGTCGACCTGCCCTACCCCGAACGGGGAGAGGACGAAGTTGACGATGCCGAACACCGGGTCGAACATCGTGGTCTTCCACAGCAGCGCACCGGCGACGGGCGTCACCAGGAACGGCGTGATCAGGAGAGTACGTACGATACCGCGGCCGAGGAACGCGCGGTCGAGCAGCAGTGCGAGCAGCAGCCCGAGGACCACGGAGATCAGCACGGTGCCGACGATCAGGATCACGGTGTTGATCGCGACCTCACGGAACTGGCTGTCCTGGAACACGTCCACGTAATTCTGCAGTCCGACGAAGGCCTGGGACCCCGGACGCACCAGGTTCCAGGACTGCGTCGAGTAGTACAGCGTGAACAGGAACGGAATCTGGGTCACCACGATCATGAAGATCAGTGCGGGCAGCAACGGCCCTCGGCGACGCCATCCCTCGGCGCGGGAGACGCTGTCGTCCTTGGCCTCCCGCAGTTCTCGCACCCGGTCGGCGGTGGTATCCGCGGCCGGCTTCTCCGCGATGGTGGTCACTGTTCCTCCCGATATGTCGCGCCGACGACCTCGGCGTACTGCTGTGCCTGGGCGAGCGCCTCGGGCACGGTCTGCTGGCCCGCGATGGCCGCGCTGATCTGCTGACTGACGCGGGTTCCGAGATCCTGGAACTCCGGGATCGCCAGGAACTGCACCCCGGTGTAGGGAACCGGTTGCACAGTGGGCGCCTCCGGTGTCGCGTTCTCGATCGCCTCGAGCGTCAGCGGACCGTAGGCCGCCGAGGCCTCCTTGTACTCGGGAATCTCATAGGTCGACAGCCGGCTGCCTGGGGGCACCCGCTCCCAGCCCAGATCTTCACCGACCGTACGTATGTATTCTTTGTCGGTCATCCACGAGATGAACTTCCACGCCGCATCGGGGTTGTCGCTGCTCTCCGGTATTCCGAGTGACCAGCTGTACAGCCAGCCGGAGTTGTCCTTCACCTCGATCGGTGCGGGTGCGTACCCGATCTTGCCGACGACGGCGCTCGACGACGGATCCTCCAGGGTGGACACCGCGGACGTCGAGTCGTACCACATCGCCACCTGCCCCTGAGCCAGCTGTGTGGCGCACTCACCGAAACCGCTCGTCGCGGCACCGGGCTCGCCGTACTCGCGTACCAGGTCGACGTAGAACTGCACGGCCCGTTCCACCTCCGGACTGGTGAGCTGCGCATTCCAGTCCTCGTCGAACCAGCGGCCACCGAACGTGTTGATGACGGTGTCGAGCGGCGCGAGCAACTCACCCCAGCCCGGCTTGCCACGGAGGCAGATGCCGGCCATGTCCTCGGAGTCGAGTTGCTGTGCGGCTGCGGCGACCTCGGTCCACGTCGGCTTCTCCGACAGGGTGATCCCGGCCTGCTCGAACAGGTCCTTGCGGTACATCAGGAACGAGGACTCGCCGTAGAACGGCACCGAGTACATGTTCCCCTCGTAGGACAGCGACTCGCGCAGGGTGGGGATGAAGTCGGCCTCGTCGTACCCCTCGGTCGCCTGGGCGTACTCCGAAAGATTCTTCAGCCAGCCGTACTTGGCCCATTGCGGAGTCTCGTAATTGCTGATCATCACGACGTCGAACTCGCCGCCACCGGTTGCGGTGGATGCCGTGATTTTCGCGCGCGCCTGATTCTCCGACAGCGTCACGAACTTCAGGTCGATGTCGGGGTTCTCTTCCTCGAACTGCGACGCGAGCTTCTGAGCATCTTGCATCTGTGAGTTGGACACCATCGCAATGGTGATGGTCTGATCCGACGCGCCCAGCGATCCGGCGCCCGCGCAACCACTGAGCGTGAGGCAGAGCGCTCCCGCGCCCGCCACCAGCATTGTCGCCGGTTTCCTATGCTTCTTCACCGATCTTCACCTCTCTTGCGTGGTGCTACTGATCGAGCAGCCAACGCGCGCATTCGATGTCGCAGACCAGCATCTTGGCCAGTCCGCCGTTGAGGGCACCCAGTGCCGCATGGTGTTTCGCGGCTCCACCCGTGACGAGGATCGATCCCTCGCAGGCCCGGATGTCGTCGAGTGGAACAGACATGGCCCGCTCGTTCAGCGGCCCATCCACGTCAGTGCCGTCGAGCCGGAAGAAACGGCCACCCACCTCGCCGACCGCGCCGAGGTCGGTAAGTACGGAGAGCATGTCGGTGTCGAGGAAGCTTCCCTCGAACAACGTGGTCGACGTGGAGACCGCGCCGGTGCCGAACATCATCATCTGCGCCGTGCGACCGACCTCGAGCGCCTTGGAGATCACCGAGTCTCCCCGCATGGATACCACCGTGGACGCATCCGCGTACAGCGGGACGGGAAGCCGAATAGTGTTCGCCTGCAATTGTTCCGCGCACCTACCGAGGACGTATTCGGTGCCGGTCTGGTAATTGATGGCGCTCACCGAGCCGTCGAGCTGCACAACGGTGGCGCACACTGCCGCACCGGAGGGTAGACCCTGCGCCACGGCCACCGTTTCCGGGCCCCAGGTGAAACCGAGCGTGTCGGTGTCGCGGATCCGCCGCACCAGCAACGACGCAGCAGCGCGTCCCACCCCGGCGAAGCTGCCGTGTTGGTCGATCGGGCCGGCGGCGTCCACAGAGTCGGCGACCACCACCGCTTCGACCAGGTTGAACCGTTCTTCGAGAGCACGTTCCTCGTCGGAGCGCAGGGCGTCACTGAGGTGCGCCGGAACCTGCACCTCGATGCGGACCAAGCCCTGCGCCTTGGCGCGGGCAACCAAGCGGCCCGCGGTGGGCCGGGAGACGCCGAGCCGAGTCGCGACCTCGGCTTGCGTCAGCCCGTCGAGGTAGTAGAGCGTTGCCGCTCGTAACGCGAGTCGCAGATCTTCCGTGGTCGACGGTGACGGGACTGCGGTGAGAGACGGCGTCGATGCCGTCGTATCGGGGGATGTCACTGGTTCTCCTCGCCATGATCTCGGGCCGTGGAGCGGATGCCCGAGAAACCCGTGAGCAAATGATCACTATGCGTTCTTCTGCTCAGTACGTTAGCATCGAGGTGTGACCCACACAACACTTCCCTCGAGTATCCCCAGTACGATGCGTGCCAGCGTGCTCGTCGAACCCGGTCGCATCGAGATCAGGGAGCGCGCGGTACCCACCCCCGCTCCCGGCGACGTGCTGGTGCAGGTCTCCTCGGTCGGCGTCTGCGGATCCGATGCGCACTACTACCGCGAGGGACGCATCGGGGAGTTCGTCGTCGAACAGCCCATCGTTCTCGGCCACGAGGCGTCGGGCACCATTGTCGGTGTCGGTGAGGGCGTCCCGACAGGCCGAATCGGGCAGCGGGTGTCGATCGAACCCCAGCGCCCCGATCCCGGTACCGACGAGACCCGGCGCGGTCTCTACAACCTGTGCCCGCACATGCAGTTCTATGCCACCCCGCCGATCGACGGGGCGCTGGCCGAGTACGTGACGATCGGCGCCGCTTTCGCGCACGCCGTCCCCGACGAGATGTCCGACGACGCGGCAGCACTGTGCGAGCCGCTGTCGGTGGCCATCGCCACGGCCCGGAAAGCCGGGCTGACCGCGGGATCGCGGGTGCTCATCGCGGGCGCCGGGCCGATCGGAATTGCCACGGCGCAAACGGCACTGGCCTTCGGCGCCACGGAAGTGATCGTCTCCGATCTCGACGCACAAAGGCGGGCCGTGGCCGCCAAGTTCGGAGCCACCACCGTGCTAGACCCGCGCGAGCAGGACGTGTCGGCCCTCCGAGTGGATGCCTTCGTCGACGCCTCCGGAGCGCCGAGCGCCGTGCTGGCCGGCATCGGCGCGGTTCGGCCGGCGGGCACCGTCGTCCTGGTGGGCATGGGTTCGAGCGAGATGACACTTCCGGTGCAGACGATCCAGAACCGGGAACTGATACTTACCGGCGTCTTCCGGTACGCCAACACCTGGCCCGCCGCGATCGCACTCGCCCGTTCCGGCCGGGTCGATCTCGATTCGATGGTCACCGGAAAGTACCCGTTGGCCGAGGCCGAACAAGCGTTGAATGCAGACCGGATGCCGGGCAGCCTCAAGGCCGTCGTACGCGTCCAGGAATGAGGAGAGAGCGATGCAACTGAACGCGCAGACGCTGGAGCGGCTCAGCGATGCAGTCGAAGTACCCACCTACGACCGAAACGACATATCCGTCGGGATAGTGCATTTCGGTGTCGGTGGATTTCACCGTGCACACCAGGCGATGTACGTCGACAAGCTGCTGCGCCTCGGGCAGGCCAGCGAGTGGGGCATCTGCGGAGTCGGGGTTCTGCCCGGCGATCGGCGCATGAAGGACGTACTCGAGGCACAGGACAGGCTCTATACCCTGGCCCTGAAACATGCCGACGGGACCTGGGACGTGAGCGTCATCGGCTCCATCGTCGACTACCTCTTCGCACCGGACGATCCGGAAGCGGTGATCGAAGAGATCGCCGCCGAGTCCACCCGGATCGTCTCGCTCACGATCACCGAGGGTGGCTACAACTTCACCCACGACACCGGCGAGTTCGACCGCGAGAACCCCGACATCGTCCACGATCTCCGCGATGGTGCCACGCCGACAAGCACATTCGGGCTCATCGTGGAAGCACTGGCCCGTCGACGAGCCCGCGGACTGGCGTCGCCGACCATCATGTCGTGCGACAACATCGAGGGAAACGGCACCGTGGCGCGCAAGATGTTCCTCGCCTACGCCGAGATGAAAGATCCGGAACTCGCGGCGTGGATGCGCACCGAGACCTCCTTCCCCAACTCCATGGTCGACCGCATTACCCCGGTGACCACTGCGGAAGTGACGCAGGCACTCTCGACTCGATTCGGCATCGACGACCAGTGGCCCGTCGCCGCCGAACCGTTCACCTCCTGGGTTCTCGAAGACGCGTTCGTCCTGGGCCGGCCGCCGTTCGAGCAGGCCGGTGTGCAGTTGGTGGACGATGTGGCACCCTACGAACTGATGAAACTCCGCCTGCTCAATGCGAGTCATCAGGCCCTCTGCTATTTCGGGTACCTCTCCGGGTATCGCCTCGTGCACGAGGTCGCGCAGGATCCGCTGTTCGCCGAATTTCTGTTGTCGTACATGGACGACGAGGCCACGCCTACCCTGGCGCCGGTTCCCGGGGTCGACCTCGACGAGTACAAGCGCACGCTCATCGAGCGCTTCTCGAACCCGGAGATCCGCGACACCGTCGCGCGACTGTGCGCCGAGTCCTCGGACCGCATCCCGAAGTGGCTGCTGCCGGTGATTCGCGAGAATTTGATAGCCGACCGGCACATTCGACTGTCGGCCGCGATCGTCGCGAGTTGGGCCCGGTACGCCGAGGGAGTCGACGAGGACGGCGAACCCATCGACGTCGTCGACCAATTGAGGGACTCCCTCGTGCCGATCGCACGCAGCCAGCACGAGAACCCCACGGCCTTCATCGAGAACCAATCGATCTTCGGCGATCTGGCCGACTATCCACGGTTCGTCACCGCCTATCTGTGGGCACTCGATTCGCTACACCGGGTCGGCGCGCGAAAAACACTCGAATCCCTGCTCGAGAAGGTGCAGTCATGAGCATGGTCGTCGGGGAAGCCCTCATCGACATCGTCACCGCTGCCGATGGCACCACCACCGAGTACGCCGGGGGCAGCCCCCTCAACGTGGCGGTCGGACTCGCCCGCCTCGGCAGACCGGTCGAATTCGTCACCCGCATCGGGGAGGACGCACGGGGAGAATTGATCCTCGACCACCTCGCAGCCTCGGGCGTCCGTGTGGCGTCGGGAAGCATGTCCGCAGAGTCCACGGCCACCGCCCGGGCGACACTCGACCCGACAGGTGCGGCCACCTACGCGTTCGACCTCGACTGGGCGCTGCCCGCTCCCGCCTGGGCCTCGACTCCGGAGCTGGTTCACACCGGATCCATTGCCGCCGTCATGGAACCCGGATGTGCCGTGGTGGCCGATATCCTCTACCGCCTACGCCCCGCGGCGACCATCAGTTTCGACCCGAACGTCCGGACCGCACTGATTACCGACGAGGCACGAGCCCGGGAACGAATCGAGCACCTCGTGTCGATGTCCGACATCGTCAAGGCCAGTGACGAGGACCTCGCCTGGTTCGACCCCACCCGGGACCCCGTCGACATCGCCCGCGACTGGTTGGCGCTCGGACCCGCAGTGGTCGCCGTGACAAAAGGCTCCGAAGGTGCTTTCGCGGTGTGCGCGGCGGGTGTCGTCGAGATGGCCGCGCGCGAGGTCCAGGTGATCGATACCGTCGGCGCCGGTGACGCCTTCATGGCCGGATTGCTCGACGGCTTCTGGTCGCAGGGCCTGCTGGGCGCGAAACACCGTGGCGCCCTGCGCGCACTCGATCCCGCACGGCTGCGCACCGTACTGGCCAACGCCGTTCTCATGTCCGCCCTCACCGTCGCCAAGGCCGGCGCAGACCTTCCCGACCGCGAGACGCTCGACCGAGAGGCCGGGATTCTGCAATGACACTCGTCGCAGGAATCGACTCGTCGACCCAGTCGTGCAAAGTGCTCGTCTGCGACGCCGACACCGGAGAACTCGTCCGCAAAGGCACAGCGCCACATCCCGACGGGACCGAAGTGCACCCGCGGGAATGGGCGCGGGCCCTGGACACCGCGATCACCGCGGCCGGTGGTCTCGACGACGTCGCGGCGGTGTCAGTAGGAGCGCAGCAACACGGCATGGTGTGCCTCGACGACAGCGGGTCGGTGGTACGCCCGGCGCTGCTGTGGAACGACACCCGGTCGGCGGAGGCTGCCGCACAGTTGGTGGAGGACCTCGGTGGTCCCGACGCCTGGGCGGACGCCGTGGGTGTCGTCCCGCTCGCAGCCATCACCGTCAGCAAGCTGCGATGGCTCGCGGATTCCGAACCGGCACAGGCCGACCGGACGACCGCGGTGTGCCTGCCGCACGACTGGATCGGCTGGCAGCTCACCGGTGCGCGCGATCTCGATGCCCTGGCCACCGACCGCGGCGACGCGAGCGGCACCGGATACTTCTCGGCCGCGGCCAACGCGTATCGACCCGACCTGTTGTCGCTGGCCCTCCGTGGCCGCTCGGTGCAGGTGCCCCGAGTGGCAGCGCCGTCCGAGCGGATCGGCGAGACGCGGTCGGGCGCGGTACTCGGCCCCGGCACGGGTGACAACGCCGCTGCCGCACTCGCCCTGGACGCACAGGAAGGTGACGTCATCGTCTCGGTGGGCACATCGGGGGTGGTGTCCGCGGTGTCGGACATACCGGCCAACGACCCCGGCGGTTTCGTCGCAGGGTTCGCCGACGCGACCGGACGTCATCTGCCGCTCGTCTGCACACTCAACGCGGCGCGGGTACTCGACGCCACCGCGGCACTACTCGGCGTCGATCACGAAGAGCTGTCGCGGCTTGCGCTGTCGGCGCCGTCCGGCAGCGGCGGCCTGGTGATGGTGCCGTACTTCGAAGGCGAACGCACACCGAACCGACCGAACGCCACAGGGTCGATAGAGGGCCTGCGGCTGAGCAATTCGACGCCCGCCCACCTCGCGCGGGCGGCCGTCGAAGGGTTGCTGTGCGGGTTGGCCGACGGAATCGACCACCTGGTCGCGCAGGGTGTCGCCGTGCGCCGGATCCTGCTCGTCGGTGGTGGCGCACGCTCGCGTGCACTCCGTGAGATCGCCCCGGCCATCTTCGGTGCCCCCGTCCTGGTGCCGCAACCCGGCGAGTACGTCGCGGTCGGCGCATGCCGTCAGGCTGCGTGGACACTCGCCGGCACCACGCAACCACCCAAGTGGGATCAGACCTCCACCCAGCGTTACGAGGCCGACCCTGCCCCCGACGTCCGCGAACGCTATAGGCGCTCCGCGCCCGTGAGTGGTTAACGAGTCTCTGGACTCCTCAACCACTCACGGGCGGCGGAGCCGCCTACACCTTGACCAGCATCTTCCCGACGTTCCCACCACGCATGAGCTGGAGGAATGCGTCCACCGAATTCTCGATGCCCTCGACCACCGTCTCGTCGTGCACTACGTCACCGGACGCGAGCCACGGTCCCATCTTGGCGGCGAACTCGGGGAACACGTGGGTGTAGTTGCCCAGCGTGAATCCCTGCAACGTGAGACCGCGGCTGATGATGTTCATCATGTTGTCCGGTCCCGGCACGCGCTCGGTGGCGTTGTAGCCGGCGATCGCGCCGCACAGCGCGGCTCGTCCCCCGTTGCGCATGGCGGCGAGTGCCGCTTCGAGGTGATCGCCGCCGACGTTGTCGAAGTAGACGTCGATTCCGTCACCCGCGACTCCGAGTAGCTGCTCGCGGATGGGCGCGGCCTTGTAGTCGAGCGCGATGTCATAGCCGTAGCGGTCGGTGAGTAGCGCGACCTTCTCGGCGGAGCCCGCGGATCCGAGGACCCGGGAGGCGCCTTCGAGGCGGGCGATCTGCCCGGCGGCAGTTCCGACGGCACCGGCGGCCCCGGAAATGAACACGGAGTCACCGGGCTTCAGGTGGGCGATGTGCAGAAGACCCACGTAGGCGGTGAGGCCGGTCAACCCCAGAATGCCGAGGTATGCGGACACCGGGACCCCGGGAATCTCCTCCACTACGCGGAATGCGGAGGCATCACCCTGCGCCACGTCGCGCCATCCCAGGTCGTGCACCACGACGGAGCCGACGGGATGGCTGTCGACGGTCGACTCGACGACTCGCCCGACTGCGCCACCGGTCATGGTCTCCCCCAGCACGAACGGCGGAATGTAGGACTTGACGTCGTTCATGCGACCGCGCATGTATGGGTCGACGGAGGTGAACTCGTTGACCACACGAACCTGATCACCGGCGAGGTCGGGCAACTCCACGGTGACAGTCCGGAAGTCGTCCTGGGTGGGCCAGCCCGCCGGCCGGTTGATCAGTTGAATCTGCGTGCTCGATACCACGAGTAGTTCCTTTCACTGCTGTGACGAAAGATGTCTAGAGCGCCAGTCCGAGCGCGAGGAGAAGGACCGCGAGCAACGGAAGCGTGCCCTGGGTGAGAGCGGCGCGTGCCTTGTCGGGTGAAGAAATCAGCAGGACAGCCGCGGCGAGGACCATCGATCCGGCACCGGCGAAGACGAGGGCAGCACCCACCGCAGTCGCGTCGACAGCGACCGCAACGACGCCGACCGCGGTCACGACGGCGAGGAAGAGATTGTAGAAGCCCTGGTTGAAGGCCAGCTCCTTGGTGGCGGCGGCCTCGTCGGCGGTGGTGCCGAAGGTCGCGCGGGTACGCGGCGCGGTCCACAGCACCGACTCGAGCACGAAGATGTACACGTGTAACGCACTGGCGAGAGCGGCGAGAACCAGACCGGCGGTAACCATGCAAGCTCCTCCTGATTGTGAACTGACCATTTCAATATATACTGAAATGAGCGTTTCACAACAGTGAGTGAGGATCGTCATGCCACGGACACAGGACTTCGACACCGCCGAGGTGATCGGCCTCGCACGTGACGTGTTCTGGGACAAGGGTTATGAAGCCACATCGGTGCCCGACCTCGAACGCGCCACCGGACTCAACCGCTCGAGCCTGTACAACGCCTTCACCAGCAAGCGGGGCCTGTTCGACGCCGCCGTGCAGGACTACCTCGACCGTGTCGTCCGCCCCCGTCTGAAAATTCTCACCGCTGAGCCCGCCCGGCCCGACGCGGGCGTGCGCTACTACCGCGCTCTCGCCGAGACCTTGGCCACGCTCCCCGAGGACTGTCCGGGTCGTGGGTGCCTGCTCCTCAACAGCGCTGCCGGGTTCGCCGCCCACGACGAGACTCAGCGGATGGTCGTGGATGCCTATCGCAGTGAACTGTCCGCAGCGCTGACCCACGCGCTGCGTGCCCTCGATCCGGACGCGCCTGCCGCCGTCGTCGAGCACCGCACGCGACTGCTGACGTCGTTGTCGGTCAGCGCGTTCCTGCTCTCGCGCATCAACCGGGACGAGGCGATCGCGGTGGCACACACGGCGATCGAACAGCTCGAGGAGTGGCGCGGCACCGCCTGACCGCGGCCCGCCCGTCAGTCGGCCAGAGCTGGCGCCGCGTGCTTGCCGCGCTCGGGAGTGCCGTCTCCGGACGCCCGCTCGGCGGCCGCCGCCATCTCGATCGCGGTGGCATGGTCGACGGCGTGCGGGGCGATACCCAGGTTGTCCAGGGTGTCCCAGAGGCCGGCCATCGCCGCCTTCGGGTCGAGGTAGTACTCGGATTCGCGCACACGCCAGAAGGTCCAGCCGCACCGCTTGAGTTCCTGCTCGCGTTCGAGGTCGGCGATGCGCTGCGCCGGCGTGGTGGAGAAGGCATCCGCATCACATTCGACGGCCAGCCTCATCGTCCCGCCGGTGACTACGAGGTCGATGCGACGATTGTTCACCTCGACCTGAGGATTGACGTGATAGCCGCGCTCGGCGATGTCGTGGAACACCCGCTGCTCGAGGAGGTTGTCGAACGGTGGCGTCCGGACGTCTCGGCTCACCCCTCGGGGCATCGGCTCGGCCGGCGCCGGTGACGTCGACATGACATAGCTCAGCAGGGAATTACGGAGGTCGGCCCGCTTCAGCTCGTCGACGGTCACCGAGTGGAACAGCCACAACTGGTCCTGCGCCCGCGACGCCGCGACGTTGAATCGACGCTTGTACTGATTAGCCGTCAGCGGAACGAAGTGCTGCTCCGGCGTCACCACCATGGACAGGAAGACGACGCTGCGTTCATCGCCCTGGAAGTCGGGCGGTGTTCCCACCCGCAGTCGCCGTTGCTCCCACTGCTCGATTCCGATGCGCCGCACCAATTCGCCGCGGATCGCGTCGACCTGCGACTGTCCTTGCAATACCACGATTCCGAACGTCTTTCCGTCGTACCGGGGATCGACGAGGCATTCGATGAGCTGATCGACGAGCGCCTTCGCCTCGACGTGGTTGGCGAGCGTGGCATCCTTCCCCGACACCGTGGCGTCGGGAACGTAGGTGTGCCGCAGGGGCGGTAGCCGGTCTGCTCCGAACTGCCGCACCGGCACCAGCGGCAGCTCACCGTAGAACTGGGTACTCGACCAGTTGATGATTTCGGGCATCGACCGGAAATGCTCGCGCAGCCTGACCACCTGGCCGAAACTGGTACGCAGAATGGAGAACAGGCTCGACCGGGGAGTCAGCGTCGCTTGCACGTATTCCGGGAGATCCGGAAGGTAGGCACCCAATCTGGTGAAGACGTCGTCGAGCGTCCCGTTGGTGGGGATATCGGCGGGCGCGCATTGCTTGTCGTCGCCTACCACGATGACCCGCGGTGCCAGCCACAGCAGGAAGAGGTTGGTGATGTCGGCCTGGCTCGCTTCGTCGACGATGACGACGTCGAAGCTGCCCGGGACCGGCGGTATGGACGCGAGGACCTGCTGCAGCGGCATCACCCAGGCGGGCACGGCTCCCTGCGCCTCTCCCATCGCGGATCTGGCTGCACTGCGGTACTTTTCGGCATACTTCCCGCCTCCGGCACCGATGTTGGAGATGTGTTCGCGGTACGTTTGCAGCGCCCGGACCTGATCGGCGGTGAGATTCTCGAGGCAGTCCCGCCACGCGGCGGCGGCCGCCAGCCGAGCGGTCAGATGTGCCAGATCGGCGTCGAGGCCGTTCAGTTCGGCTTCGAGTTCCTGCTCGCGCCCGGCGCGGTGCTGTTCGGTGACCCACTGACGGGCACGACGCCACGCCCACGCCTCCGACAGCTGCCAGCTCATCTCGTCCCATTCGGGAAGCGTCGCTGTCCGGCGCACCAGCTCGTAGAAGGCCGGGGCGACGGGGGCGAGGCGGTCGGCCAACTCGTCGAATAGCAATTGATCGTGCTGCTCGGCGCGCGCCCTGGCGTATTCCGCGAGGGCAGCGGACAGTGCCGCGTTGTCGGCGCGGTCGAGAGCGGAAACCAGAGCGGTGCCCTCGGGGGAGGGACTCGAGTCGATCTCGGCAGACACCGCCGAGACGATGGCGTCGAGTTCTGCACGCGCACTGTCGACGTCGGTTCGGGTGGTGATGGCCTCGGCCGCACCGGCGACCGCGGTGGCGTCGCGAAGTGTGCGCATGCGGGGGGCAGTGGGCGACAGCGCGAACAGCTCACGGGCAAGCGCATCGCGCGCCACGAGCAAGGCACGCACCCGCGCGATCCTGCCGACCATCAGGTTGAGGCTGTCCACCTGAACGGCGCGGGAACCGTTCATCTCCACCGGAATTCCGAGATCGCCCAGCAGTGTTGACGCGGTCAGGGCGGCGTCGTGCGCGCGTAGGTGTTCCGTGACGAGCCGGACGGCAGCGGCCGTGGTGGCGGGTAGCCCGTCGACGGTCGCCTCGATGCCGAGCTCCTCGACGGCCTTCTGCTCGTCGCTGCGACGAAAGCGTGACTTCCATTCCACGGCACCGGATTCCATGGCGACAGCCAGCGCCCCGACCGCGTGGAGTGCAGGCCTGCTCATGACGGAACACTGGACATCGTGCGCACCGATGTAGCGGTCGGCGGCGGCGGCCGCTTCCACAATCGCAGGCAGCGCATCCAATCGGCCCCACAAATGCGTGGCTCGACCGGCGAGAACCGTGTCGGCCAGTTCGTGGAATCTGCTGTCGAGTTCGAGGACGTCGTGCGCCCGGGCCTGCAGTTCCTTGCAATGCCGTCGTACCGTGTGCGCGGTATCGGTGTCGACGCCGCCGAGGACGTCCAGCAAATGTGCCGACTGCGGAGTGTCGATGGGAACGGTGGTCGACGCCCGTGCGCAGAGCCGTTCGAGTTCTGCGCGGTTGGGCAGAAGTGCGTCGAGTGGCGGCAGACTTTGCCGCGAGCGCAGGGCACGTTCCGGTGTTGCCGTCACACACAGTGCGCGCAAGGTGTCGAGCTCGGCGCCCGTCAGCGGCGGTTCCTCGCTCAGCAGGGGTCCGGGGAGCCACTGGAAGTCGGCCTGCAGGGCCATGACCTTGCGGACGATCGTGGCTGCCGTGCCTTCGTAACCCTCGGCCACGGGATCGTGGAGGTACGTCTCGGATTCGCGCAGTGCCGTCACGCGGTCGAGTACGACCGCACGTTTCTGCATTGCCTCCGCCCGCTGGGCGCGCAGGTCGGCGATCCGCTTGCCCTCACTGTCCGGGTTGAACGACGACTTCCGCTCGGCGATCGTCGCGACACTGCGGTTGAGCTCGTCGGATCCACCGCGCGAGAGGTCGGTGATCGAGACGCACAGTTCCTGCATCTCGGGCGGCAGCTTGTCACGGAGCACACGCAGAGCCTGAGCCTTCTCGCTGGTGACCAGCACCCGCTGTCCCCGGGCAAGGAGGGCCGAGACAAGATTCGCGATGGTGTGGGTTTTTCCTGTCCCGGGCGGCCCCTCGACCACCACGCCACTGTCTCCACCGAGGCGCTCGATGATCTGCGACTGCTCGGCGTTGGCGGGGAGGGGGAACAGAGGGTCGTCGGCGAGCGTGGCGGGCGCGGCAGCACCCGTGCGCTGCAGCCACGTCACTCGCTCCGCCGGCTCGATCGCGTCGACCAACTGGGCAAGCCCTAGCGGGACCGTGGCACCGTCGCGTTCGAGATGGGCGATCATCTTCTCGTAGTACTCGACGAGGGCGAATGCGCTGCGCTTGCGGAGCACCAGTGCGGGTGCGGGGGCGAGTGTGGCCGTCCCCGTCTCGTCCGGGGGCTCGACAGCGTCACGGACATCGATAGCGGTGGTGACCGTCAGCGGGGCCCACTCCCGGAGGAACTGCCCGATCTCGGTGCCGAGCGGAGAGGTCGCGACCTCCTGCAACTGCTGTTGCAGTCGCATCGACTGCGAGCTGTCGTAGAGGCCGAGCCCGGTCAGCAGCTGGGAATCTTCGAGTCGAGGCGCTGTGCTCGGCGTCAACCGGACGAGAAGGTCACCTGTCCGAACGTCGCGGGAGATCCCTGCGGGCTGCGTGACGAGGTGGGTGCGGATACCGGCATCCGGACCCACACCGGGAACGGTGAGTAGACCGGAGGCGAGGACGAGTTCGATCGACTCGGGCCGGGCATTCAGCTCCTGCAGCATCGACTGCAGTGACTGGTACAGCTCGGCGTGCGGGCGCTGTTCGCGATCCGTCGCCGCCCAGGCCTTCCACCGCGGCAGGTACGCGTCGAAGGCTTGCCGGACCTCGTACGCCCGGCGGACGTCGTATTCCTCGTCGGAGTCTTCCGCGTAGGCGTCCGATTCGTTCAAGGCGAGTTCGGGACGCGAGCTGTCGGATCGGGCAGCCGCATCCACCCAGCCGTGCAGAACGGGCGGCAGTGCCGGTGGATCGTCCACGGCAGCGACGGGCACTCGGAGGACGATGTCACCCTGCGCTGCATCTGCCGAGAATCGGAGCACCCGGCCTTCGCAGTGCAGCCATTCCACCTGTTCGTGCTGGTCGACACGCAGGACCGGCTTGGTGCGAGCCCTGACGATTTCGCGCAGGAACTGCAGCAGCCGCTGGACGCGGCCTGCAAGCTCGGCGTCGGTTTCGGGACTCGACAATGTAAACCTCTGAGAGTTCTCGGTGATGGTCGGCGCTGGCCCCCGCCCTGCACACTATCGGGTCGATGGGGACGAGATCGAGGCGTAGTCCCCGTTCGGAGTCAAGAAGACCACCCCGCAGTTGCGCAGGTCACAGGGACTGGACGGTCGCCTGGCACCGCCGCGCACCGACGTCCGTCCCCGCCACACTCCATTCCGACCATTCGGTCTCTAGTATCTGTCCATGGCCGATTCGCGCATCACCAAAGCCGGTGCCGTGCTGGCCACCGCCGCTCTCCTGTCCTTCGGAACCGGTGCCGTCGGGGCTGCCGACCCCGCGCCGGACTCGCGGGTCACGGCGTCTTCCGAGGGATTCGCCCTCGACGGTCAACCCTGGTGGCCGACGGGTTTCAACGCCTATCAGTTGGCCACCAACTGGTCGGTGAACTGGGGTTGTGGGGCCATGGTCGATCTCGGGTCCTACTTCTCGTCACTTCCGGCGCACTCGCTGACCCGGTTCAACCTCTTCCAGGCACTGGCGATCAACCGGTTCACCGGGCAGCTCGACTTCGGACCGATCGACGCAGTCTTCGCTGCCGCCGAGGCACACGACCAGATGGTGATTCCCGTCCTCGCACCGCAGGACGGCGCGTGTGAAGACGACGTGTTCAAGGGCCGGCAGTGGTATGTCGACGGGTGGCAGACCATGACACCGGGGGCTCCTCGCACGTTGATGAGCTTCCGGGACTGGATGCACACCGCCGTCGACCGGTACAAGAACTCGTCCTCACTCGCCGCCTGGGAATTGGTGGGCGAACCGGAGACGAGCACTTGCACGGACGCGGCCTGCTCGTGGTGGACTCGGTCGTGTGGCCCAGACGCCGCACAGGTATTGCGGGACTTCTTCGACGACGCCGGGGCCGAGCTCCGCGCGCGCGACCCGCGGACCCTGATCACGGCCGGATTCACCGGCGGCGGGCAATGCGGCACCCAAGGCGATGAGTACCAGTTCGTCGGGGCATCGCCGTATGTCGACGTCGTCCAGTATCACGACTACGGCGCGGACGCCGTCCCGCTGCCGGGCGATCAGTGGAACGGTCTGGGTCGACGACTCGAACAGGCGGAGGCGCTGGGGAAGCCGCTCCTCATGGGCGAGATTGGTGAACTCGCCGGATCGTGCGGCGACCTCGGCGACCGTGCGGCACACATCACCACGAAACTCACCGGTCAACGCGATGCGGGCGCAGCAGGGGCCCTGCTCTGGGCGTTCGTCCCGGATCCCCGGCCCACCGAGTGCACTTACGACGTGGGGCCCGACGACCCGCTGTGGGATGTGGTCGAGCAGTTCGGGTCCCTCGGCACGGGTACCGCCCCGGGCGCCTACTGAGAACTCAGGACACGAGTACGCGCACCGTCTCCGCTACGCACGCCGGCTTGTCGGATCCTTTGATCTCGATGGTGTTCTTCACGACCACCTGGGCACCTTTTGCCGTGCGTTCGCAGGAGACGATCTCGCCGCCGGCGCGGATCGACGCCCCTACCCGGACCGGTTCCGGGAAGCGAACCTTGTTGAGCCCGTAGTTGATCACCATCTTCACTCCGTCGACGCGCATGAGTTCTGCGCCGAGCTTCGGCAGCAGTGAGAGCGTGAGATAGCCGTGCGCGATCGCCGCGCCGAACGGGCCGTCCGCGGCACGCTCCGGGTCGACGTGGATCCACTGGTGATCTTCGGTGGCGTCGGCGAAAAGGTTCACGCGGTCCTGCGTGACCTCCAGCCATTCGCTGAAGCCGAGGGACTCCCCTACAGCAGCTTCGACCTCGTCGATTCCGTTGAACACGTGCATGTCGGTACTTCTCCTCGTCGGTTTACAGTTCAGGGTGGTTGTGGTTCAGCGTCCGCCGCGGCGGAGCGTGACTCGGTAGGTGTAGTGCTCGGGCAGGAAGTAGCTGACCGCGAGTTCGACGATCCGGCCGTCGGCGTCGGTGTACAGGCGGTCTACTCGCAACATCGGGTGCTCGACATCGCAGTCCAGCTCCCGGGCAACGAACTCGGTGGCCGGCGCCACGGTGATCGACTGCGCCGCCTCGACGATGGGACTTCGCAGGTGCGGTTCCAGCAGCCCGATGATGGTGTACGAGCTGACGGCGCCCTCGGCCATCTCGGGCGCGTCGGCGACGAGCCGTGCGATCTCGTCGGGAAGGTAGACGGTGGTCAGCACGAAGGGTGTGTCGTCGTGACGTCGCCGGAACACGACCGTGTGGACGAGGTCGGTATCGAGCCGGAGCCTGCTCGCCGCCTCGATGTCGACCCGGCGGCGCAGCGGCGAGACCACCTCCATGGTGGTGTCCGTGGACAGATTCATCAGGTCTTCGATGGATCCGAGCTGACGCAGGTAGCGGCCATCGGACTCGGCCGCGAAGGTGCCACGCCCGGGCACCCGGTAGACGATGCCCTCGGCCACCAGATCCTGGAACGCCCGCCGGACCGTTTGACGACTCACCCCGTGTTGCTCCGCGAGTTCGAATTCGGTGGGAAGTTTCACGCCGTCGCGGTACTTGCCCGCAGCAATGTGCTCGCGCAGCTGTTTGGACACCAGCTGGTACGCCGGCTCACTCTCTCGTTCCCTACCGTTCATCGCGCACCGATCCTACGTGCAGGTTGTGGGACTACAGACCGCCTCGGGCCACGAGTTGCGAGACGATGACGTTGCGCTGAATCTCATTGGTGCCCTCGCCGACGATCATCAGCGGTGCATCCCGGAAGTACCGCTCGACGTCGTACTCGGTGGAGTAGCCGTACCCACCGTGAATACGGACCGCCGACAGCGCGATCTCCATCGCCACCTCGGACGCGTACAGCTTCGCCATACCCGCCTCCATGTCGCACCTCTCGCCGCTGTCGTACTGCTCGGCCGCATGCCAGGTCAGCTGCCGTGCCGCCGTCAACTTGGTCGCCATGTCGGCCAGATAGTTGCCGATCGACTGGTGCTTCCAGATCGGCTGGCCGAAGCTCTCCCGCTGCTGGGCGTAGGCGAGGGAATCCTCGAGCGCCGCCGTCGCCACTCCCAACGCCCGGCAGGCCACCTGGATGCGACCGGTCTCGAGACCCTTCATCATCTGCCCGAACCCCTTGCCCGGGGTGCCGCCGAGGATCGCCGTGGCCGGAATGCGATAACCGTCGAACGAGAGCTCACACGTCTCGACACCCTTGTACCCGAGCTTCGGCAGATCCCGCGACACCGTGAGCCCCGGACCGTGCTCGACCAACACGATCGAAATACCCCGGTGCTTCGGATTCGCACTCGGATCGGTCTTGCACAGCAAAGCGATCAATCCCGAGCGGCGGGCGTTGGAAATCCACGTCTTCGCACCGCTGATCACCAGATCGTCGCCGTCGGTCTTGGCATTGGTCGACATGGCCTGCAGATCCGATCCCCCACCGGGCTCGGTCAGCGCCATCGTGGCCCGGATCTCGCCCGTCGCCATCTTCGGCAGATACTGCTGCTTCTGCTCCTCGGTGCCGTACAACGACAGCAACTTCGCGACGACGGTATGCCCACCCATCGCCCCGGCCAGGCTCATCCACCCGCGGGCCAACTCCTGCGTCACCTGCGCATAACACGGCATCGACACCGGCGATCCGCCGTACTCCTCCGGTACCGCCAACCCGTAGATCCCGATCTGCTTCATCTGCTCGATCCACTTTTCGGGGTACTCGTTGGCGTGCTCCACCTCCTGCACCGTCGGCTTGACGTCGCGGTCGATGAAAGCCCGCACCGTCTCGACCAGGTAGGTCTCTTCCTCGTTCAGCTTGCCCATGAACCCTCACCTCGCGCGCTCGACATTTGTACGGCCATAGTTGCGCTTTGTTCGTCGCAAGTCAAGAATCCGTCTTGACATAGGCGGTTATCCCCTGCCAGCATCGTGTGCGATCCTGAAGTTCTGGCCGTACATATCGGTCGTGCCCGGCTATCTCGAAACCCGGCAATCCCGAAACGAGGAATGAAGCATCGTGCAGAACCTCACCCGCAGGCGCGCCGTCCTGGTTGCCCCCGGATCCGACGAACGCAAAGCACTGAAGGCTTTGCAGTCGAACGCCGACGAGGTGGTCCTCGATCTCGAGGACGCCGTCGCACCGGCGAAGAAGGCTGCGGCCCGCGATCTCGTCTCTCGCCTCGTGCGCGAATCGGACGGCTCCCGGGCAGTCTCCGTCCGCATCAACGCGCTCACCACACCGTGGGCAGCGGACGACCTCGCCGCATGTGCCGAGCTCGGCCCCTCGTTGACGAGCATCGTCGTTCCCAAGACCGAGACGCACCAGGATCTGCAGGACGCCGCGGACGCCGTCGGGACCGTCCGACTCCAGGCGCTGGTGGAAACACCGCGCGGGGTACAGAACATCGATGCGATCTCACGGGCCGATCACCTCGATGCGGTCATCATCGGCTACGCCGATCTGGGTGCCGCACTGGGACGTTCCCGCGCGGCCCGCCCCGAGCACTGGCTCGCCATTCAGGAGGCGGTCCTCGTGGCCGCTCGCGCCGCAGGTATTCAGGCGATCGACGGCCCCTTCCTCGGCATCGCCGACGACGACGCATTCCGGCACTCGGCGTCGTGGACGAGCGCCCTCGGATTCGACGGCAAGTGGGTGATCCACCCGAACCAGATCTCCTCCGCCGCTGCGGCATTCACCCCCTCGAACGCCGACGTCGACAATGCGCGACGAGTGATCGACGCACTCGCCGACGCGGAGGCGGCCGGGAACGGCGCCGCGCAACTCGACGGTCAGATGCTCGACGAAGCCGTCGCAGTTGCGGCACGACGGGTTCTCGCACAGGTGGGTGGACAATGACGATCACGCAGACGTACGTCGGTGGACCGTATTTCGACGAACTCGAGATCGGTCAAGTTTTCGATTCTGCTCCTGCCGTCACTCTGACGACGGGCCTCTCGGCCACCCACCAGGCGATCCTCGGCGACCGGATGAGGCTGCCACTCGACACTCACCTGTCGCGGGCGGTCACCGGAGCGCCCGAGGGGGTGGCCAACCCGGGACTCGTGTGTGACCTCGCGATCGGACAGTCGACGGTGGCCACCCATCACGTGAAGGCCAACCTCTTCTACCGGGGCCTGCGGTTCCACCACTTCCCGCACCTGGGTGACACCCTCCACACCCGCACGGAGGTAGTGGGATTGCGCGAGAACTCCGCGAAACCCGGGCGGAAGCCCACGGGCCTCGCCGCCCTGCGGATGACGTCGACCGATCAGGACGGCCGGACGGTCCTCGACTTCTACCGCTGCGCGATGCTTCCGCTCTCCGAGAGCCCCGACGAGAACCGCGTCCGGAAGGCGGACGACCTGTCGGCCGTCGGACCGCAATCGGAGCAGCCCTTCGGCGCACCGGAGGGATGGGATCTCGACGTGTACCGCGAGAAGGTGCCCGGCGAACATTTCACCCCCGCCCTCGCCGGTGCGGTGTTCCGCAGCAGCGGTGATGTGGTGTCCAGCGCACCGGAACTCGCACGCCTGACTCTCAACATCGCGGCCACACACCACGACGAGCGCGTCGGCGCCGACGGACGGCTCGTCTACGGCGGCCACACGATCGGGATCGCCCTCGGGCAGGCCACTCGCGCCCTGCCCAATCTCGTCACCGTCCTCGGCTGGAAGTCGTGCGATCACACCGGGCCCGTCCACGAGGGCGACACCCTCACCAGCGAACTCCGGATCGAGAGTGCCGACGCCCTCGCCGCTGGGGGTGGACTACTCCACCTTCGGTCGCTGGTGTTCGCGCACAACGCCACAGCCTCCGACGTTCCCGTACTCGACTGGCGCTTCACCGCCCTCATGGCATGACCTCCACCATCAAGGAGCTTCCCTCGTGACTGCCCACACTCCCCTTGCCGGACTCCGGATCGTCGAGGTCTCCAGCTTCATCGCGTCCCCGCTGTGCGGGCTGACGCTGTCTCAGCTGGGGGCCGAGGTGATCCGGGTCGACCCCATCGGCGGCTCCGCCTGCTACAAGCGCTGGCCGGTCACCGCGGACGGTGAGAGCATCTACTGGACCGGTCTCAACCGCGGTAAGCGGTCCGTGGCCGTCGACATGCGCAGCCCCGAGGGGCAGGAACTGGTGCAGCAACTGGTCACGGTCCCCGGTGCGGGTGGCGGAATCCTCGTCACCAACGCCGGTGGCCGTGACTGGCTCGCCCACGACGCGCTCAGCGCCCTGCGCTCCGACGTCATCACTCTCGAAGTTCTCGGTGGCACCGACGGTTCCCCCGCCGTCGACTACACCGTCAATGCAGGACTCGGTTTCCCGTCCATCACCGGTCCCACCGATCATGCCGGTGTCGTCAACCACGTCCTACCCGCGTGGGACGTGGTGTGTGGGCTGTACGCCGCGCTGGCCGTCGCCGCCGCCGTCCGGCACCGCGACGCCACCGGTGAGGGCACCCACATCCGCCTGCCGCTCGAGGACGTCGCGCTCGCCACCGCCGGCACGCTCGGCTACCTCACCGAAGTCCAGATCAACGGCACCGGCAGGTCGGCGACCGGAAACTCCGTCTACGGCACCTACGGAACGGATTTCACCACCAGCGACGGCGAACGGTTCATGATCGTCGCCCTCACCCCACGTCACTTCCGTGACCTTGTCGCCGTTACCGGAACCACGGCCGCGGTGGAGGCACTCGCCACCGCACTCGACGTGGACTTCGCACGCGAAACCGATCGCTTCACCCACCGCGACGTCCTCACAGCCCTGTTCGCCCGCTGGTTCCGTGAACACACCGCAACCGAAGTGGCCGAGGCACTCTCGAAGACGTCCGTGCTCGCCGAGCGCTACCGCACCTTCGAGGAAGTGGTGAAGTCCGGGGAGCTCGAGAAGAACCCGATGTTCACTCCCCTCGATCAGCCGCGCATCGGCACCTACCTCGCGTCCGGGCATCCCGCGTCGTTCGACGGCCACCACGCCACCGTCGCACCGGCATCCGCGGTGGGAGAAGACACCGCACAGGTCCTGAGGGACTGGCTCGGCACGCCGGCATCCGACATCGCCGCGCTACACGAGCGCGGCGTCGTCGCAGGCTGACCGAAAGAACTACTGCGCCTCCACCAACTCCCAGCCGGTGCTGAGATCACGCACGAGGTCGGGGATACGACGGACGACGCGTTGAGTGTCGACGAAGCCCCGGAACGGCATCGCGAGAATCGCGTGCATCTCTCCGGCACGCGTCTCCACCAGCCGTTGGTAGGACGGAGCGATGTCGCTGACGATGTACTCCCAGCGTGGTTTTCGGTCGGCCCAGTTGAATTCGGTGCAGGGGTGCCCGCAGTCGCAATTGCCGTCCGTCGATGTACCCGGTCACCGACAGCGGTGCCGCCTTTCCCGGCGACCTCGAACCGGGGACCGACGGTTG
The DNA here is from genome assembly GCF_033142305.1 of Rhodococcus sp. IEGM 27. Taxonomy (NCBI): domain Bacteria; kingdom Bacillati; phylum Actinomycetota; class Actinomycetes; order Mycobacteriales; family Nocardiaceae; genus Rhodococcus; species Rhodococcus sp. IEGM 27. The sequence continues at coordinate 427,561 of NZ_JAWLSG010000003.1, read as the reverse complement.
GGCGGCCACCGTGGTGGCGTAGGTCAGCGCCCTTCCCGCTCCGTCGCGGGTGGCGGAGAACTGACATTTCAATGCCTGAAAAGATTGTCCATGTCGGCAGACCAACACGACGCTCTTGGAGCTCAAACTCACATTCACCGAGCTTCATGCAGGACGAGCGTGGCTCGCCATGGCAGAAGTTGATCTGCAACGTCATCCCGATTGTCTCGGCGGCTGGGTATTCAGTGCGGCTGCTTTGACGCTTTCTGTGTTCGGGCGGCGAGCGGGAGTGCGCGTTACGGCCCACCATCTACGCGGTGACTGTGCCGCAAATTCCGGCGGTGCAGCGTCTCCCGGACCGGGTCGCAGCGGGACCGAACCCTACGACGCACGCGCGCGCCGGCCAGTGTGGTCACTCGCAAGGGGCCACAGCAAGTTGTCCGTCGCGAGGGGTTCGAACTATACCGACGAGGACAGAACTCTCTAAGAGCGAACCATCATCACCGGCGGCCGCAACCGGCTTCTCGGCGCTCGCTGAGACCGCCGCTCAACTGTGAACAACCGAGGCGGCGGCGCCCCACGGTCTCCTACGGCACGCTACGAACCCGTCGGTTCGAACACGAGGCCACCACGCCATACAAGTCGGAAGCCTAGCCGGGGCGCATCACTTTATCGCCATTGAGCTGCGTCTTCGGCGGTGTATGCACGGAGGGACAGGTTCGTGAAGGTAGGAGACCGAGGGGAAGTCGGTGTTCACCATCCTCAGTCTCGAGGACGATCGCGCACTAATCGAGTCCACGAGCGAGGCGCCAGGACGATATCCGTTCAGCATTCGCGTGCCGTACCTCGTACCTGCGCCCTGAGCCGGAGCCGGAGCGCCCTGGTTGTCGAAAAAGGGTGTCAATGCGCGGCGTCGAACGCTTCCTGGATCTCGGCGGGGATCCGGCCGCGTGCGGACACTGCGTAGCCGCTCGCGGCCGCCCACTCCACCGGGGCGGGGACATGCGGACTGGGGTTGCCGAAGTCGATCGAGTCACCGTCGCGGCAGTCAGTCAGTGCGGCGCGACGGTGGTGTTGCTGCGCTTCCTCGCCGCGCGGGTGTCCGGTGGCCGGAGGCCGGTGGTTATGCAGCGACATCGGGGACCACGGTCGGAATGTGAGATAGCCGAAGTTCTCGGCGCGTTTTGTGCACTGAACTCCACGTGGTCGTCACGCGACAGCAGCGGGCCCGTTCTCGAAATGCGCGGGTGACGTGGAGGAGTGCTCATCCGCGCGGTAACGCCTCGTGGACGTCGTCGGTCGCGGCGCGCGGTGCTTTCGTCATGCCCCGCCGTCGGTCTCGCCACGTGTCCGATGCGCTGCAGTGTTGTCAGCATGTCGCGGCGGTTGCGCCGCTTGCATAAGAAGTACAGCGGTGCGGCGAACTCGAGAGGCCCCAGCGGGAGGTGGAACGATTCGGTGACATCGGTTCCCGGGCCGTTGGCCTCGAGGTGATATGGCCTCTGAAGCGTGCCCACGACACGGGTCCGACGGCGCCGTCGAGCCACTCGGCTTCGATGACCTCGGGCGAGAAGCGCCCGAGGTTCCTGACGTCGGCGGTCAGGTTCCAGATCGTCTCGGGGGGCATCGATGTAGTGCGTGACCGAGCTACGCATGAAGGACTCCTCGCGTGGATGTCGATGTCGGCGGCCTGTTTCACCGATGCGGAAGCGGTGCGCCGCTGTTCGCCCGCGAGCGGCCCAGAGGTCATGCACGTGCGTCGGCGGCTTCGTGTGGCCGGGCGTCGCGGCCGCCGGCGCGGTGGTCCTGCGCCGTCATCTTGTGAACGATGAAGACGACGAACAGGATGGTGCCTTCGACGACGTGCACCCACGACCCGAAGGTGTCGACCCCGAGATGGTGGCGGACGTGGTCACCGCCCGCGAGTCCCAGGATGCCCCAGGCGATGTAGTAGGTGCCGCCGGCCAGGGCATACACGACCGCCCACGATCTGCGGGTGACCGCCACCAACCCGATCAGACCGGTGATCAGATGGCAGAGCATGTGGCAGTAGTTGAGGGTGACGGGGATGAATCCGAAGACGATGGTGGTGGTGCTCTCCATCCCGCGCGAGAACATCTCCGGGTAGATCAGATAAGCGGCCGGGCCGTTACTGGTGAACCAGAGGGCGGTGACGAAGACACCGAATTGGACTCGGGACGAGGTCATCGCGGTGGCGTACCGGATGATTCCACTGCGGATGGACAGAAGCATGTTCTTCTCCCTCTCAGGGGTGAGTGTCACGGTCGACGCTGGGTGTCGAGTCGGTCGAGGTAGGTACGGCGTGCGTCGTCGTCGACACGCGTGATCGCCGCGTCGTCGTGCATCGCCTGCCGGAGTTGCCGCATCGCGGGTTCGGGCAGGAGCGTGAGGACCTTGGCCACCGCGCCGAGGTACCCGGGCACGGACGTCTCGGCTCGTCGTGTCTCGAGCGTGCGGACGATCGCCGCGGCGACGGTCTTCGGGCCCACGGCGGGCAACGCGCCGTAATCGATTCCCGCAGTGAGGTCGGTACGCACGGCAGCCGGCAGCACTGTGCTGATGCTGACACCGGTGTCCTGATACTCCGCTCGCAGGGCGGCCGACAGCCCGACGGCGGCGAACTTGCTTGCGTTGTACACCGCGAGGCCGGGAATGGGGAACTTGCCCGCAAGGGATGCGACGTTGACGATGTGGCCGCGCCCACGTTCGATCATCTCGGGCAGGACCAGTCGAGTGCCGTGGATGACACCGACGACGTTGACGTCGAGAATCATGCGATCGGTGGCGCCGGTCTGGTCGAGGAACCTGCCGTTGGGCATGACGCCGGCGTTGTTCACCAGTACGTGCAGCGGTCGGGAGGATTGCCGGCGAGCCTCGTCGAGGAAGTCGGCGAACGATTCTCGATCCGTCACGTCGAGATGGTGGCCCGATGCGCCCGGTCCGATCGCGGCGGCCTCGGTGCGGGCGAGGTCACCGTCGAGATCGCCGAGGGCGACATGGGCACCCGCGGCCGCGAAGGCCCTGGCGGTCTCGAGCCCGATACCGCGAGCGGCGCCGGTGACGACGACGAGAGCATCGTGCGGAGCCAGTGTGGGATAACGCTTCATGATGCGGTGACCTCCCGGTCCGAGGTGGTGACGATGTAGTCCTGCGGGTCGAACGCGCCCACTCGGCGCGTCATCTCGTGTGTCGACCACGGCCAACTGAAGCTGTTGCGCCCGTTGGCATCGAGGAAGTAGCTGTTGCAGGTGGCGGCGGTGTAGGCGGTGCCCTGCAGCGCCGACTGCACCTGCTCGATGTAGTCGTCGACGACCCCTGGCTCGACCTCGAGCGTCTGCCACCGGCGATCGCGGGCGGCGGTGATGGCCGAGACGACGAGCGCGACCTGGGTCTCCGCGACGGTGAAGGCGGAGGTGTGGCCCGATCCCAGGCTGGGTCCGAGGAGCAGGAACGCGTTAGGGAACCCGGTGACGAAGGTGCCGAGATACGCTGTGGGAGAACCCGACCAGTGCTCCGCCAGACTGCGCCCGTCGGTTCCGTGGACCAGATGCGCGATCGGCATGTCCAGGATGTGGTATCCGGTCCCGAGGATGAGAGTGTCGACCTGGGTGCGGGTGCCGTCGCTGCCGATCACGGCGTCCTTCTCCACGGCGGTCACCTCGCCGGCGTGCACCGTGACGTTCGGCGAGTTCAGAGAACGAAGGTAGTTGTTCGAGAACAGGATTCGCTTGCACCCGAGCAGGTACCGCGGGGTCAGCTTCTCCCGCAGCACCGGATCGGGGACACTGCGCCGCAGGTGACGCCGTCCGAGTGCCTGCAGCGCGTACATCAACGGCTTCGGCGTGCGGAACGCCGCGCCCACCGCCTCCATGAGGGCGTACTCACCGGCGCGCTGCAGGCGATGCGCGATCGGGAGGTGCCGCATGGCCCAGCGTGCGCGCGGCCCCATCCGACGGTCCGGCTTCGGGAGCACCCAGTGCGCGGTGCGCTGGAACAGGTGCAACTCTCCCACGACGCGCTGGATCTGCGGCACGAACTGCACGGCCGATGCGCCCGAGCCGACCACGGCGACGCTGCGGCCGGTGAGATCGTGGTCGTGGTTCCACTGCGCGGAGTGGAAGACCGTGCCGGTGAAGTCGGCCAGACCGGGGAGGTTGGGGATCTTGGGCTCGTTCCACGGCCCGGCGGCCGCCACGAGGAATCGGGCGGTGAAGGTCTCGTCCGCGGTGGCGACCGTCCACACCGACCTCGCCTCGTCCCAGTGCGCCTCCGTCACCTCGGTGTCGAAGCGGGTGCACTCGTCGAGCCCGTTGTCGCGGGCGACGCCGTCGACGTAGGCGAGGATCTCCGGCTGTGTTCCGTAGATACGGGACCAGTCCGGGTTGGGGGCGAAGGAGTAGGAGTACAGCCCCGAGGGCACGTCGCAGGCGCAGCCGGGATAGGTGTTCGCTCGCCAGGTACCGCCGAACGTCGTCGACTTCTCGAGGACGAGCACGTCGTCGACGCCGGCCTCGTGCAATTTGATCGCCGCGGCGATGCCGGAGATGCCGGCTCCGATGACGATGACGTCGTGGTGGGTGGTCATGAGGGTCCTCTACGAGTCGAAGTGGTGGTCGAGGGTGCGAGCGCCGCGGCGACACGGTCGGGAAGAGCGACACGCGACGCGGCGAGGGTGCGTGCGCGGCGACGGGCGTCCATCAGGTTGGGGCCCATCGCGGCGAGTTCGTCGGGCCCCGGTTCTATTCGCCTGACGGTGACGCCGGTGGCCCGCAGTCGAGCGATCTCACGATCGAGGCCGGTGGTCATCTGTCGTCGCAGCAGACGTTCGATCCGTTCGGCGCCACGGCCGGGTACGGGAGTCGCGCTGGTCATCGGCGCGATGACGACGACGCGGTCGAGGCCGAGCGGTGCGAGGAGGTCGGCGGACACCGAGGACACGGCACCACCGTCGACGTAGCGTCGTCCGCCGATCGGGACCGGCGGGAACCATCCGGGGATGGCCCAGGATGCGGCCAGTGCGTCGCCGAGCCGGGCAGGTGGCGACCCCGGCGCGCCGAACGGCACGCGGTCGCCCGACGCGGCGTCCACAGCGACCAACCAGAGATTCGGGTGTGCGACCCACGAGGAATCGTCGGCCAGCGAGTCGCCGAACGACCGGAGCCAGGACGCGTCGTCGCGGCCGCTGGGCAGCAGTCCGGCAACAGCGGTACAGACCGACCGACGACGAAGCCCGGCGCGCACCAGGCCGGTCGCGGGAAGGCGGGGGGACGGCCGCGGCGGAAGTCGGCGCACTCGCGCCGCCCGGTGCGCGAGCAGTTCGGGCCGCACGTCGGTGCTCCCGTAGAGCGAGTCGAGTAGTTCCCACACCGGTACCCCCGCGCCGAGCGCCACCGCGATCTCGGCTCCCGCCGAGGTGCCGATGATCACCTCGGCGTCTCTGGCGTCCCACCCGAGTGCGTCCTGCACCGTCGCGAGCGCCTGCACCGACCACGCGTGTCCGAGGGTGCCGCCGCACCCGATGGCCAATCCCGTCCTCGTCATATTGGAAGACTATCAGTATTCGAATACCGGCGGAAGCCCATTTGGGTTCTGCCGGTATGTGAATTGTTAGGATCGTCCCCATGAGCAGACTGACGCGCCAGCAGAGCCATGCCCGCACGCGCGAGCAGTTGCTCGCCACCGCCGAGCGGATGTTCCTGTCGAACGGGTACAACGCCACCTCCCTCGAGGCGGTGGCCGCCGAGGCGGGTTACTCGAAGGGTGCGGTGTACTCGAATTTCGCCACCAAGTACGACCTCGGCCTCGAGGTGCTCGATCGGGTGCGCTTCGCTCGGGCGGCATCACTCGCCGAGGCCGTCTCCGCAGGTGGCGGCCTGGACGAGCGGATCGCTGCCTTCGAATCGTGGGCGCAGAAATATATCGGCGACGAGGGATGGACCGTGCTCGAGGTCGAGTTCGCCACGGCCTCGCGCACCATCGACGGTGTGCGCACCGAGCTCACCAGCCGTCGACGCGACGTGACGGCAGCTCTGGCACAGGTGATCGACCGTCAGGCCGACGAACTCGGCGTTCGACTGACCCCGTCCGGCGAGGCCCTCGCCGTTCGCCTGCTCGCCGTCGGCATCGGTCTCGGCGTCCAGCGCGCGTACGACCCCGAACTCCCCGTATCCGCACTCGTCGACGTCGTCAGGGAAGCGGTGTCGCAGACCTGATCGCACCCGGCGCGTCCCGCCCGGAGGTGATGTCGACCCGAGTCCCGTCGATCCACCGTGCGGTTGCACTCATGCGCGCTCCTGTTTCCGGTCGATCCCGCTCGACAACGATTGTCAGTCAACCCGACCGACGCTCTATTTACAAGAGCATGCCGTAATCGGCGAAGCCCGTGCCGACCCCGGCTGTCGTGCGGCCCGTCGGTATCGTGACGTGCATGAGCAGCGCGACACCACGGCCCGGGCGACCTGTCCGCGGATCGCGCTCGGGGCGGCCGATCATGGTCACGCTCGACCTCCTCGGGCGCCGGGGAGCCCTGGCCGTGTTGTGGTCGTTGCGCGAGGGCCCCGCGACGTTCCGGGTACTACAGGACCTCGCGGACGGGATGGCCGCCAACACCCTGAACTCCCGGCTCCAGGAACTTCGCGAGGTCGGGCTCGTCGAACGCTCCGACGACGGGTACCGACTCACCGACGACGGTCGAGGGCTCCTCGACGCCGGCCGCCCCCTACTGGAGTGGGCGCACGACTGGGCTCTGCGCCTCCCCGCCCCGCCCGTCGACTGATCTTCTCTCGCGATCGGAGTGGCCATCCGGTTGACTCTGGCCATGACCTTGCGTGGTACCGAGCGCTCGACGCACACTCCCCGCCACTCGGTGCGCCGATCGAGCGCTCTGGTGGCGGTGTCCGCGGTCGGCGTCACGACGGCCGTGCTCCTGGCCACGCTGGTGGACACACCGCTCACCCGTACGCTGTCCGGCTATTGCGACGATTTGGGATCCGCTCTCGCACTGGGCCTCACCACGATCATGCTGATCGGGCGCCGGACACCCTCCTCGGACTCCGGCCGGGAGAAGGAGCGGGCCTGGCTCGCCCTCGCGGCCGTCGCATGCTTCTGGGCCGTCGCCGGTCTCGCCTCCCTCTGGGTGTCGACGGGGGACGCCGTCGGACGATCCTTGCTGACACTGACCGCCGGCGACGTCGAGGCCGCCCTTCACGTGATCACGCCGGCGCAGGTCGCACTCGGACAGGTGGTCGCAGCCGTGGTCGTCACCGGTATCGCCGTCGACACCTACCGGGGTGGACAGGGCTGGTCGCCATGGACGGTGTGGACGACGGCACTCGTCACCACAGCGGTTGGCGGGCTCGGCGGCCACAGCGGATCGGGCCCCGCCGCCGTCGTCGCCGCGGTGCACCTCGTCGCGGCCGCCTTGTGGTTCGGGCCGCTGGCCGCGGCGATCGTCGTGGTCCGCGGTGACCGCGCCTGGGCGAGGTTCCTGGCCACGCACACTCGTGTGGCCTTCTGGTGCGCCGTGGTGACAGCTGCGTCCGGGATCACCCTGGCCGTTCTGCGTCTCGACACTCCGCGATCGCTGGTCGACGACGACTACGGCCGCCTGCTCGTGGTCAAGGCCGCCGTGCTGCTGGTGGTCGTTCTGGCCGCGCGCCGCCTGCGCCGTGTGTGGGTGGGCCCGTCGCAGACCGGCGGGGGTGGGCCCGACGAGCTGTCGGTCCGCCGAGCGGCCGGACATTCGCTGCTGGTGATCACGGCCACCGCCGCGGCGGCGGTCTTGTCCGGGACTCCGCCTCCGGCATGACCGCCGACCCGGGGTTTTCGCCCCGAGGTCGAGGTGTACCTGAACTCCCGCCGCCCGACAGCCGCCGCGCCGCGGATACGATGCTCTTGATTTTAGAGCGCATTGCTGGTGGACTGCCTGCACAATCGACCCCACACCCTCCGAAGGATTCACATGACTGACGTCCCGAGCTCCGCACCCGTCCTCGGCGGACTGGCGATCGCCGCCACCGGGGTGGCGCATTTCGTTGCACCGCAAGCATTTCGCGGCATCACCACCCTCGTCTACCCCGAGAACACTGAGACGTGGACGTTCCGCAATGGTGTGGCCGAGACCCTGATCGGCATCGCCATAGCGGTTCCGCGCACCCGCAGCCTCGGGTGGGCGGGGCTCGCCGCGTACGGCGCCGTTCTCGGCATGCGTGCCGTCATCACACGCTGACCCGACCCGTTCCACGAAAGGACCCCTCGTGCGCGAGCTCAATCTCCTCGGTGCCGGATCGCTCGCCTGGATCGACCGCCCCACCCCGACACTGGAATTCCCGACCGACGCCGTCGTGCGGCCGTTCGTGATGAGCCGATGCGACGGTGACGTGCTCCCGATCCACAACCGAGTCTCGCGTGCGATGCAAGCCGGTCTACGCACCGGACTCATCGACCCGGCAGTCGGCCACATCTGCGGCGCGCGTCCGTTCCAGAGCCCGTTCGCGGTGGGTCACGAGTGCGTCGCCGAGGTCGTCGAGATCGGAGCCGACGTCACCGATCTACGAATCGGAGACCAGGTCGTCGTACCGTGGTCGGTCTCCTGCGGGCAGTGCGCCGCATGCAGGCGCGGCCTGACGTCGAAGTGCACCACCACTCGGGCGACCGCCGGCGGCGAGAGCACGCTGGCGGCCTACGGTTTCGGGCCGTCCAGCGGTACCTACGGCGGCATGGTCAGCGATCTCATCCGAGTTCCCCACGCCGACCACATGCTCGTCCCCCTCCCCGCCGGGCTCGATCCCCTCCGGGTGGCGGCGGCGTCGGACAACCTCAGCGACGGATGGCGGACGGTCGTCCCGCATCTCGCAGCACATCCGGGGGCATCGGTGCTTGTCGTCGGCGGCGGCGCGCAGTCCATCGGCCTCTACGCCGCGGGGCTGGCCGTGGCGCACGGGGCCGGCACGGTGGACTTCCTCGACTCCAGCAGCCGACGCCGCCGCATCGCGGAGGACTTCGGTGCCCGCGCGTTCGAACGCTCACCGAAGTCGACCGACCCCCGCGGCACCTACGACATCGTCGTCGAGGCGTCGAGCAGCACCGCGGGACTGCGATACGCGATCCGATCGGTCGCACCCGGCGGAATCTGCACCGCCGTGGGCTATTACGTGCGCACCAACACCGGAACGCCGTTGATGCACATGTACGCCACCGACATCACCCTCAAGATCGGCGTCTCACATCCCCGCGCGGTCCTGCCCGAGGTGCTCGAGTGGATCCACCGCAACGACTTCCCTGCCGAACGCGTCACCAGCCTGCTGGCGAATTTCGACGACGCCCCCCGCGCGTACGCGGAGAAGACGACGAAGCTCGTCCTGCACCGCGATCCGCTGTCGACACCGGCCACAGGCTGACACGTCACGACACGTCGGCGACGATCCCTCGGATGAGCTCGACACCGGGAATGGTGTCGATGAAGTCGGCCCCGAACGCCTGCGACGGTGTCAGCGCTCCGACCACCGGCCGTGCGGACAGTGCGAACACCGCCTGCACCATGGACTTCGCGGTGAACGCGTAGGTGTTGTCCACCTCGATCGATCGCACGACGCTGCGCCCGGCGTCGTCGGTCAGCCGCACCCAGCCCGCGCTGCGCGTGCGGGCCCGAGCCTCTTCGGATGGTCCCGGCACCGCGCTGAGGAGCTTCTCGAGTGCCTCACCCACACCGCGCAGGCCGAGGAACCGGCGCATCGGTACGTCGAACCGTCGCAACATCGCCGCGCCGGGCAGCGCTGTGAACGTGGTGACGTTACGCAGTCCTGCCGTGCGCGCTGCCGACGCGAGATCGCCCAGCGGAGTGCTTCCGACGGTGGTCTTCCGTGAACCGGGCAGGTCCACCGTGATGATCCGATGACTGTGTGCCGTGGGTACGAACCGCCCCTCGGACCTGACCTTGTTCCCGGCCGCCATGCCGAGCAGCGCCGTGGTCAACGTTCCGCGACTGAAGCCACCGCGACTGATGACGGCGACGTCCGCGCTGGTGGCGCCAGGAAGCTCCAGGATCGCGACTGCCGCTAGATGGTCGGTGGGAACCACATCGAATCCGACTCCGGGTACGAGCGCGATTCCGGCGGCGCGGGCGTCGGAGTCACGCTGGTAGATGGATTCGAAGACGTCCGCCTCCCCCGTGAGGTCGAGGTACTGGGTCCCCGTGCGGAGGCAGGCGTCCACCATCGGCGCCGACGTCCGTTCGTACGGTCCGGCGCAGTGCGCCACGATGTCGATGTCCGCGAGTGCCGCGTCCAGCGCGGCAGCGTCGTCGAGAGCGACGACGCGCGCGGGAACCCCGAGGTCACGCGCCGCCGCCTCGGTCCGGGCGCGGTCACGACCGGCCACGGTGATATTCAGGCCGCGGCATACCGATTCCCGGCCGACGAGTGCGCCTGTGTACCCGTAGATCCCGTAGACGAGAACTCGCGGACGATCGGTCGGGCCGGACTCGGAGACGTGATGCTGCGAAGGGTTCATGAAGCGCAGTCAACACGAACGGTGCTTTCGAAACAAGAGCAGTGTCGACGGCGGTCAGGCGGCGGCGGGGCGCCGTGCGGCCGAACGGGTCGAGTAGACGAGCCAGCCCGCGAAACCGAACAGCAGCAGCCCCGAGAGGGCATCCGTGAAGATGGTCGCCATGAAGAACGGTGGGATCTGCGGAACCCCGCCGGTGAAGTGGAGCGGCGACACGGCGCCGGCGAGACCGAACGCGATCAAGCCGGACGGAACGCCGCGCGTCTTGCCCGCCCGATAGCGTCGGAAGGCCCGAATGCCGAGGTAGGTCAGGAGCGGCCAGAAGACGACGATGCCGACGCGGTAAGCCAAGGCATTGGGGAAGAACGGCCAGACGGGCGGGTAGTCCTCCGCCATCACGAAATTATGTGCGAAATGGACCCCCGTCGACACGACACTGAAGACCATGATCGCCCCGAGTGCGTTCAAATGTCTCGGCTCGCTTCCCACCCCTGAAGTCGTCATGCACGGACACTAACGACGACTTGCTTCAGTTTCAAGAGCGCACGTTTCGAGATCGACTGGCCGAAGCCGCCCAGTGGCGGGAAGAGGATCCACCCTGATCGTCCCGACATTGTTGAGTAGTGAGAGGTGCCTGAGACGTCCAACCAGTTGGGACTCCGCCAGTTCGACAGGGCCCCAGCCGTTCTCAGTCTGCCTCGAACCTCTGCGGATCGAGTTTCAGAAGCGCTGCACAAACACTGTCGCCATTGGGGCAAACGCCTCAACGACTACAGGGCCTAGAGATGCCGGTACAGCGTCGCGCGACCGATCCCCAGAACTGAGGCGATTTCGCTCTTCGGGGTCCCGGCCTCGATCATCTGTCGAATATGACGTGCCTTCGCTGCGTCGATTGCCTTGGGCTGCCCACCGACCCTCCCCCTGGCCCGTGCTGCAGCGAGTCCGGCGACCGTCCGCTCCTGAATCAACGCTCTTTCGAATTGCGCTAGCGCGCCGAAGATTTGAAAGATAAGCATCCCACCGGGAGACGAAGTGTCGATCGTCTCCGTGAGCGATTTGAATGCCACCCCGCGTTCCTGGAGGCCTTCGACCGTCTCGATCAGATGGCTCAACGATCGCCCGAGCCTGTCCAGGCGCCACACGACGAGGGTGTCGCCGGCGCGAAGGTGCCCGAGTAGGTCCAGCAGTTCGGGACGGTCCTTCTTGGCACCGCTCGCCACTTCCTCCCAGACTCTCGAACACCCGGCGGCCGCCAGAGCGTCCCTCTGCAAATCCAGCACCTGATCGGTGCCACTTACCCTCAGATACCCGAATACGGCGCTCACAGGCGATGACTGTCCGAGAAACGTCTGACACGCTCCAGTGGGCACCTGAGAGGGTGAGACGGGTTTCTGAGACACATCACAGTTTGATAACGCCTATGGTCGATTCGGCACCAGAACGTCTGTCGAGCAGCCGTCGGGCTCGTCCAGGACGATGCCCGGCCGGCGACACCCGATTCCGGCCGGTGTCTCAGCTCTGACCGTCTCAGTAACGACCGTTTCTGAAACGTTCGATCGAAACGTCCTTTTGAGATCGCGATACGCTGCGGCCCCTTCGCCGGCATGTCACGGCGGCAAAGGCCGACCGACCGCAAACCTCAAGCGGGCCGATCTGGTTTCGGCCGCTAATTTCGGCCAAAGATAGCCACCGTCGGCCTTGCGATGACTGAAGTTGTCCCCCGACGAGGAGTACGACCAGGGCGACGTCGCCAACAGGATACGCGAGGCGCAGAAGGTCATCGAGAAAATGAGGCTAAAGCTGAAGCGCAACGCGCAGAATCAGGCGAGTGGCGAAATTTTCGTGATGGGGCGGTTCGACCGGGGAGTGGATCGTCCCCGAGCGACGTGCAACGTGAACGGCTCCATGGAGATCATCGTCCGAAAAGAATTCTGGTTTTCGATGGAAAATCGGAAGAAGCAGCGCCGATATTGAACGACATTGTTTCGAGACCGGGCTTAGAGGGAATTTTCGGCCTCCTACTGGAGGCTGGATTAGCGAGAATAACGCGAAGCAGCTGTCCAACCTAGCAAGCATAGCTCAGAATCCCACGGTGCCATCCCGCATGAAACCAAGGATCTACATCAAGCTGATGACGTGGGAGCTCGAGGCTCGTCGCGTGCCCAGACATAACCGCTAGCATCCAAGCACGTCTTTGTCCAAGGGCTCTTGTACATTTTCTCGACTTATGTCGGCTGATGTCACGCGACGCATCACCCAGCGACGTCACCTTTGGGGATGACGATACTAGGACAGCTACCGTCAGGATGCGGGGTGTAGTGGGCCACTCTCTTGACGTAGTTATCGGCGTTGCACCGGATCTGCTCGAGTTCGTCTGGGTTGCAGCTCCGCCGAACTTTGCCGGGTATGCCCGCGACGAGTGAGTTCGGTTCGATGACGACGCTTTCGGAGACCAGGGCACCGGCCGCGATGATGGTTCCTCGTCCGATTCTGGCGTGGTTCATCACGATCGCGCCCATGCCGATCAGGACGTCGTCGTCGATGGTGCAGCCGTGCAGGACGGCGTTGTGTCCGACGGATACTCCGGAGCCGATGGTCAGAGGGGCTCCGGGGTCTGCGTGGAGCACGCATCCGTCTTGGATGTTGGTGCGCGAGCCGATGGTGATGCGGTTGGCGTCGGCGCGTACGACGGCGTTGTACCAGAGGCTGGTTTCTTCGCCGAGGTGTGCGTCACCGATGAGGGTGGCGTTCGGTGCCACCCAGGCGGTGGCGGCGACGGTGGGCGTGTGCCCGTTGATGGTGATCGAGGTCGTCATTCGAGGACCTTTCCGGGGTTGAGGATGCCGCGCGGGTCGAGGGCGTTCTTGATGGCGGTCTGCATTGCTCGGACCGGGTGTGGCAGTTCCCGGGTGAGGCCACTCATTTTGAGTGTGCCGATGCCGTGCTCGCCGGTGATGGTGCCGCCGAGGTCGAGCGCGACGTCCATGATTTCCTCGAATGCCCGGTGGGCGCGGGCTTCTTGGTTGGTGTCGCCGGGGGTGGTGACGATGAGCGGGTGGAGGTTGCCGTCGCCGGCGTGGGCGATGGTCGCGACGAGGGTGTTGTTGCGGTGGGCGATGTCCTCGACCGCGGCGAGCATGGCGGGCAGTTGCTCTTTCGGCACGCACACGTCTTCGGTGAGGACGTTGCCGAGTCGTTCGACGGCGGGGTAGGCGAGTTTGCGGGCGGCGAAGAGAGCTTCGGCCTCGTCGGGATCGCTCGAGCGCATTGCCCAGGTGGCGCCGGCACTGGTGAAGCATTCCACGATGGCGTCGGCTTCCTCGGTACCGGTGCCGCCGGGGGTGTCGGTGCGGGCGAGGAGTAGGACGTTGGCGTCGGTGGACAGGTCCATCTTCTTCCACTGATCGATCGCTTCGAGGCAGTGGCGGTCCATGAGTTCGAGGGCGGCCGGGGTGAGTCCGGCGCGGGCGATGGCGCGGACGGCGTTTCCGGCGTCGACGGTGGAGTCGAAGGAGCCGACGATTGTGGTCGGTGGTGCTTGTCGGGGGCGCAGGCGGACGGTGATCTCGGTGACGATGGCGAGGGTGCCCTCGGATCCGGTGAGGAGTCCGACGAGGTCGTAGCCGGCGACGCCCTTGGCGGTGCGGCGACCGACAGTGGTGAGTTCGCCGGTTCCAGTGACGATTTCGAGGGCGAGTACGTAGTCCCTGGTGACGCCGTACTTGACGCAGCACAGACCGCCGGCGTTGGTGGCGACGTTCCCGCCGAGGGTGGACCAGGGGGAACTCGCCGGGTCGGGTGGATACCAGAGCCCTTCGGCGGCGCAGGCGGCGCGAAGGTCGTCGTTGACGACACCGGGTTCGACGACGGCGAAGCGTTCGAGAGTGTCGATCGTCTTGATGCGGTTCATTTTCTCGAACGAGATCACCACGGCGCCGTCGACGGCGTTCGCAGCTCCCGCGAGACCGGTGCCGGCGCCGCGGGCGACGACGGGCACTCGGTGCTCGTAGCAGGCGCGGATCGTTTGTTGCACTTCGTCTTTGGTGGTGGGGCGGACGAGTGCAATCGGGGTGCCGTGGGCGGCCCAGCTGGCCTGATCACGCGAGTACGTTTCGAGTATGGCGGGGTCGGTTGTGGTGCAGGCGGTGGGGAGTGCGTCGAGCAGTGCGGCCGGTGGTGCGCCGGTGGTCAGGGTGTCGGTCATGCCATGCACCGCGTTCCGAGTCCGCCGTCGACGGCCAGGCAGACGCCGGTGATGTAGCTGGCGTCGTCGCTGGCCAGGAAGCGGGCGGCGTTGGCGAGTTCCCACACGGTGCCCATGCGGCCGATGGGGGCGATTGCGTTGCGGGCTGCGACCATCTCGTCCGCGTCGGCGTACTGGCCGGCGATCTGGCGGTAGATCAGGGGGGTGTCGATCAGTCCCGGCATGATGGCGTTGATGCGGATGCCGTGGGCGGCTTCGTCGACGGCGAGTGTGCTGGTCAGGTGGTTGACCGCTGCCTTGGCCGCGTAGTACGAGCTGTAGGGCAGTCCGGTGTGCCGGATGGCGGCCAGTGACGAGATGTTGATGATGACCCCCGCTTGGGCCTGACGCATATGGGGCAGCACGTACTTGCAGGAATGGAAGACGCCGGTGAGGTTGATGTCGAGCGCGCGGCGCCAGTCTTCGGTGGAGAGGCTGACGGGATCGCCCATCTTCGTCACGCCGACGTTGTTGTGCGCGATGTCGAGACGGTGATGCTGGTCGATCACGGTGGCGACGGCGGCGGCCACGGAGTCTTCGGCCGTGACGTCGACCTGCAGCGCGGTGGCCTTGCCGCCGTCGGCGGTGATGGCGTCCACCGTGCGGTTCGCTGCCGCGGCGTCGATGTCGCCGCAGATGACGGTGGCACCGGCGCGGGCGTAGGTCAGTGCGGCGGCGCCACCGTTGCTCCACCCGTCGGCGGCGGTACCGGCCCCGAACAGGAGGGCGATTTTCCCCTCGAGTGAGGTGTCACCGGTGGTGCGCGGCGGGATGGACTGTCGGAGTGTGTCGGTCATGGGAGGGTGCTTCCTGGTTCGGACATGGCGAGTTCGAAGGTCATGGCGATCGGGTTGTGGCCGCGCACCACCGAGCCGGTGTATACGTTGCCGTCGACGGCGACTGCGGCGCAGGATAATTCGGCGTGCGGCCGCCCGTCAGCGTCTCGGGTGACCGCCCCGTCGAGGTACATCACTTCGGTCGCCGGCCCGGGTGCGGTGACGATCTGGTCGCCTTGGGTGAGGGTGGCGCCGACGAAGGAGCCGACCTTGCCGCGCACGATCGCGGTGTCGAACCCGTGGGTTTCGGCGAGGTGTTCGACGGCGGCCACGATATCGACGTTGGGGTGGATGCGGGCTACGACCGAGCGCATCCCGCCTACGTAGGTGGTGGTGGGTTCATGGACTGGTTGTGGCTGGAACACGGGGAAGTTGATCTCCGGGTCCGGGGTCACCGTCATCGCGACGTCGGCGGTGGCGTACAGGTCGGCCCGCACGCCCGCGCCGAGCACCACGGAGTCCGGGATGAGGTGTCCGGCGCGCATGATGCCGTCGGCGCCGACGAACATGGCGTGGCAGTGCGCGAAGACCTTGCCGTCACGCTTACCGATGGTCACCCCGCCCCGGACGAACGCGGCGGGTCCGTGTCCGCGCCGGGGTTCGCTGAAGGTGGCCACACTCGTGCCTGCGTGGCAGATCGAGGGAATGTAGTAGTCGAATTCAGCGAATGTTCCTCCGCGCAGTTCCCCGAAGGCGCTGGCGAATCCGCGTGCGAACACCGCGTCATGGAGTGCCGGGAGGAGGGCTCGGCCCTCGAGTAGTTCGGTGTCGACGTGGTGGAGTGTGGCCGGATAGTCCTCCACCCGCTGGGCCGCGGGTGGACCCGGGTGCGTGAGTCGCGGTACTCCGGTCAGCGAGGAGGTGTCGGTGGTGCTCACGAGGCGGCCTCTCCGGGCCACAGCCCCAACCGGATGAACTCCGCCTTGAGCAGGATCGTGGTGACCTTGCCGTATCCGGAGGTGGGCAGTGCGGAGATGAATTCGATCCGCTTGGGCACCTTGTAGCGGGCCATGTTCGTTCGGCACCAGGTCGCCAGCTCGTCGGTGGTCAGCTCCGATCCCGGGCGCAGCACGCACAGGGCGTATCCGACTTCACCCCAGGTCGGGTCGGGGGCGCCGACGACTCCGGCGGCGACGACGTCCGGGTGCTTGAGCAGCTTTTCCTCCACTTCCCGGGGGTCGATGTTCGAGCCACCGGAGATGAACATGTCCGAGGCGCGGCCGGTGATGTACAGCAGTCCGGACTCGTCGAGGTAGCCGAGGTCGCCGGTGCGGAACCAGCCGCCCCGGAACGCTTTCCGGTTGGCCTCGGGATTGTCGAGGTAGCCGGCGAAGACGGCCGGCCCGGCGGCGCAGATCTCGCCGCGCTCACCGGCGGGCAGTTCTCGGCCATCGTCGTCCTGGATGCTGATGGTCATGCCGGTGCGGGCGTAGCCGGCGGTGCCGATGCCGTCGCGTTCGGGTGTCTTGCCGTGCAGCTCAGGCGGCAGGACGGTGATGTTGCCGGTTACCTCGCACAGGCCGTAATACTGGACCAGGACCTCCCCGAGGACGTCCAGGGCGATCCGCTGGTCACGCGAGGTCATCGGGGCACCCGCGTAGACGACGTAGCGCAGGCTGCTGGTGGCCGGATCGTGATTGTCGGCGGCCTGGACGAGCTTGTTGAGGATGGTCGGGACGGTGAACATCGTCGACACGGAGTGCTGGTCGATCAGCGCCCACGCCTCGTCGGCGTCGAGGGTGTCGCTGGTGGTCAGCACGACCGCGGCGCCGCGGGCGATGTGCGTGAGAACGTGGACCCCGGCGCCGTGCGAGAGCGGCGCCAGCGCGAGGGTGGCGTCGCGGTCGGTCAGGTGCGGCATCAAATCGCACAGATGGTTGGTGACCACGAACGCCATCTGGTCGTGGGTGAGCATCGCGGCCTTCGGCCGTCCGCTGGTCCCGGACGTGAAAAAGTACCAGGCCGGGGTCCCGACATGAACCGGGGCGTCGACGCTCACGGGGTCGGTCTGGTGCTTGTCGATCAGTTCGGCGACGTGCGCGCTGCCGAACTGCGCGGCGTCGCGGTCGTCGCCGATCGCCCACGTCTCGTACCGGTTCAGGGCCTGGGCGTGGGCGGCGCAGGTGTCGTGGCAGATCACCAGGTCGGGTGCCACGGTCTGAGCGAGGGGGATCACGTCCTCGGGTACCAGCTTGCAGTTGGTGGGGACGATGATCGCGCCGAGCCGCCAGGTAGCAAAGAAGACGGTGAGGGTGTCCATGCAGTTGGGGCTGTGCAGCAGCACCACCGATCCGGCGCCCAGTCCGTGGCCGCGCATCGCGGCGGCGAGGGCGCTGACGCGTGCGTCGAGCCGGGCCCAGGTCCAGGTGGTGTCACCGCGGATGATGGCGGGCCGGTGCGGCAGCCGGGCGGCGGTCTGGGTCAGCAGAGTGGCCAAATTGGTGGTGCGCTGCGGGGCGGTGGTGGTGGTCTCGAGGGTAGACATGCTGGTCACCACCTCTCCAGGACGGAGGCATAGTTGGTGACGGCGGTACCGCCCATGTTGAACACGCCGCCGAGGTCCGCGGTGGGCAGCTGGAAGGTGCCGGCCTCGGCGGTGAGCTGCATGGCAGCGATCGCGTGCATCGACACCCCGGTGGCGCCGATCGGATGGCCCTTCGCCTTCAGACCGCCGGACCGGTTGATGGGCAGCTTGCCGTCGGGCAGGGCCAGTCCCTCGTCGACCACCTCGTGGCCACGGCCGCGCTCGGTGAGCCCGAACACCTCGTACTGGATGAGTTCGGCGATGGTGAAGCAGTCGTGGGTTTCGATGAAGTCGAGGTCGACGGTCGAGGTCGCCGCCTGCGCGAGCGCCCGGTTCCAGGCCAGGCGGGCCCCGGCGAACTCGATCGGATCGCGGCGCGAGAGCGGGAGGAAATCGTTGGCGTGGGCACGGGCGCGGAACGCCACCCGGCGCGGGGCGGTCTTCGCGCGGTCGGCGCTGGTGATTACCAGTGCCACCGCGCCATCGGAGATCAACGAGCAGTCCGTGCGCCGCAGCGGCTGCGCGACGTAGGGGTTCTTGTCGGAGACGCTGTTGCAGAACTCGAAGCTGAGATCCTTGTGCAGCTGGGCGTACGGGTTGCTCATGCCGTTGTGGTGGTTCTTGGCGGCGATGGCGGCCATCGCCGCGCTCGGATCCCCGTACCGTTCGGCGTAGGCGCGGGCGATCCCGGCGAAGACACCGGCGAATCCGCCGGTGACGTTCGATTCTTCGGGCCGGTAGCAGCCCGAGAGCAGGATTTCCCCGGCGCGGGGGGTGTCGACGGCGGTCATCTTTTCGGCGCCGATGACCAACGCGACGTCACCGCGCCCGGAGTCGATGAAGTCGCACGCCGCATAGATCGCGGCGCTTCCTGTGCCACAAGCATTTTCCACGCGCATCGCCGGTGTGTGCTGGAATTCGGGCATCGGGAGGGACACCAGGGACGCCGGGAAGTCCTGGTCGGAGAAGCCGTTGTTGTAGACGCCGACGAAGATGCCGTCGACCTCATCGGGTGCCACCTGGGCGTGGGTGAGTGCTCCCGGAACGACGGACCCGATCAGCGCAGTCACGTCGGGCTGATCGAGTCTGCCGAATTTCGAGTGGTCCCATCCGATGATGGAGGTACGAGATGTCATGTTCTCTCCGTTGTCAGTGGTGCGGCGACGGGCTGGTGCCGCAGACGGTGGTAGTTAGATGGCTGAGGATTCGGTGCGCAGTGTGGGGGCGAGCCGCGCGGCTTCCTCCTTGAGCAGGATCGCCAGCCGCGCTTGCCGGTCCGGTCCCATCCGGGAGCTGATGGCCGCGATGCTCAGCGCGAGTGCGGGTTCGCCGTGGGCATCGAGGACGGCGATTCCGATCGCCCACGATTCGGGGACGACCATGCCCTCATTGACCGCGATGCCACCGCGTCGCCGGGTCCGCTCGGCTTGTTCGAGCAACCGGTCCGGGGTCAGCTCGGGATAGCGCTGGGCGAGTTCGGGTGCATTGGCCGCCATCACACTCGCGGCGACCTGCGGCGGCAGGGCCGCCAGCAGGGCCATGCCGTGCGCTCCGACGCCGAGCGGGTACCGGTCACCGGCCTGCAGTACATGGCTGCGGATCGGCCACGTTCCCTCTTCCCGGTGCACGCACACCGAGTGGGTGCCGCGGCGCACCGAGATGAACGCGGCGTCCTCGGAGACCTGCGCGAGCCGCACCACCGAGGCCAGAGCCTGCTGCTGCAGTCCGTGCCGCCGTTCGGCGGCGCTGCCCACGGTGTACGCCTCCGGTCCGAGCAGGTACCGCCGGTCCTGCGCCTGCTCGAGGTAGCCGGTGCTGACCAACTCCGACAACAACCGGTGCACCGTCGGCTTGCTGAGTCCACTCTCGGAGGCCAGCTCCGCCAGGGACAACCCGCCGACCCGGTCGAAGCCCGCCACCATCGACAGCAGATCGAGGGCGCGGCGCACACTCTGCGAACCCGGCAGCGCGTCCCGGCCGGCCCGGGCCGACACCGATTCGGTGGAATCGTTCCGCATTGTGAAATCCCCTTGAGCTCGCAGTTTGCAAGAGTGGAATGGATGATCGGCCTGCTGGCCATGCAAACGACAGTAGAAGGTGATCTGGATCTCGGTCAACAATTTCATAATGTGGATCGTTTTCCTGGGCGTTTGCCTGCCTGCTTGACGCCGCAGCCCAGGAGGGCACACAGTCACACCAGATCGTGACTCAGGTCACGCCCATTGCTTCCCCGAGAAGAAGGGGGCGGTGCAGATCCCGCCAACTTCTTCCGGCCCTTGCTCAGGAAAGACAGGATCCCGCAATGACTTCGTCGTCCGCGGCCGAACGGCCACCACGCATCGATATCCGACAGGTTCGATGGGCGCGCGTCGGTATCCCGCTGTTCGTGACCTACTTCATCTGCTTCATGGACCGCACCAACATCAGTGTCGCCTCCCCGCACATGGCCGACGAACTGCAGTTGAGCGCGGCCGCGATGGGCCTGGTGTTCTCGGCGTTCTTCTGGGGCTACGTCGTCAGCGGATTGCCCGCCGGCGCCTGGGCCGGCAAGGGACACGCCAAGACCATCATCGTGGCCTGCATGGTCGTCATCGGATTGTCCGCGGCCGTGACCGGTGTCGTCAACAACCTGCCGGTGCTGATGGCGGCACGCATCGTCCTCGGCCTCGCCGAGGGCGCCATCTTCCCGGCTTTCGCTGTGATGTTCATCAGCTGGTTTCCCTCCCGCGAACGCGGTCTCGCCGTCGCCTTGACGATGTACACCGTGCCGCTGTCCTCGGCGGTGATGGCCCCACTGTCCGGGTGGCTGATCGAGGTCACCAACTGGCGCGCCATGTTCATCATCCAAGCCGTCCCCGCCATCCTCGTCGCTGCCTGGCTGCACTTCACGGCCACCGAGAAGCCCGAGAACCACCCGCGGATCAGCGCCGCGGAACGGGACCACATCCTGGCCACGCGCACCGTGGAGACCACCGACGAATCCACCCTGCTGCACGTCTTCATGCGGCCGGTGGTGTGGTTGCTGGCGCTGATCTACTTCTTCTGGGTGATGGGGATCTACGCACTCACGCTCTGGCTGCCCACGGTCATCGGCGACCTCACCGGACAGGGCTCGTTCCTCGTCGGCCTGCTGACCGCGATCCCGTTCCTCGTCGGCACCCTGGCCCTGTATCTCGTCACCAAGCGCGCCGTCGCCAGTGGCCGCTCCCTCGGCTCGTTCATTGCACTGCCCCTCGCGGTCTGTGGCACCGCCATGATCGTCCCGCATTTCGTGCACATCGGAGCGGTCTTCAGTTTCGCGATGCTCGTCGTCGCCGCCGGTTCCATCTTCGCGGCCCTCGCACTCTGGTGGACCTGGGTGATGCAGATCGTCCCGCGCAACCAGGCCGGGGCCTCCGTCGGTTTCGTCAACCTCTGCGGAAACTTCGGCGGCCTGGTCGGACCCCTGCTCATCGGTCTGGTCGCCACCGCCGGCAACACCGCCTCCGGCTTCTGGATCATCGGCGTCGGGGTCATCCTCGCCGCGGCGATCGTGGCGATCCTCGACGCCCGGCGCACCAAGACACACGCTGAATCCGACGACGCCGGACAGCACACGGGGGCCAACCCGGAGCACGCACCCCATCCCCATTGAAGACCGCTCCGGCGCGGGCGTCACCGCAGCACCCGGCACCGCACCCCCTGACCGCCACGAAAGAACGCAGGAACCACGATGAAAGAACGCATTGCCCTTGTCACCGGCTCCGGGGCAGGGATCGGGGCCGCCATCGCCGAACGACTCGGTGAACACGGGCGGCACGTCGTCCTGGCCGACTTGAATCACGATGCCGCGCAGAGTCTCGCGGCCGACATGACCAGCCGCGGCATGAGCGCGGACGCACTGACGATGGACATCGGTGACCGCGCCTCGATCGAGGCCGGCTTCAAGTGGGTTGCCGAAACCTACGGCCGCTGCGACATCCTGGTCAACAATGCCGGTATCGCCAAGACGCTCCCCTTCCTCGACTACCCCGACGATCATTGGGAAGCGACGCTGCGCGTTAATCTCACCGGGGCGTACCGGTGCTCGCAGCAGGCCGCCCGACTGATGCTCGAACAGCGATGGGGGCGCATCATCAACATCGCCTCCATCAGCGGGATACGTGCCGGTGCAGGGCGCACCGCGTACGGCACCTCGAAGGCGGGTCTGATCGGCCTGACCCGCCAGATAGCAGTCGAGTTGGCCCCGCACGGCATCACCGCGAACGCCGTCGCGCCCGGCCCCATCGATACCCCGCTGTCTCAGGCCGTGCACACCCCGGCCACCCGCGAAGCGTACAACCGCCTGGTTCCGGCGCAGCGCTACGGCACAACCGGTGAAGTCGCCGGTGCCGTCAGCTTCCTCGCCTCCGACGACGCGGCCTACATCAACGGCCACGTCATCCCCGTCGACGGCGGATTCATCGCCGCCGGCATGCTCAGTGACTGACAGTCCCGACGCTGCGAATGCGCAGTTGGAC
Organism: Rhodococcus sp. IEGM 27; assembly: GCF_033142305.1. Lineage (NCBI taxonomy): Bacteria > Bacillati > Actinomycetota > Actinomycetes > Mycobacteriales > Nocardiaceae > Rhodococcus > Rhodococcus sp. IEGM 27. Next base: position 404,953 of record NZ_JAWLSG010000003.1, on the reverse strand, counting down.
GCAACTTCGTTGCAGCACAACATCGTTAACCAACAGGGATCGGCTCATCCCATCGGCCGGACCATCACAGTGAAGGAAAGCAGCACACGTGCTCACCGCAGAAACCAGCACCATGACAGTCGAGATGTTCTACGACGACGATGCCGATCTGTCGATCATCCAGGGCCGTAAGGTCGCTGTGATCGGATACGGAAGCCAGGGCCACGCGCACTCGCTGAGCCTGCGCGATTCGGGCGTCGATGTCCGCATCGGTCTGAAGGAAGGCTCGAAGTCGCGCGCCAAGGCCGAGGAGCAGGGCCTGACGGTCGGCACGCCGGCCGAGGTGTCCGAGTGGGCAGACGTGATCATGGTGCTCGCACCCGACACCGCTCAGGCGTCGATCTTCAGAGGCGACATCGAGCCCAACCTGAAGGACGGCGACGCGCTGTTCTTCGGACACGGCCTCAACATCCACTTCGACCTGATCAAGGCCCCGGAGTTCGTCACGGTCGGCATGGTCGCCCCGAAGGGACCCGGCCACCTGGTTCGCCGTCAGTTCGTCGACGGCAAGGGTGTTCCCGCGCTCATCGCGATCGACCAGGACCCCAAGGGTGAGGGCCAGGCGCTCGCGCTGTCCTACGCCAAGGCCATCGGCGGCACCCGCGCCGGCGTCATCGAGACCACGTTCAAGGAAGAGACCGAGACCGACCTCTTCGGCGAGCAGGCAGTGCTCTGCGGCGGCACCGAGGAACTGGTCAAGACCGGTTTCGAGGTCATGGTCGAGGCCGGCTACGCGCCCGAGATGGCGTACTTCGAGGTGCTGCACGAGCTCAAGCTCATCGTCGACCTCATGTACGAGGGCGGCATCGCCCGCATGAACTACTCGGTGTCCGACACCGCGGAGTTCGGCGGCTACCTCTCCGGCCCGCGCGTCATCGACGCCGGCACCAAGGAGCGCATGAAGGCGATCCTCGCCGACATCCAGTCCGGTGAGTTCACCCGCCGCCTCGTCGCGAATGTCGAGAACGGCAACACCGAGCTCGAGGGTCTGCGCAAGGCCAACGCCGAGCACCCCATCGAGGTCACCGGCAAGAAGCTGCGCGAGATGATGAGCTGGGTCGACCGGCCGATCACCGAAACCACCTGAGCACATGCCCTGGTTCCGCCGGACACCCAGTTCATCGACACCGTCTCATCGAGCCGGTCACGAGCCGGAGCTTTGTCATCTGCCGATCGATATAGACCGGTGACGCGTTTCAATAGGAAAGGAAAATCGTGGTGACTGCTGGGCACGGTAATGCCGGAAACCCGTCGAATTCGGACGAGGAATGGTTCGCCGACAAGAATATGACCGTCGAGGATCGCATGGGATACGCGGCATGCGACGACATCCTGCCCGAGTACAGTCTCAGCCCGTACTCACGTCGGCGCGAGGGCATTCCACAGGGAAGTGTCACCCAGCACACGCATCGAAGCGAGGTGTCCTATCCGGGGGTCGAGCGGGACTACACGCTGTACGTTCCCAGCCAATACGATGGATCCGTCCCCTTGGCGCTCATTGTGTTCCTGGATGCGTACGAGTACCTCGCCGCCGACTTCGGTGCCATCGCAGCGCTGGACAACCTGAACGCCGAGGGGCTGATTCCCCTCACCGCCGCCCTGTTCATCGACGCAGGCAAGACCGGGCCCGGATACCCCATCTTCGGCGGTTCCGATAACCGGAGCATCGAGTTCGATTCGATCGACGACACCTGGGTTCAGTTCTTGGTGGACGAGTTCTTCCCCGCGGCGATCGGGCATCTCAACGTCTCTTCCGAGGCCGCCGATCGCGTCATCGTCGGATACAGCTCCGGTGGGAACGCGGCGTTCACTGCGGCGTGGCATCGGCCGGACGTGTTCAGAAATGTGATCTCTCACTGCGGGTCGTTCGTCGACATCCGTGGTGGACACAATCACATTCCGGAGGTTCGCCGGTCCCCGCGTAAGCCAATTCGCATCTGGATGCAGACCGGTCGACGAGATGCCCGAGTCGTGTTCGGCGACCTCGTCGCGGCGAACCGCGAGATGGCTGCCGCGCTCGAGTGGAGTTACTACGACTACAAGTTCGTCTTCGGTGAAGGCGGACACACATTGCGTCACGGCGGCTTCGAGTTCCCCCGAACGCTCCGATGGTTGTGGCGGGATCATCCGGCCACCGCGAAGACCTACTGAATCAGATGAGATATTGGAGATTTAGGTGAGCACAACTACCACCGTAGCGGGGTCCGGTAATACGATCCCGTCGACAGCCGGCGACTCCACGGCCCTGAAGGGCTCCCTGGGCACGTTCGGACTGTTCTTCAGCATCATGTCATTCAATGCTCCGCTCGTTATTGTCATGGGCGTCATTCCGATCATGGTCGCGACCGGGAACGGAATTGGGACGCCATTCATCTTCATCGTGGGCGGTGCTGTCGTGGCCTGCTTCGCAACCACCTTTCTCAGGATGTCCGCCGTATTGGATCGCCCCGGGGCGTTCTATGCCTACGTGAGCGCCGGGCTGGGAAGGAAGATGGGACTGGGTGCGGGATTGACGATGCTCCTGGCGTACTTCACCTGCGCATGCGGATATCTCGCATTCGCCGGCACGTCCGTGGGCTCGCTCGTTTCCAGCACTTTCAACGGCCCCAGTCTCCCGTGGTACGTGTGGGCTTTCCTCATCTGGGCGCTGGTAGGTGTCCTGGGTTACCTGCGTATCGATGTGTCAGCCAAAGTGATGGCCGTCATCCTGAGCCTGGAGATCGTCGTTGTCATCGTGTACGACGTCGTCGTCTTCGCTGCCGGCGGTGCCGATGGCCTCAGCACAGCACCGTTCGCACCGGCGCACTGGTTCGACGGTTCGTTCGCCAACGGGCTGCTCCTTGCGTGCGCGATGTTCGGTGGTTACGAGATGACGGTGTTGTTCCGCGACGAAGTGAAGCGGCCGGAACGAACCATTCCGCGTGCGGCGTTCGGGCTGATCGTGTTCGCGGTGGTCCTGTACGCAGGTACGAGTTGGCTCTACGTGAACGCCCTCGGTGTCGACGACGCCGTGGCGGTGTCCACAGCCGAGGGGACCGCCGCGTTCGACGCGACGATCCTCGAGTTCGGCGGACGCCTCCTGCTCGATGTCGCCACCGTCCTGCTTGTGACGAGCTCGTTGGCCGTCATCATCTGCGCGCATAACGTGGCAGCGCGGTATCTCTTCAACCTGGGTGCGGACGGGGTCGTATCACCCTCTGTCGCCGTGGCGCATTCCCGGTTCGGTTCACCGTATCGAGCGTCCATGGTGGTGAGCGTCGCGGTGTTGATCGCCAATCTGATTGTGGTCGTCGCGGGGATCGACTCAATGGTGTTCTACGGCGCACTGCTGGGGATCGCGGCATTGACAGGCATCTCCGTGATGGTCCTCACCTCCATCGCGGTACCGGTGTACCTGATCCGACACGACAAGTGGAGAGGTCACGTCTTCGCCTCGTTCGTAGCGCCGTTCGTGGCGCTGATTGGTTTCGGATGGTCCGTGGTGATGTCGATCGTCGACTTCTCGGCGCACACCGGCGGCGTGATGTGGTTGTCCAGCTTGCTGATCGCGATCGTGTACGGAGTCTTCATCAGCGGATTCCTCGTCGCGATGCGGCTAGAGGGTACCAAGCCGGACATCTATCAACGGATCGGTCGCCAATGAGCACAGACCGTACCTACTGAGCCCAGTCAGAGGCGGGAGCCGGCGATCAGAGCGCGTGCCTCAACGCTAGGCTTCCCACCTTTGGCCCCCGCACCGGCTCGAGCACGCGCTGTGAGCCGGAACAGAAAGAGAGATCGATGAGTGGCACGAACCTGCCTCTGATGACCTCCGATGGGGTGACCATTCGGTACGACGACGAGGGTGAAGGTCGTCCCGTCGTGTGTGCTTCCGGCTTCGCAGATCAGGGCTCGAGCTGGGTGTTCCAGCGCGACGCCTTGGTGGAGGCCGGTTATCGTGTCATCCGATTCGATCACCGCATGCACGGTCGGTCCGATTCGCCCAGTCACGGGCAGAGGATGAGCCGTCTCGGCCTCGATCTCGGCGAACTGGTCACCACCCTCGGCCTCCGCGACGTGGTCCTTGTCGGTCACTCCATGGGTGTCTCGGTCAGCCTGGCGTACTTCTCGACCACCGCCGACGCATGGGACCGGGTCACCGCCTTCGTCGCGATCGATCAGTCCCCGAAGATCGTCAACGAAGGGGACTGGCAGTGGGGCGTTCGCGGCATCACCGGCGAAAACCTCTACTCCGCCGCAGACTTCCGATTCGACTGGTCGAATGCCGACCGGGAACCCGCCGTCCCCGAGCATGTGCAGCCCCTCCGACCGGCGGGTGACGAGTGGTGGGAACAGTTCCCCGTGGCACGGGCCCGTCCTCTGCTGATCGACCATTTCGTCGCCGACTGGCGCGACGTCCTGCCCCGCATCCCCGTCCCTACCTGGATCGTCACCGGCCGATACTCGCCCTACTACGAGCTCGACGGCATGCGCTGGTTCGCCGACACCGTCCCACACGGCAGCCTCGCGGTCTTCGAACACAGTGGACACGAACCCCACCTGAACGAGTACCAGACCTTCAACGCCCAGCTGCTCGACTTCATCGGCCAGCACTGACAGCGGCCACCGATCGACGGGAACAGCATGAACGGCGCCACGCTCCACGAACACGCACAATCGCGGGCCGACGAACTTCCGGGCGCGAATCTCGAGCACCCGTTCGGACCGGAATGGGAGGTATACAAGGTCCGGGGCAAGGTGTTCATGCTGTTGACCGCGGTCACCGGCGAGCCGATTGTGATCCTCAAAGCCGCCCCGGCCGACGGTGAGGCGTTGCGCAGCGCCCACGCGGACATCACGCCCGGCTACCACATGAACAAGCGGCACTGGATCACGTTGTCGCCGGGTGAATCGATCGACAAGGCCCTGGTGGACGAACTGGTAACCGAGTCGTATCTGCTCGTGGTGGAGAATCTTCCCCGCACCGAGCGGCCGGTCGACCCGAAGACCTTCGGGCAAAAGTCGTGCAAGTGAGACTGGCTGGTGACCGGATGCAACGGAGGACGCCTTCTGCTGCCCAAGGCCCCTCAGGATTCGCTCTGTGCGAGCAACATTTGACGGGCCGCCGTCCATGGCGCCCGTCCGAGACAAGGAAATCATGTCTGAGAACACAACTACCGACCGCGCCGTCTCCGCGTTGCACGAGACTGTGCGGCGATCCGACGGCATCGTCATATCGCCGACCAGGATTCCCTCCACAGACGAAGTACCTGCCGTGACCGGGTCCGAGACCGGAAACGGCGAAGTACAAGCACCATCGATGGCGTCCGACGTACTCGCTCTGAGGAGCAGGTGGCAGAACTGCCGCCGGACCACCCAGGGCAGTCGTCGTGACCATGCGGGGGTCGACGCGTGATCGGCTACATCCTGCTCATCGGAGCCATCGTCTGCGAGATCGTCGCGACGATGGCGCTGAAGATGTCCGATGGCTTCAGCAAGCTGTCGCCCTCGATCCTCGTGGTGATCGGGTACGTGTGCAGCTTCACTCTGCTCGGCTTGGCACTGAACCGCGGTTTGCCGATCAGCGTCGGCTACGCCATTTGGGCTGCCGCAGGCACAACCGTCGTCGCGATCCTGGGCGTCGTATTCTTTCGAGAAACATTGTCCGGTACGGCGATAGCCGGCATCGCGCTCATCATCGTCGGGGTCGCCCTATTGAATCTCGGGAACAGCGGACACGGCGGTTCGTCTGATCCCACCCGGGATGATCACAGCGCGCACGACGTCGTGGAGAGCTGAAGTCGAATCGTAGTACGCAGGCCGACCCGGTTATCACCGGTCAAAGTCGTCGTCTGCACCCCACTACAACCGGTGCGGTCGTGTTCGGCCACGCTCTCGAACTGTCGGATTGGCGGTTGCGACCAGGCCAGCCACCACCTCAAGGCCACCGGTGACCGCTCCGGTCTGCTGTCGGCGTGCGAGCGCAACCGCCCGGCCAACGACCACACTCATCGAACGCCGACTGTGACCCGCCCCAGGCGACCAATCCGCATCCCGCCCCAAACACGAAGGCCCCGCACCAGATACTCGGTGCGAGGCCTTCGTGTCGGTGGACACTACCCGGCCTTCGGCCTCGCCGCCATTTGATAAGTAGCCGGTCCCAGACCTCGCGCGGCAGGTTGGCCGGCGGGGTATTCCAGTCGGCGTGATGGAGGTCCGCGTAGAGACCGCCGACGTTATGCGTCGCCGCCGCGCCGCGGTGGAGCGCTTTTCGAAGCGATCGCGTCAAGGCGATCCGGGCGATAGAGCACGGTGGAGACTCCTCGAGGTTCAGGTGAGACGCCGCGGTAGCCCATTGTCGGTGGGCGTGACTGTGCGGCAGTGGTAGTCCCGGGACGGGTTGGTCAGATCAGGGGTGTGCCGGTATTTCCCCGCCACGCAGCCACGAGACGTTCGGTGCTGGCGTGCAGCTGGTTGAGTTCATCGACGACCAGGGTCAAGAACTCGCCCGGCTGCTGTGTGGGGTCGGGAAAGCTCGCCGGCACGTCTGCCATTTCTTCCGTGGTCAGCTCGTTCCAGTTGTCCGGAAGATCGGCGAGAATCCCGCCGGTGATCGTCGGCCCGTCCTTCGAGACCATGTAACTGATCACGAGTTCCCGGGGGCGCAGGTCGTCCCGATCTGCGGGCTCGACACCAAGGACCAGGTGCCCCCACACCGCCTTGTCCCAGGTGATGACCTCGGCGTCAACGGCCTTCTGCAGAAGCCAGTGACCCACGAGGCGATAGCCGTCGTTGACCCGACTGGGAGTGAGTCGGTCGAGCCGATCGGTGTGCAGCGTCAGCAGTGCCATCGAGGGTTCCTTCCAGAACGGTGCGACGAGAGGAGAACAGCGGGGAACTCGGGGCTCCCGGTCAGAGGTGTCGCCACCGTTCATGTGCGGACTGCCGGGAGATTCCGACTTCCCGGGCGATCTGAGCCCATGAGGTCCCGGACCGTCGTGCCGCTGCCACGGCTCGGTCGAGGCGAGCGTCGGCGGCATTCAATTCCAGGGCAGCGCGTTTCACCCAGGTGATTACTTCGTGCGGGCGAACATGGTCGAGCCACTCTGCGTGGCAAATCTGCTCCACCCACTCCGATGCGGGTCCGCCCGTGGCTTCGTAGACCTGATCGGGCCGGCGTGCGAGGCCGGGATCGGTCACGCGTTCGAACGGCAGCGGTGCCCGCCACCCGCAGCTGCACCAGCTCTGCCAACCCGTCGTCTCTCCTTCGGGCACCCAGGTTCCGTCGTCGAGTTCCATCTCCGCACCCCGATAACCGATGACGCGGCGCCCACCCGACACCAACGTCGCCGCACACCCCTCGTGGTCGCCGGTTTCCGCCACCCAGGACATGCCTCCTCCTCTACTCTGCGTCAGGAAACCCTGACGCCCACGTGATGTCAGGAAAACCTGACAATAGCCAGCAGCCATCACGTTGTTTAGCTGGCAAAATGGGTTCTTGTATCGCAGTGGAGGGGAGAGTTCGTGACGCAGTGAAGCTTGCCCCGATCGGCGGCGCGCTCATGCCGCCGCCCGGCGTCGGACGGCCGCCACTGCCTGACGTGCCGGCCGCCGGGTCCTGGGACTCGTATTTCTATCCGCCACCCGATCACCGCACGCTGCGCAACCTGTTCGACGAACACGAGGTTGACCAGATAGTCGCGAATCGGCTGGTCCAGCAACTCCCCGACGCGGGCCCCGGCCAGCGCCTCGGCTGCAGCTTCTACTGCGGCTTCTGCTTCGACCAGAACCTGCTGTGCGATCGTCAGGGCGTCGTCGATCCTACGGGCGAAACGGACTGCTTTCAGGCCAAGTTCGTCCAGCTGAGTGGCCAACTGAGGTTCGAGCATCCGAGCCGCGGCCGGCGCTCTCACTCTCCGTGGCTCGATCAGGCTCGACTAGTACACGCCGAACACGCTAAGGGCGGCCCCGACCAGGTGATTCACGGTCGGGCCGACCCGTCGCGGATGTAGGCTGACAGCATCCTTCGGCCTGGCGCCGATATTCGTGACCGGGAGCGAGCCACCGGGCAGGGAGGACCGTCGATGAGACAACGTCACCGTCTACACCGAGCATTCATCGTCGCCGGAGCCGGTGCAGCACTGCTTCTCGCGGCACAACCGGCCGCCGCCGCACCGACCGACACTGTCTTCCCCATTCCCGTCGCCGGTCTCAGCGTCGGTGTGACCGGACTCCCGAGCTCGGGTTACGTCTACCTGACCGCCACTACCGATACTGACACTCCGGGAGTGACCCGCTTGGGGCCGTACACCGGTGTCCACGTCCACTGGCGAAACATCTCCACCGGTGCAGCGGGTGTCACCTACCTCGACAACCGTTACGGCACTTCGGTCGAGACCGGTTCAGGGACGGTGGTCGCCGTGGCCACGGTTCCCCCCGATGGGCCCGGATACCGGATGCTCGTCAGCACGCCCGGCGCCGGTGCCTGGACGGTCCCGTGACCGACTCATCCTCCCGGACCAGCTGGAGCTGCTCGAGGCGTTGACGGGGCCTCACCGACACGGCCGCACCGCCGACGCCGGATTATGTCGGGTTCACGAACCCCCCGGACATCAACACGGAGAAGACTGGAACGGGCAGAACGACTACTCGTGGCGATTGCGAGGGGTAGGACCGGTTCGCGTACAGACTGCGTTGTACTAGTGGTCGTGCCCGATACTGAGAGTTTTGTCCTCACCGCCCAGCCACCACAGGACGTGGTCTCGTGACCGTTGCCAGCCTTCATCGCAGGCATCGCCGCCGCCGTGTTCGCCCTGTTCGCTTGACTCACCGCTCGCCAACGCCAACCGTTTACGTCGAAGCGAGACGGGAACCTCGTGCTACTGACCCGCGCCCGTCGGCCCAGCGTGCAGATACGCCGGGTGTACGTGTTCGGGCACAGCCCCACGCTGGTCTAGGTCACTGCACACTGACCAAAATCATGGATCGTTCACGGTCTCTCGACAAGACTCAGCGGCGCGCGGTTGCGCAGTCGTTGGCGAGTGCGTGGCACGTCGGCGGCGCGCTCATGCCGCCGCCCGGCGTCAGACGGCCGCAACTGCTTGACGTGCCGGCCGCCTGGTCCTGGGAATCGTATTTCTCCGATCACCGCAAGCTGCGCAACCTGCTCGACAAACGCTCAGATCGATGTCGGCCGAGTGAAAGAACTGAAAGTGCCTCTCCCCCAATTATTTTCACGTGTCGATAAGAGATATTATGTCAACCTCGCGCTACAGCAACACTAGTTGACCCCCCACCCAGCCTCGGAAGTGTTCGGAATCCGAACAGATGCTGGTTGATGTACCGGCGCATGATGGGTATCGGAAAAGGGGCACCCATCATACAGACTTGCATACGTGGTTCAGGTCTCACACTTCCTCGCTGACTGGAAAGGCATACCCATGGCACAGACGATTTTCACTGGCGAGAAGATCTTGACCGGCGAGCAGGTCGGACATCTGCGGCACTTCAACAACTTGTCGCGCTTACCGATTAACGACTGGTCATTGATGAGTCGTGTCCGCGGGATCGGGCACACCCCGACCCGCAACAGGCCTGCCTTCCTGCGGCCAGACACGGTGAGCAGACGACGACCCGATGCTGGTGGACGCCATCGCCCACACCGCCGCTGCGGAGACTGGACCGGACGCTGGCCGGCACCCGCGTGTTGAAAGAGTGGTCGCCGACATCGAGTTCGCGCGCTTCACACCCGCCGATACTGAGTGATCGCGGGCAACCTCTGCTGACCGACGCCGCGAAGACTTCGTCATGGAAATGCCGCCATCAAATTCCTCATCTGGCTGCACGACACCCACAAATATCCCCTTAGGAGAGTTCGGATGAAACATTGTCGTTTTCGCGCCGTGACCGCCGCGGCAGTCACGCTCGCTGCGGTAGCAATGTTCGGATCGGCCGGACAAGTGCTGGCGGAACCGGCACCCGTCGCGGCCGCGTCCGATTTCTACCTTCCACCGAATCCGCTGCCCGCCGGTAACAACGGGGATCTGATCCGCAGCGAACCCTTCCGCCCGCTGGGTGGTTCCCCGTTGGCGGCGCTGGTACCGGCCGCGACCGCGACCCGGATCATGTACCGCTCCACCGATACCGGCGGCGCGCCGATCGCGGTCACCGGAATGGTCCTGACCCCGACCGCGGCGTGGTCCGGGCCCGGCCCTCGTCCCCTGGTCAGTTATACCTCCGGCACCCTCGGTGCGGGCGACAACTGCGCTCCGTCGAAACTGCTCGCCGACGGCATCACCATCGATGGTTCCGGAACCCCGATGGCCTATTGGTACACTGCCGACATCATGTCGCTGCTGGCACGCGGCATCACCGTCGTGGTCCCCGACTACGAGGGTTTGGGCACCCCGGGTGCACACACCTACCTGCAACCGGTACCCGAAGCGCACGCCGTGCTCGACGCAATTCGCGCCGCCATCCGCTTCGGCGCGGCGGCACCGACTACGCCGATAGGCATTTGGGGATACTCGCAGGGCGGCTCGGCTGCCGGCGGCGCCGCCGAACACGCCCACAGCTACGCCCCCGACCTCGACCTCAAAGGCATCGTTGTCGCCGCACCGCCAGCGAACGTCGCCTCCACCCTGTCGAACAACGACGGCAAAGCGCTCACCGACGTAATCGGATTCTTCCTCAACGGCCTGCTCGCCAGCCACCCGGAATTCACGGCGACGGTCACGTCGATACTCAACCCGGCCGGCATCGACTTCCTGCACCGCACCGCGACCGAATGCAACGTGAACGCCCTACTCCATGCCTATCAGCCCACCAGCTCGCTGACGGTCAGCGGTCGCCCGATCATGGACGAACTCGAGGCCGATCCCGCGATCAAGGCTGTCCTCGACAGCTTCAACCTTGGCCGAATCACTCCCACCGCCCCCGTACTCGTCGCCCAGAACGTCAACGACGACGTCACCCCTGCCGCGGACACCTACGACATGGCGAACGCCTGGCGTGCAGCGGGTGCCGACGTAACCGTCGCAAAACTCGACACGCCCCCGCTACTCCCGCAGGCCGGGATTGCAGGGCATACGGCCGGACTGCTCCTCGACAATCCAACCGCTGGGCAATGGCTCATCGACCGGTTCAACCAATAGTCCCGCACCCATCGTCAATAGAAGCCGCGTCCGGGATGACGGCGTGGGCGGATGAGGCCAACCGAAGGCGGTGACGAAGTCGGGACGGGTGTCGGCGTGGTCCAACAGTTCCTTGTCGGGTCGGCAGCCGCCGGCAACACCAAACCCAGACCGTGCCAGCGCTTGCCGGCGCCCTGAAGATGGATCCTGGTCAGTTCCAAGACTTCATGGGGCAGAATTTCCCGACGTCGCGACCGGCATGGCGCAGCTCAACACGATCCTTCCCCGGTTCGAGGCACTCGTTGCCGGCATGGAGGCCAACGTCGGCAACTTCCAGCTGGCGGCGAGCATCCCCACCGCGAGCCAGGCTGCCACCACCTTGACATGGTGGTTCATAGTCCCCGGTGTCGCGCTGATCCTGCTCGGCAGTATCGGGATTGCCGTTGGAGAGCAACGGACTATCCGCGTATCTCTCCGGGAGGAAGCCCTCGAAACCGTCTGACCAACCCGTAAGAGCTGAGGACACCCATCGATCATCGATCACTGGTGAGCTCGGTAATTACTGGTGCCGACTTGGCTGGGTACGGGACGTGCCGTGTTCCGTCGGGGGACGGCACGTCCCATGCGTTCACTCCAAGTAGTCGGCTGAACCCCCGATTCGCGTCGAGTGGTCCTGTTCGCGGAGATCAGGTGTGCCGACGTCGCCGCCGCGACCAACCAGTGGATCTACCCGACGGTGGTCGAGAATTCCGATGCAGCGAAACCCCCACCAAGGCGGCCGAGGGATGATCCCATCCAGGATGGGATCGTCAGCAGTTCAGGGTACTCATCTGCTGGCTCAGGTATCGGAGTTCGAAGTGAAAACGCCTGGATATGGACCCGAACAGCCAAGACGCCCGACTCAGCCCCCGGCCGTGCGGACGGTGCTTGTCGTCAAGAACGCGGCCGACACGATCAGACGAGGTAACGAAATGCTGGTGTCTCCGGTTGGAGTCGCTGTACCTCGAAGGGTGAGGCATCCATCCGCGTGAGCAGCGGTGATAGGGCGTCGGCTGTTCCGACTTCGATGCCCACCAGCGCGGCACCGAACTCGCGGTTGTTTCTCTTGACGTACTCGAACACAGTGATGTCGTCGTCGGGTCCGAGTATCTCGTCGAGAAACCGGCGGAGCGCACCAGGCTCCTGTGGGAAGTCCACCAGGAAGTAGTGTTTGAGGCCACGGTGGACGAGAGAGCGTTCGATGACCTCTCCGTAGCGCGAAACATCATTATTCCCACCGGAAATCAAGCACACCACCGTCGCCCCTGGCGTGATAGCGAGACCCTCGAGAACTGCAACAGAAAGCGCGCCCGCCGGTTCTGCGATGATGCCCTCATTCTGGTACAGATCGAGCATCGCGGTGCACACGGCGCCCTCATCGACCCGAGTGATCCTGATCGGCCTGGTGGACAAATCCGCAGCGAAAGGCTCACTCTCGCTGTAGAGTTCGCCGCAGAGGCGGGAGACCACCGCGTACGGCACGTCGCCGACCCGTTTGACGGCCGTCCCGTCGACGAACGAATCCACCTCGGGAAGGGTCACCGGACCACCCGCGACGAGGGCAGCGGACATCGATGCCGCGCCTGCTGGTTCCACTCCGACGATCGCAGTGTGCGGCGACAGATCCGCAAGATATGTGGCGATTCCAGCAAGACATCCGCCACCGCCAACGGGAACCAGGACGAGGTCCGGCGCCTCGGGTAACTGGCCGAGAACTTCCCGGGCGATCGTGCCCTGTCCCGCCGCCGTACGGGCGTCGTCGAACGGCGCGACCATGGTGGCGCCTGTACGTGCGGCGTCGTCGGCGGCGGCGGCGGACGCCGCGTCGAAGGTGTCACCGGTCGCGATGAGCTCAACGAAGGCTCCCCCGTGTGCGTGGATACGGTCTCGCTTCTGCTTTGGAGTTCGGGTGGGCACATAGATCCGGCCCTTTACTCCCATTGCGCGGCAGGCGTAGGCGACGCCCTGCGCGTGGTTTCCCGCGCTGGCCGTCACCACCCCTGCTGCCCGTTCTTCAGCCGAGAGCTGCGCCATGAGGTTGTAGGCACCACGCAGTTTGTAGGAGCGGACGCAGGTAAGGTCCTCGCGTTTGAGGTAGACATTGGCACCGGTGAGGGTCGACAGACGGACGCTGTACTCGAGCGGAGTCGGTGGCACGGCCGCCCCAATTCGCTCTGCCGCATTCTCGATGTCGGCCGCACTCAGGGTGTGAGAGAACATATCACTCCAGATGTCTTGATTCTTGCCTCAACGTGATGCCTTCGGATGCCACGTTGGTGGGCTCATGACGGCGCCCGACGGTTGCCGTTGTTGGGGCCGGCGTGCGGCCGGTCCCGGGCGATTACGCCCTCTGATGGTGGGGCTCCCAACCGGCCGCCGGGGAAGTCGGGTGGCCCTGCCAGTAGGACGCTGGCAGGGCCGGGATGGAGACTCCCCAGGCAAGGGTCTTCATCCCTGCTTCTTCATAGGCGCCTGCGGTGCGAAATCGCCGCGGCGGCCGTACATGTTGTATGTAGAGATTCGACCGGATCTCGGTGACAGTGCGTGTGGTGATGTGCCCAGACGCCTGTCTCCGGACCGGCTTCGTGGGTCTGGGGTGCCTGCCGAGATGCGGGCTGGGTGTGCATCTCGGCAGGCACCGCTAGCGCGCCGGTTGGGCGCGCCTCACCGGGGGCGACGGTGACAGCCCCGGTGAGGTTCGGGTGACCGCCCCGTCCGGCGCCGTGGGCTCGGTCGGAGCGTCACGATGCGGCCGGTGCGTCATTCTCGGACCCGGTCTGTGATCGGCGGCGCGGTCCAGCGCTGGCCGATCGGGGATGGTGTCTTGGATAGGGCTCAGTGCTCGGTCCAGCTTTCGACGGTGATGTGGCGCAATTCCCGTCGCATGATCTTGCCGGTGGTGGTCATCGGCAGTTGGTCGAGAAAGGTGATCTGCCTCGGGTACTGGTAGAACGCCAACCGGCTCTTGACGTGGGCCTGTAGTTCCTGGCGGAGTTCTTCCGTAGCAGTGATCTCGTCGGCGAGGACGACGAAGGCGTGTACCGCTTCCCCGCGCAACTGATCGGGCACCCCGATCACCCCGGCCATCGCCACCGCGTGGTGCGAGAGCAGGCATTCTTCGATTTCGCCGGGGCCGATCCGGTACCCGGCGGAGGAGATGACGTCGTCGGCGCGACCCTGGTACCAGAGATTGCCGTCCGCGTCGGTTCTCCCGAGGTCGCCGGTGTGGATCCAGCCGTCGTGGACCTTCTCCCGGGTCTTGTCCGGTTGATTCCAGTATTCGAGGAACTGTCCGGGATTTCCGGCGGCAACGCAGATCTCACCGACCTGCCCGGTGTCGACCTGTTCGCCGTCCGGGTCGAGGAGGGCGACGGTGAAGCCGGGGAAGGCGCGGCCCATCGAACCGGGCTCGGGATGCCAGCGCGAGCGGCAGGTGCCGACGGTCATGTTCACTTCCGTCTGCCCGTAGAACTCGTTGATCGCCACCCCGAAGGTGTCGGCGACCCATCCCTGCAGGGCGTCGCCGAGGGATTCACCGCCGGTGGCCAGGGACCGTAACTGCACTCCGCGGGCGGCGGCCTGGTCGACGCCGGTGCTGCGCATCTGCTTGAGCGCGGTCGGGGGGATGAAAGAGGCGGTGACCTTGTGCCGGCGCATGACGTCGATCGCCCCGGTGGGGGTGAATTTGTCCGGGGTCGCCACCACCGGGCATCCCATGGCCAGAGCCGGGAACAGCACGTCGAACAGTCCCCCGATCCACGCCCAGTCCGCGGGGGTCCAGAACACGTCCCGCGGCTGCGGGGCGTCGTCGAAGGCCGTGCGCACGCCGGGCATGTGGGCGGGCAGGATCTTGTGCCCGTGCAACGCTCCCTTGGGCCGCCCGGTGGTGCCGGACGTGTAGATGATGATCGCGTGTGAGTCCGGCCCGGTCGGGGTGGTGCCCTCGTCCTCGGCGGCCGCGGTGAGGAGTTGCTGATACGGCAGCACCGGCACCGGCGTCGGATCCGCCGGGCACTCCCCTACCAGGACAACCGCTTCCAGGGAGGTGATCTCGGCCAGTCCGTCCCGGATACGGGCGTAGCCCTCGGTGTCGACGACCAGGATCCGGGCGCCGGAGTCGTTGAGGCGGTGGGCGACCGCGTCCGAGCCGAACTTCACCGACAACGGCACCGTGACGATTCCGGCCCGGAACGCACCCAGGTGAGCGGTGAGAACCTCGATGCCCTGCGGCACCATCACCCCGATCCGATCACCGGCGGTGATACCGAGATCGGCCAGGACGGTGACGAACTTGCGGCTCAGCGCCACGACCTCACCGAAGGTGTACTGGTGCCAGAAGCCGCCGACGTCGACGATCAACGCCGGATCGGCCGGATTCTGGGCGTCCACACACGCCCGGGTGATGTTGAACTCGTCCGGGAGGTGCCAGGTGAACGGGTCACCGTCGAGGTCCTGCCACCAGTCCTGCCGCAGCGGGGTACTCATCGGGTTGCCGCTTCCAGGTCGAGGGCCTGCGCCTTCCCCGCCACCAACAGGGAGAAGAGCCCGGACACGACGAGGGTGCCGTCCTGGTTGATCAGCGAACCCTTGCAGGTCACGACCGCGGTTTCCCCGTCCTTGCGGGGATGGATCGCGACGACCTCGGAGACGGCGTGAACGGTGTCGCCGAAATAGGTCGGGGCATGGAAACGGACCTGGTCGAGGCCGTAGAAGCACTGCAGGTAGCTCGGATGCAGTTCGACCAGGCCGAGCAGAGTGGACAGCATCAGTGCGCCGTGGGCGATCTGGCGGCCGAAACGGGTCCGCTGCGCGTAGCCGGGGTCCAGATGCAGCGGGTGCCGGTCCCAGGTCAGCTCGGCGAAGTCCCGCACATAGTCGTCGGTGATGGTGCGCGATTCGGTGGTGGCGGTATCGCCCACCCGGATGTTTTCGAAATGCGTGGAAATCAACGAATGTCCTTGGAGTTCTTGTCTGCTGGCTATGAGAGGGTGACGGGGCGATAGGTGCCGTCGTCGTCGATGAACATGTCGCTGCTGCCCCGGCTCAGGTCGGATTCGCGGACGAAGAACACGCTGAGCAGTGAGATCAACGACAGTGCCGCGATGTAGACGGCGACGGCCAGCGAGCCGCCGGTGGCGGCGACCAGTGCGGCCGCGATCATCGGGGCGATCGCACCGCCGAGCAGCACGCCGATCTGGAAACTGATCGAGGCGGCGCTGTAACGCACCCGGGCATCGAACAGTTCGGCGATGAAGGTGGCCTGCGGGCCGTAGGAGATGCTGAGCATGAACGCACCGACCGCCAGGGCGCCGGTGGTCAGAAGGAAGTTTCCGGTGTCGATCGCGGCGAACGCGACGAACACCCACACCCCCATCCCACCGATGCCGACCAAAAGGGTGCGGCGGCGGCCGAAGCGTTCGGAGAGCTGGCCGAAGATCGGAATGCAGATCGCCGCGACCGCCGCCGAAATCATGACCGCGGTGAGCATCAGATTGCCCGGCAGCAGATCGAACTGATCGGCGTAGGTCAGGGTGTAGGTATTGAGGATGTAGAAGTAGGCGCCGGTGCTGATCATCGACCCCGCCGCCAGCACGATCTGCCGGGGGTAGGTCCGAAACGCATCGACCAGCGGGATCTTGACCTCGCTCTTCTGCTCCTTGACCCGGGTGAACGCCGGGGTCTCTTCGAGGGCCGTCCGGATGTAGAGCCCGACGGCGACCAAGACGATGCTGAGCAGGAACGGGATACGCCATCCCCAGGTGAGGAATTGGGCCCCGGTGACGGCCTTGGTGCCGAACAGAACGGCGGTGGCCAGCAACAGGCCTGCCGGGACACCGACCTGCGGCATGCTGCCGTAGAACCCGCGGCGATTCTTCGGTGCGTATTCGACGGCGGTCAGCACCGCACCACCCCATTCACCGCCGACGCCGAAGCCCTGGATCAGGCGCAGGACCACCAACAGCGCCGGCGCCCACATACCGATCTGGTTCGAGGTGGGCAGCAGTCCCACCATGAACGTGGCCGCACCCATCAGCAGCAAGGCCACGACCAGGATCTTCTTCCGGCCGATCCGATCACCGAAGTGCCCCATGATCACCCCGCCCAACGGGCGGGCGACGAACCCGACGGCGAAGGTGGCGAACGAGAGGATCGTCGCCAGCCACGGTTCCGAGCCCGAGAAGAACAACGGCGCGAACACCAGTGCGGCGGATGCGCCGTAGATCTGGAAGTCGTACCACTCGATGGTGGTGCCGACGAGCACGGATCCGGCGACGCGCCGCAGCGCCGGCTGGTCGACGGTCGTCGGTGGTGCGGAGTGTGCAACGTCCATGTGTGCTTGCTCCTTATTGACCGAGGGGATGGCGCTCACGCGGAAGGGGCGCCATATGGGATGCACCGTGATCGAGGCGGGAATCCTGGAACACCGGCGCTCCGAGGAGAGAGTAGACAGTGATCGGTGGCACAGTCAAGCAAATTCCAATCAATTGGTTGGCTGAATCACTTGCAAATATCCTGGCAGTACGGTTTTATCAATCAAGTGATTGGGAATCGAACGACTAAGGAAGGGTGTTAGCATGAGGTGGAAGTCGACCGAAAGAGAGCCATGGACCTGGGGCGCGTACAGCGGGCTGCGGTAACCCTCTTCGCCACGAAGGGCTTCGCCGCCACCGGCATCCGCGAACTCGGAGCCGAGGCGGGCATCAACTCCGCAACCCTGTATCACTATGTCGGCAGCAAAGAGTCGCTCTTGGCCCTGATCATCCGGTCGTGCCTGACCGAGTTGACCGAGGCCGGCACGAGCGCGATGCGGGCCAGTGCGGACCCGGTGGTGCAACTCGCCGGACTGGTCTCCTCCCATGTGGGGATTACCGCGGTGAACCAGCTCACCGCCCGGGTCGCCGAATACGAGATGCGGGCTCTCACCGAGGCGAACCGCGCCGAACTGCAGGCCATGCGCGACGAGTACGAGATGCTGTTCGGCCAGGTGCTCGAACGGGGGCACCGAGTCGGCTCGTTCGAGATCGAGGACACCACGATGTGCCGGTTGGCAATCCTCGAGATGTGCACCGGTGTGGCGCACTGGTACCGCCCCGGCGGCCGGCTCGGGCTCGAGGAGGTTCAACGGTACTTCGTCGGCGCAGCCTGCCGCCTGATCGGGGTCGATCGCAGCGAGCTGGACGGGGCAGATTACCTGCAGGAGGTTCGCCGACTCGACAGCGAACCCGAAACGCACTCCGCCGATGTGTGGGGCACTGGAGCCCTGGCGTACTGATACCGTCCGAGGTCACGACGACGGCGATCGAACGAAAACCCTGTTGCCACACCATGTTCGTCCGTGCGCCGCCGGTGGGCCCGGCACTGACGCACGTCCCCCATCGTTTTGGGATTTGGCAACTTTCGCTGCCTTCCCGTCGGAGTGCTAATTCAACGAGCACCACACCTTTCAGGCGTGGGGTTCCACGCACCGAGGTCAGACAGTCCCACCAAAAGCGTTGCATGCCAATTTGTCTCGAGGACTCCCAGCACGCACGGCCACTGGACATCTCGGCTCGTCGCCATTAACCTCTAGTTCAGTTATTTCGCATTAACTCACTTTCCCCATCTCCCAGACGAGGACGGAACTGTGTCAGCTCCCACCACGACGGCTCCGCCGACAACGCATCGCGAACAACACCACCAACTGGTCAGCGAACTCCGCGACAGGCTCGCGGTGGCCGCGCTCGGCGGCAGCGAGAAGTCGCGGGAGCGGCACGTGAGCCGGGGCAAGTTGCTCCCGCGCGAGCGAGTGGACACCCTGCTTGACCCGGGGAGTCCTTTCCTCGAGATCGCCCCGCTCGCGGCCAACGGGTTGTACGACGACGAATGCCCCGGAGCGGGCGTGATCGCGGGTATCGGCCGGGTGTCCGGCCGTGAATGTGTGATCGTGGCCAACGACGCCACGGTCAAGGGCGGCACGTACTACCCGATGACGGTGAAGAAGCACCTGCGGGCGCAGGAGATCGCGCTGCAGAATCAGCTGCCGTGCATTTATCTCGTCGACTCGGGTGGTGCGTTCCTGCCCCGGCAGGACGAAGTATTTCCCGATCGCGAGCATTTCGGCCGGATCTTCTACAACCAGGCGACGATGAGCGCGCAGGGCATCCCGCAGATCGCGGCGGTCCTCGGCTCCTGCACCGCGGGCGGCGCTTATGTGCCGGCGATGAGCGACGAGGCGGTCATCGTCCGGAACCAAGGCACGATCTTCCTGGGCGGTCCGCCGTTGGTGAAGGCCGCGACCGGTGAGGTCGTCACGGCGGAAGAGCTCGGCGGCGGCGATCTGCACTCGAAGGTCTCCGGTGTCACCGATCACCTCGCCGAAGACGATCAGGACGCGCTGCGGATCGTGCGGAACATCGTCGCCACGCTCGGCCCGCGTGCCGCACGTCCGTGGGACGTGATCGGCGCCGTCCCCGCGTCGGCGCCGCAGACCGAGTTGTACGACGTGGTCCCGACCGACCCGCGCACCCCGTACGACGTTCACGAGGTCATCGACCGGATCGTGGACGGCGCCGAGTTTCAGGAGTTCAAGGCGGAGTACGGCAAGACGCTGGTCACCGGTTTCGCGCACATCGAGGGCCACCCGGTCGGCATCGTCGCGAACAACGGGGTGTTGTTCGCCGAGTCGGCGATGAAGGGCGCGCATTTCATCGAACTGTGCGACAAACGGCGGATTCCGTTGCTGTTCCTGCAGAACATCGCGGGTTTCATGGTCGGGCGCGACTACGAGGCGGGCGGTATCGCGAAGCACGGCGCGAAGATGGTGACCGCGGTGGCGTGCGCCCGGGTTCCCAAGCTCACTGTCGTGATCGGCGGTTCCTACGGGGCGGGCAACTACTCGATGTGCGGGCGGGCGTACTCGCCGCGGTTCCTGTGGATGTGGCCGAACGCGCGGATTTCGGTGATGGGCGGGGAGCAGGCGGCGTCGGTGCTCTCGACGGTGCGCAGTGAGCAGTTGGACAGTGCGGGCAACCCGTGGTCGGCGGAGGACGAGGAGGCGTTCAAGGCGCCGATCCGCGAGCAGTACGAGGCGCAGGGCAACCCGTACTACTCGACCGCCCGCCTGTGGGACGACGGCATCATCGATCCCGCCGATACCAGAACTGTTCTCGGGCTGGCTCTTTCGGTGTGCGCGAACGCACCGCTCGAGCCGGTCTCCTACGGCGTTTTCCGGATGTGAACGGACATGACTGACATGACACGGATAGATACCGTCCTCGTCGCCAACCGCGGTGAGATCGCCGTGCGGGTAATCCGCACCCTGAGGACCATGGGAATCCGCTCGGTCGCGGTATACAGCGAAGCCGATCGGGACGCGCGGCACGTCCGCGAGGCCGACACCGCGGTCCTGCTCGGCCCGGCCGCGGCCCGGGAAAGCTACTTGGTGATCGAGAAGGTGATCGCGGCAGCCCAGGCCACCGGAGCGCAGGCCATCCACCCCGGTTACGGGTTCCTGTCGGAGAACGCGAAGTTCGCCGGTTCCTGCGCAGACGCCGGCATCGCCTTCCTCGGTCCCTCCGCTCACGCCATCGAGGTGATGGGCGACAAGATCACCGCCAAGAACGCCGTCGCGAAGTTCGACGTGCCCGTCGTACCGGGCATCGCCCGGCCCGGCCTGTCCGACGACGAACTGATCGCGGCCGCAGGCGAGATCGGCTACCCGGTCCTGGTCAAGCCGTCGGCGGGCGGCGGCGGCAAGGGGATGCGCCTGGTCGAGGAGCCGGGCGCGTTGGCCGACGCCTTGCTCAGTGCACGCCGCGAGGCGGCGTCCGCGTTCGGTGACGACACCCTGTTCCTCGAGCGATTCGTGTTGCGTCCCCGGCACATCGAGGTGCAGATCCTGGCCGACCGGCATGGCAACGTGGTGCACCTCGGTGAGCGTGAGTGCAGTCTGCAGCGTCGCCACCAGAAGGTCATCGAGGAAGCGCCCTCGCCCCTGCTCGACGAGCAGACCCGGGCCCGTATCGGCGAGGCCGCGTGCAACACGGCGCGCAGCGTCGACTACTCGGGTGCCGGAACGGTCGAATTCATCGTCTCCGCCGACAAGCCGGACGAGTTCTTCTTCATGGAGATGAACACCCGGCTTCAGGTCGAACACCCGGTCACCGAGCTCGTGACGGGCCTGGACCTGGTCGAGTGGCAGGTACGGGTGGCCGCCGGTGAACCGCTCGGCTTCACCCAGGGCGAGATCACCCTCACCGGACATGCCATCGAAGCCCGCGTGTACGCCGAGGATCCCAGCCGGGGCTTCTTGCCGACCGGTGGTCTCGTCGCCGACGTCGTCGAACCGGACGGCCCGGGCATCCGCGTCGACTCGGGTCTTCGCGCGGGCACAGTGGTGGGCAGCGACTACGACCCCATGCTCGCGAAGGTGATCGCGCACGCCGACGACCGCGCCGGTGCGTTGCGGAAGCTGGACCGGGCGCTGGCAGGCACCGGTGTGCTCGGTGTGGTGACCAACATCGAGTTCGCGCGCTTCCTGCTCGCCGATCCCGACGTGGTGGCGGGCAACCTCGACACCGGTCTGCTCGACCGCCGGCTCGAGGACTTCGTCGCCGCGGAGGCCACCGATGCCGCCCTCATCGCCGCGGCCGCTTTCCGCTGGTTGCAGCGCTGGCCGGAGCGTTCACAGGCCGATCCGTGGGACGTTCCCAGCGGCTGGCGGGTCGGGGTTCCCGCGCCCACCAGTATTCGGCTGGCATCGCCGACGCGTACCGACCACGTGCGGATCACGGGCAATCCGGCCGACGCCACCGCGCAGGTCGAGGACGGCGACACCCTGTCCCTGACGGCGGCCCTCGACGGAACCACCCTGTCCGTCGTGATCGACGGCAGACGTGAAACCTACCGGGTCGCCCAGACCGACGGGCACATCTGGCTCGCCGGATCCGAGGGCACGACGATGCTCCGGGAAGTCGAGGAACTCAGCGTCCGCACAGGTGACGTGCATGCCGGCGAGGCCGAGATCACCAGCCCCATGCCCGGATCCGTCATCGCCGTCGGCGCCGAAGCGGGCTCCCACGTCACCGCCGGCCAGAGCCTCGTCGTGGTCGAGGCGATGAAGATGGAGCACTCGCTCACCGCGCCCGTCGACGGCGTCGTCGACATCCTCGTCGCACCCGGAGACCAGGTGATGGTCGACCAACTGCTCGCACGAGTCACCCCGGACACCGATCCACAATCCGATTCCTCGAGCTAGGACTTCCGCGTGACGCAATCAATCAACACCGAGTCGGTGAACGAGGACGCGAGCCCCGCGAGACGAATTACCCAACGGGGCCTGTGGTTCGACGAGTTCGAGATCGGAACCGTCTACGAGCACCGTCCCGGCCGCACCGTCACCGAAGCCGACAACGTCCTGTTCACGACCCAAACGATGAACACCCAGGCCCTGCACCTCGACGCGGCGTACAGCGCGGGCACCGAATTCGGGGAGCCGCTGGTGAACTCGATGTTCACCCTGTCCACGCTTGTCGGGCTGTCGGTGGCGCAGTTGACGCAGGGCACCATCGTCGCCAACCTCGGCTTCTCGGAAATTACCTTCCCCAAGCCGGTGCGCCATGGTGACACCCTGTACGCCGAGACCGTGGTCACCGACAAACGGGAATCGAAGTCCCGACCGGGCCAGGGCATCGTCACCTTCGAGCACACTGCCCGAAACCAGCACGGCGACGTGGTCGCCATCGCGGTCCGCAAGACACTCATGCAGTGCCGTCCCGTCGATCCCGAAGCCGAAGCCGAAGCCGAAGCCGAAGCGAAGGAGAACCCGTGACCTCAGTGCAAACAACAGTCGGGGGACCGGCCTGGTTGTTCTGCCCCGCTGATCGACCGGAGCGCTACGGTAAGGCCGCCGCGGCCGCGGACATGGTGATCCTCGATCTCGAAGACGGCGTCGCCCCGACCGACAAGGATTTCGCCCGCCGGTGCCTGCAGGACACTCTCCTCGATCCGGCACACACGGTGGTGCGGCTCAACCCGGTTGGCACTGCAGATCACGACGCCGACCTCGCCGCCCTGGATGACACCCCCTATACCCGGGTCATGCTCGCCAAAACCGAATCCGCCGAGCAGGTCGTCTCCCTCGCTCCGCGGGAGGTCATCGCCCTGATCGAGTCTCCGCTGGGGGCACTCGCGGGCGCGGACATCGCCGCGGCCGCCGGCACGGTCGGCATCATGTGGGGTGCGGAGGACCTGGTTGCCGCGTTGGGCGGACAGTCGAGCCGACGCGCCGACGGGTCCTATCGGGATGTGGCCCGGCAAGTGCGATCCCAGGCGCTACTGGCGGCGAAGGCGCACGGTCGATTTGCACTGGATTCGGTGTACTTGACCATCCAGGACCTCGACGGGTTACAGGATGAAGCGCTCGATGCGGCCGCCGTCGGGTTCGACGCCAAGGTCGCCATCCACCCCTCGCAGCTGCCGGTCATCCGCACGGCGTACGCCCCCAACCCAGATGAGGTCGCCTGGGCGCAGCGGGTGCTGGCAGCAGTGGGCGAAGAACGTGGCGTCTTCCAGTTCGAAGGCCAGATGGTCGACGCACCGGTGTTGCGGCATGCCGAACACATCCTGCACCGGTTCCAGCAGTCCGTGCCGAACTGACATCTGAGGGCCTCCGATCACTCGATCGGAGGCCCTCAGTCGGCGCCGTCGAGGTCGGTCAAGGCGAGCTGGCGCCTCTTCGTCGATGCCACCCGGATGGTCGGGAATCTGTCAGCCCCGAATCCTGGTCGTAACGCCGTGGCCGGACCGACGGGTGCCCTGCCCTGGGTTCATGGATTGCAACAACCGGGGAGACAGGGACCGCGCTGGGCATCCCGGACACGCTCGGCGCACGATGTCACCACGTGATCGGGCGGATGCCCACACTCAGGTAGTGCAGTGAGGGCGTTTTCCTGCTGCCACCCGTTTGGGGTAGCGCTTCGCCGCGCCGGCGAGGCGCGTTGTGGTGCTCGGTTCGCGCGATGCTCTCGCACCTGCGCCGCACCATCAATCAGTCGTCCGCAGGGTCACACGGTACTCGTGGAGTGCCCCGTTCGGGGATTCTTGTGTGATGCGAGTTTGATCTTGCAGATCTCTCGAAGTTGGTTCACTACCTGTGGTGAGAAACCGAGAATGCCCAGCTGCCGCGGGTTGTGCAGAAGCCGGTCGAGGCGGTCATAGTATTGGAGTGGCGAGATTCCAAATGTGACGAAGATGTCCTCGTCGGGAGCGCCTCCCCAATGCCTCCACTTGTTTTCGAACGACACGGGTTCATACACGTCGTTTGTCATGGTCGCCTCATCGTGAGTGTCATGCCTTCCCAAGTGCGGTTGTGGTTATCGCTGTCCTCGAGTCGGGCCGTTGAGCGGCTCTCCGCCGGCCTGCCAGGACCAGTGGTCTGCGGCGACGCTCTCGCGGCGTGGCGCCGAGTCGCGCTTTACCGCCCACTTCTGGGTGGCGAAGCGTGGCGCTCGGCACGTGTCCTGCCCGGCCGATCATGCTCCGCGCGGGCAACTCTCTTCTCGGGTCGGGACGGCTGCGCCGCGGCACAGGGGAAATGCCGCGGCGCAGGTTCATACGACCGGGTCGGTCGTCGGAGCAGGTCGACCGACCATAGTCGTACGGCCTTTCAGCGCGCGCACTCGCGCTTCGATCCCGGAGTCTCGGCCAGGGAGGCGACCGGGTATTGGCTCGCGAGCTTGCGACGCATCAGCTTGCCCGACGCTGTCGTCGGGAGCGAGTCGACGATGACTACTCTCCTCGGTCGCTTGTATGCGGCGAGCTTGTCGCGGCAGTATTCACTCACGTCGTCCGGGGTGAGTTCGGTGCCTTCGACAGGTACGACATATGCCACGGCGACTTCGCCTTTCACGGCATCTCCGATGCCGCCGACCGCGACCATGGCCACAGACGGGTGTGATGCGACGACGCGTTCGATTTCGGCCGGGTACACGTTGTAGCCGCCGGTCAAGATCATGTCCTTGAGGCGGTCAACGACGAAGATATGTCCGGTCTCGTCCCGATACGCGACGTCACCGGTCCGCAACCATCCGTCGTCGGACAGCACCTCTGCGGTCTCGCCGGGACGGCCGAAGTAGCCGAGCATCACCAGGGGGCCGCGGATGAGGAGTTCGCCGTGTTCGCCCGGTGCAACCTCGTAAGCGCTACCTTGCAGCGGGGCGATGCGCAGATCCATTGCCGGCAGGCACACCCCGATAGATCCCGGCGCTGCGGGCGCATGGAGTGCATGGGTGGTTCCCAGGCCGGAGATCTCGGTCATTCCCCATAGTTCGAGGACCGGACCCGGAGCGTGGGTGTTCCACCGCTCGATCAGTTCAGGTGCGAAGGTCTGCCCGCCGATCGTGCACTTGCGCAGCGAGGACAGATCGGTCGAGGTGAAGGTCGGGTCGGACACCATCATCGAGTACATCGCGGGCACACCCTCGAACATGGTTGCTCGTTCGGTGGCGAGGAGCGCCAAGGCTCGGGCAGCGTCGAATCGCTCCATCAGAACGACAGTTCCGCCGGCGAGGAAAACGCTGTTGATCGCGACGTTTCCGTAGACGTGGGCTGACGGCAACGCGGTGACGGTGATGTCGTCGGCGGTGCGCCCGTGCATGGTGGCGGTCAGTGCGCAATTGAGAAGAATCGATTGGTGTGACTGCATCGCACCCTTCGGGTGCCCTGTGGTCCCCGAGGTGTAGCCGATACTGCACAGTGCTGTCCGTTCCGGTCCGGGTGGGGTCCAGGAGCGGCCGGCGCCGGCGGCGATCAACGTACTGAAGGGGACGGCCTCCGGCAGCGGGTCGTCGTCGCGCTCGGTGAGTCTGCAGAACAGTTCCAGGGAGGGAACCTCACCGGCGATCGTTGCGAACACCCGGGCTTGCTCGGCTCCGGCGAAGATCGCCTTGGATCCGCAGTCGGCCAGTACATACGCCAGTTCCGGTCCGGTGAGCATCACATTGACCGGATTGACGACCGCACCGGCCTTCAAGATGCCGTGATAGGCGACGATCCACTCCCAGCTGTTCTGGGAGTAGAGCGAGCACACGTCACCGGCCCCGATGCCCCGGCTTTGCAACGCGACCGCGACGGCGGTCGAGTGGTCGTCGAGTTCTCGGTAGGTGAGCCGCGCGGTGCCGACAACCAGCGCCACCTTGTCCGGGTTCAGACCGGCCGCGTACGGAAAGATCTCAGCGGGGCTCACTTGGGGACGTGAGGGAAGTTCTGCCATCACTGTGCCGTGTCACCTTCAGTCATGTTCGTTCCTGTGGGCACAGCCTCCGACCGCGGGAAGGCGGATTGCGGTCTGTGGGACGTTGTAGGGCGGTCTTGTAGACACATCCTCAGCGTTCTCCTTTGTATCGATATCGCGGATTGGTCCACGGCCACGGCCGGACAAAGTGCAGGATCCCAGCCGGGTGTCAGACCTTGTGGTCTCTGCGGATGCGGGCAGCTAGTGCGCGCGCACCAGGTTCTCGAACTTCTCGAACAGGTCGAGAACGACCGGGTCCGCAAAGGGGAGGATCTGGGTTGCGATCAGCCCGGTATTTCCCTTGTCCCAGTCGACCCAGTAGTAAAGGTTGCTCAATCCCGCCCAGAACAAGCTTCCGGCCGAGCGCCCTGCCGGCGTCTCCTCGACGTTGTACATCCCGAGAAGGCTCCACTTCTTGGTGGTGTCGGGCAGAAAGTCGACCGCGTTGATCACCGCGGGGTCGTATGTGGGAAATGGTCCGATCGAGAGCTCACCGATGTGGTTTCTGCGAGCTGCATCGAGAGTGTTCCGGGAGAGTATCTGGACCCCACCGAGTGTTCCCCCGGCCAGAAGCATCCGCAGGAAGATCAGGTAGTCGGACGGCGAGCCGTACATGCCGCCGCCGCCCATTTGGAATTCCGGTTCCTGCGGAATTTCGAACTCGATCGGGACGAGCCCGTCCGGGGTGCGGGCATTCATGGTGGCAAGCTTCTGCCGGTGCTTGAGGGACAACACGTACGTGGTGTCGCGCATACCGAGGGGCGCGAGGATGTTGTCGTGCAGATAGTCGCCGATTCTCTGACCCGACACGGCCTCGATGGATTTGCCTACCCAATCGATGCTGATGCCGTACTCCCACCCGGATCCGGGGTCGAAGAGCAGAGGTGTGGTCAGGGTCGCTTCGCGGCATTCGATGATGCTGGGCAGCCCGTTGTCCTCCTGGTAGCGCTGCAGTCGTTCGTTGCAGAAGCTGTAGCCGAAGCCCGACGTGTGCGTGAGGAGACTGCGAAGTGTCACCGCGCTCCGCGCGGGCCGCATAACGGCGACACCGGCGTCATCGAATCCCTCCAGCACCACCGGGTCCCCGAGCTCGGGCAGCAACGTGCCCAAAGGCGCGTCGAGGTCGAGTTCTCCGCGTTCGACGAGCTGAAGCGCTGCAACCGACACGACGGCTTTGGTGGTCGAGGCCAGCCAACAAATCGTGTCGGCGGTAAAAGGCTCCGAGCCCTTCCGGGCGCCGAAGGCTCCGCTGTAGATCTGTCCCGAGCGATCGGCGGCCACCGCAGCAACGCCGGTGACGTCACCTCTCTCGATCGCACCAGCTAGCAGTTGGTCGATCTCCACGTTGGATCCAATCGTCGCGGTCATCGTGCGTGCACCTCCTGGTTGGGTGTGCGTAACGTAACCCGCTGCTGTGGTGTGCGACACACCCAAATGGGTGATGCGCCGAGCGCTCCCGAATCAGGCGTCCGCTTCGGCGCCGGAATTGGAGAGAACACCGAATCCACGCCAGTTTCATTGTGCCCCAATACTTCCAACTACTTGCCACCAGAATTTTAGCGACCGATCGGTAGGGTTAGCCCTGTCGTGACTTTTCTCGACCCCCGGCGTTCAATGTGAGTCATGAATCCGCTCGAAGCCCTCAGTGTCGAGCACGCAGCACTGGTGGCCTGCCTCGACCGGCGTGAGGCACTGCGAGCCGCGCTCGAAGTGCTGGCCGCCGACGGCGCCGTTGCCTGGGTTGCCGAGCCGGTCACCGCGGGAACTGATCCGCACGGGGTGACGCTCGGCCAGGTGCGGGGCGATCGAACCGGG
This sequence comes from Rhodococcus sp. IEGM 27, assembly GCF_033142305.1. Taxonomy (NCBI): domain Bacteria; kingdom Bacillati; phylum Actinomycetota; class Actinomycetes; order Mycobacteriales; family Nocardiaceae; genus Rhodococcus; species Rhodococcus sp. IEGM 27. Next base: position 376,678 of record NZ_JAWLSG010000003.1, on the reverse strand, counting down.
CTACTCCGCGGGCTCCACGTCGAAAGCGGGTTGGGCCTGACCGGCAAAGTGCACCATGTCGGGCGCGCCTCGTGGGTGGATGACTACCTCGCAGCCGATGACATCACCCACACCTTCGATGCGCACATCGGCGCCGAGGGAGTCCGCCGACTGCTGGCGGTGCCAGTTCTGCGGCAAGGCGAGGTATCAGCCGTATTGGCGGTCGGCGCAAGGACGAGCGGCGCCTTCGGCGATCGCGAGATACAGCAAGCCGCCGTGGTCGCCAACCAGGTCTCACTGGCCGTCGCAGTCGCTGAGCGCGCCCGGCTCGCCCGCGAGGTCGCGGTTCATGAAGAGCGCAGCAAACTGGCAGCTGAACTGCATGACAGCGTTGGAGCACTGCTGTTCGCCATCGGATCCGGCGTCGCAGGTCTCGCGGAAGTAGCCGCGGGCGACCCCGATCTCAGAGCCAGATTGGAGCAATTGCAACGACAGGCAACCGACGCATCGTCCGCGCTGAGGAAATCACTACGCACGCTGCGCTCTTCCCCCACCGCCCTCGCCCTGACCGTTGCGTTGCAAGGCGATTGCGTGGCATTCGCCGACCGAACCGGCGTGCCGGCCGAATTGATCGTTCTCGACGAGGATCCGCCTGTCCTCGCGCCGTCGAGAACCACCGTCCTGGTTTCCGCCGTGCGGGAAGCTTTGCTCAATATCGAGAAACACGCCCAGGCTGAGGCCGTGGTCGTCACCGTGGGCAACCGACCAGGTGGGGGAATTATCGTCGCCATCACCGATGACGGCGTCGGCCTGTCACCAGGACACACGCCGGGTGTCGGTCTGAGCACCACCGCCGAGGCAATTGGTCGGCTCGGCGGCACCTTGCGCATGATCTCCGAATTTGAGAGCGGGACGACCTGTCGAATCGAACTGCCATGCTGAGTGCGATGGAGACGCGGGTTCTCGTCGTCGATGACCATCCCGTGGTCCGTGACGGCGTCATCACTCAACTCGGTCGATACAGTGATATCCAAGTAGTTGGACACGCCGCGACCGCGGCAGCTGCAATAACTGCCTGTTCTCTCGAACAGCCTGACATCGTTCTTCTGGACCTACGGCTTCCCGACGCGCTCGCGGCGGACGTGGTTCCCCAGTTGAAGGCCGCCGCACCGAACTGTCGCATCCTGCTGTTCACTGCCTTTCCCGAACACGCCGCCGTCGAACCCTCTCTGGCGGCCGGCGCTGTCGGAGTCCTGGTCAAAGACGCCTCCGGAACCGCGCTTGGCGATGCGCTGCGCCAAGTCGCCCGGACCGGCACCTACCAAGGATCAGTTTCGGAGACCAGGGGCGCCGCCGTAAGCCCGCGGGAATACGACGTACTGCGACTAGTCGCCTCTGGGCACACCAACATCGAAGTCGGTCACGAACTCCACCTGTCCGTCAATACGGTCAAGTCCTACCTGAGAAACCTCATGCAGAAGCTTGACGCGCGCAACAGGGCCCAACTCATCACTAACGCTCGAGCCCAGGGTTTGCTGTGAGGATCGCTTTAAACAGAACACCGCACCGAGAAACCCCCACCGACCATCGCAGGGCGTAGATGTGCCGGATCGGACGCGTTCGCGATGGAGCGCTACCTTGCGATGAAAGGTAGCCGGTACAGCGTGGCGCCAATCCCTGCTGCGATTTCAGTTTTCGGGGCTCGCCTCGATCATCTGTCGGATGTGTCGCGCCTTCGCCGCGTCGATGGCCTTGGGCTGACCACCTATCCGGCCCCGTGCCCGCGCTGCCGCTAGACCAGCGACCGTCCACTCCTGAATCAGCGCTCTTTCGATTATGTGGACAGCTCTCGAAAGTCAACATCAGGCGCCACTGCCCTCGTGTCGTTGGAGTATTCGCATGGTTGGTGTCTGGGATGAGAGAGCTTGCCTTGCAACGTCGTTTGGGTCACGCGTCGCCGGAGTCGATCCGCATCTACACCCGGGTGTCCGACGAGCAGGTGGTCGCCGAGTACGACACTGCCCTCAGGCGTCGGTCGTGACATCGCCGGCCAGGATCGGCACAGAAGACACATCTCGAGAGCACGTCCGGGTTGCGCATGTGGATCGGGCCTCCTATCGCGACTGGTTGTGGCGACATGCCAGCAGCGGCGCCCGATACTCACGCCTATACGCCTACGACGACTTCGTTGCGCGCTGGCCGTCGCTGACCGACTGGTTCGCCGCACCGCTGTCGCAGCGGACCTTCGACACCGATAATCCGTTCACCCGTTCTCCCAGGACGAGGCATGCGCCGTGGTTTCTCGGGCCACGAGCTCGAACGCCACACCCATTGGGATAGCCCCGGATGTTCGCTAATGCGAGCCGGACGTCGAGGACGGGATCGAGCGGGAAGGGATCGTATCGGTGGACTCGAAGAGCGGCTGCTGGTCCTTCTTCGGCGGCTTGCGGAAGTCCGGGGCGTCGTGACGGGACAGTTTGCGTTGACGCTCTTTCGCGTCTCGATCCGCCAGCCGCGCAATGTGCGCATCCCTGCCTGGCGGCAGAGGCTGGTCGGATTGCCAGCCCGGCCAGGTCACAGCCCGTCGGGCCGCTCGTGTTGGTACCCGCGCTCAGCCCATCGCCGCGAACGCGGCAGACACGTATTGAGCACTCCGGTCGGAGCCGAGGAGCCCCGGACCCATCTTGTTCATCACGTAGGTCACCGTCATTCGCCGCTCGGTGTCGATGACGACCTGGGATCCACCCCAGCCGCCCCAGAAGCAGATGCGCCCCTCGGGCACGAAGGGAACTGACGCCGGCGTCGGCAGTCCGTAGCCGATTCCGAACCGGATGGGCTGTCCGAGAGCAAGATCCACGCCGTTCGACTGCTCTTCGAAGATAAGCGCGATGGTGTCGGGCGAGAGCAGACGGACACCGTCGATCTCGCCACCGCACGCCACCACCGATTGGATGCGGGCAAGGGATCGCGCGTTACCGTGCCCGCCCGCCGCACCGTTCTCGGCCTGTCGCCACTCTGGGGTCCATGCCGCAGAGGCGTCGGGGCCCGGCCCGGTGAACGTCTTGACGATGACACTCTCGGGGTCGAGTGAAGCCAAATCAATCGGCAGCGGCGGTGGTGGAACGACATTCGACACGCGTCCGAACTCCGAAGGATTCAACCCGATGTGGAAGTCGGCACCGAGCGGTCCGGCGATCTCCTCGGCGACGAACCGCCCGAGGGTGCGTCCGTCGACCCGGCGGATCACCTCACCGATCAGATGCCCGTAGTTGAGTGCGTGATACCCGGACATGGTGCCCGGCTTCCACCACGGAGCCTGGGCTGCAAGCTGTTTGGTCGACTCCGCGAGGTCGAACATATCCTCGACCGTGAACGGCTTGTCCCAGCCGGAGACGCCAGAGGTGTGCGAGAGCAGGTGCCGGACCTCGACGTCGCCCTTGCCGTTCGCAGCAAACTCCGGCCAGTACCGAGCGACAGGCGCGTACACGTCGAGCAGCCCTCGATCGACGAGCACGAGCGCGGCCAGCGCGGTCACCGTCTTGGTACACGACCACACGTTGGTGATCGTGTCCCGACCCCACTCCGTGGTGTGCGTGGCATCGGACCATCCGCCCCAGATGTCGACCACCGGGGCACCGTCGAGGGTGACGACGATGGATGCGCCGAGGTCCTCACCGGAGTCGAGGTTGTCTTTCAACGCTTCCTGCAACGCCGAGAAGCGGCTGTCGCACACACCACCGGTTTTGGTCACGCGGATTCCTTTCACCGAACGGCTACATTCTGATCTTGACTTCGAATTCAAGTTGAATTCAGTGTGGTACCGACGCGCTGTGATGTCAATCACTCGATCCCCGTGGAACCACCTCGGGGGGACCATGTGCGCCGCCGTCACAACCAGCCGCGACGTTTGAACACCACATAGAGCAGGGCGGCGGCGCCCACGATCACGACCGCGCTCGACACCGCTCCGCCGTTGTGACCGAACCCAGGGTAGAGGACGTTCTACCCGTACCAGCCGGTGTCCGCAGTCGGTACCGCGATGATCGCCGCCCACCCGGTGAGCTTCTTCATCACCGTGTTCAGTCGAGCGTCCTGTAGGGACAGATTAGTTTCGAACACGGTAGTTACCGTGTCCCGCAACGATTCCGTCCATTCGGCGGCACGGATGACGTCGTCGTAGAGGCGCCTGGCCCGGGCACGATCCTGTACGTTGCTCACGCTAAGGGTCTGCTGTGGCATGAGCGGGTCTTCAAGCACGCCTGCAAGCTGCGGTTACGGTGTGAATGCCGGGGACGGCGTCCGGATCCTCACGCACGGCCTTACTGTTGGTTTCCGGGAGGAACCAAGCGCTCAGCAGGGTGATGGCCGCCATGGCGGCAATGAACACGGACACGCCCACCGTCGACGCCGTTTCGGCGATGATCCACGTCATCACCAGCGGCGCGGCCCCGGAAACCGCCACCGCCGCGAGCTGGTACGCCAGTGAGGCACCCGAGTAACGCACCCGCGGCTCGAACAGCTCGCCCATGAACGCGGCCAGCGGCCCGTAGGTGAGCGCCTGCCCGGCACTGCTGACGATCATGGCGAGGAACAGCAGCGGACCCGAAGCGGTATTCGCCAGCCAGAAGAACGGAAACGCCCAGGCCATCAGCAGACCGGCACCGACGAGGATCAAGGGACGGCGGCCGATGGTGTCGGAGACCTTCCCGGCCAGCATGATGACGATCGGCATGATCGCCGAGGTGGCCAGAATGGATACCAGGACCACATTCCGATCCATCGCCAGTCCTCCTTCGGAGGTCGACTGAGTGCCGTAGCTGAGGAAGCCGGCGATCGCGACATAGAACGCCGAGTTGGTTGCGGCCAGCAGACCGGCACCCAGCAGAATTGTCTTCCAGTGCTTACGAACGGCCTCCGTCAGCGGAGCCTGCGCGATCTGATCATACTTGCCGCGCTTGGACTCGACCTCGGCCTGCAACTGACGGAACTCCGACGAGTTCTCGACACGGGTGTGGATGTAGAGCACGACCGGGAACAGCAGCGCGCTGGCCCAGAACGGGATTCGCCAGCCCCAGCTGAGGAAGGCAGCGTCCGACATCACCGAGTTAGCGATGATCATCGCCAGGTTGCCCAGGACCAGGCCCAGCGGCACACCCATCTGTCCGAAGGTGCCAGCGAATCCGCGCTTCTTTGGGCCGGTCGATTCGGTGAGCAGCAGGACGATACCGCCCCACTGCCCGCCGCATGCCAGGCCCTGGATGAAACGCAGGGTGACCAGCAGTATCGGCGCGGCCACCCCGATCACGCTTGCCGTGGGCAGACAGCCGATGACAAACGTCGCCACGCCCATCGTGATCAAGCAGATCAGCACCATCGGCTTACGGCCGAGTTTGTCTCCGTAGTGGCCGGCAAGAATGCCGCCGAGGGGTCGTGCGACGAAGCCGATCGAGAAGGTGCTGAACGCGAGCAGCGTTCCTACCAGGACCGATGCCTCGGGGAAGAAGATCTTCGGAAAGACCAACGCTGCGGCGGTGCCGTAAACGAAGAAGTCGTACCACTCGATCGAGCTTCCGATGAGTCCAGCGGCCAGCAGTTTGCGGTGCGACCGCCGGTTTTCGCGTTCCGACACCGTCTGCGCCGGAGTTATTTGAGTCATGCGTCATCTCCCAGTCCGTTTGTGGGCCTCGCCACAGGTGGTGCTTTGCATTGACGTTCATGTCTAGCGCCATCTTTGTGATATCCGCCGTCTGGAATGTCGGCGGCGAAAAGTGCTCTACGGAAGTCGCTCGATGGCAGACCGTCGAGGGACTTGTGGGCGGTCACCGCGCGCGGCCAGGTCGCTGTCTGCGCCTGGGCGTCTGTCCCCGCGGCAGATCCCGGGCTCGCCATCTCGTCGCTGCCGGCGGAGCGCACACCGCACTGAGCGACTTGGCCATTAGCGGCGGCGGGGCCGCACGCATAGTGGCCGTCCACAGGCCGGGATTCCGGCGCTGCCGGCATAGTGCGTTGCTCGGTTCACGTTCACTTGCGTGACCGACTCGACACGACCGGCCCCCGCCCTTCTGTCGCCCTGCACGACCGGATAACCGACACCGCCCTTGTCGGTGACGCGGGTAGGCACCATCAATTTCTCCTGACTTTGGATGAAGGCAATCGGTCGACGGCAGGGTCGGGCAAGCACTGCGGAGCGTCTTCGACTCGCGCCCCGTTCCACCGCCGCACGTCATCGCCTCGACTAGCGCAACACCGATTCGACTTGAACTGCAATTATATACGCTCCCGTATAGAGATAGCATGTTGGTTCGGACGCCGCAAGGGTTCACGGGTACGTCCGCGCCCCGACGAAGAGCCGGCCCACCGCATCAGGGCGCAGCAGCAGGACGAGTCATCGCCGAGACCGTCGGTGAGGCGACCGCAATGCGCCTTGGCCATCGCGTCGACATGCTTCCGACACCACGAATCTGGCGTGTAATTCGCTGCACGACAAACAATTTCAGTGGTGGTCGGCACAGCCTCGACAGCAACGCACCCTCACGCTTCCCACCCGAGTTCGGGAACTCCACCGCGCGACCGACCCACCGCTCAATCGTTCACGTGTCGCAGTCGAGACGGACGACTGTCGGTTCCGGCGGCCCATACAGTTCGCCTCTCGCCGGCCACTTTTCGGGTCGATGGCGGTGGGGGTGTCGAAGTACAGCAATGCACCGTGATCTGGCTATAGCAGTGGCGTCCGTCGCCGGCACGAGTGTGCTTGCGGCGTTGTCGATGACGTGGAACAAGGTGACGACTCTTGGAGACCGTCGGAGCGCAGGCGCGCCGGCGATCCTGCGACGAACGCTTTGTCCGCCACGGCAGCTCCTGGCGTGGATTCGGTGGTCAGGTCAGCCGTTGATCGCAGGTCGAGTCGCACTGCGCGTCCGGCGCCCAGTGCAGAGGGCATTGTGAAGTCGCTCAGGGACCTGACCCTCGGTCGTGGTCCTGATAGGACTCAATCGCGTCGGGCGTCGGGGTAGGCGCAGCGCAGCCACCGGGGCGGGTGGAAGGGTTGCCATTGGCCGTGGGCTTGGCCGAGTCGGTCGGCGATCGCGTACAGCACGGCGGGATGGTGCCCGAGGCCGAGGTGGCTGGCGGTGACTTCGATGTTTTCGGCGTGGGGCGAGTCGTCGTCGAGGCAGGCTCGCCAGGAGACGATGCCGTCGCGGCGGCTGTAGATCGAGGTGGCCGGGACGGGCAGCGGCCCGAGACCGGCTTCCAGCGGCGCGAGCAGCTCCGTGACATGCCGCTTGCGCCACAGATTGTAGATAAAGCGTGCGTGGCTGTGTCGGTCGCTGGCCAATTTGAAGGGGCTACCGAGTGTGATTACCTGCCGCACCGAATCCGGGGCGCTGCGGCTCAGCTGGCGCGCGAAGATGCCGCCCAGGCTCCACCCGATGAGCGTGACCGGCTGCTTGTGCCGGGCGGCGATCTGGTCGAGCCGGGCCGGAGTGCCGTCCACGATCTTGTGGGTGGGGCCGAGGTTGGTTCCGAGGTTCCAACCGTAGGGGGTGTACCCGAGTCGTCGCAGCACCACACGCAGCACGATCGTGGAGGCGTCAGAGGCGACGAGACCGGGCAGCACCAACACGGGGTGCCCGTCCCCGCGGGGGGCGCGGCTGAGGATGGGCCAGGTCAGCATCAGCGCACCGAAGTCGGCCAGCGAGCGTGCGTAGTCCGTCCACAGCAGCGCTCTGCCGGGGGCCCCGTCCAGCGCGGCGGAGTCGACGACCGGCTCCTCGGCCGGCATCACTACAGTTCCACCTTGTCGTAGTCTCCGATGCCGGCCGCGACGGTGCGCAGGTGATCATCGGTGGCGCCCCAGGTGTGTTCGATCGCGGTCAGGCGGGCTACGTAGTGGCCGACCGGATATTCGGCGGTGATGCCGATGCCGCCGTGCAGCTGAATCGCCTCCTGTCCGATGTGGCGGGCAGCGCGTCCGATCTGCAGCTTGGCGCGAGCGGCGATCACCGGGTCGACCGTACCGTCGGCGAGGGCCATCGTCGCGTACAGCGACATGCTGCGTGCGAGCTCGAGCGAGACGTACATGTCGGCGGCCCGCTGGGTGAGTGTCTGGAACTTCGCCAGCGGCACACCGAACTGCTTGCGCTGCTTGAGATATTCGGTGGTCAGCCGCAGCACCTCCTCCATGATCCCCACGGCCTCGGCGCCGAGCGCGGCCTGCGCGGCCACGACCGCGGCATCGATCTGGGTGCTCGCGTCCGTTCCGTCACCGAGCAACTCGGCAGGGGTAGCGGTGAATTCGATCTGCGCGGCGCGCAGCCCGTCATAGGTGCGATACGACTGCCGGTGCAGTCCTTCCGCTCGGGGATGGACGAGGAACAGTCCGATCCCGCCGGCCGGCAGGGCGGCACTGACGACGAGGCTGTCGGCGACGTCGCCGCGCAGGACGGGATTCTTCGTGCCCGTCACCGTCCATGTGCCGCCGCTGTCGGTTGCGACCGTCGTGATCTGACGCGTGGGCCAACGCACTGCGGGTTCGAGGTGCGCGAACGCCAGGACGGTCCGGCCTCCGGCAATCTTGTGTAGCAACTGTGCGCGCTGGTCGGCGGTGCCGACGGCAGCGATCAACCCGCCGGGGACGAGGACACCGTCCAGCAGCGGCTCGGGGGCGAGCCTGCGGCCGATCTCCCCCATCACGGTCATGGTCTCGACCGGACCGGCGCCCAGGCCGCCGTCGTCCTCGGCGAAACTCAAGCCGAGCGCCCCGATTTCGGCGAACTTGCCCCACACGTCCTGGCTCCAGCCCGGATCGGTGTCGATGACCTTGTTACGCTTCTCGGTGTCGTAATGGCGGTCCAGTAGCTCACGTATGGTGTCGCGGAGCATCTGCTGCTCGTCGGACAGTGCGAAATCCATTGCTTTTCCTTACAATCCAAGAATCGTCGATGAGATGATGCTGCGTTGCACTTCACTGCTGCCGCCGTAGATCGTCACCTTGCGATAGTTCAGATACTGTGGGGCAGAAAGCTGAGCCCATTGCGGGGACGCGATATCGGAACCCGCCTCGACCGGTAGCGAATCCATGCCGGCGACGTCGAGGATCAGTTCCGTCGCGGCCTGTTGCAGCTGCGTTCCGCGCAGCTTCAGCACCGACGACGCCGGGTTCGGCTTGCCGTCGGCCGAGCCCGCGACCACCCGCAGCTGGGTGAGCTCGAGCGCCAGCAACTCGTTCTCCACCTCGGCGAGTCGGGCCGCGAACAGCGGATCGTCGAGCACCGTCCCATGTCCTGCCTTGGTCGTGGCGGCGAACTCCTTGGCTTGGGCGAGCCGGACCTTCGTGCGCCCGACACCGGTGATGCCGGTCCGCTCGTTGCCGAGCAGGAACTTCGCGTAGGCCCAGCCCTGATTCTCCTCTCCTACAAGGTTCTCGACCGGGACGCGGACGTCCTCGAAGAACACCTCGTTGACCTCGTAGCTGCCGTCGACCAGTTTGATCGGCCGCACGGTGAGCCCGGGGGTCTGCATGTCGATCAGCAGGAACGAGATGCCCGCCTGCTTCTTCGAGGCCGTCGGATCGGTGCGGACGAGGCAGAAGATCCAGTCGCCGTACTGGCCCATCGTGGTCCAGGTCTTCTGGCCGTTGACGATGTAGGAGTCGCCGTCACGAATCGCAGTGGTCCGCAGCGACGCCAGGTCCGATCCCGCCTCGGGCTCCGAAAAGCCTTGAGCCCACCAGATATCCAGGTTCGCCGTTGGGGGCAGGAACCGCTCCTTGATCTCCTGAGAGCCGAAGTGCGCGATCACCGGGCCGACCATGCCGGTATTGAAGGTCAGCGGCTCGGGGACCGATGCCAGCTGCATCTCGTCGAGCCAGATGTGGTGCTGTATCGGTGTCCACGCCTTGCCACCCCACTCGACCGGCCAGTGCGGCACGGCCAGGCCGGCGGCGTTGAGGATCTGCTGGCTACGGACGCAGTCGTCCTTGTCAAGTTCCACCCCTCGCCGCACCTTCTCTCGCAGCTCAGCGGGGATTTGGGTTGTATAGAACTCGCGCATCTCGTCGCGGAATGCGCGTTCGTCGTCGGTCAATGCGAGTCGCACGTCGACTCCCTTCTGTCTCGGGGCAGAAACAACATGGTGGCGGGACCCGGTCGGTGCCGAGGTCCCGCGGTGACGGAAATCAGGCCACACGGCGGGGTCCGTCGTGCGGCACTTTCAGGGCAGGTTCACGCCTTTCTCCAGCGCTACCAGCGCGTTCTCGAGGTGGGCGAGCAGCCGCTGCAGATGCGGTACCCGTTTGCGGTCACCGATCAATCCGAAATCGAGATAGCCGGCGTGGTTGGTGACGGTGATGTTGAGGGCCTGGCCGTCCATCACGATGGACGTGGGATAGATGCCGTCGAGGCGGGCGCCGTTCAAATACATCGTTTCGGTAGGGCCGGGCACATTGGAGATCACGACGTTGAACGCCGGGGGCACGAGAGCGGCGTAACCGGGGATCTGAGCGAGCAGCAGCTCGTGCATCGCGAGTCCGCCGACCGCGAAGGACGACAGGGGCGACAGCCCCGAGAGCGCCTCCTTACCGCGGCGCATCGACGACGCGATCGCGGCCAACCGTCGGTCGGCGTCAGCGTCGTCGGTGGCGAGATTGCACAACAACGCACTGACCGCGTTGCCACCCGAGCCCTGGCTACTGCGCACCGACACCGGGACCGCCGCGATCAGCGGCTCGAGCGGCAGTGCGTCCAGATCGAGGAGATAGGTGCGCAGTGCGCCGCCGCACATCGCCAGGACGACGTCGTTGAGTGTGCTGTCGCTGCGCCGCGCGACCGCCCGCAGGCGGTCGATCGACCACGATTGTGCCGCGAAGCGTCGCGCACTGCCGACACGGGTGTTCAAGATCGTGCGCGGGGCACTGGGCATCGGGTCGGCCAGGTCACCCTTGCGCATGCTGTCTGCGACCTTGACCGCGTCCACGGCGAATTGTCCTGCCGCGACTGTCGCCCCGGCGACACTGTGGAGCACGCCGACCGGCGATGTGGCTGACGAATCCGGTTCCCCCTGTGCGGGTTCTACCGGTGACCAGTACGCCGGGGTGTTGCGCTCGGTCGGGTTCGTCGAGAGTTGCCGCATGGTCAACCGCATCGAGGCGACACCATCGACCAGCGCGTGGTGCACCTTCTGATAGATCGCGACACGCCCGTCCGCGAGTCCGTCGATGACGTGGTACTCCCACAACGGCTGGTGGCGATCCAGCGGCGACTCGTGCAGCCGGGATACGAGTTCGAACAACTCACGAATCTCGCCCGGTTTTGGTAGCGACCACAGCCGGACGTGATAGTCCAGATCGATATCGTCGTCCACCGTCCACCGCAACGCGTGCAGAAGCGGCAGCAGGTGTGCCGGGCGACGCCGAAACCGAGCACACACGCGCGTGTTTGCCCGCTGCTCCTCGTAGATCTCCCGAGCGAAGCCGTCACCGGCCTCCGGCGGCGGCACCCACAACCCCACCGCGCCGATGTGCATGGGGTGATCACGGGTCTCCGCCATGAGGAACAACGCGTCCGGTGGTGCAACGAAAGCCATGCGAAAGCCTTCTTTCAAATGGGAGTGTTCAAGGGGTCCAGCGACGCCGTGCTGGGGCCGGGTGGGCGGTCGGGATGTCGGCGCCGCGTCGTGACGGGTGGGTGCGGACACCGCGGACCTCCGCGCCGAACCCTCACTTCGGACCTCGCCGAGACCGAGGGCTCGTCGCCGGATACGGCCACCGCGCGCGCGTCACCGCCTACTGCTACGAGCCCGGTGTGTACGTGCGGACTATCCGGTACCCGCACCGCTGGGCAACACCGGGCAACGGTGCGGGGCGACTATTGCCCGTGGCGCTGGGGAACACCGGGCAGCGGGATACAGACGCCGAGCCGGCAGGCGTCCGGGGTATTGCTGAACGGCGGCACCAACGGGGTCGGGCCACACTGCTCCGGAGTGCACCCCGGCGGCGCGAGCGGACCCACACCCACGGCTCCGAGCAGGACGTTCGGGTCGAACATCCCGGGCTGGTCGATCGTGGTGTTCACCGTCGGGACATAAGGTCCCGGGTCGGGCAGCTCGACGTCGGTGACCGCGCGTGCCAGCTTGCGCAGAAACTCGCGATACAGCTCGCTGTTGAGACTGGCCGAGAATACTGTCGCCGGATCGGGAGACACGTCACCGAAGAATCCGGTCCAGGTGACCAGCATGTGCAGGCTCGGCATCACGAAATTGGTTTGCTGCAGGAACCCGACCGTCGCATAGGTGTCGGGCGGCATCGGCAAGAACGGTGGCTGCTCGAACACGTGCTCCGAGGGCAGAGTGACACCGATACACGGGGCCTGGTTGAGCCATACGAGAAATCCGTAACACGCGTTGCGCGGTGAGGGCTGGTGTAGCTGGTCCATGTAGTCGGCAGCGATGATGCGGTTGCCGTTCCATTCACCGTTGTTGAGCAGCAACAGGCCTAGCCTGGCCAGATCGTTCGGCGGGATCATGAGGAACGCGAAACCATAGGTGTGACCGGCCCGGTCGCGCTGCCAGAAGTAGTCCTCGGCGTCGATACCCAACGGGGAGAACAGTTTCTGCTGCGCGAACTGCTGCAGGTCTTGCCCCACCGCCCGTTCGACAACGTAGGCGAGTAGATCGGGAGGCCGCTGCGCGTACGCGAAGTTCGTGCCCGGCTCGTGCTCGAACGGCAGGGTGAGCGCCTGCTCGACAATGTTCAAGTCAGGCACGAGAGCGGTGTAGGCCTCGGCCAGAATGGACTGCTTCAACCCGGACGTCTGCGTCAGCAACTGCCGTACCGTGATCGCGCGATGCGCCGCATCACCCTGCCCCTCGGGCAGATACCTCCCGATCGGGGCCTCCAGATCCAGAAGCCCCTCGGTGTATGCGACACCGGCGACCATCGCCAGCACCGACTTCGTCGAACTCCACAGATTGCTGGCGACATTGCCGCTCACATGGTTCAACGCCCCGGTCCCGATCAGACAGTTGTTGCGATACACCTGAATGTTGGACCGCATCCGAGATGCCGCGAACGCGATCGCCTCGTCCAACGCGGCCTGATCGATGTTCACCGACCCCGGCGCAACCCGCTGCGGCGCAGCGTCCCCCTCCGGCAACGCGCACGCGGCAGGCTCCGCCGACGCGGCAGGCTCCGCCGACGCGACTGGCCCACCAAGCACGGTCACCCCCGCAGCCACGAGTGTCACCACGCTCAGGCAGATGCCCCACGTCCACAGCACTCTCGAGCCCAACCACCGACCGATCATATTAAACACACCTTGACATGGGATTATTTACGGACGGGTATAGTAATAACATGCACGTGACAGAATTCGCAATAGTTCGACGAAAAACACTCGAGGAAGGTGGCACATCGGTGTCGACACCGCGGCCAGGGCCGGTTCCGATCCCCGTAGATCGGTTGCTCACCACGGCAAGTGCAGTCTTCGCGAAAAGTGGCTACGCGGCGGCGACCATGCAGGGGGTCGCCAAGGCCGCACGAGTCACCAAGCCGACGCTGTACTCGCGCTTCAGCGACAAAGCAGAGCTGTACCACGCGTGCTTGAAGTGGGAAGTTGACTACGCACTCGAATACATGTTCGCAGCCTACAGTCGCGCCGAAACTCTCGACACGATCGGCGAGATCGCCGGCGATGTGCAGGCCTTCTTCGACTACGCGCGCGACAGGCCCAACGGTTTCCAACTGATCGTCGAGATCGACCCCAGCAGCCCTCCCGACCAGAACAGACAACGATTCATCGACAGCGTCATCGACCGCATACTCACCCGCATAGTCCCCGGCGGCAACAACGGCCGCTTCGACGATCAAGCCCTCCGCCGTGTCACAGCAATGGCAGTCGATGTCGCGTTCCAAACCGCTCGCGACGCACACCGACATCCACAGACCGATCCGCAATTAGCGGCAGACATGGCTACCTCCTTCATCGCCGGCGGAATTCGATACGCACTGCGACGCGCCAGACTCGACGATCGACCGGACTGAACACGGCCAACGCCTGACGGCCCACGCGCTCCGATCGAATACCTCCGGCCGATCCCACACCGAATACGGCCTTGAACACAAATTTTTTACGTGCTTGTATAGGGCACGGCTGCGTAGCCGTGCCACCGAAATGTCCGACGCTTCCGTGCGAAGCGCCGACGACAACACGACTGGGCGCGCACATCATCGAAGCAATGCGAGAGGTTGTGATGGTCGAAGTTCGTAAGCAATCAGGCGGTCGAGATCGGCACCTGCCGTTGGACCACGATCGGGGCGAACCCGTGGACATCGTCGGCAAGGTCGCGATCGTCACCGGTGGCGCTGCGGGTATCGGCGCAGCGCTGGCGCGGGCACTCGCTGCCGGTGGTGCACGGGTGCTGATTGCCGACATCGCGGCGGCCGACGCCGAGCGCGTCGCGCGCGAGATCGGTCCCGCGTCCGCGATCGCGGCCGGAGGTGATGTGTCCGACGAAGCCGTGATACGAGGCCTCGTCGCGCGCGCCGAAGCCGAATTCGGTCCTGTTGACATGTATTTCGCGAATGCAGGGATCACCGGCGGCGTCGGCCTGGACAGTTCCGAGGAGCACTGGGCCGCCGCATTCGGTGTGAACGTGCTCGCGCACGCGCGTGCCGCGCGAGTATTGGTGCCCGGGTGGCTCGAACGAGGCAGCGGCTACTTCGTCTCCACGGCGTCCGCGGCCGGCCTGTTGACACAGATCGGGTCAGCGCCCTACGCCGTGTCCAAACACGCCGCCGTCGGGTTCGCCGAATGGCTCTCGGTGACCTACGGCGACCGCGGCATCGGCGTCAGCTGCCTGTGCCCGATGGGCGTCAAGACCGCGCTCCTGGACTCCGGCTTCGGTGACGACAACGACGATGCGGGCCTGACGCGACGCGCCGTGACCACCGCGGGCGAAGTACTCGACCCCGACGACGTGGCACAAATCGTCCTCCACGGCATCGCAACCAGACGATTCCTGATTCTCCCGCACACCCAAGTGCTCGATTTCTATCGCCATAAAGCCGCCGACTACGACCACTGGATCACCGGCATGCGCACATACAAGAGCACACTCACCTGAGTGAGACTCCCTACGACATTGCCAGCGCGCTCAACTGCAAATTCGTCCTGTCGTGTCGATGAGTTCTCAACACCGAAGACTCCACCGAGTCGAGGCGCACACAGACTCGGAATGTCCAACATTACAGTCCGACGCACTGTCTCGGCACCCCCCGACCGTGCAGTCCAGCGGACGATGTCAGGGGCGCTGGGCGAAGACATCCCGATCGATCTGCCACTGCTTGAGCGCGCCGAAGAGCGCACAGGTAACGATCATCAGAGGCATTGCATTGACCCACAGCGCCTCAGTCCCGGTGATTTCCCTGTAGTGCAAAACAATCAGGACTCCTGTGGCGACGAAACCGACGATAGCAAGAAGGGGCGCATAGATGGTCGAGTATTTCGACCCGGTGAGCTTGCCATTAAAGGTAGCGACAATTGTACTTGCCGAGGTGGTGCCCATTTTGGTGATCATATTCAGTGCGTTGTATCCAGCAATCGCAGGAAGCAGGTCAGTCATCGGGCTCGCTCCGGTCAGAACGAATGGCAGAAGAAAAGCTAGGGTGATGAGCACTTGGACCATGACCGCGACGTGCGGAGTCTTGTAGCGCGGATGCGTTCGGCTCAGTGCTGAGAACAAGATGCCTGATCGAGACGAGGAGTACATGTACCGAGTCGAAAGGTTGTGAAAGGCAAGGGCTGCGCCAATTATCGTGACTGCGATGATGAAGTTCGTCGCGGTGCTGGTCCATTCACCGAGGTAGCTGCCGAAAAGGGCCGGCACGAGATCGCCTGGATCCCCACCGGCTACTGCGCGGGGGTCCCCGTTTGATGCTGCGACAACGACCCACGTGCCAAGGACGAAGATTCCGCTGAGCAGAAGCAGTGTTACGTAGGTGGCCCTCGGAATTGTGCGGTGTGGATCTCGAACTTCTTCGCCGTACGCGGAACTGGACTCGAATCCTGCGAGCGCGAGGAGAACGAAGACCACAGACAGACCGAAGCCGCCCCACGAAACTCCCGAGAAGGAGAAGACATCGAGCTTGAAATTGGCCGGGCTCTTGAACAATACGGCCAGAAAGAAGATCGCCAGCATGAGGAATTGAAGACCACAGATTATCGTATTGAATCGGCTCGCAATGTTGACGCCGAGGATGCCCAGCACTGCCACCAACGCCAGGACCGCAAGTGAGTAGATCCACCACGGGAGGTCGAGGCCGTGCGGCTTGATGGTGTTGTCGAGGAAGTATCCTCCGATTCCGATGAAGGCGACCGTCGCGAGGTTATAACCCAGTACGGCCGCCACACCCACCGCCGAACCTACCTTGTGTCCTAGGCCGTATGCGGCGTACGCGGCGTAGGCGCCTGAATCAACGACGACGCGCCCGAGCGCGCTATAGCCTGCGGCGAAGAACCCAAGTAACAGCGTCACAAGAAGGGTGACGACGACGGTCGCGGGACCAACACCGAGAATCAGGCTCTCAGCCATGTTCGACGACAAGGTCGTCAGCGGTGTGATCAGTGCAATTGCCATGACCGCGGCACCGAAGACGCCGATGGTGCCCTTTTTCAGGCTGCCTGCGTGCGCGGCACGAGTCGGCAATGCTTCGGTAGTTTCACGTGCTTCTGTGGGCATGAGCGTGGGTGCTTTCTTCAGTGGACGAGGGCATCGTGTTCCAGCAGGCTTCTCGGGGCGGGACTCGCAGGCGCGACTCGAGTCGCGATAGATCACCCAGTTGGTTCGTGAGCACCCGCGCTACTTGTCAAGTACAACGCGCCAGAACAATGTGTGTTTACTTTCACTTCACACTACTGATGATTGAACCGTGTACTGCCGCACCTGTCAAGAGCACGTGTGAGTAGGTTTTGGTTCGAGAAAGCCTATGAATAGCGCATATTCGTAGATGGAGGGGTACCGGCGGCATCGTGGCTCTACGCACCCAGCCGAAGCCTAGTGTTTGACACAGGTATACGAAATGCCAGCAGCAGGACGGGTCAGTTAGGGCCCCAGAGAACGTGACCCGTACATGGCGTGGCGAGCCGGGAGAGGCAAGGCACCGATTGTTTACAGGGACGGGTCGATCAGGACCTTGCCTTCGACCTGCCCGCTGGAAAGGCGGTCGAGTTCGTCGGCTAGGCGGTTGAGGGGGAGCGGGGTTTCGGCGAGCTCGGTGCCGAGTACGCCTTCGGAGAGGATCTCGAGCGCCGAGGGCAGGTCGGTGTCGCACACGTGCGCCAGGGTCGATTCCAGCGTGATCTCCCGGAACACCAGGGAGTGGACGTCGAGGGCCGGATTGTCCTTGGGAATGCCGACTGCCAGCACCCGGCCGCCGTCGGTGACCATCTGCAGCGCGGTGGGGAGCTGATTCGGTGCTCCGGCGGCCTCGATCACGACGTCCGGCTTGTCTCCGCCCAGTGCGTCGGCGATCTCGGCGGCGATGTCCGGGGAGGCGCCGAGGGTGCGGTCCGCGCCGAGACGCACGGCGCGCTCGAGACGGCGGCCGGGGAAGTCGACGACGGTCACGTCCACGTCGAAGAGGTGCTTGATCCCGGCCAGGACGAAGGAGCCGATCGCCCCGGCGCCGATGATGACGACCTTGTCGCCGTGTTGGGCGCCGGAGCGGCGTGCGGCGTGGATGCCGACGGCGAGTGGCTGCGCGAGACCGGCGTGGTCGAAGGACAATTCGTGCGGCAACCCCCGCAGCGTCTGGGACGGCACCGCAACGAATTCGGCCATGCCGCCGTGGACGTTGAGCCCGAGGGTGCGATAGTGCACGCACTGGTTGGTCCGTCCGGCCTTGCAGCGCCGGCATTGCCCGCACCAGATGCCGGCACCGCTCGCGACCCGGTCACCGACCCCGAATCCGGAGGTGGGGTCGGTGACGGCGATCTCGCCGACGAACTCGTGACCGGGGATCAGCGGGCCCTGGTGTCCGCTGTTGGGGTGACGCCGCAGGACGGGAAAGGTCTTGGGGCCGGCCGTCCACTCGGACGCGTCGGTGCCGCAGATCCCCGACCGGGTCACTTTCACGAGACACTCCCCGGGAGCAGGCGTCGGAATCGGGACCTCCTCCACTCGAATGTCACGGGCGCCGTAGTAAATCGCGGCGTTCATGGTCTCGCCCATGCGGAGATCCTCCATAGCTCGGTGTGACCTGCATCATCGAACGAAGTGTATAGTATTACTGCACATATGATCCCTGAATATGCGAAGTGATACCTCACAGAAGAGTTCTTCGTCCTGGCTGGGAGAACGGGTGTGGGAGCGTTCTCGTCCTGCGGGGGAAGACAGTTGATGCGTTAATGTTCAGTTGGAAGTGAAAGGTGAGACGCAATGAGCGAAGCTGTTTCCGCGGTTGCGGACGATGACGGCGCCCAGGCGGGATCCCATCTGGGGCAACGTCTGCGCGCGGCACGGGAGGCGGCGAACATGTCGTTGCGGGAGATGGCGCGCCGTGTCCACCTCTCGCCGAGCTTCATCTCGCAGGTTGAGCTGGGACGGGCGACC
The DNA here is from genome assembly GCF_033142305.1 of Rhodococcus sp. IEGM 27. Classification (NCBI taxonomy): domain Bacteria; kingdom Bacillati; phylum Actinomycetota; class Actinomycetes; order Mycobacteriales; family Nocardiaceae; genus Rhodococcus; species Rhodococcus sp. IEGM 27. The sequence continues at coordinate 358,093 of NZ_JAWLSG010000003.1, read as the reverse complement.
CCCTCGGTCGGTACGTTGTACGCGATAGTCACCGAACTGGGGCTGTCCCTGGATACTCTGATGGCCGAACACACCACGCCGACCGACCTGCAAGCCCACGGGTTCACAGCCGTGCCAGGGGCCGGCAACGACACCGCAGATCACGCACCGGCGATCACAAGCGGGAAGTCCGCACCGTCAACCTTGCCAGAGATCGGGTCGTTGCCCGGGCTGCAACGCCACGGAGACCGCCTCGAGCTCTTCCTCGGTGGTGGTGTGCGGTGGGAGCGATTGACACCCGCGGATGACCCGGACGTGGAGTTCCTACGGGTGACGTATCCGCCGGGAACCGAGTCGTGCCCGGCGGACAACCTGATGGTTCACGGCGGAAAGGAGTACTGCCACATACTTTCCGGCAGTCTCGAGGTGCAGGTGGCGTTCGCCCGTCAGGTGCTTGGTCCCGGCGACAGCGTGAACTTCGATTCTTCGACTCCGCACCGGCTCAGCAATCCCTTCGAGGAGACCTGTGTGGCCATCTGGTTCGTGGTGGGCCGCAACCACTGATTGCACCCACGGAGGGCATCTCAATGGGAAGAGCCCTCCCGGACGGCGTGGGCCCTCCTCCATGCCTATTGGTGGACTCTCTATTGGCCAGCTGAGACCGGACGTTCCGAAGACAGGAGACGCGTCCAGCGGTCACGACGTCGTGCTGGTTGGCTGGGTCGTCGACGGATGACCAGCCGGATCTTCACAATCGGCTGGTCATCGGTGACATCGGGCGGCCGTGTTTTCTATCGGCTCAGGAGATCGGCAGGGTGTTGCGCATTCGTAGGGCAGCGAGCACCTGGGCCATATCCTCGTCGCCGAGACCGGCGTCGGTCGCCTCGCTCAACACCATGTAGGCCGCCTCGGCTCCGGGCAGGCTGAGTTGTTGTCTGTGGGCCAGGTCGAGGGCTAAGCCGAGGTCTTTGCGGATCAGTGACACCGGGGCCGCGACGCCGGCAGAGCCCGGCGAGAGGAACGCTTGCTCTTTGTATCCGACGTAGGGAGCACCTGCCGCGCTGTTGCGGAGCACATCGTAGAAGACCTTCAGATCGATCTCGCCTGCCTCGGCGATGAGCAGGCCTTCGGCGATACCTTGACTGAGCGCGGCAAGTACGGCGTTGACCGCGAGTTTTGCTACCGATCCGGAACCGGCGGGCCCGGTGTGGAACTGCGCCGAGGTCATCGCCGCAAGGACCGGGCGGATGCGCTCGAACTGCTCCGCGGTCCCGCCGACCATCGTGGTGATGGTGGCGGTCTCGGCCATCGACACACTGCCGGATACCGGGGCATCGATGATGTCCATCCTCTCGGCACCGGCCATCTCACGCACCAGCTCGGGGCCGACGGTACCCATCACCACGTGGAGGTGGCCCTCCGCGGCGCTCGTCAGCCCCTCCACGACGAGTGCCCGCGTCGTCGCTCCATCCGGCAACATGCTGATGGTCACCGGCGCCTCGGTGAGTTCGGCCGCCGAACCGACGACCGTAACCCCTTCCGGCGCCCCCGTGTTTGGTCCCGGATCGTAGGCGAGGATCGTGTGTCCCGCCCGTGCCAGGTTTGCGGCCATCGGCCGTCCCATCCGGCCGAGACCGGCGAATCCGATCAGCATGATTATTCTCCTCGAGAGTTGTGTGTCGGTCACTGCCGGATCGACTCGATGTACTCGACACCCCGCACCATGGTGTGCTGCCTGGAGGGGCACTGGCACCGCGAGGCCGACGGCCGGTCGGAGTGGTCGATGTGGGCGAGTTACTGAGTCAGTGGGTGTCGTCGGCGAGGACGATGTCGAAGCGGACGCGGGACCAGCTGCGGCCGGTCAGGTCGCGCCCGTCGGGGGCGGGGGTTCCGGGTGCCTGCTCGGCGAAGTCGGCGATCAGGGACTCCTTGACACCGAAAACCGCGTCGGAGTCGGTGAATTCGCCGCCGCGGACGAAGATGTGGGTGATCAGGGTGCGTTTGCCGTCGGCGGTGACCATGAAGTGCAGGTGCGCCGGGCGCATGGGCGAGCGTCCGCACGCCGCCAGGAGTGCACCGACCGGACCGTCGTGCGGGATGGGATAGGGCGTGGGCGTCAACCCCCACAGCCGGTAGCGGCCGTCCTGGTCGGCGAACAGGTGCCCGCGGGCGGCGGTGCGGTCGTCGTCGTACTGGACGTCGTAGAACCCGTCGTCGTCGGCCTCCCAGATCTCGATGCGGGCACCGGGAACTGGAGTGCCGCCGGTGTCGGTGACGGTGCCCTCGATCCAGCACGGTTGGCCTGAGGCTCCGGCGGACAGGTCGCCACCGTGGGCGATCGGCGGGGAGTCGTCGACGAAAAACGGGCCGAACACCGTGGCCTCGGTTGCATCGCCGACGGCCTGGTTGGCGACGGTGACGGTCTGCATGGACACCCCGAAGACATCGGAGAGCAGGATGAATTCCTGCCGGTTGTCGTCGGTGATGTCGCCGACCGCCCGCAGGAAATCGATCCCCTTCGTCCACTCGGACTCGGTCAGACGGACCTCGCGTACGAAGGCGTGCAGGTGTTCGGTCAGGGCAGTGAGGATCTGCGCGAGGCGTTCGTCGGAGTTCCCGGCCCAACTGGCGATCACCCGGTCGGTCAGCGCCCGTTCCCGCTGTGCCTGCAGGTGCTGCTCGTCGTGCACGGGGTCGGTGGTGGTCTCGGTGCTCATGTCACATCCTCGTGTGCTCGGCGTCGGCACCGGACCAGGCGTTACGCAGCAGCGTGGACAGCGCCTGCGCGGTGACCGGTCGTGGATTCGACGGGGGGATCACCGGCATGATCAGTTCCACGGCCTCGGCGAGATTCGCTTCCTCCAGGCCGATCTCCCGCAGCGCGGTGGGGGCGTGCACGTCGCGGCGCAGAGATTCGAGTCCGCATACCGCGTCGTCGGACTCCAGCGCCGCGGCGATGCGGCTGGCCGCCTCCGGGGCACTGGCGGCGTTGAAGGCGAGCACGTGCGGAAGCACGATGGCGTGGGTCTGCGCGTGCGGGAGGTTGTACGCGCCGCCGAGGACGTGGCAGATCTTGTGATGCATCCCCGAGCCGGCGGACGCGAACGACACCGCCGACAGGTAGGCGCCGTACAGGCTCTGCTCGTGTCCGGCCAGGCCGGTGGAGTCGGCGCTGATCGCCCGCATGCCCCGCGCCAGGGCGCGGATCGACTCGGCGGCCAGTGCCCGGTTGATCGGATCGGCCCGCGGCGCCCACATCGCGTCGACCCCATGGGCGAGGGCGTTGAGTCCCGAGGCCACCGCAAGGTCGCCGGGCAGGGTCAGCATGCAGGTCGCGTCGTAGATCACGGTCGTCGGCAGCACACGGGCGTCGACGCCGGTGGTCTTGCGGGCGGCCTCGGTCATGCCCCACACATTCGTTGCCTCGGACCCGGCGTAGGTGGTGGGGACGGCGACGATCGGGATTCCGGTGGTCAGCGCGACGGCCTTGGCCAGACCGGTGGTCGAGCCGCCGCCGATGCTGACCAAAAGGTCGATCCGGTGCTGCGCGGCCACCTCGCGGACCCGTTCGGCGAGGTCCACCGGCACGTGCGGGGCGACATCGTCGAACAGCACCGCGATGTCGATTCCCGCGCAGATCTTCTGGACGAGTTCGCTTTCGGTGGCCGCGATGACCATGACCGCCGAGGCACCGAGTCTGCCGACTTCGGCGGTCAGATTCTCGACCGCGCGCCCGGCCCCGAACAGCACACGTTGGGCCAGTGTCTCGTGCTCGAACACCATCGTCGCTTTCTCGGAGGTCGCGGTCACGGCTCTCATCGGCGTGGGGTGGGCTGATAGGCGAGCAACTTCCATGCACCCTCGTAGCGGGTCCAGACCGCGATGGAGTTGTTGGCCAGTTCCTTGTCCGTACCGTTGGCGGTGATCGCGGCGTTCATCTCGCCGACCACGACCACGACATCCCCGTGCACCAGCACGTCGACGACCGGGTGATCGATGCGGTGGTACACGTAAAACTTGTCGCGGCATTTACGCAGGTAAGACTCGACCGTGTCGCGCGAGCCGTCGGAGTGGCTGTAGGTCAGGTCCGGGTGGCACAGGGCGGCGAACAACTCGAAGTCGCCGCCGATGACCGCGTCGTAGCGCGTGTCCTCGAGCGTCAGGATTTCGGCCTTGATCGCTGCGACCGAGTCGCCGAGCACGTTGGGGGACGTCACAGGAATTCTCCAAAGTTAGTGAGAGGCGCAGGTGAACTGCGGCTGCGCCTCTCACGGTAGGACGCAGATCACGCAAGTGTCAACCAATACAGCACACTGTTGGTGTGCTTCGCGTACGCTTGAGCTCACCGCGCCGCACATTCCAGGCCCATCGGCATACGGTAGAAATCTCTGAACAGGGATAATTGGCTTCCGGGCTGTGCTAAGACACGGGGCTGGTTGACAAAGTGACGACGAGCACATTCAATCAGCACAGGACAGTGGGTCCAGCAATGGTGTACACCTATCCCGTCGGCACTGACAACGCCTTCCGAGCCTTCGGACTTCTCCGCGAGATCATCGGAGTGAGACGTGACGAGTACCGCCGATCCGGGTGTGCCCCTCTCCGGTCGCACCAGGGGTGCGGCACCATCGGCGGCATTGCCCTTCGCCGCAATCCCGGCCGACGTCCCACCATCAGAGAAAAAGACGTTCATTGCTGCCCCATGGGCTTTCGGCAGCGCGACAAGGAGATGAAAGATGCGACGTACTCGTTGGATTGTGTTAGGCGGATGTTTCCTTGCCTATCTGTTCGACGCGCTGGAGATCGTTCTGCTGTCTCTGGCGCTGCCGGCGATTCGCGTTGACATGGGCCTTTCGGTGACCCAGGCCGGTCTCCTCGCGACCGCCACGCTCCTCGGCATCGGTGTCAGCAGCGTCATGGGCGGCTACGTGGCGGACAACTTCGGCCGCAAGAAGGCGCTGATTGCATCGCTCGTCATCTTCGGCCTGTTCACCGCGGCCATCGCGGTCGTGCCGAACTTCACCGTCTTCCTGATCCTGCGGTTCCTCGCAGGAATCGGTCTCGGTGCAGTATGGAGTGTCGTATCCGCATACGTGGTCGAGACGTGGCCGACCAAGAGCCGCGGGCGCGCCGCCGCTTTCGTGATCAGCGCGTTTCCCGCCGGCGGAGCGCTCGCGGCAGTCATCTCCGGACAGTTTCTGCCGGACTGGCGACTGATGTTCCTCGTCGCCGGCACGGCGGTGGTCCTCCCGACCTTCATTGTTCTGGTGTTCTTCCGGGAGTCGGCCACCTGGGCCGCCGATAAGGCCGCGCACGTTACCGACGTCGTCTCGGTCCGTGACGTGCTGGGAGGGTCCCTACGCCGCAGGACCGTGCTGGGCACGGCGATGGCGGCGCTGGCCCTGACCGGGTACTGGGGCGCGACGACCTGGTTGCCGACTTATCTCACCACCGAACGCGATCTGCCCCCGGAATCCGTGGCGTTGTTCGTGATGATATTGAACGTGGGAATGTTTCTCGGCTACAACGGATTCGGCTTTCTGGCGGACAGTATCGGTAGACGACGGACGATCATCCTCACTCTTCTCGGTGTGGCGGTCACCATGCCCGTCTACGCTCTCACCACCGACCAGACCGCTTTGATGTGGCTCGGTCCGTTGTTCGGTGCCTTCACTGCGTTCTTCGGCTTGTTCGGGTCCTATCTGGGTGAGCTGTTCCCGACCCGGGTCCGCGCCACCGGCGCGGGGTTCTGCTTCAACGTCGGCCGCGGTGTGTCCGCATTGGCGCCCTTCGGCCTCGCCGGACTGGCGGGCGTGATCGGCTTCAGTGGTGGACTGATTGTGTGCGCCGGCTTCTTCGCCCTGGCAGCGGTGGTGGCGCTCCTGCTGCCACGCAACGGTGAACAGGCGGCGGATCCGGTTGCTGAGCAGACTGCAGATCTTCGACGCGACGCCACCGCCACCATGTGATGGCCGCTGGTGCCGCAGTCGGCGGCGCACCGGTTCCGCGAGACCGTCTGCGCCGGCGCGAACAACGGTCGAACTCGCGCTCGTCAGAGCGCGTGCGGTGCAGCACCCATCACGACCCCGGAAAGTCAGTTCCTGTGAACCTATTGTGATTACTGGAGGTAGATGATGATCATCGAACGTGACGTACCCATCGAGATGGATGACGGAATCGTCCTGCGGGCCGATGTCTTCCGGCCGGACGACTCGACTCCTGTTCCCGTGATCATGACGCTGGGCCCCTATGGCAAGGGAGTCCCATTCCAGCAGGCCTACCCCAAACAATGGGAATGGCTCGACCGGACCCACCCCGAGTTGCTCGCTGGTTCGACCCGGTCGTACTTGACCTGGGAGACCGCCGATCCGGAGATCTGGGTGGCCTGGGGGTACGCGGTGGTGCGCGTCGACTCCCGCGGCGCGGGCCGGAGTCCCGGCTTCCTGGATCCGCAGTCACCGCGCGAGATCCGCGACTATTACGAGGCGATCGAATGGGCGGGAACACAGCCCTGGAGCACCGGCAAGGTCGGGCTGAACGGCATCTCGTACTACGCGATCACCCAGTGGTTGGTCGCCTGCCTACAGCCGCCGCACCTTACCGCGATGGTCCCCTGGGAGGGTGCCGGTGACGCGTACCGCGACAAGGCACGCCACGGCGGCATCCTGAGTAACAACTTCCAACAAGCCTGGTACCCCCGCCAGGTGCTGTCCGTCCAACACGGCAACCCGGAGGGACCCACCGACCCCTGGCTGGGGGAACCAGCGACTGGCCCGGAGAAACTCACCGAGGCGGATTTGCTAGCCAACCGTATCGAACTCCTCGAAGAGGCACTCGCTCATCCCCTCGACGACGAGCACTACCGCACACGCTCCGCCGATTGGTCACGCGTGACGGTGCCCTTCCTCAGTGCGGCCAGCCTCGCCGGCTACGGGCTGCATCCTCGCGGAAACTTTGAGGCTTTCACCCAGGCCGCGGCAACCGACAAGTGGCTCGAAACCCACCCAGGGCGCCACGAAGAGTGGTTCTACCTCGCCGAAGGGATGGAACTACAGAAACGGTTCCTCGACCACTTCCTCAAAGGCGAAGACAACGGCTGGGATCAGCAACCGCCGGTATTGCTCCGGCTGCGTCGTCCTTTCACCACAGACACCGAGCCGCGGGGCGAGAGGGAGTGGCCCCTCGCCCGCACCGCGTGGACCAACTCCTACCTCGGTGCAGACCTGACACTGGGGCCTGCGCCGGCCACGGGCGAGGCGACCGAGGTGCCCTTTGACGCCCTCGGCGAACCGGTCACCTTTCTGACTGCGCCGCTCGATACCGAGACCGAACTGACCGGGCCGCTCGCGGCGACACTGTTCATCTCCTCCACCACCAGCGACGCCGATCTGTTCCTCACGCTCCAAGCCTTCGCCCCGGACGGGCGCGAGGTGCACTTCCCTGGCACGATCGATCCGGCCACCCCTCTGGCACAAGGGTGGCTGCGAGCATCACACCGCAAGCTCGACACCCGAAAGAGCCTGCCGTACCGGCCATATCACACCCATGACGAATTGCAGCCTCTCCACCCCGGAGAGATTTATGAAGTGCAAGTGGAGATCTGGCCCACCTGCATCATCCTCCCCGCCGGCTATCGCATCGCACTCCAGATCAGCGGACACGACTTCGAACGGCCCACACCGGACGACCCGACCGGTGCATGGACCGCCCGCGGCTCCGGTCCCTTCCTGCACAACCACCCCGCCGACCGTCCCCCCGCCATCTACGGCGGCCGCACCACCGTCCACACCGGACCTGATACACCCTCCCGACTTCTCCTGCCGATCATCCCGAACCCTCTTGGCGCCACAGAGTGATCGTGCCGGAAACCAGCCTCGTCTCCTGACGAGCCCGCAACGCCCAGCTCGTCTTTTCAAGTCCCCGAATCCCTATAGAGGAGGCATCTGTCATGCAGGAGCAGCGCGTCACCTTCACCAGCGACGGCGAAACGCTGGTCGGAACCCTGTTTCGTCCCGAAGGCGCAACCGGTCCGCTTCCCACGGTCGTCGCTGGCGGCGGGTGGTGTTACGTCAAGGAGATCGTCCTGCCGCACGTGGCCCGCATCGTCGCCGAGCAGCAGGTGCAGTTCCTCGGATTCGATTACCGCGGCTTCGGTGAGAGCTCGGGCGAACGCCGCCAGCACATCGATCCGTGGGAGCAGATCTCCGACTACAAGAACGCCCTGACCTATGTCGAGGGCAGGGAGGACGTCGATCCAGACAGGCTCGGTGTTTTCGGCATCTCCTACAGCGGCGGCCACGTGCTGATCCTCGCGGCCTCCGATCCGCGCATCAAGGCAGCGGTCAGCGTGGTGCCCGTGGTGGAGGGCTACGACAACATGCGCCGCGCACACGGGGAGATCGCGTTCGCCGAACTCGCGGCCGCCCTGACCGCCGATCGTCGGACCCGCGCCACCGGTGGCAGCGAGGCCGTGCTGCCGATGAGCTCGACGAACCCGTCTGCGGAGCTGTCGACTTGGCCGTTCCCGCGGATCAACGAGGTCTTCTCCAAGCTTCAACAGTCCGGCGAGGCGGCGCGGCACGAGCATTGGAGCACCATGGAGTCCACCGAACTGCTGCTCAACTACTCGGTGTTCCCGTTCCTGCCCCGCATCCTCGACACCCGGGTGATGATGATCGTCGCCGAGGGCGACAACATCACCATGTGGGATCGGGAGATCGCCGCCTTAAATGAGATCGCGTCCCCACACAAACGGCTCGAGATCCTGCCCGCGGTCAGTCACATGAGCCTGTACTCCGACCAGCGCGACACCAACATCGCCGCCGTCAAGGCGGCAGAGTGGTTCGGTGCCTCGCTCGCACACACTGATACTGCGGCGAAATAGGCGTGTGGGGTCATCTCATCCGTGACCAGTACGGTGTCCATGCCCTCGTCGAGGGCATGGACACCGTACCCGCAACGAAACGGAAGGCATCCCGGGTTGGGCGATCGGGCAGAAATGGCTTGGCTCGCAGCTACGATGCAGCCGCGACCGGAGCTGCCGCGATCATCCAGTTGCTGAACTCGACTGCCAGATGCCACTGGTGTTGACGAATTAGCCTGGCGGGCAGAGTTCCTGGGAACTGCACGGTCAGTAGAGCTTCGAGTGTGCCGTCGCGGTCACGGAGTTGATGACGGACCCCGCCGATGACCAGGCCGTCGTCGAGGACGGCTCGGCCTGCGATCTGGAGGGGATAGCTGGGACTGATCGGGATGGTCAGGGCATCGGTCGGCCCGTAGTCGATGACGAACCGCGATGCAGTCGGCGATCCCCCGGTGGTTTCGACGACTTCCTGACGGCCGTCGGGCAGACCACGCAGCAGGTAATGGTCGGGGCAGGCATCGATCATGTCGGTCTCGACGTTTGCGGCGGTGAGGTTGTCGAACCACGCGGCGAACCGCTCGGCAGAGTAGTTCGGTACTTCGAGACGGGTGACGGCGTGCTTGGTGCGCCCCCTGCTCACGGCTACACCGATCCGGGCCATTCGCTCGGACAGGGCCAGTTCGTGCCTGAGCATGGCGTACACGCCGGCGTGACCGAGCCGGGTTTTCAGTGTCGTCAGTGCGGACCGCTGCACATCGAGAGGAGCATCGAGCAGCTCCTCGATCGTGCGGTCCGGCATGAGTTCAACTACTCCGCGGTGGCCGAGGCGGGTGGCGAACTTCTGAAGTACTGCTTCGGCCCGGCGCGACTCCCACGCCTGGACCTGCGCGCGCGACGCTCTTTCTTCACCCACGACCGCGCGGATTTCGATGGATTCGACCATGGGGTCCTGCCTTTCCTGTTCGGTGATCTCCTCGGGAAGGGGAAGAGTGTTCTCCCGTTTCCCGATCAGCGATCAATGATCACGTGGCCAAACGCGGCACAGGGCCAGCCAACGACCACAACATTAAAGCTAGAAGATCTTGCTTTAAGCATGGTTGCATTCTGGGCCAGGAGACCGCAAGTCCCCGACTTCTCGAGGACGAGAGCCGTTGACAACGTTGATGTGCATCACCGATGCTGTGTTAACGCAAGAATAAGTTGCGTTAATTTGCGTCTCCTCAACGTCCGGCACGTGGGAGCAAGCGAGAGGATTCGGTCGATGCTGACCAGGAGAGACTTCATCATCCGCGCAGCCGGGGCAACGGCGACCGCGGCCGCGGCGTACGCCGGTGCGGGGACGGCGGCTGCAGTCCCGGCTTCGCCGGTGACGGCCCCCCGGTTGCGGACATTCCTCGACGGTGCGCTCGTCGAGCAGTCCAGAGTGGTCGAGTGGGAGCGACGGCGCATTTCCGTTGCGGCCGCGCGGTTGTCGAAGGACTACGCCGGCCTGCTGCGCGGCGAGCTGGATTCGCTCATCGGGCGATACACAGTTGCCGTCGACGACATCCCCGCCGCACGAGCAGCCCTGGCGCGAGTCCGCGCGCTGATCGGCCTAGACGGGCTTCGGGAGCTGGTCGCCGCGGAAATTTCCGCCTCCGAAGTCGGAACGCGGACCGCGCTCGCCGCCTCGGGCGGCCGATGGGCGGTGTCTGTCGCCGAGATCGTCAGCGATCGCGGCAGCGCCGAAGGTTTCGTGGATTGGTTCAATCGGGCCAAAGAGGCTGACGACCGTACGGTGTGGACCGACGCGTGCCCGGACCACTACATCATCACTACCGGCCCTGACGGGCGCCAGGAGGTCATCGAGGTGACCGGCGGCGCCGTGCTGGCCAGTCGTTTCTTCGTCGACTACAGCGACCGGGCACGAGTGACGGTCCCCGCCGACCCGAACTACCCGATCACCGTCGCCGGAACCGCCTCGCTCGCCAGCGGAGAACTCATCGGCAGTGTCTGCCACCAATTCCGCGACGAACCCGGAAGGGGTTTCCGCAGCCAACTCAAAGTCGCCTTCCCCGCTGCGGTTCCAAGTCTGTACATCGCCGAACATCAGTGGCATCTGGCCTGCGAATTCAGTAACTGGATCACCGGATACCTGCGCTGACCGGTACGACGCCGCCGGACAACCTGCCTGCTTGAAGGCCAGCGCGGTTCAGCGGATGTTCCGGCCGTCGAGTAGAAACAGGGCCATGAACCACCAGCGTGGGAACGATCCCCAGAACGCGCAACCGGCAACCTCTCCAGCCCCGCGCAAGCGGACCGGAGGACGCTCCGCACGCGTGCGAGAGGCCGTACTCACCGCCACGCTGGATCAGGTCGCGGAACACGGCATCGAGGGCTTGACCATCGGGGACGTCGCGGCCCGAGCCGGTGTCGCCGAGACAACGATCTACCGACGCTGGGGCACCCGCACCGCCCTCGTCGCCGACGCCGTCACCGAACTCGCGGCCGCGGGCAACCCCACACCGGACACCGGCACCCTGCGCGGAGACCTACACCAACTCGCCGAACAAATCTCCCACCTGATCTCCCGCCCCGGCATCGCGCGGTTACTGGCCACCACCATCGCCCTCTCCGCCGACCCGGACGTCGCCGCCGCACGCCATCGCTTCTGGAACGACCGCTTCGAACGGACCTCCCACGTCATCCGTAGAGCCATCGAACGCGGCGAACTACCCGAAGACGTGAACCCCCGAGAAGTTCTCGAAACCCTGTCCGCCCCCCTGTATTTCCGGTTACTGGTCGGCGACCAGCCCCTCGACAGCGCCTTCGTCACACGCTGCATCGACCACACCATTACCCTTCACGGCATGTCGAAGCGACGTAAAAGACCGGACCCGACGACACGCGCGTGACCCCGGAACGGCTCAGAGACTTGCTCTGCCACCCCGCCCGAATGGGAGTTCCTCACCGACTGGCCTGCGCACGCACCCCGCTTCGCCGCCACCGTGCACCTCGCCGACCACACCGCCACCGCGACCACGAAGACTTCAGCGAAGACCGCTGTCCTGTGTCAGCGAATCGTCCTTGAAGCCGGCGCTTGGACCTGGGGTGAGGAATCTTGAGTGGCGAACTAGTCTTGGTCAAGGCTGCTGGCGGGCCCGGCCGCCCTGCGGTGTCGTAGGCGGCGACGACCTGCGCCCACCGAACATAGGCGCACGGCGGGCAACTCGCGTGCGAGGCGGTGAAGGGCAGCGCCCGCACCGCCCCGGCACCTTCCTGGTCGGTCTTGGACCGCCGCAGCCGCACATGGACGCCGTCGAGCCGGTGCACGGTGACGTCGCCGCAGGTGAGGCCGACGAGGTCGCTGCGTCGGAAGGCGCCGGCGAACCCCATCAGCAGCAACGCGCAATCGCGACGCTCATAGACCTCGGCCGCCCACCCGGTAACAGCCTGCCGAGCAGTTCCGACGATGGCGAGGATGTCCTCGACCAGCAGCGGCGCCCGCGGACTGCGGGGTCGATCACCGTTCGACGCATAGTCACGGCGGATCCCCGACAGCGTCGATGTCACCAGTGCTTCCCCGCACGGGTTGGGGAGGTCGGCGGTGCGGTGGTCGTGCCCGATCACCGACACCCACCGGTTCAGACTCGCCGGTGAGTACGCCCTCTCCCCCGTTTCGGTGAGGGTGTCGGCGGCGTCGACCAGATAGGCGGCGACGGTGACCGGGTGCGCCGGCAACGCCTGGTGCCCGTTCGTGTCGCACCAGCTGCGGAACCGTCGCCAATCCGACGCGTAGACCCGGCGGGTCGCCGGCGCCCGCGACGCGCTAACGGCGCCGGCGATCCGGGCGGCCGTCTCCTCGGTGAGCTCCGGTACCGCACCCCAACCGTCGACGACGTGCGCCATATCCATTGCGCCGCTGACGGTTACCCTCACCTGTTCGATCGTCACAAGCGGACCCTACCGGCAGGACCCGACACCACCAGGCACCAAGGAAACTCGCCGCGAGCGAATGCTCGGCCGGGGCCTACCGGTCTCCGAGGCCTGGCCACCGCGACGATCGACTCCATCACCCAGGCACCGGCAGGGCTGCGATCTCCGGGTCGCCGACCCGCCGCACCAGTCCCGCCGCCCACCGCGGCGGCGGGACTGATCGGAGTGCCCGGCGCGACTGCCCGCACACACCGGCCCGGGCCATCTGTTCCGGGAGCGTTTCCGCCGCTCGCGGCGGGTGTGGGACACTTCCGGTGTCCGCCGAGCCAGCGCGGGATAATGACGACGATGGCTCGCGGATGCGCTGGGCCGGGAGGTACCGGATCGTGAGTGATCTCGACGAAATCGTCGGGGCAGGTGTCCCGCAGCGGGTGGGCAGTTTCCAGTTCTTCCTCGACGGTCACCGATGGGAATGGTCGGACACCGTCGCCGCCATCCACGGCTACACCCCCGGCCAAATCATCCCGACCACCGAGCTGCTGCTCTCCCACAAACACCCCGACGACCACCCCCAGGTCGCCGCCCTGTTCGACAAGATGATCGCCGACGGCCAACCCTTCAGCAGCCGGCACCGCATCCTCGACACCACCGGCCAGGTCCACCACGTCCTCGTCGTCGGCGACCGGATGCTCGACGAGCACGACCAGGTGCTCGGGACGAGCGGGTTCTACATCGACGTCACCGACCTGCGGGACTGGGACCGCCGCGACATGGTCGACGAGATCGTCGTCGAACTCGAGAAGTCGCGGGCGGTGATCGAGCAGGCCAAGGGGGTGCTGATGCTCGCCTACACCATCACCGCCGACCGCGCGTTCGACATCCTCACCTGGCACTCCCAGCAGACCAACACCAAACTCCGCACCGTCGCCGAACTTCTCGTCGCCACCATCACCACCACCACCGTGCTCCCCGACCACGTGCGGGCACGGTTCGACCACCTGCTGCTCACCTCACACCGTCCCGACCACGGGTAAGGGTCGGTTCCGCGCGCTGCTCGGGTGAACGCACGGAACCTCGATCGCCCGACCGCCGGCAATCGAATCGACCGTGCACCCCGATTGCCCCATCCTCGCCGCAGTCAAAACAACGTCTGCCGAGAGCGGGACACCACGCCCCGAGGCCGGCTTGACACGCCGTTTCGGCCCCGACCTGCGCGAAACCGTAGGCAAAGACCCGCCGTTCGCGTACTACAGGACGAAAAGTGTCCTCACCTGCGATTTTCGGGTCGATGCTGCGTAAATGTTTTTTTGCGCAGCGTCGATACCCGGCCGCTCGTGCGCCGTGTACCCCTCCCGGCTCAGTACATCCGATCCGACATGCCTGGATCTCCGGCGCCTACCCCGGCAACGCCCGGGGCGACCTCCTTGCCGAGCGGGCGAACAACACGACAGCGGTTCCACGCGCATCAAATCGATTGAGCCGGAGACGGACGCGGCGACTCGATGAACACGATGCACAGCCGGGTGAAAGCTTCGTCGTAACATCAGTGTTACTGAGCGAGAACAATATCCGTTTCGATCCGTTCGCGGACATACCGATACGACGTGTCCTCTCGGAATCAGATCCAGCCGATGTGGACCGAGTCGAAGTGGAACCCGAACAGGTCGCTGTACCTGTCGAACCCCTTGTTCTCGGGGTAGTTAGACATCCGGGTGCGGGATGCGGCCCTGTTGCGTCCACCGGCGCAGCGTGCGATCCGATGGTCGGGTGCGGCCGGCATCGATCGCCGCCTGCCGCAAACCCTCGTTGCCCAGTTCCTTTGCGCAGCTGTCTGACGGAGACCTAGTTGGTCAGCCCGCCCAGTCCCCCGCTCTTGACCCTGCTTCGACTTCTCGACACCGCTGGTCGCGCCGTGGGCGACCGAGACTTTGAGGCCGTCGAGGCCGGCCGCCTGCTGCGCCGGTTTCTTCGTGCGCGGCCTCGGCCGATGCAGAGCCATCAGAAAACCCCCCGCCCCTACGTGGTCGGCTTCGTGGTCGGCGTCGTGTTCGTGGTCGTTGTCGGTGAAGGCGGCCTTGATCGCGAGGTTCACGTGCACGTCCTCCGCCGACGTGAAGTCGGACAGGAGCGTGTCGGTGGTTATCCGATCGTGGACCTTCTCGACATGACGCGTTACCTGGTACCGACTCCGCCGCCGGCACCACCGGTTCCGTCACCTTGGTCTCCGGGTCCGCCGGCACACAGGTGCGGATGGTGACCCCGTAGTGGCGGCCGACCTCGACGATCTCGGTGTTGCGGAACGTGATTCGGGCCATGTGGAAGGTGGTGACGGTCTTCTCGTTGTCGGTCAGCGCAGATGCCGGGACCCCGCCGATCCGGCGCAAGGTGGTGTCCAGGCACGCGACGATCGTTGGTAACGTCTTGTCCCAGAACGGGATCACCACCCGATACCGCGACCACGCCAGCCAGGCGCGCCAGAGCGAGGTGCGCCGGCCCCGGATCGTCGGGCCCTCGACCCAGTCCCATTGCAACCACAGCCCGGGCTCGGTACTGCGCCTTGGCCTATTTGTCGGTCCGCACCTCCCCTACGATTGTCGATGATCAGCATGCCTTCGCCCTGTGGAACATCGCGGGCCTTGATCACGGTGGGGTCGAGGCGCAGCTGCACCGCGGAGGTTTCCTGCTCGACGGTCACCTGGGTTCGATGGTGGCTTGGTCGTTGGCTCCGGAGATGGTGAGCCGACGGGTCTGCGGCTTGCCGGCCTCCGACGATGGAACGGTGAGCGTGACGGCCACGCTGACGGTTTCGCCGGGCGGAACCTCGATGATCGCGGCGGAGGATTCGAATCCGACCGCTTCGATCAGTCGGTCAGGCGGCCCAGCACGGACGAGAGGATCGTGTGCGCGTCGGCGATGACCGCCTCGATGGGCTGAGGTTTCTCCGACAACACCCACTGCTGCGCGATCATCAGCACGGCACCGACGAGCCCGGTGGCGAGGGTGTGCAGATGCGGATCCGGCGCCCGATCGATCGCCGGATTGATGACGAAGAGAACGGCGTCGACGAACTCGAGGGTGACCCGGCGATAGGCGCGGTCCACTTCCGGCCCGACACCCAGAACCTCCTGGAACGCGATCCGCGAAATTCGGGGATCCTCGGCGACGGACTCGAAGAATGCGGTGAGGGCGCCTCGCACTCGGGTGTCGAGGTCGGCGGCGTCACGGCCGGCGCCGGCGAGCACATCCTCCCGCAACCGATCCGTCACCGTGCCATACGCCGCGAGCAACAGCGCCTCGCTGTCGGTGAAGGATTCATAGAAGTAGCGTTTGGTGAGCCCGGCGACCGCACAGATCTTCCCGACCGTCGCCGAGCGGTATCCGGTAGTGCCGAACACCTCGACCGCAGCGTCGATCAAGCGCAGGCGGCGCTCTTCCTGACGTTGCTGGGGTCCCGCACCGCGGTAGGTGCGACCCGGTTCCTCGAGCCTGGGCGAACTCACGACCCAATATTGACACTGACCGGTTCCAGATACAAACTGACACCGGACGGTGCCAGATAACTACGCCAGGAGATCGCCATGCCCACGCTCAGGAACAAGGTCGCGCTCATCACGGGCGCCGCACGGGGCATCGGGGCAGACACCGCCCGTGCGCTCGCCGCAAAGGGCGCCAAGCTCGTCTTGATCGACCTGGATGCTGCGCCCCTGCAGGCTCTGGTCACCGAACTCGGCGACGACGTTGCCCTCGCCGCCGTCGCCGACGTGTGCGACCTGCCCGCGATGCAGAGAGCCGTCGACGCCGGGGTCGCGAAGTTCGGTGGCATCGACCTGGTGCTCGCGAACGCAGGAATCGCCAGCTACGGCTCGGTGTCGCAGGTAGACCCGGCCACCTTCAAGCGCGTTCTCGACATCAACATTCTCGGCGCCTTCCACACGGTCCGGGCCGCGCTTCCGTCCGTCATCGAACGCAAGGGCTACATACTCGTCGTCTCCTCGCTCGCCGCATTCACCGCCGCACCCGGCCTTGCCGCGTACTGCGCCAGCAAGGCTGGGGTCGAGCATTTCGCCAGCGCCCTCCACCTCGAGCTCGCTCACCTCGGTGTCGCGGTCGGATCGGCGCACATGTCGTGGATCGACACTCCACTCGTGCAGGACGCGAAGGCGGATCTGTCGGCTTTCAATCAGCTCCTCGCCGTTCTGCCCGGCCCCCTCGGGAAGACGACGTCGGTGCAGGCGTGCGTCGACGCCTTCGTGCATGCACTGTCTCGCCGCAAGCGCCGCGTGTACGTACCCCGCTGGGTCGGGCCGGTGGGCTGGTTCAAAGCGGTGGTCACCTCCAGGATCGGCGATCGCGCGGTTATGCCCCACATCCCGCGGATTCTTCCGTTGATGGACGAAGAGGTGGCCGCCCTCGGCCGGTCCACCTCCGCGCGCAACGTTGCGCTCGACGACGTGGCGGTCGACCCGTCATGACGTCCACCGATACCGCCGCCGGCCGATCCGACACCGAGCGCGCAGTCGAGCATCTCGATGTGATCGTGATCGGCGCCGGCCTCTCCGGGATCGGTGCCGCGTACCACCTGCAGGACAAGTTCCCTGGCCGCACGTACGCGATCCTCGAGGGCCGCGACGCGATCGGCGGCACCTGGGACCTGTTCCGCTACCCCGGAATTCGTTCCGACTCCGACATGTACACCCTCGGCTACCGGTTCCGGCCCTGGGAGAACGACAAGTCGATCGCCGACGGCTCCTCCATCCTCGAGTACGTACGCACAACGGCCGCCGAGGCCGGCATCGATCGCCACATCCGGTTCGGACATCGGGTTGTCCGAGCCGAATGGTCGAGCGCATCTTCGACGTGGACGGTCGAGGCCGAACGCACGGACTCCGGCGAGAAGATAACGCTGACAGCGGATTTTCTCTTCTCCTGCAGCGGCTATTACCGGTACGACGAGGGCTACACCCCGGATTTCCCGGGGCTGGAACGATTCGACGGCCAGGTGGTGCATCCCCAGCAATGGCCCGAGGACCTCGACTACGCCGACAAGCGTGTCGTCGTCATCGGTAGCGGCGCGACCGCGGTGACTCTCGCGCCGTCGATGGCGGCCGAGGCCGAGCACGTCACCATGCTGCAGCGCTCGCCCACGTACATCCTCTCCATGCCGGCCGAGGATGCGCTGGCCAACCGCTTCCGCAAGCACCTTCCCGCGCGCGTCGCCTACGCCCTGACGCGGCTGAAGAACGCGTCGGTCGCGGTCGCGATCTACCAACTGTGCCAGCGTTATCCGGAGTTCATGAAGGGCCGCATCCGGCAACTGCAGACGAAGTGGCTTCCTCACGGTTACGACATCGACACCCACTTCACGCCGCGATACAACCCGTGGGATCAGCGTCTGTGCCTCGTCCCCAACGGAGACCTGTTCCGCGCCATTCGTCACGGTGAGGTGTCGATCGTCACCGATCACATCGACACCTTCACGAAGAACGGCATCGCCCTGAAGTCGGGCGAGGAACTGAAGGCCGACATCGTGGTGACCGCCACCGGGTTGAATCTGCTTGCCTTCGGCGGAATGACGCTCGCCGTCGACGGCCGCGACATCGATCTCGCGGACACGATGGCCTACAAGGGCATGATGCTCAGCGGCGTACCCAACTTCGCGTTCGTCATCGGGTACACCAACGCATCGTGGACCCTGAAGGCGGACCTCGTCTGTGAGTACGTGTGTCGTCTTCTCGAGCACATGGACGAGAAGGGGTACACGTACTGCGTGCCCGAACGTGACGCATCGGTCGACGAAGAACCGTTCCTCGACTTCGCCGCGGGGTACGTACTCCGCTCGGTGGAGTCGTTCCCGAAGCAGGGCTCGAAAGCCCCGTGGCGGCTGCGCATGAACTACTTCCGCGACCTCGTCACCTTTCGCCACGGCAAGATCGTCGACGACGCGATGACCTTCCGGGGATCACGACCGCCCCGTTCGCTCACGACAGGACACTGAAGTCGCATAAGCAGTCACGGGGCGGGAAGAATGTCCGCCGGTAGCGTCCATTCGGGTGGGATGGCCGTGGCCAGCTGACTGACGACGGGATTGTCGGTGGTGTCGAGACGCTCGATCAGCTCGCGCACCGGCACCTGGTCCGGCGCAGGCGTCTGTTCGGGACCGAACGCGCCCTGGACGTCCGATGTGTGCTGCTCCTTGCTCCCGTAGGTGTTGGCGGCCACCGAGAAGTCGGGACCGAACGAGGCCGATGCGACAATGTCCGGTCCGTAGTCGGACCAGCCCCATTTGGTGCCTACGACGGAGGGAAGCGTGCTCGTTCCCCAGTCCTGGGTCGTTCCGTCCGCCGCGACGGGGGCGGCGGTGGCCATCCAGCCGAGAATGGGACTCGACGGGTCGGTGGCCTTCTTCGCCTCCAGGAAGGTGACGGTGTCGGCCGTGCTGGTGCTCGAGTTGCCCCAGAAGGCGGCGCCTCGCGTTGCAGTGAGACCGTACTCGCGGGCCACGGCGTCGATGGAGTGCGGATATTTGGCGTACGCCTGGGAGGCGGCGCCGTCGTCGCTGTCCCGAATCATGCGCTGACCGAGCTCACGGTCCTCGGCAGAACCGTCTCCGTGTCGGAGCATGTAGTCGGCCACATACAGTTTGACGGTCGACAGGCCGGGTCGGGCCTCCGCGGAGTTGGCGGTACCCACCCGCATTCCGCTGGGTGAGTGTGCGAAGGACAGCGAGGTACGGTCGGGGACGGTGTCGACCCCATCCGGTGAGGGAGCGGCGTTCACCGAACCGGCTTGGGTGGCCACTCCACCGCCGAGGAGGAATGCCACGGCTGCACAACGCGCGCAGAGCTTCTTCGCGCATGCGGGGGTGAAATGGGGAAGATTCATAGTTGCGGGTACCCGCAGGGGGGACCGTGACACATCACCGCACAGAAACCTACGACGTGCATGGCGTCATGCCCCACTTTCTCCTCGGGACACATCACGTAACTCCACGCGGTGCGGTCCGCTGGCAGGACAGCCGATCTTGCCGAAGTCTCCGACCGTGCGGGCCGCGAACAACTCGACGCGCTTATGAGTGCGATACCTACCGTGGACTGAACGTGTCAGGTCACCGGCCGGATCCTGGTTTGGCGAGTAGACGATGCGCTGCCGCCTTGACCGCGTCCGGAGTCACCGTGTTCACCGCCGCCATCGCCTTGGACATGATCGACCCGGCCACTACTTTGCGCTCACCCTTCATCATGGCCTCGTAGCCCTGCTTGGCGACCTCGGCAGGATCACCCTTGGGACCTTGACCGAGCTTGGTGTCGTCGAGCTCGGCGCGGCTGAAGAAGTGGGTGTCCGTGGGCCCGGGCATCAGTGACGTAATGGTGACCGGGCTGTCTTTCAGTTCCCCTTGCAGCCCCTCCGCGAACGACTGCACAAACGACTTGGAGGCGTTGTAGACGGCTTGATATGGACCGGGCATCGTGGAGGCCACGGACGAGGTGATCAGTATCCGCCCCTCACCGCGGGAGACCATGTCGTCGAGCACGAGTTTGGTCAAATGCGCGGTCGACCTCACATTGAGGTCGATGATGGCGAACGTGTCGGCGAGGTCGGTGTCGACGAACGCACCGCCATGTCCCACACCCGCATTGAGTGCAGCGGCAGCGAGCGGGCGGCCGTCTGTGGTGATCGCCTCCCACACCGTCGCCACGCCCTGTTCGGTGCGCAGATCGGTGCGCACGGGAATCACACCGGCACCCGTCGACCTCAGTTCGGTGACGGCGGAGTCCAGGGCATCGGAGTCCGCCACGACGACGAGATCGTAACCGTCCTTGACGAACAATCTGGTCAGTTCGAGCCCGATTCCCCGCGACGCTCCGGTGACGAGAGCCAGTGGGCGTGCCATGGTCATAGTTCTCACCCCTCCGTGGTGTGGTTTCTCCGTCTACGGAGCCGCAGAATTGCCGAGGTCAGCATGCCGAGAATGAAGCCGAGAACTGCGGCGAGTAGTAAGGACAGCCCCAGAGCGAGGTCCAGATCCCAGCCGAAGTAGCTGATACGCGTGGTGTCACCGTTCTGCACGACGAACACGATCAGCGCAGCAAGGAGGACGAGCGCGAGAATGGTCGTAAGTACCGCGGGTACGGAAGTGCGGCGCTTGACGGTGGTGGTCTGCCCAGCCGTTCCCGTGGGAACGTACGGTTGCTCGGTCACGAAAGAACCCCTCTTCACTGGGAGAAACAGTCGGCGATCACGGTGCCGATTACCCAGGTGCCGGCATCTCACACCGGCATATTTCCCTCACACCGGCAGATCAGGGGTGCAGTCGGAGTTGTGCGGGGAACACGGGTCACCGACGATGGAACAAGACTCATCTGACGCAGGTTTCCGCACACCTCACCGAGGAGAAGGCACCATGGTCGATTCCGGACGAGCACTCGACACCGTACGCAGCGCATTCGTGGGCCCGTTCCGCATTGCCGCGTCCGTCCGCCATGCACGGGTGTTCCACCCCAAGGGGCTGGTCATCGGCGGCACAGTCGAATTCAACTCGTCCTGGTGGCCGGGACGTACCCGAATCTCGTTGCCGGTGACCGCGCGGATGTCCGGCGGAATCGGTACTCCGTCCATGATCCCCGACGTACTGGGTCTCGCTCTGCGGATCGACCTGGACGAGGGCCCCACGCCGTGGGATCTACTGTTGGCGAGCTCGGGCACCTCGTCGCTGACCCGCATGCTGCCGCTTCCTGCAACGGGATGGAACACCGCCCGGTACAGCAGTCTCATGCCGCTCTCCTCGACGGGCGGACCGCCCACCTGGGTGCTGGCCGAGCCCGTGGGTGAGCACCCACCGACGACGTCGATCAACGCACTCGCCGATGCCCTCGCGATCGCGCCGCTCGTGTTCTCCTTACAACTGGCTACTTTCACCAATTCACCCACGCCCTCAGGGCGTGTCGTACTGAGCGACGTGCGTGACCTCGCGGATGACGAACAGCCGTCTTTCGATCCGGTAGTGAACTGCCCACCCTCGATCGCGCTGCGGCCCGAGTGGCTTGCCGCAGCGCGAATCGGGGCGTATCGGGGCAGTCGCCGAGGTCGGGGAGCTACCGACGAATAGCGGTCACGGTTTGTCCGGGTCGAGCGCTTCCTTCACCTTGCCGACGAGACCCTTTTCCGTGCCCAGTGCGCTCGAGGCCGGTTAACCCAGATTCCCGCCGTACGTCGCATAGAGTTTCGGATCCGGCGCGGGCGCACCGCCCTTGCCGCCCAGCGGCTGCGGGTCCGCGAGGAACCGATTCTCGTCGTCGGTCCATCGACTCGACGCTGCCACCGCAGGTTCCTGCGTCTGGCCATTTCTCTCGCGTTCCCCGACGTCTGCGGGCGAGAACAGGAGGAGGACGCGGGAGCAGTTTTGTGCTCCACTAATCGCTGCGTCGCATCGCGCCCTCCACCTCGCGACGAGCGGGACGCTCGTTGCGTCAGATCGAACGAGCGTCCCCTTCGACTCGGCGGGGACGTATCGGCCCCACAAGCCGAAGCTCCAGGAGGCACTCGACCCTCGGGCGCTGCGCCGGGCTGAGCCCTCCGGTGGTGACCCGACCAATTCGCCGCCGGTTGCCGGGGCGGCAGGCGGTTCTCCCGTGGATCCGTCCCACTCACCGTCCGACAACACTCCGCTGCGCCACGGTGTCGCGGAGCAGACCCCAGCCCGCGGAAAGCCCTGAACCGCACCATATCCTGACACCACCGCCGTCCGGGTGCGCACCGCACCCGGGGCGACGGCCCATCGTGGGCATCCCGTCAATCTCGCGGTGGCGGCGTCACTTCCACTCCGCCGGAGTCGTGTTCGGGCCCGGCTGCAGGGTTGTCGGCGGGTACGCGGCTACGGAACGCCGCCGCCTCGCTTCGTTTGCCGCCGTCGGTGCCCTTCTCCCCGCGGTACGGTCCTGGCTTAGGACGCGGCTTCCCGCCCGGAAATGCCAACCGCAGGATCGTCCGGTGCACCATTCCCCACTGCTGCATCAACGGTCCCGAGTTGTACGGCAATTGGTACCGTTCGCAGATGTCCTTCACCTTCGGTGCGACCTCGGAATAGCGGGTGCTCGGCATATCCGGGTAGAGGTGGTGTTCGACCTGATACCCGAGGTTGCCGCTGATGATGTGGAACAGCGGGCTGCCGTCGATGTTCGCGGCGCCCACCAGTTGACGCACATACCAGCCGCCCCGGGTTTCGTCCTCCACCTCCTTCTCACTGAAGGTGTACGTCTGATCTGGGAAGTGGCCGCAGAAGATGATGCCGTGCGCCCACACGTTGCGGATGATGTTGGCGGTGAAGTCGGCCAGCGCGGTGGCGAGAAACGTCCGCTCCAACCCGGGCAACATGCGGTCGAATACGTCCGCGACCGACGACCACCGGCCGCGAGCCCGCTTGCCGCGCAGCAGTCGGCCCGCTTTCGACGTTGCCGGCTGACCGAGTCGTCCGCGGGCGGCGAGTTGTGCGAGCCCGAAGGCGCCTGCACTGATCAAGGGCCAGCCGACATAGTCCTTCACGACCTGGGCGCGAGCCTTTCCGCCAATCCCTTTGAGGTCCTGCCACACGTCCTTCAACGGCTTCTCACCGGAGCGGACCGCCTCGAGGTCCATGTCGTGGAGCGCGACACCCCATTCGAAAAATGCCATCAGCACGACGTTGTAGAACGGCTGGGCAAGATAGACGGGGTGCCATCGCTGCTTCGGGTCGATCCGCATGATCTCGTATCCGAGATCTTTGTCCTTCCCCCGGATATTGGTATAGGTGTGGTGGATGTAATTGTGCGAGTGCTTCCACGCCTTCGCGGTCGACGCCGTGTCCCAGTCCCACGTGGACGAGTGAATATAGGGATCGTTCATCCAGTCCCACTGGCCGTGCATCACGTTGTGGCCGATTTCCATGTTCTCGAGGATCTTCGCCATCCCCAGACAGGCGGTTCCGGCCAGCCAAGCAGGTTTGCTGACCGAACCGAGCAACAGAACTCGGCCGGCGACCGCCAGCTGACGTTGCGCGGCGATGACGGACTTGATGTATCTGCGGTCGCGTTCACCGAGATCGGCGTAGATCTCGTCGTGGATGGCGTCGAACTCGCGTCCGAGCGCCTCGATGGTGTCGTCACTCAGATGTGCGAGCGGGCTCTCGATGTCGATACTCACCAGCAGGTCCTTCCCCTATTTCACAGCTCGATTTCGATGTCACCTTCTGCGGTGTGAACGCAGGTGCGGACCGCCTGTCCGACGGCGTCGTCGACGACGTCCCCGGTTCGCAGGTCACGAAGCCTGCCCGATTTCAATGTCCCGACGCACGTGTGACAGATCCCGATGCGGCACCCGAACGGGAGCGTCAAGCCGGCGTTCTCCCCGGCAACGAGGATCGGTGTTCCCCCGTCGACCTCGGTTTTCACGTCGCTGTCCGAGAAGTGGACTTCGCCTCCTTCACCGCCGGAATCGTCGCCACCGATCACGGGCTGGAAGCGTTCCATGTGCAGGCGCTGCGGATCGCCGTGGTCGTTCCAATGCTCCACCAGCTGATCGAGCATCTCGCCCGGACCGGACGCGAACACCTCGCGTTCACGCCAGTCGGGACACGGTTCGGCGAGCGCGTCCGGTGTCAGCCGGCCCTCCTTCCCGGTGAGGCGGAGCACCAGCCGGAACCCGTCGTGGCGACGGTCGAGATCGCGGAGCGTCGAATCGAACATGACCTGCTCCTCGCTGCGGGCCGAGTGCGCGACGACCACGTCGTCGACCGCATTCTTGTGGTCGAGGCTGCGGAGCATGCTGATGATCGGTGTAATACCGCTGCCGGCGCTGATGAACAGCAACTTGTCGGGCAAGGGGTCCGGGAGGGTGAAGGTGCCTTCCACCTCACCGAGACGCACGATGTCCCCGGGGCGGATGTCGCGGACGAGGTACGGCGACACCGTGCCGCTTTCCACCAGCTTCGGCGTGACGCTGATCAGCCCGTCATCCGGGTCGGGGTCCGAGGTGAGCGAGTACGCGCGCCAGTAGTAGACGCCGTCGAGGACGACGCCGAGGCGCACATACTGTCCGGCCTCGTGCCCGAACCATTCGTATTGGGGGCGGATCACGACCGTGGCGGAGTCGGCACTGGCGGGCTCGACCCGCTCCACCCGTCCCCGCAATTCACGGGTGGTCCACAGCGGATTGATGAGCTCCAGATAGTCGTCCGGGCGGAGAGGGCTGAAGAGATGCCGCACCGCGCGCAGCATGAATCTGCGCACTACGGGAACTTTGGGACGAGCACCGCGTTCCGCCATGACGACCACCGTAACTATTCGGCACTGCTCGGGTCAGCGTTCCGGGCGCGATCGGGTGAGAAAATCCGTCGGACCGAATACTCCTGATGTGATTAACGCTGTTGTTCTTCGGGTACCGCGTCGGGTTCAGCACTGTTCCCGTCGCTCTCGCGAAGCGCTCGTCCCTGCTCGATGTACTTCTGGTACTTCTCGGCATTCTTGTCGGACACGCGGGTGTCGCGCGGCGGAAGCTGCAGTTCGTCTTCCGCCGGCAGTCCGGCTTGCAGTTCCCGGCCTCGCTCGAGTTCGGAATCGAGCTCGGCTCCGAACAGCAACGCCAAGTTGGTGATCCACAACCACAGCAGAAACACGATGACCCCGGCGAGAGAACCGTACGTTTTGTTGTAACTGCCGAAATTCGAGACGTAGAGACCGAAGAGGACCGACGCCACGATCCACGTCACAATCGCAAGAAATGCGCCCGCACTGATCCAGCGGAATTTCGGCTGCTTCACGTTGGGTGTCACGTAGTACAGGATCGCGACCGCGACGACGACCACTCCCAGCACGAACGGCCACCGGGCAATGTTCCACACGGTTAGGGCAGTGTCGCCGAATCCGATGGCGTCACCGACCGAACGGGCAACCGGCCCACTCAGCGCCAGCATGACGGCCGCCACCGCCACGAGCAGGAGTCCGATCAGTGTGACCAGCAGCATCAACGGACGCAACTTCCACACCGGACGCCCTTCGTCGACCTCATACATGCGGTTCATGGCGCGGCCGAACGCGCCGATGTAACCCGACGCCGACCATACGGCGCCCAGGAGACCGAAGATCAATGCCATACCGGCAGTGGGTGTTTGGACGAGCTGGGCAATGGGGTCCCGCAAGGTGTCCACTGCGGACGAGGGTCCGAGGTCGTCGACGATCTGCAACACCGAATCTGTTGTGCGCTGTCCCTGTCCGAAAACGCCGAGAAGCGACACCAGCGCGAGCAGGGCAGGGAACAGTGACAGGACGGCGTAGTACGTCAACGCGGCCGCTAGATCGGTGCACTGATCGCGGCCGAACTCGTGCGCTGTCTTCCGCAGAACGTACCCCCACGACGGTTTCGTCAGCTCCGTGGGCGAGTCCGGTTTGCGGGGATCGTCGGGATCCGGTTCGGCTTGCTTTTCATCGACCATCGTCTTCTCCTACCCGGGAACCTTCTCTCGGAAACGGCGGCGGAACTGGGTTTCGCGGCCTACGGGCGCGCTTCGTGCCTGGGCTGTCCGTGCGTTCGACGGGACTCCTTCATCTCGGACTCGAACACGTGCCGGCGTCCGCCGCACAGCTGGCCGCGCACGGTGGCCTCACAGTCCCGGAAGGTGGACCAGTAGTGGTCGTCGAAGTCTTCGACTATCTGGAACGTCCATCTCCCGTGCAGGACGTTGCGGCCCACCAGCTCCTTTTCCACCTGCTCGGCGATGTCGTCACGTCCTGCCTCACGCAGCTTCTGGACCGCCTCGTCCAACATCAGGTCGGCGTGACCGATCAGCTGATGGAAGTCGTACAAACGTCCGCGGGCACGTTCCACCGTCTCGAGGGCCTCGGACAATTTGCCGGCCGCGGCGACCTCTTCGTCCGTCGCCTGCTCTGGCCTCGCATGGTCGGGGGGATCCGGGATCTGCTGGTCTGTCATGGACTGCGTGTACCCGATCCGCCAGGCTCGTACCCCCGACAGGGCGGGAATCGGCCCTTTCCGACTGTTTCCGTCCGCAGGATCCGGGTAACGCGGAACAGACGAAGGGAGGACCCGTGCATTACATCGACAAGGCGAGAGAACAGCTGACCGACTTGGTCGGGAAGCTGGTCGACTCCACCGCCGGCAGCGGAAACAGTCAGACGTTGACGATCAGCAGGCCCCGCTCGGAGGTGGAACAGTTCTGGCGTGACCCCGGGAAATTGTCCGAGGTGCTCGGCGATGTCGCCGAGGTCCGGTCGACCGAACCCGGTAGCTACGAGTGGACACTGAATCCCGGCGCCGACGAGCCCACCACCTGGAATACCACGCTGGTGGAAGAAGACGGCAGTCTGCGGTTCGTCGGCGAGACGGGTGAGGACTCCACGGCCCAGAGCTCCACGGCCGATCCACCAGAGGTCGAGCTCACGTTTCGCGACGCACCGCACGATCTCGGCACCGAGGTGACGATCCGGGCGAAGACGCCGGTGCCCGACATCCTTACCGGCGCGGCGACATTCAAGGCTCTCTACCGTGCCCGCGCGCTCTTGCAGACCGGCGAACTGCCCACTCTCAGGCACAATCCGAGCGCGCGTCACGCCGCTCGTTGAACGAGGAGAACCCATGCGTGCACTGTGTTGGAACGGCGTCAACGACCTGAGAGTCGAGACCGTCGACGACCCCGAACTCGTCAATCCACATGATGTCATCGTGCAGGTACGGCTGACCACTACCTGCGGTTCCGACCTTCATTTCATCGACGGATACCTGCCGGGCATGCGGGAAGGTGACGTGTTCGGTCACGAGTTCATGGGTGAAGTGGTGGACGTGGGTCCCGAAGTGACCGACACCAGGGTGGGTGACCGCGTGGTCGTTCCGTCGTTCATCGGATGCAACTCGTGCTGGTACTGCGACCACGACTTGTACTCGGTCTGCGACACGACGAATCCGAATGCCGAACTGCAGCAAGCGGTCTTCGGCTACCCCACGGGCGGCATCTACGGGTATACCCACCCGTTCGGCGGATATCAGGGCTCCCACGCACAGTACATCCGCGTGCCGTTCGGCGACGTCAACTGCTTCACCATCCCCGACGGCATCACCGACGAGCAAGCCCTGTTCCTCTCCGACGCCGTCCCCACCGGCCTCATGGGCGCGGATTTCTGCGACATCTCGCCCGGCGACACGATCGCAGTGTGGGGCAGCGGGGGCGTCGGGCTGATGGCCGCACACACTGCCCGTCTCCTCGGCGCGGAACGGGTCCTCGTCATCGATCGTTATCCTGAGCGACTTGCGTTGGCACGTCGGGAGTTCGGTGCGGAAACCATCGACTACACGTCCGTCGACAGCGTGCAGGAGGCGCTACGCGAAACCACCGGCGGGCGGGGCCCGGACGCGTGCATCGACGCTGTCGGCATGGAAGGGCACGGCACCGGGCTGCAGCAACTCTACGACCGCGCCAAACAACTGCTGAGGCTCGAATCCGACCGGGCCACCCCGTTGCGCGAAGCGATCCTCGCCTGCCGTAAAGGCGGCATCGTGTCTGTCCTGGGCATCTACGGACTGACGGACAAGTTCCCGATGGGTGTGGTGACCAACAAGAGTCTGACGATCCGGACGGCACAGCAACACGGTCAGCGGTACATGTCGCGGATGTTCGATTACATCCAGCAGGGCGATCTCGATCCCTCATATCTGATCACCCACGACATGTCCCTCGAGGAGGCAGTGCGCGGATACCAGGTGTTCAAGAGCAAGCAGGAAGGGTGTGTTCGGGCCGTCTTCCGGCCGTGACAGCCAATGTTTCGGTGACTACTCGATCGGGCACGCAACAACTATGAGTATCGAAGATGGTCCTGGTGACACCCTCAACCCAGCCGAAAGCCTCGACCCCGACGACGTGCGGAACAACGACGGCGACGACGTCGTCGACCCGCCGGAGCACTGGAGTGAGGCCGACAAGTTCGGCATGACACCACGCGAAGAGCGTGAAGGCGAGACGCTCGACGAGAAATTGTCCGAGGAAGAGCCCGACGTCGAGGTCGAGGTGCCGCCGGACATTCCCGTGGCCGCCGCACCGGACGACTCCCTGACCGAGGAGGACGTCGACCGAGTCCTCGACGACGACGTCGAGATTTCGGGCGAGGGCAGAAAGTCCGCGGAGGTCGTCGACGGCGTGATCGTCGAAGATTCACGGGTCGACAAAGGTCAGGTCGACGGCACTCCCGAGGACGGCGACTCGCTCTTTCCCATCGTGGATTGACAACGCACTCGGCACAGCGAACAAGGGGAAAGTGGATGAACGTGGCACAGGCGCCGGAACGCGAACGGAGTGCGACAACAGGCGAGCGCGAACAGAGTTCGACCGGGCGCGAACGCTCCCTGAACGGCTACGCGGCGACGATGGCGGCGTACACCTTCGTCGTCGCCGTGGTCACGGTGCTCGGCGCTCTCACCAACCGGCAGCTCCCGCGGGCCATGACCGTGCGAGAACTCGTCATCACTGCGTTTGCGGCGCACAAACTTTCCCGCACGGTGACCAAGGACGCCGTCACCACGCCGCTCCGCGCACCGTTCACCGAGCGGGCCGGGGACGGGGGGCCCGGCGAGGTGATGGAGAAGCCGCAGGCCTCCGACGGTGTCAAGCACAGCATCGGCGAACTGCTGACCTGCCCGTTCTGCTTCGATGTCTGGGTGATCACCGGTTTCACCATCGGGCACGTCTTCGCACCCCGGGCGACACGCATGGTGGCCGATGCGATGGCGGCTCTGGCCGGCGCGGACTTCCTGCAACTCGCGTACGCCACCGCCCAACAGGTAGCCGAAGGCTAGTTCGCGGCCCGGCCGGCGGACTCGGCCGTGAAGTTGTCGACGATGTCCGACGCGATTTCCCGCAGTTTCACGTTGCGGTGCTGCGAATACGTGACCAGCTTCTCGAAGGCCGTGTCCGCGTCGCACTGGAACGCCGCCATCGTCAGGCCTACCGCTTGACTCAGCGTGGTGCGGGTGTCCAGTGCGGTGCGCAGCTGATCGGTCTCGCGTTCACCGTCCGCGATGAGTGTCTCCCGGAACCAGGACAATTCCAGGTGGACACGGATTCGCGCCACCAGTTCGGCCGGTTGAAAGGGTTTGACGATGTAGTCGTCGGCGCCCTGACTCAAACCGTCGACTGCCGACTCGGTGCCCGCGCGAGCAGTGAGGAGAACGACGGGCAGCCGCGCCGTCGACTCGTCCGCACGGAGTTCCTTCAGGAAGGTGATTCCGTCACGACCGGGCATCATCACATCGCTGAGAACCAGATGCGGTCGCCGATCCGCCAGACGACGCCAAGCGGTATCCGCGTCCGGCACGGCGTCGACGTCCCAGCCTTGCCCCGCGAGCAGTCGGGTCAGGTAGGCCCGGAGATCGCTGTGGTCTTCGAGCAGCAGAATGCGGTACCGCGGCGCATCGTCGTCCGCTGCCACAGGCACCGGGGAGGGCGGGACCGGCTCCCGCTGCACTATCTCGCTGAAGTATGCAGTGGCGTCCACTCGTGCCGGGTTGGTGGGAACAGCCGCCGGCGCCGCCACGCGCGGCACGCGAACCGTGAAGGTGCTTCCCCGTCCCAGCGTGCTGTCGAGGACGACGGATCCGCCGAGCGCCTCGGCGAGATCCGCGACGAGGGAAAGACCGATGCCCACACCGCCGCCACTGTTGGGCGCTGCCCCCTCGACCCGATGGAAACGTTCGAACACCCGGTCCTGCTCGTCGGCCGGAATTCCGACGCCGGTATCGGCCACGCGCAAGATCAGATGGTTGTCTTCCTGCCGAAGTGACACGTCGGCAGAGCCGCTGTCGGTGTTGTATTTGAGGGCGTTCGACACCAGGTTGAGGACGACCTTCACCCACATTTCCTGGTCGACGTCGACCAGTCCCACACCTTCGTCGATGTCGGTTCGGAGGAGAAGCCCCGCGTCCTCGGCTGCGGAGGCAAACATGCTCACACAGTCGGCGGTCAACCTGCCGATGTCGGTCGATTCCGGTTTCTGCTCGAGTGTGCCGCCGGCGGCGGTGGAGAGGTCCAGCAAGCCGTCGACAAGTCGCTGAAGCCGCTGCGCCGCCCGATAGGCGACGGCGATCGCATCGCGCCGTTCCTCGATCGACACCACACCGTTCTCTTCGCCCAATGTTTGCAGCGGCCCGAGGAGCAACGTCAGCGGTGTACGGAACTCGTGGCTGATGTTCTGGAAGAATCGCGTTTTCGCGGTGTCGAGTTCAGCGAGGGCTGCGGCGCGGTCTCGTTCGAACTCGAAGGCCAGAGCGTCCGACGTCAACGTCGACACCTTCGCGGCCACCAATTCGAAGAAGCTGCGATAGGCGTCGTCGAATGCGCGGCACGCGCTGATGCCGAGAACCAACAGACCCACCGGCTCGGAGTCTCCGGTCACCACCAGCGGATACACCCGCGCGTCGGCCGGGTGAATGCCCTCGCCCGCAGCGATGCGCCGCGGTGCGAGCTCCGTGCCCCGGTCCGTTCCCACGGCACCGACCAGGACCAGATCGTGCGGCGCTCCGTTTCCAGCTGCTCCAGCGATGTCCTCCCGCAGATACATCACTGCCACCGGCACATCGTCGCTGCTGTCGGCCAGGACCTCCATGACCGCCTGGCACGAATCCGCGATCGGGTCGTCTCCCTCGGCGGTCGAGACCATGCCCAGTCGACGGAGCGTCTCCAATCGGCGTTCTCCGAGCACACGAGTCGTCACATCCGTCGTCGCGACGAAGACACCCGCCACGTTCCCGCCTTCGTCGTGCACCGGGCTGTAGGAGAACGTCCAATACGTCTCCTCCAGGTAGCCGTGACGTCGCAGGAACAACTGCTGGTTCTCCATGTACGTCGCTTCACCGCCCGCGAGTGCCTGCTCGGCGAGCGGTCCCAGCTCGTCCCACACCTCCGCCCAGCACTGCGCACCCGGCTCGCCGACCGCGGCCGGATACTTCTCACCCAGTACCGGCGTGTAGGCGTCGTTGAAGATTTGCACCAGGTCGGGGCCCCACCACAGCAGCATCGGCACTGCCGACGGCAATACCGTGCGGACCGCAGCCCTCAGCTCCACGGACCAGGTCTCGACCGGTCCCAGCGGCGTGGCTGCCCAGTCGTGGCGGCGAAGCCGTTCCCGCGTCTCACCGGGCCCTGCGAACAACCGTTCCGCAGACCAGGAAGCTTCACCCGAGGCAGTCACAATCCATGGACCTTTCGTCCACCGCCGGTTTCCCGGACCCATCCATTCCGTCCCAGAATCATGGCCCAAGTTCGACTCATCTCGCCATGCAGGTGGTCGCTACGGATTAACGGGAACGTGCTACCCGGGTGAATGCGGTGATCAACGGCGAGTCGAGGCGCACCGTCACCGGTTGTCGATCACCATCATCAGTGCCGTCGCACGAGCCCGATTCTCGATCGCGTCGACAGCGAAACCCAGGTGCCGGGACAGCTTGGTCAGCCGGTGCGCAACGCTGCTGTGATGCAGATGCATGCTCTCCGCCGCGGCCCGCAGCGTTCCCGACCGTAGATACACCCGCAGTGTCGCCAGCAACTCCGACCCCTGTTCGGAGTCGCGCAGTCCGGAAGCGTGAACAAGATCGGGAATCGCGGCGTGTGCGAGGCTCTGCCCCACCACCAGCAGGTTGAGGGCGCCGAGGTCGTCCGCGTTTCCGATCGGTTCGGGTCCCGAGGCCTGACTACGGGCGAATTTCGCTGTACCGACGAGCGTGTTCGCGTCCGACGCCGGGGCCGCCAGTGAGAGACCCACCTGCACGGATCGGGAACGGGCCACGTCGGCGAATTCCGTTGTCGGCACGAATGACTCCGCAACCAGCATCAGCGAGTCGCCGTCCACCTCGATCTCCGTGGAGCGGCCGGGTGCGAGCTTACCGGGCAGCGGTAGGCGCGCGCCGCCACCGGCCGTGTACACGAGCACACGGACGGGAGTCGACGGTTCCATCCGCAGCGCAGCGCACGAGGTGAGCACCGCCAGCTCGTCCATCGGAAAGAGAAGATTGCGTGTGTGCTCGGCGTCGGTGAGCACACGGCGCGGTTGCAGGATGATCGCCGCGGTCAAAGCCATCCGGTCGACGAGCATGTCGTCGAGCGGGAGACTCGCACCCGACCTCTCTATCCAGACAGACCCGACCACCACATCGTCGACCACGACGTCCTTCGATGCACTGGGCGCCAGCCGGGGCTGCGGAGACCACCGCCCGCGAGGATCACAGCGGCGTGGCTCGGAACTACCGGACCACCCCGAGATGTCGATGCCGACGACGCAATCGGCCAGCGCGGCACTCGCCCGGAGCATCGAAGCGGTGTCCGCGCCGTGGCGGACCAGCGCGTCGAAATAGTCGATCACTCGTACCAGGCCCGCCGAGTCCGCATCGAGCTCGGCGAGCCGGTACATCAGTCCCTGCATCCAGCAACGCTACGAGGCTGGTGACACCACACGCAAGCCTCTCCGCAGCGCGTCGAGCGCCTCCGCCATCGCGCGTTTGCTGACCTCTGCCGTCGCCAGCAATCCGGACCCGTGGAAGGTGCCGGGGAACGAATGCAGCTCCACGCTGATACCGGCCCTGAGCAGGCCGAGGGCGTAGTCGATCCCCTCGTCACGCAGCGGGTCCAATTCCATGGTGCAGAGATAGGTCGGGGGCAAGCCACGAAGATCGGTTGCGCGGGCCGGTGCCGCGTAGATCGACACATTCGGATCTTCCGGTCCCGTGTAGGACGTCCCGAGGTAGTACTGCCACGACAGGATCGCATTGGGGCGGTGCCACAACGGAGTGTCCACGAAGGTCGTCATCGAGGCGGTGGTCAGCCGGTCGTCGAGCTCGGGAATGTCGAGGAGCTGGAATGCGACCGGGACGACGGCCTCGTCGCGCGCCCTCAGGACGGTTCCGGCGGCGAGCCCACCGCCCGCGCTCTGACCACCGACCGCGATGCGGGAGGCATCGATTCCCCAGTCGTCCGCGTGGGCGTGGAGGTGAGTCAAGGCCGCGTAGCAGTCGTCGAGCGGACCCGGAAAGGGCGTTTCCGGAGCTAACCGGTATTCGACGCTTGCGACGGCGCACCCGAGTTCCCGCACCACCTCGACGCAGAAGGGGTCGCTGGAGGCCGCTGTTCCGATGGCGAACCCGCCCCCGTGGATCCATAGAAGAACCGGCAGCGGTCCCTCCGCGTTCTCCGGCGTGAAGAACCGGACACCGACGTCCGGATCGTCGCCGAGGCCTGGGACCGACAACTCCTGAACACGGACTCCGTCGAACGATAGATCAGCCAACAGGGAGCCGACCAGGGAGTCGAATGTTGCCCGTGCGGAGGGCAGGTCGGAGAAATCGAGATTCGGGAGCATGGTGACCGCGGCCGCGAGTTCGGGGTCGAGCGTGGGAAATGATGTCATGCACCCAGCATGAATCCGAATGTGGCCCAGGTCACCCAACAGCTGGAGGAAGTTGGCGAGGGAGCGCCCGACGGGTGTCGGACGCCTCGGAACCCGACCGACTACCCGGCGATCTCGGCGTGCATCTCCCACACGATGACCTCGGCACCGGTTTCGGTAGTCAGTTGCTGACCTCCACCGCCGCTGACCCGAACGGCGTCGCCTTCGTCGAGCACCCCGACGCCCTCCAGCGATGCTTCACCGCGCGCCACGAACACATGGAGGAACGGCGCATCGGGCAGGGCGATCGGCGCCTGACCGGGTTGCATGCGCGCAACGTGCATTGCGGCGTACTTGTTCTTGATCCGTATCGCCGAGTGGTCGGCGTACGCGGGCATGCCCGACGCGACCGGCACCAGTCCCCCGGCCAGCAATTCGTGGTCGATCTCGAGTTGTTCGTAACCGGGCGTGATACCGGCTTCGTCGGGAACGACCCACATCTGGATGAAGTGCACCGGGTCGCTGTGCTGGTCGGCATGGGCACCGGTGACACCGTCCAGACGCCAGGAGTCGTTCTTCTCGGAGTGCAAGATGCCGGTGCCCGCGCTCATCCGCTGAGCCAGGCCTGGGTAGATGACCCCGGAATGCCCCATCGAATCCTGATGTACCAGCGAACCCTGCAGCACCCAGGTGACGATCTCCATGTCCTGGTGTGGGTGGGTGTCGAAGCCCATCCCGGGAACGACGATGTCGTCGTTGTTGACCATCAGCACCCCGTGGTGGGTATTGGCGGGGTCGTAGTGGCGGCTGAACGAGAACGAATGCTTGGAATCGAGCCAGCCGGCCTGGGTCTTGAAGCGGTCGTCGGCCCGGCGGACGTCCAATGGGGGACGAGTTACGGAAGTGGTCATACGGAGCACCTTTCGAGATGTCGGAATGGTGGTTGTGGCGCTCTCGATCAGAGAACGTGTGACCCGTACATTTCCCCGAGTGGGTCGGCGATGAGTTCGAGGCGGGCCCCGTCAGGGTCGCGGAAGTACAGCGACACCTCGCTGTGCTCGATCAGCTCGACGCCGGCGTCCGTCAGCTTGCGGCGCAGGTGTTCCCACCGTTCGGGTTCGACGCTGATCGCGACATGATGCAGGCCGCCGAGAACCTCCTGATAGGGGCCGATGTCGAGTCCGGGGAAGTCGAAGAACGCCAGCAGGTTGCCGTTTCCGATGTCGAAGAAGAAGTGCGACGACCCGGAGTAGTCCCGATTCTCGATCAGCTCCGTGAGCGGAAACTCCAGCACATCCTGATAAAACCGCACCGTGCGCTCGACGTCCCCGCTGATCAATGCGGTGTGATGGAGACCGCGGGCCGACGACGCGGGTCGCGACGCGGCCGGCTTCAGGTGCTCGGCACGGATTCGGTCGCGCTGCACCGCGAACCCCTCGGAACTCTTCTGCTCGGGCGTGGTGTTCATAGCCGTGATTCCTTTCGCGAGGTGGCGAGGAGGACGCCGGTCAGCTTTCGGGCCAATCGGGGTGATTGCGTCTTCAACTAGTTTGAAGAATACCTCAAGTAGTTGCGCTGTCAACTACTTGAGGTATTGTTGATATGTGAAGACAACTCGGTGGCTCAGCGCGCAGGAACAACACACGTGGCGTGCCTATCTCGACGCCACTCGCCTGCTGCTGCAAGCGCTCGATCGGCAACTCAACCGTGATGCGGGCATCTCGTTCACCGATTTCGAACTGCTCGTCGTCCTCTCGGAGGCCCCCGAGCGGCGACTGCGGATGAGCGAACTGGCAGAGGCCGTCACCACGACTCGCAGCGGGGTGACGCGGGCAATCAGCAGGCTCGTCGATGCCGGCTGGGTACGCCGCGTGGAGTGCAAGCACGACAAACGCGGAATGATGGCCGAGTTGACGGATGCCGGCGCCGACAAGCTCGCCGCCGCAAGCCCTGGACATGTGGCCGAGGTTCGCCGGAACATGTTCGACCTGCTCAGCCCGCGGGACGTCGCGATCCTCGGCCACGACTACAGCGAGATGCGCGCCCATATGCTCGAGAACACCTGAACGGCAATTCCACCCACCCGAAATTCGGCCCACCCGATTCCGCCCACTCGCAGTGTCACCGAGCAAGAAGGACGATCAATGACGCACTCCGACAACACCTCTCCCGCACTCGACACCACGGTCACGCACGTGCCCGATCGGCACCGCTACGAGCTCGGCGTCTCGGGACAACGGGTGGGGTTCACCGCATACCGCGACCACGACGGTCGCCGCGTCTTCTTCCACACGGAAATCGACGACGCATTCTCCGGCCACGGCCTCAGCTCCATCCTGATCCGCCATGCACTCGACGATGTGCGCCGCTCGGGATTGCGTATCGTCGCGGTCTGCCCACTGGTGGCCGCCTATCTGAAGAAGCACGACGACTTCGAGGACATCACCGACCCGGTGACGTCCGAGATCCTCGAGTTCATTCGCTCGTCGACCCGGTAGTTTTTCATTTTAGTTGACATCGCAACGACATCCCCCTATCGTTGTAGTTGCAAGTTCAATTACTTCAGATTCTTCACCACCCCGGTAGACCACTCTCGAGGAGTTCACCATGACCACCGCCATCACCACGCTGCCCGGCCTCACCGCAGGAACCTGGGCCATCGACCCCGTCCACTCCACCGTCGGCTTCTCCGTCCGCCACCTGATGGTCAGCAAGGTCCGCGGCACGTTCAACGACTTCACCGGCGCCATCACCGTCGCCGAGGACGGCACCGCCTCCGTCACCGCCGAGATCCAGGTCGGCTCGATCGACACCAAGAACGCCGACCGCGACGCCCACATCAAGTCGGCCGACTTCTTCGACGCCGAGCAGTTCCCCACCGCCACCTTCACCTCCACCGGCATCCGCGCCAAGGGCGACGACTACGTGGTCGACGGCAACTTCACCCTCCGCGGCGTCACCCGCCCCGTCGAGCTCGCGCTCGAATTCAACGGCGTCAACCCCGGCATGGGCAACGGCCCGGTCGCCGGCTTCGAAGCCACCACCGTCCTCAACCGCAAAGACTTCGGCATCAGCATCGACATGCCTCTCGAAGGCGGCGGAGCCGTCGTCGGCGACAAGATCACCATCAGCCTCGAGATCGAAGCCGGCCTCCAGGCCTGACACCACCCGTCTCGCCCACAGCGGGAGCGCGCTGAATGTCAGCAGTAGCCCAGAGTTTCTGGGCTACTGCGACATTCGTACGTCGAGCCGAAGACCCGGAAAAGGTCATACGGTGTCAACCACGTCAACCGAATGAGTCGATGGCAGCGATGAGTTGGTCGGTGAAGCTGCCACCACCGTGGCCGGCATCGTCGACGACGACGAGTCGACTGCTCTTCCAGAGGCGAGAGAGCTCCCACGCCGTGTCCAGCGGACCGGATACGTCGTGTCGGCCGTGGACGAGTACCGCGGGGATGCCCGTCAACCGGTCCATTCCGTCGCGTAGCTGATCGTCTGCGAGGAAATGATCTCGACCCCAATAGTGGGTGACCAAGCGTGCGAACACCATACGGAACGCAGGGTCGTGGTATCTGGGGTTCGGTGCCCACCCCGGCGCCAGGGAAACGTGGGTGTCCTCCCACTCACACCACCGCAGTGCGGCGTTCTCGCGAACGGCTGGGTCGGGATGAGCGAGCAGGCGTGCGTATGCGGCCGCAAGGTTGCCTCCGCGTTCGCCGTCCGGCACGGGTTCGACGAACCGTTCCCACTCGCGCGGGAACACCCTCCGCATGTCGCGGGTGATCCACTCGACCTCTTCGCGGGTGCCCGTGGTGATTGCACCCAACGCCATGCCGATCACACGATCGGGATGACACTGCGCGTAGGCCAACCCGAGCGTGACCCCCACGACGCACCCGCCACGACCCATCTGTCGATTCGGAGGTATTCCCGCAGTCGTTCGATGTCTTCGATCAGGTGCGCCGTCGTGTTCGTCGAGAGGTCGACGCCCGGATCATCCGCCAGTGGCCGGCTACGGCCGCATCCCCGTTGGTCGAACAGCACCGCCCGAAAAGCATTGGGGTCGAAGAGCCGGCGCATTCCGAGTGTGCAACCAGAGCCGGGGCCGCCGTGCAGATAGACCGCCGGAGTGCCGGCAGGCTCGCCGACCGTCTCCCAGTACAGGACCTGACCGTCGGAGACCTCCAGGAACCCGGAGTCGTAGGGTTCGACAGCTGGATACAGCGCCACCATGGACCAAGTGTGACAGTGCAGCGTGCGGTTGCCGACTACCCGGTTGCCGGGACCTCCGGTGCTCGGCGACGTGGGCGGCGGAGGCGAAGCCTGCTGTAGGCGACGACTGCGAGGACGACACCGATGACCACCAGCATGCCGATGCTGAACAACCACCACGACGGGACGTGTTGCCAGAGCGGGTCGTCTTCCGTGCCAGGCGAGTTCGTGCGCAGATCCGCCGTCGAGGCGGCGGCGGCGAAGCCCCAGCGGGACGGGAACAGCCACGACAACTGGTCGAGCACGGCGCGGCCGGTGATGGTGATCATGCCGCCGCACATCACCAGCTGCACCATGATCGCGATGACGAGCATGGGCATCACCTGCTCGTTCGAGCGCGCCACCGACGACAACGCCATACCGAGCACCACGCAGGCGCAGGTAGTGACGGCGATGTCCACGATCAGTTCGAGGGCGCCCGAGGGGATGACCGTCCCCGGACCCGGCAGCCCTTTGCCGACGAAGACCACCGTCACCATCACCACCGACTGCACGACCCCCGCGGCGCAGAACACCACGATCTTCGCCGTCAGGTATGCGGATGGGAGCAGTCCGGCGGCGCGTTCCCGGTGGTAGATCAAGCGCTCACCGACGAGGTCGCGGATGGTCAGCGAGCAACCCATGAAAGTCGCGCCGAGAATCAGAACGACCAGGATTTGGTTCAACTCGCTCGACTCGGGTGGCGCCGGACCGAATCCGGTGTCGCCGGGCACGAGCACGGACAACCCGCCGAGGACGAAGGGCAGGAAGGACAGGAAGATCAGGTATCCCCTGTCGGCGCGGATCAGCCGAATCTGCCTTCGCGACACGGTGCTCCACTGCCTCCACCTCGAGGTGTGCGCGGGGCTCCCCAACGGTCCGGGCGGCGGCGGTGGACCCACCTCGACCGAGGTGCGGCGGGCGCGGTACTCGGCGAACACCTTGTCGGGCTCGGCCGCGACCCGGGCGAAGACATCGGCCCAGTCGGAGCTGCCCAGCATCGAACCGATCTCGTCCGGTGGACCCACGTAGGCGGTCTTCCCGCCCGGTGCGAGGAGGAGAACCTGGTCGCACATCTCGAGGTACGAGAGCGAATGCGTGACGATTACGACGACGCGGCCCGAGTCGGCGAGGCGGCGCAACGTGCCCATGATCTGCCGGTCCAGCGCCGGGTCGAGGCCCGAGGTCGGTTCGTCGAGGATGAGGAGGGACGGCCCGGTGAGCAACTCCAGCGCGACGGATGCGCGTTTACGCTGACCGCCCGACAGGTGATCGACCCGCGTGTCCGCGTGCTCGGTGAGTTGCAGCTCGGCCAGTACCGACGCGATCACGTCCTCGCGGTCCGCCCGCGTCGTGTCCGGTGGCAGCCGCAGCTCGGCGGCGTAACCCAGCGCCTGCCGAATCGTCAATTGCCGGTGCACGACGTCGTCCTGCGGGACCAACCCGATGCGGGACCGCAGGACTTGGTAGTTGGCGTGGACGCTTCGGCCCTCGAAGTCGACCACGCCTTCGGTCGGGGTCAGTGAGCCGGAGAGAATGGTGGCCATCGTGGTCTTGCCCGCACCCGACGGGCCGATCACCGCGGTGAGCGTGCCCCGCCCTGCAATGAGATCCACTTCTTCGAGCAGTCGACGCCCGCCCTCGATGGTGAGTCCCACGCCGTGCACGTGCAGTCCGCTCACGGCCGGTGCCGTCGTTCGCCGAGGAACGAGCCGATCGCCCTCCACGCTGAAATCGGTGTTGCCGATCGTGACGACGTCACCGTCGTTCAGCCGGGCGCGGGTTACCCGGGCACCACCGACGAACGTTCCGTTGACGCTCCCGAGGTCCTCGATCTCCAGTCCGGATTTCCGGGTATGGAGGACGGCGTGCCTGCGTGAGGCGAGTACGTCGCGGACGACCAGGTCACTGTCCGGCGCTCGACCCACCGTGACGGATCCGGCGGGTACCAATTGATCCTGAGGACGGGTCGGGACCGCGTCGTCACGCGGGGCCCCGACTTCGACCGTCGACTCGTTCCATCGCGGGCCGACCGCCTGCTGCGTCGCCTCCGGATCCTCGACGAAGATGCGCACCACGGGTCCGTCGGACGCGTTGCCGAGGCGGACGGTGACGGGATCGGAGACGCGGAGCCTATCCCTGCGCTTACCGTCGACGAAGAACCCGTTCTTGCTGCCCGCGTCGACGAGTTGCCAGCCGTCGTCCCAGCTCAGGCGCGCATGCTCCCGTGACACCGCCGGATCGATCACCGTAACTTCCATCTGCGGGTCACGGCCGATGCGAACGGTTTTCCCCGCGTCGTAGCTCACGCGGGCGTGCTCGGTCTCGACCACCACCCGCGGGCTCCCGGTGTCCGCCGCGTCGTCCATAGCCAAGGCCTCCGTCAGCGTCGTCCGGCGTCCGGATGTCGACTCGTCCATCGTCTCACGCAGCCGCGGTCGCTCGCGGACGAAGCGCTCACCAGAGCCGACCGGTCCGACGGTCTAGATCCGCGTGATAGTCGCGAGCCACGCCGGTGCGCCGTCGTCGTGGTGGAATCTTGTCAGTATCCGGTCCGGCTCGATGGTGTCGATATTCCATCCGGTCCCGGAGTCGAAGGCCGCTGTCAGCTCTTCGCGACTGACGGGGTGCGGGCCGGTTTCCGGACCATCATCGCTGAAGCACAACACATACAGGGTTCCCTGATGCTCGGTCACCGACGCCAGACTCGCCACGTATCCGGGCCGCTCACTGTCGTCGAAGGTGTGGAACAGTCCGCAGTCGAGCACCGTCTCGAACATGCGCCCCACACGTCCCAGTTCGAACGCGTCCACCGCAGCGAAGTCGACCGCGAGTCTGCGTTCGTCGGCTTTTTCTCGGGCGAGCGCCAGGGCCGTCTCGGCCACGTCCACCCCCAGAACCGACAATCCGAGTGATGCGAGGTGCAGTGCGTTCTCGCCGCTCCCGCAGCCCACATCGAGCACCGCTCCGGTGAATCCGCCAACGGATGCGATACGCACTATCGCCGGCTGCGCCCGGCCGATATCCCACGGCGCAGGGCCGTCGCGGTACGACGCATCCCAGGGCAGCCCCGTCAGCCGTTCGTGACTGGTGGGGCGCCGGCCTGTGAAGGGATCGTCACCTGTCATTGTTTCTACTTCTCACCTCGTCAGCTGCGGTCGGCGCGTCTGTCGTCGAACGTGACCTGAATGTCTTCGTGGGCGACGGCCCGCTGCGCCTGCGCCTGGTCGCTGAAGGTGCGCTTGTCCCCTTCGATGAGATCAACCTTGTCGGTGAACGGTGCGAGCAGGGCGCGCGGATGCAGATTGTCCACCCTCACCACATTGATCTCGACGCACAGCACAACCGTGACCCCGGCGAGGAACAGAAAGGCCAACAGTCCCAGAACGATGGCGAACACACCGTTCGTGACCGAGGCGGTGCGTACCACGCTGCTGACATAGAAGGCACCGAACGTTTGCAGCATCTGCCACAGCACGGCCGCGGCCACCGCCCCGGGAATTACATCTGCGTTGGACAACGGCCGTGCAGTGGTGAGCCGGAAGGCGAGGATGAAAATCCCGGAATTCAAGATCAGCGTGGCGACGATCAGAAGCACGCTGAGGGGTCCGTCGAGATGTGCTGCGGCACCGATGCCGGAGATCGCGGCGGTGCCGAGGACAGCCAGACCGATCGTGCCGAGGAGCAGCAAACCCTGACCGCGGGCGCGGATCGGGTCGGGCCGTTGATGGCGCGGCACCGACCATGCGGTGTTCATCGCGTTCTGGCACGCCAACGCGACGCCGAGACCTCCGTACAGGGCACCGACCACACCGATCACCAGACCGGCCCACCCACCACCGATCCGGTCCTGGGTCGCGAGATCGGTCCCGATCGCCGGGAACTGGCGCAGCGCCGAGTCGATGATGTCCTGCTGCAAGCCCGGATTGCCGGCGAGAACGAAACCGAGAACCGTGGACAGCAGGAGCAACAACGGGAAAAGGGAGATGAAGCCGTAGTACGCGATCAATGCGGCGAGATAGACGCCCTGATCGTCGAGGAACTTGTACAGCACGGCGATCGGGAATCCCAGCGCCGGGTGACGACGCTGAAGGGCGTCCAACCGCCTCGCAATGCTCATGTTCCTCATTTTGCCCTGGCAGGCAGCGGAAGGCGCAGGTAAGAAGCATGCTGCCCTCGGACACCAGCCAGCTCCAGGGATTCCGCCGATCCTCGCCGAGCGGCACGGTCACCGTATTCCCGGATGGTTGGCGCGGACGTTCACCTCGGCGAGCGCGACCGTTCGCTCGATCCGACGCTGCCGGGTGTCCGGCCTCTTCGCCTTCGCGATCCACTCCAGGATCAGCCGCCGCGACGACGGCGGAAATGCTTCGAAGTTGTTGCGTGCGGCATCATTTCGATCGAGCAACGTGCGCAGGTCCTCCGGAATACTCTCATCGTCGGGCAGCACCTGCCACGTTCCCTTGGCCATGGCCAGGTCGATCATCGCCTGACCCTGCTCGGTCATCAGACCGAGCTCGATCATCCTCGCCGCACGCTCACGATTCACCCGGCTCCAGGAACTCCGCTCCGTGCGCGGAGTGAATCGCAGCCGCGAACTGTGCGCATCGTGTTTGCGGTGCACACCGTCGATCCAGCCGAAGCACAGCGCCTGCTCGATCGCCTCCGCGTAGCGCACGCTCGCGGTGCCACTGTCCTTGTGGTGAAGGACGAGCCACACTTCTCTCTCGGACTGACAGTTCTGTGCGAGCCAGTCCCG
The DNA here is from genome assembly GCF_033142305.1 of Rhodococcus sp. IEGM 27. Lineage (NCBI taxonomy): Bacteria > Bacillati > Actinomycetota > Actinomycetes > Mycobacteriales > Nocardiaceae > Rhodococcus > Rhodococcus sp. IEGM 27. The sequence continues at coordinate 314,919 of NZ_JAWLSG010000003.1, read as the reverse complement.
CCATTCGGTGGACGTACTCGCGGACACGGTGCTCACCTCAGGATCCCGTCCGGGATCCGAGGACGTCGAGGTAGTGCTGGTTGTACATCACGCCGAGAACGTTGCCGAACGGGTCGACGACGGAAGCGGTGACGAATCCGGGTCCGTGCTCGACCGGCTTGGCATGCACGACGGCGCCCAGGGACAGCAACCGTTCGAAGGCGGCCTCGACGTCGTCCACCGCCCAGTAGGTGATTCCCGCCCCTGCCTCACCTGTCTGGCTCTCCGCCGCGAATCGACGGTCGATGATGCCCAACTCGTGCTGATAGTCGCCGATCCGGAATTCGATGTAGGCCGGCGCTCCCTGCACCTCGCGCACGAAGTACGGCTCGATGCCCAGCAGTCCGGTGTACCAGTCCCGGGCAGCCGAGAGGTCGTCCGCGAAGAAGTTGACGGTGGTGAGTCCTCGCAACATGTGTGGTTCCTTCCATCGGTGAGTGACAAGAACCATCTTGCGTCCCAAAGTGCTCACCAAGTGAGCACTTTCTGGAGGAGACTTCACCTATGCGCGCAGACCGCCTCGTGGCCACCCTCCTACTCATGCAGTCGCGTGGCCGCCTGACCGCCGCCGAGCTCGCCGAGGAACTCGAAGTGTCCGTCGCCACTGCCCGTCGCGACCTCGAGGCCTTGTCGGTGGCGGGCATCCCGGTCTATCCCCAACCCGGCCGCGGAGGTGGTTGGTCACTCGTCGGTGGCGCGCGCACCGATCTGAGCGGCCTCTCGGCAACCGAGGCGCAGGCCCTGTTTCTGCTGGTGGGTCCGGCCGCGGCTGTCTCGGACGAGGCGAAAGCCGCGATGCGCAAACTCGTGCGCGCCCTTCCGCAGACCTTCCGGACCGACGCTGAGGCGGCTGCCAGCGCCACGATGATCGACCCCGCCCGGTGGGGTGAGCGGGACCGCCGCCGACCCGAGATGGTCAACCTTCTGCAGGATGCCGTGATCCGCCGACGCAAGGTACGACTGACGTACAGCAACAGCACCAGGCAGCAATCCGAGCGGCTCGTCGACCCGTGGGGGCTGGTCGACAAAGATGACACGTGGTACCTGCTCGCCGGAACCGACAAGGGGCAGCGCACCTTCCGCGTCGACCGCATCCTCGCCAGCGAGCCCACCGACCACCCGGCCGAGCGGCCGGACGACTTTGCCCTCGCCACGGCGTGGGAGCAGATCGTCGGGCAGATGGAGGAGAAGCGGTCACGCACCTGGGCCACCGTCCTCATCGAAGCGCGGTTCGTGCCCATACTGCGCGACCACTTCGGCCGCCACTGCCACACCGACGCCGAGCTCGACGACGGCCGCGTCCGCGTTCGTCTCGCCGCGCCGACCCCGTTGGACATCGCTCGCAACCTCGCCGGGTGGGGTGCCATGGTCGAGGTTCTGGACCCATCGTCGGTGCAATCCGAACTCGCACGGATCGGCGGTGAACTCGTCGGCCGCTATGGTCCGGGTTGATCATTCCCCGGTGACCGGGTCAGAGCCGACGTCAGTGCCTTCGCGGCGCACGGCGGCGAGTTACATCGGCGACGACGCCGGCGAGTGCCTCGTCGATCACACCGCCGCTACGGGCGATCATCGTCGTCCAGGATGTCTGCACGGCGCAGCCGCCACCATCGGTGATCTCGTTACGAAACACCAGGACATCCTGTCCGTGGGACTCCCGGAACGACTCGAGAGTCGACTCGCAGTAAAGCTGGTCTCCCACCCGAACAGGTCTGTGTACCACGATGCGCTGGTCGGTGTGCAGAACCTGACTCAGGTCGTAGACCGTCACGAATTCGGTGAAAAGATGCTGTTGGACAATGGAACCCAGAATCGACGTGAACGTGATCGGCGCGATCAACGTTCGATAGCCGAGTTCCGCGGCACCCTCCTCGAGGTGGTGCGCCGGGTGATCGTCGTGCACTGCATCGGCGAACTCGCGGATCTTCTCACGCCCCACCTCGTAGTAACCGGGCATTCGATAGGTGTGCCCGACCAGTGCCTCGACCTGGTCGCTCACAGTCAATTCGGCCGTCATAAGGCGAGGCTGAACTGCATGACGTCGATGTAGCCGTCGCGGAAGTAATTGGCGCAACCGCTCAGGTATTTCATGTAGGTGTCATAGATCTGCTCCGAGGCGGCCGTGATCGCCTCCTCGCGGTGCTCTGCCAGGGCAGTGGCCCACGAATCGAGCGTCCGCGCGTAATGCTGCTGCAGCGGCTGTATCCGGTCCACACGAAATCCGGCCTTCTCCGCGCCTGCCACCACCCACTCCGGTTCCGGCAGTTGACCCCCCGGGAAGATTTCGTGCTGAATGAACTGTCCGAAGAGTAGAACCTCGCGATTGATGGGCAAGCCCAGCTCTCGGATACGGTGGCGGTTGATCTGAGTGATGGTGTGCAGCAACATCCGACCGTCTTCGGGCAGTATCTTCCGGCATCGCTGGAAGAAGGTGTCGTAGCGTTCACGTCGGAAGTGTTCGAAAGCACCGATACTGACGATCCGGTCTACCGGCTCGTCGAAATCTTCCCACCCCTCGAGGCGCACCTCCGCCGTGAGATCACCGAGGGGCAGCCGCGAGAATTCCTCGTTCACGTGCTCGAACTGGTTACGGCTCAACGTCAACCCGATGACGTTCACCTGATACCGGCCGATCGCCCGAAGCATGGTGGACCCCCAGCCACACCCCACGTCCAGCAGCGTCATACCCGGTCGCAGATCGCACTTACCCAACGCGAGGTCGACTTTGGCGATCTGTGCCTCTTCGAGACTCATCTCGTCACGTTCGAAATACGCACAGCTGTAGGTACGAGTGGGATCGAGGAACAGGGCGAAGAACTCGTCGGAGAGGTCGTAGTGGGCTTGCACATCGGCGTAGAACGGGGTCAACTTGTCCACCGTGCGACCCACCTCTCGTGATCAGTGCATGCACCAACGTCGAGCTGGCTGCTTAGCTCACGAACCTTTCACAGGAGCGATGACGTCGACCCCTCGGAGACGACGCCACCGTCCGGCTGATCTCAAGATACCCACTGCGTGCTCGGGCCGCGACCCAAACTCCGTGAAAATGTCGTTGGGCACTCCGCTCCCACGCCGCTGACTCAATGCGCGGTCAGCGATTCCTCCGTGGTCGCGGTGGGTCATGCCCTTGTTTGCCGACATACCGGCCTCGACCAGCAGCTCGGGGGTCGAGCTGGTGTAGCCCGTCGAGTTGAGGCTCACCGCCAGGCCGCGTCACCGCGTCGAGGCGTACTCACTTGCAATTACGTTGCTACTGGCTAAAATTCCGCCGATGCCGATGCCGGTCAGTGCGCGAGGAGAACCAGGCCCGACGTCGACGCATGCAGGGGCATGCGACCGGCGATGCCCCGGATGCCACCTCCCACCGCCGCACCCCGATCCGCACGTCTGCGAGCCATCTCCGACACCGTCAGCAGGGAATCATCCGAGTGGAACGATTCCACGATCCGCACCGCCCGGGACAGAACCGACTCACCGGTGTGCACACGCGCCATGTCACCAGTGTGCACCGAGAAGAATCCCGCGGAGGAAACTGCACCACGCACGGCAGAGCGGCGAGATAGGTTTAGTCTGCACAACCCACACGGATCGAGGGGGCCGCCGTCATGCGCAATCACCGTTCCCACTGTCTGGCCGCACTTCTGACTCTGGTGCTGTGCACCGCGTTTCTCACCGCCTGCGGCTCCACCTCCGCACCGTCCGCGCCCACCACCGGGCAACCGCCGGCAGGGCCGCAGATCACCGTGGTCCCGGCCGACGGGGTGGCCGCGGTGAAGCCGCTCGATCCGGTGTCGGTCGACACCACGGGTGGCACTCTGGAGTCGGTCACGATGACCAACGACGAGGGCCGGGTCATCGACGGCATCTTCACCCCGGACCGCGTGTCGTGGAAGCCGGGCGTACCCCTCGGCTACGGCAAGACCTACACCCTGGTGATTACCGCGGTCAGCGATGACGGTGCCCGTAGCGATCGAACGAGCACATTTACTACCGTGCGGCCCGGCAATCAGACCAAACCCTCGTTCCTGACGACCGGTGGCAACCTCCTCACCGACGGCGGCACCTTCGGCGTCGGCATCGTGATCGTCACTCATTTCGACGAGCCGATCACCGACCGCGCAGCCGCCGAACGGGCGCTGAGCGTCGAAACGACGCCACCGGTGTCGGGCTCCTGGTATTGGGCCGACGATCAGAATGTGCACTGGCGCCCGCAGAACTATTACGAACCCGGCACGAAAGTCACCGTCCGCGCGAATGTCTACGGGAAACCTCTCGGCGAGGGTCTGTTCGGTCAGGAGGACGCGACCACCTCTTTCACCATCGGAGACGCCCACATTTCCGTGGCCGACGACACCACCAAGCAGATCACCGTCACCGACAACGGCGAGGTGGTCCGCACCATGCCGACGTCGATGGGCATGGGCGGAAGCGAAGTCGTCGGCGGCCAGACCCTGACGTTCTGGACCCAGCCGGGCATCTACACCGTGATCGACAAGGCCAACCCGGTGGTGATGGATTCCTCGACCTATGGGCTGCCGGTGAACTCCCGCCTCGGCTACAAGGAGTCGATCAACTTCGCAACCCGCATCAGCACCGACGGCATCTACCTCCACGAACTCGCGGACACCATCTGGGCTCAGGGCAACACCAACGTCTCGCACGGATGCCTGAACCTCAGCCCCGAGAACGCCCGCTGGTTCTACGACTTCTCCCGCCCCGGCGACATCGTCGAGGTGCGCAATACCGGCGGCGCTCCCCTCGAGCAATGGCAGAACGGTGACTGGAGCGTGCCCTGGGATCAGTGGCTGGCGGGCAGCGCGCTGCGCTGACGCCTCGACGTGGCAGTTCGTGCAGCGCCGCCGGCCGCTGGCGCCTCCGTGGCCGTTTTCGGGCTTCCCGGAGTCGTGGCGCCTGCCGTGCCGGGCTCCGCCGGCGCCTCCGTTTTGCCTTGGTCGGGCTTCAGTTGGTGCAGTAACAGGGCCGTACCACCGGCCGCCGCAACGAAAGGCCACTCCACCACGCCGGTCAGCGCGACCGCCCCCATCGTCATGACGGCTGCTGGAGTGGAATGGCTGCCGCGACGAGCGCCCTCGACTGCCCCCTCCCCGGCCCCTTTGACAGTGCCGACGACGCTACCGATCGCGGCACCACCGATCGCACCGAGAGTGGCCGTTGCGGCGTCACCGGCTCCGGCGACCACCCGAACGGTGTTGTGAACGATGTTCATGACATTCACCAAGTTTCGCGACAATCCTCATGTCGCTGATCGATCCGAATGGGACTTCCCCTGAGTACCCCACTCCTGTTTCGGTGAACACGCTGACCGGCAGAAAGATGGCTCACTTCCGGGTGTCGGGAGGTGATGACTTCGCGGGGAGAGCGCCGCGGCGGATGTCGCCAGGCGCGGGAAGCGGTGCCGGGTCGCGGATGCGTTGGGCGGAGTCCAGCAACCAGGGGATGCTGGTGACCATCACACCGGGCGTGTACAGCAGTCGGCCCTTGAGGCGTAGTGCGCTCTGATTGTGCAGAAGGTTTTCCCACCAGTGCCCGACGACGTATTCGGGAATGTAAATGGTGATCACCTTCCGAGGATTGTCGCGACGTATCGTCTTGATGTAGTTGATGATCGGGCGGGTGACTTCGCGGTAGGGGGAAGCCAGCACCTTGAGCGGCACCGGAAGGTCGTGCTTAGACCATTCCTTCTGTAGGCGGGGCGTGTCGTCGCTCTGCACGGTTACGGCCTCGATGATCGAGGGCCGAGTTGCGCGGGCGTAGGCGAGGGCGCGAGCAGCGGGTTTGTGTAGTTGCGAGATCAAGACAATGGCATGCACCTGGGACGGCAGATCGAAACTGTCCTCCTCGAGGACGAGCGCGGCCGACACACGATCGTAGTGCCGGCGGATGCCCTTCATCAGAGCGAAAAGGATCGGCATCGCGATGACAACCAGGTAAGCGCCCTGGGTGAACTTCGTGACGGTGACGATGATCAGCACCAGCCCTGTGAGCACACAGCCAATTCCGTTGACGGCACGTCGCAGGTGGATCCTGTGCCGCTCGGTGCGGTCCGGTGTGGTGCGCAGGAGGCGGTTCCAATGCCGGACCATCCCGGCCTGACTGAGGGTGAAGGAAGTGAACACCCCGAGGATGTACAGCTGGATCAGGTGGGTAACCGAGGCGTCGAAGATGACGATCAGGGTGCCGGCCGCGAGTGCCAGCAGAATGATGCCGTTGCTGAACGCGAGCCGGTCGCCGCGGGTATTGAGCTGGCGGGGCAGGTAGCGGTCGCGGGCCAGTATCGAGGCAAGCAGCGGAAACCCGTTGTAGGCGGTGTTCGCAGCCAGGATGAGGATGAGCACGGTGGCTGCCTGAATATAGAAGAACCCCACATTGGTGCTTCCGCCGAATACCGCGGCGGCGATCTGAGCAATTACTGTCCGCTGCGGATCGGTCGCACAATCTCCGGCGAACCCGGTGAGGTCGCAGGTGTTCTCCGCGATTCGGACCTTGCTGATGATGGCGAGTGCGGTGACCCCGGAGAACATCACGATCGCGGTGGCTCCCATTGCGACGAGAGTTTTCGCGGCGTTGGCGCTCTTGGGTTTGCGGAACGCAGGCACACCGTTGGAGATCGCCTCCACCCCGGTCAACGCCGTACAGCCGGAGGAGAAGGCGCGCAGGGCGAAGAAGATCAGCGCGAGGCCGGTGAGTCCCGAGTGTTCGGCAGTGATCGTGTAGGCGGCGCTCTCCGCGACGGGCGGATTTCCGAACGCCGCCCGGATCAGCCCGGTGACGATGAGCACGACGACGCCGGCGATGAAACCGTAGGTTGGTACAGCGAACGCTTTGCCCGACTCGCGGACCCCGCGCAGATTGATCGCGGTCAGCAGGACCACGAAGCCCGCCGCCAACGCCACTCGATGCTCGTTCAGCGACGGCGCGGCGGAGATGAGGTTGTCGACCCCCGCTGCCACCGACACCGCCACGGTCATCACATAGTCGACGAGCAGGGCGCTGGCCACGGTAAGGCCGGCGGACGGTCCCAGATTGCGGTTCGCGACCTCGTAGGATCCGCCGCCGCTGGGGTAGGCGAAGACCACCTGCCGGTAGGAGAGCACAACCACCGCGAGGAGCACCACCACCGCGGCCCCCAGGTACGGCGTGAGGTAGAGGTACGCAAGCCCGCCGAGCGACAGGATCAGCAGAATTTCCTGGGTCGCATACGCCACGGACGACAGTGGGTCGGAAGCGAAGATCGGCAGCGCCAACCGCTTGGACAGCGACTGCTCGCCGAGGCGTTCGCTGCGCAACGCACGGCCGAGGACCAGCCGCCGAGCCGCGTGTACAGCTTTGGACACTGCCGAAGCCTACGTCCTCGGCACACGGTTTCGGCGGCGGAGACGCGAGATGGGGCAAAGAAAACGGGGAACCGGCGGCTTCGTGCGTTGTCGCTGCTCTTCTAGCCGAGTGGCTCGATCCGGAAGACGGCACACTTGGGCGCGGCGGCTTCGAACGCTTCCGGCGACGCATTCTCGACCGTTCCGGCCTTCAAGAACATCGAGACGCCATGAGGCATTTTGGCCGGGAACTCCCGCAGGATCGGTCCCCGCTCGGACACCGGCAGGGCCACGAGCCGCACCTGCTCGCAGTGACGGCCGCGGGTCAACGTTCCGCGGCCCGCCGCCTCCGCATTTCTTGCCCAATCCGATCGGGCATATCCGGCGACCACGTATCTCGAGCCGTCTACCTCGTACGGTGACACCGGCGTCGACCGCGGCTTACCGCTCTTTCGGCCGGGAACGGTGAGCGTCGGCATCGGCATGGCGATACCCAGGTGATGCAGCCCGATGATCGCCTTGTTGACCCAGGGCAGGTACCACGGGGGCTTCACGGTGTCGGGCGAGTGTTCCATGTCGTTCGGCCTCCACTGATGGTGTACCGCGTGGGCAGAAAAGAAAACTGGACGGTTTGGTACTCGCAAGTAGTGCAAGATCAATCGTAACCTGCACGGCGCAATGCAATTCCGGCGAGGTCGTGTGCTCCACAGCGATCAATAGCGAAGGAAGTTTTCATGGGCATGCGCGACACAATCAACGGTGCACTCGAAGTAACGCGCCTCGCCTTCGACGCAGCCGCTGCCGTCGCATCCGTTGTCGTTGCCATTCCCATCGCGTTCGCCATCGGCGAGGCCACCACCATGGCGCGGGCCGTCCGAGGTGACATCACCCCTGCTGCAGCCGATCGGTCGGCCGACGGCAGTACACGTCTGCACAGCGCATCGGACATCGCCCCCGCTCCACTCGTCCTCCGAGGCGACGCCTACCGCGAGAACCGACCGGCACGCGCCCTCTCCGTTCGGCGAGACAGCTGACTCGTCGCCACTCCTTCGCGCGCTACGGCGTGCAACCCTTGAGTGCCCGCAATCGACAGTGCTTGCCTTCTCTGTGAGGACGATCACTATCGAGAGGAACTCAGGGATGAGCATCGAGGGCAAAGTCGCTCTGATCACAGGAGCAGGGCAGGGGATCGGGCGGGCGATCGCGTTGCGTTTAGCAGCGGACGGCGCCGACATCGCACTCGTCGATGTCAACGGCGACCGTCTGCACGCGGTGGCCGACGAGATTCGCGCCGTGGGGTCGAAGGCAATGTCCGTAGTTGCCGATGTGACCGACCGAAGCCAAGTCCAGTCCGCTGTCGATCAGGCCGAGCACGAATTGGACGGCTTCGACATCATCGTCAACAATGCGGGAATCGCGCAGGTCAATCCCCTCGCAGACGTGCAGCCCGAGGAAGTGTCGCGAATCCTGGCGGTCAACGTCGAGGGCGTGTTGTGGGGTATTCAGGTCGCGGCAGCCAAGTTTCGGGCGCGGGGGCACGGCGGCAAGATCATCAACGCATCGTCGATCGCCGGTCATGAGGGCTTCGCGATGCTCGGCGTCTACTCGGCGACGAAGTTCGCGGTCCGCGGGCTGACGCAGGCGGCGGCCAAGGAGTATGCGGCCGACGGCATCACCGTCAACGCGTACTGTCCCGGTGTCGTCGGTACCGACATGTGGGTCACCATCGACGAGCGGTTCGCGGCCCTCACCGGCGCTCCGAAGGGTGCGACGTTCGAGAAGTTCGTCGGCGGTATCGCTCTGGGCCGTGCCCAGACTCCTGAGGACGTCGCGGCCTACGTCTCCTATCTGGCGGGGCCTGATTCCGACTACATGACCGGGCAGGCGGGCCTGATCGACGGCGGGCTGGTGTACCGGTAGACCACCACCCCTGTGAGTACTTATTAACCTGCGGCGGTTGATAAGTACTCACAGGGGGTTGCGGGCTGCCACCACTGCCGGCGACACCGAATGCGGCAGCAGCCGGGTACGGTCGTCGGGTAGGCGCACGTCCAGCGTTGCGGCCTCGTCGAACCGATAGGGCTGTCCCAGAACGATTCCGGGAAAGTGGCGGCGCAGACGCGACATCTCGGCTCGCACCGTCATCGCACGGCCGCTGTCGCCGAACAGGTCGTCGGCCAACTGCGCGGCCGTGCGGCCGTCGCGACTCCGGGTGAGGAGAAAGAGGATCTCCGCGTGTCGTGGTGTCGGCTCGTGCGCCCAGGAGCCGAAGGCGCTGTGCACGTGCACGGTCGGGTGTTGCGGGCGTGTGAGGTCGAGCCTCACGAGAGTCCGCGGAGTTGCCTCGCGATCCGAGCCCCCGACCGGGCGCACCAACCACCCACCGGGAAGCGGTTCGACGTCGCACGAGCCGAGGTCGGGCATCCACGCACGACCCGGGGTCATGTCGTCGGGCAACAGCAGTCGCGGACGGAACGGCGACGACTCGGTCGCGGCCGTCCATCCGTCGCTGTCGACTGCCAAGGCGGGACCGGACATACGTGACAGCATCGGCGCCGCGACAGCCCGCAGCCGGTCGAGGTGCTCCCGGTGTATCTCCCGCAGATGCGATTCGGCGAGGCGCGCGACCGCGTCGACCAGCGCGAGTGTGGCCGGGTGCACGGTGCCCACGGGACCGCTGACGTCGACGACACCGAGGACACGGCCCGTCCGGGGATCGCGAATCGGGGCTCCGGCGCAGGTCCAGGCGTGATGACTGCGCACGTAATGCTCGGCCGAGAAGATCTGTACGGGTCTGCGTGAGGCGAGCGCAGTGCCGATCCCATTGGTGCCGACGCTTTCCTCTGCCCAGGTTGCGCCCTCGACGAAACCGAGCCGATCGGCCCGACCGAGTGCCGACGATGATCCTCTGCGCCACAACACAACCCCGTGCTGATCGGTGACGACGAGAATATTGTCGCCGCCGTCGACCACCGCGTCCAACCCGTGAACGAGGTGGTCGAGCACCTCGACGAGACCGGACTCGCGGCGGCGCGTGTCCAGTCTCGACGGCGTGATCCGCGGGGTAGGCGGCGCCGACTCGGGGTCGATGCCCAGCCCCCTCAGCCGACGCCACGAATCGTCCACAACCTCCCGGGGCCGTGCAGGGGATTTGTCTCCGGACATCGTGGCCTCGTACACGGCCGCGAGAATCCGCGCATACCCCGCCGGATCTTCTCCCGCACCGACCGCTGGTTCGGCGGCCCGGCGTCGAGAAGCGCCGGGTCGTGTGGAGGTCACCGCGACGGGTCCACGAGCACCTTCATCTTGGTGCCGGCGTGTAGGGCTTCGAACCCGTCTTCGACCACGCTGTCGAGGGCGATGGCGCTGACCCATCCCGTGGTGTCGTACTTGCCTTCCGCCATCAGGGCGATGACCGCCTCGTAGTCGGCCGACGTGTAGCACAGCGACCCCTGGATACGCGACTCGTTCATCACCAGATTCAACAGTGGTGTCTCGAGGGGCTTTTCGTAGATTGCGACACTGACCATGGGCTTACGGGCGCCCACGCAGGCAAGTGCGGTTTCGACGGACGGCTGCACACCCGCAGCGTCGTAGGCGGCGTCGGCTCCGCGGCCCTCGGTGGCGTCGCGGACATAATCGGGAACGTCCACTGCGGTGGGATCGAGGGTCTTTGCGCCCAGCGCCTCTATCGCGGCGCGGCGGGTCGGTGACGGTTCGACGACGAGGACGTCGTCGAGCCCCTTGCCGCGCAACGCGAACCACAGGCCGATTCCGATGGGTCCGGCGCCGAAAACCATCGCGGTGTCACCCGGACGGACGTCGCCCAGGGTCGCTGCGTGATAGGCGACGGACATCGGTTCGACGAGGGCGCCGAGCTCGAGCGACACATTGTCCGGCAGCGGGTGGACCATGTCGGCCGGCACCACCGTGTACTCGGCCATGCCGCCGTCCGACATCAGACCGTGGAATCCGATCTGCTGGCAGATGTTGTAGTTCCCGGCCGCACACGGGGCGCAGTGCCCGCAGCGGTAGATCGGTTCGATCGCGACCCGGTCGCCCACCGACGTGCCGGTGACGCCCTTGCCGATCTCCGTCACCGTGCCCGAGAACTCATGACCGAGGACCAGCGGCATCTGCTGGCCGGTCAAGGCGTGCGGCTCGGTGGGGATGAAGATCGGCCCGGCGTAGTACTCGTGCAGGTCGGTTCCGCAGATGCCGTTGAAGCCGACCTTCACCTTTACCTGCCCCGGCCCGGCCTGGGGTTCGGGCACATCGGCGATCTCCACCTTGTTCGGGCCGTAGTACACAGCTGCGCGCATCGTTCACTCCCGTCGCTCCGGCACCCTGCCGGTATGCACTGAGTTGTATGTGACCTGGCCCACAAGCCGGAAGGGTTGCAGCGCGTTGCAGCGGCTACTGCCCGCAACCCTGCCGCGTCCTGTGTGATCCAGCTCATAGTTGTCGCGACCTTGCACGCATTTCCCGACGAAGGAGCACGACATGACGGCAACCCTGAGCCCGTCCTCGACAAGCGCGCCACCGAAAAGATCACCGTCGTGGGCGGTGTTCGGCCTGGCCAACCTTGCCGTTGTCACGGCCGTAGCACTCGCTACCTGGTATCTGCTCGCAGATCCGCAGATCAGTCCGTGGAACTTCTACCCGCTTCCGTTCAATGCGGCACTGTTCTGGGCGATCCTGTTCGTTGTCTTCATCGGCTTCAACTGCGAGTTCGCAGGCTTCGACCGACTGAGCCAACCGACGCGAGGGATCGCAATCCTCGGCACGACGGCAGTGTTCGCGGTGGCGGTCACGTGGGTCCTCGCGAACGGACTCGGCCGGTTGTTCCCCGACTTCGCCGCGGACCGCGCCGACGGACTGGGGTACTTCGCCGGGGCCCTGTTCGTGCTCTTCGGCTTCGGGACGTGGGTGATGGCCGTCCTGAATTGGAAACACTGGCCGTGGACCGCACTGGGACTGCGGCAATCACTGGTCGGCCTGTGTGAGATCGCCTTCATCGCCGTCCCGACGCTGGCGCTGTATCTGGTTCTCGGATTGCCCTCCGTCTCGCTGTCGGCGACGGACCCACTGATGTCCGTCGACACAGTCCTCGGATGGTTTTATTCGATCGTCGTCTCCGTGATCCTGACGGGGCAGACGCTGGACAACTGGCCGTGGCGCATCTTCGGCGGTGAGCGCAATCCGCGAGCGGTGGTCCTCGCCTCGACGGTCGGCAACGTCGTCCTCGGAACTGCGATCTACTTCGTGATGGTTCCGCTGGTCGAGATTCTCGTCGGCAGCGTGGCCACCACCGAACTGGGCGATGCCATCCATCAGTTCCCGGCCCAGCTCGGAGTGTGCTGGGCATTCTGGATGATTTTCTGGGCCAACGCATTCGGCAACCGGCCCACCCGTTTCGGTGACGGCAGAAATCTGCTGCTGCGGGCGGCGCTCACCTTCGGACTCGCCGTTGTCACCTTCCTCGTCTACTACCGGTTCGCCGCCGAGCACATTCTCCACGAGCCCGTGGTCGCCGGTGACCTGCGTGGCAACGCACTCGGGTTCCTCGACTGGCTCGTGCTGTGGACCCTGCTGTACGTCGTCGGGTTCCAGTCCTTCGGTCTGCGGCGGTGGGCGCCCTCCGTGGCCGGGTCGTGATTGCAACACGCTGCAACGCTGTTGTCCCCGCCCCGAACAGAGTGTGCTGTGAGTCACAACAGAGAAAAGGAGAGGTCCATGACACAGACTGTCCAGCCGCCCGCGGTCCAGACATTCTCGACGCCTCAGGAACGGGTCGACCTGTGGTTGGCTGATTTCGAAGCGGCTCTCGCTGCGCGGGACATCGAACGCGCTGCGGGCATGTTCGCGGTCGACAGCTTCTGGCGGGATCTGGTGGCATTCACCTGGAACCTCAAGACGGTCGAGGGACGCGACGGCGTCGCCGCAATGCTGCAGGCACGACTCGACGACACCGAGCCGACGAACTTCCGCACCAGCGAGACCCCGGTAGAAGCCGACGGTGTCACCTCCGCATGGATCACGTTCGAGACCGCCACGAGCCGCGGAAAGGGCCATCTGCGGCTCAAGGGCGACGAGGCGTGGACGTTGCTCACCACCATGCAGGAGCTGAAGGGACACGAGGAGCCTCGCGGCACGAAGCGTGTGAAGGGCGCGGTCCACGGCGCCGGCGGAGACACCCTGAGCTGGGCCGAAAGGCGAGAGCTCGAGGAGAAGGAACTCGGCTACACGCAGCAGCCCTACGTACTGATCATCGGCGGCGGCCAGGGCGGCATCGCGCTCGGTGCCCGCATGCGTCAGCTCGGTGTACCTGCCATCGTCGTGGACAAAAACGAGCGCCCCGGCGACCAGTGGCGTAACCGGTACAAGTCGCTGTGCCTGCACGACCCCGTCTGGTACGACCATCTGCCCTACATGCCGTTCCCCGACAACTGGCCGGTGTTCGCCCCCAAGGACAAGATCGGCGACTGGCTCGAGATGTACACGAAGGTGATGGAGATTCCGTACTGGGCGTCCACCACCTGCACCTCCGCCAGTTTCGACGAGGAGACCAAGGAATGGACCGTCGTCCTCGACCGTGCCGGTGAGGAGGTCGTGCTCCACCCGAAACAGCTGGTGCTGGCCACCGGCATGTCGGGCAAACCCAGCGTCCCGACGTTCCCGGGCCAAGACATCTTCCAGGGCGAGCAGCACCACTCGAGTCAGCACCCGGGTCCGGACGCCTACGCAGGTAAGCGCGTCGTCGTCGTGGGCTCCAACAACTCGGCCCACGACATCTGCAAGGCGCTCTACGAGAACGGCGCCGATGTCACGATGCTGCAGCGTTCGTCCACGCACATCGTGAAGTCGGAATCTCTCATGGATCTCGGCCTCGGCGACCTCTACTCGGAGCGTGCCCTCGCTGCGGGCATGACCACGGAGAAGGCTGACCTGACGTTCGCGTCCTTGCCGTACAAGATCATGCACGAGTTCCAGATCCCGATCTATCAGAAGATCGCCGAACGAGACAAGGAGTTCTACGACCGGCTCGAAAAGGCGGGATTCAAGCTCGATTTCGGTGACGACGGCTCCGGCCTGTTCATGAAGTACCTGCGCCGCGGGTCCGGCTACTACATCGACGTCGGCGCCTCCGAACTCGTCGCCGACGGCAGCATTCACCTCGTCTCCGGACAGGTCGATCGACTCACCGAAACCGCAGTGGTCCTGCGCGACGGAACGGAACTACCGGCCGACCTGGTCGTCTACGCCACCGGCTACGGTTCCATGAACGGGTGGGCCGCGGACCTCATGGGTCAGGAAGTGGCCGACAAGGTCGGCAAGTGCTGGGGCCTCGGCTCCGACACCACCAAGGACCCCGGCCCCTGGGAGGGCGAGCAGCGCAACATGTGGAAGCCTACGCAGCAGGAAGCGCTGTGGTTCCACGGCGGCAATCTGCATCAGTCGCGGCATTACTCCCTGTATCTCGCCCTCCAGATCAAGGCACGGTACGAGAAGATCCCGACGCCGGTCTACGGCTTGCAGGAAGTGCACCACCTCAGTTGATCCGCCCGCTGTCTGATCCCCCCGTGTCGGGCGCCCCGCATCACACCGGTGCGGGGCGCCCGTTTGCCCGTTCCCGACCGCCAACGGAGAGTTGCCCTGCCGATGTTCCACGCCCTCGTCGCTTGTTTCCTCTTCCTCACCGGACGATGGCTGTCCGCACCGATCAGAAACCCGATCACCGCACTGGCACAGGCGCGGACGGTCATGCGGTGGGTTGCTCTCACCTCGTCCAGTCCCGATCACCTGGATGGCCCCAACCTGCGGGGCTATCGGGATAACGGTTGAACTAAAGCCGGCCGGCTATGCGGTGGCCGTGCTCGACCTGAACGCTGCAGCAGCCAAGACCGTCGTCGAGGAAATCGTCGTCAGACTCCCACACGGTCGCGGATTGCTGTTACCAGCCCGCGGCGCACGCCTGTGACCGGGTCGATCCGCGGCGTGGGATCGGTGAACTTGCGTTCCGAAGCGGTCTCGGGCGCGTCGTCGGCGGTCGCTCGCAGAAACTGGTTCGGCAGCGCCAGCTTCGCGATGGTGCGCCAGGACTTCAGGTACTGCACGGGCAGCGATCCGCTCGTGTAGGGCAGGTCGTACTTTTCGCACAGCGCACGAACCCGCACGGAGATCTCGTGCAGCCGGTTGCTCGGCAGATCTGGGAACAGGTGGTGCTCAATCTGGTAGCAGAGGTTGCCGCTCATGAATGCCATGACCGGCCCCGCCTCGAAATTCGCGCTGCCGAGCATCTGCCGCAGGTACCACTGTCCCCGCGTTTCGTCTTCCAGATCGGCGGTGGTGAACTTCTCCGCGCCGTCGGGGAAATGCCCGCAGAAGATGACCATGTTGGTCCAGACGTTGCGGATCATGTTCGCCGTCAGGTTCGCGGTGAACGTGAGCGGGAACGCCGGACCGGTCAGTACTGGATAGACAACATAGTCCTTGGCGATCTGCTTGCCGACCTTGGCGAGCACCTCGCGACCTCTGCGCACCAACTCGACCCGATCGATGCCGCCCTGGGTTACCTTGCCCAGCTCCAAATGCTGCAACGCCACGCCGTACTCGAAGAACAGCTGCAACAGTAGGTTGTAGACCGGATTGCCGACGCTCCACGGCTGCCAGCGCTGATCGCGGGTGACGCGGAGTAGGCCGTAGCCCACGTCGTCGTCCATCCCGAGCACATTGGTGTACTTGTGATGGATGTAGTTGTGGGTCTGCTTCCAGTGCGCCGACACGCCGGCGATGTCCCACTCCCACGACGACGAGTGGATCTCCGGATCGTTCATCCAATCCCACTGACCGTGCATCACGTTGTGGCCGAGCTCCATGTTCTCGACGATCTTGGCGGTGCCCAGCAGCGCCGTGCCGGCAAGCCAGGCCGGAGGAAACCAACTCGCGAACAACACTGCGCGACCACCTGTTTCGAGGGAACGCTGTAGTCGGATCGTGCTGTGAATGTACCGGGCGTCCCGCTCGCCACGCGACGCTTCGATATCACACCGGATTGCGTCGAACTCGCCGCAAAGCGCTTCGACATCCGCGTCGGTCAGGTGGGCATAGTCCGTAACATCGGAAATCGCCATGCGTCGACGCTAGCGTAGGTTACGCAACCGTAGGTTACGTGCAGATAAGATGTGCGTTAGCCGGGGCGGTACTCGCGAACAAATTTGGGGGGATGCTCACCAGAACGAACCCGAGCCTACGGATCGCCACCGACAGGCGATCGCGCAGCCGCGAGTCAGCCGGACTCTTGGGAGGAGTGAACCACCGGTCGGCCTGTGGTTGCGCACCGGAGCAGGGCTGGATCCGCACCGCCTCCCCGCACGAGCGACAGAAGAAACGTGCGATGACTATGTGGATCCGCCGCGTCGGTAGATGCTGCAGGTTGGCAGGTCGGGGGTGCCGGCACGAAGGTTCGTCCGTTGGATTCAGCTCACCGCAGGGAGGCTGGGCTGTCGGGATGGGGCAGTGTGGCGGTCAGTCCCGTGATCAGGATGTCGAGGCCGCGTTCGAGTTCGGCGGCGCCGTCATACGACGCCAGCACGGGTGCGAGACCACGCAGCAGCGGGAACTCGCCGATCGGTAGCCGGTGCAGTCCCAGGCGCAGCAGATCGTCGTGCTCGTCGGGGCGTTCGACGATTTCCTGGAGTTCGTTGAGGACGTGACCGTGGAGGAAGCCGAACAATGCCCGGTAGACGTGCAGGGCATCAGTCCCGGTGAAGCCGGCCCGGGTGAGCAAGCTCAGGATGTTCTCGAGGGGGCGCAGAGTTCCCAGGGGCCGCAGCCCCAGGGGCGTCGACAGGGGCCGGGTGACCAGCAGCGGGACCACGTGGGGATGATCGAGCGCCAACCGGCGGAAGCCCCGGGCGACCTCCCGGAGTTGGGTTGCCCAGTCGCCGTCGTCGGTGTCGACCTCGAGTTGGTCGAGGACGCTCTCGGCGACGGCGTCGAGGAGCGCGGCCTTGTTCGGAGCGTGACGGTAGAGGGTCATCGGGTCGCGGCCCAGGGCTTTGCCGAGGCGTCGCATGGACAGTGCGTCGATTCCGTCGCGGTCGATGATCGCGAGTGCTGCCGTCAGGATTCGCCGGCGGGTGATCGGACCGCCGTCCGGGACAGAACCGTTACCGGAGCGGATCGGGCGATCAGCGGGGGCCTTGGCCATCACAAACACTTCCCTTCGCTGCTTCCACTGTAGGCCTTTACCGTAGGTCTCGACAGTAGACCTACGGCGTTGACACACCGCGGAATACGGCGTTGACTGGGTACTACAACGTAGGCCCGGGAGGCCGCCATGATCATCATCTTCGGACTCGTCATTCTGCTCGCCGCGGTGGTCATCGGACTCGCGGGCGTGTTGACCAACAGCGGCGACGGGCACGCCCTGACCGATGATTTCGCCGTCTTCGGTTATCACGTCACCGGCTCCACCGGCACGCTGTTCCTGTACGGCATCGTCGTCGGCGCGGTCGGCCTCCTCGGGCTGAGCGTGCTACTGGCCGGTGCCCGGCGGACTTCCCGCCGCGGCCGCCTTGCCCGACACGACCTGAAGGATTCTCGCCAGCAGACAGCGGACGCGTACCAGGACCGGGACCGCCTCGCCGGGCAGCGCGACATGGTCGCCGCGGACCCGGACACAGTCGACAGAACCGCGAACGGGTCAACCCCCGGTGACCAGCGAGACGGGCGACGCGACTGGCGGCACCCGTTCGGCCACCGAACAACCGGGGCCGCCACCACCCACGACGTCGCTCGCTGAGGAAATCCACCGACATCGGGCCCGTAGCCACGCCGTCCGATCACCACAGAGAGAAGAAGTACCGCCATGAGCATCGGGAAGAAGCTTCGGCACAAGACGGAAACCGCCGAGGGCGCCACCAAGAAGACGGTCGGCAAGGCCCTTGGAAACGAACGCATGGAAGCCGAGGGCAGTGCAGACCAGGCCAAGGGCAACATCAAGCAAACCGGAGACAAGCTCAAGCAAGCGGGACAGAAGATCAAGCACACCTTCAAACACTGACCCGCTCGCACCGTTCGATACCCAATCCCCAGTCTCTGTCCCGAAATCAGGTCGCCCTCATGATCATTCTCGGAATCATCATCGCGCTCATCGTCATCGGCGTGGTCATGGTGATCATGGGGTCGATGGGCCACGCGGTGGCAGGGCACCGCCACTACTACTGACCCGGCCCTGAGGCCCGCACCGGACGGGGCAGCACCCAGGTTCCGGAGGGACTCGTCCGGCACCTGGAGCACACCATGGCCATCTCCGACATCAAGGAATACGCACACCTCACCGACGCGGACGTCGAGGCACTCAGCGACGAACTCACCAGCATTCGCCGGGAGGTCACCGAGTCCCTCGGGGAGGCCGACGCCACCTACATCCGCCGCACCATCGGCCTCCAGCGGCTACTCGATGCCGCTGCACGACTGGTGATCTACGGCAGCAGGAAACCGGCGGGCTGGGCCCTCGGGACGACAGCGCTCGCGGTGGCCAAAAGCGTGGAAAACATGGAGATCGGCCACAACGTCTCCCACGGCCAATGGGACTGGATGAACGACCCCGAAATCCATTCCAGCAACTGGGAATGGGACATGGCCGGCCTGTCATCGCAGTGGCGGTATTCCCACAACTACCGCCACCACGTGTTCAGCAACGTCGTCGGAATGGACGAGGACCTCGGCTACGGCGTTCTCCGGATCACCCGCGACCAGCCGTGGAAGCCGGAACATCTACTGCAACCGCTGCGAAACCTGCTTCTGGCGGCGATGTTCGAATGGGGGATCGCCCTCCACGACCTGTACTCCGAACAGTCCCGGGCCCGCACTGCCGCCGAGAAGTCCGCCCACACCCGAGCACTGATCGGAAAGATCGCCCGCCAGACGGGCAAGGACTACCTGCTCTTTCCCGCCCTCAGCGGACGCCGCTGGCGGCGAACGCTGACGGCGAACCTGACCGCGAATCTGCTGCGGAACGTGTGGTCGTACGTGGTGATCTTCTGCGGGCACTTCCCGGACGGCGCCGAGAAGTTCACCCTCACCGAACTCGAGAACGAGACACAGCCGGAGTGGTATCTGCGGCAGATGCTCGGCGCCGCCAACTTCCGGGCCGGCCCGGTGATGGCGTTCCTCAGCGGCAACCTGTGCTATCAGATCGAGCATCACCTGTTCCCCGACCTCCCCAGTAACCGCTACGCGGAGATCTCCATGAAGGTGCACGCATTGTGTGAGAAATACGACCTGCCGTACACCACCGGCTCCCTCGCCCGGCAGTATCTGCTGACGCTGCGCACCATCCACAAACTCGCACTCCCCGACCGGTTTCTGCGCGCGACCGCCGACGATGCCCCCGAGACGGCCTCCGAACTGAGATTCCGCACCGTGAGTGAGCCGGTCGCGGCAACTCGGGCTACCCGCATCGGGCTACGCACAGCCCTACGAACCCTGCACACGAACCGGCGCACCCGCCGGCGGAGGATTCCACCACCATCAACATCGGACGATCACCATGCCTGACACCACCCCTTCCCCGGCATCCGCCACCAACTCCTCGCGGGCGTCGTACGACAACTCGTCCTCCACCGCAGGCCGACTGGCGCAGAACAGCTTTTTCGAATGGTTCGCTCGGGGCGGGTTCGTCGTGAGCGGGATCGTGCACCTGATCATCGGCTACATCGCCATCCGGCTCGCCCTCGGCGGGGCAGCCGGCACCGCCGACCAATCCGGTGCCATGACGGAACTGGCCGCCAAACCGGGCGGCATCGCCGCACTATGGGTGGGTGTGGTCGCATTCGTCATCATGGGACTGTGGCGGCTCGCCGAAGCGGCACTCGGCAGTTCGTCCCGACCCGGCGCCGACAGCAAGAAATCGGAAATCATCGATCGTGTGAAGGCGTTCGCCTTGGCGATCGTCTACTTCTCGTTCGCCTTCTCGGCGTTCGGATTCGCCCGCGGCAGCGGAAAGTCGAGCAGCGGGCAGAGTGCGGGGATCACCGCCCGCCTGATGCACACCACCGCCGGCACGATCGCCCTCATCGCGGGGGCGCTGGTCATCATCGCCGTCGGCGGATACCACGTCTACAAGGGGATCAGTCGCAACTTCCTCGACGACCTCGAAGGAACAACCAGCCCACTCGTGCGGCGACTGGGCATGGTCGGCTACATCGCGAAGGGTCTGGCCATCGCCGCCATCGGGTTGCTGGTGATCCTCGCCGTCAATCAATCCGAGCCCGATAAGGCCTCAGGACTCGACGGCGCCTTCAAAACCGTCGGCGCCCAACCCTACGGAGTAGCCCTCCTCATCGCGGCCGGTGCCGGCATCATCGCCTACGGCCTCTACAGCTTCGCCATGGCCCGCTACGCCAAGATGTAGTCGGGCGCAGCCCGAGCAGTTCGGACAGCCAATCGTCGCGATGGTCTGCCGCAACTGATATGTAGCGGAGTCTGTCAAGAGGGCAGAGTGAGGCGCCTCCGGGGAGCGACCCTGGAGGCGCCTCTGCACTTCATCGACAAGTCCCAGTGGTGAGCGTGTCGATATGCGACGCGCGGTCAGACTGATATACGTGGGTTGTACACCGCAGGAAGATTTTCGGCTGGATCGCAGCCGCGTGTTTCGGTGAGAAGGCAGCCATCGCGTGACTCTTCGAGAGACCGACCAAAGTCACTCGATGAAGGACCACGCGATCGACGAGTTTCTCCATCCGGCGGGTCGAGACTCCGAGCAGGTAGCAGGTGGCAACCACCGAGGTCAGCGCCTTCTCGGCGCGCTTGCGGCGCTGGCAGCAGCCAGTCCGGGAATTATGAGCCGGACCGCAACTTCGGGATGGCGACGTCGAGGGTGCCGGCGCGGGTGTCGAAGCCCCGATGGCGGTAGCCGTTTCGAGGATTGGTGCGGTGTTTCGGCCGACGGGTCAGGCGGCGTGGCCGGGGCGCGTCGCGGTCTCGATGAGCGCTTGGAACCTGCTCAGTCATCTGGCGCGTCACCGGGTCGGCGCCGAGCGAGTCACGCAGTGCATCGGCGACAAGGGTCCGTGCTCGCTCGTTGAAGTCCGCGGCTCGCACGAGTACGCGGGTGACTGCGAGTGAATCGGGCTGGTTGGGGGCCTTCAGCACTGCGAAGTCGACCGCAAGTAGCCGGTCGTGGATTCGGGCCCGTGTTCGAGCCATGCCATCGTCGAAGAGGTCGAGCGCCAGAGAAGGCCGATTGCGCCTCCGCATTGGTGGGGGCTGGGGTTCGGTGAAGAGGCCGACCGCCGCACTGGATAAGTCGGCCCGACGCAGCAACTTTTAACTGTCGAGCAAACACGACAGTTTCCGATAGTGCCGGCAACGAAAGACAATTCAGCAATAGGGAGGGGTGGTCCATTGCATGGACCGGAACATGATGTGAGTCCTGCTACACCTGCACCATTGCATCGAGTCGCGACCACCCGGCCGTTGCGTCCTGGGAGTCGAGTCGACCATGTCAATCATCCTCGCCTGAAGGAGTACATAATGATGCCGTCCGCGTCCTACCCCGAGATCCCTGTACCCGGTCCGGCAGGCTTCGAGTGAGTACTGCATATAGGTCGCCGAGTAGACCCAAACCATTTAGTCAAGGACTTGATCGAACCCCGCAGCCCACCTTGCCTTTGTCGGCAGGTCGCAGAAAATCGCGTTCCCAGACAAGGTTCACGAACCTCTGGGGTAGTGATGTCAGAAGGTCTTCGAAAGCCGTACTTCTCGATCGCTATTCGCCGATCGAACCGCTTCAATATTCTAAACGGAAGGCATTGCACCCATGAGCCGGGAACCATCAAGCCAGCAACAAATACCCGCCACTGAACTTAACATTCGTGAGGTTGTCGACTCGCGACCAATGAGTCGGTTCCATTATGCGCTACTTGCGCTAGGGGGCAGCGTAATGTTCCTCGATGGGTTCGATACCCAGGCGATCAGCTTCGCAGCGCCCGCCATTGCAAAGGAGTGGGGACTCCCAGCGGCATCCCTGGGACCAATCCTCTCAGCTGCAATCGCGGGCTTAATGGCGGGGTACCTCGCACTCGCGCCGTTAGCCAACCGCATTGGACACCGGCGGATCGTCCTGGTGTGTACGACTATTTTCGGTGTTCTCACACTGTTGTGCGCGTTCGCCGATACCGCCCTCCAGTTGATCGCACTTCGCTTTCTCACGGGGGCCGGACTGGGAGCTGCAATTCCGAGTATTGTTGCCCTGGTCAGCGAATTCGCGCCCACACGGCGCAGGTCTTCCTTCGTCATGTTCATATATTGCTGGCTAGCACTCGGTTTTGTTGCGGCAGGAATCGTTTCAGGAATTGTCATTCCTATGTGGGGATGGCGATCAATGTTCATTATAGGAGGTTCCCTGCCGCTTCTGCTCCTGGTGCCCCTGATTCGCTACTTCCCCGAGTCTCCGACCTACTTGTGTCGGTCAGGAGCGCGTCAGCGGGCGGTGGAAACACTTCGGCGACTGGCGCCAGGTCTGTCGAGCAACGTGGTTCTCCTCGCGGAGACTCTCCAACCGACCGGACTCGAAAAGTCCAGTCCATTTACTCTCGTTCGCGGACAATGGTTGGTCCCCACGGTGCTGCTATGGATCGCATTCATGACCAACCTGGCCGCGTTCTATGCAATTCAGAGTTGGCTCCCAACAATCATTTCAGCTCAAGGGCACTCTCCGAGCCTGGCTATTGCCGCAACCGTGTTGACCACCATCGGCGGAGTTGCGGCGGCAACCGTCATTGGACCCGCCATGGACCGTATCAACGCCTTTCGAGTCCTTGGATCCGTCTACGTGGGTGGTGCAGTCTTTGTGGCGATACTCGGATCGGTTCTGATGGGAACTTCCGCCGGGTTGCTCTTGATGGCGGCGTTCCTCACGGGTACCTGTGTCGCAGGTGGACAAATGAGTGTAATCGCGTTGGCAACGGTCGTGTACCCAACAGCGATGCGGCCAACTGGTGTGGGCTGGGCGCTGGGCATCGGTCGAATTGGTGGAATCGCAGGCCCATTGCTCGTCGGTGCAGCTCTTGGAGCGCAGATGTCGTCTTCTTCTATCTTCGTGATGATGGCACTGGTCTTGGTCGGAGCCAGCGCTAGTGTTTTCGCTTTAGAACGGCGCTTACGAACAGCTGCTGTGGAGCGGCGGATGTCACCGTCTCCCACTGGCTAGTACTGGCACGGAAAGATCTGCTATCACGGAATTGTTGTCGAGCATGTTGCACAACTCAACATCGCGGGAGTAGGCAACGCCGCCGAGACGATGCCCCGGCACCGTCTCGGCGGCGTTTGAGCTTGGGGAGGAATCGAGACTGGTGCACCCACATTGTCCCTCCCTCGTGGCCCAGCTTCGCGGTGGTAGGTAATCGTGTCCAGAAGCATTGCGAGACCGACTCGCTCGATATGTGCATGCCTACGGTCCCGGGTAGCAGTGCATTCGATGCAGAGTGGGTCCTGCCTGGGACTGGGAACATGCATCCCACCGTCCTGGTGTCGGCGGACATATGAAAAGCTGGCCATAGGCGGTCACGAAAGTGCCCGGAAAGGGCCACACCCGGCGACAGACATGGGTTTGAGCCCGCTGGCGGACACGACACGGCACACTCGGATGTGTCCGTTGTACGACGCGATCGATCTTCGTCCCGTTCACATCCCCGGATCGGGGCCCTCCCTCTAGTTCGCTCGAAAGTGCTACCACGCCGAAACGTCCTCGAGGAGAGGCCGTCATGAAGTCCGCCAACGAAGCCTTGGTTATTCGGGTGATCGTCAAGAGACCGCGTACCTGTCGAGGCGGTCGAGGAGGCCGTCGAAGATCTTCTTTCGTCCGACCCGCCCCCCTTGGTGGCGGCGTCGCCGCGCTGGCAGGGTGCTCGCATCACACCGTCGCCCGTCGCGTCACCGAACGCCACCCGCCGATGCTCCGACCCGCCGCGGGAGAAGAGACCGATGCTGGTCGACGAGTATCAATCACCGAACCCAGCTCTGCTTGCAGTACGACTTCGGCGACGGCGCGTCGTCGACGACACCAAGACCGTGTGCTGCGCGCGGGGCTGGTCTGGTACCGGTACCGGGTGGATGATTCCGTTGCGCGACCACACCGCCCCATCCGTCTACGTTGGCCTGGACCGGACCGTTGAGGCTAACCACTGTGGAGTGGACATTCCGACAATTGATCGTGAAGGCCAGGATGGGATGCCGTGGTGGGACGTCAATCGCTGTATTCGGAGGAGTTCCGGAGGGATGCTGTCGCGTTATACCGAACAGCCGAAGGGAAACGCAACTACGCGGTGGTCGCCGCGGATCTTGGGATCGGCGCGGAGGCATGGCAAACCCTGGTCCAAGGATACCGCCGCAAGGCACGCTCGGAGGACCACGGTACCGGCGGCGTTAAGACCGAAACGGACGAGTTCGCGCGCCTGCGCGCAAAGATTTCTCGGCTACGCGGTGCGGAGGAGAAAGGGCAGCTCGAACGCGAGATCCTGCGCCGGGCAGCCGCGATCTCGCAACGGAGATGAGTGAATATCCGCCGCTGGGGCTTCATATCCGCTCATCGTGCCGTGTTCGGCGTTCGGCGGCTGTGCTGGGTGCTCGGGACCTCCACACCGGCTACTACAAGCAACTGACCAGCGAGTCAGCCCGAGTCCAGCGCCAGGCCGAGGAGGCCGCGAAAGTCGATTCCAAGAAATCAAGTGGAGTGGCTGTGCGGACGGACCTGGACGTCGAAGTCGCAGGCACGGCTGAAGCTGTTCGAGTGGCTCGTGATTCTATCGTCGTCGCCGTTACTACGCCCGCCCATACCTCGTCCCAATGGAGTTCGAACAACGACTGGTCGCGTCGTCTACGCTGTCTGTCGCCGCCTGAAATCGGGTATCCACCCCGAGGGGCAACCTCAGGCTGAAGTTACTCCCCTTGGAGTGGACACCCCTTCCTCGAGCTCACGTATGCGATATGGTCCGCACCACAGGCCGCGCTCTCAAGACACCTGGAGTTGTCCATTGATGCGTCGTGGTAGCGGGCAGGTCGGATTGTCCGTAAGTTCGTCGGGCAGTGTGTGAGCGGGAGCGTTCTGCCAGGTCAAGGGCCTCAGGAAGCGTCGGATTGCCGTGGCGCCCACCGACGTATGAAGGCTATTGGTAGCCGGCCAGGGACCGCCGTGATGCTGCGCCCAGCTCACCGCCACTCCCGTGGGGTAGCCATTGAAAACGAGTCTGCCGGCGCGCTCACTGACTGCACCGATCAACTCGGGTCGCTTCTCGTCCGCACCCAGGTGCAGAGTGACGGTCAGCGACGAGGGCAAGCGGTCAAGCACCTCGGCCAATTCTGCAGGGGTCGAGTATCGGGCGATGACAGCGGCGGGGCCGAAGTACTCCGCAAAGGCGGCATCGGGAAGGGACTTGGCCGCCACGGAGACCAACAGCGGGGACACGTTGTACCCAGGTCCACTCGCCCGCTCGTCCATGGGCACGGATACCACGCCGGGCGTCTGACGGAGTTCAGCCGTGTCGGTCAAGTACGACGAATGGATCCGGTGGTTGAGTAGCGGCACAATCTGCGCTTTATTCATCACGGTAGCAGCAGATTTGACGATCGTATCTCCGTCTTCGCCTGCCGGTACGACCACGAGGCCAGGCTTCGTGCACAGCTGCCCAGCGGAACCGGACACGGCGTCCGCAAGACCCGTGCCGATCTCCGCTGCTCGCTCGCGCGCGGCGGCAGGGGTGATAATCAACGCGTTGAGACTCGAGAGTTCGCCGTAGAAGGGAATCGGCTCGGGACGGCTGTTGATGATGTCGAGCAACGCTTTCCCACCCGACAACGATCCGGTGAATCCGACAGCTGTGATGCTCGGATGAGCCACAAGCCTCTCACCGGCCTCACGTCCGAATACCAAGCCAAGAGCTCCGATCGGTGCTCTCACCGATCTCAACGCAGTCTGCAGAACATCGTGAATGAATTTGGACGTTCCAGGATGTGAGCCGTGCGCTTTGACGACTACGGGACTTCCAGCTGCCAAGGCGGAGACTGTGTCCCCACCTGGGACCGAGAACGCTAGTGGGAAGTTGCTGGCACCGAAGACAGCGACGGGTCCGATCGGCACTAGCATTCGCCGCAGATCGGGGCGCGGTCCCATGGGAGTGGGCCCGGCCAGGTCGATCGTCGCCTCCAGGTATCCACCATCCTCGAGGACCTCGGCAAAAAATTGCAGTTGGTATGTTGTGCGGCTCAGCTCTCCACCGAGCCTGGCGGCGCCGAGCGCAGTTTCGGAGTCGGCGACGGAGATGATCCTCTCGCGCGAGGTCTCGAGAGCATCGGCGAGTGCTCTCAACAGCTCGGCACGACCGGCCCGTCCGAGTGCCACAAGGGCAGGCGCAGCCTCGGCAGCGAGAGCTACTGCGGCGTCGACTTCAGCAAACGTACTTTCGGCGGCGTATGCAGGCAGTGGGGTACCGGTGCGAGGGTCTACTCCAGTGACCGGCCGACTTTCATTGCTCTTCACTAAATTCTCCATGTCATCGGTGAGGCAGTGCAGCGATGGTGTCGGTATCAACGCCAACCGGTCCTAAATGTGAGGCACCGCCGGGATTGCCGAGCACGACGGCCCTCCCGGACAGCGGTTTTGTGAAGAACTCGGCGTTATCGGCGATGTTCCAGGAAGCATCGGTGCCTACAAGGGCTCGTTCGGAGAACGCTGCCGCAGTCGGGCACACCTGTTCGCAAGCACCGCATTCGATGCACTCCACTGGGTTGATGTACATCTTGCGATCGCCTTCGTAAATACAATCGACTGGACACTCTTCCATGCATGAGCGGTCGAGTATGTCGACGCAGGCGTCGGTGATGACGTAGGCCATGATGTCTCCTCCTTAATCAGACCAAAGCCTCGAGCGGCGTACCGAGGCCTGCTGGGCCGTCGGTGGAATGGCCGGGGAACGTAGACGCCGTCGGGTCCAAAAGGACCGCGGCGTGGTTGATTGCTGTGGCGGCTTCACCGAAGCCAACAGCGATGAGCGGAACCCGACCGCTGTAGGTGCAAATGTCTCCCGCCGCGAACACGCCCGGCCGCGAGGTTCGCATGGCAGCGTCGACTACGATCTTGCGATCGCGGACTTCAATGTCCCACTGCAGCAGCGGGCCTGGGTTCGCAACGAAACCAAGGGCTGCTACAACGTGATCGCAGTCGATCTCGGTGGTCTCACCGCTTACGACATTGCGGAGCACAGCCCCGGTAACTTTGCTGTCGCCTCGCAGCTGCTCGATGGTGGTGTTGGTGTGGACGGTGGACCGGCCGGCGAGGACCTGGTCCACGGTGTGTTGGTGAGCGCGGAATGCGTCCCGGCGATGCACGAGCGTGACGTCGGCGGAGTCTTGCATTGCCTCTGCCCAGTCGAATGCGGAGTCGCCTCCACCCACGATGAGTACACGGCTGCCGGACATCTCGTCCGGGTCGTGAACGAAGTAGCGAAGGCCGCGGTTCAGGAAGTCTTCTCCACACGGCAGCTTTCGCGGAGTGAAAGTCCCGATTCCGCCGGTGATCACCACCGCTCCGGCTTCGAGGAAGGTACCGTCCGACAGACCGAGCGTGAAATCTCCATTCGGGCGATCGGTGAGAGCCGTGGCACTACGCCCCAGGAGCATGTTCGGGGAGAATGGTTTAGCTTGATCGGTGAGAGCCTGGACCAGTTCCCGCCCCTTTACGGCGGGAAACCCGGCCACGTCGCGAATTAGCTTCTCGGGGTATAGGGCGCTGATCTGGCCGCCAGGCTCGGGTAGCGCGTCAATGACGCTGACGGACAGGCCCCGCATTCCGGCATAGAACGTGGCGAACAGGCCGATAGGTCCAGCGCCGACGATCGCGATGTCTGTGCGTTTCATCATTCGGCTCCGCCGTAGATTGCGAACACCTTGTTGGACACGAAGATGTTCGAGGCAGCGAAGGAAGTCCAGCTCGGCGCCTTGCCCAGTTCGCGCATCGCGCCGACCAGCGCCCACCAGTTCAGGAGTTCTTGCTGGCCTGCTTTCTCTGCGTCCTCGAGCGTCGTGGTTTCCCATACGCCGTAATCATTCGACACGAGCGCCTCGTACATCCGCTCGTCTGCGGCGGAATCGGGAAAGAGCCGGAATGTCGAGTCGACGAGAAAGCTGTGGGACCAGCTGGAGCTGGCCACCAGCGCGACCCGGTACGGGCTTTCCGCACAGATGCGGGCGACGGTGGCGCCCACGTCCATGATTCGTGACGGCGCTGGCGACGGCGGGTCGAGTTCGCGTTCGACACCGAGCGGGCTGATGTTTCCCTGGAAGCTGATCACTCTGCGGCCATAGCAATTCAGTGGGAATGCGACTACTGGGTAGTCGAATCCTTCGCGGTCGTAGTCGAGATATAACACCGTGTTGAGGAAGGCGTGAGCAAAGCCGGGATGGTGCAATGGCTTGTAGGCGTATGGCACGTCGATCCCCCGGGAGAGCAGGCCCTCGGCGAGGTGCCGTGCGAAGGGTCGGTGACCTCGGATCACGCGCGAGGTCTCTTCGCTCTCGCCCCAAACATTCGCTTTTCCCTTCATGTTCGACGACTCGTCCGCGTGCCGCCACGGATGGACGGTGGTGTCCTCATAGGCCAAGACGGCATAGGGCGGGACGATGTCCTCGCGGAAGTTCTCGTACTGGTCATCGCCCCAGATCAAGACGACGTCGGGTTGGAACTCATCGAGGGCGGTGCGCACCTGCCGGAACCCTTCACGTAGCGCTGCTCGATGGGCCTTTCCCGCGGCGACGCCTTCGTCGTCGGCCCATTCCTCCCGGGCTCTCGCGGGCCAGGACGCCGGGTCGCGCAGCTCGGCGGGCAGTTTCGGGTCTGCCAGGGCACCGCGAAAGACCTTCGTCAGATTGTCGTCGGTTCCACTCAGCGGTGGATAGTGAGTCACTCCCAGACCGAGAACCTCAGCCATTGCTCCTCCTCAAGTTCGAGTGGTGATAATCACTGAGTCTCCGCAAGATTCGGCGGTGGGACTATGTGGTGGATCGGCCAGTGGACCGGTGGGGAACACCCGATGCGGCGGCGGACCAACATAGCGGCGTGACCGATATGATCGAGGTTTCAGAGACCGCACGTCCGGACCTACTGGCAGAACGACTACACCACGCCCGTCGCAATCGCACGCTTCTGGATGCACATCGCGACGCGACGGCGCTCTCGACCGACAGTGCATACGCCATCCAGCAACATCTCACCCGGCTTCGCCTTGCCGAGGGACGGTGCCATGTGGGCTACAAACTTGGCTACACCTCGGCGGTGATGCGGCGGCAGATGGGAGTCTCGGCTCCCAACTACGGTCCACTGCTCGACGACATGGTGTTACACGATGATGCCGCAGCGGCGGGTTTCCTCCATCCGCGAGTGGAGCCGGAAATCGGGATCGTTCTGAGCAAAGATCTTTCCGGACCGGGTTTGATGCTGACTGAGGTCGCTGCAGCGGTGGGTGAGGTTCGTGCCTGCCTTGAAATCGTTGACTCGATCTGGCGAGACTATCGCTTCACCGCCGAGCAGAACACCGCTGACGGCTCTTCCGCGGCCGGGGTCGTCCTCGGCCCCGTTCTCGACATCGATCCGCTGCACGCCCACCGGATTCGGCTCGAGTTGAGTGAGGACGGAACGGCTGTCGAAACGGCGGTGTCTGCCGCGGCGGCCGGCCACCCGCTGCATGGAGTGGCCTGGCTAGCTGGCGAACTCACCGCGCGCGGGGGCAGCCTACATAAGGGCGAACTGATCATCACCGGAGGTTTGACCGCCGCGATACCGCTGAGGGCGGGGGCGACTATCGCCGCCCGCTTCGGCAGGAGCACCACCGTGCGAGTCCGTCGTCCGGAAGACGAGAAGGACGCCGATATCTGATCGATGGAAGAGCGGCTACACGCCGGCCGGAGGGGCCTGTCAACGCATCAAAGGGTAACCGAGGAGACGGCTGATGCTCAGGGCGGCGGTGCGTACTGCCGCCCCGAGCCTTACCGGTTGTAGTCGATGGCTGGGTCCGGTCACCGAGAGCCCAGCGACCGCGCGGTGACCATCGCGACCTACGTAACTTTCCACGACGATGGCTGCTGCAACGCACGTCACGCCCCGTGTACCTTCTTCTCGATCGTAGGCGATCCCGGTGTCTCTGATTTTCTCGAGTTCGCGCTGGAAGCGCCGCGGATCGGTGATCGTCGTCCCGGTTCGGGCGGGCATTGCCGCTGAGGTCACTCGGTCGACGGCGGACTCGTCGCTGTAAGCGAGAATTGCCTTGCCTAGGCCGGTGCAGTACGCGGGAAGTCGAGTGCCCACCGACGACGGAAGCGCCGCCCCCTGCCGGCCGGTGAGTTTCTCGATGTAGACGATCTCGGTGCCGTCGAGTACGCCGAGCTGGACGACCTCACCGGTCGCGGCCAGCAAATCGGCCATAAATGGTAGAGCGGTCGCTCGAAGTCGACGGGAGGCGGGCACGTGCTGACCGAGCTCGAAAAGATGCAGCCCGAGCCGATAGCCGTACCCGCCACGTTCGAGCATGCGATGGGCGACGAGGTCCATGGCGAGTCGGTGAACGGTCGCCTTCTTCAAGCCGGTCCGCCGTGCGAGCTCACTGAGCCCCACCTCACCGGAGGAGCTGGCGACGGTATCGAGGATAAGGACCATCCGGTCTCCGACGGACCGCTGCTCTCCGCTTTCCTCAGCGCTGATACGCATCTGTCAAGAATATCCGACTAGCATCTGTCGCTGACCTCAGCGATCTGCCGGTCCCGGGTGTCGATCATGTCCCGCCAATGACGCCAGAATGCGCGCTGCTGGATCTCGTCCGACGCGGCGAACGGACCCCCCGCTGCCTCCTTGTGGATGCCTCGAGAAATGTCGGACCAGGGCGATTCGGCCGCAGTGGCGAAACCTTCCTGGCAGGACTCGCAGGCCTCCATGTCATCGGGGGTGGCCAGGCCTCCCGGTCCTTGGAAGGTCACGTACGAATCGAGTCGGCGGCTCCGCACCGATTCCGGTTCACCCTTCGTGGCGAGCGTCCATTGAGACACGACCGTACGACCTGCCGCGGTCGGATTGATCGTGCGGACCACGATTCCCATGATGTCGTTGATGATCAAGTTGGGGAAGATGAGGAGATTGCGGTCCGTGGTGGCAATGCGCTCCGCTCGTTCGGCGCCGAACCGTTGTTCGAGTTCGACTCGTTGCGCCTCGATGTACCCTCGGTTCTCCTCTCCCATTGCCGGTGTCCACCGGGCGACTGGACGCGCCCATGGACCCTCGACCGTTATCACGGCGTGCCCGTTACCGAGATCGAGCGCCTCCGTGGGTTTCCGCGGGTCCAGGTATGAATCCTCGGTGGTCTTGAGATAATCGAAGTAGGTCCGGTGCAGGGGGATAAGGTGATAGCCGTCGAGGCTGTTCTCGACGAACAGCTTCCAGTTCGCCTCCATCGAGTATTCGTGTAGACCATCGACCACCTCCATCTCCGGGGATTGATCGGCCACCAGGTCCAGGTAGTCGCGGGCCCCGCCGAGATACTCCGGCAAGGAGATTGCATCAGGGTCGAAGCAACAGAAGACGAAACCCCGGTACACCTCTACGAGCGGTGGGCTGTTCAGATTGAACTGGGAACGGTCGAAGTCCGGCCCGTAGCCGTCCGCGTCTGGGAGTCCGGTCAATTTCCCGTCGTTCGAGTAGGTCCACGCATGATAGAAACATGACATGCCCCGAGCGTTGCCCTCGGGGACCCGGCAGAGCTGAGCGCCCCTGTGTCGGCAGGCGTTGAGAAAGACGCGGACTTCGCCGTCGCTGCCTCGCCAGAGCACCAGCGGTCGTCCCGCTACTGTCCTGGAACGGAAATCCCCGGGGCTCGTGACCTCGGAGACGTGCCCTACATAGAGCCAGCACCGATTGAAAATAGTTTTCTGCTCTTCCGCAAACACCTGCTCATCGACAAGCGCGGCGCGATTGACCCGGAAGAACCCCTCTCCCGGACGGTCGTCGACCATCCCGCCGAGGTCTTCGTGGGCTGTCAGGGGTGTGAGTAGTTCGGAACTCATTTTCCAATTCCCTTTGCTAGGAGGTCGGGGCGGGTGAGCATGTCGAGTAGCATCGCCGGGTTGGTCGCGCGCACTGCTGCGGCGAAGCCGGTGGGCAGGACCGGGTCGTCGAGGAAGGCGATTGGGTCGCCGGGCATGAACGGATAATCGGTACCGAAGACCAGGCGTTCGGTCCCAACCACGCGCGCAAGGTGTTGCACAAGCCCCACGTCGAAGAGTAGGGGGTCGAACCAGATGCGGCGTGCCGATTCCGCAGCGGATTCGGGCATGAGCTCGCGCAATTCCGGGGTGATGTTGCGCAAGAAGTCGATCCGCGGAAGTTCGGTCATCAAGGAACCCCCTCCATGGCTCGCCAGGATGTGCAGATTCGGGCGTGTGGCGAGTGCGCCTGTAGAGATGAGGCCACCCACCGCCATGCCGATGTTCGCCGGAAACACCACACCGTTCGCCGCCATCGGATGCGGATAGTCCGCGGCTGCGGTACCGCCGACTGCGTGGACGAATACCAGCAAACCCAACCGCTCGGCCTCGTCGAGGAACCCTGCCCAGGCCGGGGCATGCAGGGGGGCGATCGGCGGCGTCGACGGCACTTCCACTCCGAGCAGTCCGCTTTCGGCGATCTCGGTGAGAACCGCAGCTGCCTTGTCGGGGTCCCTCAGCGGGACGATGCCGAGCCCGGTAAAGAATCCATGATGACGAGCGATCTCAGACGCAAGCCAGTCGTTGAAGGCGCGGGCGTAATCGAGACCCTGGTCGGGCGGAGCCCACGGGGCTAGGAGTTCTGGCATAGCCGACAGCAATTGTCCGGTGCGTCCTGATGTTTCAACGGCTGCGCGCCGGACGTCGAGGTCCCACGCCACGCGTCGGACGGTCCGGAAAGCCCTTCCCGCGACCAGGACGTCTCCGGTTTCACCGGCCGGCTCGAGCCTCGCCCAGCGAGGGTCGGCCGACGAGAGCCGGGAAAGGAACGGTGTCCGGGCGGGAACGACATGGGTGTGCAGATCGAGCATTGTCATACCTCCGTCACAAGATGATCGAGACGGTGCCGCCGGCCTCCACGATGCCGTGATCGAGTGTCGCGACCCGCTCCCGGACAAGGAAGGTGTCGCCGGTAGGGATGAGGACGTACCGATAGGTGCCGAGGAAGTGATCGAGCTGACCGAGTCGGGTTCGCATGACATGGAAGTTCGCATGCACCGTGACCGCATCGCTGACAGCCTCGGCACGGACATTGGTGACGAACCTGCGAGTGCGTGAGTGCGGGCTCTCGGCGTGAGCATGCCGGCTCTTCAATCGGGTTACTCGCCCGCCCAGACGTGTGTAGTCGTCGTGGATCACCTGCAAGGTGTTGCGAGAGTCGAGGTGATCGGATCCCGGTGAGGGAACTCGATACTTGACTTGGTGGTGCATCAGAGCGAACCACTCGTCCAGTCGCCACTCATCGAGCAGTGCGGCCTCGAAGTAGAGAAACTGCTCGACCTGATGTTGCAGGGTGGGTGTTGCGCTCGCCGCGGCGACGGTGCCGTTCATCGGTCCTCCGGTCCTTTTGCGAAAGTGATAAGGAGATCGGCCAACCCGTCGGGGTCGGCCAGGAATGGGCTGTGTGAGCCGTCGATCCACGTCACATCGACTCCGAGTCGATCGCGTGCGGTGCTCTCCGCCCACTTTCCGGATACAGCCCGGTCTTCCCGGCAACCGATGTAGTGCATCGGAACGTCTGGGAAGGCCTCGAGTGGAGTGACTTCGGCAATCGGAGTTGGTGATTGGGGCCTCAACCGATTCGCGGCCTCCTCCGCGACCGCGCGGGGGCAGTCGTGGTAGAACAGCTCGGCTGCGACATCCGGTGGCCAGGTGGACCTGCCCCGCTCATCGCGGTCTTGCTTGGGTAGTCCCTCAGCGTAGAACCAGTCCGCCATCGGACGGCTGACCGCGAGTTGCTCGCGCCAGGACCGTCCCGGCTCGGGTAGCAACGAAGCGAGAAAGACCAGGCTGCTCACCTCGACGGTCTGGGGAACCAGCGGGATTGCCAGACCGGCAAGTGAGTGCCCGACGACGATGTCCTCGCCAGGCTTACGCACGGCGTCCGCGATGACCTGGGCATAGCGTGCGGCGCCCGCGTCCAGATCGTCCGACGGCAGCTCGACAGCCGTCGCCGTGTGGCCATTCCGGTGAAGCGCCAGAACCTCACTGTCCCAACACCAACCACCATGCCAGCCACCGTGCACCAGCACGAAGTGCGTCATGAGGAGCCAGCCTGCTTCTCGGCGAGTGTCAGTCCGCCGACAAGGACATCACTGGATGGGATTTCGACGACCCATACCCGGACCGATGATTCCGGGACCGAGATGGCGTCGGCGGCTGCCGCTGACACTGCCCTGATCAGCTTGTCCTTCTGTGAAGCAGTACGTCCGGCGCCGAGGTTGACCTGGATGAATGGCATGGTTCTTCTCCTATTCTGCGCTGAGGGTGACAGTGCCCAGCCCGCTGATGGTTGCGGCGATCGTCGATCCCGATCGGAGCGGCACGGGCGCAGTCAATCCGCCCGACAACACCACCCACCCGGCCTCGAGGCGCCTTCCGACGGACACGAGCTGGTTTGCCATGAAGGCGACCGCGGCGGCGGGATGACCCATGACTGCGGCTCCGGTGGCTGACTCGACGACCTGGCCGTCGACTTCGAGGACGCACCCTGTCAGAGCAAGATCACCGTGCGGCTCGACCAGGTCGTCGCCGAGCGCGAAGGCGGCGGACGACGCGTTGTCCGCGATCGCGTCGAGATGCTTGAAGGAGAACCCCTCGTATCGGCTGTCGATAACGTCGAGCGCCGGACACAGGTAGCGGGTTGCCGCGAGGACATCCGCCACCGTCACATCCGGGCCTTCCAGCGGCTCGCCGAGTACAAATGCGATCTCAGGTTCGACCCTGGGGTGAATCAGCTCTTTCAGAGACAATCGACTACCGGAACTGCGAAGCATCCCGCTGGTGACCATGCCGTACAGGGGGCGGTCTACACCCATTGCGATCTGCTTGGCCTTGCTCGTCAGGCCGAGTTTGCCGCCGACGAGGCGTTCACCACGATCCCGTCGACACTTGACGAGGGCATCCTGCACGCGGTACGCGGTGGCGATGTCGGCGAGGCCGTCCGTGGTGAGCGGGAGCACCGTTGTGAGGTTGGTAGCGGCCTCGTCCAATCGGGACGCCCAATTCCGCACGTCGCTCATGCGACCTCCTCCTGTGTCGAGCGGGCGGCTGCACTGAACGAAATGCCTACGTGACCGAGGTGTTCGAAATCGGCGCGAATGGTGTCGCCGGGCTGCATATGCACCGCCCGGGTACAGGTTCCTGGCATGATCAAATCTCCGGGCCTGAGCTCGCCACCATGACTGGCGATCGTGTTGGCCAGCCATGCGACTGCCTGTACAGGGTTGCCCAGCACCGCGCCACTGGCACCTGTTTCAACGATCTCGCCATTGCGGCGGAGAACCACTCCGATCAATCGCGGATCAAGATCGGTGATCGAGGTGCGTGTCCCGCCCAGTATTACCTTCGCAGACGATGCGTTGTCTGCCACCGTATCGACAATGCCAATCTGCCAATTTTGAATCCGAGAGTCGATAATCTCTAACGCGGGAAGCACGAATGAAGTCGCAGCGAGAACGTCCGCGACTGTCACACCCGGGCCTTTCAATGGAGCGTCTAGCACGAACGCCAGCTCCGCCTCAACCCGCGGCGCGATCAGTGAATCGACCGGCAACGGCACACCCTCCGGATGGAACATCGAAGCGAGCAGATGGCCGAAATCGGGTCGGTCCACTCCGAATTGCTCTTGCATGACGCGTGCTGTGAGTCCGACCTTGTGACCGCGGACCACATCGCCGCCGGCAGCCCTGAGCTGGACGCCTTGCAACTGGATGCGGTACGCATCGTCGAGATCGGCGTCGGGATATCTGCCGCTGATAGGGTTGATCGGAGCAGAAAGACGTTCCGCTTCCCACAGTTCGCTCGCGAGTTGTCGAACGTCCTCTTCATTGAGTGTCATGCCGCCAGCCTCGTCGGAGTCGCGGGCGGAATCAGCAGAACGGTCCGTCCAGTGGACCTCACGAGTTGAAGATTGCGTCAGCGGTATTCCCGTGTACGAGTCAGCTGAGTCCACAAGGAGCGTTGGGATTGGGCTCCGATGACGAGACAAGATCGAGATCGGCTTGGATCGAGTTCCCGGTCGACTGAGTGAACCGGTCGACCGACAGCACCCAAACGGTGGCGCGACAATGAGCCATACCGCCGATGCTCGGTCAGGTCAGGTCAGAGTGAGGGCGGACGTAGCGTGATCAATAACGTTGGTTCAGCAGTCGAAGGCACGAACGGAGCATGCCGTTAATCCGCAAACATCGCTGCGAGTGCTGCTGTCAGCCGCGGTGCTATTCACGCCACTAGTGGTGTTGGAGATAACATTCTGGCAACCGTTCGTCGCATCCACCTTTGCGAGTACAGCCGCAATCGCATTGCATCGCCCCAGCCAATTTCAGCGCGACTGGGTCCGCATACTGCGGTGCTACGCACTCGCGTTCTCGACCAGCGTGCCGCTTTCGCTGTCGGGTGTGGCGTTGGACCTCCCTACTGTGCTTCCCGCTGCGGTCGCTGCCCTATTGATTTTGACCTCCCCGCGCGGGCGTTTCCACCCGCCGGTAGCATGCGTGCCGTTTGCTGTCACTACGGTTCCGTCGACCCCCTCGTTGATCGACGATGTGGCGATGGATTGGCTGGTCGTTGTCGGGGCCACCGGATACCTGCTTCTCGTGTTGGCCGCACTGACCCGGGTGACCACGCCCCGTTCTCGTTCGGTCGGCCCAGTGGACCAGCAGGTGGAGCAGAGTTGATCCCTCACTCATTCTGACGATCTGAGACTGTCTAGCGAGGGAGTGCAATGACGACCAGAGAATCCCTGTTCATCGACGGAGGTTGGGCGGAATCACTTGGCAATCACATTATTTCGGTTCATTCGGCCAGCAACGGGCGGTTGCTCGGCACAGCCGTGTCGGCCATTCCGGCCGACGTCGATCGTGCGGTAGCCGCCGCCCGCACGGCATTCGACGATCCGACCGGATGGTCGAGCTGGCCGCCGGACGAACGGGCTGACGTGCTTGACCGAATGGCGGCAGCGTTAGAGGCGAGCAGCGACCTCACCGCTCGCATGGTCAGCGAGCAGAACGGAATGCCGATTGCGGTTTCCTCCCAGATCGAGGCGAAATTCCCCAGCACAATTATCCGCTATTACGCCGGACTGGTGCGTTCACAGCGGGAAGACACCAGTCGACCCGGTATGTTTGCTGGCACAACGCACCTCCGTCGGGAGCCCGTTGGTGTGGTGGCAGCAGTTGCGCCGTGGAACTTCCCCCAGACATTGGCTGCGCAGAAGTACGCGCCAGCGCTCGCAGCCGGTTGCACCGTCGTGCTCAAGCCGTCGCCCGATACCGTCCTGGACACACAAGCGGTAGCCGTGGCAGCGATGGAAGCGGGTCTGCCGCCCGGGGTGATCAATGTGGTGCCGGCCGAGGC
Organism: Rhodococcus sp. IEGM 27; assembly: GCF_033142305.1. Classification (NCBI taxonomy): domain Bacteria; kingdom Bacillati; phylum Actinomycetota; class Actinomycetes; order Mycobacteriales; family Nocardiaceae; genus Rhodococcus; species Rhodococcus sp. IEGM 27. Next base: position 276,880 of record NZ_JAWLSG010000003.1, on the reverse strand, counting down.
TGAGGCGAGCGCGTATTTGATCGGCCACCCGGCGGTGGACATGGTGACGTTCACCGGCTCAACGGCGATCGGTAGGCGAATCGCGGAGATCTGCGGTTCGTTGATCCGACCGGTCACGCTCGAACTCGGCGGTAGGAGCGCCGCGATAATCTTGGACGATGCTGACCTCGACCTTTCTCGGATGGGAGAGGCGATGTTCGGAGCCATGTTGATCAACAACGGCCAGACCTGCTTCCTGTCCACCCGCGTCTTGGCGCCGCGCAGCCGCTATCACGAGGTGGTTGACACGCTGGCATCGTTCGCCGATTCCCTCGCGGTGGGCGACGCGCTCGATCCAAGCACCCAGATCGGACCACTGGTCTCCGAACGCCGACGACATGAGGTGGAGGCCGTCATCGCCAAAGGCATTGCTGACGGTGCCCGGCTGGTTGCCGGGGGCGACCGGCCCCACGGGCTTGATGACGGGTGGTTCCTCGAGCCCACCATCCTGGCGGACGTGGACAACGGCTGGCAGATCGCGCGCGACGATATCTTCGGCCCCGTTCTCACCGTCACTGAGTACAACGACGAGGAGCAGGCGGTGGCCCTCGCAAACGATTCCGACTACGGCCTTGCAGGTACCGTCTGGACTGAGGATCCCGAGCGAGGCGTTGCCTTGGCCCGCCGACTCCGCACCGGCAGCGTCGGAATCAACGGTTACATACCCGACATCAGCGCGCCCTTCGGCGGCGTCAAACACAGTGGGATCGGCCGAGAACTCGGACCTGATGGCCTCGCTACGTACCAACGATCCAAGTCGATCTACCAGATGTGATCGAGGCACCGTCTTCATTCGGGCGGTTGCCTACCCGAACTTACGATTGCCTCCCCGCCAACGCGCGAGCGGATTGCATGTAGACGGCGCCGCCCTCATGCCACAGTGCAAGGAACCATTCCGTCCGACGAATTCTATGCTCTCGATAACGCGAGGCGAGACAGCCCGAGTGCCCATGAGACGGAGCCGCCGCACCCAGAATGGCCTTCAATACATGTGAAGTGGCTTATCACGGTCGATGCGAGGTCGGCAGGTAATCCGCATGTATATCTGGGTGGCGGAATTCATCCTCGACGGGCCTCCTCCGGACAGAAGAGATGTGTTGAGAATTATGAACCCTGAAAAGTACCGCCGACGGCGCCAGAGACGTCGCGCTGCTTGGATCGAAGACAACCGTAGTCGCTAACATCCAGACAACGACGCAGAGCGCCTAATTGAAGTTGCCAGCAGGTGGGCACCGTATGGGGGTGTCACCGAAGGAGAGGTCCTCGTGCACTTTGGAATAACAACTCGCAAGTTCGTCGAGCGTTTGTGGCAAGTCGTTCCTGAATCGAACTGCAACCAAGAGGAGTACGCAATTTAGCGAGCGTGTACACGCAGCACCGGACAACGAACGGAGGGTGACCGGTAAAGTCGCGCAATGGGGTTCTTGGCTACGAACTCGCCTGAAGGATGTCGTTCTGTGCCGAGGAGTTCCGACATAAGGTGCTCGACCTGGCGCGGCGGTCGGCCCGCGCGGCGCGTCGTCCCCGACGCCGGCCCTGGCCTTCGTCCGTTATGCCTGTTCGACGACCCACGTGGCGATCTGCGTGCGTGAGGTGAAGCCGAGTTTGGTGAGGATGTGTTCAACGTGTCCCTGCGCTGTGCGGACCGTAATTACCAGGGTCGATGCGATCTCTCTGTTGGTCTTACCCTTGGCCACCAGCTCAGCGACCTCCCGCTCCCGTCGAGTGAGCGCTGATCGGGGATTCGGTGGCGTCTTCTCTGGTGGTTCGTCGAGTGCATAGGCAGCAGCCCCGTCGAAGGTAGCGACTTGGCCGTGCATGAATTCGCTTTCGAACACCCGGTTTCCTAGCGCCCGGCGTGTCTGTCGCTCTGCGTCATTCTGGTAGTTCGCCATGGTCGGGAAGTAGAATTCTGGACTGCCCATCACCTCACGAAGGGTCGCGGTTGCGCCCATTAGGACCGCGGCGCGTCTATATCGGCCTTCGCTCGCCGCGATCCATGCCAGTGTCTGCAAACACCACGCACGCCCCCTCACATTGCCGGTAACGCGGGTCAAACGGAGTCCCTGTTCGACGACCTGCGCGGCCTGTGATGCATCGCCTTGCCGCCATATCAGTAGGCCGATGGCCCACAAGGAATATGACCTGAAAACGCATTCACCGATCGGTTCGGTGAGCGCCAAAACATGTTGATGGTACGCGAGTGCCTTTGTCGCCTGTCCTCGTAGCGCGTGACTAAGCGCGAGTCCCACTAGGCTTCCTAAGTGACGGTTCATGTCACCCTGTGCGCTGGCCTCCTTTAGCGCGGATTCGAAAGCGTCAATAGCGTGGCCGAAGTCGCTACTGTAGAGAGCGACGAATCCAGCAGTGTAGGTAGCGAGGGTAGTGATCTCGGGCACAGCGAGTTCGACCGCGATTTCCTCGAGTTCGTGTAAGGCGCTCGTTGCTGATGCAAGGTCGCCTTGCAGGGATGCAAGCATGCATGCCGTGTTCAGCGCACGTGCCCGTTCCTCAGTGGGCGATTCGTCGTGACTCTCCAACAAACGCGCGAGCCAGTAACGACCCTCACCAAAGATTCCGCGCGGGAGCCAGAACAACCCCAGAGCTGTCGCGATACGCAGTCCGACATTGGCTGCGTCCTTCGAGTTTGAACAGAACTCCAATGCCTCTCGGAAGTTTGATTGTTCCCGATCAAGTCGGGCTACCCACTGGTCCTGCCGGGGACTGATCCACTCGCGCGATGCCTGCGCAGCCAAATCCCCGTACCAATCCGAGTATCGACGGCCGACGCATTCTGCCTCTCCAGATTCCTCGAGCTGCCCTCGGCCGTACTCACGAAGCGTCTCGAGCATCCGGTACCGAACTTCGCTACCCGACTCTTCCCGTGTCAGTATCGACTTGTCGACGAGTCCGGTTAGTACATCAATGAGGGGTACCGATCCCAGATCGACACCACAAATGCCCTCTGCGGCATCTAATTCGAAGGTACTGCCGAACATCGACAGCTGGGACCACACTTTCTGTTCTTCAGGTGTACACAGGTCGTAGCTCCAATCGATACACCACCGCAGCGCCTGCTGCCGAGCCGGGACGCCACGACTGCCGTGAGTAAGAAGGGCAAACCTGTGAGTCAACCTCTGCAGAACCTGTTCTGGCGACATGACACGCAACCGCGCTGCGGCCAATTCGATAGACAGCGGCAGACCATCGAGTTGGCGGCAGATCTGTACCACAGTCTCCCGATTCGCATCGCTGAGCTCGAACGTCGGAACAGCAGCAGCGGCACGTTCAGCGAACAGGGCCACCGCATCGTAGCGGGGAAGGACCCGCAGTGTAGTCACCTCACTCGATTGAGGGACTGACAGCGGAGCCAATCGCAATACCGCTTCTCCTTCTATACTCAACGGCTCGCGGCTAGTCGCGAGGATCCGCAATTCCGGGCATGCGCGCAACAGTGTGCCTGCTAACTGCGCGACCGCGCCGACAACTTGTTCACAGTTGTCTAACACGATCAGTGCCCGTTTCGAGGAGAGAAATCGCACCAGCAATTCGTCCAGGGGCCGCGTGGAGTGGTTCTGCAAACCCAAAACTGCCGCGAGGGTGTCTGCCACCAGCGACTCGTCTTGGAGCTCATCTAACCCGACCAGCCAAACACCGGCGGGAAACCCCGACGCAGCGTTCTCGGCGACCCGCAACGCCAGCCGCGTCTTACCCACGCCTCCGACACCGGACAAGGTCAGTAACCTGTTGCTGCTCAGCAGATTACGTGCATCAACTAGTTCTCGTCGACGTCCGATGAAGCTGGATAGTTGGATCGGAAGGTTCCCGCGGTTTTGATCGTCCCCAGCCGATGCGGCAGTTCGGGTCGTGGGGAACGCGCGACGTGCCGGCGCTGATACTGCACCCCGCGAGAGAGTGCGACAATGATCCTCCGCGGACGGTGTCCCCAGCACCATGTCGTCAATCGGAAGTCCGTTCAGTAACTGGAACCTGCGCAACTCACCACCTAGCCCGCTCGCCGAGGGACGCTCTGCAGGGTCCTTGGCCATCGACCATTGAATGATCGCGCTTACCTCGTCAGCGATTCCATGGTCCCGCAAAGCAGGTAATGGGTCCGTTGTGATCCGTAGGAGCTGCGCAACGGGCTCTTCCCCGCTGCGGCGTTCGAACGCGGCGTGGCCTGTGAGAATGGCGAACACCGTCGCTCCAAGGCTGTAGACGTCGGCTGCTGGATCGCTAGGTCGGCCGGTGAGAACTTCGGGCGCTGTGAATGCCACCGACCCCGTAATCACTCCGGTGGTTGTTTTGAAACCATCCGAGATTCGTGCAATTCCGAAGTCCGTTAGGGCGGGCTCGCCGTAACCCGTAATCAAGATGTTTGCCGGCTTGACATCGCGATGGACGATCTGGAACCGATGAGCGGTCTCCAATGCTCCCGCGATCTTCACTCCCAGGTGGAGTCCCTCGTCCAAGGACAGTGGTCCGTGGCGGCGTATCCATTCGTCGACCGAGCCCGCTGGATGATGCTCCATTGCAATATAGGAACGACCACAGTCCGTGACGCCAACCTGCAACGCATTGACGATGTTCGGATGACCTGTGAGCCTGCCCATCGCTCGTTGTTCGCGGAGAAACCGCTCCCGGCTTTCCTCATCGAGAACATTGGTGAGGATCTTGACCGCAACGACTCTATCCAAGGCGGGCTGCACACAGCGATAAACGACACCGAACCCGCCCCTGCCGATCTCTTTGGGATCTTCAAACCCGGACCTCTGCAGATCCTCCAGAACGGAATCAGCAGCATGTGACTGCTGAGTATTGTCAGAATCGTCCATTACCACGGCTGTCAACACTTCTTCATCGGTCGGCACCACTCATGGTGCGGCGACTTATCCCCCTTGAAATCGGGAGCAGTAGTTGCCGAGGTGCACAGACGCCACATCCAGAGTCAATATTGCCACTCCCCCCTCGAGTAAGTCACGCACTTCGAGGGCGCAACTGCGGCTACCGGCTCAACCCGCCCGAGGCCTCGTTCGGGCGCAGTGGCGCCGAAGAGGGCGGTCGTGTTCGGACCGGGGACTGTCAATGACCTGTCCGCGGACGCTGAGCGACTTCATCAGTTTCTTCCGGCCCTTGGTGTCAGGGTGAGTTGATCCAGTGGTTCACAGCAAACCCGCCTGCGGGGCGAGATACGGATCAACCCGCTATGACTATTTCTCCACAGTTCTGGTCGAGGACAATGTCCCCGATGAACCCTCGCACCCACGCGCCGCCGGCCCGCAGCGATGACGCGCCTTCAGCGCCGCTGACAAGCTCGCCCACTTGACCGCCCACCACAGAAGGCGATCCGTGTCGACCCCGAGCCGTGGGAGACAGCGAAGCAGATCGCCTATCGCCGGTGACAGGAATTACACGAGTCCGCCCATCCGGTCTGCTACGGAACGCTACGGGCAGCTGACCCGACCACGGACCGCTGACACGGACATAAGTCGGAATTACATGACCGCTGACAGCGCTGAATCGGGAGCTACCCGCGGTAGTAGCGCCCAGCCATTGGCCGCTCCATCCTGTCGCTACATAGGCATTGCGTGCGCCCGCGATGCGATCGACGAACGGCACCTGGTCTAACGACAAGGACTCGAGGCGTGAGGTATCTGCGGACAGCACCGTCAGCTCGCCCAGACTGGGGAACGTTTTCGCAGCAGATCGAGGTTGCCCTCGATACGACTCGGCACGGGCAGACCATCACTCCGCTCAGCATTGTCCGAGGCCCACCCAGCCTCCGCTCAGCATGATCGTGGAATCCTCCAAAACCTTCAATGAAATGACTTCTGACTGATGATTCGTCAGGTACGGAATGGACGTCGAGTGCTCAGACTTCACAAGGAGAACCTGAGGAAGCACCGGCCAGAGGGGTAGTTCGTAGCCAGTGACCGTTTTGACGAGGCGAGCAGCGCCGACACTATTGGTCGGCAGTACAGCGCGACTCGCGTCGATGCGATCACCGCTGCTAGTCAGCACGCCCGAGATGACACCACAGGCCCCTGTAACTAGTGCTTCGACATGGACGTCCTCGACGAACACCGTGTCGCTGTGCTGCGCGGGCGTGTACGAGCCGAAAGTCTGCTCCCGAACCGCTGTACCCATCGCTCGGTGCACGTCGTCATCGGACCGAAACAGGTTCCGGCGCAGGATACGTTTCGCATATGTGTGCACACATCGCGATGTGAGGTATCGGGGCATCTCGGACGGACATGCCGCATTCCTGTTGCCATCACGATAGACGCGTAAACAATTCGATCAACCCCTTGATTAAATGAAGATGGTCTGGCATAGTTGTGCCTCGGGTCACATTCGACCATCTGTTCAATTTGGTCCGGTTTCCAGACGCCGGTACCTGCGCCACGTATCACCCACATCGAAGGGCATCAAATGTTGAGTGCAACAACCCCATTCAGCTGGAACAAGGAAGACTGGGCCCCGCTCACCGAGATGGCCGACGGCTTCGACGAGTACCTACCTGACCTCAGCAGGGCGCTCGACGGCCGGGAGATCGTGCTCGACGCTCGATACGTCGACAGCGGTAACTCGTTCACCCTCTCCCAGAAGTTCTCCAGTTCTGCAGTCGAGTGGGCTGTGATCGAGAACGGCACCGAAACCGCGCACGGCAGCGACAGCTACGAGCTGTTCGAGATGCAGCCCGGACTGTTTTACCTTCACTACCTGCGCGCCGGCGAGGATCACCCCGTCGCGCTCAGCGCCGCAATCGATACCGTCAGTGGGCAGGTCACCGGAGCGGTCGGCGAGCTCGGACTCGACCCGAACCCGGCAGCCGCTCGGCAGAGCTGGTTCCAGGGCCAAATTGCGGGATCCGGTGCCGTCCCGGAAGCGGCGCATATCGCCACAGACGAACTGATCGGACGCCGCGTTCGTTACGCATACAGCAGCGAGGACGTCTACGACCACGTCTATCTGAACGAGAACATCTTCACGTGGCTGTGCGTCGGCGGCACCGAGGTCGGTGTCGGTGACACCGAACATTGCACCTACTACAAGCTGCGCGAGAACACGTACCTGTTCTCTTGGCTCGAGAAGAACCTCGGTGTCGAAGGCATGGTGCTCATCGACCTGGCTGCGCACCGCACCGTCGGCATCCAATTCGCCCTCGATCAATACAGCGGAGAACTGGTCAACCTCACGATGGGCTCGTACGCGCAGGAATTCGAGCGCACGCCGGCGATCGACACTGCACGGCCCGGCCCCTCGACCAAGTAGCTCGAGCCGTACGCATTCGGCCGAACACCACCTACTCGATCCTGCACTACCCGCCCACCCCGGAGACGCCCCATGTCCACCACGCCACCCGTATCGTCGAGCGCAGCACCCCAGCCCGGTTTCACCGAACGATCCGGATTGCGTCCGGGCACGTTGGGCGTCGGGGCGATCATCTTCTTCGTGGTCGCGGCCGTGGCGCCCATGGCCGCGATCATCGGGGCCTCGCCGGTCGTGTTCTCCGCCAACGGAGCAACGGCCCCAGTGGTTTATCTACTTGCCGCTGGCCTGTTCGTAATCTTCTCCTCCGGGTACGTCGCCATGAGTCGGCACATACGTAACGCCGGTGGATTCGTGGCCTACATCGCACACGGACTGGGCCCGCGCGTCGCCACAGCAGGTGCAGGATTGGCCATCCTGTTCTACGGCAGCCTGCAATCGGCACTGTGGTCGCAGTTCTCGGTATTCGCCAACGCACTGATTGCAGACAAGCTCGGAGTCGACATTCCACCGCTGGTAATCGTCTTCGTGGTGCTGGCGGTCGTAACCACTCTGACCGTTGTCGGTGTCGACCTCAGCCTCAAAGTTCTCGGCGTTCTGGTCGCTCTCGAAATCGCGGTGCTCGTCGTCCTCGACGCTGCGATCATCTTCGGCGGAGGTGGATCGTCGGGCAACTCGCTGGCTGCCTTCGATCCTTCAGCGCTGGTCGGCCCAGGTCTCGGAGTAGCCTTCCTGTTCGCGTTCGCGTGCTTCACCGGTTTCGAGGCGACAGTGGTGTTCTCCGAGGAGGCCAAGAACCCCCGTCGCACTATTCCTCGGGCCGTCTACGGATCCATCGCCTTCATCGGCCTGTTCTACGCCCTGACCGTCTGGGCGCTCGGCAATTCGGTCGGATCGGATTCGGTACAGGCCGCGGCCACCGACGACCCTGCCGGATTCGTCTTCGCCATTGCCGAGAAGGAAGTCGGCCCCTGGCTCGCGACCTCCCTCGAAGTTCTCGTCGTCACCAGTTTCGTTGCGATGCTCATCGGATTTCAGAACATGTTCGCTCGCTACCTGTACGCGCTGAGCCGAGCGGGAGTCCTGCCCGCTCGATTGGGCACCGTCACCGCCAAGTCCGGAACACCCGCTACCGCTGCGCTCTGCGTAGGTGTGCTCATTGCCGTCGTCGTCGCCGGCTTCGGAATGGCCGGTGCAGATCCCATCACGGTCACCTTCAGCTGGCTCCTCTCGCTGGGCACCGTGGCTCTGATCGTGATCCTGATCCTCACGTCCATAGCGATCATCGCATTCTTCCTCCGGAACAAGCTCGAAACGAACCTGTGGACGACGAAGATCGCACCAGTACTGTCGGTCGCCAGCTTCGGCTCCGTGGCATACATCGCGATCACCAACTACGACGTCCTGCTCGGTGGCCAAGGCGGGGCAGCTCAATGGCTGCTGTTGTTGATCCCCGCGGTTTCGGTAGCTGGGTTCGCTTGGGCCACGCTGCGCCCCGCAGTCGACTACGAAGCGGAATTGGTCTGATCTTCATCCCGTCAACCCTGAATGATCGGATCAGAACATGAATCTGAGCCTGAACGACCGAGTCGCGCTGATCACGGGAGGCGCGTCCGGGATCGGCCGCGCTGTCACCGAAGCGCTCACGCGGGAGGGGGCCCGAGTTGTCATCGTCGACCGAGATGCGGCAGGGCAACAGGTAGCGGACGAGTTGCGCGCTGCGGGGCACGAAGCGGTATTCGTCCGCGCCGACATCACGGACGAGACAGACGTGGCATCTGTTGTTCGCTACACCCTCGAGACCTACGGCAGTCTCGACACCGTGTGCGGGTGCGCAGGAATATCGGGCCCGGTGGGCCGCAGGGTCGACGAAATCGACGCCGCAGACTGGGATCTGGTCCAGTCGGTGAACGTCCGGGGAAATTTCTTACTGGCCAAACACACCGTGGCAGCACTGTCCGCCAGCGACATCGGCACACTGGTGTTCGTGGCCTCGGACTCGGCGTTCATTGCGTTCGAGGGAATGACACCGTACAGCGTGTCCAAAGCCGCGCTGGTGATGCTCGCAAGATCTCTGTCGGTCGACCACCCGCGCATGCGGGTCAACGCCGTATGTCCGGGCATCGTCGACACTCCGATGTCGCGCGCCGACCTCGCTGCCGCGGAGGGTTTCGACACCGCATCGTTCCCGGTGGTGACCGCCGATCAGATTGCTCGTCACGTTTTGTTTCTCGCGTCTCCGATCAGCGAACCTGCCAATGGAACCAGCCCGATCGTCGATTTCGGAATGCACTGCAGAGCCGCGATCGGAACCCTCGATTTCGGGTCGTCCTGACCGGTCGACTCGCCGCGTCGGCGGATCACTGCTCGTCCCCAGAATCACTCCCATAGAACTCCACTCGAGAACATCATTTCTCACGACGAACACGGCGACTCGATCGGATATCTACACACCAATACCGCGATCTGGACCGCCGACGCCGATCGGCCTACCGCCACGAGCATGCTGGTCCGCGGTGGCGTGATTCGCCTCTAGCGACCCGACACCCGAGCAACTGACCGGTGACGAGCAGGTCGTGAACCACGGCGGTGCTTTCCTGATGCCAGGCTTCGGGGACGTGCACAATCACCACCCTGTCCCCGCCTGAAGGTGATCACTTCAGGTTCCCGACGACGCTCGAGGCGAGGCTGACAATCACCCGCCGCTGGTGTGGCTTTCGTGGGATGGCCACCTCGTCCGTCGCGGACACTCCGGCCGCTGATTGAGACACGTACAACTGCGAGAGAGTCGCTACTTGGAGGAATGCCGGCGGAGACGTCCACCCAGTCGGGGCCACTTCGACGGAAGGGACTCTGTGACAGCACAATCGAACGCCATCGAAGACCTCCCCGCCAAAGCCGGGAACGTCAGGCCAGCCTCCCCTCGTGGTCTCGGGTTTGTGGGTCGGTTACTTCGCTGTGTCGATCAGGTGTTCGGTGAGCCAGTGTTGGGAGAAGTCGAGCCATTCGCGGTAGTGGCCCATCGCGCAATGGTCGTCGTCGGGGTAGAGGCGAACGGTCCCATTCGGAGCGGTCTCGGCGAGGTCGATGCTGTCCTGGGTGCTCATCAGGGTGTCGTTGTCGCCGTTGATCACCAGGAGCGGCATCGAGATGTCGGAGTAGCGGTCTTCGATGGACAGTGCTGACAGTGCGCGCATCAGGTCGAGTGGATGTCGCGCGCCGAGTGTGTCGGCGAGTGCGCTGAGGATGATCTGCGGGGTGCCCAACGCGCCACCGGTAAAGGAGCGGTGCGTGGGTGCTCCGCACGCGATGACGCAGGCGATGCGGTCATCGGTGGCGGCCAGACGTGCGGCCCAGTATCCACCGAAACTGACCCCGACCATGGCGATCCGGTCGGAGTCGAGACGGTCGTCGGCCACGAGGTGGTCGATGACCTCGTGGTAGATCGCTTCGGAGTCCGGGCCCATAGGCTTGGTGTAGGCGTAGCTGCCGGGCATCTCCATCAGAAACACCGCTACACCGGAATCGCGGTACCGCAGCTGCGGTATCGCCAATTCCTGAGCGGTGCCCTCGAGCCCGTTGGTGGTCAGCACCACCGGGTGCGGGCCCGGTCCGGGCGGCAGAAATAGATAGCCGGCCACGGTTTCCCGGTCGGAGACGGGGATCTCGACGTGCTCGACGGTGAGATTCAACGACGGGGCCAATGCACCGATGAGGACGTCGAACATCCGCCGTGATCGCCGATACGCGCGCATCCGTTGGCTGCTGTGTCCTGGGAATGCGCTGACCTGGTAGTAGGTGACGGCTTTGACCCACGCGTCGATCGCCCGAAAAGCGGTCGTTGCACGGAGCCGATCGGCAGCGGGGGTGTGGGCGGCGATGAGGTCGGAGACCGCGCCGAAACCCACTTGGGGTCCGTGGTCAGCGAACACAGCCGCTGCGGGGGCGATCAGATCGGTCAGGGTGGCGAGAGCGTCGGTGTCTGCAGCGGTGGTCGGGCTGCAGATGTCGGGGATCGGAGCCGACGTGGAGCCGGCTGTGAGGTCGCGCAGCAGTCCGGTGGCGCCGTCGACGTGGCCGGCCGCGATCCGGTTCCAGTAGGTGCACCAGCGGTCGTCGCGGAACGATCGTGCCCTGGTCAACTGCTGCGCGAACTCCTCGCGGTCGAGTCCTCCCATATTGGCGTAGCGCAGGGCGAACAACGCGGGTAGGAACGGTGCTGCGCCGGTCGCGCGCGCGGCGAGATCGGTGGTGTGGGTGACCGCGCAAGCGGTGACGAACAGCTTCTGCAGGAAGGTGGCGTCGGTCATCGTAGGTTCCCTCTGTTCAGAGTGTGTTGGTGACGGCCGCGTTGCGACGAGCGAGTTCGACTGCCGCAGTGGGAGTTCCGCGCCATGGCAATCCGTGCCCCGGGACGATCCAGTCGGCATCGATGTCGGCCAAGATGCGCAGCGCGGTGTGTGCTTCATCGGGATGGTGGGCAAAAAACGGCGGCAGCAATTGCGGACCCGTGATGGGCGAAAGGCTGTGGCCGGTGACCAAGGCATCGCCGGTGATCAGGACACGTTTGTCGGGAATGTGAAACGCACTGTGGCCGGAGGTGTGCCCGGAGCAGCCGATGGGGACCGGGGCGCCGGGTAGATCGAGCGCGCCGGCGCGGGGGTAGGACGTCGCGTGCGGGATCGTGACCGGTTTGAGAGCGCCCGCGCCGATGATGCGCGCCGTCCAGCGCATGCCTCGTGGCCTCACGCAGCGTTTGATGATGTCGCCGGGGCGAGCTTGTTCGAGATCGCCGCTCCGGGCATGAGCGGCATCGGCTGTGCTCATGAACACCGGGGTGCCGTACTTCTCGTGGAAGTGGTTGATGGCTCCCATGTGATCGAGGTGTGCATGGGTCAGCAAAATCGCCTGGACATCGCTGGGGTGGCAGCCCAACGCTCGAATCGAGGCCTCCACTCGGGGCGTGTCTCCCGACCAGCCCGCGTCGATCAGCGTCAATGCCGCGCCGTCGCGTAACAGCACCCAGTTGACTGCAGTTCCTTCCACGCAGAAGACATTCTCGGCAACCTCTTGCATGCGACCCCCCACTGTCGGAACGACTGTTCCGAAGCTAACATGCAGACACCACGTAACGGAACAGTCGTTCCGGTAGGCGAAGGGATCGGGCGATGAAGTTGAGACGAGTGCGCACCCCGGAAGGCCTTCAGGTGCAGGCGTCTGAGAGCGGTGGGCCGTGGGAGCCCATCACGGACCGAACTGCGCTGGGTGGACGGGTTTTCGACCCGGAGTGGGAACTGACCCGCGCCGACGAACACCTCCAGCGCAGTACGCAGTTGCTGCCGTTCCAGCCTGCGTCGTTCCGGGACTTCATGCTTTACGAGCAGCATGTTCTCGATGCCAGCCGGGGCTTGCTGCAGCGGTTTCATCCGAGGCAGGAACGGGTGGTCGCGGCCGTCGAGACCCTCACCCGACGCACGTTCCCGCTCCTCAAACCCAAGCCGCTGTTCTACACTCAGCCGATCTACTACATGTCCAACGCGTTGACCTTCGTGCCCTCGGGGACACCGATAGTTGCGCCCTCGTACACCGGGGCGCTCGATTACGAGCTCGAGATCGGGTTCGTCCTGGCGCGCGAGCTGTTCAACGCCACTGCGGACGAGGCCCTGGACGCTATCGGCGCATTTGTCGTGCTGAACGATCTCAGCGCACGTGATGTGCAGCGCGCCGAGATGGAGAGCGGATTCGGCCCGCAAAAGTCCAAGCACTTCGCGACGTCGCTGTCCGAGGTCGCTGTCACCGCCGACGAAATTCTGCCCCGCATCGACGCCCTACAGGGAACGGTCAGCATCAATGGCACCACCGTGAGTACTGTGTCCAGCGCCGGGATGCACCACAGCATCGGAGATGTTCTCGCACACGCATCCCGCGACGAGACCCTGCGACCCGGCGAATTGTTCGCCACCGGCACACTTCCCGGCGGCAGTGGCATGGAGACCGGACACTGGGTCAAACCCGGTGACATCCTGGAACTCGGTATCGACGGGATCGGTAGCATCCAACACGCCATACTCGGATCGTGACAGCTCTCTCCCCTGACAACCCGCAACCGCTGAGTTCGCGGGACGCCAATCGCGCCGAACTGCGGATGCGGCTGCTCGACACGGCCGAGGAGCTCTTCGCCGACCGCGGCTACTTCGGCGTCAGCGTCCGCGACATCACCGACCGCGCCGACACCCGACTGGCCGCGATCAGCGAACAATTCGGCGGCAAGGAAGGCCTGTTCCAGGCAGTACTGGCTCGACGTATTCGACCCCTCAACGACGACCGACGCGCCCATTTGGCGAAACTACCGGCCCACGGAGCTCGAGCTCGACGCCTGTGCGCACTCATCGACGCGTTCACCGAACCGATGCGCCAACGCGCCAGCGATCCCGGGTGGGGCAACTACTTTCGGCTCATCGCCCAACTCGCCAACTCCGGACATCCCATCGGACGGCTGATCGTCGACGACTTCAACACCATCGCCACCGACTTCATAACCCAGCTGCACGCTATGTTCCCGGAGGCGGACGACGTGGCAATTCACGACGCCTACCTACACCTTGTTGCCGCGACGATGCACACCTACTCCAACAATCTCCGGCTCGACAGCCTCACCAGGGGCCGCATGCACACACGCGACATCGACGAACGACATCAAGCACTACTGCGCTTCGTCGAAGGCGGCATCACTGCGATGGTGACAAGCGAAGCGTGACATGAAAACACGCACCTGACGTGCGCTGAACCGGGTCCAGTACGGGCTCGCTGTGCTGAATCCTCCCTATACAACCAGCCACCCGCGAGCATCCTGAAGTGCCACAAGTGCGCCTTACAGAACGGGCCGAGACTGCGTTGCTTCCCGCATTGAGATCCTACTGGCGGGCCGCGCCGGCTTGGCCGAATTGCAACTCGACGCCAACGCCGATCTCGCCGGGGCTCCCACCTCCCACACAGCTCTTCTCCTCGAGCCGTATCTGCCCGAGGAGCGCAGCGACGACTGGTGCGGTCAAAGCACGATGTCGCAGACCGACCTCACCGAGTGGCTACTGGAGGTCAGTGGTCGGACATCGAATCCCGGGCGGGCGTTCGGCCCTTCGTTGTAGCTCAGCTGGCTATGGGCGCAGCGATTCTCGCGATCTTCCCCGCGGTATTCGCGTCGGCGAACGTCGGACCGGTCTACTGGACGTTGACCGTGATCACCGCAGCCTCCCTCCCCAGCGTGGCCACCCTCGACGGCACCTTCATGCACGCAGGTTCACCAGACCCTTCATCGCCGGTGTGATCTTCGATTCATCCGGGTTCGGCGGAATGCTGATCTTCTCCACCGTCTGCTTGATTGCCTCGTTCGCCTTCATCGCAGCAGCGACCTCCGGACGACGACAAGTTCTGTAGAGCCACGCGAAGAGCCCACGCCCAGTGGCGGTTGCAGCCGACACCGGCTGTCACCGCACAACAGTTTTCGAGACCTGCGGTACCAGTCAGGACGGATCGGCGGACTGCAGGGTGTCGGCGAATGGGGCAGTGCCTGGATCGACGGCCTGTAGTCCGCCGTCGATCGGAATGACCGCTGCGTTTACATAAGACGCTGCCGGGGACACTAGCCAGGCGATGGTGGCCGCGACCTCGGACGCGTGCGCCGGGCGGTGCAACGGCGCGAGCGCAGTAGCGATTCGGTAGGCCTGTTCGGGGTCGATCTTTCTGGCCTCGGCATATTCGGCCATCTCCGCGTCCGCCATTTCGGTGCGCGTCCAGCCTGGGCAGACAACGTTGGCCCGGACCCCTTGCGGGCCGTAATCGACCGCCACCGACTGCACGAGCATCGTCAAAGCTGCTTTGGTGGCGTTGTAGCCTGCGGTCCCGGCCGACGCACGTAGCGCGCTCACCGACGAGACACCGACAACTGATCCGCGGCTGCGGATCAGGTGGGGCAGGGCGTGGTGCAGCAATCGGTAGGGGGCAGTGAGGTTGGTGTCCACCACCGACGCCCAATCCTGCTCCGACAATTCCGCAACCGGGCCGGGCCGCACGATACCGGCGTTGAGGACCACGGCGTCAAAGCGGCCGAACTGGTTCGCAGTGTCCTCGACCAGCCGCCGAGTCGCATCGGGGTCGGTGATGTCGACGATAGCCGGATGCGCGCCGGTCGCATGTGCAACCTGATCCAACTGCTCGCGGCGGCGGCCGCAGATCACTACCGTCCACCCGAGCGCACGAAGAGCCTCACAGGTCGCTGCACCGATGCCGCTGCCACCGCCCGTGATCACGACGACCGGGCTGGTGTGCCGAGTGTCAGAAAATGTCATCTCGCGTCTCTCTTCTGGTGGATTCTCGAACTAATGTCGGCCTACAGCGCGGTTCGGCTGCGCCGGGAGTGCCGCAGGGAAGAATTTGAGTGCACCGAAGTGCCGTTTCGTCTCGGCGCTGACGTAGCTCGTGTTCCAGTCGCGCCAACCTGAACATTTGGTCTAATGTGACTATTTGTACGAGAATGCACTACTCACACGCAATAATCAATACTTTGATCGTAGGTCGGACTTGGACTTGTGTGCGGTTGCTGAGCCCGATTCCAACCAGTAGGGGCGATGTCGATATGGTCGATTACGGCGTAACCGAGTCGCGGTACGGTAAGGGCCGCGATGCCCTCCTCGACGCAGCCATTCGCGCGGTCGCTGATGACGGACTTCGTCGCCTCACCTATCGACGGGTCGCGTCCGAGGCCGGTGTCGGCCACACGTTGGTTGCACACCACTTCGGCTCGATCGACACACTCGTAGAGCAGGCGCTGCAACGTTCTTTCGCGCGAAGTGTGGCAACGATCAGCACCCGGCCCGGTAGCGGTGATCTGAACGCCCTGTTCGCAGGACTGTCGACATTCGCAGAAGTAGACGCGGTAGATCAGGCTTTTCAATTCGAGCTGATGCTGGAGTCGCGGCGACGTCCCGGACTCAGACCCCACGTGCGGCGAGTGCGCGATGCCTACGTCGATGCCATCGGCACGGAACTGACGCTGGCCGGCCTCGAGCCTGACCCGGCCTTGAGCCACCTCATCTACTCAGCAGCCGAAGGTCTGATACTCGAACAGATCACCGGCGACGATCGGGAACCGACCGACGCTGCACTGAACCATCTCCGAGGACTATTGCGGCGAACTGCCCGTCCCACTGAAGGTGCTGACACCGAATGCATGAGACTGCAGGGGTCGTGAGGCACCGCATGAGGAAACAGCTTCGTGCCACCGGTGTGATCGAGGCGCGTGCGAGACCACGACGTGAGTAACATCGGCAGGATTGAACCCGTAAGAAGCGATCTGCACGTCAACCGTGGCAGATGAGTTGTCTCTGCGGCTGGTGTCGGATGCGTTGTGGGAGATCGTCGAACCGTTGGTTCCGCGCTTCGTCTCTCGCCCGCAGGGAGGTGGCAGCGCCCCGGTGGATAACCGGGCGGTGTCGCATGTACGCACCCATCCGCCGCCGCGACTCCTCGGTCGTTCATGTCGGCGACCTGGGCTTTCCAGTCAGATCGTCGGAGCGGGCTTCCCCGCGGCTGTGCACGGTCAGCAGCAGGTGATCGACGCGGTGGCGGAGCCCGGCCTCGTCAGGGTCGAGGTCGGCAAGACCGGCGACGAACGATTCGGCGATCGCGCGCAGCCGGGTGTTGGTGTCCTGGGATCGCCAGGCGAGGATATCGAACGCCCGATCCGCGGAAATGCCGTAGACCAGCATCAGCGCCCCCTTGGCCTGCTCGATCACCGCCCGTGACTGCGCGAGTTCGGCGACCACTTCGTCGACGGATTCCTTCACATCGCTGGTGTGCGAATCGGTGATGTCGATGTAGAACCCGGTCGTGCCGATCACCTGCCCGGTGTCGTCGTGCAGACGGTCACCGACGACGACGACGTGGCGGACCTTGCCGGCGGTATCGACAATGCGATGTTTACTGCTGAACGGTTCGGCATCGGTGACCATCCGATCGAGAACCCGGGCGACCTGCGGGTGGTCCTCGGGATGCTTGTGCGAGAGCAACAACTCGGTGGTCGGGTCGACCTCACCCGGCTGGTATCCGTGCATGCAGGCGACGGTGTCGGACCACTCCCACCGCTGGCCGGCGAGAAGGAACCGGAAACTGCCCACCCGCTGCGGCTGACCGCCACCGACCGCCTGCTTGGAATTCACGCCTATTTCTAGCGCATCGGTAGCGGGAGGGTTGCGGGAGTCCCCGCCGGGTGTCGCCGGCTGAGGTAGCGAGTGAACCCATACGGAGGTTCACGGCGTGAGCCGCGGGCTGTTTGCGGTCGCGCTGCCGGGGAAAGTAGGGGAAATGAGCGCCGAACAAAACCCAGCTCGTCCCGACGACGATCAGACGGTGTCCCTACTCGCCCGCACTCGTACCCTGTGCGGGCAATGCTCGAACGACGTCGGTGTCGACGGCATAGCCATCGCGGTATTCGCCAGCGACACCAGTCGGGACCTGGTGTACGCAACCGACATCACCGCCGAACGGATCGACGAACTCGAATTCACCCTAGGCGAGGGCCCCGGCCTTACCGCGTATCGCACATCGGTGCCCGAACTACACACCGATCTGACGGATCCCGCCGCAACGACACGGTGGCCGATGCTCGTCCCCGAGGTACTCGACCTCGGTGTTCGCGCCGTCTTCGCCTTCCCCCTCCGTCTGTTCATCGGCGCCCGCATCGGTGTCCTCGAGCTCTACCGCACCCAGCCCGGCCGGCTCGATACCCAGCACTATCGGGCCGCGGCCGGCTACGCCGCCGCCCTCGGCTCGATCGTGGTCGAGGAACTCGATCCCTCGCGCAACCCGACGATGGTCGACCTCGCCCTGTCTCCGCGCGGCAAGGTGCACCTAGCCGTCGGAATGATGGCCGCCCAGCTTCGGGTCTCTCCCGCCGACGCCCTCACCCGACTACGGGCGGTGGCGTTCGCGCAACACCGCAGGATCACGGTGATCGCCCAAGACATCATCGCCGCCCGACTCAGATTCCGGCCCGAGGATTCCGCCAGCACCTGATCTGCACCGACAGCATTTGCAGATCCTGAGCGACCCTTGCCGAGTTGTGATCGGACGCGCGGTTCTCGATCGAAGTCCTGGAGCCTGCCCAGGAGTAAATCCGCAACGTCCGGTACAGCACATAGATTTGCAACCGTAGATGACGTGCAGATGAGATGTGCGTTAGCCGGGGCGGTAGATGTCCGACAGGGGTTGACCGATCCGTTGCTGTTGCCGCGGCCCTGCGGATGGCAACGGATCGGTCAACCCCGCCCTATGCAAGCACTCTTCGCTGTCCGACGGGCCGTGGCTGCCTTCGCCTCCTTCCGTGAAATTTGCTCGGGCCCGGGGCCTCCGTCATCTCTGGTTGGCGGCGGCCGGAGTGATGTCGACCAAGGAGGTGTAGGCCACCACGTTGGATAGGTAGCTGCGGGCGTGCGGGTCGAATTCCCCTCCACAGGTGACGAGTTGGAGCGTGTGGTCGCCGTGTGAGCCGTAGACCTGCTCGGCGGGGAACTCCGTCTTCGGATATGTCTCCACCTTGGTGACGGAGAAATGCGCGACGTTGCCGTCGGCGAGACTCACCTCGACCGAGTCTCCCGCGTTCAGATTCTTCAATCGGTGGAAGACCGCCGGGCCCTCGTGTGAGTCGACATGCCCGAGGATCACGGCCGATCCCAGTTGCCCCGGAGCCGGACCGAACTTGTACCAACCCGGCTTGTCGAAATCGGCGGGCACCTCCACCGTTTCGTCGGGATTGAGGCCGAGCGTGATGAGGGATTCGTCCACCCCCAACTCGGGGATCCGCAGGGCGACCGGCGCCGGGCCGGACACCCCGTCAGAGGGTGCCGGCACGGTAT
The DNA here is from genome assembly GCF_033142305.1 of Rhodococcus sp. IEGM 27. Lineage (NCBI taxonomy): Bacteria > Bacillati > Actinomycetota > Actinomycetes > Mycobacteriales > Nocardiaceae > Rhodococcus > Rhodococcus sp. IEGM 27. The sequence goes on along the minus strand of NZ_JAWLSG010000003.1, from coordinate 257,660 downwards.
CGGTCGCCGTGGGCGGTGTCAGCTGCGGATCAGTCGAATTCTGGTAACTGCGCAGGGCGAGGAAACCCGTCGCGACCAGCAACAGGACTGCCGCCAACACCCACCAGCGTTTCGCCCTGCCCATCGTCCCCTCGGTACCTGGCCACTCGGGGCCCGGGACGGACTCCGACCAGTCGGCGTTCGGGTCGCTCATCGTTGCCTCCCGCGCAGTCGGGCGCCCTGGCCGGCCGCTATGCCCGATCCAACTAGGGCCAGTCCTCCGAGCGAATAGAGCAGCGCGTCCTCACCGGTGGGCGGAATGATGCCACCGGCCCCAGTCTCCGGGGCGCCCTTGGGAATGATGTACCCGTTACCGCCGGGGCCGCCCTTACCGCCCCCGCCGGGTCCACCCTGACCGGGTCCGCCTTGCTCGCCGGGTCCACCCTGCTCACCGGGTCCACCCTGCTCACCGGGTCCACCCTGCTCACCGGGTCCGCCTTGCTCGCCGGGTCCGCCTTGCTCGCCGGGTCCACCCTGCTCACCGGGTCCACCCTGCTCACCAGGCCCACCGGGCGGAGCAGGAGGAGCGGGTGGTGCCGGCGGTCCCGGAGGAGCAGGCGGTGCCGGGGGCGCCGGAGGTCCTGGAGGAGCAGGGGGTGCGGGAGGTCCTGGAGGTGCAGGCGGTCCGGGAACGCCGGGAACGCCGGGAATACCTGGGACCCCTGGAACACCGGGAACGCCCGGGATTCCTCCGCCGGGCGGAATGGGAATTGGGATGGGAATCGGGATGGGAATCGGAACCACGGGACCGTTAGTGACGGTGGTAGTAATCGGCGGCGTGGTGGTCGTCGTGGTCGGCGGTGCCGTCGTGGTGGTCGTCGTTGTGGTCGGCGGCGGCGTCGTCGTGGACGTCGGCGGCGGCGTGACGCAGTTGGGCCGGGTGATGACGTTGTTGTCCAGGCTGACCTGGCCGTTGCGTGCCAGTACGCGTCCGTTCACGGTGGTGCCGGTCTGCACCGAGATGGAAGTCAACGCCATGATGGTGCCGACGAAGGTGGTGTTGGTGCCCAGAGTCGCCGAGCTACCCACCTGCCAGAACACGTTGCACGGCGAAGCCCCGTTGATCAGGGCGACCGTGCTGCCCGACGCGGTGATCAACGTGGATCCCGCCTGGAAGATGAAGACCGCGTTGGGATCTCCCTGCGCATCCAAGGTGACGGTGCCGGTCAGCCCCATCGGCCCGGCCGTGTTATAGGTACCGTCGACCAGAGTCAGACCACCGAGATCGGGGGGCGCCGCCGCGGTGGCCGGTCGGCCGGCCGCATCGTTGTATGCCGTCGTCAGGTCGGATTGGGCCTGTAGTGCAACTGCATCGGCGACGTGTTGGGTGCCGTTGATCACCGTTCCCGGTGGAAATCCTGTAACCGCGTTTCCTGGGCTGACCCCCAGGTCCCCGGAAACGGTCGTAGGGCCAGTGTTGGTGACTGTAGTGCCGGCCAATACAGCGAAGGTGGCGGCTGTCCCCAGACCGACCGGAGGATGAGACGCGGACGCGACACCACCGGAGAGCATCAGAGCCGTGGTGGTCGCGATGGCCGCTACCCCGACAAACCAGCGGCGCGGTGAACGCGCCCGAAGTGAATTGTGGATCGATGTCACGAATTTTCCCCTCACCGTGGAGCGGTTGACGAGTGGAATCATTCGCAAACCACCCGGTAGGTGTCAACGATCGAGACGGCGTGTCGGTTGATTGATTAATTTATCCCCTAGCAAGGGGTAAACAATTCTCGGAATTCGCCGATGTAGAAACGATGAGAAAAACAAAGGTCATTCACAAGCGGAGGCCGCACACGGGGAGGCAAATCCTCGCCGTCCACTCACGAGCTGGTCGGACGTACAGTAAGTTTCGGCGTTTGGTTGGACGCGCAGTAAGTTCAATCTGGTCGCATGTCCAATAAACGGTCGCGGCAAAGTTACCAATCTACATTGCATGGTTTCAAACCGGCGGTACGAAAACCAGTCCCAAACCCTGATAGGGACCGTGAATACCTCTTTATTCGGCAAGATTGCATATCCCGTATCCAGTTGTATTTTTGGTAACAACTTATTTTGCCTTCATGCCTGCTATCTTTCTATCCGTAGGCTTCGGTTCCGGTCCGTTTCTGGTCGTGCATGGGCAACAGAATTTCTGACACAACTCAGCATGTGCCTCCGAACCGGTTACCTCATCGGTTCATCAAGGAGATGAAGATGTCCAACGAGCACTCCATGGGAGCGTCCGAGACCGCGTTGCAGATCGCGGAGCTCGATGGTGATGAAGATTCGCTTGTACCGAGGACTGCAGCCGAACCCACCGCACCGTCCGTGGGCGCGACGAAATTCCCGCAGTTCTCCGCCCGGGTGGACCCTGAGTTGCTGCGGCAGGTAAAGATCGAAGTAGCCACCCGGGGGACGACTTTGCAGGCGGCGACGGCTGAAGCATTCAGGCTGTGGCTGTCCACGCAGTAACCCGACAGGGACAGCGTGCAGCGGACTTCTGACACCGACATCTCCGGTGCTGGGCCGACTACTGGCTGCCTGCGCGCAATCTCCCCCTGACACGGCAGTCCACGTCCGCCGACCGTCGATTGCGCCGTGCGGCATTGCCCGGCGGGCGGGCGCCCGCCCGCCGGACAAAGGCTGTCCGGCTTCCCCGCGTCACCGGAGCGGAATGAGTGGGTGCATCCACTGCATCCCTCAGCGTCGACAACTCAGAATGCTCGCAGTAACACTCCCGTCGATTCTCCCGATCTTGCCACTGACCCGTGAGTACTTATTAACAACCCGTGGTTGAGAAGTACTCACGGGCGGCGAAGCCGCAGGAGGGAGGGGCCCACCGATGTACTCCTTTGCCGATCACGGTGCCGTTCCGGGAACGGTCGTCCTCCTTCCGAGCGCCGAACCATGGCTCGTCGGGTACCTACGCTCGGCGGGAATGCACGTGCAGCCCGGTTCCGCCACGCTCGACGGACCAGATGTCGTGCGGCGTGCCGACGTGGTGATCGTCGACGCCCGTTCACGAAACCTCGAGGCGCTGGACACCATCCGAGTCTTGCGTGTTTTCGGAGCGAGAACGGGCATCCTCGTCGTCGACGAGTTCGCGAACGAGGAAACCCGGTGTTCCTACTTCGAGGCGGGCGCAGATGACGTGATGTGTGTTCCCGTCAACGTCGACGAGGTTGTCGCGAGGCTTCGCGCTCTCCTCCGACGACTGGGGCCATCTCGCTCGTCGTCGAATTCGTCCACCTCGTCCGGCGTCTCCGTGGACACCGACAACGCAGTGCTCAACGTCGGCACTGCCCGCATCGCGTTGAGTAGAACCGAACTCGACGTGCTCGTCGTTCTCGCGGGCAATGCCGGCCGCGTAGTCCGCCGGGGACAACTGTTACAGGAAGTGTGGGGGCTGCCGGCGGGTTCCAAGTCGAACGTCCTCAACACGTGTGTCTATCTACTACGCCGCAAATTCGAATCTCACGGGGCACCAGACGTCATCGATACGGTGCGCGGCGTCGGTTTCAGACTGAAATCCGAGGCCGACGAGCACCCGGCTCCGACACTCCTTGCCCACAGCAGCCGAAACACCTGCTCTGACACGGGATACACGTTGTCGGATGCGGTGTGAGTTACGACCCCGTAGTGTATTGAACGTTCGGTGCGGACAGACTTCCTCACTGCATCCAGCGTTCGACCTTATTGCGACGTCCGTCCGCGAGTTCTCGCCGGAGCAGGTTCATCGCGGCGTGCTGCATCAGCAGCACCGCCTCCGTCGAAGTGCCGAGAATCCGGGCCACCTTCTCGACCGGCAACTGATGAGCGAGCCGCAAGCGCAGCACCGTCCGGTACCGCTCGGGTAGCGCGTCGACGAGCGTCGACGGCCGCGTTGCGCTCTTGTCATCGATGGTCACCACGGCTCGCCTTTCGCTCGTCGAAGTCGCTTCACTGTGCCGGGCCCGATGTCCCGTGGGGAAGGGACCGGCGTCCCGATCAGCCGGGATGTTGCGCGGGCGAGCAGGGGTGACACCCACCGAACAGAGCACGGTAAGGGGACACAGTGGCGAACTGCGGACGAACTCAGGACAGGTGGTGCGGCTCCGGGTCGGTTTTGTGTGTCCAGTCAGCGCCCACCTCGTCTTGGTCGCCGGCCTGATTGCCGTCCCGCCCCTTTGTGCGGGCGAGCGAGATGACGACGGACTTCGAGGTTGGACAATTGCTGCCCAGCGCCGTCGAGTCCAGCGGCACCAGCGGATTGGTCTCCGGATAGTAGGCGGCGGCGGAGCCGCGCGGGGTGTCGTACTCGACGATGCGGAAGTTCTGCGCGCACCGGACCCGCTCGTCAGCGTCCCAGCGCGTGAAGAGATCGACCATGTCGCCGTCATCGAATCCGAGCGCCGCGATGTCGTCGCGGTGCATGAAGATGACGCGGCGGCCACCCTCGATGCCCCGGTAGCGGTCGCTGTACCCGTAGATCGTGGTATTGAATTGGTCGTGGCTACGCAGGGTCTGCAAGATCACATGCCCCGGCGGCACCTGCACGACCTCGATCGGGGACACCGCGAACTCTGCGCGACCCGAACGGGTTTCGAACGTTCGGGAGTCACGCGGCGGGTGCGGAAGTATGAAACCGCCCGGACGTCGGACGTTCACCTCGTACCCCTCGCATCCGGGCACGACGCGGGAGATGTGCAGCCGAATGTTCGCGTAATTCTCCCGCATCCCCTTCCAGTCGATTCCGTAGCGGTCACCGATGGTGGCTTCGGCAATGCGCGTCACGATGCCCACTTCCGACTCCAGGTGCGGACTGGCCGGGTCCAGCGGACCCCGCGACGCGTGAACCGAGCACGTCGAATCCTCGACCGAAACGAATTGCGGACCGGACGCCTGAACGTCCTTCTCGGTGCGCCCCTTCGTCGGCAGAATGAGCGCCGTCTCCCCGCACACCAGGTGTGAACGATTGATCTTGGTGGAGATGTGCACGGTCATGCGCGTCTTGCGGAGCGCCGCAGCGGTCACCTCGGTGTCTGGGGCGGCCTGAACGAAGTTGCCACCGAGTCCAAGGAAGAAGTGCGCCTTGCCGTCGCGCATTGCACGGATCGAGTCGACGGTGTCGTACCCGTTCGCGCGCGGCGGATCGAAACGGAATTCCTTTTGCAGGGCATCGAGAAAATGCCCGGGCGGACGCTCCCAGATACCCATCGTCCGGTCACCCTGCACGTTGGAGTGCCCGCGAACCGGAAACAGTCCGGCACCACGCTTCCCGATATTGCCCTGGGCCAGTGCGAGATTGGTGATCTCCTTGATGATGGCCACGGAGTTGCGATGCTGGGTGAGTCCCATCGCCCAGCAGTACACGGTGGCGTCGGAGTCCCGAAGCAACGTGGCGGCGTCGGTGATCTGCTCCCGGGACAGCCCCGTCGTCTCGGTGACGACGTCCCAGTCGACTGCGGCGACATGCTGTTTCCACGACTCGAAGCCGATCGTGTACTGGTCGATGAAAGCGTGATCGAGAGCATCCCATTCGACGAGCAGCGAACCGAAGGCCTGAAGCAGGGCGAGGTCCCCGTTCAGCGCGATCGGCAGGTGCATGTCGGACAGGTCGGTACCCGATCCCACCATGCCGCGTGGGGTCTGCGGATTCTTGAAGTTGACCAGACCGGCCTCACGGAGCGGATTGATCGACAGGATCTTCGCACCGTTCTGCTTGGCCTTCTCCAGCGCCGACAGCATCCTCGGATGATTCGTGCCCGGGTTCTGGCCCTGTAGCACAATCAGTTTCGCGTCGTACACGTCCTCCATCACCACACTCGCCTTGCCGATTCCGATCGACTCCTGAAGGGCGATGCTGGTGGATTCGTGGCACATGTTGGAACAGTCGGGCAGATTGTTCGTACCGAATGCGCGAACGAAGAGCTGGTACGCGAACGCCGCCTCGTTGGACGCGCGACCGGACGTATAGAAAATGGCCTCGTCCGGGCTGTCGAGTGCCTTCAACTGGCCGCCGATCAGGGCAAACGCGTCGTCCCAGTCGATCGGTTCGTAATGCGTCGCCCCCGGCCGCTTCACCATGGGGTGGGTGATCCGCCCCTGCTGCCCCAGCCAGTGTTCGCTGTGACTGTCGAGGTCGGCGATACTGTGCCGGGCGAAGAATTCCGGAGTGGCGCGGGACCGGGTCGCTTCCTCCGCAACCGCCTTCGCGCCGTTCTCACAGAATTCGGCTTTGTGCCGATGACCCGGGTCGGGGTCCGGCCATGCGCAGCTCATGCAGTCGAATCCCTCGGCCTGATTGAGTCGCAGCAGAGTCTCGGCCGTCCGCCTCATGCCCATGTGTTCAAGAGAACGTTTCATCGACACTGCGACTGCAGTGGGGCCGGCGGCATGATCTTCTTGGGGTCGGATTTCGAGGTCGGCCTCGTCGTGGTCGCGGCCCTCATCGTGGTGACGCATGGTCAGTCTCCCGTCACGGCTCGACGTTCTACCTGACATCGTATTCGCGCGGCGCGGCGTCGGCTGGAGAAAACTGCGCATCGTCAACTCGGCCTTGACGGGCATCATGCGTCAATCTACCGTTGACGCATGATGAAAATACGACTCGACGACCTCATCGACGGAATCCGCTCCGGATACCCCGATCAACCCCTCGAACAGTTGACGGCTGCAGTCTTGACCGCCGAGCACCTCAACGAAATTTCCGACCACCTGATCGGCCACTTCGTCGATCAAGCGCGGCGTAGCGGTGCGTCGTGGACGGAGATCGGCGGCTGTATCGGTGTCACGAAGCAGGCCGCCCAGCAGCGGTTCACACCCAAGGGCAGTGCCAACATGTTCGCGCGTTTCACCGAGAAGGCCCGGCAGGCGGTGGTCCAATCGCAGGAGGAAGCGCGGGCGCAGCGACTGTCCGAGATTCAGTCGGCCCATCTTCTACTCGGCATGCTGTGCGCGCCCGACAGCCTCGCGATGCGGGCGCTCGCCGACCAGGGCTTTACACCGCAGGCAATCCGGGAAGCAGCGGAGGCAGACCTAGCTGCCGGACCGGCCGACGCCGAATCCCCCGCTCTGATCCCCTACGCGGCGGGCGCGAAAAAGGTGCTCGAATTGTCCACCCGCGAGGCTCTGCGATTGGGCCACAACTACATCGGAACGGAACACATGCTGCTCGCGTTGATGGCCGACGAAACGGACAATCCGGGTCCGCTCCGACGCCTCGGCGCCGACACCGATGCCGCCGAAAGATTCCTGCTGACGGCGCTCGGCGCGGCGGAAGCGAAGGAATAGAGCCGCTTCCAGTCACCACTCAGTCGGTCGGGGCTTCCACCGCCCGGGTGCTCACTCGCCGAAGGCGAGTCCCCTTTCCTCGAGAGCGCCTTCAAGGATTCGAACAGCTTTGGGGCCCACGCCATGCATGGCGAGCAGTTCGCGACGACTGCGAGCGGCCACCTGCGCCAGGGTGGTGATGCCCGCCTCGAGTAGCGCACTGTTCGCCGGACGCCCGATCGGAGGAAGGTCGCCAATCTGTGCCGGGACATCGCGAGTGCTCATTCCGACACGGTACCGAAGCCATACCGTCCGATACGGGCATCGCGTCGACGAGTTCGTGCCTGACTCGAACCGCGTGTCAGAAGTTTCCGCGGGCGGCTTGTTCTCGCTCGATGGCTTCGAAGAGGGCCTTGAAGTTGCCGATACCGAAACCTAGGGAACCGTGGCGTTCGATGAGTTCGAAGAACACGGTAGGACGGTCGACGAGTGGTTTGGTGAAGATCTGCAGCAGGTATCCGTCCTCGTCGCGGTCGACGAGGATCCCCCGCTTCTGCAGCTCCTCGATCGGGGCACGCACGTTCCCGATCCGGGCCCGCAATTCCGGATCCTCGTAATACGAATCCGGGGTGGCCAAGAACTCGACACCCTCGGCGGTCAGCTGATCGACGGCGGTGAGAATGTCATTGGTGGCCAACGCCAGATGCTGGGCACCGGGACCACGATAGAAATCGAGGTACTCATCGATCTGCGAACGCTTCTTCGCGATCGCCGGCTCGTTGAGCGGGAACTTCACCCGATGATTGCCGTTCGAGACGACCTTGCTCATCAGCGCGGAGTAATCGGTGGCGATGTCCTCGCCCACGAACTCCGCCATGTTCGTAAAACCCATCACCCGGTTGTAGAACCCGACCCACTCATCCATCTTGCCCAATTCGACGTTGCCGACCACATGATCGAGGGCCTGGAACAACCGTTTCGGGGCGCCGTCCCGCTTGCGGTGCGTGGAGGTGCGTTCGACGTAGCCGGGCAGGTAGGGGCCGGTGTAACGGCTGCGGTCGACGAGGGTGTGCCGGGTATCGCCGTAGGTCGCGATCGCCGCCAGACGAACGGTGCCGTGCTCATCGGTGACGTCATGGGGCTCGTCCAGAACGGTCGCACCCTGCGCCCGGGCATGCGCAATGCACTTGTCGACATCGGGCACCGCCAGCGCGATGTCCACGACACCGTCACCGTGGACGCGATGATGCTCGATCAAGGAGCTGTCCGGGTCCACGGCACCCTTGATCACGAACCTGACCGCCCCGGATTCGAGAACGAAACTATGGTGATCGCGGTTACCGGTGGTCGGCCCGGAGTAGGCGACCAGAGTCATCCCGAACGCCGACTGAAAATAATGCGCGCTCTGGGTGGCATTCCCCACCACCCACACGACCGCATCCCAACCACTGACCGGAAACGGATCCGCCGCCGAGTCATACTCCACCAGACCCACCAACTGCCTGAGCTGATCGAGATCGAGATCCGCCAAACGTTCCTTGTCGGTAAGTGTCTGTTCGATCGTCATCGAAGTCTTCCTCTTTCATGGGCCGGTAAGCCGGACTGTCGCCTGCGTCACCACGAAAACCCACTCCGCCGTCGTAGGCAACCGAGCCAGGAGTTCCTAGCCGCAGTGCCACTTTCGAGGAGCAAATCACGCGATTTGTTATACAGTCGGACTAGCTGATCGACCTCGGAGGTGGTGTTCGCATGAAGGATGCCGTGCAGCTGGACGAGCTCGATTTCGCGCTGCTCGACGCCATGCACGCCGACCCGAAGGCGGGAGTGCTGGAGCTGTCGCGTCGAATCAAGGTGGCCCGAGCCACCGTTCAGGCGCGGGTACGCAAGCTCGAGGAGTCGGGCATCATCGCCGGTTACGAGCCGCATATCGACATTTCGGCTGCCGGTTTCGACGTGCAGGCATTCGTCACCCTGGAGACGGCGCAGGGCGCACTCGACTCGGTGACGTCGGAGCTCGAGTCGATTCCCGGTGTGCTCGAAGCCTTCGCGACCACCGGTTCGGGCGACATCCTCTGCCGGGTCGCGGCCCAATCACATCTCGGTTTGCAGCAGACGTTGATCGATCTGAACAAGTCGAGCGTCGTCGCGAGGTCCACGAGCGTGATGGTGCTCTCCGTGATCGTTCCGTATAGGTCGATGCCGCTGCAGCGCACCCTCGACCGTCGCGGTTCGGCGAAGGCTCCCGCGTACCGGGCCACCGATCAGCACGTCGATCGCTGAGTTTGCTGGGCACGTTGCCTAGAAAAACACCGAAAAACTGTCGTAGTGATGTTCATCCTGGCTACGTGCTGCAGGGCTGCTTGCGGCATGGGAGTGGCGCCCGCCACAGTGATCGCCGTAACAGCGGGTGCTGATCGAGGGAACGGCTCGATCGCACTGCTGCCCGGCCGCCCGACTCCGAAAGAAGCCATGAAGAACCTGCTCACCCGATTCGAAGAAAAGGCCCCCGAGATCGTCTTCGAGTGGCACGACACCGAGACGTCCGCCCGCGGATGGACCGTGATCAACTCCCTGCGTGGAGGCGCTGCCGGCGGTGGAACCCGGATGCGGCGCGGCCTGGACCGCCGGGAAGTGGAGTCCCTGGCCAAAACGATGGAAGTGAAGTTCACCGTCTCCGGGCCCGCCATCGGCGGCGCCAAGTCGGGCATCGACTTCGATCCGACGGACCCACGCAAGGACGAAGTGTTGCGACGCTGGTTCAGGGCCGTCACCCCGCTGCTGAAGGCGTACTACGGCACCGGCGGCGACCTGAACGTGGACGAGATGGCTGAGGTCGTCCCGATCACCGAGAGCTACGGGCTCTGGCACCCGCAGGAAGGCGTCGTCAACGGACACTTCGCGGCCAGCGACCGGGAACGGGTGCAGCGGGTGGGGCAACTCCGGCTCGGTGTCGCGAAGGTGGTCGAGGATCCGCGCTTCACCCCCGACCCGCAGGCCAAGTACACGGTGTCCGACCTGATCACCGGCTGGGGCGTCGCGGAATCGGTACGCCACTACTACCGCGTCTACGGCGGTGAACTCACCGGCAAGCGAGTGATCATGCAGGGCTGGGGCAACGTCGGGGCCACCGCCGCCTACTACCTGGCCCAGTCCGGTGCCCGCATCGTCGGAATCATCGACCGCAACGGCGGGGTGTCGAACACCGACGGGTACGACTTCGAACAGATCCGCGATCTGTTCCTCACCAGGTCGGGCAACGAGCTGAACGCCCCCGGCGCTGTGCCTTTCGCGGACATCAACGAGACGATCTGGAGCGTTGGCGCGGAGGTGTTCCTGCCTTGCGCGGCGTCCCGCCTGGTGACACGCGACCAGGTGGACCGGTTGATCGACGGCGGCCTCGAAGTGGTGGCGAGCGGGGCCAACGTGCCCTTCGCCGACGACGAGATCTTCTACGGCCCCACCTACGAGTACGCCGACAAGAGTGTGGCAGTGGTGCCCGACTTCATCGCCAACTGCGGCATGGCCCGAGCGTTCGCTTTGCTGATGGAGGGCGACATCGAGGTGTCCGACGACGCCATCTTCGGTGATGTGTCCACCACGGTGGCGACTGCACTCGAGCGGTGCCACGCGCGATCACAGCAGCCGACCGGGATTGCCGGTACCGCCTTCGAGATCGCTCTCGATCAGCTCGTCTGACGTCCTGGGAGACCGCATGAACACAGTTCACGACACAGTGGTGCAGACACCGCCTGCACCCACGAAAGACATTGTCACCCGCGGACTTCAGCAGGCGATGAAGCCACGACAGCTTGTGATGATGAGCCTGGGCGGCGCGATCGGGGCCGGGTTGTTCGTCGGTTCCGGCGCCGGGATCGCCGTCGCGGGTCCGGCAGTGCTCGTGTCCTTCCTGATCGCCGGCTTTCTCGTCGTGTTGGTGATGCGCATGATGGGCGAAATGGTGGCAGCCGACCCCGACAGCGGCGCCTTCTCGGTCCACGCCGAGAAGGCGATGGGGCCGATCGCGGGGCGCACGATCGGCTGGCTCTACTGGGTGCAGGTGGTCATCGTGGTGGCCGCCGAGGCAACCGCTGCGGCAGCCATCACCGCGGCGTCGATACCGGCGGTGCCGCAATGGGCGGCGGCGCTCTTCTACATGAGTGTGCTGACCGCCGTGAACCTGGCGGGTGTCTCCCGATTTGGCGAGTTCGAATTCTGGTTCGCTGCACTGAAAATCGCGGCGATTGTCGGGTTCCTGGGCATCGGCTCCGCGATGATCTTCGGTTGGATTCCGAGCTTCGACGCTCCCGCGCTGGCCAACCTCACGGGTCACGGTGGATTCGCCCCCAACGGGGTCACCGGCATCGCGGCCGGACTACTCATCGTGGTGTTCGCGTTCGGCGGCACCGAGGTAATGGCCATTGCGGCCGCAGAGACGTCCGAGCCGCGCCGCAACGTGAGCCGGGCGGTGCGCTCCATCGTGTGGCGAATCCTGGTGTTCTACATCGGTTCCGTTCTCATCATGGTGACGGTACTGCCGTGGACTGCCGAGGAACTCTCCTCGGGCCCCTTCGTCGCGGTGCTGAACGCCGCGCACGTGCCCGGGGCCGGCGCGGTGATGACCGTCGTCGTGGTGATCGCCCTGCTGTCCTCGCTCAACGCCATGCTGTTCAGTGGTTCACGGATGATCTACTCGCTGTCCGAGCGCGGCGCCGCGGCCAGAATTTTCGGGCGGGTATCCAGCAACGGCGTACCCCGCCTCGCGGTGCTCGCGTCGGTGACCTTCGGCTTCCTGACGGTGGTTCTCAACTACCTCGCACCCGATCGGGTACTTCCCCTGCTGCTCAACGCAGTCGGGTCGACGATTCTGGTGTTGTGGACATTCGTCACGGTGTCGCAGATCGTGTTACGCCGCCGCGCCGAGAAAGAAGGCCGCAACGATCTGCCGCTGAAGATGTGGGGTTTCCCGTATCTGTCCTATGTCGCTCTCGCCCTGCTCGCCGCCGTGGCGGTTCTGGCCCTGTTCGACGACGCAGCGCGGAACCAGCTCATCGCGACCCTCACCTTCACGTGCGCGATCACCCTGGCTTGCTGGGTCCTCGGACGTCGGCAGCGGAGGACGAGCGGCGACGTCAAAGCGGCCGCTGAGTCCGCCCACTGAGAGGTCGGCCTTCGACCGGAGGGGGACCGAGGCCGGTCAAGCGATCGGCGAGATCACCACGTCGTCTGCGCCAGAACCGCATCGAGGGCGGCGTAGCTCTCGTTCATGCCACCTTCCATGCCGGATTGCAGCATTCCGTCGCGCTCTTCGGGCGTGTGGAACTGGCTGACGACCGTCAGTTTGGTGCGACCGTCGCCCAGATCGGTGTAGGTGTTGTGGTCGACCGTGACGTGCCCGGGCATACCGTCCCATTCGAAGGTGTACACGAGACGCTCCATGGGAGCGATCTCACGGAACCGGCCCTCGAATCCGTGGGTGTCTCCCTCGGAGTGTTCGACGAAACGCCAGTGGCCACCGCGCTCGAATTCCCAGCGCTCGATGTCGAGCCGATTTCCGCGGCCCCACCACTGCGCCAGCAGGTCGGGGGTGGTGAAAGCTGCCCACACCCGTTCGCGCGGGGCATTGAAAATGCGTTCGACGCGGATTTCGCGATCCGCCGGGGTGGTGAGCGTCGCAGCCGTGGGGGGAGTGGAGGTGCTCATGAGGTGCCTTCCGTTCGTGTGAGGAATTCATCCAGACGGTCCAGTCGGCCCTGCAGAGACGTTTGGTAGTCCCGTATCCAGGCCACCTCACGCTCGAGGGAATTCGCGCCGAGCATGCAGTACCGCACCCGCCCACGTTTTTCCGTCACGACCATGCCCGCAACCTCGAGCAGGTGCACGTGCTTCTTGATTCCGGTGAGTGTCATCTCGAAGTGCTCTGCCAAATCGCTGATCGTGCTGGCGCCCCGGCCGAGTCTCTGCAGAATTCCGCGTCGCGTGGGGTCGGCCAGCGCGGCGAACGAAGTGTCGAGAGCTGAATGCTGAACCATCTAGTTCAGTGTTTCACTCGCTGGGGGTGCCGTCAACCCCCCGGCCTGCGCGCAGCTCGGGTCACGGCGTCTCGGAGCCGATACGGATGGATAACGAATCCGGTTGCCCCGCCCGCACTACCGAAGCCGCCGACTCTCGCCGGTTAGCGTGTACCTCGGGGCGGGGAGAAGAAAAGGGGACGGGCATGGCCGGGTCAAAGGCAGGCGACCGTGTTCTCTTACCTCGCAGCCTGACCCTCGTGATCGGGTTGGTGGTGAGCGCGACGGTGGCCGCCGCCTTGGTGCTCGGCCCCATCGATCCGTGGACCCCTGACATCGGGTTGTTCGCCGGGGGCGCCGACCTCCACGTGTACCGGGACGGTGGGTGGCGGGTGCAGCACGACCTGCCGCTCTACGGTGGCCCCGTCGTACTCGGATTGCTGTACACCTACACCCCGTTCTCGGCACTCGCCTTCGTCCCGCTCGAGCGGATCCCCGGCGCCTACGTCGACAACCTGTGGATGGCACTGAATCTGTTCGTGCTCGCCGCGTGCATCGTGCTGTGCTGCCGGATCCTCGGCTACCGGATCACCCCCTACCTGCTGCTCGTCACGGCCCTGGCGACTATCACGTGCACCTTCCTCGAGCCGGTACGGACAACCCTGTTCTACGGCCAGATCAATCTGGTGCTGATGCTGCTGGTGCTGTGGGACTTCTCGCGGCCGAATTCCAGCCGACTGCGGGGAGTGGGGACGGGGGTCAGCGCCGGAGTCAAACTGACTCCTGCGTATTTCGTGCTGGTGTTCCTGGCCTTGCGCCAGTGGCGTGCGGCTGCCGTCGCCATATCGGCCTTCCTCGCGACCGTGGGTGTGGCATGGGCGGTGATCCCCGGTGATTCGCGGCAGTACTGGACCAGCACGTTCTTCGACTCGACCCGCATCGCCGACAACAGACATCCGTCGAACCAGTCTCTGCGTGGCACCCTGGCCCGGCTGACCGACGGACAGGCGCCGCTGTGGCTGTGGTTCGTCCTGGCCGCGACCGTCACCGTTGTCAGCATTCTGGTGTCAGTGCGGTTGTACGAGCGCGGCGAGCACCTCCTCGCGGTCGCCCTCAGCGGCCTCACCATGGCCGTGGTGTCGCCGTATTCCTGGAGTCATCACTGGGTGTGGTTGATTCCCCTGCTCGTCTGGTTGGTGCACCGCGCGCTGACGGTGAGCCGACTCTGGTGGTGCGCCGCGGCTGGATTGTTCGCCGCGACCGCGGCGTGGCCGTACTGGTGGAGCACGGACTTCATCGTGATCGGCCTGTTCCTGTACCCGCCCTCATGGCCCGTGGCCCCGGTAATGCAGAACATCTACCTCGTCGTCTACGTCCCGGTCCTTGTCGCGTCGGCCGTTTTCGCACGCAGAACGCGACCCCCCGCCCTGGCCACGTTGCCGTGCGAGCCCGTCGATCCGGTGCTCGAGGATCCCCCGCACCTGCCGTTACGGAGCGCGTGACCGGCTTTCGCCACCGGCTGGACTCGACCGGAATATCCTGAGAGTAGTCACGTTGCCGTGGCTCCCCGCCCCGTGTCCCGAATCGAACACCATGAACGATCGCCCGCCGAGTGACGTGACGGTCGCGACCGGCCCACCCACCGAACTGGGACCGGACACGGCCGTCGCGTCTTCGCCCGTCACTGCGTCGGACAGCGGATTCGTCGTGGAGAGTGGCGTCGAACAACTGGTCGCCGACTGGGAGTCGTCCGGTTCCCCGGCTGCCCTGAGCGAATATCTTCCCGATACGGCAGCCATTCGACGGGCAGCACTGGCTCAACTGATCAAGGTGGATCTCGAATACCGCTGGCTGCGTTCGGGGCAGCCGAAACGGCTCGCCGACTATTGCCTCGAATTTCCCGAGCTCCTGGCCGAACCGCTGCCGGCGGATCTCCTCTACGAGGAATTCCGGGTCCGACGCGACAGCGGCGACAAGGTGGAGGCCGACGACTATCTGAAGGCGTACCCCACTCAGGCGAACCGCTTCGAGGGCCTACTCACACTGGATGCGCATCGGCAGCCGCGCGCGTCGGAGCCGACGGTGGGCGACGCATTCGATGTCGGAGCCCGGCTCGAGGATTTCGAACTCGTCCGGGAGCTGGGCCGGGGAGCGTTCGCGCGGGTGTTCCTCGCCCGGCAACACTCGATGCAACGGTGGGTAGCACTGAAGATCTCGCGCAACGTCGGCACCGAGCCGCAGACGATGGCCCAACTCGACCATCCGTACATCGTGCGCGTTTTCGATCAGCGACTCTTGGAAGAGCGCCAACTCCGGTTGCTCTTCATGGAGTACGTCCCGGGCGGCACCTTGCTGGACGTCGTCCGGTTGGTGCGCGCCACACCGCCCGACAAACGCTCAGGGCAGCTTCTCCTCGATTCGATCGACCGTGTCCTCGACGAGAAAGGAGAGATGCGGCCCGAAGATTCCAGCGTGCGCAGCGAGATCGCTGCCCTGTCCTGGCCTGAGACCGTCGCCTGGATCGGATTACGCCTCGCCGACGCCCTCGAATACGCGTGCAAACACGGAGTGCTGCACCGAGACATCAAACCGGCAAATGTCCTGCTCGGTGTCGAGGGCGTGCCCAAACTGGCCGACTTCAATGTAAGTTCCAGCGACAATGTGGCAACGCCCGGCGCTGCCGGATTCGTCGGCGGTTCGGTGGCATACATGTCACCCGAACAGCTAGAGGCCTGCGACCCCGGTGCGGCACGAACCGCTGGTGATCTCGACACCCGGAGCGACATCTACGCACTGGGCGTCCTGCTGTGGGAACTACTGACCGGAAGCAGGCCGTTCTCCGACGGCGAGGCGGGAGAGGCGACGCCGTCACCGCACGTGCTCCTCGAATCGCGACGCCGTGGTGTGGACCTCGAACAGAACCCGTTGCCCGACGGTTGTCCGGCGGCGCTGCGCCGCGTCCTGGTGAAGTCACTGGCACCCGACCGGGAGGATCGGTGGTCGAGTGGACGCAAGCTCGCCCGCCAGTTCGCGCTGTGCCTCGACCCGCACGCACGCGATCTCGTCGACCCGACGCCGGGAAGCCGGCGCGCGACGATGTGGCGCTATGCCCCGGCCATCGGGCTCGCGGCGATCGGAATCCCGAACCTGCTGGCGGCGGGGTACAACTACTACTACAACAAGGTCCTGATCATCTCCGCGCTTCCCGCGGAGGCACAGGAGAATCTCGAGCAGGTCCACCTGATCATCGGCGGTGTCGCCTTTCCGCTCGGCGCGGTTCTCATCCTCTACTGGTGTCGGCTGTCGATCACGGTGCCGCGTGGTCTCAGCCAGGGCCGCACCTACAGTTCCGGCATTCTCGGCAAAGCCCGCGCCGCCACGCTGACCCTCGGCCATCGTGCCGTCGTAGTCAGCTTCGCGTTGTGGCTGGTGGCCGGGGTCGCCTACCCGATCGCCCTGCAGATCACCGCCGGCGGCATACCGCTCCGCGCCTACACGCAAGTGTTGGCCTCACTTGCGGTGTGCGGCGCAGTGGCGGTGGCGTACCCGTTCTTCATCCTCACGTTCTACGCCGTCCGATGCTTGTTGCCGATCCTCCTGTCGCACGGCGAGTTGCGCAGCTCCGACTGCCGCGGCATCCGAAGCCTCGCCCGCAGCATGCCGCGCTACCTCGCGGTCGCGGCGGCGGTGCCGTTGATCGGAGTCGCCGGACTCAGTTTCGTCGGCGGCGACCCCAGCGACGCCGTCAATGCGACGGTTCGAGCACTGTGCCTGGGTGGAATCTTCGCGTTCATCGGCGTGTACCAGCTGTTCCGCCGGATCGAGAGCGATCTGCGGGCACTGGAGCGAGTCGTACGGATAGAGGTGCCCGGTGCACCTGCCGGGCGGCGTCGGTAGTCGTTCGACGTGCGGCTGCGGTAAGGAGAAAGCCCCTGGCGCTGCCGGGTCGGGGTCCGACAGCGCCACGGGGCTCAACTGATATTTCTCTCGAGGGCCCCTTTGTGTTACAGCCCGCCGAGTTTTCCGCCTGCCAGGCCGCCCATTGTCATGTTGTACAACACCGCCGCCAGCTCGGTGCGGCGCTCCCGGAGGTCTCGGCGCAGGTACTCGAGGCTCACCGCTCGGTAGCTGACCGTGAGAACCAGCAGCAGCGATTCGAGATCCACGCCGGGAGCAATCGCCGACGGATTGAGCGTCACATACGTGCGCAGCAGGTCTCGGCAGCGCTCCTCGAGGCGTGCCGAGCGGTGCGTCAGTCCGAGGTGCGGAGCGTCGTTGAGCAGAGGCGCGAGTATCCCGCGATAGCTGTCCAGCACGGCCAGGAGTTGCCCCTGGAGAGCGGGATCTCGCAGGAAGGTGCCGTGCCCGACGGATCGGTCGAGATGCTCCCCGAAGATGCGCGTCGTCTCGTCGAGAATCCCGTCGAGGAGAACCTCGATGATCTCGTCCTTGTTGGCGAAGTACTGGTATACCGAACCCTTCGAGATACCGGCCGCCTCTGCGATGGCGCCGGTGCTGCACCCGGCGTAACCCTTGGCTTCCAAAACCTGACCAGTGGCCGACAAGATGCGTGCCACCGTCGCGTGTGACCGCTGCTGGGAAGGACCTTTCCGCTGGCCAGTGCCCATTGCCTCGACCGGTCCCTTCTGCGCCTCAATGCGACTTGTACCCGTCCGATTTGGTGGTGTGCACTGTAACTCAGCAGCCGTCAGAGCTGGTCGGAAGTACCTACGCGCCCCGAATCGAGTCCATCGACATGACAGAAATGCCGACCCGGGATACCGTGTCCGAGTTCGTACCGCCCCGCCGATTCGCCCGTGATGTCGAGTGGGGTCGCCGGTCGATGCGGGCGCTGTCACTGCTCACCCACGGAGATACGACACCGACACCCGTCGAGGAGGACCGTCACGCCCGGGCGGTGGCAAGTCAGGACGAGCTCGGTGCGGCGCTCGCGCAGGCCATCCTCGTCGACAAGACGGTGACGATGGCGCAGTTCACCACCGCACTGTCCCGCGGAATCACCGACGTGGAGGACCCCGCGGCGCCCCTCGCCGCCTTCTTCGACTCGGTGGATCACCGGCCCTCCTGGGTGGACGGCGCACGACTCGAGCGAGGAGCCGCCGTCTGCCTCCGTAGCGGCATGACAGGGCTCGATCTTCTCGCCACGGGCTCGTTGATGAACGGGTACCGGAGCTCGGCGACCACCCGACAGCTCGTGTCCACAGGCAGGCTCGTCGGCGATCGAGCGGGTGCGCGTGTCACCGAGACGGTCCGGTGGTGGTACGAGTGCGTCCTCCCCGGCGGGATGGACCGCGACCGGCAGGGCTGGCAGCTGTCGGTGCACGTCCGGTTGATGCATGCGTTCGTCAACCACAGTTTGCTGCGGGACGAGGACTGGGATGTCACCGAGTGGGGCATGCCGATCAATCAGTCGGATCAGGCCGGTACCCTCGCGCTCTTCTCGACGACCTTCCTCATCGGCCTGCGGTCGCTCGGCGTGTGGGTCTCCGCAGACGAGGGCCGCGACGTCATGCACCTGTGGCGGTACATCGGGTGGCTGATGGGCATCGACGACCACTGGCTGGTCGACGACGAGAACACCGGGCGGCGGAACATGTGCCAGATCGGGATGTTCGCGCCCGGGCCGGACGACAACTCGCGGATTCTGGCAGACGCACTACAGAGGTCCTGGGGCAACTTCTCCTACGACCGTGCGCAATCGTTGCGACGCAGAATCAACCGGCAGCGCCTCCTCAGCATCCAGCGCCTGTTCTCCGGCAAGGCCGGGATGCGGGAGTTGGGACTGCCAGCCACACTGGCCTGGTATGTACCGCTGGCTCTCGTCGGAAACGGTGCGCTGCACGGTGCGGCGAGACTGAGCCCGGCGGTTCGGCAGCGGGTGAGCCGGCGCTCACGGCGGCGAGTGGAAAATTGGCTCGCCGACAACGAACCGAAGCGTGGGCCGGATCAGCGCCGTTCGTAGAGTCCGCGGATGTACGCGGCCTGCCCGGCGTGCTGCAGATCGTCGGAGATCACGCTGATCAGCCGCACGCCGAGAGTGACCGGCGGATCCCAGTTCTCGTCGACGATGCGATCGAGGTCGTCCGTACCGATCGACTGGACGTAGTCGACGGTTCGGTCGTGGACCGCATCGTGGTATCCGAGCAGAAGTCCGGCTGCGGTCGTCACCCTCGCCACCTCGGCGGACGACTGCCCGTACCCGATCGCGGCCACCGGGAAAGGCAGGTCGAATCGTTCACACCAGCCGCCCGACGTCCACACCTGCTCGGTGCCCGCGACCCCGGCAACATGGTCGTCCTGCACCCGGGTGAGATGCCAGACCAACCAGGCGATGGTGTTCGCGTCCTCGTCCACCCGATAGGTGAGTGCGTCGGACGGTAATTCGGACAGCGCCTCGTGCACGGTCTCCTGGATGCGGTCGAAAGCGTCGGTCAACAGCGCACTGTGATCCACGATGTTCCCCTCGTCGCGTATACGTTTCCCCTGTCCACTATGACCGTTCGCGTACCCGGGCGGGCAGAGATGCGACACCGGACGGGCATATCGCCTACGTCACCGACCACCCTGTGCCGCGTTCCCTTGCCACAGGCCGCTCCGGTGCCACGCCGCGGTCCGCTCGCCGCATCGTTGATTCCCCACAACGACGAACCGGACCGACGACGTGTCACCCGAAACGGCGCACAACAATTACCCGACCGTCGAGCGGTGCCCACTTCGAGCCCACGAACAGGCACCGAAAGTCCGCTCAATGCGGACACCACCCATTTCAGCCGACCGCGACTGGCACCTGCACCTGAGCGTCATGGAAGGCTTGCTTGATCTCCGCCGAAATCCGGCCACGGGAAGACACGTTCCTGCCCTCCCCGATCGCCCACTCACGAATCTCCTTGATCATGTTCTTCGCCGGAGCCGCCTCCCCCGTAGCCGTCGTCTTCGCGACCGTCATCTTGGTGGGCGTCGTCTTCGCGGGAGACTTTTTCACAGCCGGCGTTCGCGGACCCTTGGTCTTGGCGGCCGTCGTCCTCGAGGGAGCCTTCCTCGCGGCTGACTTCCTCGCAGGCGCCGCTTTTACCTGAACCTTTTTTGCCGCAGCGTCATGAAAGGCTCGCTCGATCTCGGCCGAAATACGGCCACGAGAGGACACATCCAGACCCTCCCCGATCGCCCACTCACGAATCTCCTTGGTCATCTTCTTCACTGGCGTCGTCTCCGTCGCCGTCGGCTTCGCGGCCGTGGTTTTCGCGGCCCTGGTTTTCGCTACCGCCGTTTTCACGGCCGTTGTTTTTGCGGGAGCCTTCTTCGCAGCTGCCTCATTCACCCGCGCGGCTTTTACCTGAACCTTCTTTGCCGCAGCGTCATGAAAGGCTCGCTCGATCTCGGCCGAAATACGGCCACGAGAGGACACATCGAGACCCTGCCCGATCGCCCACTCACGAATCTCCTTGGTCATCTTCTTCGCTGGCGTCGTCTCCGTCGCCGTCGTTTTCGCAGCGGCCGCTTTCGCCGCCGTCTTCTTCGCCGGAGCCTTTGCCGGAGCCGTCTTCACGCCCGTCGTTCCCGCAGCCGTCTTCTTCGCGGCCGCCTTCTTCGCCGCTGACTTTTTCACCCGCGCCGCTTTTACCTGAACCTTCTTTGCCGCAGCGTCATGAAAGGCTCGCTCGATCTCGGCCGAAATACGGCCACGGGAGGACACATCGAGACCCTGCCCGATCGCCCACTCACGAATCTCCTTGGTCATCTTCTTCGCTGGCGTCGCCGCGACTGCCTTCTCCACATCCGCCGTCTTCTTCGCCGGCGCCTTGCTCGCCGTCGCCTTGCTCGCCGGCGCCTTGCTCGCCGTCGTCTTCGCGACCGTCGTTTTCACGGTCGTCCTCTTCGCCGCTGACTTTTTCACCCGCGCCGGCTTTACCTGAACCTTCTTTGCCGCAGCGTCATGAAAGGCTCGCTCGATCTCGGCCGAAATACGGCCACGAGAGGACACATCCAGACCCTGCCCGATCGCCCACTCACGAATCTCCTTGGTCATCTTCTTCGCTGGCGTCGTCTCCGCGACTACCTTCTCCACATCCGCCGTCTTCTTCGCCGGCGCCTTGCTCGCCGTCACTCGCTTCACCGGTGCCTTCTTCGAAACAGACTCCTTCGAAACAGCCTTCTTCGCCGGCTCCGCTTCTATCCGAACCTTCTTTGCCGCAGCGTCATGAAAGGCTCGCTCGATCTCGGCCGAAATACGGCCACGAGAGGAAACTTCGAGGCCCTCCCCGATCGCCCACTCACGAATCGCCTTCGTCCTGTTCTTCGCCGATCCTTCGGAGCTCCTCGGTGATACCGCCATCGTGCTCTCTTTCTTCGCCGGGCAATCGTCGAACGCACACAATAACCGCAAGTGTCTCCCGGTCATCAGGAAGCTCACCCAAACGGACCTTGTGACGTTTACGACATCACCCATCTGGGCAGACCGAACACGACATCGTTCGAGCTCCACACAAACCGCGCGATGAACTTCATACATTCGGATAGCGCACGCCGACAACCTGATTCCCGAATTCATCCACGAGCATACTTCGATGGCTGCTTCACGTTCATCCGCATTAGCACCGACGGGCTTCACAATGCCGGGTACGCGACCCCATTGCGCATACAAAATTACCAGACCGACCAGCGTCCGCCGGCCGATCGGCTCGCGGACTGGCCATCAGCTCGCCCGTCGCGGTGCGGTTCCGTGCAGTGGATCGCACGCCCAGCACTATGCGAAGGTCTCGCACCGCCCAATCACACAATTCGCCGAAGGTGTGCGTCCTTCACTTCCCACTCGCCTCCCGAGCCGGTCAGTTGACTGGCAGACATCCCGGTGCGGCCACGCCCACCCCCACGAATGTCATCGGAGCCCCGGCCGTGTTCGCTAGCGAGCCGTAAAGGACGAAAACCCGAATTCAACGCATTGCCAGGCGGCCCGTACCCGCGTACCGAGCCGCGCGTGAAGACAAAAACAGGCACCCCACCCCGCCGGATGACCGATTCCGAATACGTGTCTGAACACGACTATAGAGAAACCCAACCTGTTCATTACCAGCTAGAGGCATCCATGCTCGAAAACACCGCCCCACCGCCTACGACCGCCCCGGCAACCTTCCTGCCTGCCGCTGCACACATCAACATTCCCTGTCTAGCTCAACCGGAGCGCAACCGAACCGGAAACCGAGCAGTCCGTCGGCGGCGCACACAGACCGGGGTTCCCACAGACTCTCCCCAGCTCGACTGGTCACGGCAGGCTCTGCGGGCCTGCGATCTTCTCGCCAGCTTGCAAGCCATCAGCTCCTCGGATCGGGCCCTCGTTGCTTTCGCGATCGAGTGGGCTCCCTACGGCGGTGCCGACGCCGAGGAGCTGTTCATCAAATTCGGCGTACAACGAAACAGGTTCCTCGTTTTACTCCAAGCCGCGATGACCCCGAGGCCGTCGGACCTCGCACGTCTAAGGATTCTCAAGGGCTCCCTCTGCGACGATCTCGTCCGTGCGTGGAACGGATCGCCGACACGCAACTGAACGTCGCCCGCACCTCGTCCCCGCTCATGCCATCGGAGGAGACTTCCCCGGACTCCTCGATCGGGTCAGGGGAAGTCGGACGCATAATCCTCGAAAAGAACCTGGCCGGTGGGGCTCGCCCGTACGGCGTCGGCAACTGCCGGCGGAATGGGCGCCCAGTGAGCAGGCATCGCGGCGGCCAGGGACGGCTTCAGTATTTATGCCGACGTTCCGGTTATGCCGATGTCCTCCCCGCCGTCCTCGCTCCGGTGGCATGCACGAATCGCAGAAACGACCGGACCGACCTGGCCATCGTTTTTCGCCGAGTTCGTGTTGCGGTTCCGGCAAAAGTCGATCATGAATACTGTGATCATCGCTGCGTCCAACGACTGCAGCGAAAGTCCGGCGGGCAGCGCTCGTGCGGCAACGACAGTCCAGTCCACAGACCATCGCGGCCTACCCGGACTCGATCAGATTGCTTTCGTGCGCCAGTTCCAGACCCGCAACAACCTCGAGGAGGTGGAGATGGTCATCGCTGCCGATGCCGGGATGGTGTCGGCGACGAACCTGAAAGACCTCGATGCGGCCGGGCTGAAATCATCGTCTGATCCCGGGTGACGAAGGCGCCGGCGGATCTGGTCAGCCTTTTTCACGGGAACGGCGACGTGTTCGCCGACGGGCAGATCATCGACACGATCACGCCGCGGCACGCCAAAAGCGTGGTCAACGACATCGGTCGCCGCAGTGAACCGGTGTGGGAGCCGGCCGACACATCAGCGTGGCGGGCGATCCGGGCGTACTCGACCACACGTGCAGTGCGGGACAACCAGACGCTCAACGCTCAGGAAGCTCGGCCCGGGAGATCGTCGACGGCACCCGTGCTGCCCGAACGCCCCGGTTCGTCAAGAGCACCACGAAGCGAAAATCCCTCGATACCGATGCTCTGGCCAGGGCGCGTCCCCTTATCGGCCTGAAGGGTTACGTGACCAATCTTTCTGTCTCGCTGATGAATCGGAAGGCAGTGATGGAGAAGTATCACGATCTGTAGCATGTCGAGCAGTCGTTTCGGATGTCGAAGTCCGACCTGCGTGCCCGGCCGATTTTCAGCCCACACCCGGGGAGTCGATCGAGGCGCACCCGACCATCGTGTTCACAGCGTCGGCGGTCTCGCGCTATCTGCAGGATGCGGCCGGGATGTCGATCCGGAAGATCGTGCGGACCCAGCGGCCGCTGAGGGAAGTCACCATCACCATCGCCGGGCACGAACACACCGCCTTCGATCCGCTCACCGACGACACCGTGAGCATCCTCGATTCACTCGAAATCCAGAATTCCCGGTCTGGGTTGGCACACCAAACTGGTGCACCTCGGCGGCAGGGTGCGCTCGGCGATGACTCATCCCTGGAGAATTCCGTCCCATGGAAGATCCCGCGGCTCCATCCCCACGACAGGCACGAGTTCTTTCTCGTCCGCGCTCCTGCCGACCCCCCGTCACGCCCGATGACCGCTGCTGACGATAAGGATCTCAAGTCCAACGGAGTTGGTTTACTTCGGTCGCCGCATGCACATCCGGGTACGGACCCCGCAAAAGACAGACGCGACGCGCACATCATAATCTCGCATCTTATGCCATTCACTTTCGCGACATCACTGCCGGCGCCGTTGGGGGACAGAATGTCTCGAAGTACACTCCGTTTCACCCGGCACCACCGATGTCGGTCTCTGCCTCAATTCGCAGAGATAGATGAATCGTCGAATCTACCAGCACGAGCGCACGAGCTCGGCTCGCCGCTTGACGGCGCGAGCCGAGCTCGTCCCTTCCATGCTCCGGTGCCAGGCCGCAGGCAGCGCACCTCACCGCTCCGCGGCGAGCATCGGACCACCACTGATCGAAGCGATCGAGTTCCTTCTCGTGTCACGGATGTTCGATGGTCTTACTCATCGCGTCGATGCGCGCGGCGGCCGGATCACGGAGCAGCACGAGGCCACCGAGGCCTACGATCGCGACGGCGATGACGAAATACGCGGGTGCGATTGCGCTGCCCGTAACTCTGACGAGCTGCGCACAGATGAATCCCGCAAACGCGCCGCCCAGGACGATCCCGAGATTATGAGAAAGCGCTGAGCCAGTCATTCTTACTTTCGCGGGAAACACTTCCGGAAGCAATGTCATGGCACCTACGGACTGCATTCCACTCAGCATCATGAAAATGGCGAGGATCAACCAAATCACGACCAAATTGTCGGCGATCGATATTGCCATGAAGATCGGGTATGCGAGAACTGCATACAGACTCGTCGCCCAAATGAAAACCCTTCGTCGCCCTATTTGGTCGGACAGGCGACCGGCGATCGGAAATATCACCAATGCGGCGACGATTGAACCTGCCACGACCCACGAGGTTGCACTCGGCTCGAACCCCAGGGTTTTCACCAAATAGACGGGCATATAGGATAACCCTACATAACCGGCACCAGTTATCGCAATTGCGAGTGCTATTCCGCCCAAAAGCGTCTTCGCGTGATTTCTAAGCACCTCGACTACCGGCGCTTTGACGATTTCGTTGGGCTCGACTGTCTTGGCGAACTCCATCGAGTCAGAAAGGTGACGCCGCACGAGAAAGGCGCCGATAGATAGCGGAATACACACGAGAAAAGGAATTCGCCAACCCCACGATGCCATCGCGGCATCGTCAACGAGTGCGTTCATAACTCCGACCGACACTGCAGCGAGCGCGAACCCGACGCTGCTGCCCATGACGGTCAGTGAGCTGAAGAATCCTCGCTTGCGCGCAGGTGATGATTCCGCGACATAAGTCAAAGCGCCCATGACCTCTCCGCCTGCGCAGAATCCCTGCACCAGCCTTACGAGGACCACAAGAATAGGCGCAGCGAGTCCGATGTGCTCGTAAGTTGGCATCAGGCCGATTACGCCGGCGCATACTCCGACGCCGATCACACTGATGAGAAGGACGGGCATTCGCCCCACTCTGTCGCCGTACCATCCGAGGACGACTCCACCCAGCGGCCGTGCAATGTAAGCGGACCCGAAGACCGCAAGAGCCGTAATTACCTCGACAGCGGGATTCTCGTTCGGGAAGAACAGTGTGGCGAAGTATATGGTCAGGAAGCCGTAGATGCTGAAGTCGTAGTACTCGATGGCAGTTCCGACGAACCCTGCAATCGAGGCTCGTCGGGCTTTGGTGTCCGTTACGTCCGTCGTTGTCGGGGGCCGGCTTACGGATCCGTGAAGATCGTCGTCTATCTGCATTGCGTCCCTGTCTGTAGTCATGGAGTCACCACGTTCGTCGACAGCGACTCCGCGATGAATTGTGTCTGCTTGTAGTCCCGTTTTCTGTGCGGGCCTCTCGGTATTTAGTCCAGATGCACGAACCGCTCAGGAGCCTTGTATTCCGCGAGCGATCTTCTGACGTGGTGGGCAATCGATCGTGCGGTCGACGACTACCTGCAACCCATTACATCGGAGGAGGCCGGGTTGGTGGCACAGAAGCTTCGTTCGGTAGGTCAATGATTAAGTTACTCGAATGAGATTCGTACCACAATGTTTTCGGCCTGAAACACGGAATACAGGCAAGTCTCTGACGTGCACGAGAAGGCGATGACGATGAGCAGACAACCGACCGGGCGCGTTGACACAAGGGGCGCCAATTCTTGTGGAGTGGAATGATAGGCGACGTCGGATACCGAAGTATCGGGTGACAGTTCCGGCAACATGTGATCCGATGAGCATGTATTCCGGCGGCCCCTACCAGTGCGACCATGTGCGGGGCGTTGATCGCCCACCATCGATGACTGCATGCCTTGATCAGCGATGCGTCATCGCTAGTCCTGGCGCCCGAGAGCCGACCCCGTGATTGTCCCCGTCCCCAATCAGACCGCCGCAGATGTCACATACAGTAGGACTCGTTGTGCGCAATGGGTCCCATACTCAGCCGGCCACTGGAAGTACTTCAGCAAGAAGTAGAGGGACGCTGCGCGGCCCTGCAGTTCTCAGGCTCTGAGTGCAAGCAGGAATTCTGTTGGCAGGGTGTCAACTCCGGGAAGCACTCTCGGGTCCGGGACGGTCGACTCGATCAGGGGCGCGAGTCTGTATCACAGCAGACGTATCCTGGGTCGCCGCGTCACCGGCGGTCACAGTGCCTGAATCCTCGACTCCCCGTGCCTGCGTTCGGGCGAGGGCTTCCCGAGTACCAACTTCGCCCCTTGCACAGTGACACCTGTACCTGCCGCGCCTACTGCGACCGGCGCCAATCGCAACTCGGCGAGTTCCGGCAGCTCCTCGACCAGCCACGCCACCCGCAGGATCAGGTCGGTCAGCGCGTCCAGATCGCGCTCGATCAACAGCGGAAATGCCCGCACCGAGCGAATCATTCGCAGGGCATCGAGATCACTGACCGGCGTGATGTGGAATGTGACGTCACCGTACAGCGTGATCGGATCACCGAGCACACCGAATGCGAGCAGAGGACCGAAGACCGGGTCGTCGACCACCGACACCACGACCTCGCGTCCGTCGCCGGCGTCCGGCCGTACCACAATTCCGGCCGCTGTCAGCAATTCGACGGCGTCGGCTTCATCGAGCACGCCGAGCCCAGCGCGATCGGCGACGGCCCGGACGCGCTCGGCGGAGACTCCGCTGGGCGGTCGCACCACCCCGGCAGGCTGCCGCCGCCACGCTCCGTATGCTGTCGCCCAGCCCAGTGCGGTAGCTGCAGCTTCCGGGAAGGTGTAGCTCGGCACCGCGCGAGCATCGACCTCGGGCGCCGACAGCACGCCCTCGGCACTATCGAAACTCGCGACCAGAGTCTTGGTCGGCGCGGAGGCGCCCGCCCGTATGAGTGCAGCCGCAATGTCGTCCCGGTTCTGCGCGAGGGGTGGTGTGAACAGAGCGACGACGGAGTCGACTCCGTCGTCCGCGAGTAGGGCACGTAATGCTGCCTCGTAGCGCGCAGAATCGGCGCGGGGAGTCAGGTCGACGACATCGACCGGGTCGCCGGATACGAGATCGCGCAGGACGGCCAGGGTGGGTTCGCTCAGCGTTGCGCTGCGCAATCCCGCGGTTCGGCACGCTGCCGCAGTCAGCGCACCGGGCTGACTGGCATTGGTGACCACTGCTACCCGATCACCGCGCGGTATGGGTTGATTAGCGAACAGACGTGCTACATCGAACATTTCGGAGAGTGTTCGAGTGGCCACTATGCCCGTCTGAGAAAACAGCTCGTCGATGACCGCACCGCGGTCGACATGTTCTGTACCGGCAATTCCGATGAGCGCGGTCCGTATTGCACTGGTGACGGTGATGATCGGTTTACGTCCGCTGACCCGCCGCGTCAGACGGGCGAATTTCCGCGGATTGCCGAAGCGTTCGAGGTCGAGCAGGATTACGGAGGTCGCAGGGTCCTCTTCCCACCACTGCAGCAGGTCGTTAGGCGAGACGTCGACCGACCTGCCCAGCGAAGCGAAGCTGGAGAATCCGAGCCCGATCCGACGAGCGTGCTCGAGCACAGCCAGGCCGAGCGTGCCGGATTGACTGGCCATCGCCACCACACCCGACGGCGGTAGCGACATCGAGAAGGTCGCGGCCAGCCGAAGGGCACCCTGCTGCGCGAGGATACCCATGCTGGCCGGACCGATCACCCGCATATCCTCGGCACGTGCATAGCGGATCAATTCCAGCTCGGCGGCACGGCCGATCTCACCCGACTCACCGAACCCGACCGACATCACTATCACCGCCGTGACCGAGGCCGCTGCGCAGTCGCGGATCACCTCCGGGACGAGATGTGCTGCGACCGCTACCACCACCAGGTCGACCGGCTCGCCGATCGAGCTCACCGTGGGGTAGGCAGGCATCCCCATCACGGCGGAGATGTGCGGATTGACGGCATAGACTCGTCCGGGAAAGCCGTGGGACACCATGTTCTTCACTACGGCCCGCCCGAGATTGTCCGGACTCAGGCCCGCGCCTACCACAGCCACCGTGCGGGAATCGAAGATTCGCTGTATCGAGGAACGCACCGACTGATGTTCGCGCCGTTCCGAGCGAGCAACTACCTGCACACGCGGACGAATAACGATGTCCACGTGAAGAATCGAAGCAGGGGGGCCGAATTCGACTACGTACCCCGAGTTTTCCAAGGTGCGAACCATGGCCAGGTTCTCGGCGAGTACGTCGGCCTCGAGGACCGCGATTCCACAGTCCCGCGCCGCCACGGCAATGTGCTCGAGCAGCAGGCCGCCCAAGCCGAGCGACTGGAATTCGTCCACAATGGTGAAAGTGACCTCCGCACGATCCGGATGACCTTCCACGCGCACGAAGTCGGCAACGCCTACTGCACGATTGTCGTGCAAGGCAACCAGGGCTGTTTGGGTCGCCGAGTCGAAGTTCATGAAGCGGGCCAGCCCTGCACGATCCAGGGTCACCACCGGGCCGAGCATGCGCATGGAGATGGTGCGGCGCGAGAGGCGCTGGCTGAAGTCGACGATCAGGTCGAGATCATCCGGTGTCAGTCGGCGCACGAGCACCGAACGGCCGTCTCTGAGCAAGCCGGGAGTGCCGTCGTCGGAGTTCTGCTCGACACGCGTCATCGCTACCTCTCAGTCGGAAAAATGGCGGGCGCCCGCCCCAAGGTAGTGGGGCGGGCGCGCGCAGTCAGGACTCGGTGAGGATCGTGTCGCCGTCCTGACTCACCCGACCGGAAAGCCCTACCGGGACATCGACGATCCGTGCCCGCCGCGCCGGGGTTGCCGACACGAGCAACCGACCGTCGGATTCCCGGACCGTCCATTCCGCACCGTTGACTCGCAGGACGCCTGGAGCATCGGGTAACGCCAGAGCGAGTGCAGGACCCAGGAGGGCCAACATCATCGAGTTCACACCGGCAGCTTCCAGCTCCGCGTGCGCCTCCGGGCGCGCCCAGATGAGGCGGACGTTCTCGAACAGTGCGGCCAGGTCCGGTTGCTGCGCTTTGGCCGCGCCGAGCGTGTCACCACCCAGCCCGATGACAACCGTGATCGGCAGCCGCTCCAGCACCGACAAGAATCTGGTGACGTCCCAGTTGTAGGTCTCGGCCGGAGTGTAGGTCGCTCCGATGAGGCGCAACGCACGTACCACCGGACTCAGCCACGGATTCTCGTGGTTGGGAGCGGTGATCAGCACGTGATCGTGCGCTGTGACGCCGGCAGCGAGGAGTTGCTCGTGCGCCCACGCAACGTCGCGTCCGAGATCCTCCCAGCCGATTTCGTAGTCGACGAAACCGTCGCCGGACGGGAAGACACCGATTCCGTAGATAGGGGAGCGGGGCAGGCGCCCGGCGGCTTCCAGCATGGTTTGACGTGTCATTTCTTCACCATTCTCGGGAACTTGGCGACGCTCGAGCTGTACTGCAGGATGTCTTCGAGGGTGAGCAGGGCGAGGTCGACGCCCACGCCCAGCTCGGCCCCCAGAAGGTCGGTCAGTCGACGCTCGAGATCGACCACATCCGACGTCCGTTCGGGTGCGTAACCGACCCGCAACCGAAGGTGCGTCATCGGTGCGTCCGTCCGAATGACCTGGAACATACCGTCCGACAGCTCAGGCAGCGACTCCACCAGACGCCACACGTCACCGACCACGATGGCTTTGCCGTCGATCACGACCTCGTCGCCCCGTCGACCGGAGAACCACATACGGGCGTGTGTCCGCCCAGTCGGTGCGGGAAGGCGGGTGACCCGCACCAGATCGCCGGATCGGAACCTGATGTAGGGGGCGGCCCGGTTGTCGAGGTCGGTGGCGATCAACTCGCCGACCTCCATGTCGCCGACCGGTTCGTCGGTAATCGTATCGAGCACCTCGGGGAGCATCGTGTCCTCCCACAGCTGGAAACCGTCGAGATCCGGCCCTTCCCAGGCGGTCCCGGTATCTCCTGCGCTGGTGTAGGTGACGATCCGGACACCCCAGTCCTCGGTGACCTTACGCTTGAGCGCCTCGCCCATGGGCTGTCCGGCGAAGGCGAAGAACTTGATCGAGGCGAACGCCTCCCGCAGGTCGTACTTCTCTTCGAGCTTTTCGAACTCCATGATCGCCGGCAGATGCACCTGCATGTAGGCCACCTCGTGCTCGCGGATCGCGCGCAGCAGGGACTCCCCCTGCCCCAACCAACTGTCTACGAACACCGGCGTCAACCCGAGGGTTGTGTAGAAATCGTCCCAGTAGTTACGGAACGTCCCTACGGGAACGATCACCCTGTCGCCTGGTCGTAGTCCGTGCGCATAGAGATCACGGGTGGTCGCAGCGGCCAACGGCGGAACAGTGTTCCAGATCTCCGGCAACAATTCGGGTGCCGAGGTGGTACCCGACGTCGTGGTCACCGATGTCAGATCTTTCAGATCCACGCACAGCAATCCGCCGTAGGGGTCACCGGTGCGTGCACGATAGGCCTGGATATCGGCCTTGGTGAGGGTCGGAACCTTGTTGGTGAAGTCGTCGAGAGTGCGGATGTCGTCGGGTGAAACCCCGGCCGCGCTCCAGTGCTCCCGGTACAGCGGGGAGTTGTCCCACGCGTACCGGACCAGGTCCAGGACCGCAGCCTCTTGGCTGGCTCTGATGACCTCCCGGGGAGCAGTTTCCACTTCTGGTTCCAAGAATTCGCGGAGCTCGCCATCGAGCGTCTCGCGGGGGTCGTCCCGCCCAGTGATTGTCACGGTCTCCTCCATCGCCGAGGTCAGAAGAATCCGGTGTATTAGGCGACACACCGACTGATTCTATGATCTGCAGCACAGTCTATCGGCATAAATATCTACCTGTATATACCTATGGGCGAGAACGGTGTTCCACAGCTCCACGGCCGACCGGACCGCAGGCATACATCCGTGGAACGAGTGCCCGGAAACGATCTCATGGCCGATGGTCGTGTCGGGCAAGACAGGCCCGTATCGCCCCACCTTCCCCCAGCGGGTGAACAGAAAACCGCAATCCCTCACGACCCTGTCACTTGTAGGTCCCTGCCCGCGGCCACTTGCACGAATGGAGCGATATGAGAGCAGTCCGAACGGGAAGAGGTGTGGCAACATCGCGATCTAGGTAGCTGGGCTGTGCTGACCTTCCAGCCATTCATAGTGTGACTCGAAATGCGTCTCGGGGCGCTTGACCATGACTGCGTCCGCCTCCGCGACGATCGCTGCCGAACTCTCCAGCTCGAGCGTTGCCCGGACGAAGACCTTGCGGTTCTCCCGCCCGACGATCCAGGCGCGGCCGATCAGTGCCCAGCCGATCGGCACCGGCCGTACGAACTTGACAGTGAGCGTTCCGGTGACGCCGAACTCGTTTTTCATCATCAGCGTGTGGCCCACCAGTTCGTCCATCACGCCCGCCGTCCAGCCCCCATGGGCCACCTGCGGACCACCTTCTTCCTCGGGTCCACACATCACTCGGCTCACCACCACGCCGTCATCGTCGAGGCGCTCGCTTTCGATGCCCAAGCGGCATCGGTTCAACCGCCGGCAACCATGGCACAACCGCATGCCCCCCGGTGATTCGGGTGCGTACAACAGTGATGACGGGTCGTCGCTGAGCGCAGCGGTGAGCACTGTGTCCTTGGCGAGGTCGTCGCTTCCGGTGTCGGTCACTGAATTCCTTTCGACGGAGAAATCCGGAGCCCAGCCGGATTCACCCAAGCTCGGTGAGTGCGCGCTACGAAACGTCGACACCGCGGGCGCTGGGATTTGCGCCCGCGGTGCCGACATCCACTTCAGACCGCCGGGAACAGTTCCTCGAAGGCACCGTGCAGCACCCGATCGCGGGTCTTCAGGTCTACGCCGCTGAAGACGGTGCGCAGCGTCTCCTGGGTGTGTCCATAGGTACCCTCGAGGTGCGGGTAGTCATCGCCCCACAGCACATTGTTGTAGTTCGTGTCCTCGATAACCTGCACAGCGCTGATGTCGTGCTGGAAAGAGGCGAACACCTGCTGGCGGATGATCTCGCTGGGCAGCCTCGAAAGCCTTGGCCGCACGAACATTCCGTGCTGGCGGTAACCCTCGTCCATCCGGTCCCCGATTGCAGGCACCCAGCCGGCACCGCCCTCGGCCACGAGCACCTTCAGATCAGGGTGTCGATCCAGTGCGCCGCCCGCCACCAGATGCGTGATCACCCGCATTCCCGGATAGGTGGTCTCCATGTAGTTGACCACCGCGCCTCCCGGGCCGCGATAGACGACGGTGGCCGCACCGGTACCGATGTGCCAGCACAGCGGAAGCTTCAGTTCCTCCGCCGCGGCCCATAACGGCTCCCAGATGTCGAGGCCCCACGCCCGGTCGTCATCGATCCCACACGGGAAGTAAAGGGCTCGGAACCCCATCTCGGCAGCGCGCTCGGCCTCGGCCACCGCGTCTTCCACCCGCTGCAGAGGCACGATGGCGGGGGCGAAAATCCGATCCTGCTTGCCCATGACGTCTTCCATGGCCCAGTCGTTCCAAGCGCGGGCAACCGAAACCTCGAGCTCGGGATCACGAATGTTGTTGACCCAGAATCCCATAGACGGGAACGCAAGCTGGTTGCGCACACCCTCCCGGTCCAGATCCTGCAGACGAATGTTCAGGTCCTTGAACCCCGGGGGGCGCATGGCATCCATGAAGTCGTTCAGCTGACGGTCGATCTGCATTCCATCGATATAGACGATCTCGTACTTCTCACCGCGCTCGGAGCGCGGCGCGCGGTCGGCCAGACGCTTGGGTAGCCGGGCGGTCCACAGATCTTCCGGCTCCATCAGGTGAGAGTCTCCGGAATGCGCCCAGATCTTCTCCACTTCCTGCTGATCCTGGCCTGTTGAAATCGCCTTGGTCATGGGTCCCTCCTCGGATCGGGTGACTTCTGGGCCGCGCCACTGCGAGCACCGACCCGCTACATACTTTACAGTGTAACGAAATTGCGTCATCCTGTGAAGAGAGAAACGTACGAGATGCCCGGGAGGCGCGATGGAACCGACAATCGGTAGTAAGGCCCTTACTCGTGAACAGCGCGAGAAGTACCTCGAAAGCCTCAACGAAGAGACACTGTCCGCGCTGATGCGATCCACCTGGACCTGGGACGATCGAGCACTACGGCGCACGCTCAGCGAACTGGTCACCGACCTCACCGCCGTGCGCGAATTGCGGGTCGGCGAAGTCGGCTGCCCGGCCCCGGTTCTGGAAGCAGCCGAGTCTCGAGTGCTCGCGGCGACCGGTGAGTTCGTCGCCGAGGTCCTCGGCCCGCGGCTGCTGGTCGATGCCGACAACGCTTTCCGTGAATCACTACTTCCGCTGGTGGAGGCAACCGGCGCACTCACCGCCGAAGCCTCTCGCGCGCTGGACACCCTCGCCGTCGAGGTCACCGGCCAAGTTATCGAGCGCAACGAATCACTGTCCGCGATCCTGCCCGAGGACAGGTGGGAAGAAAAAGCGTTCAGCGGATCAGCGACCGGCCTGGCCCGGGTGGGTTACTCCGCCGGCTACACCCTCGCCGACCGCGACTATTTCGCCGCCGCCGGCCTCGGCGCCCAGGCATACACCATCGCGGGCTCCCCGATCGACGATAGTGTCGACGTGCACCGGTCCACGTTGGCGGCAGCGGAGAAAACGGGTTCCTGGGATCCGGCACTCGTGCGGACCCGAGCCGAGGCCGCAGACGGCGGCTGGCAGCTCACCGGTGAGAAGTGGTACGTCCCCAGCGCCGATACCGCGGGCACCCTCTTCGTGATCGCCCGTACTGTCGGCGGACCCTCGCTGTACCGCGTAGAACATGATGCCCCCGGCGTCACGATCGAGTCCCTCGATTCCCTCGACCCGACGCGCCCTCTTGCCCGAGTCGGCTTCGAGGAAACGCCCGCTACCCTGATCGGCCGCGAAGGCGCTGGAGGCCTGATCATGAACCGCACAGTCGACAGGGCGACAACCGTACTCGCGGCCGAACAGATGGGCATCGTGGACCGGGCCCTGAAGTGCCTGTCGGACGTCCCACCTGCAGCCGCGGACAGCGAATCCTGGCGCGGATACACACGCAAGCTGGCCGAATTGGAACTGCTCCGAGCCTGCTCGACAGCGCTGTGGTACCGCGCAGTAAAGCTTCAGGGCGGGGACGACCCGAATGCTGCCTCCATAGCCGCGGGGATGGCACACATCGGCTGCTCGAACGCAGTACGCCAGGTTGTCCTGCGACTCACCTCGGTTACTCCCGATCTCGACACCACCGTAGTCCGCACCATTGCCGCCCGCGCGCGCTACACCGACCTTCTTCTCGGCGGGCCCGCACTGGCGCACGAACGGCTACTAGAGCGTTTGGGAGTGTGACAACCAAGGATGACTTCCCCTGGAACCGCATGGAGGGTGGCACGAGTATGATCCTCGACGTGGGTTCGAACGACCATCCGGCTACCGTCGACGAGTCCGGAACTCCGTCTCGGAAAACCCCGGGTCGCCCTCCTTCGTTGACCGAGGACCAGATCGTCGACGCTGCCTTAGAGATCATCCGGTCGGAAGGACTGGACGCGCTCTCGATGCGACGGCTCTCCCAGCAACTCGGCCGCTCCCAGATGGCCGCGTATTCCTACGTTGCCGACAAGCAGGAACTCCTCGATCTGGTCGCCCAACGCACGCTGGCCGACGTTGGCATCCCGGACGAGTCCGTCGGCCTCTGGGACTGTCGTTTACGTATGCTCATCGACGGCATCGATTCCCAGCTGCGACGAAATCCCGGCATCGCCGGACTTCTGCTGCAGCGCATGCTTCATTCCGATCGCCGGTTGGTCGACGCCTTCATGGCCATCCTGCTCAGCGCCGGCCTGCGAGAACCGCAGGTGTTGTTGTCATACGCCATGATCCACACCTATCTCTTCGGTCGATACCAGGTCGCACTGGCCGACGTCCCACACGATGCAACCGACCTACCGCCGGCTCTCGCGCAGGTAACACCGCACCTGGCAGGCCTGCACGGCACCGATTACTACACCTTCGGCATCGAAACTCTCATCGACGGTTTGCGTGCACGGGTCGCGGACAACGCTCCTGAAGCTTCCTGACGGGGTACCGATCACACGGTCGAAAAACGGTCGCCGTCCGCCGTGAGGCAACCGCAAATCGATACATCGACGACCATCTCGAACAACGAATCATGAATAACATCAGGTCATTCCACGTTCCGGAAGGGTCCGATCTGCCTGCCGTGCCGGGCCCGATCCGGCGGACCCGGCACGACGGTTTTCACAGTGTCAGCGGTCGATCTGCTCACGCAGTTCGACCGGAACGGAGCCGGATGTGATGTCGTCGCTCCGGCCGAGGTCGGTCGGGAAGACGATCGATGTTCGTGCGAACTGCCCCCCATCGGTCGAGGCGATGGACAGGCCGGACATGTAACGTGACTCGTCCGACGCCAGGAACAACGCGAGGTTTGCGTTGTCTCGTAACACCGGCGGCTGATCCAGCCGCAACGGCATCGCCCGGTTGTCCGGATTCCACGGCTGCATCTCTTCGTAGGATTTACCCAGCACATCGGCTTCCGGCGGTAGGGCGAAGTTCACCGACATACCGTGAGTCGGGCACAGCGCATTGGCTCGGATGCCGAACTTGCCGAACTCCAAGGCCGCGGCTCGGACCAGACCGTTCACCGCCGCCTTCGACGCGGTGTACATCGGAAATCCCGGATAGGCGGTGAAACTTGCTGCCGAGGAAGTTGCCAAGAGCGTGCCGGGGCGCCCAGCATCGATCATCCATCTGGCAGCCGCGCGCCAAGCCAGATAGATGCCTGTCACGTTCACCGCGAATATATTGTTCCAATCCTCCAACGCCGACTTCGCCAGCGGCTGCATACCGAAACCCGGTTCCGGAATACCCGCGTTCCCCCACATGACGTCGACGCGCCCGAACGTACCGACGGCGACATCGACCAACGCATTCATGTCGGCTTCGACCCGCACGTCTGCACCGGCGGCCACAGCAGTACCGCCCCGCGCCCCGATCTCTTCGACGACCTTCTCTGCTCGACTCTGGACGACGTCACTGATGACGACCTGTGCCCCCTCTGCAGCAAAGAGCACCGCACCCTCGCGGCCGAGGCCCGATCCCGCCCCGGTGATCACGACAACCTTGTCGTTCATTCGCATGTAGTTCCTCCGATTACTTCGCCGGACTGGCAATCGACTTGATACGCAGGTATTCGCGAAAGCCTGCGACACCGTGCTCGACCCCGTCGCCGCTGATGCCGTAGCCACCGAAAGGTGCGTCGGGTGAGAGATAGAAGGAGTTGTTGATGTTGACGGTTCCTGCCAGTAACTTGCGGGCGACCGCCCAGGCCCGCTCTTCATCGGACGACTGCACATATGCAGACAGTCCGTAAGGGGAGTTGTTTGCAACCCGGACGGCCTCGTCGTCGTCTCCGTCGTAGCGAATCACCGACAACACCGGACCGAATACTTCGGTCTGCGCGATCTCGGAATTCTCGTCCACGTCGGCCAGCAGAGTGGGCTCGTACCAGAAGCCGCGTTCGAACCGGCTCCCCTCCTTACCGCCTACAAGCAGCCGGGCGCCGGACTCTCGAGCGCGGTCGACCAGACCTTTCACCCGCTGTAGTTGCTCGCCCCGGATGATCGGACCGACCATATTGGCCGGGTCCGTCGGGTCGCCCCAGGGAAGGTTGCCGATCAACTCCGTGAGACGGTGCAGCACATCGTCGTAGATGTCGGCGTGCACCACCATCCTGGTCGCGAGCGCACAGCCCTGGCCGCTGTTGGCCATGCACATTACGACGCCGAGGCCACAGGCCATATCGAGATCTGCGTCCGGGAGAAGGATATTCGCCGACTTTCCGCCCAGCTCCAGGACAGTATGCCGGATGCCGACGGCGGCACGCTGTGCGATCCTCTGCCCGACGCCAGGCGAGCCGGTGAAGTGGTAAAGGTCGATGCGCTGATCGGCGGTCATCGCATCCCCCACCGCGCTCTTGTCGGCAGAGCTGATGGCGTGAAATGCGCCTTTTGGGATATCGGTAGAGTCCCGCACCACTTCGGCTATCAGCGCGGCGGTGAGCGGAGTGTCCGGCGCACTCTTCAGGACGACGGCGTTTCCAGTAGCGAGTGCATGGTGGACCTTCCAGATCGCGGTCATGAACGGTGCGTTCCACGGTGTGATCGCTCCGACGACGCCATAAGGTTCGTAGCGGATCCGACGAGCACTGAGATTACCGAGGATGTCGTAGGGGGGCAGGTCTTCTTCCCACTGGAACGCCGTGGTGAGCTCGTTGAAAAAGTCCATCCCGTCGATCATCACGTCGACATGAGTGATCATGTTCGACGCGCACACACCGGCTTCGGCAGTGAGCAGGGTCTTGATCTCGTCGGATCGGTCACGGAGTCCCTGCTGCAATTGCAGCATGCACTTACGCCGGAACTCGTGTTCGGTCCCCCATTCCGACTCGTCCGCGAAACGTCGCGCCGCTGCAATCGCGGCTCGGACGTCCTCGACGTCTGCGTCGGCCGCTCGGGCCACCACGGACTCGTCGGCGGGGTTGATCACGTCGTAGGTGCGGCGGGACGCGGATTCCCGGAATTCACCGTCGATGAACAACCGGCCTTCGTATGTCGACACCATTCGATCTCCTCGTGCTGGATGTGGGTATGCAGTGCATAGGGGTTCGACTGCACGATGGAACCAGGCGTGAGTCGTGCGTGGCCTGAGTCACTGTCTATATCAAAATGTAATGCACGTCATACGTCAAGGGAGTGTTACTCCCTACCTCTGCCCGTGTGACCATAGACGCGTGACTACCAGCGCCAACCGCAAGCGGCGGTCCTCGACCGAGGTCAGAAGGCTTATCACCGAAGCAGCATCGGCCGACTTTCTCGAGAACGGTTTCGACCGCACAACCATCCGATCGGTGGCTCGCCGTGCACAAGTCACCGAGTCGACGGTGTTTCGCCATTTCGAAACCAAGGCCGAACTGTTCCGTGCGACCGCCGCAGCTCCGCTTATCGCGTTCGTAGAAGACTTCGCACGTTCCCTCGACGTCAACCCCCAACAGGACCCGCGCGACGTCACACTCCGGTTCGCACACGGCCTGTACTCCCTGTGCTCGACCAACCGCCAGATCCTCATTTCACTGGCCGCCGGGGGCAGTGGGGGCTCGAGCATCGAAGGCGCTCCCCTACTCTCCCCCTGCCTGCAGGCCCTGGTCGACGTTGTGCACCGCTACATGGAGGGAACCGGATACGAGGCCGCGTCCGACATCAGGACCACCGTCCGACTCACTGTGGCTCTCATCCTCGGCACATCACTCGCCGGCAAGGCACTCTTTCCTGCAGAAATCGCAGAATCCGAGATCCCCCCGGCACTGGCAGATTTCATCCTCTTCGGTGTCGGATACCGAGCAGAGCCGAAGAGTTGAGCGAGCCGTTCCTCCGCCAGGACCGGATCGACACTCGCACACCCATCCCTTATGCAGTAGAATTATTAAGTGAATTAAGAGTTAGGCATGCTTGACGAGCAGGAGTTCGAAGTGCAGCAGTCCGCCACCATGTGCGACCTCCCGCGGCCGGTCCGTGATCCCGAGACTCGACGCATCCTCGACGCCGCCTGGTGGGTACTCGAACGCTCCCACTTCCGCTCCCTGAAAGTACGGCAGGTTCTGACCGCCTCCAACACCTCGGCGAGCAACTTCTATCGTCGTTTCCCCAGCAAGGCACATCTGCTCTTGGCCCTGCTGGAGGACGAAGTCCACCTCGTCGAAGGCCAGCTTCGAGACCGAATCGACCCCGACACGTCAGCGGCGGAACAAATGGAAGTTTGGTTGCGATACAACATCGGAATCCTCTATCACCAGCGCCGTGCTCAACGTGCCCGCCTGTTCGTCGACCAGACCTTGATGGAGCTACTGCCGGATCAGGTAACCGCGCTCTACGGAGCCGGCGATCGATACTTGTCCGAGATCATCCGACACGGCATGAACCGAGGTGAACTCCGCGATGGCGATCCTCTACGAGCGGCGATGCTCGTCGGCAATCTGATCCGGGGCCTACTGACCGGCGGCAGCGCATCACAGAGCTCCGAGGACGACCTGGTCGCTCACGTACACGACTTCGTCATGAGAGCACTCAACCCTGCATGACGTTCCGAACCGCCCCGATCACCTATACACGCAAGGAGAATACGGTGCCCCCCACCACATTTGGCGACATCTCACGCGAACACCGCCGTAGCTACCCGTCCGGCACTGCCATTGTGGACGACCAGCACCGGCTGACCTGGCCCGAATACGACGCTCGGATCAACCAGGCGGCGCATGCCCTACAAGCGGCCGGCGTCGAGGAAGGCGATCGGGTGTTGTGGCTCGGGCAAACCTCGTTCCGTGTCTTCGAACTGCTCGGTGCCTGCGCGAAGCTCGGCGCGATGCTCTGCCCGGCGAACTGGCGACAGTCGGACGAAGAATTTGCCTTTGTGATCGACGACTTCGATCCGAAAGTCGTCGTATGGCAGGACGAGGAGATCGGTGATGCCGTGCGCGCGGCATCCAAGCTGACACAGCGCGATCCGGTGTGGTGGCAGCACGACACCGAGGGGAAAGACAGTTACGAAAGCGCGCTCGCCACTCAGGGTGCCGACGACCTGTGGGGGCCGGTGGATGTCGATCTGCCACTGCTGGTGATCTACACCGCCGCAATCGACGGCAGGCCGAACGGCTCCATGCTGACCCAGCGCAACCTACTGGCGATGGCGCACGAGTCATCCTATCTGACCCGATCCGATTCCGAGTCGGTGTTCCTCAACTCCGGACCGCTGTTCCATATCGGAAATTTCCAGTGGGACGCCCTGGCGGTCTATCTACAGGGCGGCACCAATGTTTTCGTCCCGAGAATCGAAGCCGAAGCGGTACTGGAGATCATCACCCGCGAGGGCGTAACTTCCGCATTCTTGATGCCGCCCACAATCATGCAGATGATGCAACTGTACGACCCCGACAAGCACGACGTGTCCAGGCTGCGCGGCGGACCGTTCACTCCACTGTGGAACGGTTTGCTGGCAGAGGACACCACGCCTTGGGGTTCTACTCCCGGTGGGTTCGGCCAGACCGAAGTCAGTGGTCTGGCTGTGGTGAACGGCCACGGCGGACGCGGCCAAGGCAACTCCGGCCGCCCCTCCCCGCTCGCCCGCGTGCGCATCGTGGACGGCGAGGGAAATGAACAACCGGTCGGCAGTGCCGGTGAGATCGTGGTCGCAGGTGACGTCGTGCACGCGGGCTACTGGAACCGCCCGGAGATCAACGCCCGGAGAATGCGCGACGGATGGTGGCACACAACCGATCTGGGAAGGCGCGAGGACGACGGCAGCATCCACTTCCTCGGCACGATGACGCGCATGATCAAGTCCGCAGCGGAGAACATCTATCCGGCCGAGGTCGAGAACTGCCTGGAGCAGCACCCTGCCGTACGTGAAGCCGCACTGATCGGCGTACCCGATCCGCAGTTCACCCAGTCGGTAAAGGCAGTCGTGGCGCTTGCCGACGGCTCCGAGGTCACCGCGGAGGAACTGATCGAGCACTGCCGCGAACGTATCGCCTCCTACAAGAAGCCACGCACGGTGGAGTTCGTCAACGAGATACCCAAGCGCGACGGTGTCAAGGACTACGAGGCACTGGACGCGATGTTCGGTGGCGGCGGCTACCCGGGCGGCGACAACGTTCGCGCCTGACCCACCTGCATACACGGCGGAACACAGCACAGGGCGCGACCCTCTTCCACGCGGTCGGCCGGGTCGAAAATCGAGGAATGAACAGCCAACAAGCAACAGGAGGACGAATGGCCGCTGAGCCCACATCAGGTGACGGCTTCGGCGAGATCGGCGAGGAAGAAGGCGTGGGTCCGACAACGGAGACCGTCTTCGAGCGCTTTCCGCGAATCCGGCTCGACCAGATCAACATCGAGTACTACCGAGGACTGTTGATTCACGAACTGCGCGCGGGTTGGTGCCCACAGTGCGGGCAGTGGCACACCCCGTTACGGCCTATTTGTCCGTCCTGCTGGTCGACCGAGATCATGGTGCGCCCCGTGCGGGGAACCGGGACCGTTCACCTGCTGACCCGCCTGCACCAGGGCCCACCCGTCGTGGACTACACCACCCCCTGGCCGCTCGCCGCGATCGAGCTGACAGAACAACCCGGCCTGCGGATCGTGGCTCCGCTGGTCGACTCACCGGAAACCCTGCAGCGAATCGGACAGCCCGTGGAACTCACGTGGATCGAGCGCGACGGCGCACCGTGGCCCGCATTCCGTACGGTCACAGAGAAGGAGAACGCCCGATGAATATCCTTCCGCAACGCAATCCGATGAAGGATCGCGTCGCTGTCACCGGACTCGGACGCTCCCCCTATGCCCGCGACCGGAATACCACCGAACTGACGATGGTTCTGGAGGCAGCTACCCGTGCCATCGCAGATGCCGGGCTGACCGCGGATCAGATCGACGGCGTAGTCGGTGGTGGGCTCCACACCGGTGGCATCGATCCCGCGATCGTGGCCTCGGCCCTCGGGCTACCCAGCGTCACCTTTTGGACCACCGCGAGACCGCCGATCGGTAA
This sequence comes from Rhodococcus sp. IEGM 27, assembly GCF_033142305.1. Lineage (NCBI taxonomy): Bacteria > Bacillati > Actinomycetota > Actinomycetes > Mycobacteriales > Nocardiaceae > Rhodococcus > Rhodococcus sp. IEGM 27. The sequence goes on along the minus strand of NZ_JAWLSG010000003.1, from coordinate 215,255 downwards.
CCACCTCACCGCCGCCGTGAACGCGGTGTGGTCGGGAACCGCCGACGCAGTCCTGGTCTATCACTCGGTGTACCGGCTCGGCCGCGGAGCATTCCGCGAACGAGCCGCCGTCGGTCTTGCCGACGGGCGAGCGATGCTCGGAGACGGCCACACCGAATCCGAGCCGTACGGCATGTTCGGCCCCACTGGTTACGCCGCCTGGGCCGAGCGCTATCTCGCTACCTACGACCGCAAGCGGCAGGACTTCGGTCTGGTCGCACTGAACGGGCGCGCGAACGCCGCGGACAACCCCGATGCGGTGATGCGCGATCCGCTCACCATGGACGGTTACCTCGCCGGCCGGATGATCCGTGAGCCACTGTGCGTCTACGACATGGACGTCCCGATTGACGGCGCCGACGCATTCGTGGTGACCACGGCCGAACGTGCCGCGGACGGCCCCAACCGTCCGGTGACCATTCACGCGCTGTCTATGGGATTGACTGCGCACCCGGAGGAACACCTCACCGTGAGCCTGGATCACACCGGACAGAGCATCTCCGCGAACGCACTTCTGGCCCGTAGCGACCTCGGCATCAACGACTTCGACGTACTGTTCCCCTACGACGGGTTCTCCCTCATCACCCTGCACTGCCTGGAAACCTATGGATTCTGCAAGCCGGGCGAGGCCGGCGACTTCCTGCGTGAACACTGGGACGACAGTCGCGGCCGGGTCCTGATCGACGGCAAGGTACCGATCAATCCGCACGGCGGCAGCCTTTCCGAAGGCGGAACCCAGGGCGCCGGCCACCTGCGCGAGGCGGTGCTGCAACTCCGCGGCGAATCCGGAAAGCGACAGGTGCCCCACGCCGCTTCCGCCCTGTTGACGCCAGGCGGATTGTTCTTCAACGCTCAGGGAATCGCATTGCGCGCGAGCTGAACTACAACCGAAGAACACAAACGGCCGACGTCTGCCTATCCCCGCGTTCGAGTAAGAAGCCGACCACCACCCGACTCACAGGAGCGAGATCACGTGGAGCGCGAATTCATCGACCAGGTCGCACTGATCACGGGGGCAGGCTCCGGAATCGGTAAGGCAACCGCCGCACTGCTGGCGGCGAAAGGCGCGGTGGTCGTGGTCAACGACATCTCTGCCGATCACGCCGAGGCCACCGTTCAGGAGATCGGTGAGCTCGGGGGCCGAGCGCACACGATCGTCGGCGACGTCACCGAACCAGGGTTCGTCGACTCGATGTTCGACCGGGTGGCCGCCGATTTCGGGCGCCTCGATGTCGTGCACAACAATGTCGGATTCGGCGGAAACCGATCCATCACCGACACCGAGGACAGTGCCTGGCAGCACGGCTTGGACGGAAACCTCGGCGCGACCTTTCGCGGCGTGCGCGCAGCGCTGCGAATCATGGCTCCGAAACGACGCGGCGTGATCATCAATACGGCCTCCGCCGCCGGCATGCGCAAGGTTGCCGGAGTTGTCCCGTACTACGGAACCGCCAAGGCCGGAGTCATCCACCTGACCCAGGAGGCTGCGGTAGAAGCCGGCGAGTTCGGCATCCGAGTGAACGCAGTCGTTCCCGGTGCCGTGCGCACACCGGCGTTCGAGGCGTACCTCGGCGCCGATCGGTTCAGGCAGTACATGGCGCAACTACCGCTGCGCCGGATGGCCGAGGCCGAGGATGTCGCGGAGGCCGTCGCCTTCCTGGCTTCCCCTCGGGCCGCGGCCATCACCGGGATCGCGCTCCCTATCGACTCGGGCATCGGTGCCGTCATGTACCAGCCCACCATGACCTGATGCCGGCGGGGGTCGGTCCGCTGTGTGGCCACGGCGATGTCGACGCACCGGGGCACATCGAAAATGAGAGAGGATTTTTCGTGGAAACGGATCACACCAAGGACCGGGTAGGTCGATTGTCGGGCAAGGCCGTGCTGGTCACCGGTGCCGGTCAGGGCATCGGTCGCGGCATTGCACTTGCCCTCGCCCGTCAGGGCGCTTCGGTGGCACTGGCAGGCCGCACTCTGTCGAAATGTGACGCCGTCGCCGCCGAGATCGGCGAATTCGGTGGCACGGCCATCAGCCTGGAATGCGATGTCACCGACAAGGATCAGATCACACGCACCGTCGACGCCACCGCTACACGGTTCGGTGGATTGGATGCGCTGATCAACAATGCCCAGTCCATGACGAAAGGGCCGTTGGCCGACGTCACCCTCGAAGATGTCGAGATCTCATGGCGCAGCGGCCCACTCGCGGCGCTCTGGGCGATGCAGGCAGCGCTGCCGCTGCTGCGTGAGCGCGGAGGCGGCTCGATCGTGAACTTCGGGTCCAGTTCGGCTGTCCACGGCGCACCGATGTTCGGCGCCTATGCCATCGCCAAGGAAGGCATCCGGGGGCTCTCCCGCGTCGCTGCCCGAGAATGGGGTCGTTACGGAATCCGGGTCAACGTTGTCGTTCCCACGGCCCTGTCACCTTCCGCTGTTAAGTTCCGTGAGGAACAACCGGAACGATTCGAACAGCATCTCAAGCAACTCCCACTCCGTCGGATGGGCGATCCGGAAACCGACATCGGGCGCGCCGTGGTCGCACTGGTCAGTGACGACCTGGCATATCTGACGGGTGACACACTGATGCTGACCGGAGGCGAGTGATGGATTCGGCGAATTCGGCCCGATTGGCCCGAGCGGAAGCACGCTTCGAGATCAGCCAGTTGCCGATCCGCTATGCCCTCGCAGTCGACCAGCGAGACGTCGACGCGTGGGTTTCCCTGTTCGTCGAGGACGTGCAACTCGGTCGGCACGGAGCAGGACGGGACGCGTTACGCGCTCTCATCGATGCCCAGTTGCGCTGGTTCTACAGATCGATTCATTTCATCGGCGGGCATCGGATCGAGCTGGGACCGGACGTCGGTGACGACGGTCCGGAGACCGCGACCGGCCACGTCTACTGCCGAGCCGAACACGAGGTGGACGATCGGTGGATTGTCATGGCTATTCGGTACGACGACACCTATCGCCGCGTCGGTGAGGAGTGGTTGTTCGAGCGGAGAATCGAACACCACTGGTACGCAGCAGATGTGAACGAGCACCCACAGGAAGTCGATTTCGACAGCTGGCGAGTGGGAGGCCCACCTGCCCTGCCGGGACGAGAAGCGTCGTGGTCGGCCTTCTGGCCTGCGAACGTCACCGGTCCGACATCCAAGCCTGCTCACGGGAGGACACCATGACCGAGGTCGGTCTGTATTTCGATCTGCGCAACCCACCGCACCGAAAGGGTTCCGCGGCGCGGCTGCACGGGTTCACCCTCGAGATGTGCGAAGAAGCCGACCGTCTCGGTGCCGACTCGCTGTGGTTCACCGAACATCATCTGTTCGACGACGGTTATCTGACCCAGCCACTGACCTTCGCTGCCGCAGCAGCGGCGCGCACTCGCCGTGCCCGGCTCGGTACCGCGATCCTGGTTGCGCCGCTGCACTCTCCCGTCGAAGTCGCAGAGCAGGCAGCCTTGGTCGATTTGATCTCCGACGGACGGCTCGACCTCGGCATCGGGGCGGGATATCGCAAACCGGAATACGAGCTGTACGGTGCGTCCGACCGGGCGCGCTACGGCCGAACCGACGATATGGTCCGGCAGCTACGGAAACTCTGGTCGGAGGGCGGGGTGACCCCCGGGCCCGTTCAGGACCCCATCCCTGTGTGGCTGGGCTATCACGGCCCGCAAGGAGCCCGCCGGGCGGGGCTCCTCGGCGCTCCGCTCCTCTCCCCGCATCCTGAGAGCTGGGCCCCTTACCAGGCGGGACTGGTCGAAGCCGGCCACGATCCGTCGATCGGCCGGATGGGTGGGGGCATACAGGCCTGGGTCACCGAGGATCCGGAACGGGACTGGCCGCTTGTCGCTCCCTACATCGCCTACCAGGTGGATTCCTATCGTCGTCACATGGTGGAAGGAACCGGTGAACCGCAACCGAAGCCGGTCGACCCGGCTCGTTTGGTGTCCCGGGAACCGCGCGGCCCACTCTCCTACTTCTGGTTCGGCACACCGGAAGATATCGCCGAGCGAATTCGACTGCTCACGAAGGACGCTCCCGTCGAGACCGTCTACCTGTGGGCTTCGGTCGGAGGCATGCCCGAGGAGATGGTTGCCGAGCATGTCCGGGTGGTCACCACCCGCCTCGCCCCACTGTTGCGCTGACGGTCTGACTCCATTAGGAGCCCGACAGAGAGCAAGGGAGGGGTGCCACGCAGTCGCGTGTCACCGCTCCCTTGCGACGCGCTCGGATCGAGTTCGACCTCGACCGGGTCGACGACCACATCGACCCCCAGCAGCGACCCGAGCTCCAACTACGGCTCACCGCCGATGCCGGCAAGCACCCCGAGGCGTATTCCCTCCTGCAACGACACGTTCTGGAACCACGGTCACGCGCTCTCACTGCCGCACTTCGAGCCGCCCAAAAAACGGGTCAGATCCGCGACGGCGAAGTTACCTGGCTCGTTCGCGCGTTCTTCGGAGCGCTGCTGTCCTGCACCTTCCAGCACCCGAACCGATCGTGACCTTCGGCCGACGAGCTTCGCGCATTGATCGCTCAGATCAAGTCCTGGGCAGCACCCGAACCGTCCTGATCGGACGCGCCATCGCGCCGACGCCGGACACGGCGTTGCCCGAGCCTGCACCCACATCCTTGACGAGTTCGCCGCAAAGACGTTAAATGATTAAGCTATTAAATCTTGGGTGGTTCACCCCATCGGTAAACCTTCCCCTTCGGCGATCGACAGGAGAACACATATGTCCCCCACCAACCTGAGTGGAACATCCGCCATCGTCACCGGGGGCGCGGGCGGTCTGGGTGAGGCCGTGGTTCGCGGGCTGCACGCCGCCGGCGCGTCGGTCGTCATCGCCGACCTTGCGGACGACAAAGCCAAGTTGCTCGCAGACGAACTCGGCGAATCGGTCGTCTACTCCCGCACCGACGTGACCGACTCGGAAAGCGTTGCGGCCACGATCGAAACGGCAAGCCGGCTCGGCGCGCTCCGGTACGCGGTGATCACCCACGGCGGATGGGGCGTCGCCGAGCGAATCGTCAACCGCGACGGCAGCCCGGCAAGCCTCGAAGGATTCGCCAAGACACTCGATCTGTACCTCACCGGCACCTACAACGTGTTGCGACTCGCGAGCGCCCAGATCGCCAAGAACGAACCGAACGCAGACGGTGAACGTGGAGCTGTCGTGCAGACCGCCTCTATCGCCGGTTACGAGGGGCAGATCGGCCAGAGCGCGTACGCTGCCGCAAAGGCCGGTGTCATCGGCCTGACGATCGCCGGCGCACGCGACCTGAGTTCGGTGGGCATCCGACTCAACACGATCGCTCCGGGAACGATGCACACGGCGATGATGGAGTCCGTCGGAGAAGAAGCACTCCAGAAGTTCTGCGCGAATGTGCCTTTCCCGAAGCGACTCGGCAAGCCGGAAGAATTCGCAGATCTCGCTCTGACGCTGCTGACCAACGGCTACATCAACGGTGAGGTTGTGCGACTCGACGGAGCACAACGCTTCGCACCCCGCTGACGAGCAATCACGTGAATGGCCGGTCCGCACCGAAAGGGCGGGCCGGCCATTCACGTGAAGTCGTACTCGATCCTGGAACAGCAGCTCAGAACACGGTCGGAGTGTAGGGGCCGAACTGGGGATTGCGCTTCTCGACCAACGCATCGACACCCTCCCGGAAGTCCGGGCGCCCCTTCGCCAGCGTCAGCAGATACTGAGCCCTTACCCTGGCCTGCTCCATCGTCGACTCGGTGTCGTGCCACACCTGCGACTTCATCATCGCCATCGATACCGGCGACACACTCGCTGCGATGGAACGCGCATACTCGACCGCATCCTCGAGCACTGATCCCGGTTCGCTGAGGCGTTGCACCACACCCAGATCCAGCGCTTCCTCGGCCAAGAACACCCGACCGGATACCACCAGGTCCATCGCGTGAGCCGGGCCGGCCAGCCGGCTGAGGATCCACGCAGATGCGTCCTCGGCCGGCAATCCCCGCTTCGAGAATGCCGTCGTGAACTTCGCACCGCGGGCGGCGAATCGGTAGTCGAAACACAACGCCTGGGCCAACCCGATCCCGGCACAAGAACCGTTGATGGCTCCGATGATCATCTTGGGGATCGTGGTGGCATACGTCTGCGGCAACCGGTTCGTCGCATACGTCGAGCCCCCCTTGATCCCGTCCAGCACGCCGGGATCCAGCCCCGGACAGAACGTGGATCCGGCGCCGGTCACCACGATGACACGAACATCCTGATCCTCGGCAGCCCGGTCGAGCGCGGAGTAGAACGCCGTCTCCATCTCCAGCGACCACAGATTCTTGCGCTCGGGCCGGTTGAGCGTGAGTACCAGGACCCCGTCATCGTCCACTTCGTAGAGCACCGGTTCGTTGTCCGACACTGTCATCCCTCCCATTCGCTCGATGCCGCGACGTCCACCGAGTAGCGCTTGTCGAGCGTGAAATGGGGGGGTCGCTTCTCGATGAATGCCGCGACCCCCTCTGTCGCGTCCGACTCCCGGCCGATCGCCCGGAAGTTCTCCCATTCGAGATGGAAGGCCGCCTCCCGGTCGGTCTCCTCGAGCAGCGAGTACACCAGCTCCTTCGTCAGGCCGACGGCGGCCGCACTGGTGTTGTCGGCAATTTCGTTCGCAATCGTCACGGCAGTATCGAGCACCTGGTCACCAGGAACTGCCCGCGCGGCGATTCCGAGGTCCCGCGCTTCTGCGCCGCTGAACAATCGACCGGTCAGGAGAAGTTCGACCGCGGTGGACAGGCCCACGAGTTTCGGAAGCAGCCACAAGGAGTTCTGCTCGGGAATGAGTCCACGGCGCGGGAAGACGAAACCGTACTTCGCGCTCTCGTTGACCACCCGAATGTCCCATTGGAGCGCAAAGGTCAATCCCAGCCCTACCGCCGATCCGTTCATCGCCGCGATCACAGGGGTTCTCAGCTTCCACGGCCGAGGTCGGTCACGCATCATTCGTCGAGCGCGCGCGGTCTGTTCGGCGTCGAAGGCGAAGTTCGCTCCACCCGGTTCCATATCGGCGCCGGTGGAGAAGAATCTGCCGCGTCCGGTCACCACGATCGCTCGGACCTCGTGGTCGGAATCGAGCGCAACCAGCTGTTCGTGCAGCTCGACCTGCATATCCGAGATGAATCCGTTGCCGCGGTCCGGGTGGTCGAGCCAGACGACGGCAATCGCGCCGCGCCGCTCGATGCTGATGCCGTTGACGGGTGTCATCACGCTCCCTGGCGTGGTTGTCCCGAGCCGTCGGAGTTGGGACGGGCCTCCGCGACGAGACGAGGAATCACCTCACCGAGTTCGGCCGGATCCCACTTTGCGTACTTCTCCTCGGAAGGTCCGGCCACCCATGTCTCCGCGACTCCGATGCGCCCGCCCTTGACGTTGAAGACTCGTCCCGTGATCTCCGAGGCTTCGGGCGAAGCCAACCACACGACCGGAGGAGCGATATTGGCCGGTGAGCCGTAGTCGAATCCGGTCTTCTCCTTGATCTCCTCGAGCTTCGCGACGTATGCGTCGAGACCGGCCGTCATCTGCGTGAGTGCGCTGGGCGCGATCGCGTTGACCGTGACACCCAGACGCGCCAGTTCGTCCGCGAGAATGACGGTGAAGGAAGCGATGGCGGCTTTGGCCGCTCCGTAGTTCGACTGGCCGACATTTCCGTAGAGGCCGGACGGTGAGGACGTGTTGACGATGCGAGGATGCGAAACAGGGTTACCCGCCTTGTGCTTCGACCGCCAGTAGTCCACTGCGTGACGGGTGGGGCAGAAGGTTCCCCGCAGGTGCACGCGCATGACGCTGTCCCACATATCCACGTCCATGTTGACGAACATCTTGTCCCGGAGGATGCCCGCATTGTTCACCAGTACGTGCAGGTCGCCGAAGGTGTCGATCGCCGATGCGACGAGCCTGCCGGCGGCGTCCCAGTCCGACACGTCGTCCTTGCTGGCGATCGCTTCACCGCCCATCGCCCTGATCTCCGCAACGGTGTCGTCGGTCGAGCCGAGATCGTTGACCACGACTTTCGCACCCTGGCGCGCAAATTCCAGTGCATGTTCACGGCCGATGCCTTGCCCGGCACCGGTCACGATCACGACCCGATCGTCATGCAAGCCCATGTCGCCTCCTGGTAGTTCGTGGACGGCTCGTCGTCGGGCGCTTGTCGCGTTCCTGTATGCAACCCGGCACTGCTCGCACCCGCGCCGGACAAACCGTACTATAATTAGTTAGTTCTTTGTACTCTATTTCGAGTGCTACGCCAAGCCCGTCGGGCGGGGGCAGGCCCGTCAGCCATTGTCCAATAGGTTATCTTATTATACTATTTAATTAAGATGCATCCCGACTTAGGAGAGCAATGTTGATCTCAACTCCCGAGCAGGACGAGCTGCGCTCCGTCGTGCGGCGACTGCTCGACACTCATTCATCCGAGCAACACGTACGCTCCTTCCTGGATCAGTCCAGCGGCTTCGACGTCACCTCGTGGAAACTGATGGCCGACCAGATCGGCGTCCAGGCACTTGCCATCCCCGAGGAGTACGGTGGCGCCGGCTTCGGTTTCGCCGAACTCGCGATAGTTCTGGAAGAGAGTGGCCGGGCCCTTCTCTGTGCACCGGTGCTGTCGACGTGCGTACTGGCGACGTACGCGTTGCTGCTCGCCGAAGACTCCGATGCTGCCGCCGAACACCTTCCCGGAATCGCAGCCGGCAACACGATCGCAACCCTGGCAGCCAACGAAGGTGACGCCGCTGCGTCGGAAGAGGACGTCCGAGCGCGAGCCGAGCTCCACGACGGGTCCTATCGCATCACCGGAGTCAAGTCGTACGTCCTCGACGGGGCGGATGCAGATCTCCTGATCGTCGCTGCCCGTACGGATCGGGGGGTCTCCCTGTTCACGGTCGACACACACGCCGAGGGCGTCACGGCGGAACCACTGTCGACTCTCGACCGGACACGAAACCTCGCAACCGTCACACTGGACAGTGTGCCCGCGTCCTTACTGGGGGTCGACGGACACGGTTGGGGCATCGTCACCGAGGTTCTCGAGATCGGTGCGGCAGCACTCGCGGCCGAACAGGTGGGCGGCGCCGCTCGCGTCCTCGAGTCCACCGTCGAATATGCCAAGATGCGCCAGCAGTTCGGCCGCCCCATCGGCTCCTTCCAAGCCATCAAGCATCAGCTCGCAGACATGCTCGTCGAACTCGAATCTGCTCGGTCGGCGGCGTACTACGCAACCGGTGCCGTCCAGGCGGGTTCCGACGATCGATCACTCGCGTCGTCAATCGCGAAGACGTACTGCTCGGACGCCTACTATCACATCGCCGCCCAGAGCATCCAGATCCATGGCGGCATCGGTTTCACCTGGGAACACCCCGCACACCTCTACTTCAAACGGGCACGCGGATCCCAGACGCTCCTCGGATCCCCCGGACTACACCGCAACCGCATCGCGGACCTGGTAGGGCTCTAACTCCCTGAAAGACGTACGTGGGTGGTTCGATTCCGTGAAATCGAACCACCCACGTGCATTTGGAGAAGGTGCCTCACCGGCACCCGCTCCAACGTGAAACATCAGGACAGACGTTCCAAAATCATCGCCATGCCCTGACCGCCTCCGATGCACATCGTTTCCAGACCGAACTGCTTGTCATGGGTCGCCATCGAGTTCAGGAGAGTGGTTGCGATCCTGGCACCTGTCATACCGAAGGGGTGTCCTGCCGCGATACCGCCGCCGTTGACATTCAATTTGTCGAGCGGGATACCGAGTTCCTTGTACGACGGGATGACCTGGGCCGCGAAAGCCTCGTTGATCTCGAACAGGTCGATGTCGGCAATGCCGAGTCCGGTATTCGCCAGAGCGTCGCGAGTGGCCTCGATAGGCCCGAGTCCCATGATTTCCGGCGACAGTGCAGAGACACCCGTGGCCACGACGCGCGCCAGAGGGGTGATCCCCAATTCGGCGGCCTTGCGATCCGACATGACGACCAGCGCTGCTGCGCCGTCGTTGAGGGGGCACGCGTTGCCTGCTGTGACGGTCCCGTCGGGACGGAAGACCGGCGCCAACGCCGCCAGCTTTTCGAGAGTGGTACCAGCGCGCGGACTTTCGTCGTGATCCAGCACGGTTCCGTCAGGGAGGGTCAGGGGTGTGATCTCACGCTTCCAGAATCCGGACGCGAGTGACTGTTGGTACAGCTCCTGGGAACGAAGAGCAAACTCGTCCTGCTCCTCCCGCGAGACACGGCACATCTGAGCGACGTTCTCGGCCGTCTGTCCCATCGCTATATAGACGTCCGGCAACTCACCTGCCGAACGCGGGTCGGTCCATTCCGCGGCCTGTCCGGCACTCCGTTCGCGCGTCCTCGACTGCGCCGGCGCGAAACGCGGATTCGTCCAGGGATTCGCCGCGCGATCGCGCGGATCGGCGTCATCCGCGACCGGTGGAGTATCGGCGTGTCCTCGGCGACCCCGGCTGATTGTCTCGACACCCGCTGCGATGAAGACGTCACCTTCACCGGCGCGAATGGCATGCATCGCCATCCTGGTCGTCTGCACGCTCGACGCGCAATACCGCGTGACCGTCGTGCCCGGTACGGAATCCCATCCGAGTAGCGTCGACACGACCCGACCCATATTGAAGCCCTGTTCGCCGCCAGGTGCGCCGCAGCCCAGCATCAAGTCACGCACCGATGACGGATCTAGTTGCGGCACTTGATCGACCGCGGCTCGCACTGCGTGTGCAGCGAGCTCGTCGGGCCGCATGTCCTTCAGCCCACCCTTGTAGGCCCGGCCGATCGGCGTACGGGCAGCCGCAACGATTACAGCTTCCGGCATGATTCTCCTTCTATCGTCGGGTGCGGTTTCTGGACCGCTCAGTAACGCATGTGGGTTCCGGCAGCGACGTTCACTGTTTCACCGGTGATGTTCTTCGCTCTGTCGGAAATGAGGAACGCCGCCGCCTCGGCGATGTCGTCGACGTGGGACAACCGTCCCAGCGGCGACTTTTCCCGTTCGCGGGCTTGCATATCGGAGTGCAGGGCATCCGTGAATCGAGTACCGGTGACCATCCCCATCGACAATGTGTTGGCTCGAATCCCGTACGGTCCACCTTCGTGCGCGCAACTGCGTGTCAACACATTCAGCCCACCCTTGCTGACCGCATACGGCGCTTCGATGCCCTCGCCGCCCACATCGGGTGCGTAGGTCGAAACGTTCAGGATGACACCCGGGATGCCGGCGTCCCGCATCTGTCTCATCACCTGGCGCGAAAGCATCCACGGGCCGGTGAGATTCACGTTCAGTACGCGGTCCCAATCCGCTGGGTCGTAGTCGAATATCGGCCCCATCACGTTGACCGCGGCGTTGTTGACCAGGATCGCAATCGGGCCGATCTCCGCGAGCACGGCGTCGGTGACCGCCACGATGCGGTCGCGGTCACCCACGTCGAGAACGTGCCCGACCACATTGCCGCGGGTGTTCTCTCGAATCTCCGCTACAGCAGCCTCGAGGCGCCGCTCATGTGAGTCGGTGACCACCACCGTAGCGCCGTCGGCGGCCAGGCGGGTTGCGATCGCCTTGCCGATTCCGGCCCCCGCAGCGCCCGTAACCAGCGCCACGCGCCCGTCCAGTCCCGACATCGCAGAATTCCCTTCGTTCGGTGTGATCGACATGGATGTCAACTCGTCCGATTCTGCCGGGCAGCGGCAGCATCGACGAGGGCTCGGGACAGGTCCCGGTGGTCCGCAGAGTTCACGCTTGCGCGCTCTGCTGCCAGCGCGTCGTCGAGCAGGCCGGCGAGGGCACGCGAGGTATGCGTACTCATCAGTCGCTTCGTCTGCCGAAGGGCGTCATGAGGTACCGCGGCCAACTTGTGCGCGAGCTCCATCACCGCCGGCATAAGACCCTCGTGCTCCACCACGCGATTGACCAGGCCGAGATCCTTCGCGATCGGCGCAGTGATGCGCTCCCCGGTGAAGACGTACTCCTTGGCCCTCAGCGTCCCCATGATCAGAGGCCACAACAGAGCAGCCCCGTCTGCAGGAACCAGGCCGACTCCGAGATGCGGGTCGGCAAGGAAGGCGCGGTCCGAGGCAATTGCCAAGTCGCACAACGAGATGAGACTGGCGCCCAAGCCCACGGCCGCGCCGTTGACTGCTGCGATCAACGGCTGCGGCAAGGCCAGCATGCCCTGCACGGTCCGCCTCGCCTCCGAGAAGACCTCGTCCTGGATCGTGGGATCTTCCTGAGTCGCGACCATTCGAGGCAGGTCACCCCCGGCGCTGAACGCCTTGCCCGCCCCGGTCAGGACAACCACCCGACATCCCGGATCGACCGCCAGAAGATCCCAGATTTCCGCGAGTTCGCGGTGCATGACCGCGTCGGCGGCATTGCGAGCGCCCGGACGGTTCATCGTGACGATCCTCACCGGGCCGTCTGCCGTCACCTTCAGCGTTTCGAGCCGACTCGGCCAATCCGTCACCGCATTCTCCTTGCTTCGCATCGACCGCTTCCACGGTAGTTGTAGTTTAATTATTACACCTTTAACGTTCGATCGACAGCCCGATCCTCCCATCGAGAACGGAGTACAGAATGTCTACCGATTCAGCAGTGAAAGTCGAACAGCACGAACGCATCCTGCTCGTCACCATCAACCGCCCCGAAGCCCGGAACGCCATCAACCGAGAAGTCAGCTTCGCCTTGTCGGACGCCATGGATCGACTCGACGAAGATCCGTCGCTCTCGGTTGCCGTCCTCACCGGTGCCGGCGGCAACTTCTGCGCCGGGATGGACCTCAAGGCATTCGTCCGCGGCGAGGACCCTTCCGTCCCCGGACGGGGACTCGGATTCACCGAGGCTCCCCCACGCAAACCCGTGATCGCTGCTGTCGAGGGATTCGCACTGGCCGGAGGCACCGAACTCGCACTCGCCACCGACCTCATCGTGGCGTCCAGAACCGCGATGTTCGGGATTCCCGAGACGAAGCGCGGCCTCGTCGCCGGAGGAGGCGGTCTCATTCGTCTCCCCCAGCGCATTCCCTATCAGCTCGCGATGGAACTTGCGTTGACCGGCGACAACCTCCCTGCCACACGAGCTCACGAGCTGGGCCTGGTCAATCGCCTCACCGAGCCGGGGGAGGCAATGGAGGCAGCGATGGAACTTGCACGGAAGATCACCGCCAACGGCCCACTTGCGGTCGCGGTCACGAAGGAAGTCATCACGCAATCACGCGATTGGCCCGCCGCCGAAGCCTTCGACAGACAGCGGACGATGATCGATCCTGTGTTCACCTCCGCCGACGCCAGAGAGGGCGCACTCGCTTTCGCCGAGAAACGAGCACCCGTCTGGTCCGGCCGGTAGACCGCACCTTTACCCGAATACGAACCGCCGCCCGCCTCCACGACAGGCGGCGGTTCGTTCTGCCCTCCTCGGCCCGGCTGCCGGGCCTCAGCTCTACCGAGGGAGCCCGAGGACCCGTTCCGCGGCGATGTTCCGCTGGATCTCCGATGTTCCGCCGTAGATGGTTTCGGCACGAGAAGACAGGAAGAGCTTCTGAACGATGGAGACGTCGTCGAAGGCGTCACCGGTCTCGACCATCGACGCAGATCCGACGATATCCATGGCCAGCTCACCCATCTTCTGGTGATGAGTCGAGGCGAACAGCTTCGTGGTCATCGCCGCTGCAGCCGTCGCGGCGCCGGGATCCGGAGAATCCTCGTTCAGCAAGTCGGCCACCACGCGCAGGTTGGTCGATCGCATGAGCTTGATACCGATGTAGGCATCGACGAGTCTGCATCGGATATCGGGGTCGTCGAGCGAGCCGTTCCGGCGTGCAATGTCGATGATGCTGCCCAGTTCCCGCTCCATGCCCAGTTGAACCGGCATCAGAGCACTGCCACGTTCGAGTCCCAAAGTGGTCATCACCACCGACCATCCCCCGTCGATCTCACCGACCGTGAGATCGACCGTGCTCCGGGCGTCGTTGAAGAAGCACTCGCTGAACTCCGTCGAGCGGTTGATGTTCTCGATGGGCCGGACATCCACACCCTCTTGATGTGCGTCGACGAGCAGCAGCGACAACCCCTTGTGCCTGAGCGAGGCGTCGGGGTTGGTCCGGCACAGGACGTACAGCCAATCCGCGTGATGACCGAACGTCGTCCAGATCTTCTGCCCGTCGATATGCCAGACTCCGTCGTCACCGAGGACGGCTCGGGTGCGAACACCGGCGAGATCGGAACCCGCACCGGGTTCACTGAACCCCTGCCCCCACATCTCCTCGACTTTCAAGATCTTCGGAAGGAAGCGCAGTTTCTGATCGTGTGTGCCACAGGCGAGCAGGGTCGGACCCAGGAGCTCGAGCGCCTGAGTGTTGACACGAGCAGGCGCAGCGGCTCGCGCGTACTCGTACTCGAACACGATCTCCTCAGCGAGCCCGAGACCCCGACCGCCGTATTCCTCCGGCCAGGTCAGACCCAGCCAGCGCCCCTGGGACAGCTCACGTTCCCATTCCACACGGAGGTCCCATGCCGTGTCGTCGGTGGGACTGCCGACGCCACGATGCGCCGCGAATTCACCGACGATGTGCTCGGCAAACCAGGTGCGGACTTCCTCGCGGAAGTCCTCGAGTCCAGGGGCAAGGTCAAGTTCCATTATCGAGTCCTATGAACGTGTGGAAGGATTCCAGGGTCAGCTCGGCAAACCGAAGACCCTGCGGGCATTGCCACCGAGATACCCCTCACGTGCACGACCGGTCAGGGACAGGGCCCGCCCTTCGGTGATGGTTCTCTCGATGGGCAGAATGGGGTAATCCGACGCCCACATGAGCTTCTCGGGATTACGACGTTGCGCGAATGTAAGGATCTCCTCCGGCACATACTTGGGAGCCCAGCCGGCGGTCATAGCGAACACGTTGGGATGCTTGATGAGCATGGCCACGGTCTCACTGATCCACGGATCTCCGAGATGACTCATCACCAGCTTCAACTCGGGGAATGCGAGGGCGACCTCATCGATGAGAATCGTTCGCTGAAGCTTCGCGGGCTTCATCGGCCCCGGAACACCGACGTTGATCGACACTACGGCACCCTCATCACAGGCCGCGGTGTAGGCGGGATAGGCAAGCTTGTCGTCGATGGCGATACCGGTGAACATCGGGATAATTCGGATGCACTTGATATCATACTCGCGCACAGCAATTCGCACGTGTCGTGCTGCGTCGTACCCCAGACGCGGGTCGATCCCGACCGACGTGACGAATCGCCCCGGGTGATCTAGCTGGATCTGAGCGAGCCGCTCACAGGTCTCTCGCAGAACCTTCTCGCCGGTCTTCGTGCCGTGCACGTATGCAGGGGTGATGTCGCGCGGCACCTTCGTGAGCACCCCCGCGGCGATACCCATACGATCCATCTCCGCTACCACGTCGGCGATCGTCTCTCCGCCTTCGTACGCACTGTTGCCGCGCTTGAATCGCGCGACCACCGCCGGATCAGGTGTGACCTCACCTGGCAGGTAAGGCAGGTTGATCCATGCGTCGAAGACGTCCGACTCCGTAGACGCTTCCACTTGCTCCGACATCCGGTTTCTCCTTCGGTATTTGCCGTACGGATGCAGCCTCCGCCTGCAGCAGGCGTATCGGACTACCTTCCGCGATACACGGGTTCACGCTTTTCTTTCATGGCCGACAACGCCTCGGCCGAGTCTTCGGTGGCTGCGACCACTGCAAAGTGAGAAGACGCCAGGTCGAGCGCAGTCCGCAGATCCGCATCGGCGGACTGGTATGTAATTCGCTTGATCATTCGAACGGTGACGGGAGCATGGGCAGCAATCGATTCTGCGAACTTCTGCGTTTCCTCCGCGAACGATTCTGCCGGAACGACACGGTTGACCAAGCCTATCCGGTGAGCTTCGGCCGCATCGACGAAGTCGCCGGTCAGCAACAATTCGAGCGCCTTCGACGTCCCGACGAGACGCGGAAGGTAGTAGGCTCCGCCGTCCCCGGGCGTGAGTCCCACGCGGACGTATCCCTCCGAGAGCTTGGCGGTGGAGGACATGATGCGCATGTCGCACATCAATGCCATGTCCAGACCGGCGCCCACCGCAACACCGTTGATCGCCGCAATGAGCGGCTTGTCGAGAGCCTCCGCAGCGCGCGCAACGCGATGGATCTCCTCGTGCAGCTGGCTCTTGCGTTCGAGAGGCGTCAGGGTGCGATCGGCGTTGGATATCGACCCGAGGTCCACCCCGGAACAGAAGGCACGGTCGCCGGCCCCCGTCAACACAACGACGCGAACGCGTTCGTCCTCGCGAGCCTCACGGAGCATGCGCTCCCATTCTCGAACCATCGAGAAAGTGAAGGCATTGCGTGCCTGAGGTCGATTGAGGGTGATGGTTCCGATTCCCCCCGACAGCGACCACGAGATCTCGTCCACCTGAACTCCTCCAGTCCTGAAGCCTCCCCGACCAGCGATTCACGCGGAAGGGTCTGGCTAAATCTCTAACTGATTGTACTATAGGGGCATGGGTTCTTCAGAGGACAGTTTCGGCGAGCTGCCGTTGTCGGATGCCGACCGGGAGTTCTGCGACGAGGTGCGAACGTGGTTGCACGAGCACCTCACGGAGGAGTTCTCCGGTCAGGCCGATCGCGGCGGCCCGGATGACGACGACAACTGGGAATTACGCCGGGCATGGGAGCGTGAGCTCGGGGCCGGGAACTGGCTGGGCCTGTCATGGCCACGGGAGTACGGTGGCCGCGGAGCGACCATGACCCAAGAGATCGTCTTCGCCATGGAATATGCACGCGCCGGCGCTCCTCCACGGGCGGCATTCCACGGAGAGACGCTCATGGCTCCCACCGCGCTGGCGTACGGAACCGAGGAGCAGAAGCGGCGACTCCTGCCCCCGATGTCGAAAGCGGAAGTAGTCTGGTGCCAGGGATATTCGGAACCCGGCGCGGGTTCCGATCTCGCCAACGTAGCCACCAGGGCACACCTCGACGGCGACGAGTGGGTGATCAACGGCCAGAAGATCTGGACCACATTCGCTCAACACGCGGACTGGATCTTCGCGATCGTCCGCACCGACCCGACATCCAGCCGACATGCCGGCCTGTCCTACATGCTCATACCGCTCGACCAACCCGGAATCACCATCCGGCCCATACGCACCATGCTCGGGGACAGCGGGTTCAACGAAGTGTTCTTCGACGACGCCCGAACCTCGATCGACAATGTCCTGGGTGGGACGGGCGAGGGATGGAACGCCGCAATGACCACTCTCGGCCACGAGCGAGCGACGTCGGTCCTGAATTACCAGTTCTCGTTCGTCCGCGAGATGGAACACCTCGCGGAACTCTCGAAACGACGTGCACCCCTCGGTGATCCGGCACTCCGGAATCGGATCGTCGATTCCTACATCGGCCTGCAGATCATGTCCTACAACAACCTCCGAACATTGTCCACCGCACTGCGAGATGGGGAGTTCGGTCCCGAAGCGTCCATCGGCAAGTACTACTGGTCTCGCTGGCACCAGAACTTCACCGAGGTAGCCATGGACGTGCTGGGTGAAGAGTCCCTGCTGGGAACCGACTGGGCGGTCGACGACACCTCAGGTGCCGCCGTCGTCGACGAGGCCACCGCGCTGCGGCGTGCCTTCGTCCGCGCGCGCGCGGAAACGATCTACGCCGGCGCGAGCGAGATCCAGAAGAACATCATCAGCGAACGAGTGCTGAAGTTGCCCAAGGAGCCCCGCAGGTGAACGACAAGATCGAAACCACAGGCCCGTTGAGGGGCATACGCATTCTCGACCTGAGCCGCATCCTTGCCGCACCGCTCGCCACGCAGCTTCTGGGCGACCTCGGCGCCGAGGTGATCAAGGTCGAACGTCCCGGCGTCGGCGACGACTCGAGACAGTACGGTCCCCCTTTCTTCGGTGAACCGTCCGACCGCAACTCGGGTTTCTATCTCAGCGCGAACCGGAACAAGCAGTCCATCACGGTCGATCATTCCGACCCGCGAGGCGCCGCCCTGATCCGTGAACTGGCAGGCAGTTCCGACGTCCTGGTCGAGAACTTCCGAACCGGCGTGCTGGCGAAGTACGGATTGGACTTCGAGTCTCTTCGTCAGCACAACCCGAGGCTGGTCTACTGCTCCGTGACGGGATTCGGCCAGGACGGTCCGTACGCGATGCGAGCGGGCTACGACGGCGTATTCCAGGCGATGAGCGGCATGATGAGCGTCTCGGGCATTCCCGACGGTGAACCGGGCGCCGGACCCATGAAGGTGGGCGTCTCGATGGTCGACGTCCTCGCGGGTCTGTACACGTCCACAGCGATACTCGCGGCACTTCGACATCGCGACCGAACCGACGAGGGACAACATATCGACGTGTCCCTGCTCGACTGCGGTGTGGCGTCGCTGTCACATTACGTCCAGAACTATCTGGTTTCGGGCGTCCAAGCACCCCGCCGGGGCAACGGAGGGTTCGGCGGCATCCCCTCCCAGGCTTTCCGATGCAGCGACGGCAACGACATATTCGTCGTCGCAAGTACACCGAAGCAGTTCTCCGGTCTGGCTGCAGCACTGGGCGGACCCGAACTGGTCGACGATCCACGATTCGCCACCGTGTCCGCCAGAATCGAGAATCGGGATTTCGTCCTGGAGGTTCTATCGAAGATCTTCGTCACCGAACCGGTCGACTACTGGGTCGAGAAACTCGAAGCGGCCGATGTGCCGTGCAGCCCGGTCAATTCCATGAAGGAAGTCTTCGACAATCCTCAAGTGCAACATCGACAACTACTCAGACGAACCGAAGAGGACGGCCTGGCCCTCGTGGGCAACCCCATTCGATTCTCCGAAAGCCCGGTCACGACGTACCGGGTTCCCCCTCGGCTGGGCGAGCACACGGATGCTGTTCTCCGGGATTATCTTTCCATGTCCCAGGATGAAATCAACGCTCTCCGGGCCGACGAAGTCATCTGATCCCCACGTTCGGTATTCGCTCCCGAACTCGACGAAAGGCAAGTCCTCGTGACCGCTACATTCTCGAAACTCTCCCCCACTGGATCGTTCAACCATGCTGCACTGTGCAGCGGCCGCCGCTTCGATCCCACAGCCGTACTCTCCCGTGAGAAGCCCATCCACGGACTCACCCCGGAGGCCGGCTACATCTGGGGAACTCTCCGCGATGACGAGGGCGCGATGTACACGATCATGCGAAGAGTCCCGGCAGTCACAGATCCACAGGAATCCGACGGCGAAGTCAAATCCCTGGGAGGGAAGCTGCTGCTGGTCTCCAGCGACGGCAAGGACGGCCAGATGCAACTCCGGCGCGAACCCCGATTCGCTCCGGACAGCAACGAACTCGAACGACGGATCCTTGATACTTCTTCCATCGAGCTCAGCACTCCGACGAACGAACACGGCCGCCGCACATCCCTGACGCTCACGGAGAACTCGATGAAGTATGTCGAGACCGATGTGATCGACGTGAGCGGCACCCTGGTCGCCCCGCCCCTGCAGTGGTTCCTCCCGGGTCCCGACTCGTCCCTGCTGTACCTCACCCAGACATGGCTGGTCGAAGGTGTCGTGGCCGGTCGACGTGTCCGTGGCTTCCTCTTCTGGGAAGAGGCCTGGATGCCTGAGGACGCGCGTCTGTACGTGAACAAGGATCCGCTCCACGACGCCGAATACACAACCTGGTATTCGTGGGCGAACCACTGGGAAGACGGGACTGCCGAGGTGGGGCACCTCCTGTTCGGCAATGGGGACTTCCAGGTAGCCATCGTGGCGCACAGCGACGGCACCGTCACCGTCGGACGTCACATGGAGGCAGAGGTGCGGCGCGCGGCGGACGGCTACTGGCACGACGGCATCGACTACGTGATCGACGGCGAGAAGTGGGTCTGCGAAGCCGACCCGCATGGCCGCATGGAAGGCTTGGGCAAGATGCCCAACCCCCAGCAGGAAGGCCGCATCCATCGAGTATCCGACACGCGGACGCCGGATGTGTGGATGGCATGGGGTGAAACCGTGCCGGGTAATGGGGATCGTCGCAAGTGGTGATCATCCACCTGTTCGAGGAAAGGTAGCAATCGACATGACGGAAAGTTTCGTCACCTATGAGACGGTCGGAGCCGGAAACATAGCCCGCATCGGTCTCGATCGCCCGGAGGCGAGGAACGCTCAGAACCGCGGTCTACTCGTCGAACTCGACGAGGCTTTCCGTCGCGCCGAGCAGGACGACACCATCGACATCATCATCCTTTTCGGTCACGGCCCCAGTTTCTCGGCAGGCCACGATATGGGATCCGAGGTCGCAGCGAGGGAGGAGTTGCCGGGCCCCGAGCAGCACCCGACCTTCCGCATCGACGGCGGCACTGCGCAGTCGCATGTGGAGCGGCGAATGCTGCAGGAGTGGCACTACTACTTCGACTGCACACGGCGCTGGCGCGACCTTCGCAAGATCACGATTGCTCAGGTGCACGGCAAGGTCATTTCTGCCGGACTCATGCTGATGTGGGCCTGTGACCTCATCGTCGCTTCCGAGGACACGTTGTTCGCGGACGTGGTCGCCACTCGACTCGGCATGCCGGGTGTCGAATATCTCGCCCACCCATTCGAATTCGGGCCTCGCAAGGCGAAGGAACTCCTTCTCACCGGAGATGCCATCGACGCCGAGGAGGGGCACCGGCTCGGCATGGTCTCGAAGATCTTCCCTGCGGACGAGTTGGCGAACAGCACGGTGGAGTTCGCATCCAGAATCGCGAAGCGCCCTGCCATGGCACGGCTGTTGATCAAGGAATCGGTCAACGGTGCAGTCGACGCGATGGGCTTCCAGGAGTCCTTGAAGAACAGCTTCGCGCTGCACCAGCTCGGGCATGCCCATTGGACTGCACTTCACGACGACAAGTTCCCTGCAGCGAAGCCCGGACCCGACATCGAGGACTGGCGTTCGGCAGGTCCGCTGCGCATCGCCGACCCGCGTGTCCCCTGATGACAGAAATTCCGGATTACGCATCGCTCCCGGAGCGGGCAGCGCAGACGTGGCCTGATCGGATCGCGCTCCGGTTCCAGGGAGAGTCCTGGACCTACAGTGACTTCGCGGACTCCGTGACCCGAGCCGAAATATCGCTCAGGAGAGTCGGAGTAGGAGTAGGAGTAGGCACGCGCACGGCGCTGCTGGTCGAGAACCGACCGGAATATGTCATCGCGCAGTTCGCGCTCGCAAGGATCGGTGCCGTATTCGTCACGCCCAACCCCTATTGGACAGACCACGAGATCCGGGCAGCCCTGGACGGAGCACACGTCACGGCCGCGGTGTATTCACAGCGGCACCGGACTGTCGCAGCGGAATCGGCGATACGACTCCCGGTCGAGGATCTCGTTTCCCCGGTGGAAGAGCGAACTCCTCCCGAACCCGCCGAACGCATACGGTCGGGCGAACACCGGGACCTGTTCATTCCGTTCTCGTCGGGCACGACCGGACACCCCAAAGGCGTCATCCATACGCACGCCGGCCTGTCGGGAGGGGTGCATCAACTCGTCACCCATCTAGGACTCGGTGCGACGGATGTCCTCCAGATTTCGTTACCGCTGTGCCACGTGTTCGGCACCTCGATGATGGGTGCCGCCCTCGCAGTGGGAGCGCAGGTTACCCTGTTCGAACGCTTCGACCTCGACGCCTGTCTCCGGCACATCCGGGACGACGCGGTCACCGTATGGCCACTGGCCGGCACCGTCGCTCATCAATTGCTCGACATCCCGCATCTGGGGTCCGCCGATTTTCCCGGTTTGCGTTACTTCATGTGGGGTGGCAGCGCGGTTCCAGCCGAAGTTGCCAAGGCACTCACGGTCAGGACCGGTGTCGACTTCCTCTGCTCCTACGGGATGACCGAGGCGATGACCGTCGCCTTCAATCCGGTGCACGATCCCGCGGACTGGCGTCTCGATTCGCCCGGATACGCGACCGAAGGAACCGAGATTCGGCTGGGACCAGACGACGAAATCGAGGTCCGGGGCGTGTCGGTAGCACGGGGATACACCACCCGGACGACGGACGCCGCTGCTGCGTTCACCGCCGACGGGTGGTTCCGCACCGGAGACGTGGGCCGCATCGAGCCGAGCGGGCGGATTCGGATCGTGGATCGCCGCAAGGACATGATCAAGGTTTCGGGATTTCAGGTCGCACCGACGGAGGTCGAACAGGAACTGTTACGTCACCCGGTGGTGGACGACGTAGCGGTTGTCGGTCGGCCGGACGATCGGCACGGCGAGCGAGTAGTTGCATATGTCGTTGCTTCGTCGGATATCTCCGTCGATGACCTTCGACGCTTCCTCGGGGGGCGTCTCGCCACATACAAGATTCCGCGTGAGTTCTCATTCGTCGAGGTCCTGCCCAGGACGGCGTCCGGCAAACTGCAGCGATCGCGCCTGCGCACCGACGGACCTCGCTGAGTGAGCTCGGTCCCGTGATGGTACTCATACCGTCTGCTGCCTGGCGGGGCTGCCGATGCGTGGCCCACCGTAGAACCGACCGACCGTTGCTATCGTCTCGTCACGGGGCATCAGCCGCTGACGACGACCGAAGGAAGAACAATCATGGCGTCCTTGCGTGAACGGAACCGGACCAGGACGCGGCTCGAAATCGAGAACGCCGCTCTCGAACTGTTCGAGCGGCAAGGTTACGACCGGACGAGTGTCGAGGAGATCGCCGATCAAGCAGGCATCTCGCGCGCAACGTTCTTTCGCTACTACCCGTCGAAGGAAGAACTCCTTTTCACCAACGAGTCCGAAGCAGTCGACGAGATGGTGAAACATGTTGCACAGCGTGAGGATTCCGACCGGACGCTGTTGTCGCTCGCCTCACCGTTTGCCCGGTTCGGCCACCATCTCCTCGACGACGATTCCTCGGAAGGGCAGAGACTGACCAGACTCGTGATGACGACCCGCGAACTCGAAGCCCGCAGCATGCGCATGCGTCTCCGGTGGGAGCGCGCGCTCGCCCGTCAGCTGGCACACGAACGCGGGTCGGAAGCACCAGATGCCTCGGACGTGCTCCTGGCCAATCTTGCGGTCGGATGCTTGGCTGCGGCGTTGTGGGAGTGGCAGGCAGTTCCGGAGCCGATATCGATCGACCGGATCATCATGTCCATGTTCGCCCAGGCCCAGTCCATGATTGCCGCCGACTGAACTCACCTCCACACAGATATTGTGCGACACCGTCTCAGTTTGATACTCTGACTCATATCGGAGGCCCGGCGTAGCTACGCGAAGCGGCCCCGAATCCCCGACACGGAGGCGAGCATGGCGCTGATCAAGAACTCGGTGGGAACCCTCCCGTACCTGATGGCCGACTTCGATCAACATTCCTACGAGGCACCGGACGCGTTCACACGTTTCATGCCCAAAAACAAGCTTCATACGGCAGTGCGACCGATCGAGGCACCGGGCTACGACCGCAAGGTCCTGCTGGCAAACGACCGAATCGTGACAGCACTCGAGGCCGACCTCGATCAGGCATACGTCCCGGGGTCGCTCGTCGAGATGCTCAAGCAGCGCGCCTCCGGCAATGCCACCGACGCCGAGAGGTTCTACGAGCCGATCCAGGCCGAATACCTCGACAAGGACAAGCGACTGATCCAGCTGCAGGAACAGCAGATCGAAAAGGCCGTCATGTATCCCGGCGGCTGGGGACTGCTGGCCGAGGCGTACCTGGACGGCGTCGATCCCCTGTACGACAACCTCGAGTCCTTCAATCGATGGATCGACGAGGACTGGGGATTCGCATACAAGGACACCATCTACGCTCCGGCGATGCTTTCGCTGCGGGACCTCGACCGAGCATGTGCCGAACTGGACCGCGTTCTGGACAAGGGTGCCAGGTTCATCATGTTGCCGGCAGGGCCGGCCTACGGACGCTCTCCGGGCGACCCCTACTTCGATCCCTTCTGGGCACGAATCAACGAAGCGAAAGCTGTGGTTTCGTACCACATCTCGGAGTTCCACTATCAGGCCAACGTTGCCTCTCACTGGGGATGGAACCTCGTACCGCCGTTCCAGTTTTCTGCTTGGCAATGGCAGAACACCTACGGTGAACGTCCCATCACCGACACGCTGTCGGCACTCATCTTCGACAACCTCTTCGGTCGCTTCCCCAACATCAAGGTCCTCGTCAGCGAATTCGGCGCCGAGTGGATTCCCCACTTCGTCCGGCACATGGACAAGAGTCGCGGCATGGCCCGGAACGGACGATGGCTCGGTGGCCAGCTCACGGAGCGCCCCAGCACCATCTTCAAGAACCACATCCGTGTCGTTCCGTACCCGGAAGACGATACGGTCGGGATGGTCGAGAAGCTCGGGACCGTGGACTGCCTCGTCATGGGATCGGACTGGCCGCACGCCGAAGGACTCCGCGAACCGGCCGACTTCTTCGAACGGGTCGAGGGACTCGGTGACGAGAAGCGCCAGCGCTTCATCCGCCAGAACGGAATGGACCTGATCGCGGGAACGTAGTCCCGAGAGGCATATTCGACGGCGCCTGCCGATAAGGACACTCATCGGCAGGCGCCGGTCCACTCCGCCGACCCGGCCGAACCACACGATTCACTCGCAAGCTAATCCCGCCTGCTCGTGCACGAGCACAGCCGAGAGGTCCTCCGATCATGATCGGGCTAGTTCCAGAAGTAATCCCCCTTCCACCGGAAACTGCAGAGTTGCGCACCGCGGTCCGCAACTTCCTTGCGGCGGATCGTCATCGCTACGGGTGGGAGCCCCGCGTCGATTCATGGATCTCGTCTTGGGATCCGGACTTCAGCCGTCGCCTCGCACAGCAGGGCTGGCTCGGAATGACCATTCCCACCGAACACGGTGGACAGGGCCGAAGTCACCTCGAACGCTTCGTCGTCACCGAAGAACTTCTCGCGCACGGCGCACCGGTTGCGGCGCACTGGGTGTCCGACCGGCAGGTAGGGCCGGCCCTCCTCAAACACGGCTCGGCAACCCAACGAAAACGATATCTTCCTCGGATCGCCTCCGGTGAATGCTATTTTGCGATCGGGATGAGCGAACCCGAAGCGGGCTCCGACCTCGCCTCGGTGCGCACGCGCGGCATTCGCGTCGACGGCGGATGGGAAGTGACCGGCACCAAAGTGTGGACTTCGGGTGCACACCACAGCGAGGCGTTCTTCGTCCTCGCCAGGACCGAGGACCTCGATCCCAAGCACCGGCACGAGGGACTGAGCCAATTCCTCATCACCCTCGACTCTCCGGGCATCGACATCCGCCCCATCAAATTGCTCACCGGTCAACATCACTTCAACGAAGTGGTGCTCGATCGTGTCTTCGTTCCGGACGACATGGTGGTCGGCAACCCCGGAGAAGGATGGAAGCAGGTGGGGTCGGAACTGAGCTTCGAACGCAGCGGTCCCGAACGCATCCTTTCCCCGCAACCACTTCTCGACGCGGTGGGCGCGCAATTGGCAGCCGGTAGCGACGACGTGGACGACCATTCGCTGGTGACCTTCGGCAACCTCGTCGCAGATCTCACGACCCTTCGTCATCTTTCGAGCTCCGTGGCCCGGGCACTGTCGAACGACGAGCCCGCCGACCTCGCCGCGGCACTCGTCAAGGAGATCGGTACGAGTTTCGAGCAACGCGTCGTCAGCGACTGTGCAGAGTTGGCCGCACACGCTCACACCGATCTCGAATCGTCCGACACGCTCGGCCGACTGATTGCCGAGGCCCTTTTGCATGCACCAGGTTTCACACTCCGAGGTGGAACGAGCGAAGTGTTGCGCGGAGTCATCGCGCGCGGATTGGGATTGAGATGACCTCGACTGTTCACGGTTCGACCACGGCAGAACTGGATGCATTGCGCGAACTCACCGACGACCTGTTCGGTTCGATCACGCGTCCCCACTTGCACAGTCCGCAGACGACCCTGCCCTATTCTTCCGAAGCCTGGGACCTCCTGGGCGAATCGGGACTGACCCTCCTCACGACACCCGAAAGCGCCGGCGGCAGCGGCGGCGGGATTACCGAAGCCGCTCTCATGCTGGATCGCACTGGCTACCACGCACTCCCCGCGCCCCTGTTCGAAACCGATCTTCTTGCGTCGTGGCTGCTCGGACTACACGGAACCGACGCATCTTCGGCTCCGATGACTGCCGTCCAGGTCGACTGGTCGCCCGGTGACCTTCGAGCAGGGAAGATCGTTCTCAATCGTGTTCCCTGGGGACAGATCGCGAGCGACATACTCGTTGCAGGTGACCGCTTCGTCGGCCGCATCCGCACAGCTGACGCCAAGATCGAACCTGTAGGCGATCTCGTCGGAGAACACTATGCCGATGCGTCCGTTTCGGTCGAAACTCTGGAAGTGGTTCCCACGTCGACGGACACGCGTAGCGAGTACCTGACCCGAGGCGCATGGGCACGGTCGGAACAGATCTGCGGCGCCCTGGAACGCATTCTCGATCTGGGGATCGCCCACGTGACCGAACGCCATCAGTTCGGTCGGCCGATCGGGAAATTCCAAGCAGTCCAGGAGTTGATCTCCCGGTCTGCCGGGCTCGTCACCACCGCAAAGGCCGCGACCGCCCATGCCGCCGCAGTGGTCGCCCAGGAAGGCTTCGACGCCGACGGTTCACGCATCGCGGTATCGATAGCGAAGATTCAAGCCGGCCGGGCAGCGACTGTCGTCAGCCGTGATATCCACCAGGCACATGGAGCCATCGGTTTCACATTGGACCACCAACTCAGGCACTTCACCACGCGTGCACTTGCGTGGAACCGCGATTTCGGAACGCCGACTCAATGGTCGAAAGAACTGGGCCGCAGAGCGCTCGGCTCGGGGATGTCGGTCTGGGAGTTCGCCGTCGCTCACTGAAGGGCGACCATCACTGAACGGCGAGGTCACCGGGATCGAACCATACCTTTCGGAATCAACTAAATAGTCAGTATATTTAACTCATTGGCGTCATGAAGGCGCCGCCCTCCTAGTCCTGACGGAGTGACAGCAAATGCGACGCAAAATCTTCGAACCCGAGCACGACGATTTCCGGGCCACAGCGCGATCGTTCTTCGAAACAGCGTGTGTCCCCCATTCCGAGGAATGGGAGGAACGCGGCTACGTCGATCGTGACGTATGGATCGAGGCCGGAAAGCTCGGACTCATCGGCTGGGAGATGCCGGAAGAGTACGGCGGCGCCGACATCAAGGACTTCCGCTTCAACGCCATCCTCAATGAGGAATACCACGCCACCGGCGCGGTCGGCATCGGCCTCGGCGTGCAGAACGACATCCTGTCCGGCTACTTCCGCGATCTCACCACCGACGAACAGAAGAAGCGCTGGCTTCCCAAGTACGTCAGCGGCGAATACATCACCGCTATCGCCATGTCCGAGCCCGGCGCCGGATCCGACCTCGCCAACGTGAAGACGTCGGCTCGGCGCGACCGTGACCACTACGTGGTCAACGGCGCCAAGACCTTCATCTCCAACGGCCTGCTCGCCGACCTCGTCGTCGTCGTATGCCGGACCGATCCCGACGCCGAGAAGCCGCACAAGGGCATCAGCCTGCTGGTAGTGGAGACCGGCATGGACGGGTTCACCCGCGGCCGCAAGCTCGACAAGATCGGCCAGAAATCCGCCGACACTGCCGAACTGTTCTTCGACAACGTCCGAGTGCCGGTCGAGAACCTCCTCGGCGAGGAGAACCGCGGCTTCTACCACCTCATGGGCAACCTGCCGGCCGAGCGGCTCGGCATTGCCATCCATGCGGTCGCCCAGGCACGCCGCGCCGTCGACCTGACGACCGCGTATGCCCACGAGCGGAAGGCCTTCGGCCAGGAAATCGGCAAGTTCCAGGTCAATCGTCACGCCATCGCGCAGATGCGGGTGGAAGTCGATGTCATGCAGACCTATGTGGACCAGTGCATCCTGGGCGTCAATTCCGGCGAGCTCACGGCAGAGGAAGCCGCCGGCGCCAAGTGGTGGGCGACGGAAACCCAGTGGAAGATCGTCGACCGATGCCTTCAGCTGCACGGTGGCTACGGCTACATGAACGAGTACGAGATCGCTCGACTCTGGCGCGACGCCCGCGTTCAGCGCATCTACGGCGGCACGAACGAGATCATGCTCGACCTCGTCGGACGTAGCCTGGGCTTCTGACAGAGACGCGGCTGCGGCCGCACACCGAAAGGGGCGGTCCTACATCGAGTAGGACCGCCCCTTTTCGCGCGAGAACACCGATCGTCAGACGGGTCTGATCAGTCCCTCCTGCACGACGCTCGCAACATGGACACCATCGGAATCGAAGAACTCACCACGACAGAAGCCCAATCCGCCGTGCGCGGACGGCGACATGCGGTCGTAGAGCAGCCATTCGTCGACTCGGAAATCACGATGAAACCAGACGCAGTGGTCGAGAGATGCCGAATGAACACCCGGATGGGACGACGGTACGCCGTGGGGCCGAAACGACTCCGGAAGGATCAACAGGTCCGAGATACAGGCGAGCAGTGCCCGGTGCATATAGGCCTCACCGCCGGCTACTTTGTTCGCCCGCATCCACGTCAGGCCACGCGACCCGATCCCGGTCGAAGTCGGGATCGCCGGCACATCCGTGTCCGGCACGATCCGAATATCGAGCGGCCCCCATTCCAGATAGAACTCCGGCCACAGCCCGGGTTCCGCATGGTACAAATCGACGACCGACGGGACCGTATCGGGTGCCGGGGCCGAGGGGGCAGGCATCTGATGGTCGAAACCGTTCTCGGCGCGATGAAACGATGCGCGTGCCGTGAAGATGAGTTTGTCGCTCTGATACGCGTCGATCGACCTGCTCGCGAAGGACGCGCCGTCTCGGGTCCGAGTGACGACGAATCTGATGACCTGCCCCGCACGTCCCGGCCTGAGGAATTGGGACTGAACCGAGTGCATGGACCAGTCCAGAGGGACGGTACGTGCACTAGCAGCGACGGCGAGGCCGACCACCTGACCTCCGAAGACCCGCGGTAGCGGGTAATCGGCAGGAAGGGATTCGAATATCAGTTCGTCGACCTGGTCGAGTTTCAGCAGAGCGGTCAGGTCGGTCAATCCGGCGGTCATGCGCCGTTCCTCTCGTGATGAAGCAACTCAGCCCACACCTGGTACCGGGACCTGTGCACCCGTCACTGCCGACGCTGCATCCGATACCAGGAAGGCTACGGTCGAAGCGATCTGCGCCGGGGAGACCCACCCATCCCTACTAGAATCCGGTTGTGTCGAGCGGTTACCCGGAGTGTCTATTACGGAGGGCAGTATCGTGTTGGCCCGGATCCCGTCTCGCGAGTACTCTGCCGCGACTGCACCGAGGAATGCGCAGACAGCGGCCTTCGAGGTGATGTAACCCGAGGCGCCGCTGAAGGGGGCGAACGCCGCCTTCGCCGAAACACCGACGATCGAACCGCCGCCGGCTCGGACCAATGCGGGCAGAGCGTGTTGTGTGAGGAGATAGAGAGGATGCAGGTTCAGACGCAGCAACCGGTCGAATTCGCTGATCGGTGTGTCTGCAACCCGCTCTCCCATCGCGAAGCCGCCGACGAGGTTGACCGCCGCCCCGAGCGGACGGTCGTCATGTCGGGCCGCTTCGGCCACCACGGCGCGTACCTGCTCCTCGTCGAACAGGTCGGCCTCGATCAACGTGAGGCGGTCCGACTGCGGAAGCCGGCTCAGTTCTTCCTCGACGACCCACGGTACGACGACGTGCCATCCTCCGGTGAGGAGTTCACCGACGACCGCGGTGCCCAGCCCACCGGTTCCACCGGAGACGATGATTGTCCGCTCAGACATACAATTGCCTTTCTGCAAGGGCCGCTGAAATGCATTTTCTTCTAGAACGCAACCCGGCTCACCGTTTCCGCTACCAATGCCGGCTTCTCCTGCCCTTCGATTTCCATCGACTGGCCGACGATCATCTGCACAGATCCGTTCGGCAGGGATTCCGCCGATACCAACGTCGAGTGCAGACGCACGCGAGACCCGACAGGAACGGGGTTGACGAACCGGACCTTGTTGGAACCGTAGTTGATTCCCATCTTCGAGCCTTCGATCCGGTAGATCTGCCACCCCAGCATCGGGAGCAGCGACAGAGTCAGATACCCGTGAGCGATCGGCTTCCCGTATGGGCTCTCGGAAGTCGCGCGCTCGACATCGACATGGATCCACTGATGATCCCCCGTCGCTTCTGCGAAGGTGTCGATCCGCTCCTGAGTGATGTCCACCCAGTCCGAGACACCCAGCTTCTCACCCGCTGCACCGACTATCTCGTCGGTCGAGCTGAAAACACGCATGTGCTTCTCCAATCATTCTTCCGGCAGCAAGCGCAGGAACTGTTCGACAACGTCGTGCAGATGCTTGTCCTTCGAACCGTCACCGAGGCAACAGTTCGTGTTTCCGCAGCTTCCCAGTGGGTGTGCGCGGCAGTTCTTCGACGAATCGGAATTCGCGCGGAATCTTGAATTTCGCCAGGGAGTCACTGCAGAACTCAGTCAGCGCAAGCGGCAGTGACTCGACCGGAACCGTCGAGTCCGGGCGCAGTTGCACGAATGCCACCACGCGATGACCCATCTCCTCGTCCGGAAGCCCGACCACAGCAATGTCCAGCACATCCGGATGAAGAATCAGCGCGTCCTCGATCTCCCTCGGATAGACGTTGACCCCACCCGAGATGATGAGATCGGCCCGTCGATCTGCCAGAAAGAGGTAGCCGTCCTCGTCCATCCAGCCCAGATCGCCGACGGTTGCACGCCCCTCCGCGTCGTGCGCTTCTGCCGTCTTGGCAGCGTCACTGTGATAACGGAAATTACCACCGCCCGAGAACCAGATTGTTCCCACCACACCGGTGTTCACCGGCCGATGGTCGTCGTCCAAGATCTCGATCTTCCCTATCAACGGCCGCCCCACCGATCCCGGCTTGCGCAGCCAGTCTTCGGAGAAGATGCTGGTGGCCCCTACACCCTCGGTGGAGGAGTAGAACTCGAAGAGGATCGGTCCCCACCAGTGGATCATCTGCCGCTTCACCTCGATCGGGCAGGCCGCGGCCGCATGAACGGCGACGCGATGACTCGTCAGATCGAAGCGATTACGAACTTCCGGATCGAGTTTGAGCATGCGCACGAACATGGTCGGCACCCACTGACTGTGGGTGACGCGATGTCTCTCGATCAGTTCGAGGGCAAGGGGTGCATCGAACCTTTCCATGACGACGGCCGTGGCACCCTGGCGGAGGGCTCCCATCGTCCATGCAAGAGGCGCCGCGTGGTAGAGCGGAGCGGGTGTCAGGAAGACGTCTCCCGGCACCAGACCGAGCAGTCTCGACAACCACTTGCCCGGGATGTCCGGGTAGCTTCCGAATTCTCCTCCGGTCAGGGGCCGTTCGATGCCTCTGGGCCGCCCTGTCGTACCTGAGGAGTACAGGAGGAAGTCACCCTCGGCCTGGTCCACCACAGGATCGACCAGGTACGGCGAAAGGTCGAGAAGATGCCACCCTTCCGTCTCCACCCGGTCGACGGAGAATCTTCGGATCTCGCGCTCCGTGACAGCGAGGTGGCATCGTGAGGAGGACACCACCAGGGAGGCTCCACAGTCGTCGACGATGTAGTCGATCTCCGCCGGTGTCAGATGGGTGTTGACAGCCGCGTAGTACAGGCCGCATCGCTGCGCTGCGAAAGCAAGGACGAGCAGCTCGATCCGGTTCTCCAGGAGAAGGGCGACCGTGTCACCGATCCGGAGGCCCTGCTCGCGAAAGAAGTGTGCTGCGCGGTTCGAGCGTTCCTCGAGTTCCGCGAACGTGACGGTCTCGCCGGTCGGCTCGACGACGAGCGCGGTGCGATGCGCCCAGTCCCGGGAGAAAACGGCGTCGGTCACTTCGCTCACCTGACCAGGATGCTGACCGCGCCCGTGCCGGGTGATCCGTACAGGTGGGTGTATCCCACCGAGGGCACCTTTTCGATCTGACGAGTGCCGGCTTCGCCCCGCATCTGGAGAACCACTTCGTGGATCTGCCTGAGCCCCGACGCGCCGATCGGCTCTCCGTTCGCGATGAGTCCACCATCGGTGTTGACCGGCAGAGCGCCGGTGATCTCGGTGTACCCCTCGGCAATCAGCTTCTCCTGGTCACCGTCTGCGCAGAATCCGTTCTCGGCCATGTGCATGATCTCCGAACCTGCGTCCGTGTCCTGCAGTTGGGCTACACCGACGTCGGCCGGTTCGACACCGGCGATCTCGAAAGCAGCACGGGAGGCGTCGACGGTCGGGCTGGGTGCCCCGGTCAGCGGGAGGGAGGGGCTCTGCATCTCGAAGGCGCCTTCGCGGCGCGTACGTAGAACCGAGGCCTTCAGTTGAATCGGCACGGACCGGTACTGCTTCGCCTTGTCGGCACGGCACAGCACCACTGCTGCAGCTCCCTCGTCGGGTGCGCAATACATGTACTGGGTCAGAGGGAAGTTCAGGTAGGGAGCCTCGAGAATCTCCTCCTCGGACATAGGCTTTCGTCGCCACGCACGTTCGTTGCGTGCACCGTTCCGGAGATTCTTCGCTGCGACGCGCGCAAGGCTTCGGGAAGTGATCCCGTAGTCGTGCATGTAGCGGTTGATCTTCATTCCGAAGAAGTGCGTGGTCAGGAACAGGCCCGTTTCCGCGTACCAACCGGGAAGCCCGATCACCGACGGGTCGGCCGCGAAGGCGCCCTTGGGATGCTTGTCGAATCCCACTGCGACCGCAATATCCGCCTCGCCGTGCTCGATGGCCCTGGCGGCCATCGACAGTGACGTATTGGCAGTGGCACATCCATTGAACACGCCGTAGACCGGGATGCCTGTGAGGCCGACCTTTCCGATCACGGAATCGGGATTGGAAACCTCCAAGCTGCCGGCAAACCCCATCTGTACATCGGACCACCCGATTCCGGCGTCGGCGAGCGCCGTCTGCAAAGCCTCCGCGCCCATATCGAGCGCCGACTTTCCGGGAAATCGGCCGAATGGATGCATGCCCACGCCGATGATCGACACGTCTACCATTACTGTCCCCTGTCCGACTCGTCGGCCTTGATCGGTTCGAATGCGAAGGTCTCTCCCCCGGCGAAGGGGATGGTGACCACCTTCATGCGGCCGCCTATCGGGAGCTCGCTCGGATCGCAGGACGTCAGCCGTCCTTCCACGAGCAGCCCCTCCGGGAACTCGACGTACCCGACGCCGTACGAACGGAACTCTCCGTCTTTCAGGGCCGGTGGGGAGGGGGGAGGGAATTCCTGGCTCGTCCAGGTGTAGAGCGTCCCTTCGGAGCTCAGTTCGATCACCGAACGATCCGGTTCCGCCGGAAAGACGAGATATTGCGAGGTCGACGAAGTCGACGCCAACAGATGAACATTTTCGCCGTCAACCCGGAAGAGGTCGGGGGGCGACACGAACTCGGCCATGACGAAAGAGTAACACATTTATACTTATTGTATGGATTAAATTGGACCGGCAGCGCTCATGTGTCGACCACGGACGAAACGGCCCGGCATCCCTCTCGGGAGACCGGGCCGCCGAGGCGAATTCACCACTCCATACGCCATCGAAACCTTCGGAATCTACCGGCAGTTACTGAAGATTCTCGTAGATGGTGGCGTTCGCAGTGCCCCCGCCTTCACACATCGTCTGCAGACCGAATCGACCACCGGTACGGCGAAGGTGGCTGAGGAGGGTGACCGCGAGACGAGCACCGGATCCACCGAGCGGATGGCCCAGCGCAATTGCGCCGCCGGCGGGATTGAGTGCTTCGTCGGAAGCACCCGTCTCCGCCTGCCACGCGAGCGGGACGGACGCGAAGGCCTCGTTGACCTCGAAAGCGTCGATGTCTCCGATCGACAGCCCTGCTCGCTTCAGCGCCAGATGCGTCGCGGGGATCGGACCGGTGAGCATCTTGACCGGATCATCACCGGTGACCACGGCAGTGTGGACACGCGCGATGGGCTTCAGCCCCAGCGCGGCAGCCTTCTCCGAGGTCATGATGAGGACCGCGGCAGCACCGTCGGAGATCTGCGAAGCGTTTCCTGCTGTGATGCAACCATTTTCGAGGAACGGGGTCTTCAGAGTGGACAGCTTCTCCACCGTCGAGCCACGACGGATTCCGTCATCCGAGGACACGTCGCCGTGGGGCGTTCGAATCGCGATGATCTCGTCGTCGAAATAGCCGTTGTCCTGCGCGTATGCTGCTCGCTCGTGCGAGCGCACCGAGTACTCGTCGAGCTGGGTGCGTGAAAGGTTCCACTCTCGGGCGATGAGTTCGGCACCCGCACCTTGGTTGAATCGGCCACCGAATCCGGGGGCGGTCAAGGCATCGGCATACCTCTCGACTGCCGGACCACCCATCTCACCGGTTCCTTCGACCGTGGCAGCACCCATCGGTACCTGCGACATCATCTCCACACCTCCGGCGACGATGATGTCGGCATGGCCGGCTATCACCGTGGCTGCTGCAGTGGAGATCGCCTGTTGGGACGAACCGCACTGCCGGTCCACCGTGAAGCCGGGAACGCTCTCGGGCCAGCCCGCCGCCAAGACCGCCATGCGTCCGATGTTTCCGGATTGCTGTCCGATGCTGATCACGTTCCCCCAGTGAACATCATCGATGATGGAAGGGTCGAGGCCGGCCCGCTCGACGAGTCCGTTGAGTACCTGGGCCGACGCATCGACCGCATGCACCTTTGAGAGCGCACCCCCGCGCTTGCCGATCGGTGTACGAGCGAGTGCCACGATGACTGCGTCCCGCATTGTTTCTCCTCAATGTCTACGATCGGGCTCCGACCCAACCTTTCCGTATAATCAGTTAACTATATCTGGCACGGATGGCGTTCCGTCAACCATGCGAGGTGCAAGTCGGTCGGCCAGCGCCGCCTTCCGCACCTTGCCGGTCGACGTCCGAGGGAAGTCGTCGACGAGAAACCACTCGGTGGGGCGCTTCTTACGGGGAAGTCGCTCCGCAATGAACCTGTCGAGGTCGACGAGATCGAGAGTCCCTGCCGAGCCGCACATCACGGCTACCGCAAGCCGCTCCCCCAATCGAAGATCCGGAATCCCGAATGCCGCAGCCTCGTGCACTCCGGGATATTCCAGTACAACCGACTCGATCTCGGCCGGATAGAGATTCTCCCCACCACGGATCACGAGGTCGCGGGCCCTGGAATGGAACCTGACGATCCCGTCGCTCATGGAGCAGAGATCACCGGTTCGCATCCATCCGTTCTCATCCGCTACTCGCGTGATTCTCCCGTCCTCAGCGAGATATCCGGACATGATCAACGGACCACGCACACAAAGCTCCCCGACCCGACCCTCCCGAGCAACAGCGCCGTCGACGGCGATGCAGTAGTCCCTACCCGGCAACGGCCGGCCAATCGTGCGGGTGCGCAGCAACGCAGGATCATCGACTCCACTGACCGTCAGACACGGCGCTTCGCTCTGGCCGTAACCGACCAGGAAACGAATACCGAGTTCGGCCTCCACCCGGTCGATCAGCACTGGGTCCACGCTGGTCGCACCCCCGACGATCGAAGATACCGAGGCGAAATCCGTCGGTTGCACCGCGCCGCGATTCAGGAGATCGATGAGCATCGTCGGAACGAGCCCGACAACACTCGGTGCGGTCGTCCGTACAACTTCGGCGATGCCCCCGGCGTCGAAGCGATCCACGGCCACATATGCGCCGTCGATAGCGAGGGTTCCGAGAAGACCGGCGACCGACCCCCCGACATGCTCGAGAGGCAACGGGTTGAACATCGCATCGCCGTCGGATGCGCCCGTGGCATGTGCGTAGCCTGCGGCCGCTCCGAGCACCGCTCGATGCGAGAGCACAGCCACTTTCGGCGTCCCCGTGGTTCCCGATGTGAATTGATAGAGAAACGGATCGTCGGGGTTCGGCCCGTTCACATCCGGCCGGTAGGCCACCGCGCCCAGGTCCGACAGGCCACCGATCGGCACCACGCGCACGTTCCCCACGTCCGCCGTGCGAACTCCAGCGTCGTCGGTTGCCAGGACCAGATCGACACCGACTGCGCCGCAGTACCGAGCCAAGCTGTCTGCACCCTCGTCCGGCAACGGGACCACGCCGTACCCGGCGCACGCTGCACCGTAGAAAGCCTGA
This sequence comes from Rhodococcus sp. IEGM 27, assembly GCF_033142305.1. Lineage (NCBI taxonomy): Bacteria > Bacillati > Actinomycetota > Actinomycetes > Mycobacteriales > Nocardiaceae > Rhodococcus > Rhodococcus sp. IEGM 27. Next base: position 179,052 of record NZ_JAWLSG010000003.1, on the reverse strand, counting down.
ATCCATTGCCGACGATCACGTCCGAGAATTCCTACCCTCGCATTCGAGGGAAGCATGTGCTGAAGGTGACCGCCGATTGCCGACGCTCGCCGATGAAGATCACCCCAGCCGACTGCACGGACCTCCATGTTGTCGATCCATACGATGGCACTCCTGGCCGGGTGACGTCGAGCAGCAAGCGCCACCCGCTCGCCGACAGTGATGTCGTCTGCATCCGCCCAGGGCACAGAGACGCTGAGCAGGGCGTACGACCACCCAGGCCTCGCGTCCTCATTGAGGGCCGGCAGCTGAGAACCATGCATTGTGCACCACATCGCTCCAATAATGGGCGCGACGCCGAGTCGTTGCGCCTGAAAAGCTTAATGATACAGCTATATAGTCGGGTTGGCCTCGGCGTCCCATCCCCGATAAACTACAGCGGACGCAAGGCTCGTCGCCTTGCGTCCGCTGTAAACGAGCTGGAGCTGTCAGGAAAGTACCTCGACCAGTGTCGGTGCAGAATCATCCAGCATGTGCGCTTCCACCTTGCGTAGATGTCGACGCCAATGCTCGACAGCGCCCTCCTGGTCTCCTGCAGACAGTAGCTTCAGCAACCTGCGATACGAACGCAGCGCGACCTCGTCGATGGCGCGTTCGCGATCAGCCCCTCTGATCGAGATGAAGAGCGTATTGTGGGCGTCCAGAATTCGAAGCAACATACCCATCATGATCGACATCGTTTGCGAGCAGGCCAGGTCCACGATTGCCTGATGAACACGGGTATCGATCTTGGCAAATGCAACTGGGTCGCCGATCGCCTCAGCGGCTTCTGCGACGAGATCACAGAGTTCCGTCAGATCGGCATCCGCCGAGGCGCGTAAGGCGGCGACCTCGATCTCCGCCCGGGCACGATAGACGTCTGCGAGCGCTACACCTTTGTATTGCAGCAGCAGTCCCATATGACGCGCCGCTACCGATTCGTCCGGTGCAAGAACGCGCGCCCCGCCGTGTGCGCCCCGAAGTACGACGATGATCGATTCCGACTCCAGGATGCGGAACGCCTCACGCATCGTCGGCCGCGACACGCCGTAGCGCTCCATCAGGGCCGTTTCACCCGGGAGAGGATCGCCCGGCTTCAGCTCGCCTGTAACGATCTGCCGCCGCAGCTGAGCTGCAACGAGTTCTCCCGCTTTCGGAACGCGTACCAGCGATGATTCCGTGCCAACCGACATAGCGCCCTCTCGCGAACCCGTTAAAATCAATCTAATCCTATAACTATAGGGCACGGCGCGAAGCAGCGTCGCGTCGACCGGTCGGGATGCTCACTCATGGTTACGCCGAACTGCTCATTGACGATGTTTCGGGAATTGAGTGAGTGGTGATCATAAGGAAGTCCGGTGTGGTCGAGGAAGCTGTGACATAGGTCGTAGCTCGAGCCGATCCGAGTAAGCCCTGGACTCGGTCCCCGGTCGAGGCTCTCCACCCGCACACTCGACGCCACGTACAGCCGTGGTTTGGTGCCGTCGCCGACTTCACCGGCCCGGGCAATCCCCACCCAGGCACGACAACATCCCGGGTTCATTCGAACCGCAATCCTAATTTCGCCGCGAACACACCACACGGCGGCAGATAATTGTGGTACCGGTAAAACCGAAGCTCGGGAAGGGCCAGCCATGTCCGATCGTAGCTCGAGAGTGAATCCAGCGAGTTCCGAGTATCCCTCCGGTAAACAAGCTTTCGCGGCCGGAACCTCAATGGGGGCCGCCGTCATCATGGTCACCGTCGGCATCATCCAGTTCTTCCAAGGCATCGCGGCGGTCGCCGAAGACGAAGTATTCGTCGGCGGAATAAATTACGTCTACAAGTTCGACCTCACCACCTGGGGCTGGATCCACATCATCCTCGGCGTCCTCGTCGCGATCGTCGGCCTCGCCCTCTTCACGGGCGCCGGGTGGGCCCGAGTGTCGGCCATCGTCGTCGCGGCCATCTCGATAGTGGCGAACTTCCTCTGGCTGCCCTATTACCCGGGTTGGTCACTGCTGATCATCGCCCTCGACGTCATCGTCATCTGGGCTGTTTCGACGTGGAATCCGGAACCAAATGTCAGAAACGCGAACCTTCGCGGTACCGGCACTCCCGCTCGGTAACTCGGCCGGGGATCACGGTCGACGCAACACCAATCGCACTGCCATTTCCTTCATCGTGCAGAACTCGAAAAGTCCCGACTCCAGAGGAACGGGTGACGACCCAGGAAGCACCTCATCTCGACGTTCACCCGTTCTGGTGAACATCCGCAACTATCCCCGAGAACACAGTGAAACGAACGGGAGCGACAACAATGACATACACCTACAAGGTCGTCGAGGTCCGCGAGAAAATGATCGGCGGCAAAATGTCCGGCGGCAAACTCGAAAACCTACTCAACCAGTACGCCCAGCAAGGATGGCGTCTCAAAGCGATAACCTCGTCCGATGTCAAGGGCAGAATCGGCCCTGGCAGCGTGGAGGGGCTGCTGATCACCTTCGAACGCGAAAGCTGAGCAGGTCCGGACACGAACAGCCGACGTGTTCTTCGCGCCGAAACATCACTTTCGCCGTGAGGCGGGGACCAGGCGAGGCCCCGGGAGCGGGGCACCGGTGTCGGCGAGCATCACCGACGCCAACTGGACGGTGACCCGGTGGGTCAGGCCACGACAGGGCACGGCAACGTGTCCGGTTACGCATTCACCGGCAGCGCGAGCACGATCTCCTGTTCGTTCGCGGGAAGGTAGTGGACGTCGAGTACCCGTCCGACCTGCACGTGCGCGACGCTGCGTGAGGGCAGGAACTTCTCGACGCGGGTGGTGAATGTCGATCCGTCGGGTCGGCTGACAACCAGGCCGAGGTGCACCTTGGGATGCCCGTTGCGAATTTCCCCCGGAACGCTGAGCGACTGCACCACCGCCTGGGCCGCGACTCCCCGCGCGGCGATGTCGAGCTTGTCCACAGAGGTGATGCCTTGCCGGATCATGGTGTGATTCCACGCTTCGGTGACCGCGGCGGTGTCGCCGGAGCGATCGATCTCGACCTTGTCCGTGCGCCCCGGCACGTACCGCACGGGTAGCACGACACCGGGCCGGAGCAGCGCCAGTTCGGTGAGCGGCACAATCATTTTCGCGTGCGACTCGAATGTTTTTCCGTCGGCGTCCTCGACACCGAGATCGATTCGGACCTCCGGCTGATCGTTGAGGGTCATCCCGGTCTGCCGTACTGCGCGCACGGTACCGATCCCGACCGACCCGTTGCGGAACGCTGCGCTGTTCGTCCCGGCCAGTGCCGCCATCACGCTGTCGCCGGTGAAGGCGAAAACCATGATGAGGAGGGTCGTGGCGAGGATCGGCCAGATCATCTGCGGCCCGACCCAGGCGAGACCTTCGATCCCGTAGTCCGTTGCCCCCCGGTTACCGAGGCCGTACCAAAGGTAGTAGCCGACGGACCCGACGAAGAACGTGAGTGCTGTGATGCGCAGGATCTTGTTCATGATGTTTCCTTCCGATATGTGTGGGTGGTGAGGGCAGTGCCCCGGCGCGCGCGAATCACGCTGCAGCAGAGTCTGTCCGAGACTCGCGCGCGCCGTGGCGATACTGGTGTGGGGCTCAGCCGCCGACGATGGTGGAGCACGCGAAGGTGAGGTCGAACTTCGCCGTGGTCGGCGCGGTCGGATTGCTCATGTCGGGAGCGCCGACGCCTTCCCCCGTCACCTTGTACACGTCACCGTCCTTCACGACCGTCGCGGTGCCGCCGGGCATTCCCTGGCCGAATCCGAGGGCGTAGGGCAGCCCGTTGGACCCGCCCTTGCTGCCGGCGATTCCGACGGCCTGCACGGTGTCGGTGCCGGTGATGGTCGCGCTCACGGCCAGGTCCCCGTACGTGGCATTGCCGGTGTCGGCGAGAGCCAGCGCCAGGGTGTCACCCTGCTTGGCGCAGGTGGCGTCGAACGTGGCGTCCAACGCCTTCCCGTCGATGACGGCCGCTGACGCACCGGCCGGGCTCGCGGCGTTCGACTTCTCCGAGGCGACCGTGGGGGCGTCGGAGCTGTCATTGGACCCTTCGCTGTCACTGCAACCCGAGAGCAGCAGGGCTGCAGCCGCAATCGCGACGATGCCTGCGGTGTATGCGCGCTTCGGCTGAGTCCGAATGATCTTGTTCATGATCCGTCCTTCACGTGTCGTGAGGGGCGCTCGGCGCCCGTCTCCGATCTCTTCGGCCCGCGGTGTGGGGCCGATGGCTGAAAGGTATGGACGGCCCGCGCCCTACCGATCCCAGATTTCTGCCGACCTGCGCCGAGCGCACCTGCGGTAGCCTGCTCGAATGCGGACGGAAGCGAGGGGGGCGACGGCTACTCGGCGACCCCGCGCCATGGTCCTGGACGAGGTGTGGCGGGAACTGGACGGCGTCGAACCGCTCAGCGGCCCGGACGGCGGGCCGCTCAGCCGCACAGTCAAACTGATCCTCGATCCGCTGGTGATTCGCCCGGTGCAGAACCCGGCGTGCGCCGGTCCGGTCGTCTCCTCCGACGGCGCGGGGCTTCTGGCGACACGCCTGCACGCCTCCGCTGATCTGCTGCGTGCCACGGCAGCATGGTTCACGCTGCTCAAGCGGGTCCGCCGTGCACTACGGATCACCGAGGGCAATCCGCAGGACCTGTACTTTCAGCGCTGTTTCGAGCTGGCCACCACGGCCGGCTCGCCGGACCCTGACCGCGGCGAGTCGATCGCGGCAGACACCCTGCGCGACGTGCACGAATACTCGGCCGGACGCACCACCCAGGCGTTGAAAGCCCATATCACCGACCCATCGCAGGCCCGGCAACTCACGGCACTCATCGATCTCGCCTGGGGCCGACGACCGCTCTCGCGTGTCGCTCTCGAGGACGGCACCTCGAAGATCGAGGCACTTCTCGATGCCTGCCCCGGTGCACGGCTCGATGAATCGGACGACTCCGGCCAGTGCGTGTTCGACGGGTTGGTCTCCGGTTCCGCCGGAACCCACTTCGGAATTGCGCTGTGGACACACGCCGCTGCGTACACGGCTCACGAGCTGGGATTGACAACACATCCGGTGCCTGGGGCGCCCGTCCTGGGAATGTCTGCGTCCACCGCGGCCCTGGGACTTCCCTTCGACCGCACCGTCCACGAACGTGTTTTCACCGTGCTGCGCGCCTCGAGTGAGCGAGCCGACCTTCCGCCCGTCGCCGAGTTGGTCACGACGGAGATCGCGCGGAGTTGCTCGCCGTGGGCCCTGCTCGACGAGTCGCTGCGGGTGGTTGCGACCGCGGGGGCCACGCTGGCCGTAGATTTACGGCCAATCGGGGCCGGTGATCGTGATCCTGCCGCCGACACGGCCTCGAGCCGGGTGATCAACGGCCGCTGGCAGCGCGAGGCGTATGTACTGCAGGCTCGCCGGCTCGCGCTGAGCACCGCCGACCGGTCTCTGCCCGACACCAATCCGCTTGCCGCTATCGCCGCCGAACTCCGGAAGCCGGGGCAGCCGTACCTGCGGCGCCTGTGGGTGCGCTTGCACGGCCGCGACGCCCGGGAGTCGTCGGTGCACGCACTCGACGAGGTGTGGGACCTCCTCGACGGCGTCGCCCGATCGGTCATTCTCGACCACCGGATGCGCGTCAAACAGGCACTGAGCGTGCTGCCGCTCGCCGACTCCGCCGATTCGTCCCGATCGCGGGCAAGCTGATGCCCGACTCGGTGACGGTGCGGGCGGTAGCCGGAGGCCTCTGGGTGATCACTCCTGGCGACGCCCCCAGTGTTCTGGACGACGACCCGGGTATCGACGTTGCCGTCCTGGAGGTCGCCGGTGGTCATCTCAGCTGGAGTGTGCTCACCGAGCCCGCCCCGCCCACCGCCGTGATCGACGACGTCACCTCCGCACAGGACTGGGTGTGGGCGCTGTACGGCGAGGCAGTCGCCCTGGCGCTGGCCGAGCCCGCAGTCGCCTTGGCGCCGGCCGACCCCGGTGGGTCTGTGCACGAGGTCGAATACAGGCCGGCACGCCCGCGCCTGGCCGCGAATGTTCGGCGACTCGCCTTCGCGCTGTGGGCTGCACGCTGGTGGCCGGCCTCGACGATCGATGCCATACCGGCCCTCGACCACGCCCTGCTGGACCGCGACATCGCCGGACTTGTCGACGACTGCGAGTCGGTGGTCGCCGGCGCCGACGCAGTCCTCATGGCCGTGCCACCGCGGCCGGCAGGAAACGCGGCGCGCGCGGGGGATTACGCACTCGCGGCCGGCACTGCCACGGCGGTCCGGGCCGGCACCCTCGTCCTGGCGCGGGGGTCCGGCGGAACCGATTGGCGCCGTTGCCCTCCCGGCCTGGTCGACGCATCCGAGCGGGCAGTGTCCTGGGAGGTGCAGCGGGTCGCCGGAAACACCACCGTGCGCGTGGCTGTGGTGGGAGCGCCGAATCTGTCCGGGGCCGTGCCCGCACACCTACGGCCAAGCGCGACCGTGGCCGGCGCCGATCCTTTCCGCACCGCCGACGTCGAATTACACCTGATCGGCGACACCTGGGTCGGCGACACCGATGCCCCACCGGGATCGGAACTAGGGGTCACCGTGAACGTCTACCTGCCTGGCTTCGGCGGCAACCTCCACCCGGCACCCGGCGGGCGCGACGTCCGCGATCGAATCCGCGACCTCGCGCGACAGCGACTCCAGCGCGCCGCGGCACCGGAGTCGGACGACGACAGCGACGTGCCCCTGCTCGCCGAGATCGACGCCGCCGCCTCGGAAGCGGATTTTTGACATGACGGATTCCTTGTCACCGGACGAAGCCCGTGAACTGCTTGCCGTAGGCGGCGCCGCCTACGGCCGCGGTGATCTCACTGCAGCGCTGGCGACCTTCGAGCAGGTTGCGCGCAGCGCCACCGGCGATCTACGGATCAGCGCAATGATCAACGCCGCGAGCATGTCAGACGAGTTGGGTGACCACGCCGCGGCCGTCGACCGCTATCACGAGGCCCTCTCGGCCATGCCGGCCGACGCCCGCAGGATCCGGCCCGCCGCGTTGATCAATCTGTCCCAGGCTCTCCAGCACGTGGGCGACCTCGACGGTGCGCAGACGGCACTCGAGCAGGCGCGCTCCATGCTCACGGACGGCGCCGACGACCTCGAGGACCTCCGCGTCCCGTGCCTGTTGTCGTTGACAGCCGTTGCCATCCACCGTCAGCAATGGGCCTACGCGGCCGACCTGGCACACGAGTCACTGGAAGCCGCAGTACGTTCCGCGCCGAATCACGCTGGTCACCCGTTGATGAATCTGGCGGCCGTCCATTTCGAGACCGGACGCTTCGACCTCGCCGACGACTTCGCCGGCCAGGCGCTGGCCGCCTTCGACGAGGCCGGTGACAGCAACGCCTTCGCCGAAACGCAGCAGAATCTGGGGATCATGCGGGCCCGGTCGGGGCGTCACGAGGATGCCGAGCCACTGCTGCTGGAAAGCCAGAGGTACTTCGAGCAGGCCGGTGTCGGACATCGGGTGGGGATCGGGCTGAAGGTGCTGGCGTTTGTGGCGGAGCGACGCGAGCAGACAGAACGTGCGAGCGCGCTCTACCGGCGCAGCGTCGAACACTTTTCGGAGTCCGGGGCCGTACTCGATGTCGCGGACGTCAACACTCGCCTGGCGACACTGGCTTTCAGCGCCGGCCGGCGAGACGAGGGTGAGGCCCTGTTGGCTTCCGCTGTCGAAACGTATGCCGAACTGGGCCTCGGATTGCAGTGCGCACAGGTCGACGTCTGGCACGCGACGCTGTTGGAAGCGGCGCTGAACGTCGACCCCGACGGGGCGCTGCACAAACGAGCCGTCGACCTCGCGGTGCCCGCGGCCCTCACCATCGACGCCGTCCGCTACTCCCTCCCCACCGGGTTTCAGCGCGAGCAGTGGAACCGGCACGTCGCGGACCCGGCCATGGCGTTGGCATTCCGCCTCTCCTACAGTTGCGGTGACGCCCTTCTCGTCGGTGATCTCATCGAGGCGCACTGCGCGGGAACAGCACTCGACATCAGCCGCTCCACCGGCAGCGCGGCGCCGACGTTGCCACTCGTGATGCCCGACCTTCCTGACCGCACTCCCGACGTGTCGGCCGCACTCCACCTCGGTGCTGCGTTGGCCGGGGTCGCCGCGGGTGCCGGCCTTCCTGTTCCGCTGCCACCGCACCTCACGATGTCAGTCGGTGGCCGTGTTGCGCTCGAGCCGTACATCGCGGAGGCCGAGAAGCGGTACGGGCGGCCGATTCGCGACAGCCGATGGGTTCCGGCGTGGTGACGTCGGGGCGTCCCACCGTCTTCGTGCGGATGGCTGATGCGGGAGACCTGTTTACATCGTGGCGGTGGTCGAGCGACAGCTATCCCGGTGGAGTCTCGGTCGTCACCGCGACACAAGTGGACGCGACTCTCGCCGCACTGACACCCGCGTTGCCCGATGCTGCTGATCCGAAGAGCCTCGAACACGTTCTGACGGCTGGCGCACTCTCCACGTACGACGCGGAGCATGCACTGGCGCAGCATCTTTCGCGAACATTTCTCCCGTTCGGTCTCGCCGCGCAGCTGTACGAGTTGTACACCCGCGGGGTACGGCCTCACATCCGGATCCAGCCGTCACCTCGCGTCGCGCAGGTACCGTGGGAACTGATCGCGCCGGACGCCCACCTGCGCCTGATCGATATCGCCGACGTCAGCCTGCTCGCACCACTGAGTATCGTCCACGCCCCCGGGCGCGTCCCGCGCTCTTGGCTCGACACGCGCGAGCTGCCCGTCGTCGCCGTCCTCGATCCACGGGTGCCAGGATATCGCGCGGATTCCGTACTCGGCTCGGTGCTGGGCCGGATGTCCGGTGACGCTCCCCTGTCCCGCCAGGTCGGCGCCTACGCGGAGCAGAACAGACTTCTACCGAAAGTGACCGGCCCCGTCGACCTGTTCCGCCGGGAGGACGTAGACCGGGATTGGCTGGGCGATGCGCTCCGGGGCGGTGCCAGCCGCCTGATCTACGTCGGCCATGTGACCGCAGCAGCGCCCGAGTCCGGCCAGAGTGAGCACGCCGAACTGCATCTGTCGTGCCGGGCGGAAACCATCGGGTTCGCGGAGGCGATGCGGGCACACCGACCGCTGTCGGCGAAGGATCTACTTCTGGGAACCCACACCCTGACCGACGATCCTGTGGCGGGACTCGAGCTGTGGCCCATCCCGAGCAGGGTCGCCCTGATCGCTTGTGAGAGCGGCGGTGACCTCCGCTTCGGTGAGGCGCTGGGCCTGGTCTCGGCGATGATCAGCGGCGGTGCCGAACTGGTCACCGCCACTCGATGGGCTTTGCCCACCGACCTCGCCTTCGAACGCCTGGCCGGCGCAGATCCTCGAGAGCGCCCCCTGGAGTCGGCCATGTGTTCCGTCGATTCCGCGCACGAGGAACCGGACGCGGTGCGAGCGCTCTGCGACTGGCAGCGGGAGCGGTCGGCGGCGTGGCGAGAAGAGCGGGCCATCGTCGACTCACCGGTGCTGTGGGGAGCGTTCGCGACGGTGTTCACCGAAACCGACCCAGTGCTGCCCTGATCGGTATAGCCCTGATCCGGTGCTGCACGGATCCGGGGTCGAGTGACTGCTCTTCGCTGTACCGTCGGTGTGTCGGATCGCCACGAGAAACAATTTCTGCACAAAGAAGGAGCTTCGCCATGGCCTCACGTCTCAACCCGTACATCAGCTTCGGCGGCAACGCACGAGAGGCGATGGAGTTCTACAAGGAGGTGTTCGGCGGTTCACTGTCGATCAACACCTTCGGAGAATTCGGTGCGCCCGACACCGAAAGCAGCGACAAGATCATGCACTCGCTGCTCGAAGCCGACAACGGATTCGTGCTGATGGGCGCCGACACCCCTCCCGGGATGCCGCACAATCCCGGTGACAACATCGCGGTGAGTCTTTCCGGCGACGACGCCGACGAACTGCGCGGCTACTGGACAAAGCTGTCGGAGAACGGCACGGTATCCGTCCCCCTCGAGAAGCAGATGTGGGGCGACGAGTTCGGCGCCTGCGTAGACCGGTTCGGCATCTCCTGGATGGTGAACATCACGCAGCCGCAGTGATGCGGAGGTGCGCAACCGTGGATTTTTTCCCCGCCGGGAAACCGAACGTCCGCAAATGCACTCGTTCCGCGCCGGAGGATGGCAGTATGGGTGGTACGACCGGACCTCGATATGAGCGTTCGGCGGACAGTTGCAGGGAGTTAAAGGTATGGCGCAGGGTGTTGTGAAGTGGTTCAACAGCGAAAAGGGATTCGGGTTCATCGCACCGGATGACGGCAGCGCCGACCTTTTCGTTCACTACTCGGAGATCTCGGGCAGCGGCTACAAGTCGCTCGACGAGAACCAGCGTGTGGAGTTCGAGGTCGGCCAGGGACAGAAGGGCCCGCAAGCCCAGAACGTGCATCCCGTCTAAGGATCCAGACGTAACGCAAGGCCGCATCCGATCGTTTCGGGTGCGGCCTTCGCACGTTACGGCGAGGCCTCGAGACGCCTCCTTCCCGGTGCAGTGTGGGGTACCGAATCGTGATGCAGTGCACTCGTATGCCAGGCGGCAAGTGGGTACTCAGCCAGTGGTCGTCGCACGACCACGAACGAACGGGCTCCCATGGAGGTGACAGCCGTGAACTTGTACTATCCGCTGGTCATTGTGCTGTACGTAGTGTCGGCCCTGTTGCAGGGCAATCTCGGAACCATTTTCTGAGCCCGACACACCCGACGTTCCCGGGGCGGATCGGTGGCCCGGCTCAGCGCACGAACACTGCCGCCTGCTCTGCGATATCGAGCGCCGTCTGCGGAAGAATGCCCAGCACGATGGTGACCACGACGGAGACGGTGACGGCGGCGGTGGTCAGCACGCTGGGGATCACCACGGTGGGCGCGTCGTCCCCCGGCTCCGAGAAGAACATCAGCACGATGACGCGCACGTAGAAGAACGCCGCGATGGCGCTGCTCACCACGCCGACGAGCACCAGCGGGGTGGCGCCGCCCTCGATCGCGGCCTGAAAGACCGCGAACTTGCCCACGAACCCACTGGTCAAGGGGATACCGGCGAAAGCGAGCAGGAACATCGCGAACACCACCCCGACGAGGGGTGAACGTCTACCCACTCCCGCCCAGCGCGACATCTCCGTGACCTCTCCGTCGGCGTCCCGGACGAGGGTGACCACCGCGAAGGCGCCCAGGGTGCTGAAACCGTAGGCGAGGAGGTAGAACATCGTCGACGACAACCCGGCGTCATTGGCGGCGATGAGACCCGTGAGGATGAAGCCGGCGTGCGTAATCGACGAGTACGCGAGCATGCGTTTCACGTCGGTCTGAGTCACCGCCAGGACGGCACCGACGACCATGGTGAGGATCGCGACCACCCACAGCATGGGCCGCCAGTCGTCGCGGAGACCGGGGAGTGCGACATAGAAAATGCGGAGCATCGCGCCGAAGGCCGCAATCTTGGTCGCAGCCGCCATGAACGCGGTGATCGAGGTAGGAGCACCCTGGTAAACGTCCGGTATCCACGAATGAAACGGCACCGCACCGATTTTGAACAACAAGCCGACGGCGAGCAGTCCGGTGCCGATCAGGGCCAGCCCCTCGTTACCGGAACGGTCGGCGACGGCATCGGCGATTCCCGCCAGTCGGACGGTCCCGGCGTAGCCGTAGAGCAGTGCCACTCCATAGAGAAAGAACGCCGAGGAGAAGGCGCCGAGGAGGAAATACTTGAGCGCGGCCTCCTGGGACAGCAGGCGACGGCGGCGGGCCAGTCCGCACAGCAGGTACAGCGGCAGCGACAGCACCTCCAGGGCGACGAACATGGTGAGAAGGTCGCCCGCGGCCGGAAAGAGCAGCATCCCGCCTATCGCGAGCAGCGTGAGGGGGAAGACCTCGGTCTGGGCGGCGCCCGCCTCCTCGGCCTCCCGTTCGGCAGCGCTCCCGGGAAGGGCCGCCGCTTGAGGGGCGAAGGCATCCGCCACCACGTCGTCGTCGGCAGTCGACCGGCCGGCACTCACCGCCACACCGGCCGACATCCGCATCCGGTCGAGACCTCGCTCGGCAATCAGCAGGATTGCCGGAATCGAGACCAGCAGAATGGTTCCCTGCAGAAACAGGGTGGGTCCGTCGATGATCACGGCGCCCATGACCGCGGAGCTCCGTGTTCCCGCGAGCAGGACGACAGCGACGAACGCCGCCGCGAGACCACCGAGGCTGAGAACGAGATGACTCGTGTACCGGGCCCGGCGCGGCAGGAAGGCCTCGACGAGCACGGCGGCCACTGCGACGCCGAACACGATGAGCATCGGGGAAAGCTGGCCGTACTCGATGTCCGGAGTGGGCAGCGCCGGGCTCTGGGCGAGGAAGGTGTCGGAACGCCCGACCCAATATGCACGAGCACTCATGGGTGAGTACCTCCGTCCGGTGCCTGCTCCGCTACGGAGCCGCTGCGGGGGTCGGTGGGAACAGTGGGCGCCGGGTCCTGCCGGTCGATCGTCGTGAGGATCTGACCGACGGCGGGGGTGATCACGTCCAGGGCGGGCTTGGGATACACACCGAGGATGATCAGGAGAGCGATGAGGGGTGCGACCACAGCGAGTTCACGGGGCACGAGGTCCGGAACCTTCTCGTTGTCCTCGGTGATCGGACCGGTCATCATCCGCTGGTACAGCCACAGCACGTAGACGGCGGAGAGGACGAGTGCACCGGCCGCGAATACGGCGGCAACCTGGTAGCGCGGGTACGTGCCGACGAGGACGAGGAATTCACTGACGAACGGTGCCAGCCCGGGCAGGGACAGCGTCGCGAGGCCGGCGACGAGGAAGGTACCGGCCAGAACGGGTGCCACCTTCTGCACGCCGCCGTAGGCGTCGATGAGGCGCGTGCCGCGGCGGGAGATCAGGAATCCGGCGATGAGGAACAATGCGGCAGTAGAGATTCCGTGGTTGACCATGTACAGCGTCGAGCCTGCCTGGCCCTGACTGGTCATGGCGAAGATGCCGAGGATGATGAACCCGAAATGCGAGATCGACGTGTACGCGATCAGTCGCATCATGTCGGTCTGGCCGATGGCCAGCACCGCACCGTAGAGGATCCCGATGACCGCCAGCGTGGCGATCAGTGGCGCGAACGTCGCGGACGCCTCGGGGAAGAGTTGGAGGCAGTACCGCAACATCGCGAAGGTGCCCACCTTGTCGACGACGGCCATCATCAGCACCGCGCTCGCCGGTGTCGCCTCCACAGCCGCGTCGGGGAGCCAGGAGTGGAACGGCCACAGCGGCGCCTTGACGGCGAAGGCGAACATGAACCCGAGGAACAGGGCATTGAGCACGGCGGGGTCGGCACCGAGTTCCCCCGCAGATGCGGCTGCCAGGACCTCTCTGAAGTCGAAAGTTCCGGTGCCCCCGTCGGCGGTCACGACATACAGGCCGATCACTGCGGCGAGCATGATCAGGCCACCGAACAGGTTGTACAACAGGAACTTCACCGCGGCATACGAGCGGCGTGCCCCGCCGAAGCCCCCGATGAGGAAGTACATCGGGATGAGCATCGCTTCGAAGAACACGTAGAAGAGCAGGATGTCGAGGGCGGTGAACGACACGAGCACCATCGCCTCGACCATCAGGATCAGCGCCACGTACGTATGGGCCACCCGCCGCTGCGTGTAGTCGGGGGCGTCGTGGCCGTCGTTCCAGCCCGCCAGGAGCAGCAGCGGTACCAGCACCGCGGTCAACAACACCAGCACAAGCGCGATGCCGTCCAGGCCCAGGGTGTATCCGGTACCGAATGCCGGTATCCACGAATGGGACTCGACGAACTGGTACTGCTCGCCGCCCGCATCGAATCCGGCCGCGAGCCCGCACGCGAGAATGAGAACGGCTACCGAAACACCCAGGGCAATCGACTTGGCGAGGTGCCGTCTGGGCGCAGGTATCGCCAGAACGACACCGGCGCCGACCATCGGGAGCAGCCACAGGACCGTCAGCCAGGGAAAGTTGTTCACCACAGCCTCACCAGCATCATCGTGGCGACCACAAGTGCCGCACCTGTGAACATTGACAGTGCGTACGACCGGACGAACCCGGTCTGCAGGCGCCTGATCAACCCCGACCCACCACTCACTGCGGCGGCGAAGCCGTTGACGACCCCGTCGACGCCCTTGTTGTCGAAGTACAGCAGTAGTCGGGTCAGGTGCTGGCCGGGGCGCATCACCATCGCCTCGTTGACCGTGTCACCGTAAAGATCGTTGCGTGCGGCGACGGTCAGCGGGGACACCGCCACCGGCGCGGTGTCGGGCACTTCCCTTGCGGCATATTGCCGATAGGCCGCGGCAACACCGGCGAGGACGACCACCAAGATGAGGACGGTCATCATCCACACCGGAATCGCCGCTTCCTCGTGGTGAGCGCCGACGACCGGCTCCAGCCAGTTCACCAACGACGACCCGATCGCCAGTGCCGCACCGGAACCGACCGAACCGACCGCGAGGACGATCATCGGAATCGTCATGACCCGGGGCGACTCGTGCGGATGTGCGTCGGCCGCCCAACGCCGATCCCCGAAGAACGTCAGGAGCATGACTCGGGTCATGTAGAAGGCAGTGATTCCGGCGCCGAGCAGTGCAGCGGTCCCGAGGATCACGCCCTTGACGCCCCCGGCAGCGAAGGCCACCTCGATGATCGGGTCCTTGGCGAAAAATCCGGCGAAAGGCGGAATTCCGATGATCGCCAGGTATCCGAGACCGAACGTTGCGAAGGTGATCGGCATGACGCTGCGGAGTCCTCCGTAGCGGCGCATATCGGTCTCGTCGTTCATGGCGTGCATCACCGATCCGGCTCCGAGGAACAGTCCGGCCTTGAAGAAGCCGTGGGCCAGCAGCAGCATGATCGCGAATGCGTACCCGGCCGGACCGAGTCCGGCGGCCAGCACCATGTATCCGATTTGACTCATGGTGGAGGCGGCCAGCGCCTTCTTGATGTCGTCCTTGGCGCATCCGATAATCGCCCCGAACAGCAGGGTGGCGGCTCCGACGGTGACGACGGCCAATTGAGCGGTGGGGGCCAGGTCGAAGATCGGCCCGGACCGGACGATGAGGTAGACACCGGCGGTGACCATGGTGGCAGCGTGGATGAGTGCCGACACGGGGGTGGGTCCCTCCATGGCGTCGCCGAGCCACGATTGCAGCGGCAGCTGCGCCGACTTGCCGCAGGCGGCGAGGAGAAGCGTCAATCCGATTGCTGTGGTGATGTTCTGACCCGCAGCCTCCGCGCCGCCGAAGACCCCGGCGAAGGAGATCGTGCCGAAGGTCGCGAACATGATCATCATCGCGACGGCCAACCCCATGTCGCCCACCCGGTTGACCACGAAAGCCTTCTTCGCGGCGGTCGCTGCCGTCGGCTTGTACTGCCAGAAGCCGATGAGCAGATAGGACGCGAGACCGACGCCCTCCCAGCCCACATACAGGCCGAGGTAATTGTCGGCGAGCACCAGCAGGAGCATCGCGGCGAGGAACAAATTGAGGTAGGCGAAGAACAGGCGTCTACCAGGCGCGGAGCCGGCGGAGTGCCCGAGGTGGTTGGGCGCGGAGCCGGCGGAGTGCCCGAGGTGGTTAGGCGCGGGGCCGGTGGTGCGGCCGGCGGGGTCGGGGCCGTGGGCCATGTATCCGATGGAATAGATATGGATCAGCGAACCGACGCCGGTGATCAGCAGCACGAAACAGATGGACAGCTGGTCGAGTTGGAGTCCGAAGTCCACTTGCAGGCCGGCCACGGGAACCCAGCTGAACAGGTTTTGGTGTACCGCACGATCGGCTTCGTCCGCGCCCAGCATGTCGACGAAGAGCGCAAGCCCCAGCACGAAGGCGGCCAGCGCGGTCCCGCACCCGAGCAGGTGTCCCCACCTGTTGCTGCGGCGGCCTGTCAAGAGCAAGACGGCAGCGCCGAAGAGCGGTAGTGCGGGCAGCAGCCAGACCAGAGACGCAATCCCCCCACTCATGTCAGTACCTCAGCAGGTTGGCGTCGTCGACCGAGGCCGATCGGCGCGAGCGGAAGATGGTCATGATGATCGCCAGTCCGACCACCACTTCGGCCGCTGCGACGACCATGGTGAAGAACGCGAAGACTTGCCCGTCGAGGTTGCCGTGCATCCGGGAGAAGGTGACGAAGGCCAGGTTGGTGGCGTTGAGCATCAACTCGATGCACATGAACACGACGATGGCGTTGCGACGGAGAAGCACCCCCGCCGCGCCGATCGTGAACAGCAGGGCGGACAGATACAGGTAGTTTTCCGGGTTCATCGTGTGCCCTCCTCACCGAACGCTGTGGACTGTGCCGGCGGGATCCCCTCGCCGTGGTTCTCTTCGGGCACGGCTCCGATGGGGTGACGTCCGCGCTGGTGAAGCACCCGGCTGACCGACAGAGGTGAATACGAACCGTCCGGCAGCAGGGCCGGCATGTCGACGGCGTTGTGCCGTGCGTAGACACCCGGACTCGGCAGGGGGGTGACGTGGGCGTCGGGGGTGTCGCCGACAGTCCGTTCCGCCCATCGACGAAATCGGTCCTGCGACAACTCGCGCTGCCCCTTACGGGTGTCGAACCGCTCGCGATGCGCCAGCACCATGGCGCCGATGGTTGCGGTGATCAGCAATGCACCGGTCAGTTCGAACGCCCATACGTACTGCAGGAAGATCAGCTCGGCGAGGCCCTCGACGTTCCCGCCGGCGTTGGCCTGCTCCAGATCGGTGAAGCCGGGCCCTTCGGCCGAGCGCGCCCACTGCGTCGACGCATTGCCGAGGCCGCCGATCAGGAGGAGTCCGAACCCGATTGCCGCTGCTATCGCGGCGGTCCGCTGGCCTCGTATCGTTTCGACCAGCGAGTCGGACGAGTCGACGCCCACGAGCATGAGCACGAAGAGGAACAGCATCATGACGGCGCCGGTGTAGACCACGACCTGCACGACCCCGAGGAACAATGCGCCCTGGGCGATGTAGAAGATGGCCAGGATGATCATCGTCATGGCTAGGAAGATGGCCGAGTACACCGCCTTCGGCGCAATGACCATTCCGACAGCACCGATGACCACCACCGCGCCGAGGATCCAGAATTGGACGGCCTCCCCCGTCGACGTCCGGGTGAGGGGCTCCGCGGCCAGGATGGCGGAAGACAGGGAAGTCACCACCGCGCCTCTTCTTTCCTGATCGTCTCGCTCACCTCGACCTGCTGTTCGTCGTCTTCGGCTTCCGCGGCAGGCGTGTCTGCGGACGCCGACGCCGTCACGGTGCCGCGGTAGTAATCCTCCGCGGTGGTGCCGGGAGCCATCGGGTGCGGCGGGGCCGTCATGTCCGGCTGGAGGGGCGCGAGTAGCCGGTCCTTGTCGTAGATGAGATCGGCCCGGTTGTCGTCGGCCATCTCGTATTCGTTGGTCATCGTCAACGCCCGTGTGGGGCATGCTTCGATGCAGAGCCCACAACCGATGCAGCGCAGGTAGTTGATCTGATATACCCGGCCGTACCGCTCACCCGGCGAATAACGCTCCGACTCCGTGTTGTCGGCACCCTCCACATAGATGGCGTCGGCGGGGCACGCCCAGGCGCACAGTTCGCACCCGATGCACTTCTCCAACCCGTCCGGGTGACGGTTGAGCTGGTGCCGGCCGTGGTAGCGGGGAGCGGTCGGGGTCTTCTCCTCCGGGTAGTACTCGGTATTCGGTTTCTTGAACATCGTCGAGAACGTCACTCCGAAACCGGCAATGGGGTCGAGGAACTTAGACATCGCTGTCCTCCCTGTTCATTCGAGCGGAGCCTGCGGAACGACCCACGGTGACGGGGGTGCGTGGGGGCACCGGTGAGCGCTGGCCGGGCAACGGCGGCACCGGGAAACCACCGGCCATGGGGTCGAACGAGCTGGCCGCAGGAACGTCTTCTCCGGCTCGGCGCGTCACATCGCGGTCGGGTACACGGGTTTGCCTGCGGCGGAGCCGATTCCACAACATGGCGAGTACCACCAGCCCGAGGATCACGCCGGCGGTGACGAGAGCGACCGGCCAAAAGTCGTACCCTTCGTTGCGGAAGGCCCGCACCGTCGCGACGATCATGATCCACACCAGCGACACCGGTATCAGTATCTTCCAGCCCATGTTCATGAACTGGTCGTAGCGCAGTCGCGGAAGCGTGCCCCTCAACCAGATGAACACGAACAGGAATCCCCAGACCTTCAGGGTGAACCACAGCACGGGCAGCCAGCCCGAATTGGCGCCGTCCCACATGTTGAAGGGCCACGGCGCATGCCAGCCACCGAGGAACAAGGTGGTGGCGAGCGCTGACACCGTCACCATGTTCACGTATTCGGCGAGCATGAACATGGCGAATTTCAGTGAGGAGTACTCCGTGTGGAATCCGCCGACGAGTTCGCCCTCGGCCTCGGGCAGGTCGAACGGGGCGCGGTTCGTCTCACCCACCATCGAGGTGACATAGATGAGAAACGAAGGGAGCAAGAGAAATACGTACCAGATGCGGTCTTGCGCTGCCACGATCCCCGACGTGGACATTGTGCCCGCATGCAGGAACACGGCGGCGAACGACAGCGCCATCGCGATCTCGTACGAGATCACTTGCGCGGTCGAGCGCAGCCCACCGAGCAGTGGGTACGTGGAGCCCGACGCCCACCCGGCCAAGACGATCCCGTAGACGCCGACCGAGGTGACCGCCAGGACGTAGAGGACGGCCACGGGGAGGTCGGTCAGCTGAAGTGCCGTGCGGTGGCCGAGGATCGAGACTTCCGGGCCGAACGGGATGACGGCGAAGGCCATGAACGCGGGCACCGCGGCGATGATCGGCGCAAGCAGATAAATAGGCTTGTCGACGCCTTTCGGGGTGATGCCCTCCTTCAGCGCCAGCTTGACCCCGTCGGCGAGGCTCTGCAGCATGCCGCCGGGTCCCACCCGATTGGGGCCGATCCGCATCTGCATCCGGGCCATGACCTTGCGCTCGGCGAGGATCGCGACCAGCGGAGTCAGGATGAGGAACACGAAGACGGCGAGGGCCTTCCCGAGGGTCAGCCACCACGGGTCGTGGCCGAACAACGTCGGGTCGGGATAGTCGAGCGACAGAACGGTCACGAGACCTCCTCGGGCGCATTCATCGGCGACGACCGGGTCGCCTCGGCACCGACGGCGTTCGCGACGCGGACGACGCTTCCCATCGGGGCTGCGAGTTGCCGGAAGACTGCGGATTCCGGCGAGTTGAGGGGAAGCCACACCACTCGATCGGGCAGATCCGTGACAACCAGCGGGAGGGTGACCGATCCCCGGTCGGTGCTCACGGTTACCGAGGAACCCTCGGCGGCACCGATTTCGGCGGCCGACGCGGCCGACAACCGGACAACCGGTGTTCGAGCGGTCCCGGCCAGATGGGGTTCCCCGTCCTGCAGACGTCCGGAATCGAGGAGCATCCGCCAACTCGCCAGAACCGCTTCACCGGGTCCGGCCTGGGGCGTCGCCCGCGGAGAATAGGCGGGCCCGGCCGGTCGTTCCCCGTCCCAGCGGTCGAGCCGCCCCAGTTCCGCGCGTGCCGCCGCAGCATCAGGCAGTCCGAGCCGGATGTTCATCTCGGAAGCGAGGGCATCGAGGACCCGTTGGTCGGGCATGGCCCCTGTCCCGCGCAGAGCCGCCTCGAACACGCGCGGCCTGCCCTCCCAGTCGAGGAAGGTGCCCGGTTTCTCCACCACTGGTGCCACGGGGAAGACCACGTCCGCCCGTTCGGTCACCTCGCTGCTGCGCAATTCCAGACTGACGACGAAGTCCGCCGCCTCGACGGCCGACAGGGCGGCCCGCGGATCGGGCAGATCGCTGACCTCTACCCCGGCGATCACCAGTGCACCGAGCGTGCCGGCTGCCGCCGCGGCCAGAATCTCTGCTGTTCCACGACCGGGAGTCGACGGCAGTTCGGGCACGTTCCACATTTCCGCCACCTGTCGACGGGACTCCGGATCGTCGAGAGGCCGACCCCCGGGCAGGAGTGTGGGCAGGACGCCTGCGTCGACCGCACCCCGTTCACCGGCCCGCCGCGGCACCCACGCCAGGCGAGCTCCCGTGGCATCGGCGAGGCGCGCGGCGGCGGAAAGCCCACCGGGAACGGTCGCCAGGCGCTCACCGACCAGGATGACCGCACCGGGTTGGCGCAACGCCGCCGCGAGTGCCGCGCCCTGTTCGTCGAGTCTCGTCTCCGGGTGGGAGACGAGCGCGTCGAGCAACGCCGCCTCCTCTCCCGGCACCGCACGCAGCAACCGGCCCGACATCTTCGTCAGACTGCGGGTGGTGAAGGGCGCAATCGAGTACACGCTGTGCCCGCTCCTGCGTACGGCCTTGCGGAGCCGCAAGAAGATGATGGGCGACTCCTCTTCGGGCTCGAACGCGACGAGCAGGACGGCCGGTGCTTTCTCCAGATCGTCGTAGGTCACTTCCAGTCCGCGGCCCGCGACCCGTGCCGCCAGGAACTCGGCCTCTTCTGCCGAATGCGCGCGGATCCTGAAGTCGATGTCATTCGAATCGAGTGCGACCCGCGCGAATTTCGCGTAGGCGTACGCGTCTTCTACCGTGGCTCGCCCGCCGACGAGAACCCCCGCATTTCCGCGCGCGGCCGCCAGCCCCCGGGCGGCGAAGGAAAGGGCTTCCGGCCACGAGGCCGGCACCAGAGCACCCGTGTCATCGCGAACCAATGGGGTAGTGAGACGGTCGCGCTCGGTGGCGTAGGTGAAGGCCCACCGCCCCTTGTCACAGTTCCATTCCTCGTTGACCTGCGGATCGTCACCGGCCAGCCGTCGTAGCACTTTGCCCCGGCGATGGTCGGTGCGCTGCGCGCAACCGCTCGAGCAGTGCTCGCAGACACTCGGGCTGGAGACGAGGTCGAACGGACGCGCCCGGAACCGGTATGCGGCACCCGTCAGCGCACCGACCGGACAAATCTGTACGGTGTTGCCGGAAAAATACGACTCGAACGGTTCCTTGGCATAGATGCCGACCTGCTGTAGCGCACCCCGCTCCTGAAGTTCGATGAACGGATCGCCGGCAACCTGTTGGGAGAAACGCGTGCACCGGGCGCAGAGCACGCACCGCTCCCGGTCCAGCAACACCTGCGAGGACAGCGGAATCGGCTTGGGAAAGGTGCGTTTGACTTCTTCGAAACGAGACTCCGTACGCCCGTTCGACATGGCCTGATTCTGCAGAGGACACTCGCCGCCCTTGTCGCAGACCGGGCAGTCGAGCGGATGGTTGATCAGCAACAACTCCATCACACCCTTCTGCGCCTTGTCTGCGGCAGCCGAGGTGAGCTGAGTGCGAACCACCATGCCGTCGGTGACGGTGGTCGTGCAGGAGGCCAACGGCTTCCGCTGCCCCTCCACGTCGACCAGACACTGACGGCAGGCGCCCACCGGATCGAGCAGCGGGTGATCACAAAATCGCGGAATCTGGATACCGGCCAGCTCGGCGGCACGAATTACCAACGTGCCCTTGGGAACGCTCAGATCGACACCGTCGATGACAAGGCTCACCTCGTTCACCGGGGGTGCGTCTTTGCTCGCTGCGCTCGCAGGCACTTGGGCTGTCACGCGGGAACTCCTGCCATGAGAGTTGACTGGTGCGGATCGAATGGGCAGCCGCCCTGTTCGAAGTGCGCGAGATACTCGTCCCGGAAGTACTTCAGGGAAGACATGATCGGGCTTGCCGCTCCGTCACCGAGGGCACAGAACGACTTTCCGAGGATGTTGTCGGAAATGTCGAGCAACTTCTCGAGGTCGGTCTCGGAACCTCCCCCACTTTCGAGACGCTGCAAAATCTGCACCAGCCAGTAAGTACCTTCCCGGCAGGGCGTGCACTTACCGCATGATTCGTGGGCATAGAATTCGGTCCAGCGCAGCACCGCGCGCACCACACAGGTGGTTTCGTCGAACAGCTGTAAAGCCTTGGTGCCGAGCATCGATCCCGCAGCACCCACACCTTCGTAGTCGAGCGGAACGTCGAGGTGCTCGTCGGTGAACATCGGGGTCGACGAACCACCCGGGGTCCAGAATTTCAACTGATGCCCGGCGCGCATTCCCCCCGCATATTCCAAGAGCTCCCGCAACGTGATGCCGAGCGGCGCCTCGTACTGCCCGGGCCGGCTGACGTGTCCGGACAGCGAATAAAGAGTGAAACCGGGTGACTTTTCGGTGCCCATCGAACGGAACCACTCGACCCCGTTCTGCAGAATCGGCGGCACGCTCGCGATCGATTCGACATTGTTGACGACCGTCGGGCAGGCGTACAACCCGGCCACAGCGGGGAATGGGGGACGCAAACGGGGTTGTCCGCGACGGCCTTCCAGAGAATCGAGCTGAGCAGTTTCCTCACCGCAAATGTACGCGCCGGCGCCCGCGTGGACGACGAGGTCGAGGTCGTACCCGCTGCCGAGAATGTTGCGGCCCAGGTACCCGGCGGCGTACGCCTCGGATACCGCGGCCTGCAGGCGACGCAGCACAGGCACCACTTCACCGCGCAGATAGATGAAGGCGTGACTGGCGCGAATGGCGTACGCGGCGATGATGACGCCCTCGACGAGTGCATGTGGGGTGGCCAGCATCAACGGAATGTCCTTGCAGGTGCCGGGCTCGGACTCATCCGCATTGACCACCAGATAGTGCGGTTTGGCGTCGTCCTGCGGAATGAAACCCCACTTCACCCCGGTCGGGAATCCGGCGCCACCACGACCCCGCAGTCCCGAGTCCTTGATCGTGTCGATGACCTCGTCCGGCTGCATCTTCAGCGCTTTGCGCAGCGCCTCGTACCCGTCGTGGCGGTGGTAAGTGTCGAGAGTCCAGGACTGGGGGTCGTCCCAGTACCGGCTGAGGACAGGAGTCAGCGGCACCTCAGTCTCCCTTGCGTGTCGGGTCGGTCCCGGAGGTGGATTGGTGCGGCGGCGTCGGCTCGGACGGTGCGGGAGCCGGCTTGTCCTTCGTCGACTCCGTCGCCAATGGCTTGCCGATCTCGGCGTGCGGCCCCGACCCCGATGGCCCGGCCGGCGGGGACGGCGCATCCATGTCGAGTTCTCGGGCGACGTGCAACCCCGCCAGGGTGGCAGGGCCGGCGCCGCCGCCGGCTTCCAACGCTCCCGGTCGCTCATCGGGGAATCCGGCGAGCACGCGAGCCGTCTCGCGGAACGTGCACAGCGGCGCTCCCCGGCTGGGTGTCACCTTCTCACCGGATCGCAGCGAATCCACCAGCGTGCGGGCCGACTCCGGGGTCTGGTTGTCGAAAAATTCCCAGTTGACCATCACGACAGGAGCAAAGTCGCAGGCCGCGTTGCATTCGATGTGCTCCACCGTGACCTTGCCGTCCGGCGTCGTCTCACCCGGTCGCACACCGAGGTGATCCTCGAGCGCCGCAAGGATCGCGTCACCGCCCATGATCGCGCACAACGTGTTGGTACAGACCCCGACAAAGTAGTCGCCGGTCGGAGAGCGCCGGTACATCGAATAGAAGGTGGCCACCGCCGCCACCTCCGCCCCGGTGAGACCGAGCTGATCGGCGCAGAAGTCCACACCCGCCGGACTGATGTACCCGTCCTCCGCCTGCACCAGGTGCAGCAGGGGCAGCAACGCGGACCGGGCAGTGTTCTGAGGTCGCTCTCCTGGCCCCGCCCCGGGCTTCGGGTAGCGGCCGATGATCTCCGCGGCCTCTCCGTCCAGCCTGGCCCGCACCTCCGGCGGATAACTCTCCCGCGCACCCGGCCACACGAGTTGGTTGTTCTCCTCGGGCCGTGGTCCGAACTCGATGAACACCGGTGCGCTCTTGCTTGCTGCGGTCGCGGGCGCCGGGCTCTGGCTTCTCGGCAAGGAGCTCATCGGTCCACTCCGCCCATGACGGGATCGATGCTGGCGACCGCGGCGATCACGTCCGACACCATGCCGCCCTCACACATGGCGGCCACCGCCTGCAGGTTGGTGAACGAGGGGTCTCGGTAGTGCACCCGATACGGGCGGGTGCCGCCGTCGCTGACCATGTGCACACCCAGTTCTCCTCGCGGCGATTCCACCGCCACATAGACCTGGCCGGGCGGCACCCGGAAACCCTCGGTCACCAACTTGAAATGGTGGATCAACCCCTCCATCGAAGTGTCCATGATCTTGCGCACGTGCTTGGTGGAGTTTCCCAATCCGTCACGATCCAACGCCAGATCCGCCGGCCAGGCGATCTTCCTGTCCTCGATCATGATGGGGCCGGGGCGTAACCGGTCGAGGCACTGCTCGACGATCTTGAGCGACTCCTTCATCTCGTCCACCCGAATCAGATACCGGCCGTACGCATCACAACCGGTATGGGTACAGACGTCGAACTCATAATTCTCGTACCCACAGTAAGGTTCCGACTTCCGCAGGTCGTGCGGCAAGCCGGTGGCACGAAGCATCGGACCGGTGATCCCCAGCGCCATACAACCCGTGAGATCCAAATAGCCGATCCCCTCGGTGCGGGCCTTCCAGATCCGGTTCTCGTTGAGCAGGTTCTCCATGTCCCGAATCCGTGACGGCAGCACCGTCAGCAACTCACGAACCTTCTCGACAGCACCGGCCGGAAGATCCTGCGCCAGCCCACCCGGTCGGATGAAAGCATGATTCATCCGAAGCCCGGTGATGGTCTCGAAAACATCGAGGATCAGCTCCCGCTCACGGAAACCGAACAACATCGCGGTGACGGCACCCAATTCCATGCCACCCGTCGCCAACGCCACCAAATGCGACGAAATGCGGTTGAGTTCCATCAGCATCACCCGGACAACCGTGGCCCGCTCCGGGATCTCGTCGGTGACCCCCAGCAACCTCTCCACACCCAGGCAGTACGCCGTCTCATTGAAAAACGGAGACAAATAATCCATCCGCGTCACGAACGTGACACCCTGAGTCCAATTGCGGTACTCCAGGTTCTTCTCGATCCCCGTGTGCAAGTAGCCGATTCCACAGCGCGCCTCGGTGACCGTCTCACCCTCGATCTCCAGGATGAGCCTCAAAACACCATGCGTAGAGGGATGCTGAGGCCCCATGTTGACGACGATCCGCTCCTCGCCCGTCCCCTGCGCCGTACCCTCCGCAGGCACCCTCGCCGCCGCGAGAATCTCGTCCCAATCCTGCCCCGCGACAGTGACCATCACCTCCGGTCGCTCCCTCCGCGCCGTACCCTCGCCCATCAGTTGTACCCCCTCCGCTCATCGGGCGGCGCTATCTCCGCACCCTTGAACTCCACAGGAATACCGCCCAGCGGATAGTCCTTCCGCTGCGGATGACCCGACCAGTCATCAGGCATCTCGATCCGAGTCAACGACGGATGACCATCGAACACAATGCCGAAGAAGTCGAACGCCTCCCGCTCATGCCAATCATTCGTCGGATACACCCCATACAACGACGGCACATGCGGATCCGCATCCGGCATCGCCACCTCCACACGGACCCGGCGATTATGCGTAATCGACATCAACGGATACACCGCATGCAGCTCCCGACCCACCTCCTGCGGGTAATGCACCCCACTGACCCCCAAACACAACTCGAAACGCAACGACGGATCATCCCGCAACGCCCGAGCCACCTCCGGCAAAAACTCCCGGCGAACATGGAACGTCAACTCATCCCGGAAAACGACAACCCGCTCGATCGCCTCCCCCACACCCCGCTCCGCCAACGCCGCCCCGAGGGCATCCGCCACCTCATCGAAATACCCACCAAACGGGCGAGGAGAACTGCCCGGCAACGCCACCGGACTCACCAACCGCCCATACCCCGACGTATCCCCACTGCCCCGCACCCCGAACATCCCGCGGCGAACGCTGATTACTTCAGAGTCATGGCTCGCTTCGCTCGCGGGTGCATCAGCTACATGGCTCGCTTCGCTCGCAGGTGCTCGGCCTGAATCGCGAACCCTTCCCTCGTCACTCACTCGCTACGCTCCCTCGCTGAGACACGGCTCGCTGCGCTCGCAGGTGCTCGGCCTGGATCGCGGACCCTTCCCTCGTCACTCACTCGCTTCGCTCCCTCGCTCCTCAGTCCAGGCTCCGCGGGCCGAGCACAACACCGCCACACGGCTCGGTTTGCTTTCTGGGGTCATCGGAGAAGGCCCTTCATCTCGATCGTCGGAGTGACGGCCAGGGCGGCCTCCTCCGCCGCACGTATCGCCTCTTCACGGTTCACGCCCAGCGGCATTTCCTGGATCTTCTCGTGCAACTTCAAGATGGCGTGCAACAACATCTCCGGCCGCGGAGGGCAGCCCGGCAGATAAATGTCCACAGGGACCACGTGGTCGACGCCCTGGACGATGGCGTAGTTGTTGAACATGCCCCCAGAGGAGGCGCAGACACCCATTGCCAGCACCCACTTCGGCTCCGCCATCTGGTCGTAGATCTGGCGAAGCACCGGTGCCATCTTCTGGCTGACCCGGCCGGCGACGATCATCAGGTCGGCCTGGCGCGGAGACGCCCGGAATGCTTCCATCCCGAATCGGGCGATATCGAACCGGCCGGCACTGGTGGCCATCATCTCGATCGCGCAGCACGCCAGGCCGAAAGTCGCGGGCCACAGGGAGCCCTTCCGTACGTAACCGGCCAGACCTTCCACCGTGCTCAGCAGAAAGCCGCTCGGCACCTTCTCCTCGATACCCATATCCGACTCTTCCTACTTCCGGTTTCGCTATTCATCCGCTTCGCGGCCCGTCAGATGCGAGCGCTGCGAGCGATCGAAAAGACACCTAATCCCAACTGAGACCGCCCCGCCGCCACTCGTACACGTAGGCCACCGCAGCGCTGAAAATGAAGAGAGCCATAGCAACGAGACCGAAGAAGCCGAGGGCATCGAAATGGATCGCCCACGGATAAAGGAACACGATCTCGATATCGAAAATGATGAACAACATGGCGGTCAGGTAGTACTTCACGGGAAAACGGCCACCACCCACCGGTTGCGGCGTGGGGTCGATTCCGCATTCGTAGGCGTCGAGCTTGGCCCTGTTGTAGCGCTTCGGACCGACAACCGACGCCAAGATCACCGATACGACCGCGAATGCGACAGCAATTGCTCCGAGCACGAGAATCGGCACGTAGACGTTCATACGCTGAGCACCTCCCTGCGAAGCCTGGCCGCGATACCCCATCTCCTCGAGCCGAGAATCCCTCAGCGCGTAGATATGTGAGTTGAGACACAGACTACCGGTTTCGGCGATCTTGTCTCGGTTTCAGCGCCCGCAGTTACCCAGAGATTTACGCGGGTGTAATTCCCCAGGGCCGCATCGGTCACACGACAGGTCGCGCAGGGCAGATCACAGGGCAAAGATGCAGGTCAAGCGGATTTCACGCACTGATGGCACCCGCCCCCGAGGAGCGAGGTTCGGAGAGCCGACCCTAAGACGAGATACGCGTGCGGAGCAGCGCGACGACCGCCTCGCCGAGCCTGATGGGGTCGATCGGGTGAGGAACCGCAGCCTCGGCCCGCGACCAGTTGGCCAGCCACGCGTCGTCAGCTCGCCCGGTCAGCACGAGTACGGGCGGGCACGGGTCGATCTCGTCTTTCAACTGCTTGGCGATCCCCATGCCGCCGGCCGGGGATGCCTCACCGTCCAGGATGGCCAAGTCGATTTCGCCCGCATCCAAGTGCTGGATCACCACCGGTCCGGTCGCCACTTCCACGTACTCGAGATCGGGCAGATCGGGATGCGGACGCTTACCCAGAGCCGACACGACCTGCCGACGTGTGTTCGGGTCGTCGCTGTAGACGAGGACGCGCAGCGAGGTGGGGCGGCTGGGACGGGCGGTCGCGTCGGTCACGGACCCGATGCTACCGGCCGGCTACGGCCGGATCGCGTTGCTTTCGCCGATGATCCGGCACGGACGAGGTGGTGGAGCGCGCCACCCGGGGCCGCCCAGCAGAGCGCCCGCACCGGCGTCGAGCACCGCTACCGGCGCCGCTTCACATCCGTCAGGATGGATACACGATCTCGAACTACGACGATCGAACGGACGGTACGGCCATGAGGCGTTTCGCGTCGACATTGCTGGTGGTGCTTGCACTGTGCGCAGTGGCGGTTGCCCTGTTCTATTTCACGTCCCGGACGCCGCAGGACACCGCCGCGCGGCCGATGGAGGACAAGGCGTTCATGATCGACGGTAGACCGATGACCTGTCGTGAACTCTTTCCGCCGGGTTGCGACTTCGACCTGCAGTATTCGTACAACCGGTGGGGAGAACGGCTCGACAGTTTCGTCGATACGAGCGACCTCGGGCCCTACGCGCGGGACATCGGGTTCGCGGCGTCGGCGAAGCTGAGCCTCCAAGCCTGCCGACTCTCGGAGACGTCGGGAAAGACGATCCTCGAGTTCGTCGAACTCGCTCGACGTGACCATCCGGAGGCCGGCAGCCCCCAGGTCTTCCCCTTCTGGAACCGCGCACGTCAGTTCCTATGCCCCGGGGTGTGACTCGGCGCGGTGGCCAGTGCCTGCCCGGACGGACCCTGAGCGACGGCCCCTTCTGTTTACCCATGACGGCTGCGGGTACCACGACCTCCATGGCGACCAACACCGCGCGAGACGTTGAGCACCGTGCCTCCGAGACCGCCATCCCCGGCGGCGGTCCGACGGTTTCGGGACTCGAGGCACTTCGCATCGCGGCAGTACTCGGCTTCACCCCGATCGCTGCCGGTGTCATCGCGCGGCGTCCGTCGATGATGGCCGTCCTGGGGCGACTCGGCGCCGATGCGCCCACCGTGCCCTTCGTGCGCCGGCTGCGGGAGCGCTATGGGCCGGGACCGCTGCAACTACAGATTCCGAAGCGGCGGCTGGCAGTCGTGTTGACCGGCCACGATGCGGGTCGAGTCCTCGACGGCTCACCCGAACCGTTCAATCCCGCCAACCGGGAGAAGAAGGGTGCACTCTCGCCCTTCCAACCGCACGGCGTACTGATCTCGGAGGGATACGTTAGACAGCAGCGAAGGCGCATCAACGAGGAGGCTCTCGACACCTCACACGCGATGCATCACCTGGCCGATCCGATGGTCGAGGTGATCCGGCACGAGGTTGCTGCCCTGCTGGCGTCCGCGCAGTCGAAGGGAACACTCGACAGCGACGAGTTCACCCGCACGTGGTGGCGGATGGTCCGCCAGATCGTCCTGGGAAAGTCGGCTCGCGACGACCACGCGATCACCGATCAGCTACACAAGCTTCGGGCCAACGGCAATTGGTCATATTTCCTTCCACCGCCACGCAAGCTCCGTGATCGGTTCATCGAAAGCCTGTACTCCTACGTCGACAAGGCCGAGCGTGGATCCGTGGTCAGTTCCCTGGCCGCCCTACCGGCCGGAGGGGCCATCGACCCGGTCGGCCAGATACCGCACTGGCTCTTCGCTTTCGATGCGGCCGGCATCGCCACCAGTCGCGCTCTGGCACTGCTGTCCACACACCCGGAGCAGCGTCGACTCGCCCGCGAGGAGGTTGCCGCCTGGGATACGACAGTGCCCCAGCAGTACCCGTATCTTCGCGCGTGCGTGCTCGAGTCGGTGCGGTTGTGGCCGACGACGCCGACCATTCTGCGGGACTCCACCCGCGACACCACGTGGGGTTCCGGCGACGGCGAGTTCACCATTCCGGCTGGTACCGCCTTCATGATCCTCGCCCCCGCCTTCCACCGTGATGACCGAACGTTCTCGTTCGCCAACGGCTTCGCGCCCGAGGTCTGGCTCGACGGGACTGCGCAGTCACGCCCCGAACTGGTGCCTTTCAGCGCCGGCCCCGCCGAATGCCCGGGCCGCAACCTCGTGTTGTTCGTGACGAGCACCGTGCTGGCGTTGATGCTGGAGGCCGCCGACTTCCAGCTCACCTCCACCCCCGCACTGACGCCTGGTCAGCCACTGCCCCCGACCCTGAACAACTTCGGACTCCGCTTCCGCGTCACCTCGACGTAAGGGGTCGACGGCTCCTTTCCGCGGAGCCACTGCGTTCTGCCGCCGTCTCGTTCTGATCTCCTGGGCAGCCTCTGTGTGAACCACCCCGACGCCTCCTTCGGCTGGGCGGCGTCCTGATTGCAATCCGCTGCAACCTTTATTGCGTGCGTCATATCGCCCTACATTCATGACCCGGGTTACACGAGGTCGCGGGCGACAACGAAGTTGCAGCGTCGTCGTAATCGGAGGCGGGCCCAGCAACAGCGGCCCCAACGCAGAAACAGAGGAGAGCAATGGCGCTGACCAAAAGTGCACTATTGAGCGCGTATCGGAAGATGGCCGAGATCCGGGCGTTCGAAGACCGTTTGCACGAAGAGAACGCCACGGGAGACATCCCCGGGTTCATCCACCTGTACTCGGGGCAGGAAGCCATTGCCGTCGGAGTATGCGAGAACCTCGAGGACACCGATTACATCGGGTCGACCCACCGCGGGCACGGTCACTGCATCGCCAAGGGCTGCGACCTTCACGGCATGATGGCAGAGATTTTCGGTAAGGACGACGGGCTCTGCCACGGCAAGGGCGGGTCGATGCACATCGCCGACCTGTCGGTGGGCATGCTCGGAGCGAACGCCATTGTCGGCGGCGCCCCGTCTCTTGCGATCGGAGCCGCGCTGAGCGCCAAGACCCTCGGCAATGGTGGCGTCGCAGCGTCGTTCACCGGAGACGGCGGTTCCAATCAGGGCACCGTGTTCGAGGCCATGAACATGGCCGTGGTTCTCGACCTCCCGATCGTGTTCGTGATCGAGAACAACGGATTCGGCGAGGCCACCGGACGCGACTACGCCGTGGGCGCCCCGAGCATCGCGGACCGGGCGTCGTCGTTCGGCATGCCGGCGGCCACGGTCGACGGCACCGACTTCTTCGCCGTGTACGAGGCAACGCGGGAGGCCGTCGAGCGAGCTCGCGGCGGTGGGGGACCATCCACGATCGAGGCCGTCGCGCACCGCTGGCACGGTCACTTCGAGGGCGATGCGCAGCTCTACCGCACGGCGGACCAGGTGGCCGAGATCCGGCAGACCAAGGACCCGCTGCTCAATTTCCGCAACCACGACGACAGCAAGAAGGTCTCCGCGAAGGAACTCGACGCGATCGAGGCCGATGCCCGAGCGCGGGTCGACGACGCCGTCGCGAAAGCGCGCGCCGCGAGCTACCCCCCGGTGGAAAACCTTCTGACCGACGTTTACGTGTCGTACTGAGAGTGAGAACAGAGATGACCACGTCGAAAACGACGTATCGCGAAGCAATCAAGGCCGCACTCGCCCAGGAGATGGAGCGCGACGCGACTGTCGTGCAGATCGGTGAGGATCTGCGCGGTGGCCAGGCGGGCACCAACCCGGAACTCGAATCCGGGAAAGTCGAAGCGTTCGGTGGTGTGCTCGGTGTGACGAAAGGTTTGTGGACGGAGTTCGGTTCCGAGCGTGTCATCGACACCCCGATCACCGAGTCGGCGATCATCGGTATGGCCGCGGGTGCCGCGCTCACCGGACTTCGCCCGGTCGCGGAATTGATGTTCATGGACTTCTTCGGAGTCTGCTACGACGCCCTCTACAACCAGGCCGCCAAATTCCGGTACATGTTCGGCGGCAAGGCACGCACCCCAATGGTGGTGCGCGGCATGATCGGTGCCGGATTTTCCGCAGCCGCCCAGCACTCGCAGTCCCCGTACAACGTGTTCGCCGCCGTCCCGGGTCTGAAGGTCGTCGCACCGTCCAACGCGTACGACGCGAAAGGTCTTCTCATCCAGTCGATCCGCGACGACGACCCGGTCGTGTTCTGCGAACACAAGACCCTGTACGACCTCAAGGGTGAGGTGCCCGACGCCCCGTACACGATTGCGTTCGGCGTCGCCAACTACACCCGTGAAGGCACCGACGTCACGGTTGTCGCGCTCTCGGCCATGGTCAATGCCGCCAATACCGCCGCCGACAAACTCGCCACCGAAGGCATCTCCGTCGAGGTCGTCGACCCCCGCACCGTCTCACCGCTGGACGAGGAGGGCATCCTCGAATCGGTCGCTTCAACCGGCCGGGTGGTCATCGTCGACGAATCCGCGGCCCGATGCGGATTCGGGCACGACGTCGCCGCCCTGATCGCCACGCAGGCGTTCGGCTCGTTGAAGGCCCCCATCGAGTTGGTCACCCCGCCGCACACGCCGGTGCCATTCTCTCCCGTGCTCGAGCAGGCGTGGCTGCCGAACGCCGCCCGTATCGAGGCAGCCATCCGCAAGGTCGTGAGTGCCTGACATGAGTGACATCAAACTGATCGAAGTTCCCAAATGGGGCCTGTCCATGGACGAGGGCACCGTGACGGAGTGGCTGATCGAGGAGGGAACATCCTTCGCGAAGGGCGACCTGCTCTGCGAGATCGAGACCAGCAAGATCACCAACGAATTGGAGGCGCCGTTCGACGGCGTGCTGCGGCGGGTGGTCGCCAAGCCGGGTGAGACATTGCCGGTCGGTGCGGTGCTGGCGGTATCGGCAGAGGCCGCCGTGTCCGATGCCGAGATCGAACAGGTGCTGACCAGCATCGGGGCGGATCAGGTACCGGTGCCCGCCGAGTCCGACCGGTCCCCGGGCGGGCAGCCCACACCCGCCGAACCGGATGTCAAGCGCACCCCCTCCGCACCCGCGGCACAGGAATCAGCGCCCGCTGCCGGCGGGCACACCGGAGCGAGTGCGGGCGGGACGACGACCGTTCCGCAGTCGCTGCGGGGTCGGGCGGAGGGTGATGTGTTCGCCACCCCGCACGCGCACAGGCTGGCCGACGAGCTGGCGGTAGACCTGGGACTCGTCGAGGGTAGTGGTCGAGAGGGCCGGATTTCCGTCCAGGACGTTCAGGACGCGATCCGTGCGGCGGGCGGTACCGTCGCGCAAGCACCCACTCCGGCGCGTTCGGGTGTGCCCGGCCGCTCCACCCAGGACGACAGCACGATCGACGCCACACCGGTGGCCCGGCGCCTGGCGAGAACCCTCGGCATCAATCTGCACGATTGCCGGGCAACCGGATCCCGCGGCCGGGTCTGTGAAGCGGACATCCGGGAAGCCGAACGGAAGTTTCGGCTACTACCGGATCCGGTAACCACACCCCTCGCTGACGAGGGCGCCGCGCAGGCTGCACCGGAATACGAAACCATTCCGTTCACCGCGATGCGCAAGGCGATCGGTCGGCGACTGCAGGAATCGAAGCGCAACGCCCCGCACTTCCGGCTCACCGCCGACCTGCAGATCGACAACCTCCTAGCACTGCGCAAGCAGATCAACGCGACCGTTCCCACGGTCAAGTTGTCGGTCAACGACTTCGTCGTCAAAGCGTGCGCGGCGGCGCTGCGCAAGATGCCCGATGTCAACGTGCAGTTCGACGAAGCGGCGCAGTCGGTGCTGCGGTACGCGAGCGCGGATATCTCGGTGGCCGTCGCCCTCCCGTCGGGCCTGATCACGCCGATCGTCCGGGGTGCAGAGAGCAAGACACTCGCGGAAATCTCCGGGGAAGTGCACTCTTTGGTGACGAAGGCCAAGGCCGGGAAGCTGAGCCCCGACGAGTTCCAGGGCGGAACGTTCACCGTCTCGAACCTCGGGATGTTCGGTGTGCGCGAATTCGACGCGATCATCAACCCGCCGCAGGGCGCCATTCTCGCGGTCGGTGCCGGACAACCGCGCCCGGTTGTCGTCGATGGTCAGGTGGTGACCCGCACAATGCTCACCGTCACCCTGTCCTGTGACCACCGGGTGATCGACGGCGCTCTCGGCGCTACGTTCCTACAGGAGCTGCAGCGCTTTGTCGAGTCGCCGGCATTGATGCTGGTCTAGGGAGCAACGATGACTGACAAATACGACGTCCTGGTAATCGGTAGCGGTCCCGGCGGGTACGTCGCCGCCATCCGCGCCGCTCAACACGGACTCCGCACAGCGGTGATCGAACGGGACCGACTCGGCGGCATCTGCCTCAACTGGGGATGCATTCCCACCAAGGCGCTACTTCACGGCGCCGACGTCGCACATACCCTGGCGAACCTGCGACCGCTCGGATTCACCGCTAGCGGAATCGAATTCGACATCACACAGCTCGTCGAGTTCAGCCGTGGGGTGTCGGGCCGGTTGTCCGATGGCATCGGCTACCTGATGAAGAAGAACGGCGTCGACGTGATCACCGGCACCGCCAAGCTGATCGACAAGGGCGTCGTCGGCGTCAGGTCCGGAATGGACGAGTCGGAGCCGGCCACCGAGTACCGGGCCGATCACATCATCCTGGCCACCGGTGCTCGCCCGCGGTCGATTCCCGGAGTGACCCCAGACGGCGAACGGATCTGGACCTACTTCGATGCCCTCGTCCCGACCGAACTTCCGAAATCGTTGCTGGTCATCGGATCCGGTGCCATCGGTGTCGAGTTCGCGAGCCTCTACCGGGACCTCGGCAGCGAGGTGACACTTGTCGAAGTGGCACCGCAGATCATGCCCGTCGAGGACGTCGCCGTCGCCGCACACGTGCGGCGGCAGTTCGAAAAGCGAGGAATCACGATTCGCACCGGCGCCTCGGTGTCCGACCTGACGGTCGGCACGGATTCGGTCGCGGTAACTGTGACGTCGGCAGACGGCACGGTGGAAGAAGTTACCGTCGACCGGGTTCTGGTCGCCGCCGGAATCCAGGGCAACGTCGAGGACCTCGGGCTGGAGGACATCGGAGTCGAGGTGGACCGGAGCTTCGTCACCACCGACCAGTGGTGCCGCACCACCGCTTTCGGGGTCTACGCGATCGGTGACGTCGCGGGCGGTCCGTGTCTGGCGCACAAGGCCAGCCACGAAGGTGTGCTGTGTGTCGACAAGCTGGCGGGTGCCGAGCACGTGATCCCGTTGGACAAGGACTACGTGCCGGGCTGCACGTACGCGCGGCCGCAGGTGGCCAGCCTCGGGCTCACCGAGGACCAGGCGCGCGGCACCGGTCGTCGCCTGCAGATCGGGCAGTTCGATCTGCAGGCGTCCGGCAAGGCGCTCGCCATCGGCGAGGCCGACGGGTTCGTCAAGACGATTTTCGACGCCGACAGCGGCGAGCTCATCGGCGCCCACATGGTCGGTCCCGATGTCACCGAACAGATCCAGGGCTTCGGCATCGCGCGATCGCTGGAGGCCACCGGTGACGACCTCGCGGAAGTGATCTTCGCGCACCCGACGCTGTCCGAGGCCATGCACGAATCGGTGCTGGCTGCGCTGGGTCGCCCGATCAACATGTAGCAAACCCGCCGAACCGCGGTTGCCCCGCGGTTCGGCGGGAACCACCACCCAGGAATCGACACGTGACTGCCACACCACGAACATCGACCGAGGCCGCACAGGCCCCGACCGGCCGCAAACTCCTTCGACTGGAAATCCGAAACGCGGAGACCCCGATCGAACGCAAGCCGAACTGGATCAAGACGAGAGCGAAGATGGGCCCGGAATACTCCGAGCTCAAAAGCCTCGTCACACGCGAAGGCCTGCACACCGTCTGCGAAGAAGCCGGCTGCCCCAACATCTACGAATGCTGGGAAGACCGCGAGGCCACCTTCCTCATCGGCGGTGAGCAATGCACCCGCCGCTGCGACTTCTGCCAGATCGACACCGGCAAACCCGACGAACTCGACCGCGACGAACCCCGCCGCGTCGCCGAGTCCGTCCAGGCCATGGGCCTGCGCTACTCGACCATCACCGGCGTCGCCCGCGACGACCTCCCCGACGGCGGCGCCTGGCTCTACGCCGAAACGGTGCGCCTGATCCACCAGCTCAACCCCGGCACCGGCGTCGAACTGCTGATCCCGGACTTCAACGCCAAACCCGAGCAACTCGCCGAGGTGTTCTCCACCCGCCCCGAGGTCCTCGCCCACAACGTCGAAACCGTGCCCCGCATCTTCAAGCGCATCCGCCCGGCCTTCCGCTACCAGCGCAGCCTCGACGTGATCACCGCCGCCCGCGAGGACGGACTCGTCACCAAGTCGAACCTGATCCTGGGAATGGGCGAAACCCCCGACGAGGTCACCCAGGCGTTGCACGACCTGCACGACGCCGGCTGCGACATCATCACCATCACCCAGTACCTGCGTCCCTCACCGCGGCATCACCCCGTCGAGCGGTGGGTCAAGCCCGAGGAATTCGTGGCGCACTCCACCACCGCCGAAGAGATCGGCTTCGCCGGCGTGATGGCCGGGCCACTGGTCCGCTCCTCCTACCGGGCCGGCCGCCTGTACGCACAGGCGATGGCCCACCACCGCCGCGAAATTGCGGACCGACTCCATCATCTCGCAGCCAACCACACCACCCGTCAGGAGCCTCACCCATGAGTAACCGTTCCATCATCGAAGACTCGCGGATCCTCGAGTTCGCCCGCCGCTGGCTACCTTACGGGGGTGGGAACACCGGTGATCTCCTCGTCGAATTCGGTATGACACCCGCCGGCTACATCGCCAGGCTCGGAGAAATTCTCGACGGTCCCGCCGGCTGGCACCTCGACCCCCAACTCCGCGCGGACCTACGCAGCTTCGTCGACACACGTATTCAGGCCGTGCGCACCACAGCTCAGCCGAACATCCGAACCTGAACATTATCCGCGAACCGGTACGGCTGAGCAATCAATATCGGGCCCAGACTTTTTCGGAGACGGGAGATCTCGGCGCGGACGGCGACGACGTGGTCACGGTCGCCGAACAGCGCCTCGCTCATCGCGGCGGCGTCAGTACCGCCGGGCCCTGCGTCCGCGAGGACACGCAGAATCTGAGCGTGTCTCGGCGACAAGGCCCGGGTCCAGTTCACATCTCCGCGCACCGTCGCGCGGGGCGACGCACCGAGGTCGAGCTCGAGGTCGATGTCTGCCCGATCCTCTCGGCGACGCACCAACCACCCCGCACCGAGCGGCTCCGGCACACACCACCCCAGACCCGGCACCAGTAAGGGCTTTTCGGCGCACGGAGGCGCCAACCGTTCAGGTACAGCGATTCCGCCGGCTTCCACAACCCAGCCGTGCCGGTCCACGACGAGTGCGGGCCCACCGGCGGCGGCGAGCACCGGCGCCGCTTGCGCACGGAGCTTGTCGAGTTGGACGGTGTGCTCTCGCCACAACGTCGACTCGGCCAAGCGCACCGCAGTTCGCACGAGCGCCATGGTGGTCGGATGGACCGACATCGCCGACCCGCTGATATCGACCACGCCGAGCACCTTGCCCGTCCGCGGATCGCGGACCGGCGACCCGGTACACGACCAACCGGAGTGCGACCGCGCATAGTGCTCGGCCGAAAATAATTGCACCGGAGCCTCTTCGACCAGTGCGGTGCCGACGGAATTGGTACCGACCAAGTCCTCGGACCAGCGTGCACCTTCCATGAAGCCGAGCGCATCGGCAGCCTTGCGCACGGCGCGGGAACCGTCTCGCCACAGCACCACCCCATCGGTGTCGGCGATCACCACGATGAACTTCGCATCGTCGGCCACCTCGGTCAACGTGCTCCGGAGCTCCGGAAGAACCGAACGGAGGGCAGTTCGGGTACGGCGGGACTCGAGTTCGGAGCAGTCCGCGAATACGACGTCTTCACACCGGGCGGGGCTGACACCCTCGGCCTGAAGTCGCGACCACGACCTGGCGACAACCTCACGCGGAGGCATGGGCGGCTTCTGCCCGGACAGTACCGCGTCGTGCACCTCGCTCAACACTTGTGCGTGCCGGGAGAGGTTCACACCGGAACCCACAGCCAGGAGCCTCTCAGGCGTCGAACTGGTCGCACTCACGACACCGAGCTTACCGTCGTGTTGTGAGCCGGGACACGGGCGGTCGGAGCTCACGCCAAGGGCACGATTCGGGGAGGCCATTCCTTGAAAGCGGCTTCGCACCCGCCGATTCCAGGCCGGTGGGGGTCGGGCCGCCCTCGTCGGCGCTCACCCTGACTCCCCGGCGATCCGTTCGAGCAGCGGGCGGGTTCGGTAGGGAATGGCGTCGCGCATCGCGACCGACACCGTCGTACGTTCGATTCCAGGGACGGCAAGAATGAGGCCGGCCACCCGGTACAGATCATCGGCATCGACGGCGACTACACCGATGTGGAGGTCCGCAGCCCCGGAGATGCCGACGACCTCGGTGACCTCGGCGATGTCTCTGAGGTGGTTGATGACCTCCTCGAGACGATGTTGATCGACCACCGCAGTGACGAAGGCCTGCAAGGGATAGCCGAGATCCCGGGGCGCCACGCACCGGTCGACCGGCGCCAGTACCTTCTGCTCGTCCCACCGAGACATCCTCGCCTGCACAGTGTTACGTGCCATGCCCAACAGAGACGCCAACTGCACGCCGGTCGCGCGAGGGACATCACAGAGCGCAAGGAGCAGGCGGGCGTCGGTCCGATCGAGTCTCGTCATGTAGCGGAGTATGCCACCAGGCGACTCAACGGTGCTACGCATTCTGCTTGATTTTGTCAGCGATACTGCGCAAACGGCCCATCGCGTCGCGGTGGTGCACCGATGCAACGGCATTGAATCCCACCGTTGCCGTCACGGCTCGGGCCGTGATCGGCACCGACCACAGCGACGCGACCTGACCACTCATGACTAGGCGCCGCGCAGGACCTCATCGTCGTTCAGGTCGGGGAAGTCCTGCGGGAACCGCATCAGGTCGGCGGTCGACGTCACCCGTTCGGGTAGAACAGTGCACCGGGTGCCCGGCGTGAGCTGGGCTTGGTGAGGACGCGCTGCAGTACCGTGCGGCCGCCGATTGCACTGGCCAACAAGCCCAGTAGCAGTGCCACGTTGGTCATACCGCCATCCTCTCCGGTGCGGTGCGATCACCCCGGAGCGGTCGGGGCTCGGAGCGTTCACCGGCGAACATCGCCTCGATACGCAACTTGATTTCCTCGGTACTGATCGACCCCGCCCGGCGGGACGAGCGTGCATGGGTCGTTGATCCTGAAACGGGAAGGCTCACGAATGTAGGTGTCCTGTCGATGCGATGTTGATGGTGGAAGAAAGGTCAGATCATTACCGATGCGGCGGCGACGCAGGCAAGGGTCGCGACCGCTGCGACACCGGCCAGAAGCGCGGACCCGGTCACTACCACGGCGGGTGCCGCTGCCGCTGCCGCTGCACCGAGCGCTATCGAAGCGCCCGAGCGCACCAGTGAGGTCGTCGACTCGTCAGGAAGCGGGGTGTGGTGGGTGGTGTGCACGCCGGGGTCCTTTCCGGATCGGGTCGACTGCAATGACGGGGAAATAGACGTATTCCGCGGTCACGGTTAAGTGTGCGCTGGATCACATTCGGTCATGGCGTTAGTTGTACATCATCAAAAAGACGAATGCCACTTGTGATCGCGCCCAACAGAGCCGAACGCCCTCGACCGGCACAACTGGACATCGGTTCAAGTTGCGTGGCCGGGCGTGACGATGCCGTGGTCAAATGCGTAGACAATGGCGGCGGCGCGGTCACGAAGATCGAGTTTGACGAAGATGTGCCCGATGTGGCTCTTCACGGTTACTCCCGAGATGCCCAGCGCGCGGCCGATCTCACTGTTGCTGTATCCCCGGCCGATGAGCGCGAGCACATCGAGTTCCCGCGCCGTCAGCTCGTCGACGCTGCGACCCGCGCCGTTGGTGGGCCCGGCGGCGGTGCGATAGGTGGTCAGCACTCGGCCGGTCACCGCCGGATCGAGGCAGGCTCCTCCCTCCGCGACCGTTCGCACGGCACGAATCAATTCCTCGGCGGGTGAATCCTTGAGAAGGAAACCGGCGGCGCCTGCGCGCAGTGAGCCGGACAGCAGTTCGTCGTCGTCGAAGGTGGTGAGAACCAATACCGGCGGGGGTCGATCACCGGCCTGGAGCTCACGGGTGGCCGTAATCCCGTCTACCCCCTTCATGCGTAGGTCCATCAGCACGACATCGGGTGCGTGGCGAGCCACGGCGTCGGGCACTTCCGAGCCGTCGGCGCATTCGGCAACGATGACGAAACCGTCCTTGCGTCGCAGGATCCGCCGGAGCCCTGATCGCACCAATTCTTGGTCGTCGACGAGCAACACCTTGATCTCGGGGGCGGTCACGACTGCTCCGGGGTACGACGCCGGAGCGACAGCGGGCAGGAGTCGGTCGGGAGAGGAATCTCGGCGCGCACCGACCAACCCTGATGATCCGGGCCGGCCTGCAACGTGCCACCGAGGAGTTCGGCGCGCTCCCGCATTCCACGCACCCCCGAACCACTCGAGTCCATGGGTAGTGCTGCGGGAACAGCGGTCGGATTGCGCACCACCAGCGTGATCGACTCCGGCGCGATCGAGAGTGTCACCTCGGCGTCGGCTCCCGGCGCATGTTTGATGATGTTGGCCAGGGACTCCTGCGATATCCGATAGAGACCGAGACCGGTCGCGCTGCTCACCGCGCCCGGGTCTCCTCGCATCTCGAAAGAAACCTGGAGTCCTGCGCGGCGAAAGTCTTCGACCAGATTCGGGATGTCACCGATGGCAGGTTCGGGCCGCGTTCCGGCCGGTTTCACCTCGAGCAGCCCGACCGTCCGCCGGATGTCTGCCATTGCCTGACGACCCAGGCGCTCGGCGTCGGCGAGGGCCTCCACCGCGTCGTCGACGTCGCGATCCTCTTCGAGGGCGCGGCGGGCCCCGGTGAGATGGAGCATGGTGATGCTCAACGAGTGGGCCACCACGTCGTGGATTTCCCGGGCGATGCGTTGGCGTTCGCGAGTGGCGGCCTGCTCGGTCTGGATGACATGGGATGCGCGCTCCTGGTGAAGGAGGCGGAGCTGGGTCTGCAGCAGATGTCCGATGATCCACCCCACCGCGACACCGGCGATGTACCAGGGCACGTCACCCAGCCGGTCGGCGACGGCGAATCCGGACAGCACCGCGACGGCACCCGCCGCGGTCGCAAGGCTCACGGCCAGCTTCGCCGTCGCCGCGACTTCGCCGACCATGAACACGAGAATGAACGGGGCCACGTCGAACTGACCGATCACCTGTTGCACCAACAGCAGTGCCGTCGCTGCGGTGACCACGACCGCCAGGAGAGGCCGGGGAATCATGGATCCAGGTCTCACCAGATCTCCTGCCAAGGATGTTCCCGCGGCCACCAGCGCGACCGGCAACGCCCATCCTGGGGGCACGAACGCATCTCGCTGCGCGACGGCGACACCGGCCACGGCAACGATGGCGACGTGCCCGAAGATCGGGACACCGGGCGGGTAGTCGTACTCACTCATCGTCATGCGGCGGCGAAAGTACTCCATGACCTGCACCTCACCAGCGTAGCCGGGTGAGGTTCCCCGGAACATCGTTCCGAGAGCGGAGCCGTTTCTCCGCCCGTAGTAGGAGAAGTAGTCGCGACCCTGGCACGGCGAAATCGCCTCCACAGCCCCGTAGCGTTTCCCGCATCACAAGATTCGACGGAGGTGGCGAAATGTCCTGGAGTAATTTCCACGAACGGCGGGCGGTGCTGGAGGATGTGCTGTCGGTAGCACAGCTCGACGTGCACGCAGCCCTCGAGGCCAGTGAAAGTACCGACGCGCTAAGGCTTTTCGGACGCGCTGACAACCTTCTCCTTGCATTGCAGCATCGATGGAGCAATCACCTCGCCGCGAAACTCGATCAGGCTCTCGAGGACGGCACTCCGCTGGAGGACGAGTGGTTCCACTTGGCCGCCGAACAGCCGGCGCTTCGCGCGCTCCTCGACGCGGGTGCCGCCGTGTCCCCGTCACTGCGTTTCGCTCAACGAGGCGAACAGCGGATGATCGACGCTCACTCGACGGGCCGTCTCGCCGGTCCGGCTACAACGCGACACCGGGTGCCTGCGCCCTGCTAGCTCTCCTGGCTCTGCTGCAGGTGTGTAACGCATCGGTGTCGGATTCCGACGTGCCTGGTAACGCATTGTCATTGGTCGGGGCCGGACCGAATGAGGTTGACCATGAAACATGGCGTAACGACACCTGCGGCACACCGACGCCGGATGGCGTCGGGGCTGCTGGCGCCTGGCGTGCTGGGACTGGCCGCGCTGCTTGCCGCTCCGTGGTCGAACCCCGGGGCGCCGACGACGACGGCCACGGCCCTGACTGCTGCAGCCTCGACCGCCTGTTACGACATGGTGAGCATCGCAGTTGCCGGGCGCAACGACGCGCCGCACGCGGGCACACACCAGATGCTGGTGGCGCCCGACGGCACGCCGCTCCCGGCGGCTCTGTCCAGCGAGTACAGCAGCGACTGGGTCGATCCGGTGGTCAACGCACCCGGTCAGGCCGTCGGCGAGGGTTCCTACGCCGCCGTCTACATCGACTATCCGGCGAACATGTCGTCGTATGAGGACGCGGTGAATGTCGGTGTCGACAACACCGAAACAGTGATGCGCACGATCGCCGCCTCTTGTCCGGACACGAAGTT
Organism: Rhodococcus sp. IEGM 27; assembly: GCF_033142305.1. NCBI lineage: Bacteria > Bacillati > Actinomycetota > Actinomycetes > Mycobacteriales > Nocardiaceae > Rhodococcus > Rhodococcus sp. IEGM 27. The sequence continues at coordinate 136,642 of NZ_JAWLSG010000003.1, read as the reverse complement.
CGCCATCGTCGGCTACAGCGAGGGCGCCGATGTGGCGCGCCGGGTCGCGATGGAAGTCGGCAACCAGGAGGTTGGAGAGGACGGCTACGACATCGTCGACCCGGCATCCGTGGTCGGCGTGGTGATCCTGGCGGATGCCGGACGTGAAGTCGGCGGGGGTCCCTTCCCCGGCGCCGAAAACGAATTCCGCAATCCCGACGGATTCGATCTCGCCTACCAGTCCGGTACCAACAGCGCTCCGGGGCGGGGCGCCCTACCGGGCACATCCGGCGGATTCGGCGCGCTGGACGGCAAAGTGGCGTCCTTCTGTTCGGAAGGAGACCTGACCTGCTCCGCGCCGGACAACATCGCCCTGCTCCAACTCGCCGTCAACGTCGGCAGACAACTGAACGTCGATGCGCTCGAGCGCGAAGGGCTGACCATCGCGACAGCACAGGACATGGCGACGGTTCTCGGACAGATCGCCCTCGCCGCGTTCGCCGACATCCAGTCGCAGGAGAACTGGATGCAGTCGGACGAGACGTTCCTCGACGTTCTCATCAAGGTGTCGGACCCCGCTTACAAGCCCGGTACCCCAGTGGCGCAGTCGGATACATCCGCCGGACCGCTCTCGCCGAACCAGGCAATCGATTTGGTCTACCTGCCCGCCAAGGTTCGCAACGAGATCATCGGATTCATCGCGGACAACGAGAACACCGTCGCCGTGGTGATGAGCGATCCGTATCAGCAGACCCTCGGTCCGGGAACAGGTCATCACTTCGACTATTGGCGCGACGCCGACCCCGCGGGCGGAAAGGCGTTGACTTCTTCGCAATACGCCGCCGCCTGGTTGACTCATCTGGCCCGGCAAGCAGAGATGGGACAGCCGGCCGCCGACGCGTCCGCTGCCGCTCTCGTCGCGTCGTCCGATTCGGCAGCGGACCCGAGCGACACCGCGTCGACTACCTCGACAACGTCCATCGTGACGAAAGATCTTCTGTCTTCGACTGATTCGTCCACCGCGCCGACGACGACATCGTCGGCCGTCCCCACCGCCGCTCCCTTGGCACCCACGGTGGCAGTGGTCACGCCCGACACGTCGGCCGCGTTCTCGGAGGAGCCATCACCGTCCGCCGCGGTTGCAGCCACCGACACCCCGTCCACCCAGCAAGAGGTCCCGACGACGGTAGAGGTGGCCGAACCGGAAGCGACGACGATCCCGACCACCACCACCGTCCCACCGTCGCCGGTGCAGTAGAAAAACTACCGCTCAGCGTCGGGCGAGAGCGCGGTCGGCGAGGGCACCGACGACAGGAGCGAGGTTCTGGGCGTGCCCGAGCGTCAGATGGTTGTCGTCGCGGTACACCAGGTCGTTGCCGACGATCACCGGACAGCGGTCGGGGGTGCAGAAGAGTGAGGTGAGGTCCGCGTACTGACCCCCGCCGGCCGCGGTCGCCGCCGCCTCGGCGGCGATACCGGCGGAGTTCACCGCGGCACCGTGCGGCGGCGAGCAGGCCGTGGCGTCGTCGAGGTGACCGGACAGGCAGGTCGGCACGGTGGAGCGCGGATCGGGGATGGGGCCGAGAACCAGAACGGCCGCGCCGGTGGACCGCAATTGCGCCACCATGCGGGTCACGCCGTCGATCCAGGCCTGGTCGTAGGTGGTGAATCCGAAGTCGCCGCCGTACCGCCGGGACATGCTCACCACAATCAGTTGTGGACGCTCGGCCTGTAACCGGGCGGTCACCTCGCCGCGCCACTGCTCGCACTCGGAGTACGCCCGGCCGAGATAAGGACTGGTGATGGGCAGCTCCATCAAGGGACAGGTGACCTTGCCCATCGTCGTGAGCCGCCAGTGTCGCTGCTCGGCGACCGGCTCGAACGCCGGGTGCCACATCGCGGCATGCGAGTCGCCGACGAGGGCCACCGTGGTGGTCGAGGCAGGATCACCCGACACGCAGTCCTCCAGCCCGACCTCGAGCCAGGAGCGCACGCAGCCGTTGTTGAAAACCGCCGGCTTGTCGGCCGGGGCGTCGGCGAGCGGCGGGGTCAGATTGGACGGGACGGCGCGCAGCTCGGCCGAGTGCGCGACCGCGGCCGCGACCTGTGCGGTCACCTGCTGCACCGCCGCGTCATGCGGGTCGACGGTGGGGACCGCCGTGACCTCCGGCGCGGTGACCGTGAGCGCCTCCGCTGCAGCACCCTGGCCCACCGGCATAGGGCGCAATATCAGCAGTACGATCGCCGCGCAGACGGCGAGCACTGTGACGGCGCCGCCGAGAGCCAGGCTGCGCGTGTCCGACCGACGCAGTGGAGCAGCGAACCGCGCGGGGTTCTCGATGAGTCGCAGCGTGAGGACGGCGAGGCCGCCCGACAGCGCGACCGCCGCGAGCCGGTCGAAGAGGCTCAGGGAATGGCCGAGCAGGGGCGGCAAGAGCAGCAGCACCGGCCAATGCCAGAGGTACCAGGAGTACGACACCCGGCCTATCGCCCGCATCGGGGCGAGCGAGAGTCCGCGGCCGGCGCCCAGTCGGGGTTCGGCGCAGCCGGCGCCGATCACCAGCACCGTGCCGAGCACGGGCAGCAGTGCGGCAGTCCCGGGGTAAGGCGTCGTCTCGTCCAGCGCGAAACAGCCCAGAAGAATCAGGACCAGTCCCGCCCATCCGGCGACGGCAGCGGGAAGCGCCGGCAACCGGCGCCACAACGGGACGGACAACGCGACCAGTCCGCCGGCGGCCAGTTCCCACGCTCGCGAGGGCAGGGAGAAGTACGCCCACGGCGGCAGCGTGCTCGTCCAGGCCATCGAAATCGCGAACGACACGGCCGTCACGAGTGCGAGACCGAACAGAAACGGCCACACGGAGGGTGCAGCCTCGCCGTCGGCACGCCTTCGCGCGCGCCGGACCAGCCAGACCGTGCCGATGATCAGCGCAGGCCACAGCAGGTAGAACTGTTCTTCCACGCCGAGTGACCAATAATGCTGAAACGGCGACGGAGGTGTATCGGCGGACAGGTAGTCGGTGCCCTGCAGGGCGAGCCGGTAGTTGCCGACGTAGAGCGCGCTGGCTATCCCGTCGCCCAGAACGGCGCGCGCCTGTAATGGGGGCAGGAGCATGGCCGCACCGACCGCGGTGACCACCAGCACGGTGACACCGGCGGGCAGCAGCCGCCTGGCCCGCGCCGCGTAGAACCGGGCGAGCCGCACATTCCCGGTAGCGGTCACGTCCCGCCACAGCAGCCCGGTGATGAGGAAACCGGACACGACGAAGAACACGTCGACGCCCACGAATCCGCCGTCGAGGCCGGGAACGCCCGCGTGGAACAACACGACTGCCAGCACTGCGACTGCCCGCAAGCCCTCGATGTCGGTGCGGAACCCGGCGCCGGGTGCTCGCCGATTGTCCGGACGCTCCAGCGCTCCACGATCGGGGCGATGACGACCGGCTCCGCGCCGCCGTTCCGGAGTCTCGACGATATTCACTCGACCATCGGTCCTCTCCCGAAGCCAGCCCCGGATTCCTGTGGCACCCGTCATATTGCCAACGATGCGGCAGGGTACCCGACAGCCACGCCGCGTCAGCCTGCAGCATGTCCGCGCTCGACGTCACCGAGTGGGCGATCGTCCCGATCGTGATCCAGGTCATTGTGATCTTGGACCCGCTCGAGTAACCCTGTGCCCTTCGATATCGACTGCGAAAACGAAGGTGATCCGATGAGCGGCCATTCCGAACTGTCATTCGCGCTCGATCTCACGCTCGACGAAGCACGACGGCGTACCGCGGTGCTGGAGGCGATCGGGGACGACTGGGACCCTGTCGCCGTCCTCGCGGAAGAGGAACGCGCCTACGACCTGCTGTATTCGGGTCTCGACGCCGAGCAGCAGCGCATCTACGACGAACTGGTGGCGGCGGGTGTGCTCCCGGATCGGACGGTAGGCCGCGTCACCGATTGATCCGCCCCCTGTGGAGCAGCAGGTCGCGACTACTGTGCGCGGCCGTCGTACGTCTCACGAGCCGTGGTCACGTCGTCCATGTTGTGTTCCGCCCACTGTTTGACCGCTCTGAGGATCGGCAGTAGCGACCTACCGAGTTCGGTGAGCTCGTAGTCGACGCGGACGGGCACCGCCGCAGTCACTTCGCGTGCGACGAGACCGTCCCGTTCGAGCGCTCGAAGAGTCTGGGTCAGCATCTTCTGACTGACCCCGGCGAGTTCGCGCGCCAGTTCGGAGTACCTTCGCGAACCCTGACCCAGCGCGACGAGAATGAGCGACACCCACTTGTCGCTGATCCGGTCGAGGAGCTGACGACTCGGGCAGTTCGCCAGATACACGTCATACTCTCGCTTCGCCGCATGTCGCGCTTGTCCTGCGGTTGTCGTCGCCATCGGGCGCCCCTTTTGCTTCGTTACGCACTTTCAGGTGCCTACTTCCCAACGGAGAGTAGTCAGGCGATTCTGAACCGGCAACAGCGACTACCGAAGGGGTGCACCATGCGAGCAATTGTGACAACCGGGGCCGAGGACGTGAAGATCATCGAGGTGGCAGTGCCGGAGGCGGGACCCGGGGAAGTCCGAATCGAACTCCGCGCGGCGGCGGTCAATCCGGTGGACTCTCAGACCAGGCAAGGCGTCTATCACCGGCTCGGATGGATTGATCAGCCCGACGGCGCGGGCCTGGGCTGGGATGCGGCCGGGATCGTGGACGCGCTGGGTGATGGCGTGGTGGGACCCGCTGTCGGCACGAGTGTGGTCGCCCTGCACGACCGGTTGGATGCGCCGCTCCGCGCCTTCGCGGACTATGTCGTCGTTCCGGCCACTGCGGTGGCCCGAATTCCGGACGGCTTGAATTTCGCCGGGGCGGCAACGCTGCCCCTCAACCTGTCGACCGCAGATCAGGCACTCGATCTCCTCGGTGACCCCGCGGGCAGAACGCTGCTGGTGACCGGCGCGGCCGGTGCGGTGGGCGGATTCGCCGTCCCGCTCGCGGTCGAGAGGGGATGGACGGTCAGCGCTCTCGGCCGCCCCACCGACACCGACTTTCTGCGGTCCACTCGTGCGGTACAGGTTCTCGGCGATATCCCGTCGAACCGGTTCGACGCCGTGTTCGATACCGCGGTACTCGGAGACGCGGCCGTTTCCGCGGTGGTCGACGGCGGAACCTATGTGGGCGTCGTGCCGCCGGCAAAGCGCGGGGCCGTGCGCGGCGTCGACGTTCAGGCCGTGATGGTCCACCACGACGGAGCCAGGCTCGAGAAATTGCTCAGCTCTGTCGCACGCACGGGAAGGGAGAGCGGCCCGCTCGCGGTACGAATCGCCGGAACTTATCCGCTCGAGAAGGCGAATGAGGCGTTGGCGGCCCTCGATGCGGGCGGCTCGCGTGGACGCTGGGTGCTCACCTTCGAACGCTGATTCCCGAACCGCCTTCACATCGCCGATGATGGACTGCGACATCTCGTCGAGAGGAGGCAATCATGACCGTTTCGATTCAGTCGTTCCTCGACGAGCTCGCCGACATCGTCGGTGCGGCCCACGTGCTCACCGATCCCGGCGTGGTTGCCGGATATGTCACCGACTGGACCGGGCACTGGCAGGGGCACACCACCGCCGTGGTCCGGCCCGCCGACACCGGGCAGGTTTCGGCGGTTCTCGCCCTCTGCTCCCGCGCCGGCGTCGCCGTGGTCCCCCAGGGCGGCAACACCGGTCTGGTCGGTGGGTCGATCCCGATGGACGGGGAGGTGGTGCTCAGCACTACCCGGCTTTCCGTCATCGAACACGTCGACCCGATCGGCCGCACCATTGCCGCGGGAGCGGGTGTGACCATTGTCCGCGCCCGCGACGCGGCCCGCGAACACGGAGTGGAGCTCGGTGTGGACCTTGCCTCCCGCGAATCGGCAACCCTCGGCGGGATCGTCGCGACCAACGCCGGGGGCATCCGGGTAATCAAGAACGGCGACACCAGGTCTCAGTTGCTCGGCATCGAGGCGGTGCTGTCCGACGGGCGCGTTCTGACCCGATGGAAAGAGCTGACGAAAGACAACGTGGGGTACGGCCTGCCCGGCCTTCTCGCCGGCTCCGAGGGCACACTCGCCGTCATCACTCGCGTCCTGATGCGACTCGTACTACCCCCGAGCGGAACTCGAGTCGCCTTCGTCGCAGTCGGGTCGGTGGGTGACGCACTGATGGTGGTGGATCGCCTCGAGCGCGCCGGGCTGACGCTCGACGCCGCGGAGCTGATGACGAGGTCGGGTATCGACCTCGTCTGCCAACATCAGCGACTCCGGCGGCCACTTTCGGCCGACACACCGTTCTGTGTCCTGGTGGAGGTGTCCGGTCGCGAGGACGCCGAGACCACGCTCCTCGAGGTTCTGGACGACAGCCGTGAATTCGTGCTCGACGCCGTCGTGGAGGAAGGACCGGCACACAGGCTCTGGCAATACAGGGAGAGCCACACCGAGTCGGTGGGCGCCGCTTCGTCGACGCCACCCGTGAAGTTGGACATTTCGACGCCGCTGCGCGACATCGAGGCCTTCCTGAACGAGCTGACCACCGGCCTCGATCGACGCTTCCCCGGAGTGCGGGCGATCTGTTTCGGGCACGTGGCCGACGGCAACATTCACGTCAATCTTCTCGACGCCGCGCCGGATCAGCGGGACACTCTGTCCGACTTCGTTTTTCATCTCGTCACCGACCACAACGGAAGCATCAGCGCCGAACACGGTGTCGGGCGGGCCAAGGCCCCCTGGATGACACTCGGACGAAGTGCGGTCGACCTCGACGTCATGCGGTCGATACGAGCAGGGCTGGACCCCGCCGGGATCCTGAACCCCCACATCCTTCCCGCACGCAGGCCGTGAGATCGAAACGTCGAACCTTTATTACGGACCTTCCTGGCCGTCGGCGAGATCGTCGAGGACGGCCGAAAGCCGGCGCATCGCTGCGAGCGCGTCACGTAACTTTTCGGGTCCCATGGCCTCGGCCAGGCGAGCGGCGAAGGCAGCATGCGCGGGGTCGATGCCGGTCACCGCTGCACGCCCCGCCGGCGTGGGGGTGATGAGCTTGGCTCGTCGATGAGCGGGATTCGGCTGATACTCGGCGAGTCCACGCTCGACGAGCAGGTCGGCGATTCTTTGCACACTCTGGCGCGTGATGCCCATTTCCCGTGCGACGCCGGCAACAGTCAGCGGCTGGGTCAATACGGCGCCGAGAACCTGCCACCACGCGGCCGTGAGCCCCGCCGGGCGTGCCAATTCCTCGGCCACAGCGAGAAACTGACCGTTGAGCCGGAACGTGGTGAGGGCTGCTCCGCTGAGCAGTTCCTGTTCGGCTCGCTCACTCATACGGCCAGGAGTTCATAGAATCCGGCCGGATCGCGGTGGCCGTAGAGCTTGAACCAGGACGCGAGAACGCTGGGCTCGAATACATCGAGCCGAGCGAGGATTTCGCGCGCGAACTCTACCGGCGCAGTGGCACTAGCGGTAATGAGATCGCGATCCGTGACGGCCGGCTCATCACGGTAAAGGCTTCCACCGGCGTATCCGACTCCCTCGAGGAATTCGGCGGCGTTGCTGGTGTGCTCGCGATCGTCGAGCAACCCGGCGAGCGCAAGGCCCCCTGTTGCACCGCAGATCGCCGCCACCGGAACCCCGGCGGCGAGGAATTCGCGAGCTTTCTCGGCGAAGGGAGCGAACTGCTCGGTGGGCCAGATGTCGTTGCCCGCCAGAATCAGAATTGCACTGTCCTGCGGCCGAATCTTGTCCAACGTGGTGTCCGGAACTACGCGCATGCCGCCCATCGTGGTGATCGGATCCAGGGTGGACCCGACCGTACTGACGGCGTAGCGACCGGGCTGCTTGTGCCAGGCGGGCTTGTTGATGTGGGCGATCGCGTGGCCCACCTCCCAGTCGGCGAAGGTGTCGTATACGGCGACGTGCACTGTTTCAGTCATGACAGAATGCTGTCATGATGACAGAATCCTGTCAATTGTCGATCGTGCGTCTCCACCGCCCGATAATCACTGGCTCCGGTTCAGCGAACGTGATGTAGTGCGGTCATGCCAACCTCCATTCGCCGGATGACGACGACGGACGTCGACCGTGCCGCGACCGTCCTCGGTGACGCCTTCGCTGACTACCCATGGACCAACTGGTGCATCGCCGCGGACTCACACCACCAACGTGTGACCGAGCTTCAACGGCTGTATCTCGGGCACATGGCGCTGCCACACGGTCTCGCGTACATCGACGAAGAGCACAACGGTGTCGTAGCGTTCATCCCGCCGGACCTGCCCGAGCCGGAAGAATCGCTTGTAGCGAAGATCGTCGAACTCCATGGGGATCGTTTCGAGCACGCCGCCGAAGCGGAACAACGCTTGTCAGCTATGGACGTTCCGGACAACGCCTGGTGCTTGGCGACCGCCGGAGTTTCCCGCGCAGCGCGAGGCCGACGACTGGGCGGTGAGCTTCTCACAGTCGGACTGGCCGAACTCGACCGACGCCACGCAGCATGATGGCTCGATACCTCGACACACCGGAACCTGCCACTGTACGAACGTCACAACTTCAGGGTCGCCGACCATGTCGTGCTCGACGACGCACTCGAGGTGTGGAGAATGCACCGCCCGGCGGTCTGAAGAAGATCAGTCCCAGTTCGGTGCCAACGGGTCTGTGTTCCGCGTGCGATAGAAGACCATGGACAGAGCAATGACCGCTTCGAGTGCTGCGGTGAGAAGAGCTGCTGCCATGGACAGGGACAGTGCATGCCCGACCGCCGTCGGGTTCGCGGCACGGGTCGTGTGGCCGTGGTGGCCGCTCACGGACGGACCGAAGTCCACTGTATGCAGGGTGATCATGCCGACGCTCATGATCGCGACCCATCCCCAGTCGCGGGAGTTATCTCCCATCCACAAGTGTCGGGCGCAGTGGAGGCATCCGAGGAGCATGCCAACCGTAAGCAACACCATCAGTGGTGACGCCCGATGGTCGCCGAGTGAAGCGATATGCAGCCCTGAAGAAACCGGAGCCTCACGCCGAGCATGCTCGCCGATGCCGTGCAGGACGCCCTGATTGAATTGGTCCGTGTGCGGCCGTCTGTTGCGGGACGCGAAGGGCGTCCTGGTGACTGCCGCCCTTGGCCTTCTGGTGTTCGCCGTCGACCCGTCCCCGCCGCTAATATGGGGCTTTCTTGCACTGATCGCATCCGCGGCCGTGTTCGCGGGACTATTTCGCCGCGGGTGAAAGTGACTCCGGCCGACGGTCACTCGGGCTCTCAAATGTGCAGCACTTCCGCCGGACGCCGAACCGCAGGTGTGGAACACCCTGCTGGGGTGGAGGCAGCGCCAGCTCAGATCCTCCCGTACCGGCGCGATCGTGTTGCTTGTTCTGTTGGTGCTGGCGATCGGAATGGACATCGGGGATTTCGAGCTGTCCGACCTCGTGATGCCGGCTCTCCTGGTGGCCTACGAGCGAGTTTGCGATAGGGCTGCTCCATTCCTTGGGTGCTGGCCGAACCGAGAGTCTGTGCATTGCAGCGGCATGAGTCAGTCACTCGGTACCGCAGCCGAAGTACGGGGACGAGACCATGAGAATCTGATAGGACACGCCATCGAGAATCGGCCAGGACACGCCACCGAGAAGCTAGTTGTTCAATGGTGACTGTCAGTGACAGTTCGACCCCGGATGCTGTGACTTTCCCTCCAGGTGAACCTTGATGGTACTTAGGTTAGGGTTACATGATATCTTTCACGTTCTTCCTCGTGCGAACCTGCTGATCGCTGTCGCTTCGATCGACGCTCGGGCGGAGTATTGATCCTGGACGAGCAGAGAGTTATGACGATCGTGAAGATTTCCGTGGGCCGAATCGGTCTCGTGGCCGTCACCGCAGTACTGGCCAGTGCGCTGGTCGCGTGTGGACAATCCGAGGCGGTCGACGACACCAGCTCCGCCGCGACCGGGGAAGGTAGTACGAATTATCCGCTCGTCCTCGATAACTGCGGCAAGACAGCCACCGTCGACGCGCCGCCGCAGCGGGTGGTGTCGCTGGACCAGGGCTCGACCGAGATCATGCTGTCGCTCGGCCTCGCCGACCGGATGGTGGGTACCGCGTCGTGGACGGATCCGGTCCGCGAGAACCTCGCCGAAGCCAACGCATCGGTCCCCAGGCTGGCGGACAACGCACCGACGTACGAGGTCGTTCTCGACGCCGATCCGGACTTCGTCACCGCCTCGTTCGGCCGTCACTTCAAGCAGGGGGGTGTCGCGGAGCGCGCCCGGTTCGAGGAGACCGGAGTCGAGTCGTACCTCTCGCCCACCGACTGCGAGAACGGGGTGAGCATCAACGGCGGCGGCAAGCGCACCACACCCCTGAAGATGGATGCGCTCTATCAGGAAATCCGTGAGATCGCGGCCGTGTTCGACGTGAACGAGCGGGGCACCAAACTCGTCGACGAACTGCAGGGCCGCGAGGCCGCGGCCGTCGCCGGCCTCGAGAAGTCGAATGTGTCGATGGCGTTCTGGTTCGCCGACACCAAGAGCCCCTACGTCGCGGGTGGTCTGGGCTCGGCGAGCCTGCTCGCCACCACGGTCGGGGCCACCAACGTGTTCTCGGATCTGACCGACGATTGGCCTGCCGTCGGTTGGGAGACGGTCGTGGAACGCAACCCGGACGTCCTCGTCCTCGGTGACCTTCTGCGGAACCGCTTCCCCGGAGACCTACTGGCGGACAAGATTTCCTTCCTCGAATCCGATCCCGTGACCCGGAATCTCGACGCGGTGCGCAACCGGCGGTACATCGCACTGCACGGCGCGGAGATGAACCCGTCCCTTCGTGCCGTCGACGGCCTCGAGAAGGTCGCCGCTGGCCTTCGCGACCTGAAGGTCCCGTCCTGACCACCACTCTCGGACGCGCCGATACCGCTGCCGCCGAACCGGTTCGGCGGCGACGGTGGGTCGTCGGGTCGTTGATTCTGGGCGGCGGGATCCTCGCGCTCGCACTGTCGATTCTCGTCGCCGTCACCTTGGGCCCGGCGAACGTTTCACAGGTCAACGTCCGCGACGTCCTACTCAACCACCTCGGACTCGCGGACATCCCGGTGCGGCTGTCGAAGAACGCGATCGTGTGGGAGGAACGTCTACCCCGCGCGTTGGTGGCCGCTGCGTGTGGCGCCGGCCTCGGCCTGTGCGGTGTGATCATGCAGTCGCTGCTGCGGAATCCGCTCGCGGACCCGTTCGTGCTGGGAATCTCGTCGGGCGCGTCGACCGGTGCCGTGATCGTGGGTGTGCTCGGGATCGGTGGGGCGGCGCTCGGCTTGTCCGGCGGCGCGTTCATCGGGTCGCTGGTCGCGTTCGGCCTGGTGCTTCTCCTTGCCCGTCTGTCCGGTGGCAACAATGACCGCATCATCCTCGCGGGAGTCGCGAGTACCCAACTGTTCTCCGCGTTGACATCGTTCGTCATCTTCGCGTTCGCGGATTCCGACGAAACCCGCGGTGTGATGTTCTGGCTGCTCGGATCCCTCGAGGGTGTCCGCTGGGACGACGTCACGCTGTGCGCGGTGGTCGTGTTCTGCGGGACGGCGGTGTGTCTGTACTTCGCGTACGTCCTCGACGCCTTCTCCTTCGGTGACGATGTGGCGGCCTCCCTCGGCATCTCTGTCGTGAAGGTCCGTCTCCTACTGCTGGTAGTCACGGCGATCATCACCGCGACCCTGGTCAGCGTCGCCGGCGCGATCGGGTTCGTCGGGCTGGTACTTCCGCATGCGGCGCGGTTCCTGGTGGGGCCGCGGCACAGCAGGCTGATCCCCGCGACGGCGCTGATCGGCGCCGTCTTCATGGTGTGGGTGGACGCCGTCTCCCGCGTCGCGTTCGCGCCTACCCCGTTGCCGGTGGGTGTCGGCACCGCCCTAGTCGGTGTTCCCGCGTTCATCGTCATCTTGTCCCGTCGGAGGAGAGCGCAGTGACCCTGTGTGCAGAGACCGTCACCTGGAACCGTGGCGGCGCACTGGTCGTCGACGGTGTCACGGTGACGCCGTCGCAGGGTGAGACCGTGGGCCTGCTCGGGCCGAACGGCTCCGGGAAGTCCTCCCTTCTGCGCCTGCTGAACGGTGTCGTCCGCCCGACCGCCGGTGTCGTGACCCTCGGCGGGGAAGACGTCGCCACCGTGCGGCGCAAGGAGATTGCGCGCGCCGTGGCGGTGGTGAGCCAGCACGCCGACACCGACGTCGACATCACGGTCCGCGACGTCGTGCGACTCGGACGTATCCCGCACCGTGGAACCTTTGGCGGCAACCCGACCGCCGACGATGCTGCGGTGGCGGCCGCGCTCGCACACACCGGCCTGACGTCGAAGGCGGACCGGCTGTGGCACACGCTGTCCGGCGGGGAGAAGCAGCGGGTGCAGATCGCCCGTGCGCTGGCGCAGGAACCGCGGGAGTTGCTGCTGGACGAGCCGACAAATCACCTCGACATCCACCACCAACTCGAGCTGCTGGCACTCGTCACCCGGCTGCCGGTCACCAGTGTGATCGCCCTGCACGACCTCAACCTCGCCGCCATGTTCTGTGACGCGGTGATCGTGTTGAAAGACGGGAAGGTTGTCGCTGGGGGAACGCCCACCGCGGTCTTGACGTCCGAGTTGATCGCCCAGGTGTACAACGTCCGGGCCGAGGTTCTCGTCGACGAGGCGAAGGGACGACTGTCCATTCTGTTCGAGCCGGGGGCGATTCCCGTTCCCACGCACTGAGGACCTGGGGTGTTGTGATGCGGGTCGACGATCGCGGTGACGTGACCGCGGGTGCTGATGGACGGCGGACGCGCTGGCGGTGGTCGTTCTTCAACGACCTCCGTCGAGCGACGCCTACCGTCAGGCTGCTCGTCCTCACTCAGTTGACGTTCAACGTCGGCTTCTTCATGGTCTTGCCCTACCTGTCGGTGCACCTGACCAGCAACCTGGGTCTCGGTGCGGCACTGGTCGGCGTCGTACTCGGTGTTCGCACATTCTCACAGCAGGGACTGTTCTTCGTCGGCGGCACCCTCGCCGACAGGTTCGGTATCAAACCCGTCGTCCTCGTCGGCTGTGTACTGCGCGTCCTGGGATTCCTCGGCTTGGCGGTCGTTGATTCTCTGACCGGAGTGCTGGTGGCGACGGTCCTGGTCGGATTTGCGGCCGCATTGTTTTCTCCCGCAGTCGAGTCCGCGGTCGCCATCGAGGCCGGCAAGAGCGAGCGTCGCGGTGGTCCGCGCCGGGTCGAGACATTCGCCCTTCTCTCGGTATGTAATCAAATTGGCTCTTTCACCGGTCCACTCGTCGGATCGGTGTTGCTGCTGGCCGATTTCCGCATCGCCTGTCTCGTCGCTGCGGTCATCTTCGTCGTCATCATCGCCGCGCACCTGAAATGGCTTCCGAACGAACGGGGTGAGCACCAAGACGAGCCATGGCACGGGGGGTGGACAGACGTGGTGCACAACAAACTGTTTGTGTTGTTCGCGATCGCCGTGAGCACCCAACTGGTCGCCTACAACCAGCTGTACCTCCTGCTCCCTCTCGAAGTCGAACGGGTATGGGGATCGCAAACGGTGCTGGGCTGGTTCTTCGCACTTTCGGCGGTCTTCGTCGTGACGGCGCAGTTGCCGATCACCCGCAGGGTTCAGAAGCGTTCCCCTCGCGTCGTCTTGCCGATCGGGTTCGCAGTGATGGCGGTGTCGTTCCTCGTCCTCGCGGCAACCGCTCCGCTTCGACTGAGCGGTGTCATCGGTCTGATCCCCGTGGCGGTCTTCGTGCTGCTGCTGGCGCTCGGGCAAATGATCGCGATGCCGCAGGCACGCGATTTGGTGCCCCGCTTGGCTGCCGAGCGGAGACTGGGTGCCTATTTCGGATTCATGGCGTCACTCGGTGGCATCGGTGTACTCATCGGCTCGGCCGCGCTCGGGTCGTTGATCGACGCTGTCCCCGAGACCGGTTGGGGTGCAGGAATTCCGTGGCTGGCAGCGGCTGCGTTTCCCATTGCCAGCGGATTGTGTCTGCGGACCGTGCTGGCCAGATTGCAGTGAGCTCGATCCCGTCGTGTTGCCTCGACGGACAAAGCTGCCGGCGAGCTGTCAACGTCGCCTTCGAAGGCCGCCGGCGAGCCGTCGAGCTGGTGCGGTGATCGGCGACGAGTTCTACACCGCAGCACGCACGCACAAGCAGAACTTCGATGCCTCGAACGATCCGTTGATCCGGATGCTGCGGGAGATCGGCGCCGGGCTCCGAGGCGCGGCACCGTGGTCGGTAATGGTGTGGGGGAGGAGGCCACCGACATCAAAGTTCGCTCGCGTACATCGACGAAGAGCACAACGGTGTCGTAGCGTTCATCCCGCCGGACCTGCCCGAGCCGGAAGAATCGCTTGTAGCGAAGATCGTCGAACTCCATGGGGATCGTTTCGAGCACGCCGCCGAAGCGGAACAACGCTTGTCAGCGATGGACGTTCCGGACAACGCCTGGTGCTTGGCGACCGCCGGAGTTTCCCGCGCAGCGCGAGGCCGAGGACTGGGAAGTGAGCTTCTCACAGTCGGACTGGCCGAACTCGACCGACGCAACGCGGCATGTTGGCTCGATACCTCGACACACCGGAACCTGCCACTGTACGAACGTCACAACTTCAGGGTCGCCGACCATGTCGTGCTCGACGACGCACTCGAGGTGTGGAGAATGCACCGCCCGGCGGTCTGAGGAAGATCAGTCCCAGTTCGGTGCCAACGGGTCTGTGTTCCGCGTGCGATAGAAGACCATGGACAGAGCAATGACCGCTTCGAGTGCTGCGGTGAGAAGAGCTGCTGCCATGGACAGGGACAGTGCATGCCCGACCGCCGTCGGGTTCGCGGCACGGGTCGTGTGGCCGTGGTGGCCGCTCACGGACGGACCGAAGTCCACTGTATGCAGGGTGATCATGCCGACGCTCATGATCGCGACCCATCCCCAGTCGCGGGAGTTATCTCCCATCCACAAGTGTCGGGCGCAGTGGAGGCATCCGAGGAGCATGCCAACCGTAAGCAACACCATCAGTGGTGACGCCCGATGGTCGCCGAGTGAAGCGATATGCAGCCCTGAAGAAAACAGCGCAAGCACCACGGCCACCCGCCGCCACCAGAAATCGGCGGGGCGGGCGGTCGTCAGCGCGGCAGCCATGATCACAGCTCAGCCTTCACAGCAATGCTTCGACGTACTCGCCGGCACGTTCAGCGCCGGGTTGCGGTCGAAGAAGCCGACCGGCTTAAGCTTGAACCCGGCGTAGTCGACCGGCATGACCGGCCAGTCCTCGGGCCGGGGGAAGTGCGTCAGCCCGAACGTGTGCCACAGCACCAGGTCTTCGCCCTCGATGTCCCGGTTGCCCGCCACGAACGTCGGCAGACCGGCCTGGCCGGGGTGCTGGTTGACGAAGTCGCCTGCGGGATAGCGCTCGGACTCGTCGTATTGCGTGACCCACAGGTGCTTGGTCGCGAACGCGGCGCGGGAGGCGATCGAACTGGACGGGTCCGCCAGGAGCACCGGCTGACCCTCGGGGTGCAGCGCGTACCCGACGTCCTGTCCCAACCGGTTCTGCTTGGTGGGATTGGTGATGTGCCAGACCCGGGCCTTGAGGTTGTCGGCGGTGCGTTGCCCCTCCGATTCGGTGGTCAGCTTGGTCTTCTGACAGCGGAAGGCATTGCCCCACGGGCTCTCCGGTCCCATCGGGACGGGCACGGCGTCCACTTCCTCGACGGTATTCACGTTGCCGTCGACGGCCATGTCGAGCCTCGCGGAGAAGAGGTGCTGGTGGAACGGTGCGCCGAGCCCGGGTGCCATCTGGGTGGAGAATCCCTCGGCGCCGCGGTAGGCGGACGTGAAGACGATTCCGGTGGCCTTCGCCTCGAGTTCGATCGTGCCGTCGAGGTAGAGGTACCAGTAGAAGCCGTAGTCGTAGTTGCCGATGGTGAGGAAGAACGAGATGACGAGGCGGCGCGAGCGGCGGGTCTCGGTCATGCCGTTGAACATGTCCGTGTGCTTCCACAGGACGCCGTAATCCTCCTCGTGGAGGCAGATCGCGTTCTTCATGACGCGCGGGTCACCGGACTCGTCGGCGATCGTGACGTCGAAGTACTGGATCTCGCCGAGGCAGTCGCAGCCGAGTTCGAGCGAGTTGGTGTACCGGCCGAACAGGTACTCGCCCTGGTCGAAGTAGTTCTGCCAGTACCGGACCGGGGACGGATCGGCGTAGGGAACCACCATCTCGGCGATCGAGGCGCGATAGATCACGGGGCGTTCGACTCCCCCGTCGTCGAACGAGAGCTGGTGCAGCGTCAGACCTTCGCGCACGTCGAAACCGAAGCGGAACTTCCAGTCGGCCCAGGTGATCTCGTTGCCGTCGACGGAGAAGCTGGCTCCTTCGGGCTGAGTGATCTCGATGGGTTTGAGGTCGGTGCGGGTCGGTGTGGCGTGCGGTTCGGCGTTCCATTCGCCGCGTTCGGCGGGGACGGGAAGCTCGATCTCGTCGACCACCTTGACGACACGGTGCTCGGTGAGATCGACGTAGGCTACGACTCCGTCGATGGGGTGCGCCCACGGCAGGTCCGCCTTGTCCTCCTGGTGGAAGGCGAGGACGCGGACGATGCGGTGCCCGACCTCGTCCTCGTGACCGAACACGCCGGCCGACAAGGGAACGGCCCGGACCTTCAACGGTTCGATGCCGCGCTTCGCCATCGCCGCGAGCCAGTCGGTGCTGCCGAGCAGGAACGCCTCGATGTCCTCGAACTCCTCGTCGAGGATCGGCACGTGGCCGTCGGTGGCGGAATCGACGGTGGCCCTGCTGATCACGCGGTTCTCCGTCACCGACACGACGAGGTCGGTGCCGATGCCGGTGGAGCGATCGAGCAGCAGGATCCGGGCGCGTCGCTCGATCGGGTCGCCGGGCGTGAATGCGAGGACCGTCGACTTGTGCGGCTCGGCGAGCGCGACGAAGACGAAGCGCACGTTCTCGCCGATCAGTCCCTCGTCGGTGAGGAGTGCTTTCGCCGAACGGATCTCGTCCGCCGACAACGGGGTGAGCGGATGGTCCGGGGCGGCGGAACCGACGGTGGCCGGGGTCTCGGTGGTGGCGGTACTCATCGTGCGATCTCCTTGTCGATGATGGTGTCGTTCGTGTCGTGCTGCGGTAGAGCGGTGTCATGGCGTGCGGCGTGGGGTCGGAACACGGCGACGGCCGCTCCGCCGGCGAAGGTTCCTATGAGCAGGACCCCGATGACGGCGGCGAGAGTGCCCGACCCGCCGACGAGAAGGGGAAGGTTGGCGACGGTCATGATCAGAAGCCCGGCCAGGCCGACGAGCCCGAGCAGTGGTGCGATCACGGTGTTCCACACCCGCCGGTCCACGCGGGTCCGGCCGAAGTAGACGAGGACGGCCACGGAGGTCAGGGTCATCAGTGCGACGATGCCGACCGAGGACACACCGGCGAACCACGCGAACACCTCGGTCACCGGGTCGAGTCCGGCAACGGCGGACGCGACGATCAGGACGAGAGCGGACGCGGTCTGCACGACCGACGCGATGTACGGCGACGCGTGCTTGACGTGCGAGCGGCCGCATCCCGCCGGCAGGGCCGCACTGTTCCCGAGGGAGAAGATGTACCGGGAGAGCACGTTGTGGAAGGACAGCAGGGCGGCGAACAGGCTCGTGATCAGGAAGATCTGGACCAGGTCGCCGGCGATCGCGCCCACGTAGCGGGTGGCGGTCTCGGTGATCATCCCCTCCGGATTCTCGGTCGAGATGGCCACGGCACCCTCGTCGCCCCACGCGCTGACCATCGCCCAACTCGACAGTGCGTAGAAGCCGCCGATCACCAGCAACGCCAGGTAGGTGGCCCGGGGAATGGTGCGGCCCGGGTCGCGGGCCTCGTCCCGGAAGACGGCGGTGGCCTCGAAGCCGATGTACCCGGCGATGGCGAAGATCAGTGCGATGCCGGGTGCTCCGGAGAAGAACTCGGCGGGGTGGAACGCCGCCGTCGAGAATCCCTCGTCACCGCCGCCCCGGACGATGACGGCGGCGTCGATGACGAGGACGATTCCGACCTCGCAGACGAGCAGGACGCCGAGCACCTTGCCGGACAGGTCGATGTGCCGGTATCCGAGGATGGCGACCACGGCCGTCACGGCCAGGGCCCACACGTACCACGGAAGCGCGGGGCCGCCGTGAGCGGTGACGAAATCGTTGACAGCGGCTCCGATGTATCCGTACACCGCGCCCTGGACTGCGGTGTAGGACAATAGCGCGAGGAACGCGGAGCCGAGACCGGCATGCCGGCCCAGGCCGTGGGTGATGTAGGTGTAGAACGCGCCGGCGCCGGGGAGGTGCTTGGCCATCGCCGTGAATCCGACGGCGAAGAACAGCAATACCACCGTGCAGACGATGTAGGACGCGGGATAGGCGGCGCCGTTGCCCGCTGCGATGCCCAGAGGGACGGTTCCGGCGATCACGGTCAACGGGGCCGCCGCTGCGACGACCATGAACACGATGGCACCCGGACCGAGGGTGCCTGCCAGTCTGCGAGGGGTGCCGTCACTGACCGCACTCGAGTGCGTGGGGGCGTTGGTTGTCATGGATTCCTTCGACTTTCACGAGGAGAGGGTCTGCGTGGACGCTCCGCGGTGAGCTCTGGGACGAGCATGCGACTGCGGGTTGTCGGCGCAGTTGCCGAAGCGTCACAGTCCGTCGACAGCAAATGAGAACGCACGCATGATGATTCTCATTCGGGTCGGGTCGAGGAATCTAGAGTGCGATATTGACGGACTTGCTCTGGGTGTATTCGGCGATGGCGCCTTCACCGAGTTCGCGTCCCCACCCGGACTGCTTGTAGCCGCCGAACGGAAGCGCCGTGTCGAACGCGTTGTGGCAGTTCACCCACACCGTGCCCGCCTTGATTTCGGCGGCCACGTCGTGGGCGCGGGACACGTCCCGGGTCCATACGCTGGCGGCAAGGCCGTAGGGGGTGTCGTTGGCGGCCGCGCGGACGCCTTCCTCCCGATTGAACGGCACCGCCACCGCGACGGGGCCGAAGATTTCCTCCTGGTACACGCTGAAGTTCCGGTTCACGTCGACCAGCAGGGTGGGCTCCACGTAGAAGCCGGTGTCGCCGTGCCGTTGCCCGCCGGAGAGCGCGCGGGCACCGTCGGCGAGTCCGGCGTCGATGTATCCGGTGACCTTGCCCAACTGCTCCTCGGAGATCAGTGGGCCGATGTCGTTGGTGGGGTCGAGTCCGGGTCCGATCTTCTGGGACTTCGCGAAATCGGCTACACCGGAAGTGAATTCGTCGAAGATTCGATCTTCGACGAGCAGACGTGTTCCGGCCGTGCAGGCCTGGCCGTGGTTGAACAGGAACCCGCTGGCCACGCCCGGGATCGCAGCCTCGAGGTCGGCGTCGGAGAAGATCACCTGCGGGCTCTTGCCACCGAGTTCGAGGGACACCTTCTTCAGGTTCCCCGACGCGGCATTGACGATCTTCTTTCCGACCTCGGTCGAACCGGTGAACGCGACCTTGTCGACGTCGTCGTGACTCGACAGCGCCGCGCCGATGTCGCCGAAACCGGTGAGCACGTTGAACACGCCGTCGGGGACGCCGGCCTCGGCGATCACCTCGGCGAGGAGCAGCGCGGTGAGCGGTGTCTGTTCGGCAGGCTTGAGGATCATGGTGTTCGAGCAGGTCAGCGCGGGTGCCACCTTAAACGCGGCCATCACCAGCGGGAAGTTCCACGGGATGATCTGTGCGCACACACCGACCGGTTCACGGGTGGTGAACGCGTGGAATCGGGCTCCGGGCGCCCACGGCACCGACACCGGGATGGTGCGGCCTTCGATCTTGGTGGCCCAGCCGGCGTAGTAGAAGAAGATCTCCGCCGCCCACGTCACGTCGACGGCCTTCGCCACCGCCACGGACTTGCCGTTGTCGATCGACTCGAGCTGCGCGAACTGATCGGCCCGGGCCAGAATCCCCTCGCCGATCTTCCAGAGGATCCGCTGACGTTCCGCGGGGGTGAGCGAGCGCCACGGCCCGGACTCGAAGGCCCGCCGGGCCGCCGCTACCGCCCGGTCCACGTCTTCGATTCCGGCGTGCGGCACGGTCGTGATCACCTGTCCGGTGGCGGGATCGACCGTCTCGAACGTCCCGCCCGACGCCGAGTCCACCCATCGGCCGTCGACGAACATGCGCTTCGGTGACGAAACGAAGTCGACGACTCGGGGGTCGAGTCCGGCGGGGGTGTGAACGACTGCAGTCATCATGTCCTCTTCGATGGAGTTAATGAATCTGTGAATGAATCCGGCTTCTGCAGAACACTTTTGGCGGAAGTTATCGCTTCGTCGTGCTGCGGCCTGAACCCACGATAAGCTCCGAATGTGTCGCCAGTCACTACTAAATCCGGATGGGAATCAGCGACTGCGGCATTCTCATTCGACTTTTCCGGCCACCGCGGCGCCGATTCTCATTCCGGCTTTTCGGGTCGGTGCAGCTGATCCACGGTATGTGCCGACGCGGCCCCCGGAATCGGGAGCACATTCTCCGGCCATTCTCATTCGAGGTGATCGAAAATTAATTCCGATCGGAGCATCGCGCTCGTCTCCTGCGCTAGCGTGCACTCATGCAGCCCCGGGTTGATCATTCGCTCGGGGCAGGCCGGAAAGTGTGGAGAGCAGGTGCATGGTGTCCGGTACACCGAGAATCAGAAGTAGATCACCGGTCGCCGGTCTCGAGCGGGCGCGTCTGAGTTTCGTCCAGGTGCTCGGGCAGTCCGTTTCCGCGGTCGCACCGTCGGCCGTGATGGTCACGCTGCCTGCTCTCGTCATACCCGACGCGGGCCGGGCGACCATTGCGGTGTTCGTCGCGGCGGCGATTCTGATGACGGCGGTCGGCTACTGCATGGGACAGTTCGCCACCCGGATGGTGGCCGTCAGTGGTCTCTACAGCTACATCGTGAAGGGACTCGGGGCGGTGCCCGGTTTCGGCGGAGGCTGGTCGCTGCTCGTCGGTTACGCGGCCGCGGCCATGGCGAGCACGCTCGGTGCCGCGAGTTACCTCGCCGCGCTACTCGGCCGAGTCGGGCTTCCTGCGGGATCGCCCCTCATCGCGGTCCTCGCGGCGATCGTCGGACTGCTCGCCCTTCTCCTCATGGTCCGGGGCGTGCAATTGTCGGCGCGGATCATGCTCGCCATCGAGGTCTTCGCGATCGTGGCCGCCTCCGCCGCGTTGGTGGTCGCGTTCGTGCAATCGGTCCGCGAGGGCGCGACCCCGTCCGCGGGCGGCGCGAAATCAGGTTCCGCGGTCGGGTTCGCCTTACTGCTCGCGATCACGTCGTTCGTCGGATTCGAGAGCGCGGGCACGGTGGCGCGGGAAGCCCGCAACCCGTTCGTCGCCGTCCCCCGCGCCATCCGGTGGACCCCGATCGCCCTGGGTGTTTTGTACGTGTTCGCGGCCGCCCTGCAGTTGCCGGAGCCGGTGCGGCAGGGAGTCGACTCGCTGCCGATCGTCCTCACGTTGCCCGACACGTCGGGCGCAGGTTCGTCGACGCTGTCGATCGTCATGGAACTCGGTATTACCGCCTCGTGGTTCGCGTGCGTCCTCGGTTCGACGACGGCGCTGTCGCGAACCCTGTTCGCGATGGGCCGCGAAGGGGTGGTTCCGAACGTGTTCGGCCGGACGCACCACCGGTTCCATACTCCGCATGTGGCGTTGACGGCCACGATGCCGGTCGTCGTCGCAGTGCCCGTCTTCTACCTGTTCATCAGCGGTTCGAGCCGCGACGTCCTGATCGGACTCCTCGCCGTGTCCGCCCACGGCTACGTCCTCGCGTACGTCCTGCTGTGTGTCGCGACGCCGGCGTTCCTCCGGCGGATCGGCGAACTGACTCGACTTCCGGTGATCATCGGCGTGCTGACGGCGACCGCGATGGTCGCACTGGTCGGGTGGGCGGCGTTCTCGCGGACATATGTCGCGGGCGCGGCGACCGCCGTCTACCTGTTTCTGATGCTTGTCGGCGCCGCGGTCTTCGCGATCCGCGCGCGTCGGTCCCCCGGAATCGAAGAACGGATGGGTGTGTACGACGAGGCCGTGGCCGAAGACCTGCTGGGGCGGTACCGACCGTGGGAGGTCCGCCGATGAGTGCCGACGACAGAACCCTGTCGGGGCGTCAGCCGAAGGCCGTCACCAGCGCACTGCGGGTGCTCGAGGAGGTGGCCCGGGCCGGCTCGGGTGTCACAGCGAAGGACATCGCCGCCCGCCTGTCGATGCCGTCGGCGACGACGTACCGACTGCTCAACATCCTCGTGGGCGAAGGTTATGTGGTGCGGCTCCCCGACCTGTCCGGGTTCGCGCTCGGACAGAAGGTCGGGATCCTCGTCGACGCGGCCGTCGTGCCCACCGTATGTGCGGCGGCGCGTGAGATTCTCGCCGAACTGCGACTGTCGGTACGCTTCGGGGTCCACCTGTTCTTCTACACCAACGTCGCCGTCCGCACGGCCGACGCCGACCCCGAATACCCGCCGCCGGAGGACGAGTCGTTTCTCAACCAGCACCTTTACGCGTGCGCGGTCGGCAAGCTCCTTCTCGCGGAGAAGTCGGAACTCGAATCCGTGATTCCCCGTTGGGAGCCACGGGCGCTGACGGCCCGTACGATCGTCGCGAGGAGCGAACTGCTCGCGAGTCTGGACCTGATCCGGAGCCAGGGTTTCGCCACCCAACTCGGCGAACTCCGCGACGCGTCGGCCTGCGTCGCCGTGCCCATCCGATCCGACACGGGCGCCCTCATAGCGAGCATCGCGCTGTCCGGGCACGTCGATCACCACCACCTGATGCTGAGGCACGTCCCGTCGCTGCAGGAACAGGCCGGCCGGCTCGGACGGTTCATCGCCTGACCCGGATGGAAGTTCGTTCAGGTGTGGGCGGAACCGTTCTTCCCGGCGGCTCGCTCGCGAACCGTCGCGACGGCGTCGCGGATCGGGGTGCGCTGTGTTCGGCCGTGACCCGGAATGAGCAGATCGGCGTCGAGGGTGGCCAGGGCGTCGAGCGATGCCAGGACCTCCTCCTCGGAGTGATGGAACATCGGGAGCAGCAGCTGCGGACCCACTGTGCGGGAAGTGGGGTGCCCCGTCACGAGGCAGTCCCCGGTCACCACCGCGCCGACGGACGGTAGGTAGTACGACGTGTGCCCGGACGTGTGGCCGGTGGTCGCCACCGGTAACGGGGTGCCGGGAAGGTCGAGAGGACCCGCGGCGGGGAACTCGGCGGCGTGGGGCACGGTGACGTGACGTGTCGCGCCCGCCCGGGCGATGCGCAGGGACCACCGCAACATTCCCGGCCGCCAGATGTTCTTGACGACGTCCATCTCACCGGCCTGTTCGAGGTACTCCCGCTTGGCGTGTGATGTCTCCACCGCGGACATGTACACGGGTGTTCCGTACTTGTCGCGGAAGTGGTTGATCGCTCCGATGTGATCGATGTGCGCGTGTGTCAGGAGGATTGCGCGAACATCCTCCGGCCGGCGACCGATGGAACGAATGGATTCTTCCACGGCAGGAATGTCGGCGGGGTAACCCGCGTCGATCAGCGTCAGGTCCGTGCCCTCCCGCAACAGGACCCAATTGACGTCGGTACCGGTCGCACAGAACACATTCTGTTCGACCTCGACCACAGTAGGACTCGGCACAGGATCCCCCTCAGCACGTCGCGGCCTTCCACGCTAGCAGCTGACGAACACCGCATCACGGCCTGTCTTCCGCCTCCGCGTCGGACGTGAGCGCCGACTTACGCAGGTACAGATCGCGGAGCAAGGCGATCTCCGCGCCGTGATGGATGACTTCCCGGTTCACGTGCAACACGAGGGCCGCCATCGAACGATCCGCGAACGGCCCCTCACTGGGACCGCAGGGACGGGCAAGGGCATCATCTGTCAGGCTCGCGACTCCTCGCACCCACAAGGCATACATCTCGTCGAGTTGGTCGAGGGCCTCAGCAGCCGTACCGGCGTAGTCGAAGCTCTGGTAGTCGACCGGACGACCACCGAAATGACTGCTGATACGGGCCCCGAAGACGCCGACGATAATGTGCCCGAGACGCCACGCGATGGTCGTGACCGGTGGCGGATCCGGTGCAGGAATGGCGAATTCGATCGTGAAGGCTCCGCTGCCGGCCTGCACGGGCGCGTGCGAAGTGCCGCGCGGGCGCACACTCCAGCAGTCGGGTACCGGCTCCCAGAAGTACTCGTCGTCACTCAGTCCCGCCAGCCTGGTGCGCAACTGCTGTTGCCAGTGCCAGCTCAGCTGATCACCCAGTTCGTACGACGAGTCGAGCGAGTGCATTGAAATTGCTCAGTTCTCCTGCACTAGTTCAACATCGGGGAATTCTACGGTCACACCCTCCGCCAACGGTGGGGCCTCTCCGGCTTCGGCGTGCCGGAAGAACGTCGGCACACCGAGCGCGGCGCGCAGGGTGTAGCGCCCCGGATCCGGCACCGAGAAGTTGTTGGCATAGTGGTAGAAGGTGCTGTAGTAGAAGTTCAGCGGCTTCGCCTCCACCACTCGACCGTCGGCGGCCACCACCTCCAGGGTGATCGGCACATTCGGCACGATCCGCCCGGTTGCTGCCTCGAACGGGATGATCTCGATGTGGTGCGTTTCTCCGGGCGCCGGCTCACGGAAGCGCTGACCGGGCCCGTCCGCCTCGTACCACGGCTCGGCCGGCTCGACGATGTACGCCACCCGCCACGCCCCGGACTCCGTCTCACCACCCTCGGCGGCGATCTCTTCCTCGAGGGTCTCGTACTGCTCTGCGACGCCGGCCGGCACGGCCTCCGCTGCGGCTGAGGCGCTCGGACCAGCCGTCGCATCGGCCGAGTCGGTGCCGCTGTCACCGCAGGCAGAAGCGAGCGTCACTGCGCCGACGGCAGCAAGGGTCATGAACGTGCGAGGCATCCGTTCCATAAGGTCCTCCTCAGGGCACCGTAGCGGAACAAGGCAAGGCTAAGTTAGCACCCGCCATGAGTCGGATTGGGCGGAATGCACAATCCCACTCATGGGATCCGTTCGGTGTCGCCGAGAACGGTTACCTCGGATTACGAAGTGTGTGTTCGCCTGTCGATGTCTTTGTCGACGGCGGTGGCGATGTCGTGGACGAGTCGGGAGTGCCAGTGCTTGTGTGCCTCGAGGTCGGCGGTGAGGGCGTGGCAGTCGGGGCACTCCGAGGAGGCGGGACCGGATTCGGCTGTATTTTCCATGGCGCTGCGCTTTCTGAGAGAAATCGTTGTTCTTCCACCGTGGCACGGGCGGGACCGATAGTCCACGGCCGCGGCTGATGCGCTAGACCACCCGCTCCAGCGCGCGCACGTCGGCATCGAGCTTCCTGTACAACCAGTACACCGCGACGAATGCCAGCCCGGAGGCCGCGCACAAACCGAGGACCGAATCGCGCACGAGCGGAAGCTCCGCGGGTTCGAGGGTGCTGAATCCGGCCAGCACCCCGACGAGTGGCACCGATGCCGTCACCGCCAGATAGACAGTGGTTCTTCGACGCAGCCCGTGTAGCACGACGGCGTCGTGGGCGGTCGTGACGCCGTGGCGCAGATAGATGGGATAAACACAGCGGACGACGTAGAACGTCGACAGAAAGAAGGTGTAGGCAACGGAGATGGTGCCCGACACCAGAACAGTCGTCGCCGCATGAACCATCAGCCGGGCCGGAAGGTCGGTGAACCAGCGAAGAAACATCACCCCCGCCACCGATGCGCAGATGGCGAACACGAACGTGTTCAGCGCACACAGGTCCCCCCAGACCAGTGTTCGCGACCGCACTCGCGCGAGGACGGCCTCGTCGTAGCGTCTGCCCTTGCGCAACCCACGAGGAACCGCGAGCAAATCGCGTGACATGTATGCGTAGATGAGGACGGCCAGCGGCCAGGCACAGAGGTTGAAAACCACAGTGCTCGTGTAGAGCTTCGAATAGGTGGCATCGGACAGGCGATCGTCGAGCAGTTCCTGGAGGTGCACAGCCAGATAGATCGTCGCCAGGCCGATCCCGACCAGCGAAGACGACCACAGGACGGGAGTGGGCGATCGCGAGAGGCGTGCCCTCCAACTGTTCGGGGGCGGATAGACCAGGTCGCGGGACCTCTGCTCGAGGCACAGGTCGAGCTGCTGCGCCAATTCCGAACCGCACGGGTAGCGGTCCTCACGATCGGGCGACAGACACTTCAGCAGCACTCTGCGCAGCGCCATGGGGCAGTCCGGCGGAAGCTCCGACAGGAACTTCGACTCGATCGGCCTGCGCCGCAGTTCCAGCATGCGGGCGAGGGACGTCTCCGACTCGCCGGCGGACGTCGCGTCCGCGAAGGGGCGGCGCCCAGTGAGCAGCTCCCACAACATCACGGCGAGCGCGAAGATGTCGCTTCGTGTGTCGAGGTCCGCGGCGGTCGCGGGCGAGCCCGGATGGCAGGCTTCGAGCTGTTCGGGCGACATGTACGCCAATGACCCGCCGAAGTACGCCAGCGGACTTGTGCCCTTGATGCGTTTGCTGGAACTGACGTTGAAGTCGGCCAACTTCGGAGTTCCCTCGGCGCTCAGCAGCACGTTCGCGGGTTTGATGTCTCGATGCAACACCCCTCGTTCCGATGCGTGCTGAAGCGCGTCCGCGAGTCGGCGGCCCAACCAGGCAACTGTTTCCGGCCACGTCAGTGAGGCGGCCCTGGCGCGAACGGCGGATTCGCTGGGCCGAACCTCGCCCTTGGCGGCAAGGACCCCGTCGACGGCATCGAGCAGCAGTTGACCACTACGGTGCTCCGGAGGAGTCGCGCGTAGTAGATGCACGACGTCGAGCAGCGTTCCCCCCGGGAGATACTGCATGTAGAGGAGCTTCAATTCGCCGTCCGCAATGAGCCGCTGGTCGAAGATTCGAACGATGTATTCGTGATCCAACTGGGCGAGGGTCTGCGGCTCGATCCCGTGGTTGTGGGAAATCTTGACCGCAACCAGTCGCTGCATCGACTGCTGCCGAGCGAGATACACCTGCGCGAAGGCGCCTGCCCCGATCCTCATCAGGAGGTCGAAGTCGTCGACACGGTCGCCGACGTCGATGTTGCCGAGAACAACTTGTGCCCGTGGACGAGCGATCATCGTGCTGCGGTAGTCACTCGTGTACTCGTCGAGCTCCGGGTTCCCCGCCATGGTGGCGGCTTCGGTGGCCATGGTGGCCGCGTCGACTCCGTGCGAACTTCGGCGGAGGGCGTGGAACTCCTCGTAGACCAGCTCGGCAGGCAGCGGACCATCTTGCAGCTCTGCGAACTCTGCGCGGTAGTCGGTCAGTCGTTTGGGGAAGTCGTGCCGAATCCAGCGGTATTCGAGGTCGATCTTGATCAATTCGATCAGTATCGATCGCCGCTCGGCCGGTTCGCGGGGTAAGTAGGCGGACAGGTCAGGTGGGGACCCGGACCCCCAAGCCTCCGAAAATTGTGCCACCACGGTGGCAAGCGCTGTGCGGGTTCGTTCAGCTGATTCGACCAGATCGGTCGGCTCGTACATCGGTAGCTCGGAGTGCCGCCCGAGGCCGTCACACAGCGGCTACGCGCGCTGTGGCCTTGTTTCGTTGTCGCCCCACTTTGTGTCCTTCCGCCGAGTCTCCCCGGTCAAGGGTATCGCTCCGATACGGGCGTATGGGCGCAAAGGGAGGATCGTCCGCAGTCAGGTATTTCCGGTAACTGCTCCGATGCGGCACCAGACCCGCCCGCGACGAGGCACGATAGATCACGGCATGGGCACTGCTGACACAGTCTCCGCCGTCGACCACCGACGGCGATCGTGAGGGTTGTCGAAATGAGAAACACGACATCGGTCGTGGGCCGCCGTGTACTGGGGCTGGTGTTCTTCCTTGTCCTGGCTCTGTTCCTGGCCGTCACGATCGGCATGTTCGACAAGACGTTCACGAAGGTGGTCAAGATTGGGCTTGTCACCGACACCGTCGGAAATGCGCTCCCGCCCAATGCGGACGTCAAGGTGCGTGGCCTGATCGTCGGAGAGGTGCGGTCGGCCTCCACCAAGGAGGGTGAGGTCACCTTGGATCTGGCCATTCAGCCGGACAAGGCCGAGCTCATTCCGTCCAACGCGACGGCGCGATTGCTACCCAAAACCCTGTTCGGCGAACGGTACGTGTCGCTGATCGTGCCGGAGGGGGACACGGCTCCGCCGATCCAGGCTGGTGACGTTCTCGAGCAAGACAAGAGTGGAAATGCCGTCGAGATCGGCGAGGTCCTCGACGGCTTGCTGCCGCTGCTGCAGGCGATCCCGCCGCAGGACCTGGCGAACACGCTCGGCGCACTGTCGCAGGGACTCAGTGGACGCGGCGCCGAACTCGGTCTGACGCTCGACCGGCTCGAGGAGATCTTCGCCGGACTCAACACGGAACTTCCTGCGATTCAGGAAGACCTGCGGGGTATCGCAGACTTCTCGCAAACATATTCGGAGGCGGCACCGGACCTGGTCAACGCGCTCGACAACCTGCGCACCACGGGGAACACGGTCGTCGAAAAACAAGGTGTTATCTCACGGCTTCTCGCGACGCTCACCGGAACGAGTTCGTCGACCGCGGACCTCCTGCACACCAACGCCCAGAACATCGTCCTGATCGCTGCCGATTCCCGTGAAGCACTGCAACTCCTCGGCCGCTACTCGCCCAGCTTCGGTTGCACCTTGGCGGATTTCGTGGAGGCTGCACCGATCGCCCGTGAGCTACTCGCGCTGGACGATCCCAATCCCGGCGGTCGAGGGACTGTTCAGTTCATCAACCCGAAGGGCCGCTACCTGCCCAACCAGGACGAGCCGCGCCTGCTCGACAACCGCGGACCCGCCTGCTACGACGACGTCACGGCGCCCGGCGGCAAGTTTCCGCAGTACCCGGGCGGATCGTTCAACGACGGCTCGTACCAGGTGCCCACGCGGAATCCCGGCCCCCCGAGCATCGAGTACTTTCCCGCGCCCGCCGGCGTCCCCGATCAGGTTCCGGGATGGGGAGCCGAGATCGCGCCCGCCAGTTACGCGGGTTCGAAGATGGAACAGGACACGTTGGATGTCGTCTACGGCGAGGCCGGGGGAATTGCGCCGGAAGACGTGCCGAGCTGGACGACGCTCGTCGGCGCGCCGACCATCAGGGGAACCGAAGTGACCTTCGAATGACGACGGTCAGGGCCGCTGCGCGGGCCGAAAACACATACAGCATTCTCACAGCTCGTCTCCAGGTTGTCTGCACGTGCCGCTGTTTGCATGGACCTCAACCGGAAGCAGCTATGGAGGACTCATGACCGACAACGCACGCCATCACTCCGCGGACGCGCACGAACACGACCGCGGGCTCACCCACGACCTGAAGGCGATGCTGTCGCGCCGCCGCGCCTTGTTCGTGTTCGGAGCGGCGGGCGCGTCTGCACTCGCCGCGTGTTCGTCCGCCGGATGGACCACCACCGCGGCGTCCGCGTCGAGCGAAGAGGCAGCGTCGTCGGCCGTCGCCACCGACGGCAACTGCGTGGCAGCGGCGCCGCAGGAAACGGCCGGACCCTACCCGGGTGACGGTTCCAACGGGCCTAACGTTCTGATCGAGTCGGGCGTGGTGCGTCAGGACATCCGCAGCAGTTTCGGGTCGTACTCGGGCACCGCGGAGGGCGTCGAGACCACTATCGAATTATCCCTGCAGAACCTGGCGAACGACTGTGCCGCGGGTACGGGCATGGCCGTCTATCTATGGCATTGCGACCGGGACGGTGAGTACTCCCTCTATGGCCGGGATATCACCGAGCAGAACTATCTGCGCGGCGTCCAGGTGGCCGACTCGGCCGGAGCCGTGTCGTTCACGTCCATCTTCCCGGCCTGCTACTCGGGGCGCTGGCCACATATCCATTTCGAAGTGTTCGACTCCCTTGAAGCCGCGGTGGCGGGAGAGGATCCGTGGTTGACCTCGCAGATCGCGATACCGCAGGACGCGTGCGAGAAAGTCTTCGCCTACGACACCGGGTACGCGAAGAGCGTGAGCAACTTGTCGGACGTGTCTCTGCAATCGGACAACGTCTTCGGTGACGGTTGGGACGCCGAGTTGGCGACCGTGACGGGCGAACCCGCCGACGTGATGACGATCGCCATCACGATCGGTGTCGCGGAGAAGTCGGCGAACGCGGAGTCCGCTCCGAGCGCTCCGCCGGCAGGTGACCCACCGGCAGGGGGCCCGGGCGGCGGGTAGCCTCCCATGGGTGCGCCCGGCCGGTAGACGTGCCGATCACCGGCTACCGACCGTATCGATTGGGCGACAATGCGCCGGGCCTCAGGCGCTGATCCCTGCGGTCAGAATAGCCGCGAGTTCGCGGTAGGCATGGGCGTCGTCGAGGCCGGTACTGTTCCGGACCCCGCGTTGCTGAATGCGCACCATCATGGTGGTCACGAGGTCGGCGGCGAACGCGGCATGGACGTCACGGAAGTCGCCGCCGGCCACACCGTCGTCGATCAGAGCCTTGACGCGCCCGGCGGCGATCTGTGTGTTCTGCTCGTAGACCTCGCGGGCCGGCGGGAAGGCGTCGAGGTCGGCCATGAACTGGTCGGACGCAGCCGTAAGCGCGGTACCGACCGCGGACAGGTAGGCGCTGATCCGCTCTCGGGCCCCGGAAATTTGGGCGATGTGCGACTCGACGTCCTCGGTGGCGCGGCGGAAGAAGTGCACTGTGGCCTCCCGGACGAGCTGCTCCTTGCTGTCGGCGAGGGTGTAGAGGGTGGATTTGGAGCACCGCAGCCGCGCGGCGATCTCGTCGAGTGTCAGGTGAGCGAACCCTTCGGCCAGGAAGAGGTCGACCAGCGCGTCGAAGAGCTGGGTGCGCCGTCGCGTCGCGAATTCCGGTCGGGTGATCTGCTCCATACACCGGATAGTACTGGCGCAGCCCTTGCAGTACTACTTTCGCATCAGTACTGTGAGCCGTAGCTCAGTACTGTTTCCGTCGTCTTCTCGAGGAGAAATTTCGTGGCCGTCGATCGTTTGCTGCCCACCGACGAAGCGCGTGACCTGATTCAGCTCACACGCGATGTCGCCGACAAGGTCCTGGCGCCGATCGTCGACGAGCACGAAAAGTCCGAAACGTATCCCGAAGGGGTCTTCGCCACCCTCGGTGAGGCCGGACTGCTGAGTCTGCCGTATCCGGAAGAGTGGGGCGGCGGCGGACAGCCCTACGAGGTGTACCTGCAGGTTCTCGAGGAAATCGCCGCCCGGTGGGCGGCGGTCGCGGTGGCGGTCAGCGTCCACAGCCTCGCCTGCCACCCACTGATGGCCTTCGGCACCGACGAGCAGAAGCGGCAGTGGCTTCCGGACATGCTGGGCGGCAACAGCATCGGCGCGTACAGCCTGTCGGAGCCGCAAGCCGGGTCGGATGCTGCCGCGCTGGCCTGCAAGGCCGCCGCGACCGATGGCGGATATGTGGTGAACGGTGCGAAGGCGTGGATCACCCACGGCGGCATTGCCGATTTCTACAATCTTTTCGCCCGCACCGGCGAGGGGTCGAAGGGCATTTCTTGCTTCCTGGTGCCGAAGGGCACCGAGGGGCTCTCGTTCGGCAAGCCCGAGGAGAAGATGGGCCTGCACGCGGTCCCGACGACGTCGGCGCACTACGACGACGCCTTCGTCCCGGTCGAACGGCGGATCGGCGCGGAGGGTCAGGGTCTGCAGATCGCTTTCAGTGCACTCGATTCCGGGCGCCTCGGTATCGCCGCGGTCGCTGTCGGTCTCGCCCAGGCGGCGCTCGACGAAGCCGTGAGCTATGCCAAGGAACGGTCGGCATTCGGCAAGAAGATCATCGACCACCAGGGGCTGGGGTTCCTACTCGCCGACATGGCCGCCGCTGTCGACTCGGCGCGCGCCACCTACATCGACGCAGCACGCCGCCGCGATGCGGGCCTGCCCTACTCCCGCAACGCGTCGGTGGCCAAACTCGTCGCCACCGACGCCGCCATGAAGGTCACCACCGACGCGGTCCAGGTGCTCGGCGGCTACGGCTACACCCGCGACTTCCGCGTCGAGCGGTACATGCGGGAAGCGAAGATCACCCAGATCTTCGAGGGCACCAACCAGATTCAGCGGTTGGTGATCAGCCGCACGCTCGCCGGAAACTGACTACTGCACCAGAGGCGGGTCGGCGCACCGTGTGGTGTGCCGACCCGTCGTCTTGCCTGTTTCAGCTGAGCAGTTCGTAGATCAGCAGGCCGGACAGGGACAGGATCGAGACGAAACCGAGCGCCCCGATGACGTTCTTCCACCAGGTGTTGCGGAGGTTGCCCATCAGCTGGGAGTTGTTGCTCATCACGAAGAGCAGAAACCCGAGGAACGGTGCGATCAGGACAGTCAGCGCCTGAGCGACGATGATGAGCTGGACCGGCGACTTCGTGAACAGGATCGTGATGACGAGACCGAAGGCGAGGATCACGGCGCTGGTGCGTTTGGCCGTCGGCGTGCTGGGCGAGGGTCCTTTGTCGAGCGCATCCGAGAGCATGGTGCCGCCGGCGGTGGCGTTGGCAACCATCGCGGAGAACGCGGCTCCGGATAGGCCGAGGGCGAAGATCGTCGATCCGACGGGGCCGGCGAGTGGTTCGAAGATCTTTGCCAGGCCGGCGAGAGTGGTTGCTTCGGTGTCTGCCCGTCCGAGGACGGCGGCCGCGACGATGATGACGAGCGAAGTCATGATGCCCGGTGCCACGATGCCCGGGACGGTGTCGGCGATGGTGGTTTGCCGATATTCGGCCGCGGTGCGCTTTCGTTCGTGTGTGCCGTACGAGGTGAAGAAGGCGGCGTTGAGCGAGAAGTTGGTGCCGACCAGGGCGACGACGAGGAGTTGTCCGCCGGGCGGGATGGAGGGGACGAGCCCGTTCACGGCCTGAAACCAGTCGGGCTGGGCGATGACGGCGCTGATGACGAAGGTGGCCGCCAGCAGCGCGACTATCACCAGCAGGACGCGTTCGACGGTGCGGTATACGTTGCGGAACAACAAGATCAGACCGACGAAGGTGGTACAGACCGCGGACCAGATGAGCGGGGACCCACCGAAGACCATGGACAGACCCAGACCGGAACCGACGGCGTTACCGACCGAGAAACACAGGGTGATGATGAAGACGCCGACTCCCGCGGCGACGCCGACACGGCGACCCAGCACGTCTTTCACCGAGCTGATCATGGACACCGGTGTGCGGATACCGAGTCGGACGCTCATGTCCGCGTAGACGAGCATGAAAACGGTCGAGAGGGCGATGACCCAGATCAGGGAATAGCTGTATTCACTGCCGGCCTGGACGGCGCTGGCAAGGTTGCCGGGACCGAACTGCCACGCGCCGGCGATGAACGCGGGCCCCGCCATCGCCAGCGTGCGGACCCAGGTGCGTTGCGCCCGGGGTGAGCCGGCGGGTGGTCGAGGAGTGTCCGCGACCACAGCATCGCCTCCGGCCGATTCGACTGACGTACGAGATTGCTGACTCATGTGTGAGCCTACTTTCTGGTGTTCGAACCGCCGGTGCGGTGTGCGGCGCTGACGTGTGGCCGGCGCCGCCGGCTCGAAGGGAAGCTACGGCGACCTGCGGCCGCGGTAGGCCGGGGCAACTTGGGGGGACGCTGCCCGGCCCGGAGTATCCGGGCCGGGCCGGCGGGAACGCGCGCGGCAGATTCCGGGAAATGCCCGGGAACTGGTCCGACGGGGTGTGCTGGGTCAGGCGGGAACGGTGACCGAGGACAAGCCGGCCGACTGCAGGGCCGCGGCGATCTCGGCACCGGCACCCTCGGCCAAGGGAAGCAGCGGCGGCCGGACGGTGGCGTGCTCGAGGATGCCGCGGGCCACCAGACCTTCCTTGAGCGCGACGGTGCCCTCCATGTGCGAGCCGCGGTGATAGACATTGGCCGTCACCGGCAGCAGGCGGTCGTGGATTGCCCGAGCCGCGGGGTAGTCCTTGGCCTTGCCGGCTGCGATCAGCTCGACCAGCGGCTCGGGAGCGAGGCCGCCGTAGCCGACCAGCAGGCCGTCGACGTCGAACACCGTGTGCAGCAGGTACTCGTCGTGGCAGCTCAGAATCTGCAGGTCGGGGTTCTCGCGGCGCAGGACCGGGATCTCACGGTCCCACCGGCGCATGTTCCGCACCCCGTTCTTGGTGGCGAACACGCCCGGCTGAGCGGCGATCTCGAGCTGGGTGTCCAGGTTGTACGTGGCCTTGGTGACGTCCGGGTACTGGAACAGGATCAGCGGCAAGCCCGACCCTTCATAGATCGCCTTGTAGCGATCCTGCGGTGCACCCTCCTGGTAGCCGAACCGCAGCCACCCATGGGAGGGGTAGACCAGGCCGGCGGAGGCGCCGGCGTCGACCGCACGGCGCGCTTCTTCCACGGAGACGGCGGTCCCTTCCCCGGTGATGCCGGCGATGATGGGCAGCCGGCCGTCCACGGAGTCCTTGAAAGCGGCGATGACGCGAACCTGCTCGTCCTGGGTGAGGAAGGTTCCCTCACCGGCGTGGCCGAGCACGACCAGGCCCTTGACGCCGTCGATACTGCCGAGCCACGAGCCGAGGCGCGCGATGGCGTCGTAGTCGACGTCACCGTCACGGGTGAAGGGTGTTACCGGCGCCGGAGTGAGTCCGCGAAGGTCGAGTGTGCTCATGATTCTCTTTCCGATCGACGTTGTGCAAACGTTCCCGGGAACGTTCCCGTGAACGATTTCATCGTGCAGTAGAATCGGCGATTGTGTCAAGCGTCACGTGTCTGTGGCGGTGTGAACGGGACGTCACCGTGGGATCGCGGCGGCGCCGGGGCGGTAGACAGGAAGATTGTGGAAGCGAACGCACACGGCAGGAACCGGGTAGTGACTCTGCGTGAGGTCGCGGAGGCCGCGGGGGTAAGCACCTCGACGGTGAGCCGCGTGCTCGACGACCGGGTGCCGCCGTCACGGTCGGCGACGGCCGAACGCGTCCGCGCGGTCGCCGACCAGCTCGGCTACCGGCGCAACACCTTCGCCTCCAGCCTCCGGCGCGGCCACACCGCCACGATCGGGGTGCTGGTGCCGCGGCTCAGCGACACGGTCATGGCGCTGATGTTCGAGGCGATCGGGCGAGCTGCGCATCGGCTCGGTTACTTCACCGTCGTCGCGACCACCGGCGACGACCCCGCCGACGAGCAACAGGCGGCACAGACTCTCCTCGGTCGCAATGTCGACGGCCTGATCATCGCCTCCAGCCGCCGCGAAGACCCCCTTCCACGGCAACTGAGAGAGCAAGGCGTGCCGCACGCGCTGGTGTTGCGCACCGACGGCGTCAGCCCGTCCTCGATCGGCGATGACGAGGCCGGTGGCTACCTCGCCACCCGGCATCTGATCGACCTCGGGCACACCGACATCGCGGTGCTGTCCGGCCCGCTGTTCACCTCGACCGCCACCGGGCGTCTCGCCGGCGCGATGAAAGCCGTTCGCGAAGCGGGGATCACCCTCGATCCGGACTGGATCGTCGAGTCCGGATTCGGAATCGAGAGCGGCGAGGAAGCCGGACGTCGGCTCTTCGCCTCCTCGACTCGTCCGACAGCCGTCTTCGCCGCGAACGACAACCTCGCCCTCGGAGTCATGGCCGCAGCGCACCAACGGTCGCTGTCTGTCGGTGAGGATCTGGCCCTGGTCGGTTACAACGACATCCCACTCGCGCAGCGACTGCCGGTTCCCCTGACTTCGGTGCGCACCCCATTCGACCAGATCGCCGCCACTGCCCTCGATCTGTTGTTCTCTCCCGCAGCGAGCAGCGATCCGATCCGGCGTGCTCTGCCCACCCTGATCCCGCGTCGTTCCTCAGGACCGCACAAATTGCCTACCTGAACGACTGGAGCAAGTGCCCATGCGAAGTCGACTACACCTTCGATTCCAGCCCGAACAGTGACACGTTTCCGCCTACCTCGCCGAGGGTTCGCGTCACGGTTCGGGGTGGGCGGCGGTGTAGGCGTCCCAGACCTCGGGGCGTAATCGGCCGCGGTCGGGCACGGGGAAGCCGTGGTCGCGGGCCCACGCGCGGACCTCGGAGGTGGACGGCGCGGGCGCCTTGGCGGGTGTGTCGTTGGCCGCCGGTGCGCCCGAGGCGGGTGGTGCGGCGACGACATCGGCCCAGATGTAGGCGGCTGCAAGGTACCGATAGGTCCATTGTTCGGCGAGGGCGCGGGTTTCGCAGAAGACGAGCGGCACGTTCGGCCATCGAATCTGGAGTTCGGCGAGCCCGTCCGCGACGATGGCGGGCCGGACCCGGTCGAGGGCGTATATCGCCGAGTAGCGGTCCTCCACCACGACGGCGGCGCGGGGTAGCGCAGCAAGTTCGGCGAGGGCATAGCGCAGTTTTCCGCTGGTAAGGCTCGATACCAGGTCGGGGAGTGATTTGCGTTCGACCGAGGCGATCAAGGTGTCCTCGCGCAGCAGTCCGTAATCTCCACACGGTAGGGCGCGTTTGACGGTAGTGACCTGCTGGTCGGCGAACCGATACGGGTATCGCTCGTGCGAGTCGACGACGATGTGCAGGTCGGCGATCCCGGCGGCGCGGGCGGTGGGGGTGCTGACCTTTGGTCTGGCTTGTTTACGGGTGCGCGGGGACTGCCAGAACACCATGTCGCGGCCGCGGGCGGTGGTGAAGACGATCTGGGAGCGGTTCTCCCTTCCGCGGTCGAGGATGAGGTCGATGGCGGCGCCGCGCCGGGCGCACGACCGCAGTCGTGCGCGTTCGACGACCTCGGGGTGTTCGGGCCACTCGCTGACCGGAACGGGATGGCAGTAAAGCGCTTTCGTGCGGGGCCACGTTCCTGCGGTGCGCAGCACGAGTCCGCCGTCGATGGGCAGCCGGAGCAGGTAGGGCAGCTTGGAATCCGGGTCCGGATTGGCAGCAATGAGCAACTCCACTTTCTCAGGGTCTCACTGATCCGCGTTTCGTCGGCGAAGGCGGCGCCGGTTTCGTGTCCGGATGAGGCTGGTACTCGGCTCGAGGCCGGCCTCGCGGACGGGCATGAGATCGGTCGCGGCGGAACCATACGAACGACGAGCTTTCGGCGGCGAGGCCCACCGAATACGCGACGACGCCCGGGGAGAGCAGCCACTGCTCGGCCCGGGCGCCGCGAACGAACGGTGCTGCGGTCAGACCACCGACACCGCATCGGCGGCGTCCACCGCGGGGTAGATGGGGTACTCCACACCGGACAGGTACTGGACAGTGCGCACCACCTGGCACGAGTATCCGAACTCGTTGTCGTACCAGACGTAGAGGATGGCGGTGTCGCCGTCGACGATCGTCGCGTTCGCGTCGACGATGCACGCGGCGCGCGAACCGATGAAGTCACTGGACACGGCATCGGTTGCAGCGGTGTAGTCGAGGTTCCGGCTCAGCGCTCCGGTGAGCGACTCCTGGCTGAGATGCCCGAGCACCTCCTCCCTGGTGGTCTCACGGTCCAGCTGAAGGTGGAGGATGGCGACGGACACGTCCGGAGTGGGAACGCGGATCGAGTTGCCAGTGATCTTGGCCTTCAGCTCGGGGAGCGCCTTGGCGACCGCCGACGCGGCTCCGGTCTCGGTGAGCACGAGGTTGAACGGCGCCGAACGACCACGACGGTCGGCCTTGTGGTAGTTGTCCAGGAGGTTCTGGTCGTTGGTGAACGAGTGCACGGTCTCGACGTGCCCGCGGGACACACCGAATTCGTCGTCCATGGTCTTCAGCGGCGGGACGATGGCATTGGTGGTGCAGGACGCGCACGACACGATCTGCTCGTTCGGGTCGAGGTCACGGTGGTTGACGCCGTGCACGATATTCGGGACGTCTCCCTTGCCGGGAGCGGTGAGCACCACCTTCGCGACACCGGGGCGGAGGTGCTTCGACAGTCCGTCGCGGTCGCGCCAGATTCCGGTGTTGTCGATCAGGATGGCGTTGTCGATGCCATGCTCGGTGTAGTCGAGGCTCTCCGGGTCGTTGCTGTAAATGAACTTGATGACGTTGCCGTTGGCGATCAGTGTGTTGTTGTCGGTGTCGACCTTGATCGTGCCGTTGAACTGCCCGTGGACGGAGTCACGGCGCAGCAACGATGCGCGCTTGATCAGATCGTCGCTGCCACCCTTGCGGACGACTACGGCACGCAGGTTCAGCCCGTTGCCCGAACCGGCCTTCTCGATGAGCAGTCGAGCGACGAGGCGACCGATACGCCCGAATCCGTACAGGACCACGTCCTGCGGCTGCGCGGGACTCGTGTGGGCGCCGCCGACCAGGTCGGCGAGGCTCCGTGCAACGAACTCAGGGACCGTTGCTCCGTCGCTGTTGGCACGATAGGCCATCACCAGCAGTCCGAGGTCGACCTTCGAGGGCCGAAGATCGAGGTGAGTCAGCGCTTCGAGGAAGGGGAACGTCTCCTCGACGGACAGTTCGTCACCGCTGATCTGCCGAGCGAAACGATGGGTCCGCAGGATGCTGATGACCGACTTGTTCACCAGGGAGCGGCTGTGAAGCAGGATCGTCACCGAGCGTCTGCGGTGCAGGCCGCCGATGATCGGGATCATCGCCTCCGCGAGAGCTTCCTCGGAGTTCCACTGGGCCAATTCCACTGTGCTCACTGCGCTTGTCTGCCTTCCCGGCTCATCTGTCCTTGGATCGGATGCCGGCGAGCGCACACCCTTCCACCAGCAGTGACCTGGATCACCGGAGCCGGTTTCGTGACTCGCGGACACCGGCGCGCCCGACGCCTCATCATAAGGAAGCGCTTCTTTGGGCCGACAAGCCGGTCGCCGAAGCGTCCGCTGGGACGAGCATCCGGCCAGGCAACAGGCCGAGTGTGGGAGGAGAGAGGGGCGGCGGCAGCAAGCAGGCAAGCCGCTGGAACTATCGCAAAACTACCCCCGCGCCATGTCCACGAACTTGGAGAGGTGGAGCTGGTGCGCCACGGTGATGGTGGCGGTGGGGCCGTTACGGTGTTTGCCGAGGATCAGGTCGGCTTCTCCGCCGCGTGGGTCGTCGCGTTCGGTGGCGTCGGGGCGGTAGAGCAGGATCACCATGTCGGCGTCCTGCTCGAGGGAGCCGGATTCACGAAGGTCGGCCACCTGAGGACGCTTGTCCTGGCGCTGTTCGGGGCCACGGTTGAGCTGGCAGATCGCGACCACCGGAACCTCGAGTTCCTTCGCCAGAAGCTTCAGGCTACGGGAGAATTCGGAGACCTCCTGCTGACGGGATTCGACCTTCTTGCCAGAGCTCATCAGCTGCAGGTAGTCGATGACGATGAGCTTGATGTCGTGTTTCTGCTTGAGCCGCCGGGCTTTTGCGCGGATCTCCATCATGGTGAGGTTGGGCGAGTCGTCGATGAAAAGCGGCGCCTCACTGATTTCGCTCATGCGCCGGGCGAGCTTCGTCCAGTCGTCGTCCGTCATCTTGCCGGAACGCATGTCACCGAGCTTGATCTTCGCCTCCGCCGACAGCAGACGCATGACGATCTCGGTCTTGCTCATCTCGAGCGAGAACATGACGCTGGCCATGCCGTGCTTGACCGAGCACGAACGCAGGAAGTCCATGCCCAGCGTGGAGTTGTGCGTGGGAATCATCGAGCGACCGGCGAGGTACAGATGATCGGCGTTGTCTACCTCGACGCAGCGTACGGGAACGCTGTCGACCTTGCGCATATCGACGATGCGCCGTGATCGGCGCACATCACCACGGAGTTGCTTGTGGCGGAGGGCCTTCCGGTGCATCTGGAACACGTCATCGTCAGCGTAGAAGGCGACGCCACTTTCCGCGCGGTGGCAGTCGTATCCCAGACCGACGACGAGTTCGGCGACATCGTCCGACAGCGATGGGTCGCGGGTCTCGAGACGAATTTCACCGTCTGCCGCGACGGACGCGGCGGCGTCGAGCATCCCGGCCAGCAATTCGCGGCGTTCGGATTCGGAGCCGCGGAGCAGTTTCGCCGGAATCCTCTTGTTCTCGGCCTGAACGACGAGATCGGCCACACCGACGCGCAGTTCGGGATCAACGGTGGCACCGACCGTCAGCGAGGCCCCCAATGCGTACGGGTCGACAGGCACATTCGACGAAGCGAACTGCAACGCGCGGGTATTTGCCACCTGATGACGGGCGCCGATCGAGCCGGCGATCTCACCGGTGGTCCGGACAGCGCCCTGCCCGTCGATGTCCGTCAGCCACTGATGCTGCTCGTCGGCGACGAGGACGGTTCCGTCGGAGAACTCCACCTCGTAACAGGGGCGGTCGTTCATGACCTCGGTGGCGGCGACGACCCGGGTGGGCTTGCCGTCGGCGTCGATGAGGTGATCGCCCACTCGGACGTCGCCCATGGTGGTCCAGCCGGTGGGGGTGGGCAGGGGGGTGTCTAGCGCCAGCGCCTTACCCACACCGGGCCGCGCTGCGACGATGATCATCTGCCCGGGGTGGAGGCCGTTGGTGATTTCGTCGAGTTCGACGAAGCCGGTGGGCACGCCCAGCGAGATGCCGCCGCGGCTGGCGATGGAGTCGATCTCGTCCATCGTGGGCTGCAGGAGTTCCTCGAGGGGGACGAAGTCCTCGGTGGTGCGGCGTTCGGTGACCTCGAAGATCTCGGCCTGTGCGCGGTCGACGACCTCGGCGACGTCCTGCCCGTCGGCGCCTGTGTAGCCGTACTGGACGATGCGGGTGCCGGCGTCGACGAGGCGACGCAGGATGGCTTTCTCGGCGACGATCTCGGCGTAGTAACCGGCGTTAGCAGCCGTGGGCACGGTCTGGGTCAATGTCACCAGGTAGGAAGCACCACCCACCCGGCGCAGCTCACCACGACGGTCCAGTTCCGCCGACACCGTCACGGGGTCGGCGGGCTCACCGCGGCTGTAGAGGTCGAGGATCGCGTCGTACACGGACTGATGCGCGGGACGGTAGAAGTCTCCCGGACGAAGCACCTCGAGCACGTCGGCGATGGCGTCCTTGCTGAGTAGCATGCCGCCGAGGACCGACTGCTCCGCCGCCATGTCCTGAGGTGGCTGGCGACCGAACTCTTCACCGGGTTCCGCGTCGGGCGGCCCCGGGTATTCGGAACGGCCCCGATCGTCTACTACAGCCACTCGACCGACCTTCCCCATCACTGTTGCGCCGCTCGGAAACTGCAGTCCCCGTGGTGCACGAACCTTTTGTACTCGGCCCTACCGACAACCTTCGCAGGCTCTTCGCGAGAGCCGGCTCCGGAATCGTGAGACACGCCGGGACGACGTTAGGGATTAGCCAAGCCGTGTACAAACCAGCCTGTGTACACAGCTGGGGACAAAATGTGGAAACCGCTGGGTACGTTTGTTAACCCCATGGGGATAACCTGAGGATAAGTGCACATCACATTCTCATCTCCGCAGATCAGCGCCGTTTTCCACGCTTTCCCCACTGTGGATGAAAACCCGTTCGGCGTGTCTCTCACGTCGACGACTCGGGCGTGTTGGGTTCGTCTCCACTGCGCACGCGTATGATCCAGGTCACTCGACGCAGAATGCGCGGCTAACTTTCAGACACATCCCTGGAATGCATGGTCCCGCGCAGTTCACGACCCGAAATGTCCGAGAAATCCGCATGGACAGACGCGGGCCCCCACACGCCGAAGCGCGTGGGGGCCCGTGCAGCGAACGAGTCGACTAGGCGGCGACGACGTTCAGGTGGAACTTGGCAACCACGTCGGGGTGCAGGTTCACGACGATGGCATGCTTGCCGGTCGCCTTGATGTGAGCCTTCGGCAGCTCGAGGCTGCGCTTGTCGACGACGGGTCCGCCCGCGGCCTTGATGGCACCGGCGACATCAGCCGCGGTGACGGAGCCGAACAGCTTGCCCGAATCACCGGCGGTCTTGACCGTCAGCGACACGTTCTCGAGACCTTCGATGGCAGCCTTGAGCTCCTTGGCATGGTCGAGACCACGCACAGCGCGAGCTTCCTGAGCACGACGGATGCCCTCGACCTGCTTCTCGGCGCCACGGCTGGCAACGATGGCCAGGCCGCGGGGCAGCAGGTAGTTACGGCCGTAGCCGTCCTTGACCTCGACGGTGTCGCCAGGCGCACCGAGGTTGTCCACGTCAGCGGTGAGGATGAGCTTCATGTCTTCCCTCCCTTTCCTTAGCGAGCCACGGTGGCGTAAGGCAGCAACGCCACCTCACGTGAGTTCTTGACGGCAATGGCAACGTCGCGCTGGTGCTGGACGCAGTTGCCGGTGACACGGCGCGCGCGGATCTTGCCGCGGTCGCTGACGTACTTACGCAGAAGCGTCGTGTCCTTGTAGTTGATCTGCGTGTTCTTTTCTTTGCAGAAAGCGCAGACCTTCTTCTTCATTACCTTGTCGCGCAAGGGCGGCTTCGGCATTTGTTCGCTCTTTTCTGGATGTTCCGATCAGGTACGGATCAGAACGGGGGCTCGTCGCTCCCACCACCAGAGCCTCCGAAGGAGCCGGACGCCTGCGGCGCACTACCCCACGGATCGTCTCCGCCAGTGTTGGATTGCGGACGTCCGCCGCCTGAACCGCCGGAGGAACCGAAGCCACCACCGCCGCCGCCGCCACGGTTGGCCTTGTTGACTTTGGCCGTGGCGTACTTCAGCGAGGGGCCGATCTCGTCGACCTCGAGCTCGACGACAGTGCGCTTTTCACCTTCACGAGTTTCGTAGGAGCGCTGCTTGAGCCGGCCACTCACGATCACTCGTGAGCCGCGGGTCAAGCTCTCCGCCACGTTCTCGGCTGCTTCGCGCCAGATGTTGCAACGCAGAAACAGCGCTTCGCCGTCTTTCCATTCATTGGTCTGACGATCGAAGGTGCGGGGCGTGGACGCAACGGTGAAGTTCGCGACCGCGGCACCCGCGGGGGTGAATCGAAGCTCCGGATCAGCCGTCAAGTTTCCGATGACGGTGATGACGGTGTCGCCTGCCATATGGTTCCTCCTGCAGAATGTGGAGTTCGGTTGGTCACGAGCCTAGGGCTGGTGGCCGACAGAAATCACTTGTTGTGGCGCAGAACCTTCGTACGCAGCACCGACTCGTTCAGACCCAGCTGACGGTCGAGCTCCGCAACGGTGGCGGGAGTAGCGCTGATGTCGATCACCGCGTAGATGCCTTCGCTGTGCTTCAGGATCTCGTAGGCGAGACGACGCTTACCCCAGACATCGACCTTGTCGATTTTGCCGCCGTCCTGGCGAACAACATTGAGGAACGTATCCAGCGAAGGAGCGACAGTGCGCTCGTCCAGGCTGGGGTCAAGGATGACCATCAATTCGTAATGACGCATAAGACCTCATCACCTCCTATGGACTAGTGAAACGGCCACGGGCTGTCCGTGGCAGGAGGGTCGTTGCGTCAGCAACCTTTGCAGGCTACATGACGAGCCCCTGACCAGCGAAATCAGAGCGCAGGTGTGGCAGCAGTCGCGACGGGGTATCAGGCGGGAACGTCGACAACGGGAGGCACGCATGACATCGGACAAGAAGTTCGACAAGGGCGACGAGGTCGAGTGGAAGACGCACGGCACCACCACGTCCGGCAAGGTCGAGGAGAAGATCACGGACGATAC
Source organism: Rhodococcus sp. IEGM 27 (assembly GCF_033142305.1). Taxonomy (NCBI): domain Bacteria; kingdom Bacillati; phylum Actinomycetota; class Actinomycetes; order Mycobacteriales; family Nocardiaceae; genus Rhodococcus; species Rhodococcus sp. IEGM 27. Next base: position 93,079 of record NZ_JAWLSG010000003.1, on the reverse strand, counting down.
CGAAGCCGCCGGACGGACGGTGCGCGCCTCCGAGGACGACCCGCAGTACCGGGTGCGCAGCGACAAGAGCGGGAAGGACGCCGTCCACAAGCCGGATGCACTCGACCGGAAGGACGAGTGACGATGGCGGACGACGAGGAAACGTGGAAGGAATTCCGCGACGCCGTCAATATGACCCCGGGTGAACTCGAGAAGTGGCTCGAGACGGAGGAGTCGAAATCCGTCGGCCAGAAATCGGGCGGCGGGGAGTCGACCGGGCACGCCAGCGGCCGGCGGATCGTCGAGGTGACCCGGACGAAGAAGTCCGACCTCGACGAGGACGACTACGAGCACATGCGCAGGGTCGTCGGATACGTGCACCGGCACCTCGCGCAGAGACCGTCCGGTGACATCCGGGACACGCACTGGCGCTACTCGCTGATGAACTGGGGTCACGATCCGCTGAAGGAGTGACCCGGTTTGTCGTCGCACAGGGGGCCCGGCGCGCCCTAGTGTGGATTCATGCACATCGGAGCTCGGCAGCGAACGTCGATCACGGCGGTCGTCGTAGGGTTGTGCGGCCTGTCCATGCTCGCCGGATACCTGAACAAAGCCCGGTGCACGGGGGCGCCGTTCGACGTCGCGGGCCGTAGCCTGATCTTCGACCGGATCAAGGACACCCAGGTCTGCTACTCCGACATCCAGTTCCTGTGGGTCGGGCGCGCCATCAACCTGCACGTCTTTCCGTATGTCAGCGGGGGCATCAATGCCGACGGCATGCTGACCGGCGGCACCGTGGAGTATCCGGTCCTCAGTGGGATCCTCATGTGGCTGGGCGGGATCGGTTCGCACACCGACGCCGATTTCCTTCTGCATTCGGCGCTGATCCTCGCACCGTTCGGTCTGCTCACCGCCTGGATGCTGGGTCGTCTCGGTGGTTGGTGGGCACTGCTGTGGTCGGCCACCCCGCCGCTCACGCTCTACGCATTCCACAACTGGGAACTTCCGGTTGTGGCCACGTCGGTGGCCGCCATCTTCGTGATGAGCATCGAGCGTTTCCCCCTCCGCTCCCGCGGGGTGGTCGCCGCGGTCCTCCTTGCCGTCGGGTTCTGCCTGAAGCTGTACCCCGGCGCGTTCGTCCTTCCCCTCATTGCGTATGTCCTCACCCAGAACCGCACGGCAGACCGCCGGTACGACGTCCGGGGCGCCGTCACGGTCGCGGCCGCGGCGATCGGCACGGTGGTCGCCGTCAATCTGCCGTTCGCGCTCATCTCCTACAGCGGCTGGCGGGCGTCGTTCACCTTCCAGGAGAACCGTCAGGCCGACATGACCACCAACTCCATCTGGTACTGGGGTCTGCGGCCACACTTCGGCACGATCGGCCTCGACACCCCGGTGCCTGCCTACGACCAGACCGTCGGCCTCCTGTCGCCGCTTCTCGTCTGCGCTGCCTTCGCGCTCGCCCTGCGTCTGGGCTGGCTGCGGTTCCTGCGGAACGGCACCTTCCCGTGGATCGCGGTCAGCGCCGCCATGCTGTGTGGATTCCTGTTGCTGCACAAGGTGCATTCCCCGCAGTACACACTGTGGCTCATCCCGTTCTTCGTGCTGCTGCGGGTGCCGTGGGGACTGGTGGCGGCCTATCTGGTGGCCGACCTGGCGATGGGTATCGGCGTCTTCAAGTACTTCGGTGCGCTCGCCGCGGGCGAGGACCCGCACACCTTCGAGTGGCTGGTGCAATTCGGCGTGTGGGGACGGGCCGGGTTACTGGTGGTGCTGTTCTTCGTGTTCCTCCGGGCACCCCTCCGACGGGCCTCGCCGGCCACTCACCCGGATGACGACGCCGAACTCGCCCTCACCAAGTCACCGGAGCCCGCCAGATGAGCGAGTCCTGGTTTGCCCGGCCCACCCTGACCGGAACCCACGTCCGCCTCGAGCCGCTCTGCGACGACCACATCGACGCGCTGGTCGCGGCCGTCGACGACCCGCGCATCTTCCACTGGACCTCGGTGGACATCTCCGACCGGAAGGATGCAGCGACATTCGTCCGAACCGCGAACGAAGACCCGACGCGACTCGCCTACGCACAGATCGACCTGGCCACCGACATCCTCGTCGGGTCCACCTCCTACTACCTGATCGATCCGCGGAACCGTTGTCTCGCGATCGGGCACACCTGGCTGTCGCGATCCGCGCAGGGAACGCTGATCAACGCGGACTCGAAGCTGCTCTTGCTTCGCCGCGCCTTCGAGGACCTCGGCGCGGTGCGCGTGGAATGGCACACCGACGAGCGCAACGCCCACTCCCGCGGTGCCATCGCGAAGTTGGGCGCCGAGTTCGAAGGCATACTGCGTAAACATCGACGACGGCGTGACGGTTCCTGGCGCAACACGGCACTGTTCTCCATGACCGACGACGACTGGCCACGCGTGTGCCCCCGACTCCAGGCGAGAGTCGAGGGCTGACGCTGCGGTGATCACACCACGGGCGCGGCGGACGAGATCTTCTTGACGAATTCGATTACTGCCGACCGCATTTCGCTACTACGCGGAACAGCACCGGACATCCAGAAGGCCCCGTGGACAAGTCCGTCGAACCGGATGACCTCGGTGTCGACGCCCGCGTTCCGCAGGAGACCGGCGTATTCTTCGGCCTCGTCACGGGCCACCTCGTTCTCAGTGGTGAGCACGAGCGCCGGCGGCAGCCCAGACAGACTGGCGGCACGACTGGGCACGGCGTACGGATTGCCGGCATCGTCCGGCGACGACAGGTAGTGACTCCAGAACCAGTCGAGGTCACCGGCGGAAATGACGTAGCCCTCGGCAAACTCCTCACGTGAGGGCAGTGTCGCGTGCGGATCGATCACGGGGTACACCAGAACCTGGCCTCGCACACGGGGGCCGTCTTCGTCACGGGCACGCAGCGCGGTGACTGCGGCCAGGTTCCCGCCCGCGCTGTCACCCATCACGATGACGTTGCCGGGGTCCCCACCGTAGCCTTCCACATTGTCGGACACCCAGCGCAGTGCCGCAGATGCGTCGTCGGCAGCGGCGGGGAAGCGATGCTCCGGTGCGCGGCGGTAGGTGGCGGCCACCACGATCGCACCGGTGCCGTTCGCGACGGCACGCGCCGGTTCGTCGATGACATCGAGGTCACCGGCGACGAACCCACCGCCGTGGAAGTAGAGAACGACGGGGTGTGGCGACAGCCCGGTGGGGACGTAAACCCGCAGCGGCAGTGTTGTTCCGGCGCTGTCGTAGTGCGCGTCTTCGACGCGGTCGACCGGTTCGGGTGGCGCCTGCAGTCCCGTGAAAGTCGACACGACTGCGCGGGCCTCCTCCACGGACATCTCCGCAAATGGCTTCATACCTTGTGCTCGTAGTCCGGCGATCAGTTCTGCTGCGTTGGCGTCGAGTGCCATGCGACTCTCCTCGGTGTGATGGTGTTCGGGATCGGTGGTTCGGTTCAGGACACGGTGACGGGTGAATCGGTGCGGGTGAGAGTGAAACCCGCATAGCCGTCGGCGACGACCTCCGCGCAGGTGGCGCGATAAGCAGGAGCTCCGCCGAGGTAGACCATGCACGCCCTCGGCTTACCGGGAATATTCGCACCCATGTACCACGAGTTCGTCTCCGGCAGCAGGGTCTGATTGGCGATGTCATTAGTCAGTGCGCCCCAGGAATTTTCGGCTTCTCTGGTGGGCTCGATGACATCGAGCCCACGCTGGTTCAGGTAATCGATCGCATCGGTAGCGAAGTCGACGTGGTCCTCGATGGCGAGCGGCATGTTGTAGAGCACCGACGGCGACTGCGGGCCGGTGATGAGGAACAGGTTCGGGAACTCGTGGACCATGATGCCGAGATAGGTCGTGGGGCCGTGCTCCCACTTCTGGGCCAACGGCAGGCCACCCCGACCGCGGATGTCCATGGCCATGAGGGGACCGGTCATCGCGTCGAATCCGGTCGCCAGAACGATCGTGTCCACTTCGTAAACGCGGTCACCGACCCGCACACCGGTAGCGGTGATCTCGTCGATCGGCGTGGTCTTCACGTCGACGATGTTCACGGTGTCGCGGTTGAACGCCTCGTAGTAGTTGGTTTCCAGGGGAGGGCGTTTGGTGCCATACGAGTATCCGGTCGGTGCCAGCTTGGCGGCCTTCTCTGGGTCCTGGACGCGCTCGCGGATCCGGTCGCGAATGTAGTCGGCGATCGTGTCATTGGCCTTCTTGTCGAACAGGATGTCCTGATAGGAGTCGATGAACAGCCGGAAACCGCCGGCGTTCCAGCGCGCGTCGAATGTGCGGCGCCGTTCTTCCGCGTCGACGGCGAGCGCCGACGGCTGGACCTGATCGAAGGGCACGCCGAGGAAGTGGTTGCGGGCCGCGTTCCGCACCTTGCCGTAGTTGCGTTTGATCTCGGCGACTTCGTCCGAGTCGCTCGGGCCGTTGCCGAGAGGTGTCGCGAAGTTGGGTGTGCGCTGGAAGACCGTCAGTTCGGCTGCCTCCTGGGCAATGAACGGGATCGCCTGGATGCCACTGGCTCCGGTACCGATCACCGCGACCCGCTTGCCGGTGAAATCGGCGCCCTCGTGCGGCCAGTTACCGGTCATCAGCACCTCCCCGCGGAAGCTGTCGATGCCGCCGAACTCCGGTGTCTTCGGCACGGACAGGTTGCCGGCCCCGGAAATGAAGTAGCGGCTCCGCACTATCTCGCCGGTGTCGGTGTGCACGGTCCACAGCGAGTTCTCGTCGTCCCAGTGGACGCCGACCACCCGCGTGCCGAAGGTGATGTCCTTGCGTAGATCGAAGCGGTCCGCGACATGCTCGAGGTAGCGGAGAATCTCCGGCTGGCCGGCGAATTTCTCACTCCACTGCCACTCCTGCTGGAGGTCCTCGTCGAACGAGTAGGAGTAGTGGATGCTCTCGATGTCGCAGCGCGCACCCGGGTACCGATTCCAGAACCAGGTGCCGCCGACGTCGGAGCCGGCCTCGAAAACGCGGGTCGACAGTTGCATCGTGTCACGCAGCTTGTGGAGCGCGTAGAGGCCGGCGAACCCGGCGCCCACGACAATGACATCGACATCGACATCGGGAGAAGAAAAGGGCTGTGACATGGTGATGATCTCCTCGTAGAACGTGCGGTCCCGGCGGAATCAGAGCGGGCAACCGGGTATGCAACGACAATGGCCCACGTCACATCACCCCCACACGGGGTAAAACACCCCCCTCGTTACCTGTGTTGGCCGTCACATCACCGCGGGGGTAGGTTCGTCCCACACCTGGTCACTCGGGGATGGGAGGCATCCACTGACTCGCAGCAGAGAACTGAAGAGATCGATGACCAGCTTCATCGGTCGACGACGCGAGATCGAGGAAGCCCGCGCACGCTTGCAGCAATCTCGGCTCGTATCGCTCCTGGGTGTCGGCGGCGTCGGTAAGACACGGTTGGCCGAGGAGCTTGCCGTGCGCTCCGCCCGCGCCTTCCGCGACTCCGTCCGGTGGATCGATCTCGCTTCGGTGCGGCAGCCCGAGGCCGTGCCGTCCGCCGCGGCCGTCGCCCTCGGAGTGACCGACCAGTCGAGCCGAGCGGTGATGGACAAGGTGATCGATCACGTGCAGTCGCGGCACATGCTGATCGTTCTCGACAACTGCGAACACCTACTGGCCGCTGCAGCCGAATTGGTGAGCGCAGTCCTCGCGGCGGCGCCGGAGGTACGAATCGTCACGACGAGCCGCGAACCCCTCTCCATCGCCGGTGAGTACGTCTATATGCTTCCGCCCCTGAGCACCCCAGGGGAGATCGAAGACTGCCGGGCCGCCGACATCGCGCACTTCGAGTCAGTGTCGCTGCTCGTGGAACGCGCGCAAAGCGTGGTCGCCGACTTCCAACTCACCGACACCAATGCCCGTGCCGTTGCCCAGCTGTGCAACCGGCTCGACGGCATCCCGCTCGCGATCGAACTCGCCGCGGCGCGGTTGCGGTCGCTGTCGCCGTCCCAGCTCGTCGAACGCCTCGACAAAAGGTTCGCACTCCTCACCGGCGGCGACCGGGGGGCGATGCCCCGGCAGCAAACGCTGCGCGCCCTCATCGACTGGAGTTTCGAACTCTGTTCCGACACCGAGCGGTTGCTGTGGGCGCGGCTCTCCGTCTTCTCGGGTAGCTTCGATCTCGATGCCGCGGAGGCAATCTGCGGATTCGGGGATCTGTCGGACACCCCGGTCATCGACGTCCTCGACCAGCTCATCGGCAAATGCCTTGTCACCGTCGACCGTACGACCGAACAGCTGCGCTACTCGCAGTTGATGACCGTGCGTGAATATGGTCATGAACTTCTCGAAAAGAGTGGCGACAGCGAGGAATTATGTCATCGCCATCTCGAGCACTACTCGACGCGAGCCGACCGCTCGTCGAACGACTGGTGCGGGCCAGGACAATCCGAGATTCTCGCCGGACTCCGCATCGATCACCCCAATTTCGTCGCGGCACTCGACTGGTCGCTTCGTGACGCTTCGCAGCGGGCCGCCGCGGCGCGGCTGGCCGTCGCGCTGCGCTACCACTGGATCGCGGGCGGCTACCTGTCGGACGGCCGGATCCGACTCGAACGGATCCTCCAGCACCTCACCGCGCCCACCCGCGAGCGGGGGGATGTGCTCTGGGTGACCGCCTGGACCGCCCTCATCCAGGGTGATCATGACGCTGCCCTCGCACACCTCGACGAGTGCACTGATCTCGCGACCGCACTCGGCGATGATCGGCTGCGGGCACACGCCGACCACTGGCGCGGCATTCATGCCGTGTTCTCCGGCAAACCCGCAGATGCCATTCGCCTGTTCCATGACGCCATCGCCGTTCACCGCTCGGTGGGCGATCTCGCGTCCGTGCTGACCGCATCGTTCGAACAGGGTATGGCTCAAACCTACGACGGTCAGCTCGACAGTGCCCTCCGGACGTGCAGTGAAGTGATCGCGGTATCGGACGCACACGGTGAGAAGTGGAACAAGGCCTACGCCCTGTGGGTGTCGAGCGTCGCGTACTTCCACCTCGGCCGCCACGACGATGCCGTCGAGGCGGCCGAGCAGGCATTGCGCATTCAGCACGACTTCAAGGACAAGATTTGCACGGCCCTGTCCATCGAGCTGCTGTCGTGGGTGGCGGCGTCCAGCGGGGATGCCGGCGCAGCAGCCACACTCAGCGGTGCGGCAAAGGGGGTGTGGCGCCGGCTCGGCACGTCCGTCGTGGCGTTCGGTCCGCACATCACCGAGGACTCTGTGACGTCGGAGCGCAAGGCCGCTCGCACAATCGGAGCGGACGAGTTCGCCCGGCTCGCGGCACGCGCGGTCGGGCTGACCATCGATCAGGCCGTCGATCTGGCCCTCGGGCCCCGGCCGGACGCGGCGCCGACGCCACCCGCGGAAGCCTCACCGCTGACCCGTCGTGAGCAGCAGATCGCCGAACTCCTCGCCGAGGGACTCAGCAATCGTCAGATAGCCGACGCACTGGTGATCTCACGGCGTACCGTCGACGGCCACGTCGAACACATCCTCGACAAGCTTGCCGTCAGCTCGCGCACCCAGGTCGCGGCCTGGGTCGCGGCCCGTGCATACCCACGCATCGGGCAGGCCGGCGGATAGCCGGAACGTAACCACCAGCTGCTCGAAAGGTGGTGTACGTCCAGACATCTGGGCGGGTCTATACTCCACGTCGGCGCCCACGGTCGTGGGCTGAACCACGGGGAGGCATGCATGACGGCGCAGCATCAGGACACCTCGGCAGACTTCGACGGCCCGCTGGCACCGCCGCCCGCAAGCAGTCTGCCACTTGCAATCCTGGCGGTGGTCGCCTTCGTTCCGTTCGGCATCGTCGCTCTTCTCCGCGCGCTCTCCGTTCACCGACTGTGGGAGCAGGGGGAGTACGACCGTTCGGTGCGGGCCGCCGCCGACGCCCGCCAGTGGTCGATCAGAGCCATTTCGCTCGGCGTCTCTATCGCCGTGTTCCTCGTCGGCGCCGCGTACGTGCTCGCGAACCCCTAGCCGCTCATCGTCCAGGTGTCCTGGGCAGGTGCATTTTTCGACGCTCGCGGCCGCAACCAGACCGGCAACCAGCGCGGATGCGCGTCCGGTGCCTGATCGAGGACCCCACCCGAGGGGTCGTCGATGAACCCGTACCGCACGAGGTCCTCGTCGGGCCGGTAGATCTGACGGATGATCAGCACGCACAGTGCAACCACCGCGACATCACGAACCACCACCGCGGAGGTGAACCATTGCTCGGGAAGACCTTTGTTGGAGACGCCGAGGTAGTACATCATCCGGGGCACCCACACGAGCGCGTCGACGGTCATCCACGCGAGAAGAATTCGACGGTGCGGTAGGGCGAGCACAGCCAGCGGGACGAGCCACAGCGAATACTGGGGGCTCCACACCTTGTTGGTGAGAAGGAAACCGGCGACCAGCAGAAAGCACAGCTGGCTCAGCCGGGGACGCTGCGGGGCGGTGAGCCCGACATAGCCCACGCCCACACAGACCAGAGCGAACAGTACGAACGACACCGCGTTGAGGATGGTGGGTGCCTGCCCTACCGGGAGAACGCCGTCGAAACCGGTCCACCCGGTGAACGAAGTGACGACGTTGTACAGCGAGTCGGGGTCGGCGCCGCGTTCGGAATTGAGTCTGAAGAATTCGGCCCACCCGCGCGGGAAGAGCAGGGCGATAGGCAGATTGACCGCGAGCCACGTGCTTATCGCGGTCAACGCGGTCACCGACCAGTCCCGCGTCTTGCCGGTGCGCACGCACAACACCAGCAGTGGTCCGAGGAGCAGCAGCGGATACAGTTTGGCCGCGCCGCCGAGGCCGAGCAGGACACCGGCGAGCACGGGACGTTTCCGCGACCACGCAAGCAGGCCACCGGTAGCGAAAGCTGTTGCCAGCGGGTCGAAATTGGTGAACGCATGGACGACCACGAGCGGTGAACCGGCCACCAGCGCGGCGTCCCAGACACGCCGCCCGGCCAGAAGCGCACTGGCCCAGACGGTGACGAGCCACGCCGCGGCCAGCCCGAGCGCCACCACATTGAAATAGATGACGACCTGCAGGGCGCCCGGTAGCCAGTGGACGGCGTCCCACGCCTTGGCCACCGCCATGGCGCCGTACTGATACAGACCCGACACCACCGGGTACTCCATGTAGCGGCGCTGCATCTGGCCGTTGCCGGCGTCTTCCTCCCACCACTTCTTGTAGGGGAAGGCGCCCTCGTTCAGCCGTTCGGCCCCGTACAGCGGCACGGTGTCGGAGTAACACATCGCGACATATTGCCGGCTACCGCTCCAGTCGAGACCCAGCGCACCGTTCGCGCCCACCGGAGCCTGCTGGATACAGGGCGCCTTGGCGAACCAGCCGAGCGCGAGAAAGACGACCGCCAACAACAGGATCGCCCGCATCGGCGTGAAGAATCGACTGCGCCCCACCACCGCGTGCCGACCCACCGGTCCACCGATCACCCCGGACAGCTCCGACACCAGCGGGTCGGTGTGGCCGGGAACATCCCGCCAGTCCGCCGAACGCTGATCCTCCGCCAATGGTGCGGGCGAGACGAATTCCGCCTCGCCCGCGCCTCGGACGACGTGCGCGTTCTGGTTTTCGGCCACTACGCGAGGCTACCGCTCGCCGCTAACCAGTCGGAATCTGCCGCTGACCGTTGCCCGCGTTCGGTGGTGTCGTGGTCTCCGGTTCCGCCGGCACCACCGGTGCCGGTGTGGTCGGTCTCGGCGCCAGACCCGGAACCGGAATGGTGATGCCGGGCAGAATTTCGACCGGCGACGGCGTCACCACCACAGGCGGCACGAGCTGCGTCGGCAGCTGGAAGGTACTCGTCGGCGGCGCAGACGTCTTGGGAGGCGCCGGGGCGGAGTACGCCGGCAGACCCGACTGGCCTCCGATGGGACCCGGCTTCGGGAACTTCTCGACGGGGGTGCCTTCGAGGGCCCCGTCCATCGTGTCCTTCCAGATGTCGGACGGCAGGCCGGAGCCGTAGATCATGGCGCCGTTGCTGTTCTCGAGAGCCTGACCATCGGTGGTGCCCACCCAGACCGCCGTGGACAGCGACGGGGTGTACCCCACCATCCAGGCGTCCTTGTTCTGCCCGGTGTCCCCGAGCTGCGCGGTACCCGTCTTGGCCGCGGACGGCCGTCCACCGGCCAGGTTGTGACCGCGCGAATATCCGGCGATCGGCTCCATCGCGGCCGTCACGTTGTCGGCGACGTCCTTGTCGATGCGCTCCTCGCCCGGATCGACACCGCGGTCGAGCAGCACGGTGCCGTCCGCGCTGACCACTTTCTGCACGAAGTGCGGGGCGCGGTAGACACCCGAGGCCGCCAACGTGGCATAGGAGGACGCCATGTCGAGCACGCGCGACTGGTATTGACCCAGCACGATGCCGTTGTTGGGACCACTGCCGTCCGGCTCGGTCAGCGTCGGCCCGACACCGGGAATCTCCTCCGGGATACCCGCCCGGTGGGCCATCTCGGCGATCGCCTGCGGCCCGCCGTCGATTTCGAGTTGCTGACGGTAGAAGCTGGTGTTCAGCGACCGCTTGAGGGCCTCGGCGATGGTGCAGGTGCCGCAACCCTCGCCCTCGACGTTGCTGATCGTGATGCCGTTGACCGTGAGCTCCGAGCTGTCGTACATCTGCGACAGCGGGATGCCCTGGTCGAGGGCCGCGGCGAGGCCGAACACCTTGAACGACGAACCGGTCTGCAGTCCGGCGTTGGCGAAGTCGTAACCGCCGCCGTCCTCGCCGCCGTAGTAGGCCCGCACCGCGCCGGACTTCGGGTCCACGGACACCACACCGGTCCGCAGGTTCTCCGGTTCACCCTCCAGGTTGGAACGCACCGAGTCCACCGCGGCGGCCTGCGCGACCGGGTCGATCGTCGTCGTGATCTGCAGTCCCTCGGTGTTCAGCAGCTGCTCGCTGATTCCGGCGTCACCCAGCTCCCGCAGGACCTGGTTCTTGATCAGGCCCTCCGGACCGGTGTCCTGGTTACCGTTGTCGACCTGGGCGAGGGGCACATAGGGCGGATACTGCATACCTGCGCGAGCCGACTGCTCGAGCGTGCCTGCGGTGACCATGCCGTCGAGGACGTAGTTCCACCGCGACTGCGCACCCTCGGGATTCGTCTCCGGATCGAGCAGCGACGGCAACTGGATCGACGACGCCAGAACCGCGCTCTCCTCGACCGTGAGCTGGTCGACGGGCTTGTTGAAGTACGCCTTCGACGCCGCCGCGATGCCATACGCACCACGGCCGAAGTAGATGGTGTTCAAGTAGGCGGCCAGGATGTCGTCCTTGGACCATTCGCGGGCCATCTTCGACGAGATGACCAATTCCTTCATCTTTCGCGTCAGCGACCGTTCGGAACCCACCATCGTCTTCTTCACGTACTGCTGGGTGATGGTCGAGCCACCACCCGCGCTGTCTTTACCCAGGACATTGTCGCGGGCGGCGCGGGCGAAGCCGCCGACCGAGAAGCCGGGGTTCGAGTAGAAGTCGCGGTCCTCGGCTGCCAGCACCGCGTCCCGGGTGTGCTTCGGGATCTGGTCGAGGGTGACCTCGGTGCGGTTACCCTCCGGCGGCACGACCTTGCTCAGCACCGACGTGCCGTCCGCGGCGTAGATGGTGGCCACCTGGTTGGTCTTCAGGTCGCCGGGACGCGGAACTTCCTGCACGACGTAGGCGGCCATGAACAGCAGGATCGGAATGATCAGGCCCAGCGCGACACATGTGTAGGCGGCGCGGCGCACAATCCTCCACCTCGACTTGTTTTTCGCCGGCGGTTTCCGCGGCGGTCCACCTGCGTTGCCTCCCGGCCGGCGACCGCCCGTCGGCGGCGGACCCGGAGGACGCCCACCGGGGGGTGGCGCACTGCGAGGACCGGCAACCGGACGGCCTGGCGGGGGACCGGGACGACGCGGCGGCGGCCCCGGAGGACGGCCCCCACCCTGCGGCGGAGGAGGCATACGACGCGGCGGCGGTCCGGGAGGACGGCCGCCACCCTGCGGCGGGGGAGGCATACGGCGCGGTGGCGGCCCACCTGCAGGCTGTCCGCCGCGGGGTGGTGGACCTCCGGGGCGCCCCTGTGGCGGGGGGCCACTCGGTCGTCTCGGTCCGTTCGGTCGATCACCCGGGGCGTTGCTGCGGGGGGAACTCACGTACAAATCTCCAGTGGTTGTGGACCTGTTTCAGTCCGGCGTCACGTCAGTGGGCAGTCCTCGGCCCTCGTCCGTGTTCGGGCGTTCTATTCGCTCGCGGTCCGCCGACTCGGCGGCCGAGGCCTCGGCGACGATCGCCTCGGCCTCTTCGGTGCGGGCACATTACCGAGAACATAAGTCTGAACCAGATGGTTCCAGCTACAGGTTCTGCACACCTCGACCACGTGAACCGAGAACTCCTCCTGAGTGGCTGCGAGACGCACCAGCTCCTCGGCCGTCCGAGCCGAACCCGACACCGGGCCCAGCTTGTCGCCGAAGACCCAGGAAACCAGGGTCAACTGCTCTTTCCGGCAGATAGGGCACACGACGTCACTGCCCTTGCCGTGGAATTTCGCGGCTCGAAGCAGGTACGGGCTGGCATCACAGACCTCCGTGACGCCCGTCCTGCCCGAGTAGACCTCGGCCAGCAGAGACTTGCGCTGAAGCGCGTAGTCCACCACCTGCCGCTGTATCCGCACGGAGACCAGAGTACGTGCGTGGCGTCAGGAGGAAAGGGGTCGGTCGAGTGACGCTGGTCAAACGCCGTTCCCCCACTACGATGCCGATGTGGCCTCCGGACCGTCCTCGCGCACCCGCGCACGCGACCTCGATCGCGTCAATGCGTGCAGCCAACTCGACGCCGCTTACGCCGACGGACAGCTCGACGCCGGCGAGTACCACGACCGCACCGCGCAGGCCATGTCGGCGAAGACGCTGGCGGAACTGAACCTGCTGATCAGCGACCTGCAGTTGCCCGCCAGCCTCACCGATGAAGTACCCGTTCGCTCTGCCCGGCCCCGCAGAACAGTTCTGCGGATCGCCGTGGGTATTGCGGTGGCGGTGGCAGCAGGGATCGTCGCAGTTGCACTGACGCAGCACGACGGCCCCGAGCCGGCCGGCGGTTCCGTACCCGTCCAGGTCGAGCGGCCCGTCGGTTTTCCCGTCCAGGAGCCGCCGGTGGCGGACGCCGAGTCGCCGATCACCGGGGTGGTTCAGCCGCTGACACCGGACGGCATCGCAGCGGTGTTCGACGCCTATCAGCGCGAGTTCGGCGACCTCACGGCTCATCAGATGGCGCTGTACCCGGGCTATGCCCTCGCAAAGAGAACGGTGGCGGAAGCACCCGGTCAGGCCGACACCTACTCCTTCCGCGGCGGCTTCACCCCGTGGGGACCGCGCAGCGGGCGGTCGCCCGGCACGGCCGACGTCGATCTGCGGCAGGTGGACGTCGCTGCGCTGGGGGCGCTGCTCGGCGATGCTCCTCGGCTCGTCGGCGCACCCGACGGCAGCATCGCCCACGTCCTCATCGCCGACGGCGGTAGAGGTCCGACCATGAACATCTACGTCAACGGCGCCGACAACCTCGGGGGCGGGTACGTCAAGGCCGGCCTCGGCGGCGAAGTTCTGCAGATCGTCCCAGCGCAATAGCGGTCCGCACACTAAGATCTCTGCGTGGCCAGCCGATACCCAGCGAACACGCGCGCGCGTGACGTCGACCGCGCCAATACCGCGGCAATACTCGACGGCGCTTTCGGGGACGGACAGCTCAGTCAGGACGAGCACCGGGCCATGTCGGAACTCGCCGCCGGCGCGCGCACACTCGACGAACTCGAAGCCCTCGTCGGCGACCTGCAGCGTCCCGCGGATGCACCGCCCGACGCCAGGCCTCCCCGCGAAACCCGCCGCCACCTGTTCACCGCAGCAGTCGCGGCCACCGCCGTCATTGCCGCTGTCGGGGCCTTCGCCCTCACCGACAGCGACGACGCGCAGGCCCCCGCACCCGCCGCGCAACCGGCCTCGATCGATCTCGGTGCAGTCGCGCCGGTGGTGATACCGACGCCGGACCTCACCACGCGGGAAGGAATGACCCTCTTCATCGATCAGTACCGCGCCAAGTTCGGTGACACGGTCGTCGACGAGTTGAACCTGTATCCACAACACGCCAACTTGGAGCGCGCACAACCGCTGGAGCCGAATCGGCTGGTCTCGTACGACTACCAGGGCGGGTTCTCGCCGTCACGTCCGGCGACCACTCGGAAGGTCGACACCCCGATCATCGACCTCGCGGGCCTGAATGTGGATGCCCTGGCGGACGTCGTGGCGACGGCGCCCACGGCTATCAATGTTCCGGACGCGAAGGTCGACTACCTCGGAATCGACACCGACGGCGCCACGCCCATCGTGCGGATCTACGCGAGCAACGACTTCGACGAGAGCGGCATGATCGTGGTCACGCCGGCGGGTTCGGTCCTCCGCGTCTCGCCGTTCAGTGGATAGGACACGATGAACAAGACACGCCTCGCCGGGCTACGGGCTCGCGACTCCGATCGGGCCGACGCATGCGGAGTCCTCGACGCGGCTCAGGCCGACGGTCAGATCTCGGCTGAGGAACACAGCTACCGCACAGCCCGGGCGATGAGCGCGAAGACCTTCGACGAACTCGACCGGCTCGTCGGTGACCTGCAAATTCCCAGCCGACTGGCCAATGCTCCCGTCGTCCGCCCGAAACAGCGCAGGTCCCGGCGACGGTGGATCGCCGCCGGTGCGATCGTCGCGAGCGCTTCGGTGGTCGGCGCAATCGCGGGATCGATCGGGGATGACGCCGGACCGTCGAAGCCGCTCCCCACCCTGACCACCGGCAGCGGGGTTCAACACTTCATCGACGAGTACCGCGCAGAGTTCGGTGACACCATCGCCGATGAAGTCGATCTCTTCCCCGAACATGCCGTTCTCGACCGGCAGGCAACCGGAAACCCGTCCCAGTCCGACCCGTACCACTACGACGGAGAATTCGACAGCTGGGGAAGCGTCTCCACCCGCGACGCCGACGAGCGGTCGTTCGACCTTGCCGCCGTGGACCTTCCGGCCCTCGCCGGCCTGCTGAAAGGCGCACCGGAAAGCGTCCGAGTGCCCAACGGAACCGTGGATCACCTGTCCTTCGGCTTCGAGCCCGGCGAAGAACAAGGGCCGCCGATCATCTCCGTGTACGCGAACAACGAAGCCGGCAACACCGGATACTTCAACGTCACCTTCGACGGTGAGATCATCGCCGTCTACCCGTTCGGTGACTAGACGTAGTTCCTACGGAGGTTGTGAACGGCGCGGCTGACCCGCGAACCGGCCGGCAGAAGCCACCCACAAAACAATCTGTGACGACTTGTCCCATGTATCGCCCACGCGTATCGTCGTATATATCGGTGCGATATAGTTCGGCATCGCATCACACGGTTAGGTCTGGCGACTCAGGGGGTGGACAAGTGCTCGAATTGGCAATTCTCGGGCTGCTCCACGAGTCACCCATGCACGGATACGAGCTGCGGAAGCGGTTGACGGGACTGCTGGGTGCGTTTCGCGCGTTCTCCTACGGTTCCCTCTATCCCACTCTGCGACGCATGCAGGCGGACGGTCTGATCGCCGAGGACGCAGGTGCCCCGGGCACCGTCAAGCGTCGCGCCCGCCGCGTCTATCAGCTCACACCGGTCGGCAGGGAGCGGTTCAAGGAACTGGTCGCCGACACGGGTCCGCAGAACTACACCGATGACGGTTTCGGTGTTCATCTCGCCTTCTTCAGCCGCACACCCGCAGAGGCGCGGATGCGCATTCTCGAAGGCAGACGACGCCAGGTCGAGGAGCGCCGGGAGGGGCTCCGCGAAGCCGTGGGACGGGCCAGCGGGTCGATAGACCGCTACACCCGTCAGCTTCACCAGCTCGGTCTCGAATCCAGTGAGCGTGAAGTGCGCTGGCTCAACGAGCTGATCGCCGCCGAGCAATCGACAGCAACACCTAATAAAGAAGGAGAACCCGACCATGGGTGAGAACAGCACCGCGGTGCGCGTGGCCATTGTGGGCGTGGGGAACTGTGCCTCGTCCTTGGTTCAGGGCGTGCAGTACTACAAGGACGCCGACGAGACGGCGACCGTTCCCGGCCTCATGCACGTCAAGTTCGGCAAGTACCACGTTCGCGACGTCCAGTTCGTCGCCGCTTTCGATGTCGACGCAAAGAAGGTCGGATTCGACCTCTCCGAGGCCATCTTCGCCAGCGAGAACAACACCATCAAGATCGCGGACGTTCCGCCGGCCGACGTGCCGGTGCTGCGCGGCCCCACCCTCGACGGCATCGGCAAGTACTACGCCGAGACCATCGAGATTTCCGAGGCCGAGCCCGTCGACGTCGTCAAGGCGTTGAAGGACGCCGAGGTGGACGTGCTGGTGTCGTACCTGCCCGTGGGTTCCGAGGATGCCGACAAGTTCTACGCCCAGTGCGCAATCGACGCGGGTGTCGCGTTCGTCAACGCCCTGCCCGTGTTCATCGCCTCCGACCCCGAGTGGGCGGCTAAGTTCAAGGACGCCGGCGTCCCGATCGTCGGTGACGACATCAAGTCGCAGGTCGGTGCCACCATCACCCACCGCGTCATGGCGAAGCTGTTCGAGGACCGCGGCGTGCAGCTCGACCGCACCATGCAGCTCAACGTCGGCGGCAACATGGACTTCAAGAACATGCTCGAGCGGGACCGCCTCGAGTCCAAGAAGATCTCCAAGACGCAGGCTGTGACGTCGAACCTGACCCGCGACCTCGGTCCCGGCAACGTGCACATCGGCCCGTCGGACCACGTCGGCTGGCTCGACGACCGCAAGTGGGCGTACGTGCGCCTCGAGGGTCGCGCGTTCGGCGACGTGCCCCTGAACCTGGAATACAAGCTCGAGGTCTGGGACTCCCCGAACTCGGCCGGCATCATCATCGACGCCGTCCGCGCCGCCAAGATCGCCAAGGACCGCGGAATCGGTGGACCCGTCTACCCGGCTTCCGCGTACCTGATGAAGTCCCCGCCGGTTCAGATGGCGGACGACAAGGCTCGCACCGAGCTCGAGGCGTTCATCATCGACGCGTAGGACCGTTCCCGAGGCGAATGCCCCTTTCGACGCTTTTCATCGCGCCGTAAGGGGCATTCGCCTTTGTGTTCGAATACTTGTCGTACCCGCCCTCTACGGTGACACCCAGGATTCATCGAGGGAGGCGTGATGTCCGAGAACACTTTCGATCGGGAGATCGACGACGCATGGACGCAGTTCCAAGACCGTCTGACCCGGTATGTGCGCGCGATGCAGGACGACGACGAGCTGGTGCTGGTGTCGCGTTACGACAGCACCGACGACGGCCTCACCGAGACGGCCGCGTGCGTGCGATTCTTCGCCTGGGCCGGTGACACGGTGCGGTGTGAGGTGCCGTCCAACCTTTTCTTGCATCCGGCGCGTCAACTTTCCGAGGAAGATCACGATCGGCTGATCGAACTCGGGTGGAACCGCCCGGATGCGGTGGTGGACGTCGACGAGGGCAACGGCTCCGCTTCGTTCTATCTCGACGCCGACCGCACCGAGGCCACTCGGCTGGCGACGATGACCATCGCCGTGTTCCGGGAAATCTGGGACCTGATGCATCCGTCGTTCCTGCACGCGATCACCCGGGGTCGACAAGATGTCCCGCCGCTCGACGTCCCCGACGTCGCACCGGCTCGGCAGCGCAACGGATCAGGTCTACGGGAACTCGTCGACACGGCCGTCGAATCGATGCTCGGGCAGGCACCGGAGAAGGACGGGGACGGAGACATCCTCGTCTGGGTCGGTGACATGCCCACCTACGTCAGGGTGCTCGACGACGACGCCCGGGTCGAGGTGTTTGCCCGCGTTGTCCATTCGATCAGTGACCGGACCCGCGCAGCGGAAGCGCTGGCCGATCTCAACCGTCAGTGGTCCGACATCAAATTCCTGCTGATAGTCGACAACGTGGTCGCCGTCATGCGAATCGACGGTTCGCCTTTCGCGGCCGAACATCTGCTGTCGGTGTTCCGCACCTTCGAGCACCTCGTCGATACCGCCGACGAGGCATTTGCCGAACGACTGGGCGGCACCCTCAACACCACCGCCACGAGTCCGACCGGCACCGACGAGCACGGCAGCCACGAGTTGCCCGCGGCGCTGATGACGCTGATTCATCTGGACTCCGACAGCGGGCTGGACGCCGACGATGTCGCCGAAATCTGCGGTCGCGATCGAGACACCATCCTCGAATTCCTGCGCCTCTGCTCCGACCAGGAAGTCGAGTGGCGCCACAACGCGGAACTCGCCCGCGAGAACGACTCCGAAGAAGCGGACATGTGTGAGAGCGAAGCCCAGTCCTGGGCCAAGACGTCCGACAGCCTACGAGCAGCGCTGCGGGTCGTGGTGCTGCCGCATCGTGCACCACCGGGCGGCGGGTACCGCAGCCTGGGCTGAAAGTTCGCCCGACCCTAGCCCGGCAGCGGAATGATCACGCCCGGAAGAATTTCGATCTGCGTGGGCGCCGGTAGCTGGAGCTGCGGCGGGGGCTGAATCGGCGGTAACGGTGCCGGCGGCGGCGCCTCTACGGGTGCCGGCGCAGGCGGCGGACTGGCGGTCTGGCCGTTGCCACTTCCGGACCCGCTGCCGCTACTCGAAACGCCGCTCCACGAAGGAACACCCGCCTGCCCGCCGATGGGGTCCGGCCAGGGGAATTCTTCCCAGTCGGTGTCCTCGAGGGCACCGTCCATCGTTCCCTTCCAGATGTCGGACGGCAGGCTGGACCCGTAGATCAGCCCGCCCCAGCTGTTGTTGATCGCGGTGGCGTCGGCCTTACCGATCCACACCGCCGTCGACAACGACGGCGTGTAACCGACCATCCAGGCGTCCTTGTTCTCACCGGTATCGCCCAGCTGCGCGGTGCCCGTCTTCGCCGCCGACGGACGTCCTCCCGCGAGTGCGTGACCGCGGGAATAGGCAGCCACCGGCATCAAGGCTTGGCTGATGTTGTCGGCGACCGCGGCCTCGAGTCGACGCTCCCCGGGGCTCGGCGCCCGATCGAACAGGACCACTCCATCGGCGGTCACCACGCGCTGGACAAAGTACGGCGGGTGGTAGATGCCGGAGGCGGCGAGCGTCGCATACGCCGACGCCATATCGATCGGACGAGACAAGTACTGACCGAGAACGATGCCGCCCTCGGGTTCGCCGCCGTTCTCACTCAACGTTTTGCCCTGCACCCCGGGGATGAACTCGGGAATACCGGCCTTGTGCGCGGCGTCGGCAATGGCTTGCGGACCGTTGTCCAAGGACATCATGAGCCGGTAGAAACTGGTGTTCAGTGACCGTTTGGTGGCCTCGGCGATGGTGCATGTGCCGCAGGATTCACCCTCGACGTTGCCGATCTGCACATTGCCGACGGTCAGCGGGGCGCTGCTGAAGCGGGCAGAGAGCGGAATGCCCTGTTCGAGCGCGGCGGCCAAGCCGAACACCTTGAACGACGAGCCCGTCTGCAGCGGAGCCTGCGCGTAGTCGAATCCGGCACCGTCCTCACCGCCGTAGTAGGCACGGACACCGCCGGTGCGCGGATCGATGGACACCACCGCGGTGCGCAGACCGGGGTCCTCCCCTTCCAGGGTTTCGTGCACGGAGTCGATCGCGGCCTGCTGCGCTTTCGGGTCGATCGTCGTGGTGATCTGTAGACCCTC
Organism: Rhodococcus sp. IEGM 27; assembly: GCF_033142305.1. Taxonomy (NCBI): domain Bacteria; kingdom Bacillati; phylum Actinomycetota; class Actinomycetes; order Mycobacteriales; family Nocardiaceae; genus Rhodococcus; species Rhodococcus sp. IEGM 27. Next base: position 73,342 of record NZ_JAWLSG010000003.1, on the reverse strand, counting down.
GGTGTTCAGAGTCTGCTCGGAGATCCCGGCGTCCGACAGTTCCCGGAGCACCTGGTTGCGGATCAGACCCTCCGGGCCGGGCGCGGAGTTGGCGTCGGTGGGCCGATTGGCCGGCGCCGCGGCCGGAAACTCGATCTCGCTGCGGTCCTGGGAGGTGAGCACACCCATCTCGACCATGCCGTCGAGCACATAGTTCCACCGGGCCTGCAACTGGTCGACGTTCGCTTCGGGGTCGAGGTAGGACGGGCTCTGGATCACCGAGGCCAGCACGGCGCCTTCGGCCACCGACAGCTCACCGACCGGCTTGTCGAAGTACGCCCGCGACGCCGCCTCGATGCCATAGGCACCACGGCCGAAGTAGATGGTGTTGAGGTACGCCGCGAGGATCTCGTCCTTCGACCATTCCCGGGCCATCTTGGTGGAGATGACGAGTTCGCGCATCTTCCGATACACGTTTCGGTCGGCGCCGACCAGCACGTTCTTGACGTACTGCTGGGTGATCGTCGACCCGCCGCCAGCGCTTTCCTTGCCGAGGACGTTGTCGCGGGCGGCTCGCACGAATCCCGTGGTCGAGAAGCCGGGGTTGGAGTAGAAATTCCGGTCCTCCGCCGACAGGACAGCGTCCCGGACGTGCTGCGGTATCTCCCCGAGCGCGATTTCGGTGCGGTTACCTTCCGGGGGAATCACCTTCGCCAATTCGGTGGCGCCGTCCGCGGCGAACACCGTGGCCACCTGATTGGTCTTCATGTCCGACGGGCGGGGGACCTCGGCCTGGACGTAACTCACCAGGAACATCACGAGGGGAATGACCAGCACGAGCGCTATCACGCCCAGACCGACGCGGCGGACCGTGCGCCAGCGGCGGGACTTCTTCTTCCCTGCTCGCGGCGTGCTTGTCGCTGCTGCGCCGTCGTCACCGACGGGCGTGCCACCGGACTCGGCGGTGCCATCGCCCGTCGCGTCGTTGCCAGAACTCACTTACACACTCCCGGTCAGGTATCCGGTCACGGAGGATCATCGCACCCACCCCGTACGTATGTTATGTGATTGCCCCGAGTGTGACGCGCACCGCGCTACCGATCAGCAAATAATCCGACCGCTTGTCCTGTTTCAGCGGACACGGGCGCGCGCCGCAACTGCGAGCCCCGACAACAGCAGGCAACCCAGCAACACCAGCGCCGGTGTGACACCGGGATCACCGTTCACCACCTCCACGACCGCGGCGATGAACGCCATCACCGTGAAGAACCCGAGGATTCCGATGAGAATCTCGAGTCGCTGCCGCTTCGCCACCGGATGCATCTGGTGTCAGCTCTTCACGCCGCCGGCCGTCAGCCCCGACACGATGCGGCGCTGGAACAGCAGCACCATGATGACCAGCGGAATGGTGACGATGGTGCCGGCTGCCATGATCGCCGCGTAGGGCACGACATGCGGGTCGTTGCCGGAGAACCGGGCGATCGCGACGGTGACCGGTTCGGTGGCGTCACTCGACAGCTGGCTGGCGAGGAGATACTCGTTGACGGTGGCGATGAACGCCAGGATGGCGGTGGTGAACAGCGCGGGCGCCGCCAGCGGCAACATCACCAACCGGAACGCCTGGCCCCGGTTGGCGCCGTCGATCCGGGCCGCCTCCTCGAGCTCCCACGGGAGTTCCTTGAAGAACGACGTCAGGGTGTAGATGGTGAGCGGGAGGACGAACGAGATGTTGGGGATGATCATCGCCTGGTAGGTGCCGATCCAGCCGATGTTCGTGAAGAACTGGAACAGTGGAGTGACCAGTGCGACGACGGGGAACATCGACGCGCCGAGCACGATGCCGACCACCACGTACTTGAACCGGAACTCGATCCGAGCCAGGGCGTAGGCGGTGAAGATGCCGACGGCCAGAGCCACCGCGGTGGTGACGCCGCCGACGATCATGCTGTTGATCAGGGCCCGCGTGAAGTTGTTGCCGCTGCTCGTCGACAACGCGTTCTGGAAGTTCTCGAGGGTCAGGTGCGTCGGCCACGGTGTGGTGTCGAAGGTGTAGTCGGGGTCGCGGAACGCCGTCACCATCATCCAGTAGAACGGGGCGAGACCCCAGACGAGGATGATCGCGACGCCGACGTAGATGCGAGTGTTCTTGAAAGCGAATCGCTGGGGACGCTTGCGCCGCGCCGAGGTGTCGGGGACGTCCGGTTCCGGTGCGCGATGCGTCACGGCTTCGGCCCCTTTCGCTGTGCTTCCTGAGTTTCGACGGCATTGGCACCGAGAAACTTCACGAGGACGAATGCGACCGCGAAGATCATCAGGAATGTGATGGTCGAGAGCGCCGACGCGCTGTTGAACCCTTGCCGCACCTGGTCGACCACGAGTATCGACACGGTGGTGGTGGCAGGGTTGCCGCCCGTCAGGATGGCGGGCAGGTCGTACATGCGCAGGGCGTCCATGGTGCGGAACAGGATCGCCACCATCAGAGCAGGCTTGACCAGAGGGAGTGTGATCCGGCGGAACCGCTGCCACGCCGAGGCGCCGTCCACGCGGGCTGCCTCGTACACGTCCTGAGGAATCATTTGCAGACCGGCGAGGATCAGCAGCGCCATGAACGGTGTGGTTTTCCAGACGTCGGAGATGATCACGGCGAAGCGGGCCGGCCATTCGTCCGACGTCCACAGGATTTGGGTGCCGAGTAACCGGTTGGCGATGCCGTCGTAGGCGAAGATGAAGTACCACAGCTTGGCGGTGACCGCGGTCGGGATGGCCCACGGGATAAGGACGGCCGCGCGCAGCAGTGCGCGACCCTTGAATGTCTTGCCCATGATGATCGCCATCCACAGGCCGATCGCGACCTCGATCCCGACAGTGACGACAGTGAAAAAGGCGGTGTTACCGACCGCCGACCAGAACTGGGACCCGAGTGTGCCCGGGGGGCACGCCACGGCCGCACCTCCCGGAGAGGTGCATTGCTGCAGGATCCAGTGCGTGTAATTGGTGAATCCTGCCCAACCGCCCTCGACGAACATGCCCGTCGACGGGTCGAGACCGGCATCCTTCTGGAACGACATCACCAGGGCCCGGATCACCGGGTACCCGATGACGACAGCCAGGACCGCCAGCGTCGGGACGACGAACAGCCACGCGCGGCGACCGCTCAGCCCAAAGCGTCGCCCGTTCTCACTTTCCGCACGCGAACCGCGGCCGGGATCGGAATCCCCGGCCGCGGTACGGGCCGGCGCCCCACTGGTGGTCCCAGTCGGAACGGCCATCTTCACTCCTGTGTTCTACGAGCCGGTGTTGCTACGAGCCCGCGGACTGGATACCGGACTGCATGTCCGTGATCGCCTGGTCGACGGACTTCTCACCCTTGATGGCGGCGTAGGCGTTGTCCTGCACGGCCTTCGACACAGCCGGGTAGAACGGGGTGACCGGGCGGGGAACAGCGTTTTCGATCGACACCTTCAACGTGGGCATGAAGGGGTACTTCGCCACGATCTCCGGGTCGTCGTACAGCGCGGCGCGGACCGGGGGAAGCGAGTCCATCGCCATGATGCGCTGCGCCTGCTCGCCCTGCAGGAAGGTCAGGAAGTCGCGAGCGGTTGCCTTGTTCTCCGAGAACGCGCTGATGGCGGCGTTGTAGCCACCGAGCGTCGAGGTGCCGATCCCGTCCTTGCCGGGCAGCGGGGCGACCGCGAACTTGCCCTTCACCGCGGACGAGTCCTTCTCGGCGTTGGCGTACACGTACGGCCAGTTGCGCAGGAACAGCGCCTTGCCGTCCTCGAAGGCCTTCTGGCTTTCGGGCTCCTTGAACGTGGTGTCCTGAGCCGGGATGTCGCCGTTCTTGAAGTTGTCCACGAGAACCTGCAGACCCGCGCGGGACTCCGGGCTGTCGACGGTGGGGGTCTTGCCGTCCTCACCGACGAACGAACCACCGAACGCGTTGATGACCTCGGCGGTGTTCACCGTCAGGCCCTCGTAGGGCGCGAACTGACCGGCGTAGCAGTCGATGTTGTTGGTCTTGGCCACCTCGCACGCCGCGGCGAGTTCCGTCCACGTCTTCGGGGCGGCGGGGAGCAGGTCGCTGCGGTAGTACAGCAGCCCACCGTTGGTGTTCTTGGGTGCCGCGTACTGGGTGCCGTTGTAGGTGGCACTTTCCACGGTGGCGGGGAGGATTCCGGTGTTGTCGACCGCGAACTCACCGGTCAGCGGCTGCAGCCAGCCCTTGGCCGCGAACTCCGCGGTCCAGGGCACGTCGAGTGCCACGACGTCGTAGTCGGACTGCTTGGCCTGCAGGTGCTGGACGAGGTCGTCGTGCGCCTGATCGGCGTCGTTCGACTGCTCCTTGAACGTCACCTGCTCGTCCGGGTGCTCGGCGTTCCACGCGTCGATGATCTGGCGGACGACCCCGGTCTCGGTGGTGTCCTTGCCCTCGACGTACGTGATGGGTCCGCGGCCGTCGAGGTTCTCCGACGTGGAGTCGCTGCCGCTGTCGCTAGAGCACGCGGTGAGCGTGACCAGCGACGCAGCGGTGGCAAGCACCGCGGCGCGCCGGACCGCTCTCGAAATCTGAACCATGGAGTCTCCCCGTAGGTAGATGTGGATGAACCCGCCACCGGCACCGGGATTCCGGCGCATTGCGCACGAAATCCGGCGGCACCGGTGCGGTGTCGGAACATACTGTGGCACGGAACACGGCCGAAGTGCCGCATTACCCCCGACCTGAATCGTTCAGGAACGGCGGCGCGGACTCCGCGGCTAGCTCAGCCGGTATCCCTCGGACGCCGAGAACAGGTGTACCGCGGCGGGATCGACGTGCAGTTTCACCAGGTCGCCCTTGCGTGGGGGGTTCCGCCAATCGGCGCGCGCCACCAGCTGGTGTGTCTCGCCGTTGACGGTGCTGCGACCGTAGATGTAAGCGTCGGATCCGAGCTCCTCGACCACCGCGACCTCCATCGGGATGCCCGTGGTGGACAGCTCGAGGTGTTCGGGACGGATACCCACCACCACCTGGGTTTCGGACGATTCCGAGCGCAGTTGGCGGGGCAGGGGAATCGTCGCGTCGCCGAGCACGACCCCGTCCGGAGTGATCGGCAAGGTGAACAGATTCATCGACGGCGAACCCATGAAGCCGGCGACGAACACGTTGGCCGGCTTGCTGTAGAGGTTGCGCGGGGAGGCGCACTGCTGCAGCACTCCATCCTTGAGCACGGCGACCCGATCACCCATCGTCATCGCCTCGACCTGGTCGTGGGTCACGTACACCATGGTGGTCTCGAGGCGGCGCTGCAGTTGCGCGATCTGCGTCCGCGTCTGCACGCGGAGCTTGGCGTCGAGGTTCGACAGCGGCTCGTCCATCAGGAACACCTGAGGTTGCCGGACGATCGCACGGCCCATCGCGACCCGCTGACGCTGACCGCCGGAGAGCGCCTTGGGCTTGCGGTCGAGGTACGGCTCGAGGTCGAGCAGCTTGGCCGTCTCCTCGACGCGCTGCCGGATGTCGGCCTTCGGTTTCCCGGCGAGCTTCAACGCGAAGCCCATGTTCTCGGCCACCGACATGTGCGGATAGAGGGCGTAGTTCTGGAACACCATCGCAATATCCCGCTGCTTCGGCTCCTGGCCGGTGACGTCCCGGTCACCGATGAGGATTCGCCCACTGTGCACGTCTTCGAGTCCCGCGAGCATGCGCAGTGATGTGGACTTGCCGCAGCCGGAGGGTCCGACCAGCACGAGAAACTCACCGTCCTCGATCTTCAGATCGAGCTGATCGACGGCCGGCTTGTCCGAGCCGGGGAACAAACAGGTGGCACCGTCATAGGTCACTGTGGCCATGAACGTCGAAGTCCCTTCTACCCGGCGCAGCGCGCGCACGTGCGTGCGAATGTACCTTTCCGGCGTCCTCCCGCACGCACGTGTATCTGTTACCGACCGTCTGCCGGCGCCACGTCCGTCATCTCGACCAGGCGGTGATGCTCCGGGTTGCCCACCACTCCCGCGCTGCACGCGGTCAGCCGAGGCGCCGCCGACTCGGTGCGCACACGCACGCGCACAATTCCGTCGGGGAGAGCGACGAGGACGTCGGAATCGCCGTCGTCGCGCGTGGTGGCGGACAGCGGAACGACGTCGTCGATGCCGACGAGGTCACGGTCGGCGCGGACGGAATAGTCGGCGAACTGAAGCAGCGGCGGGTCGATGCATCGCCCGCGGTAATGCCCCAGCACGATGCGGCCCCGATCATGTTCGGCGACTATATGTTCCGCGGCCTCCGCGGTGACGCGTCCGTAGTAGATTCCGGAGGGCAGGCACACCATGGTCGCCGCGAACCTGTCTCCGCCGACGTGCGTGGACTCCCACACCCGGCTCCCACGATCTCCGAGGCCGGCAACCACCGGACGTCCGAAGGCGGCGCAGCACGCGTCCTTCTTGCCGTGTGTGCACACCAGGAACAGTGAAGGATGAACCGTCGACGGGTTGACCTCTGGCACAGCAGTTTCCGAGACGAGGTCGAGCAGTTCCCCATCGTCGCGCACCAGTTCTCGCTTCATCCACGCATCGGATCGGCCGGGACGGACCAGGTAGACGTGTCGCCCAGTGCTGATGTCGCGACGAGCCCTGGTCCGTATCAACACGGGTCGGACCCCGGCGTCCGCGCAGCGTCCGGCCAGCGTGTCACCGAGAATGGGGTCGAGGCGACTCTGCCGTAACCGGTCCCGGCCCCACGGGCCCGGCTGCTCGATCAGCAGCCACGCCCGCACCTCTGGAGCGGTGCCTGCCATCGGCTCCTGCAGAGAACGCGAAAGGTCGGCACACGCGGGCGGCCTGAGAAGACTCGTCGGATCGGGTCGAAGTGGGGCACGGGAACTGGACGGCACGGGCTTCTCCGATCGTGGTCGACATCAACCCGCCGCTCACTCTATAAGGTTAGGATCGCCTTTCTTCGCCCCTTCGAACTCGAGGTACGACATGCGCGCAACTACGTGCTCCCCGGAAGTGACCGAGGCCCAGTGGCAGGAACTCGTCGCTGCCCTTACTCGACGGCAGTTCGGAGCCGGTCTCGGTGCGGCCGCACTCGCCGCGCTGACCGCCGCCTGCGCCAGGAGCGGCACCGATTCCGGCACAGGCGCCGAGGGAAGTCGCACCATCACCCATGCCATGGGAACCACCGTCGTCAGCGCACGTCCCACCCGCATCGTTGCACTCGACAGCCTCCCCATCGACACCGTCGTCAGCCTGGGCAAAACGCCGGTCGGCGCCGCCCAGGCCGGATCGGCGGACGGGCTCCCCGCCTACCTCGGGACCGGCCTCGAGAACACCGCGGTGGTCGGATCGATCGCCGAGCCGAGCCTCGAAGCGATCGCGGCACTGCGCCCCGACCTGATCCTCAGCAGCAAGCAACGCCACGGTGAGCTGTACGACTCACTCGCCGCGATCGCGCCCACCGTCTTCGCGGTCTCGCCCGCGGTCGACTGGCAGGGAACGATCACCTTGTTCGCCGAGGCGATGGGGGAGCAGGACACCGCCGCAGAGAAGTTGGCGGCCTTCCACGCCCGGGCCGCCGCGGTACGCGCGCGACTCGGTGCCGGTGGCCGCACCGCCCACATCATCCGGGTGATGGACAACGGCCTGCGTTTACACGGACCGGAAACCTTCGCCGGTTCGGTACTGACCGAGGCCGGGTTCACGATCACCGGTCAGACCTGGGACGCGAAGAACAACATGTCCGAAATCTCGCTGGAGCACGTGAACCAGGTGGACTCCGACATCGCCTTCGTCGCCAACACCCTGCCGCCGGGCGAGCTGGGGATCGCCCCGGAACTCGTCGCGCAGATGGGGGCGTCTCGACGCGGCGGCGTCCACCAGACCAATTACCGCACCTGGATCACCGGCATCGGTCTCGGTGGAGCGAATCTGATCCTCGACGACCTCTAGGCGCTCCGCGCCCGTGCGCGGTCGAGGAGTGTCCGGACTCGTCAACCACTCACGGGCGTAGCCTGCCCTGGTGAGTTCCGAGAAGATGCTGACCCGCATCGGTGGGCTGCTCCGGCAGGCGGAATCCACCGACAACCCGCACGAGGGTGAAGCGTTCATGGCCGCGGCGCAGCGGCTCGCGACCGCCGCCTCCATCGACCTGGCCGTGGCCCGGTCACACGCTGCGGGCAAGGAGAAGCGGGCTACCCCTACTCAACGCCTGATCACCATCGGGGAGCCGGGCAAGAAGGGACTGCGCACCTACGCGCAGCTGTTTCTGGTGATCGCCGCCGCCAACGACGTCCAATGCGACATCGCACAGACGTCGGCCGTGATCTACGCCTACGGATTCGCCGGCGACATCGACGTGTGCGAGGCCCTGTACACGAGCCTGCTGATCCAAATGGTGAGGGCGTCCGACGCCTACATCAAATCGGGCGAGTACCGGAACGAGACGACGATGCGCACCCAGGTCGAGCAGCGCGGACGGCGTCGGGTCCGGACCACCGTGCGGCGACCGGTTGCGGGTGTGACCGCCCGGCTCAACTTCCAACTTGCCTATGCAGCCCGCATCGGGCAGCGCCTCGCCGACGCGAAGAAGGACGCCGAGCACGAGGCGACGTCTGTTCCGGAGTCGTCGGCGGAGACGGCGCTGGTACTGCGCGACAAGCAGCTCGAGCTGAAGGATTACTACTCCGAAAACTCCCAGGCACGCGGGACGTGGCGTGGAGCGCGCGCGTCGGCGGGTCATGCGTCGGGTGCTCGCCGGGCCGGGGACCGGGCCGCACGGACGGCGCGGTTGAGCAATTCGCCCGAGTTGTCGACCGCGCGAAAACAGATTCCGTCGTGAGGCGCACCCGCGACACCCAGCGTGCTGCCGTCTACGAGGCGGAAGCGTTGGTGCGCACGATGTTCGATCGCGCCGACGAGCGTGGGCTGCGCGTCGTCGACGTTCTGGGGTCGCAGGTGACACTGCCGGTGGAACGGAAATTCGCGTCCATCGAGTCGGTGCAGGACTACGTGAACCGGGTGCTCGCTCTCAACTGGGTGCGGGATTCGTGGGCGCGAGCCGCCACGCCAATCCATGTGCGTGCGAGGGCGGGCAACAACGCCGCGCACTACGAGAGTGACTGCGCCACCATGGCCGTCCCCGAGTACCGCAGCGGCAAAGCCTGGGCATTCCGGGAACTGGTGGTACTGCACGAGATCGCACATCACCTGGACCCATCCGACCCCGACGATCCGATCACCGCGGCACACGGACCGGAGTACGTCGACCGCTACCTCACCTTGGTGGGTGAAATCATCGGCCCGGAAGCAGCGTTCGTCCTGAGGGCCATGCTGCTGGCGGGTGGTGTGCGGCTGAGTTGACGCCGGTGACGACAGCGACCCGCACAGCCGGATCGCCCGGTCAGCGTGTCCAGTTCAACGTGCTGATGTCCACGTCGACCGCCTCGAAAGGTGCCCTGAGCGCGGTCGCGCTCGCCCAACCACGAACGAGGACACCGGCATCGGTCTCCTCGGAATTCTCGTTGTCGTCGGCGTGAATTTCGGCGAAAGTGACGGTCACGAACCCGTCGTCCGCTTCACCGACGTTCGCCTGGACGGCGCCGAATGCCGCGAGCGGGGCCGGGCGCAGCCCCTTCAACTCGTCGAGCGGAATGTCCGGTGCGTTCACATTCAGCACCGTGCCCGGGGTGCCGTTCTCGACGATCCAGTCCAACGCCTGCAGGCACACGACTTCGGCGGTGTCCCAATGCCTGGGGTTCGACGTGGCCAGCGACACCGCCAACGCCAGCGTGCCGTGCGTGGCGCCCGTCAGCGCCGCCCCGACGGTCCCCGAATGCAGAATCGCATGACCCGTGTTGGGGCCGTGATTGATTCCCGACAGCACGATGTCCGGCGGCGGCCCGAACGCACCGCTCGTCGCCACGAAACTGATGAGCGCGGGGGACGCTTCTACCGCGTGGACCGCCACCCCGGGAAGGTCCGGGAACTCCCGGCTCGACATCCGGAGCCGGCCGTTGCTCTCCAACGCGGTCAGCGACGCGCTCGCACCACTGCGTTCCTCGTGCGGGGCCGCGACCACAACGTCGAGTCCGGCGGCGAACGCCAACCGGGCGAGCAGGTTGATACCGTGACTGTCCACGCCGTCGTCATTGGTGACCAGAGCCCTCACTGCTTCTGCCCCTCCGGCTCGGTCATCCGCCGCACCCGAATATTCTCGACCATCTTCGCGATCAGGTCCGGTTGTCCCGTTGCGAGACCACGGCGCGTCACGTTCACAGCGCCGGCGGCGGCGCCGAACTGCAATGCGTCGTTCATCGATTTGCCGCGGGCCAAGGCTGCGGCGATACCGGCGGTCATCGAGTCTCCGGCGCCCCGGTGGTCGACGATATTCATGGGCGGAATCAGGACCTCCCAGATGTCGCCGTCGACGAGGGCCATCGCCGGATCTCCTGCTCGTGAGACGACGACGTGGTCGGCTCCTTCCGCCGCAAGTGCGCGCATCGCTTCGGCGAGATCCTCCGGCTTCTCCGACTGTGCGCGCCCGTCCTCGATGAGATCTTCGTGGCTCACCTTCAGTACGGTCAGGCCACCCTCGAGGGCCGCCGTCATGGTGGGGCCGGACAGGTCGGCAACCACCGGAACCTTCAACGCCCGAAGATCTCCCACCAACCGGGTGTAAATCTCCGGGGGCACCACATTGTTCTCGTGTGGGCCGCCGAGCACCGCGACATCCGCTGTGATTCCCTCGGCCAGCGACCCGCCGAACAAGTCGTCGACCTCGTGCCGAGACAGGACACGTGGGCGGACCTCGGCCAGCGGCTTCCTGTCACCGCCACGGCGGTCGTGCACATAGGACCCGTTCTCACCGGCCGTGGAAATCGCGCGAACCTTTATACCTTCACGCTCGATGAGAGACTGGAGGATGCCCCCCGTCTCGCCACCGAACACCCCGCACAACGTGACGTCGAGGCCGAGCGTCGCCGCCATCCTGGCAATCCATACCCCCTGCCCACCGGCGTGCACGTGCAGTTCGGTGCTCTCGTCCGGGGCGGCTTCGATCGTCACCGTCAGCAAGGGCGACGGTGCGAATACGAAGGCGGACACAGCACTCATCGGGTCGAACCTCATCTCGGTCGTCAACGTTTGGCCTGCCGTCAAGTACCCGGGAGGTGACCGGTTCACACCGACTCGGTGGCCGTACCCCGTCGAGGCGAGCAAGATGGATTCGTAAACGACCTGCACGCACGGGCCCTCGACACAGGGCCGCCGCACTCATTCGAGGAGCCACGTATGACCCGTTCAGTTCGAATCGGTGTCCAGATTCAGCCGCAACACGCGCCCGACTACGGACTGATTCGCGACGCCGTTCTGCGGGCCGAAGACGCCGGCGTCGACATCGTCTTCAACTGGGACCACTTCTACCCGCTGTACGGCGACCCGGCCGGTGCCCACTTCGAATGCTGGACGATGCTCGGAGCATTCGCCGAACAGACGGAACGAGTGGAAATCGGTGCCCTCGTCACCTGCGCCGGCTACCGGAACCCGGACCTGCTCGCCGACATGGCCCGCACCGTCGACCACATCAGCGGGGGACGGCTGATCCTCGGGATCGGTTCCGGATGGTTCGAGCGCGACTACGACGAGTACGGGTACGACTTCGGTACCAAGGGGTCGCGGCTGGACCTGCTGGCCGAGTACCTGCCACGGATCACCGCCCGGTTCGGCAAGCTCGAACCCGCGCCCACGCGGCACATCCCCATCCTCATCGGGGGCGGCGGCGAGAAGAAGACACTGCCCCTCGTCGCACAGTACGGCGACATCTGGCACAGCTTCAGCGACATCGAAACCCACGCGCGGAAGTCGGGCATCCTCGCCGACCGCTGCGCCGACCACGGCCGCAACCCCGACACCATTGCGCACTCCACGTCCTGGCCGGGCTCGGACGAAGCCGCCGCCTACGTCAACGCCGGTGTCACCCTGTTCACCGTCGGCACCAGCGGACCCGACTTCGACCTCACCGAACTGAAGGAAGCCATCGCGTGGCGGGACGAGAACACCCCGCCGCCGCTGTCCGGCCTCGCATAGGCGCTCCGCACCCGTGAGTGGTTAACGAGTCTCTGCACTCGTTAACCACTCACGGGCGGCGCAGCGGCCTACAGCCGTTCGAGGACCATGGCCATGCCCTGGCCACCGCCGACGCACATGGTTTCGACGCCGAACTGCTTGTCGCTGGACTGCAGGTTGTTCAGCAGGGTCGCGGTGATCCGGGCACCGGTCATACCGAACGGGTGGCCGAGGGCGATCGCACCGCCGGAGACGTTCAGCTTGTCCTCGTCGATGCCGAGTTCCCGCGCCGACCCCAGCACCTGCACGGCGAACGCCTCGTTGATCTCGAACAGGTCGATGTCGGAGATACCCATCCCGGCGATGGCCAGGGCCCGCTTGGTGGCCTCGATCGGGCCCAACCCCATGATTTCCGGCGAGAGTCCGGACACCCCGGTGGACACGATCCGCGCGAGCGGGGTCAATCCCAGTTCCTTGGCCTTGGTGTCGGACATGATCACCAGGGCGGCGGCACCGTCGTTGAGCGGGCACGCGTTGCCGGCGGTCACGGTGCCGTCCGGCCGGAACACCGGCTTCAGCTGCGACACGGCCTCGTAGGTGGTGCCGGCGCGGGGGCCGTCGTCCTTCGATACGACGGTGCCGTCGGGCAGGGTGACCGGGGTGATCTCCCGCTCGAAGAAACCACTGTTGATGGCTTCCTCCGCCCGGTTCTGTGAGCGCACCGCCCACCGGTCCTGCTCCTCGCGGGTGATGCCGGTGATCTGGGCGACGTTCTCGGCGGTCTGGCCCATCGCGATGTAGGTGTCCGGGACCAGTCCCTCCTGCCGGGGGTCGACCCACTGCTGGCCGCCCTGCGCGAGCTTCTCGGTGCGGGACTGGGCGTCGGCGTAGAGCGGGTTCTGGGTGTCGGGCAGCGAGTCGGAGCTGCCCGCGGTGAACCGGGACACCGTCTCGACACCGGCGGAAATGAACACATCACCCTCACCGGCCTTGATCGCGTGCAATGCCATGCGGGTGGTCTGCAAAGACGAGGAACAGTACCGGGTGATGGTGGTGCCGGGGATGAAGTCGTAGCCGAGCTGGACGGCGACGTTGCGGCCCATGTTGAAGCCCTGCTCACCGCCGGGCAGCCCGCAACCCAGGATCAGGTCGTTGATGTCGGTGGGATCGAGGGCGGGCACCTTGTCCAGTGCCGCCTGCACCATCTGCGCGGCCAGGTCGTCCGGGCGCATGCCCTTGAGCGATCCCTTCATGGCGCGACCGATCGGCGAACGGGCGATGGAAACGATGACAGCCTCGGGCATGAGGAACTCCTACCGATTCGATTCTAAGCGAATGCTTATTTTCTAAGCGTTTGCATATATTGACTGTCGGGCTCATATCCTGTCAAGGCGTACGGCCTACGCTCGACAGCTGTCACGGGTCTGACGGCCGGATTCACGGGTCGCGCGCTGCCCGCCGGCTTCGTCCATCACCGTCACCGCTTCCTCTTGTATGTCTGCCAAACAAGAGGAGTGACGGGCGTCGCTCACGCGTCTTCCGACCCCGCTTATCAGCCACCGCCGGGGTTACGCTGCTCACCATGTTTTCTTCCGTGGGAGCGAAGATCCGTGTGGTGGTGGCATTGTTGCTGACCGCCCTGATGGCGCTGACCCTGTCGTCGTGTTCGAGCGACAGTAGTTCTTCGGGGGCGGCGCCACAGGATCTGTGTGCACCACCGGGTGTCGGCGCCGCGACCGCTGCGCCCACCAACCTCGACGCGTCGGCGGGCGCCGGCGCGGAAGACCGCTACACCACGCCCGATGTCACCCCGCTGGAGCAGATCGATACATCGAAGCTGAACCTCATCACCCCCGGCGTTCTGACGGTGGGCACGCTGTCGGACGCACCGCCGAGCATCTGTGTGAACGCCGAGAACCAGTTCACTGGATACGACAACGAACTCCTGAAGGCCGTCGCCGCGAAGCTCGGTCTGCGCGTCGACTTCGTCGGCACCGAATTCGCCGGACTGCTCGCGCAGGTGTCGGGGCGACGGTTCGACGTCGGATCATCCTCGATCACGACGACGGACGAGCGGCGTAACACCGTCGGCTTCACCAACGGCTACGACTTCGGCTATTTCTCCCTCGTCGTCCCCAACGGCGGACCCATCAAGGGCTTCGACGACCTGAACTCGTCCACCCGCATCGGTGTCGTGCAGGGCACCGTTCAGGACGACTACGTCGTCAACACACTGAAGCTCGACCCGGTCAAGTTCCCCGACTACGCCACGGCGTATGCGAACCTGAAGTCGGGGCAGATCGACGCATGGGTGGCGCCGTCGCAGCAGGCGGAAGGCGCCATCGCGCCGGGAGATCCGACGTCGATCGCGCAGAACACGTTCAGTGTCAACAACTTCGTCGGGTGGGCCGTCGCGAAGGAGAACCAGCCTCTGATCGACGCGCTGAACTCCGGTCTCGACGCGACCATCGAGGACGGCACGTGGGCGGAACTGTATTCCGACTGGGTGCCTCGCGAACTGCCCGAAGGATGGAAGCCCGGCAGCAAGGCGGCGCCGATGCCGGACCTGCCCGACTTCGCGGCGCTCGCCGCCGAGAACATCGAAACCGACGCCGAGACTCCGGTGAATGAGCCGAAGTCGACACTGGCACAGCTGAAGGACACGTTCTTCGACTGGGACCTGTACGCGCGGGCATTCCCCGATCTACTGAAAACCGGCCTGCCGAACACCCTGATTCTCGCGTTGGCGTCCGGCATCGTCGGCACTGTGCTGGGCATGCTGCTCGCGATGGCCGGGATCTCCCGCACGCGGTGGTTGCGGTGGCCGGCGCGGGTCTACACCGACGTGTTCCGTGGGCTTCCCGCCGTGGTGATCATCCTCATCGTCGGACTCGGTGTGGGACCGGTGGTGAGAGGCCTCACCGGAAACAACCCGTACTGGCTGGGGGCCGCCGCACTGTCGCTGCTGGCGTCCGCCTACATCGGTGAGATTTTCCGGTCCGGAATCCAGAGCGTCGAACCGGGGCAGCTCGAGGCCGCAAGGGCCCTGGGTTTCAGTTACCGCAAGTCGATGACCCTGGTGGTGATCCCGCAAGGTGTGCGACGGGTGCTGCCCGCACTGATGAACCAATTCATCTCCCTCATCAAGGACTCGTCGCTCATCTACTTCCTCGGCCTGCTCGTCACGCAGCGCGAATTGTTCGCAGTGGGTCGCGATCTCAACGCGCAAACCGGAAACCTGTCGCCCCTCGTCGCGGCCGGCCTGTTCTATCTCGCTATGACGATTCCGCTGACACACCTCGTCAACTACATCGACCACCGTCTGCGCACCGGCCGCGCCGACACGTCCGGCACGCTCGATCCGGTGGAGCAGTCCATCGTCGTGGAAAGGGGATAAGGCGATGGCCGTCTCTCTCACTGGCACCAACCTGCATCTCGCATTCGGCACCAACAAGGTGCTCCGCGGCGTCGACATCCACGTCGACGCGGGGGACACCGTCACCGTGATCGGCCCGTCCGGTTCCGGAAAGTCCACCCTGCTCCGAGTGCTCAACCGCCTACACGAACCCGATCAGGGCGATATTTTGATCGACGGCAAGTCGGTGCTGAAAGACAACCCGGACACGTTGCGGCAGCAGATCGGCATGGTGTTCCAGCAGTTCAACCTGTTCCCGCACAAGACCGTCGTCGACAACATCGCACTCGGCCCACGCAAGCTCAAGGGCCTGTCCAAGGAGGAGGCACGGACGCTGGCGCTCGAACAGCTCGAGCTCGTTGGGCTGGCGCACAAGGCCGATTCGCGGCCGGGCAACCTGTCCGGCGGTCAGCAACAGCGGGTCGCGATCGCCCGGGCGCTGGCCATGAAACCAGAGGTGATGTTCTTCGACGAGGCCACCTCCGCGCTCGACCCCGAACTGGTGAAGGGGGTTCTCGCGTTGATGGCCGACCTCGCCAAGGGCGGCATGACCATGGTCGTGGTCACCCACGAGATGGGCTTCGCCCGTGAGGTGTCGGACACGGTGCTGTTCATGGACCACGGTGCTGTGATCGAAACCGGTACGCCTGAACAGCTTTTCGACAAACCCCAGACCGAGAGACTGCAGCAGTTCCTGTCCCAGGTGTTGTAGGCCGCTGCGCGCCTATTGGATCAGCCCGTAGAACCCCTCGATGTGTTCGCGGACGAGGATGGAGGCCTTGGTGCCGTGCCCGCGGCGTACGGCGGTCACGATGGCGCGGTGCTCGCAGCGCAGGTTCTGCGCGACCTCGTTCCAGTCGTCGAGCTGCGGGACGGCCTGCATGACGTAGCCGGAAATCGATTCGCGGAGCGAGACCATCATGGCCTCGACGAGGACGTTGCCTGCGAGCGCGGCCATCGCGACGTGCAGATCGGCGTCGAGCCGGTGGAAGGCCTCCGGCGTCAGGGTTTCGTCGTCCATGGCGTCGAGTAGTGCATCAAGCCCCTGCAGGTCGAGTTCACCTGCCCGTTCGGCAGCCTCCTGCACCGCCCACGACTCCAGCAGGGTGCGCGTCTGGACGACGTCACGGATCGGCAGGGTGCGCGTCGCCATGTGCAGTCGCAGGGCCACTCCGATGGACGCGGCGGGATCTGCCGCCACGATTGCCCCCGAGTCCGGACCCGAACCCACCGCCGTGCGGACGATGCCCATCGCCTCCAGCACTCGCATAGCCTCCCGAACGGAGGAGCGGCCGACCCCGAGCTCCTCGGCGAGCGCACGTTCGGCGGGCAATCGGCCACCGACCACGAGTTTTCCGTCCGACAGATCCCGCTCGATCCGCTGCAGGACCACCTCGTGTGTACGCACAGTCGAAGTTTACCTGGTGTGGTCTGACCACAGTGCGCTACTGTGGTCAGACCACAGCCCACCCGGTTGGAGGACCGATGAAGATCGCCTTGTTCGCCACATGCCTGGCGGATGCCCTGTTTCCCGACTGCGCCACCGCCACGGTCCGGCTGCTCGAACGCCTCGGCCACCAGGTGGTGTTTCCGCCGAAGCAGACGTGCTGCGGGCAGATGCACGTCAACACCGGTTACCAGGCCGAGGCGCTTCCGCTGGTCCGCCATCACGTCGAGGCGTTCGAGGCCGAATCCTGGGATGTGGCGGTCGCGCCGTCCGGTTCGTGTGTCGGGTCCGTCCGCCATCAGCATGCAATGGTGGCGCGGCGTTACGGTGACGAGTCCCTCGCCTCGCGTGCCGAGGATCTCGCCGCCCGGACCTACGAGCTGTCGGAGCTGCTGGTCGACGTTCTGGGTGTCACCGACGTCGGCGCCTACTACCCGCATCGCGTCACCTACCACCCCACCTGCCACTCGCTCCGGATGTTGCGGGTAGGCGACAAACCCGTGCAACTGCTCCGCGCGGTTCGCGGAATGACGCTGATCGAACTTCCCGCCGCCGATTCCTGTTGCGGTTTCGGCGGAACCTTCGCCCTGAAGAATTCCGACACCTCGACGGCCATGCTCGCCGACAAGATGGGCAACGTGCTCCGCACCGGCGCCGAGGTGTGCAGCGCCGGCGACTCGTCCTGCCTCATGCACATCGGCGGCGGACTGTCCCGGCTGCGCAGTGGGGTGCGCACCGTCCACCTCGCCGAGATCCTGGCGAGCACCGAGAAGATCGGGAGCAACGCATGACCACGTTCCTCGGCTCACCCACCTTCCATGCCGGCACCGGAAACATCCGGGGCACAGAATCTTTTCCCGACGCGGCGCGGAAGTCACTTGCCGACACCCAACTGCGCGCCAACCTGGGGGCGGCAACCACCACCATCCGAAACAAGCGCATCGCCGCGGTCGCCGAGGTCGACGACTGGGAGGAGCTGCGCCGAGCGGGCAGTGCACTGAAGGCGCAGGTAATGTCGCGGCTGCCGGAACTGTTGGTGCAATTCGAGGAAAACGTCACCGCCCGTGGGGGAATCGTCCACTGGGCGCGCGACTCGGAAGAGGCCAATCGGATCATCACCGACCTCGTCCGGGCCACAGGATCCGACGAGGTCGTGAAGGTCAAGTCGATGGCCACCCAGGAGACGGGTCTGAACGAGTACCTCGAGGAGAACGGGATCGCGGCGATCGAGACGGATCTCGCCGAGCTCATCGTACAACTCGGACACGACAAGCCGAGTCACATCCTGGTCCCCGCCATCCACCGGAATCGCGCCGAAATCCGGGAGGTCTTCTTGAAGTCGATGCCGGACATCGATGCCGGCATCACCGACGATCCGCGGGCGCTGGCAATGGCCGCCCGGGCACACCTTCGGCGAAAGTTCCTCTCCGCCAAGGTGGCGATCTCTGGTGCCAACTTCGGTATCGCCGAGACGGGGACGCTGGCGGTGGTGGAATCGGAGGGCAACGGACGGATGTGCCTCACCCTTCCCGACACCCTGATCACGCTGATGGGCATCGAGAAGCTGGTGCCCGCGTTCACCGACCTCGAAGTCTTCATGCAACTGCTTCCCCGCTCGTCGACGGCCGAACGCATGAATCCCTACAGCTCCATGTGGACCGGCGTTCATCCCGGTGACGGACCGCAGAACTTCCACGTCGTCCTGCTCGACAACGGTCGCACCAACGTTCTCGCCGACGACGTGGGACGCTCAGCCCTGCACTGCATTCGGTGCAGCGCCTGCCTGAACGTGTGTCCCGTGTACGAGCGAGCGGGCGGCCACGCGTACGGCTCCGTGTATCCCGGGCCGATCGGCGCGATCCTCAGCCCGCAACTCACCGGCACCACCGGCCACGACGACCCCAATGCGTCACTGCCCTATGCGTCGACACTGTGCGGCGCGTGTTTCGACGCGTGCCCCGTACGCATCGACATCCCGAGCATCCTGGTGCATCTGCGGGCCGAGCAAGTCGATTCGGAACGGCGCGGCCTCCCCGGCGGGCAGGACCTCGCGATGAAGGCCGCGGGGTTCGTGATGGGATCGGAGAAGCGGTTCGCCGCCGCCGAGACGGCGTCCAAGATCGGCCGAATACTCGGCGGGAAGAAGGGGCGCATCACGTCGCTGCCGTACCCGGGATCGAAGTGGACGTCGAGCCGAGACCTGCCCTCCCCACCAAAGGAAACCTTCCGGCAATGGTGGGCCCGCACCCATGAGGACACTGAATGATGGACGCCCGCAACGCTATACTGGCCAGGATCCGGTCGGCGATCGCTGATGCACCCACTCCCGAACCTGTGCCGCGCGACTATCACCGGAAGCCGATGTCCGGTCCCGGAGACGTCGAGAAGTTCACCCACACCGTCGACGACTACCGAGCCCAGGTCCATCGCGCCGACGAGAGGACGGTCGCCGACGTCGTCACCGGGCTGATCCCAGAAGGAGCGTGCGCCGTCGTCCCAGCGGATCTGCCGGAGTCGTGGCGACCACGACGCAGCGTCGTCGTCGACAGTGCACCCGCGGAATTGTCGACACTCGAACTCGACGCGATCGAGGTCGTCGTCACCGGGTGCACTCTGGGCATCGCGGCCACCGGGACAATAGTTCTCGACGGCGGCGTCGGTCAGGGCAGACGGGCACTGACCCTGGTCCCCGATCACCACATCTGCGTCATCCGTGCCGACCAGATCGTCGACACCGTGCCGCAGGCCTTCCACGCCCTCGACCCGACCAGGCCGCTCACGTTCATCAGCGGCCCCAGCGCCACCAGCGACATCGAACTCAACCGCGTCGAAGGCGTCCATGGCCCCCGCACCCTGGACGTCGTGATCGTGCGCTAGCGCCTGTGCGTGGCCGGCGAGTCCACAGACTCGTTAACCACTCACGGGGCGCGGAGCGCCCTCTCGGCGAGGGCCACGGTGGCGTCGACGATGGTGGCACCGCCGAACATCACGGCGTCGTTGTGCCCCACCCCCGGCAGTGCCACCCGCTCGACCGGTCCGCGGGCGGCGTCGGCGACGCGTTCGCTGTGGTCGGGAGGCACGATGGTGTCGGCCGTCCCGTAGACCACGGTGGTGGGTACGTCGACTCGTGCCACCGACTCCGCGACCGGGAATCGGTCGCGCAGTAGCAACCGGACCGGCAGGAACGGGTAGTGCCTGGCCCCGAGCGAGGCCAGGTCCACGAACGGTGATCGCAGCAGCATCCCCGCCGGCGGATGCTCGGTGGCGAGTTCGGTGACCACACCGGTGCCGAGGCTTTCACCGAAGTAGAGCAACCGTTCGCGGGGCACCCGGCGCTCGTCGACCAGGTGCCGGTAGGCCGCACGGACGTCGAGTGCCAGTCCTTTCTCGCTGGGCTCACCCGGGTTGCCGCCGTACCCGCGGTAGTCGAAGAGCAGGGTGGCGAAACCGGCGTCCGCCAGGTCCGACGCCAGCAACGCCCGGTCCGCCCTGTTACCCGCATTCCCGTTGGCGACGAGCACGGTCGCGTCCCGGCTCGCACCGACCGGAGGCACGTACCAGGCGCCCAGCTCGAGGCCGTCCGACGTCGTCAGTGTGACGTCCTCGGCGCGGGTGAACAGCTGTAGGGCCGATGGCACCGGGGAGGCGTCGGGGAAATAAATCAGCTTTCGCTGCAACGCCCACATGGCAGCGATCAGCAACGCGGCGACCGTGAGCGCAATGAGCAGGCCACGAGTCAGTGCCGGTGGGATGAGCCGGTCCACGCCAGCAGCTCGGTCACGGGCAGAGTGTTGATCACGTTCGCCGGCTCGACGCCGCGTTCGGCGGCGCGTTCACAGGCGTAGCCCTGCCACGCGAGCTGACCGGTGCAGTGAGCGTCGGTGTCGACGGAGAACAGGCAGCCGCTCGCGAGCGCGAGATCGATCAGGCGGCCTGGCGGATCCCGCCGCTCGGGCCGGGCGTTGATCTCCACCGCTGTGCCGTGCTCGCGGCACGCGTCGAATACCCTCTCCGCATCGAACTTCGATTCGGGCCGCGTGCCCCTGTTTCCCGCGACGAGTCGTCCGGTGCAATGCCCTAGAACATCGACGTGTGGGGACTTGACCGCCTGCACCATCCGCTTCGTCATCGTGGCACGGTCGCCGTCGAGGTGGGAGTGCACACTGGCGACGACGACATCGAGGTCCGCGAGCAGATCGTCGTCCTGGTCGAGGGACCCGTCGTCGAGGATGTCGACCTCGATGCCGGTCAGGACGCGGAACGGCGCGAGCTCCGCATTCAATTCGGCGATCACGCTCAACTGGGCGAGCAGGCGCTCCGACGTCAGTCCGTTGGCGGCCGTCAGTCGCACCGAGTGATCGGTCAGCGCGCAGTACTCATGCCCCAGGGTGGCCGCCCGGCGCATCATTTCCTTGATCGGGCACCGGCCGTCCGACCAGTCCGAATGCGTGTGCAGGTCGCCGCGGAGGGCGTCGAGTAGTTCCATGCCGCCGAGCCCGATCGGCTCGGCGGAACTCCGCAGATACGCGAGATAGGGCGGCACCGACTCCGCGCACTCCCGGATGATCGCAGCGGCTTCGGCCCCGACGTCGGGTAGCGACTTCCAGTGGTCACTCTGCTGGGCGGCTCGCTCGCGGGCCGACAGATTCGCGACCACGTCCGCAGCCTGACGGAAAGCGGCAATCCGGTAGGTCTCGGCACGTGAGCGCTCGAGCCAGAACGCTATTTCCCGCAGCGCCTCCACCGGGTCCATCTCTCCATGGTGCACGGCCGACAGGCCGTCCGCCAGACGTAGAAGCAACGACTTAGGGTCGCCTCGTTCGTCGCCCGTTCACGCAGGTGTTCCCTTTCCCTTGCTTACGACTTCTACGGTGCCGAAGTTATTTCACTTCTAATCGGGAGCCACGGTGAGCTTGAAACCCCTCGCACTGTTCGTCACCCACGACGGCGTGTCGTCGCGCGCCGCCGTCACCTGCCAGTACAAGTGCGGCAACGCCTGCTCCCACGACGTGCCCAACGATTCGCAGGGTGAGTACTTCCGCGACATCGCCCGCGCGGCACTCTCCCGGCGGGGCGTCCTGCGCGGTGCCGGGATGGCGGTGCTCGCCGTGGGTGCGGGCAGTGCGCTCGCAGCATGTTCGACCGACTCGGACAGCGGCAGTAGTTCGAGCACAGCGGGCTCGGATGATGCCGCGCCGAACGGCACGAACTTCACGGCCGTGGCCCCGAACACCGAGGACGCCGTCGTGGTTCCCGACGGATACGAGCAGGCGGTCGTGATCGGCTGGGGTGACCCGGTCCTCGCCGGCGCACCCGCATTCGACTTCGACAATCAGACCGCGGCTGCGCAGGCGCAACAGTTCGGATACAACAACGACTTCGCCGGACTCCTCCCCGTCGACGGCCAGCCCGACACGTTCCTGTTGGTGGTCAATCACGAGTACAGCAGCGAGCCGTTCATGTTCAAGGGGTATGACGCCGACAATCCGTCTCCTGAACAGTTCCAAATCGCACTCGCCGCCCATGGACTGTCCGTGCTGCAGGTGAAGGGTGAGAGCGGCTCCGGCAAGCTCACTCCCGGATTCGGACCCTATAACCGGCGCATCACCGCGACCACCGAGTTCGTCGTCACCGGGCCCGCGGCCGGCAGCGACTTCCTGAAAACGTCTGCCGATCCGACCGGCACCAAGGTCCTCGGCACCCTCAACAACTGCTCCGGCGGCCTCACGCCATGGGGCACGGTGCTGTCAGGTGAAGAGAACTTCAACCAGTACTTCGCGAACGCCGAACTGGTCACCGACCCGGTCGTCGCCGCGCGCTTGAAGCGTTACGGCCTGGAAGGTGCTGCCTCCGAACGTAAGTGGGAGCGTTTCGACCGCCGTTTCGACCTGACGCAGGACCCCAACGAGGTGAACCGCTTCGGGTACGTCGTCGAGGTGAACCCCTGGGATGCCGCGTCCGCGCCGGTCAAGCACACCGCACTCGGCCGGTTCAAGCACGAGGCCGCGACCATCCACGTCACCGACGACGGCACCGTGGTCGCCTACAGCGGGGACGACGAGCGCTTCGACTACATGTACAAGTTCGTTTCCAGCCGAAAGATGATGGACGGCAACAGCCAGGCGGCCGTGCGCCACAACATGACATTGCTCGACGCCGGCACACTGTACGTCGCCAAGTTCAGTGGCAACTCCCCGGACGAGATCGACGGCTCCGGCACGCTGCCGTCGAGCGGTTCCTTCGACGGCACCGGCGAGTGGATTCCGTTGCTTCGCACCGGCGAAGACGGCAGGGGCGAGTCCCTCGTCGACGGCATGAGCGCCGAGGAGGTCGCGGTTTTCACCCGCGAGGCCGGCGACAAGGTCGGTGCCACCAAGATGGACCGCCCCGAGGACTTCGAGCCGAACCCGAAGACCGGCAAGGTGTATGTGGCGCTGACCAACAACACCAAGCGAGGCGTCGACGGCGCTGCCGCCGCCGACGAGGCGAATCCCCGAAACAACAACAAGAACGGCCAGGTTCTCGAGCTCACCGACGACCACGCCGGCACGTCGTTCACCTGGAATCTGCTGCTCGTCTGCGGTGACCCGAAAGAAGCCGACACCTACTTCGGCGGGTTCGACAAGGAGAAGGTCAGCCCCATCTCCTGCCCCGACAACCTGGCGTTCGACACCCATGGCAATCTGTGGATCTCCACCGACGGCAACGCGCTGAAGTCGAACGACGGACTATTCAGCGTCACCCTCGACGGCGCGAACCGCGGCGAAACCAAACAGTTCCTGTCGGTGCCGAAGGGCGCCGAGACGTGCGGCCCGATCGTCGACGAGGATCGGGTGGTCGTGTGCGTGCAGCACCCAGGTGAATCCGACGACGCCAGCGCCGACAACCCCGCCTCACACTGGCCCGACGGCGGAAGTTCGCAGCCGCGTCCCGCTGTCGTCGCCGTGTGGAAGTCGGGCGGCCGGATCGGCGCCTGACCCGGTAGGTTGACCCCGGGCGGCTCACCGAGGCGCCTGGGGTCAACCTACAGGTGGCCTAACTGCCGAACGGCGACGCACTGTTGGAGTACCGGGCGAAGTCGCCCTGCGCTCCGCTGTAGACGTTGAGGTCGACGTTGCCGTTGACACCGGGGATGCGGCCTGTGCTGGTGTACTGCCAGAAGCTCCACGTGTTCCAGCCACCCGGAAGCGGTCCAGGGGCGTTCTGCCCGTTGTAATCGGCGATCCACAGGGGATACCCGGCGAATTCATGGGTGTCGGCCATCGCCGTGCGCCAGAAGTTGGGATACGTGTAGATGATCGGCTGGCGTCCGGTGAGCGCCCGCACGGTGTTCAGGTAGCGGTGCGTCCAATCGATCAACGCGGCGGGCGGTAACCCACCGGAATGCTCGATGTCCAGAACCGGTGGCATGTCGCCGGGGCCGTTGATGCCCAGCACCACCGTCGAATAGAAGGCGGCCTGCGCTTCCGGTGACTGAGTGGGGTCGGCGTAGTGATACGCGCCGCGGGACACACCGGCCACCCGCATGGCCAGACAGTCCTGCACGAAGAACGGATTGACGTAATTCAAGCTCTCGGTGGCCTTCACCATTGCGAAGTCGTGACCGGCGTTGCGGACGGCGAACCAGTCGATCGGCGAACCGCCCGGATGTTGCCAGGATGCGACGTCGGGCCCCCTGACGGGTTCGGCGGCGGCAATCCCCGGCACCGCCGCCGCAACAGCCCCCGCGACGAGAAGTGGTGCGATTTTGGACAGCTTTCGGACGTTCTCCCCGATATCCATGCGCCCGAGGTTAGCGCTTCGCGCCCGTGAGTACTTGTTAACCGCGGAGTGTTAATAAGTACTCACGGCTGGGTTAGCCCAACCAGTCCAGCACCGCGGCGGCGGTCCACGACTGCTGCATGCTTCCCAGGGGTTCGCCCGTGAACGGTTCGTAGTACTCGGCGAAGCTGCCGTCGCTGGCCTGTCGCAAGCCTTCGGATCGGAGCATGTGCGAGCGCTCCGCCCACCCGCGCCGTGCGAAAGCCCATGAGAACAGCCAGGTCATCACCGGCCACACCGGACCGCGCCAGTATTCACGGGACCGGAAGTCGCGCGACACCGGGGATGTCGACGGCGGCACCGCATATCGAAGGTCGGGGTGCCCGCAGAATTTAGGGCCCTCGAAGGTGCGCAGCAGGGCTCGTTCGGCGTCCCGGCTCAAACCGCCGCACAGCAGCGGCGCAAACATGGCGAGGGTTTCGGTGGATATCCACCTTCCGCTCCGCAGATCGAAGTCCCGTGCGGCGCCGGATCGTTCGTCGGTGGTGGTGAGCACGCCCTGGCGGAAGCGTCCGGCCCAGCCGTGCAGCTCCCGCACGTCGGAATTCGGCATCGAGTGCTCCTCACCGATGGTGGCGAGGACTTCGCATGCCATCGAGAAGACCGCGCTGACGAACACGTCCTCCACGGCGAAACTCATGGCGGTGGCCAGTTCTTCGTCGTCGTAGCGGACGCTCTTCATCTCCTCGAGCAGCCACAGGTAGCGGTCGTACTCGCCGTTGGACGGACGCTGCGACCTGTCCGCGACGACGGTCAGATCCTCGCGCAAGTACTTCGGCATCGTCCCGGTCACCACGTTGGCGTACGAAAGGTCCCAGCGCGGCGAGTTGTCCATGCCCGACTCCCAGCCGTGGAACAGGGCGATCCGGCCGTTGCCGTCGAGGTCGCGCGCGTGGGCCAGCCAGCGGTGCCAGCGGACGAGGTCGGGCCAGCGACGGTCGAGGAATTCCTCGGCCACGGCGCGGGTGGTGCGCCCGTGCCGGCGTGAATGGTCGAGGATGCGCTGGACGGCGATGGCATGGACCGGTGGTTGCGTGATGCCGGACGTCTGCGGCCCGTTGGGGGCGTGCGCCGCGAGCGTCGCGGTCTCCCACCTGGCCGGCCCGGGAAAGTAACCGTCCACACCGTTAGCGAACACGATGTGCGGAATCATCCCGTTCTTCCATTGCGCCGACAGCAGGGTGTCGAGTTCGACGACGGCTCGTTCGACGCTCAGCGGCGCCAAACCGACAGCAACGAACGCGGCGTCCCAGCTCCACATGTGCGGGTAGAGGCGGGGCGCCGCGCTGGTCATCGTGCCCAGGTCGTTGCCGCGAAGCAGATACGCAGCACGCGCTGCGAGCTGTGTCGGGGTGAATCCGGGGTCCGCCATCGCACCATTGTGCTGCGGGTTCCGTCGGATTGCGCGCCGTCGGGCTATGAAGCCGGCGACACCGGTTCGCTGGACTCGAGTTTCGAGTGCGTCCGGGAGTAGAAGAAGTACACGAAGAGGCCGAGAATCAGCCAGATTCCGAATCGCAGCCAGGTCTCCCAGGGGAGGGAGAGGATGAGCCACCCGGAGAAGACCACACCGATGATGGGCACCACCGGCATGAACGGCAACCGGAAGGAGCGGGGCACCTCAGGACGGGTATGCCGTAGGACGGCCACGGCGATGCAGACGACGATGAAGGCCGACAGGATGCCGATGTTGGTCAGCTCGGCCACCGTGTTGATAGGCAGGAAGCCGGCCATCAGTGCGGAGCCGACGCCCACGATCCAGGTGACCCGAGTGGGCACCTTCCGCACCGGATGGGTCTTGGCGAACCATTCGGGCAGCAGGCCGTCCCGGCTCATCGCGAACCACACCCGGGTCACGCCGAGCATGAAGGTGAGCACCACGGTGATGATGCCGACGATGGCGCCGACGGCGATGATGTTCGCGACTCCGGGCATCCCGACGGACTCGAATGCGGTGGAGAAGCCGCTGTCAGGGCTGATCTCGGTGTACTTCTGCATTCCGGTGAGTACCAGGGTCGCGAGCACGTACAGGGCCATGGCGATGCCGAGCGAGTACAGGATCGCCTTGGGCAGGTGCTTCTTCGCTTCCTTCGACTCCTCGGCAGCGGTGCTCATCGCGTCGTAGCCGAAGACGGCGAAGAACACGGTCGCCGCTCCGGTCATCACCGCGGCGGTGCCGAACGGGAAGTAGGGGGTGTAGTTGGCGCTGTCGATGTGGAACACGCCGAGCACGATGATCAGCACGACGAGCGCCACCTTGATCGCGACCGCGACCGTCTCGAATCGTCCGACACTCTTGATGCCACGGGAGAGCACCCAGGCCGTGCCGAGGCAGAACAGAGCGGCGAAGACGTCGAAGACGTGACCGTCACCGGTACCGAGTGCGCCCATCATCCAGTCGGGCAGGGATATGCCGATCTGCTCGAGTAGGAACCGGAAGTACCCGGACACGCCGATCGCGACAACCGCGGCGACCGCCACGTATTCGAGGAGCAGATCCCAGCCGATGAACCAGCCGACTATTTCACCGAGGGCGACGTAACCGTAGGTGTAGGCGGAACCCGCCTTGGGGATCATGCCCGCGAATTCGGCGTAACAGAGTGCGGCAGCGGCGCTGGCGATTCCCGCGATCAGGAAGGAGATCAGCACCGCGGGCCCGGTCACCGAGTGCGCGACGGATCCGGCGAGGGAGAACACCCCGGCACCGATGATGCCGCCCACCCCGATCGCGGTGAGCTGCCACAACCCGAGCGATTTGGCGAGTCGCTCATCGGCAGGCGTGTCCTCCTCGATCTCCTCGAGCGGTTTGCGGCGCAGCAGTTGGGTTCGCAACGTGACGAGTGACATCGCCGGCTTCCTTTCCCGGTGGCGCGAGACGCAGGTGAGAACAACTCAATACCTTCTGCGACCGACGTGTGACGGAAAACGCCGAACCCGGCGACACGGGACCTTGCATAAATACCATAGGGGGGTATGGTAGCTACCAGAGTCGGACATCGAGAGCCCAGAGAGAAAGGCACATCCGTGAGCACTTCGACCGTGATCGTCACCGGCATGACCTGCAACCATTGCGTCGCGTCGGTGAGCGAAGAAATCGGCGCCATTCCCGGAGTCACCTCCGTGGACGTCGACCTCGCCACCGGCAAGGTCGTCATCGACAGCACCACCGACCTCGATCCGCGCGCCGTTTCCGACGCCGTAGAAGAGGCCGGATATTCCGTGGCCGGCTGAGTCGCCGCCCACCTGTCCGCAGGAGTAACCATCATGAACGCCACCGGTAAGTTCGCCGGTTTCACTCTCGGTCTCGTCGCCGTCTTCGCTGCCGCGACGGGAGTGGGAGCGTTGGTCGGACCGGACATCGACGAACCCGCAGCACACGCCGCCGACGACCCCGGCCACGGTTCCGCCGGCGACGGCGTCGAAGGCCACGACACCGGAGGCCACGACACCGGAGGCCACCAGGAAGCTGCCGACGCGACACCGAAGGGACTGCGCTCCACGCAGGACGGCTACACCCTGGAACTGGCGTCGCCGATCGCCGCCACCGGCACCGGCGTCCCCGTGCAGTTCCGCATCCTCGACCACACGGGAACTCCCGTGACGCGATACGCCGACCAGCACGAGAAACAACTGCACCTCATCGCGGTGCGCCGCGATCTGACCGGTTACCAGCACGTGCACCCGAGCCTCGACGAGTCGGGCACGTGGAGCGTCTCACTCGATCTGGCCCGGGCGGGCGACTACCGGGTGTTCGCCGACTTCATGCCTGCGGGCGGGGACGCACTGACCCTCGGTACCGACCTGCGGGTCGCCGGCAGCTACGACCCGCAGCCCCTGCCTCCGACGGAGACGACGACCACCGTCGACGGCTACACCGTCACCCTCGACGGCACCCTCGAACCCGGACAGACTTCCACCCTGACCCTCACGGTCGGTCGTGACGGATCGCCGGTCACCGACCTGCAGCCCTACCTCGGCGCCTATGGCCACCTGGTCGCGCTTCGCACCGCTGACCTCGGTTATCTGCACGTGCACCCCGAGGGGCATCCCGGGGACGGTGTGACGCCCGCGGGGCCCGGTATCGACTTCGCGGTCACCGCACCCAGCTCCGGCGAGTACCGCTTGTTCCTCGACTTCCAGCATGCCGGGGCGGTTCACACCGCCGAGTTCACGGTTTCCGCACATTCCGAGGAGGAATGATGACCCGCACCACCGACGTTCCCGCGCCTGCGGGCTCCCAGGTCGAGTTGTCGATCGGCGGAATGACGTGTGCGTCGTGCGCCAACCGCATCGAGCGCAAGCTCAACAAGCTCGACGGGGTGACCGCCACCGTCAACTACGCCACCGAGAAGGCGCGGGTGCACTACTCGGCCGACGTGTCCCCCGACGACCTGGTGAGCACCGTGGAACAAGCCGGGTACACGGCGCGCTTGCCCGAGACCGGGCGACCCGTCGTGGAGGAGGAGGATCCCGCCGCGAGCCTGCGACAGCGGCTCCTGGTTTCGGCCGCCTTGACCGTTCCGGTCATTGCGATGGCGATGGTCCCGGCACTGCAATTCACCAACTGGCAGTGGCTGTCCCTTACGCTCGCCGCACCGGTGGTGGTCTGGGGCGCGTGGCCCTTCCACCACGCCGCCTGGACCAATCTCCGGCACGGCACCGCGACCATGGACACCCTGGTGTCGATGGGCACGCTCGCCGCGTTCGGCTGGTCGCTGTACGCATTGTTCTGGGGAACGGCCGGAATGCCGGGCATGACACACCCCTTCGAACTGACGATCGCGCGCATCGACGGCAGCGGCAACATCTATCTCGAAGCCGCAGCCGGTGTCACCACCTTCATCCTCGCCGGCCGCTACTTCGAGGCTCGCGCCAAACGGCGGGCAGGCGCAGCGCTGCGGGCACTGCTGGAGATGGGCGCCAAGGAAGTATCGGTGCTGCGCAACGGAGTCGAACAGTTGATCAGCGTCGACAAGCTGGCCGTGGGCGACCGCTTCGTGGTTCGTCCCGGTGAGAAGATCGCCACCGACGGCGTCGTCATCGAGGGATCTTCCGCCGTCGACGCGTCGATGCTGACCGGGGAGTCGGTGCCCGTGGAAGTGGCGCCCGACTCCGAGGTTGCCGGGGCCACCGTGAACGTCGGGGGCCGAATCGTGGTCGAGGCCAGCCGGATCGGCGCCGACACCCAACTGGCCCAGATGGCGGAAATGGTCGAGGACGCCCAGACCGGCAAAGCGCAGGTGCAGCGGCTGGCAGACCGGATCTCCGGAATCTTCGTGCCGATCGTGATCGCGCTGTCGGTGGCGACGCTGGGATTCTGGATCGGTACCGGCGGCTCCGTCGCTGCAGCCTTCACGGCCGCGGTCGCCGTCCTGATCATCGCGTGCCCGTGCGCCCTCGGCCTCGCGACTCCGACCGCCCTGATGGTGGGCGCCGGGCGCGGCGCCCAGCTGGGAATACTCATCAAGGGCCCGGAGGTGCTGGAATCCACCCGCCGCGTCGACACCGTCGTGCTCGACAAGACCGGCACCGTCACCACCGGCACGATGTCGCTGCACGACGTAGTGACCGACGGAAGCACGGACGAGAACACCGTCCTGCGGTACGCGGGCGCCTTGGAAGATGCTTCCGAGCATCCCATCGCCCGCGCCGTCGCACGCGCCGCGCGGGACCGACTCGGCACGTTGCCGGAGGTCGAGCAGTTCGCCAACATCGAGGGACTCGGCGTTCAGGGTGTCATCGACGGGCATGCGGTGGTCATCGGACGACCGACGTTGCTCCGTGATTGGTCACTGCACCTTCCCGCCGCGCTCCGCGAGGTGGTGGACGCTGCGGAGGCAAAGGGTCGCACCGCGGTGGGGATCGGCTGGGACGGTAAGGCCCGCGGTGTGCTGGTAGTCGCCGACTCCGTGAAACCGACTTCGCGTGAGGCAGTGTCACAGTTCCGCCGACTTGGTCTGACCCCGATCATGCTGACCGGTGACAACGAATCGGCAGCACGGGCCATCGCCGCCCAGGTCGGCATCGACGAGGTGATCGCGGACGTCCTTCCCCAGGACAAGCTCGATGTGGTGAAACGACTGCAGGCCGAAGGGAAAGTGGTGGCGATGGTCGGCGACGGTGTCAACGACGCCGCCGCCCTCACCCAGGCCGACCTGGGGCTGGCCATGGGCACCGGAACCGATGTCGCAATCGAGGCCAGTGACCTCACCCTCGTGCGCGGGGATCTACGGGCCGCCGCCGACGCGATTCGCCTGTCCCGCAGAACATTGACCACCATCAAGGGCAATCTCTTCTGGGCCTTCGCCTACAACGTGGCCGCACTGCCCTTGGCCGCTGCCGGTCTGCTCAACCCGATGCTGGCCGGCGCCGCGATGGCGTTCTCCTCGGTGTTCGTGGTCAGCAACAGCTTACGACTGCGCCGATTCCAACCACTCACCTCCGACCCGAAAGAGCGATGACCATGGCTTCCGCAGATACCCCGCACGACGAGCATGCCGGACACGGCTACATCAGCGGGAAAGACGAGTACCTCAAGCGATTACGCCGGATCGAGGGCCAAGCCCGCGGCCTTCAGCGGATGGTCGAGGACGAGAAGTACTGCATCGACATCCTCACCCAGGTCTCCGCGATGACCAAGGCGCTGCAAGCCGTGGCGCTCGGTCTGCTCGACGACCACATCAGCCACTGCGTCGTCGACGCCGCCGTCGCAGGCGGGCCGGAGGCCGAAGCCAAGATCAAGGAAGCCACCGACGCAATCGCACGCCTGGTGCGTTCCTGACCCACCGAAACGAGCACAGCTTCCAAGGGAGCAGCCATGTCTCACCAACATCAGCAAGAAGTACACCTCGGGCACGCCGGGCACGACAGCCACCAGGAACACGGTGACCGGCACGCCGGACACGGGGCGCACGGCGAGATGTTCCGGGAGAAGTTCTGGGTCAGTCTTCTGCTGTCGGTGCCGGTGGTGGCGTTCAGCCACATGTTCGCCGACCTCGTCGGTTACATGGTTCCCGACTTCCCGGGAGCGTCCTGGATTCCCCCCGTCCTCGGCACCGCAATCTTCGTCTACGGCGGCGCCCCATTTCTCACCGGCGGCTGGGCCGAGCTGAAGTCGCGCCGGCCCGGCATGATGCTGTTGATCAGCATGGCCATCACGGTGGCGTTTCTGGCGTCGTGGGTGACAACACTGGGATTGGGTGGGTTCAACCTCGACTTCTGGTGGGAACTGGCGCTGCTCATCGTCATCATGCTGCTCGGCCATTGGCTGGAGATGCGGGCCCTCGGCTCGGCGTCCGGCGCGCTCGACGCGCTCGCGGCGCTCCTTCCGGACACCGCCGACAAGGTAACCGATGACGGAATCACCGAAGTGCCTGTCTCCGAATTGTCAGCGGGTGACCTGGTTCTGGTGCGCGCCGGCGCCCGTGTCCCCGCCGACGGCACCGTGGCGGACGGGCAGGCAGAGGTCGACGAGTCGATGATCACCGGCGAATCCGCCCCGATCCTCCGCACCACCGGCGACAGGGTCGTGGCCGGAACAGTCGCCACCGACAGCGCCCTCCGTGTCCACGTCGACGCCGTGGGGGCAGACACCGCACTCGCCGGAATTCAGCGTCTGGTCGCAGACGCCCAGGCCTCGTCGTCCCGCGCCCAGGCCCTCGCGGATCGTGCCGCGGCGTTCCTCTTCTACTTCGCCTCGCTCGCCGGCGTCCTCACCTTCCTGGTGTGGTCGCTTCTCGGCAACATGGACGAAGCGGTCGTGCGCACGGTGACCGTTCTGGTGATCGCCTGCCCGCATTCCCTCGGTCTGGCCATCCCCCTCGTCATCGCCATCTCCACCGAACGCGCCGCGAAGGCCGGTGTGCTGGTGAAAGACCGCCTCGCGCTCGAGCGCATGCGGAATGTGGACGTCGTGCTGTTCGACAAGACCGGCACGCTGACGCAGGCCAGGCATGCGGTCACCGGAGTCGTCGCCGTCGCCGGCACCACGGAGCACGAACTGCTCGCTCTGACGGCGGCGGTCGAGGCAGACAGCGAGCATCCCGTGGCCCGCGCCATCGTCGCCGAGGCCGCCGTCCGGGTACCCGCGAACATGCATGCCGCCGCGTCACAGTTTCGTTCGGACCCCGGCCGCGGCGTGCGCGCGGTCGTCGACAACCATCCGGTCGCGGTGGGTGGACCGGCCATGCTTGCCGGTCTCGATATCGTTGCCCCGGAATCGATTACGCGTACTACCGCGGGATGGATCGCTCGTGGCGCCTCCGTACTCCACGTGGTCCGCGACGGGGCGGTTCTGGGTGCGCTCGCGCTCGAGGACGCCGTTCGCCCGGAGTCGCGGCAGGCCGTCGACGCACTCCACGCCCGCGGTGTGAAGGTCGCGATGATCACCGGCGACGCCCGGCAGGTGGCGGACGCCGTGGCGGCCGACCTCGGCATCGACGAAACCCTCGCCGACGTATTGCCCGAGAACAAGGACGCCGAAGTCGCTGCACTGCAACAGCGGGGACACCGGGTGGCAATGGTCGGGGACGGTGTCAACGACGCACCGGCGCTCGCCCGGGCCGATGTGGGTGTCGCAATCGGGGCGGGAACGGATGTGGCCATCGAATCTGCCGGCGTCGTCCTGGCCGCCGACGACCCCCGAGCGGTGCTGTCGATCATCGACCTCTCCCGCGCCAGCTACCGCAAGATGTGGCAGAACTTGGTGTGGGCAACCGGGTACAACATCATCGCCGTCCCACTGGCCGCGGGTGTGCTCGCCTTCGCCGGTGTCGCAATCTCGCCGGCAGTGGCCGCGATCCTGATGTCCGTGTCCACCGTCGTCGTCGCGCTCAACGCCCAGTTACTGCGGCGGCTCGACCTCGACCCACGACGACTGGGGCGGTCCTGATCGGGACATCGAAAGTAGACCGACGTCGAGAACTGTTTATTAGCAAGGGCTTGGCGGGGTTGGTGAGGGCCAAGGTCGATGCAGTCTGGCCTTGGCACTTGGCACTTGGCGCTTGGCACGACGGCATGCCGGCTCTGCAACAGGCGTGGTTCTGTTGCAGAGTCGGCAAATGTGTGTGTCGCGCCTCGGGGTCAGGCCGCTCGGGGTCGGGCCTGGTTGTGCGCGGGTATGGGTGTGCGTTCCCAGTCGACTTGCCGGGGTGGGATGAAGGCGGGGTGCCGGTCTGCTCCCATTTCGATTTCCCAGTCGCTGTGGTGCAGGAGTCGGTGATGGAACCCGCAGAGCAGTACGAGGTTGTCCATGTCGGAGGGCCCACCTTTGGACCAGTGGACGATGTGGTGGCCTTCGCACCATGAGGGTGGTGCACCGCATCCGGGAAATGCGCATCCTCGGTCTCTCGCGACCAGCGCTTTTCGTTGTCGTTTGGTCACTGTCCGGGTGGTGGTGCCGAGGTCGAGTGGCGCGCCGTGGTCGTCGAGGACGATCGGCGTGTAGATCGAGTCGCAGCTGAGGAGCCGAGCCGCTCGCAGGCTCAGCGGTCCCATCCACTCGGTCCACGCGACCCCGTCGACGGCGAACAGCGACGCGTCGGTCGCGCAGGCGCCGCGCTGATCTTCTGCGCTGGCGCCGGCGTGGTCGGCGTGGTTGGTGTGGTCGGCGAGGTCTTTGACGTTGATGTGGAGGGAGATGTGGGGTCGTTCTCCGCCTTCTTCGCCGGCGATTGCGGAGTTGAGGTACCGGCGCAGCAGTTCGGTGAATCCGTCGGCCCTGCGCTGTCCGGGGGTGCGGTTGTCGGTGGTTCCGTCCTGCGCGGGTCGCGGCTTGGAGAGTCCGGAGAGCGCGGAGAGCAGCATTTCGCCGGTGACGGCGTCGAGGTCGCCTTTGACGGCGACGCGTCCGTTGAGTGTTCTGGAGGCGTGGAATTCGTTGAGTTCGGTGTCTTCGGCGGGCGGCGGGTCGTCGGATTCGAAGGCGCGTTCGAGTCGAGCGATGACGGCACGCACGGCGTCGGTGTTGGCGGTAGGACCGCTCGCCGCGTACAGCAACGCGTTTCGGCAGTCGCCCATCGCTTCGAGTGGCATGCCTTTGGGCGGCCTCTCGCAGAATTTCATGATCAGTGCGGCGTGCTCCGCCGACATCGTGGTGTCGAAGTATGCGTCTGCGATTTCCGGTTGGGAACGTAAACCTCGTCCCAACATTACGATTCGTCCCGCCGCACCGACCTCGAGCAACGTTTTGGAGGCCAGCCACATCTTGGTGTTCGGAAACCCAGCACATCGACCTTGCAGCGGTGGTCGACGGCACCGACCAGCCTGACCCGCAAAGCCTCGAGTCGCTGAATCTCCTCCGACACAGCAACCACCGATTCGAGCAACTCGGCCTCGGCCAGACGCCACGCATCACCGACCGCAGTCGCCAAAATCTCGTCCGACAACGCCCCCTGGATATCCTCCCCGATCCCCATGTCGAAATCCTACTTCGAACGGGTGTTCGAGTCAATGGGCGAGAACGATCCCCCGTCCTCGACGCCTTCTCAACGCCCCCACGACACCGGACTGACCCTCTTCGGATTCCTCCGCGGCACCACCATGAACATCTACACCCACCCCCCACCACATCATCAACGTCCGTACGTTGACGAACCAGCCCTAGCACCAATCAATCTCTGGACCGGTGTCCGCCCGGTTCTTCCCACCGCCGGCAACGCTTTCTACGACTAGATTGCTGCCGGTATCTAGAATGGGGTAGTCGCAGTGCGAGGAGGCCCTCATGGGCAGGTGTTGGTCGGTCCGGGCACGCCGCATCGGCGAACCGGGCAAAGTGCGCTGAGGCTTGCCATGCCGGACGACGACACCGAGAGCACGCAACGACAGGTCGACGCAGACGTCGTCGCGGAGTTGGCGGCTGAAGGTTTCGAAGACGCGTGCATCGTCGGCCGCGGCGGGTTCGGCATCGTGTACCGGTGCCGGCAGCCGACGCTCGACCGCGTGGTCGCCGTCAAAGTCCTGAGCCCCGACCCGGACCACATGGATCGGGCCCGTTTCCTTCGCGAGCAACAGGCGATGGGGCGGTTGTCCGGACACCCGAACATCGTCCATGTGCTGCAAGCGGGAATCACCTACACAGGTCGCCCCTACATTGTGATGCCGTTTCATCGCCGTGATTCCCTCGACTCCTGGATCACCAAGCACGGGGCGCTGACGGCCGCAGAGGCGCTGTCGGTCGGTGTCAAACTCGCCGGTGCTCTGGAAACCGCGCACCGCGCGGGAGTGCTGCATCGCGACATCAAACCGGGAAACATCCTGTTGACCGAGTACGGCGAGCCGCAGCTGACCGACTTCGGCATCGCCCGCATCACGGGCGGCGAGGAAACTACCCGGGGTCTGGTGGCCGGGTCACCCGCCTACACCGCCCCAGAACTGCTCAGCGGCGCCGACGCGTCGGTGGTCACGGATATCTATGGCCTCGGGGCGACACTGTTCACGGCACTGGCAGGCCGGCCGGCGTATGCCCGTCGCCGCGGCGAGCAGGTCTTCGCCCAGCTGATGCGCATCGGCACGGAGCCGCTGCCCGATCTGCGAGAGGCGGGCATCCCCAATGCAGTGTGCGACGCGGTCGAGTCGGCAATGGCCCGAGACCCCGCCGACCGTCCCACCACTGCTGCGGACCTGGGCGCCGCACTGCGACGGGCGGGCGAACACATCGGTCTCGCACTGGGGGACATCCCGCTTCCGATCGTCGACGAGGAAGACCGCCCCTTCCTACCCTCGGATGAGGTCGAGGTCGGCGTGTCCGAATACCTTCGATACCGACGGGGCAGCGGGACCCGGCTGGATCGTCCTGCGCCACCGAGTGCGTCCACCAAGTACCGTCCACCGGTCACACCGGGTGCGGCGGTGGCGCGCACGCAGCTGCTCGAGCGCCTCCGCCGGAGCGGGCGTCGGCGCCTGGTGCTCATTCACGGACCCGTCGGGTTCGGTAAGAGCACGCTCGCCGCTCAACGGCTCGCGGCCTTGCGGGAGGAAGGGGTGGCGACTGCGTGGCTGACGATAGACAACGACGACAACACGCTCATCTGGTTCCTCACCCA
Source organism: Rhodococcus sp. IEGM 27 (assembly GCF_033142305.1). NCBI lineage: Bacteria > Bacillati > Actinomycetota > Actinomycetes > Mycobacteriales > Nocardiaceae > Rhodococcus > Rhodococcus sp. IEGM 27. The sequence continues at coordinate 36,600 of NZ_JAWLSG010000003.1, read as the reverse complement.
CCTGATCGAGTCCATTGCGGTGGCGGAACCAGCTTTCGGCCGAGAGCTGGTTCGTGAACTCGAAGTCTACGGCGCGGACCGCGAACGGTACGTTCTCACCTCGTTGATCGACAAGCTTCATTCGGCCGACCAGCACGTCGCAGTGGTCATCGACGATTGGCACCGCGTGAGCAATGAGGACACGCGGTCGGCGCTGGCATTCCTGCTCGAGCACGGTTGCCACCATCTACATTTGATCGTCACCAGCCGCACCCGGCTGGGTCTGCCGCTCAGTACAATGAGCGTGCGCAACGAACTCGTCGAAATAGATTCCTTCGCTTTGCGTTTCGACGTCCGGGAGTCGACCCAGTTGTTGGTGGACCGCTCCGGCCTCCACCTGGACGCACCTGACATCGTCGAGCTCGAACAGTCGACGGACGGATGGGCAGCGGCACTGCAACTGGTCTCACTGGCCTTGCGTGAGCATCCGGACCCACGGAGACTGATCGACCACCTGTCCGGAGGGAATCGGGCAATAGGCGAGTATTTGGCCGAGAACGTCCTCGGCAATCTCGATCGAGGCACCCTCGATTTCCTCCTCGCGACCTCGATCACCGAGAAAATCTGCGGCAGCTTGGCACGCGCGCTCACCGACAGCCGGGAAGGGCAAGCGACGCTCGAAGACATCGAGTCCCGTGATCTGTTCCTGCGACGGCTCGACGAGGAAGGGAGATGGTTCCGCTACCACCATCTGTTCGCCGAGTTCCTGCAACACCGCCTCGAGCGTGACGATCCTGACCGAATTGTCGAGCTTCATCGGCGAGCAGGTCGGTGGTTCGCGGACCGGCACCTTCTCAGCCAGGCGGTCGACCACTACCTCCTCGCAGGTGAGGAAGACGATGCTGTCACGCTCGTCGAGGACGCCGCGATGGATTTACTCGAGCAGTCGCAGATGGGAACGCTTCTCGGCCTCGCCGCGAAGCTGCCGGCGAAAGAAACTACCGATCGGCCCCGCTTACACATCGCTGTCGCGTGGGCGCACGCGTTGCTGCATCATCCGCGCGACGCCGAACACAATCTTTCCGTCGCGGAGACCGCACTGGCCAGCGGCGACGATGGCGACGATGCAGTCGTAGATATGCGCGTCGAAGTGACATCCATCCGGGCTGCTGTCACCGCGTTCGACGACAAGATCGACGGACTCGATGAGAGCGTCGAGAGGTGTATGGCCCGGGCGGACACACTGCGGCCATGGGTATTGTGCGGAGCCGCCGACGTCGCGTCCTTCCGCGCTATCTACCAATTCGATTTCGACGAAGCCCGCCGATGGCAAAAATGGGCCCTTCCCTTCCACCAACGGTCCGCCGGGCCCTTCAGCGTGTTGTACGGATATTGCATGGCCGGGATCGCGGCACGCGAACAACTCGATCTGCCAGCGGCTGAGGTCAGTTTCCGGCACGCTATGACACTGGCCTCGGAGGCCGAAGAGGGTCTCGGCTACGGCACCCGGCTCACCGCTGCCCTACTCGGCGACCTACTGTACGAACAGGGGCACCTCGCCGACTCGGATCAACTCCTCGACCGTAGCCACACCTTGGGCGCCGAGGGTGGCACCGTCGACTTCATGCTCGCCACCTACGGCACGGGTGCCCGACTGAAACTCCTGCTCGGACAAAAGGATGCGGCGAAGGCGCGTCTCGACGAGGGTGCCCGGCTGGCGCAGCAACTTGGCTTGCCCCGTTTGGCCGCGCGAATCACCAACGAACGAGTCCGAGCCGGATTCGGACACGCCGCTCCCGGCGCCCCGGTTTTCGACCTCGAGAGCGGACAACTTCCCGACCGGAACAACGGGATCGCCGTCGTCACATTCGAATTGGAGGAGGAGTCGAGGATCCGGGCAGCTCTGACCACCCGCGATCAGGACCTCGCGCCCGTCTACGAAAGGGCACACGCCCTCATCGAGTCGATCGATCGACGGGTTCGCCCGCGGGCATTCCTGCACGCCGCCCTGCTGCAGGTGAATGTGTTGGCCACCATGGGACAGGAAGATGAGGCACTGACGGAACTGTTGCCGCTCGCCGAGCAGTGCGCTCGAATCGGGCTGATACGACCGGTGCTGGATGCCGGGCCCGCGGTGAGCAGGTTGGCACGACGTCTCCGCACACATCTTCTCGGGCGCGCCGACGCCGCCGCGTACACCGGCTTGAACGAGTACCTCGACGAGTTGGAGAAGCAACCGACGTGATCGACTACGACGCTGAATCGCTCGAGTCGACACCAAGGCCCATAAATTTCGAGACTCCAGTGAGCAGTCTCGGACAGACGGTCGGGTAGGCGCGTGCTTCCTTGTGCCAGGTGAGCGCGCGCCGGCCCGGCCGTCATCCGTTCTCGAGGTTCAGCGGGGGATGACCGGGAGTACCAGGTCGGCGCTCGCGCATCGCGATGTAGAACGTTCAACGATCCCGTCTTGTCGTACGGGGTGCGCTGGATCAGCACCGGATACGAACCCGGTGACGCCGGCCGATAGACATCGGCCCTGAGAATCGTGCCGTCGCGCATCGGCGCCTCCACGTTGATCGATGCTGATCTGACTTCTTCGGGGTTTCCTACCTTCATTCGAACACCAACTCGATGCACACCCGGCGCTCGCGAACGCACCTGGAGTGTGCGTGAGTACCGGGTGAGAATCCTGTGAATGTGGTGACCCGCAAGGTACACATAAGGGTACAAGGAGGCAAGGAAAAGTACCCCACTCAGGGCTGGGCAAGGAATTCGAGCACTTCAGGAACGAATCGATGGTGGTACTGGAAGACACCGCCGTGTCCGGAGTTCGGGTAGATCGTCAAACGCGAATTCGGCAGTCGCCGCGCCAGGTCCTCCGAGTGCTCGCTCGCGACCATCAGGTCGTGGTCGCCATTTGCGACGAAGGTGGGGTGGGTGACCACCGACAGGTCGTCCGGAGCCGCCTTTCCGGCTCGTACGATCGCTGCGATTTGCGCAAACCTGGCTTGGATGGAAATCGGCTTGTCGCGGCCGTCGGTTCGCTCGGCCAAACGTGCGAGGTAGTCGTTCGCTGCTCGTTTGCCTTCAGAGGTGCGGGGAAAGAAGAGGAAGTGCCGTGGGTCCTTGCGTGCGAGCGCAGCCTTCAGGTACGCATTGGTGACGATTCGAGCCATCTTGTCGATACCGCTACCCCCACGCGGCCCGGTACCGGCGAGCACCATTCGTCGCACGAGCCGAGGTTCTCGCAGTGCGATGACTTGAGCCACCGCACCTCCGAGCGAAAAACCGAACAAGTCGACGGTGTCGTGGCCGAGAGCGCGAATGAACGCAATTGCGTCGACGCCCATCTGCGTGAGGTCGGCGGGTACGCGTGAACCGCTGGCACCCACCCCGCGATTGTCGAACGCGATCACATGGTGGTGCTGAGCGATGCCGTCCAACACCCGGGGGTCCCAGTCATCCATGACGGCGGTGAAATGATGGAGGAACACCACCGGCACTCCGCCCCGGGGCCCCAATTCGCGGTACGCGAACAGCACACCGTTGACGTCGATGACTTTCGTCGGCGCCTTTGCCCAAGCAATTGCGTCGCCCTCTTGCGCGTTGTGAAGTGTCATTTCATTACTCCTTGTAGCTCGACATCGATAGCTTGCGGCCAACCGTCGAGCCGATTAGCGTACGACCATAATATTACGATCGTCAGGCTATCCCGTAGACTCGCGGCTGGCAAGGAAGACGTCGTGGTGACCTACGAAGCAGGGTGGTGCAGAAATGGCGCGGTACGACGAAGCGCACAAGGCTCAGACGCGTCGTCGCATACTCGACACTGCGGGTCGACGACTCAAGCGCAGCGGTATCGATGGTTCCGGCGTGAGTGCGCTCATGTCGGACGCGGGTTTGACCAATGGCGCTTTCTATGCGCACTTCGGTTCCAAAGACCAGCTCGTCGCCGTTACCGTCGCGGATCAGTTGACAGCGCAGGAGGAAACGCTGCGTTCGCTGCTCTCCGACGACGGTTCGCTCCAATCATTCGTCGAGGACTACCTGTCGTGCGACCATCGCGATCATCCAGATCAGGGTTGTCCGTCAGCCGCCTTGCTGGACGAGATCGCGCGGGCGAGCACTGAGATCCGCAGTGCATATACCGAAGGAATCGTGAGAATCATCGAGTTGGTGGCGAACCGCACCGGCTGCGACGAATCATCATCTGCCAGAAGCACAGCCATTGGCGTCATTGCCGTACTTGTCGGCACGATGCAGCTCGCCCGAGCCGTGACCGATGAACAGCTGTCGGCGGAGATACTGGCGTCTGGAATCGCCGGCGCGGGCCGGCTCCTGGAGCACGCCGAGCCGAACTCCCACTGAGCACCGCCCCCAGGTCGCCGGTCCACCGGTTCACCTCGGCCGGCCTATCCGCCCCGCTTGGGTCGAAAGGATGTCCGCCCGTTGCGACGCAACAGTGCGACCGTGGTGGCGAGCAGCCCCCGATTCAGATCGGGTTCGAGACCGGCGCTGATGCGGTGCAGCTGGTCGGTGTGCCAGCCGAGGTCGAGGAGCCCGTCCAGCGCCTTGACGTCGACCACCCTACCCAGGACACCCCGCATTCCGGATCGCGACTGATGAGTGGTGAGGGCGTCGGCGCGCCCGGCGAGGATGACGTCGGCAGCATCGGTGGTCGTCGCGGTGGGCCGTCCGATCCCGACGACATCGCACTCGCCGGCCCCAATTGCCCCCTCCATGGCGGTGCGAGAGCGGAAACCGCCGGTCACCGCAAGCGGAACATCTCCTGCCAGCGCGCGGACAGTGCGTGCGTAGTCGAGAAAGTACGCCTCGCGGGCGCGGGTACTGGCCGCGGCACTGCCCATCATGGCGGGAGACTCGTAGCTTCCTCCGCTGACCTCGATCAGGTCGAGGCCTTCCTGGGCCAGCGCCGCGACCACCACGCGGGACTCGTCTTCGGTGAATCCGCCGCGTTGGAAGTCGGCCGAGTTGAGTTTGATGCCGACCGCGAAGCCCGGTGACACCCGCGCGCGAATGCGGCGCACGACCTCGAGGACGAAGCGCATCCGCCGCTGCGGGTCACCACCCCACTCGTCATCGCGCCGGTTCGCCAACGGTGAGAGGAACTGGGCGACGAGGTAGCCATGGGCACCGTGAATCTGCACGCCGTCAAAACCTGCTGTCTCACAGACCAGAGCGGAGGCGGCGAAACGTTCGATGATGCCCTCGATTTCACCGGAGGTCAGCTCCCGCGGGGTGGACGCGCCGGGAATATCGAGCGGCACCGGACTCGGAGCGACGGGAGTGTGCCCGAGCGCGAGCGGGTTCGCCTGGCGTCCGGGATGATTGAGTTGAACCCAGATCGGGACACCGGCATCCTTGGCCGTCTTCGCCCAGCGGGTCAGCGCGTCGAGATCACGCTCGTCCTCGATGACGATATTGCCCGGCTCACCGAGCTGGGTGCGGTCGACCATGACGTTGCCGGTGACGAGCAGCCCGTAGCCGCCTCGACTCCAGGTGGCGTAAAGCTGTTCGAGGCGGTGGTCAGGAGAGTTCCGTCTATCACCGAGCGCTTCACTCAACGCAGACTTCATGATTCGGTTCGGGAGTACCTGACCGCAGGGCAACGGTAATGGATCGTGCAGGGAGGCCATGAAGCAGTACCTTTCGCAGGGATTGATTCTTACGACGTCGCGAGGGCATGGGCGGCCCGCAGTGTGTTCTTGTCGATCTTGCCGACCGCGTTCTTGGCGATGGCTTCGACGACGACGATCGACGTCGGCCGCTTGTAGCGGCTGAGTTTCTGCGTGCACAGTGCGTGCAGCGCAGCCGGGTCGACGGTCGAATCGGGTGCCGGTTGCACGTAGGCGACGACGACCTCGCCCCAAATGTGGTCGGGTACGCCGATCACGGCGGCCTCGAGCACGGACGGGTCGCCGGCGAGGACGTCCTCGATTTCCTTGGGATAGATGTTCTCGCCGCCGCGGATGATCATGTCTTTCGATCGTCCGACCAGTGTCAGGTAGCCTTCCGCATCGAGGTGACCGATATCGCCGGTGTGCAGCCATCCGTCGACGAGGACGCGCGCGGTGTCGTCCGGGCGGCCGAGGTAGCCGCGCATGACATTGGGGCCGCGCACGAGGACCTCTCCGTCCACCCCCACACCCATGTCAGTGCCGTTCGGGTCGACGATGCGAATCTCTTGACCTGGGAAGGCAATCCCGACCGTTCCGGCGCGCCGGGGCCCCGACACAGGGTTGAGAGTGGACGCGCAGGTCCCTTCGGACAGCCCGTAGCCCTCGAGGAGGGGAAATCCGTACCTGCCCTCAAACCTGGCCAGCAACTCCGGCGAGGCGGGTGCGGCGCCGCAGATGCCGAAACGCAGTGAGGACGTGTCGGGCCGAACCTCGCTCGGGAGGGCCGCCAGGATGTTGTAGATCGTCGGCACAGCGCTGAAGAAGGTCGGGCGTTCCGATTCGACGAGATCGAAGAAGGTTCGGGGATCGAATCGGCCGGCTATAACGACGCTGGCACCGACGAGCAGCGGGGTGAGGACGCTGACGACGATGCCGTTGACGTGGAACAGCGGCAGGATCAGCAGGCATCGGTCTGCCTCACCCAGTTGCAGCGCCTGGGCACCCATCTCGGCCATGGCGTCGATATTGGTGTGGTCGAGCATCACCCCCTTCGGCACTCCGGTGGTGCCGCTGGTGTAGATCAGGAGGGCGGGGGCCGACGTATCGGCGGAAGGTGCGGGATCCGCCGCCACGGGCGCGTCGTACAGATCAGCGACACGGAGCGTGACGACATCACCCGCCGGGGTCGAGCCGTCGTCGACGACGAGGAGGCGCGCGGCGGAGTCGGCGAGCTGGCGAGCGACCTCGGCGTCGGTCAGGGCGGGGTTGACCGGGGTGACGGTGGCGCCGAGTCGCCAGGTCGCGAACAGCAGCACCACGAACTCGGTGCGGTTGGTCAGCTTCACGGCAACGACGGCTCCGGGCCCGATGTTCAGCTGATGGAGGTGGCGGGTGGCCGCGCGTACTCGGTCGAGCAACTGAGCGTTGGTGAGTGCGCTCCTGGCGTCGGAGACGGCGGGTCCGTGCGGGTCGAGATCGGCGCGGCGGTCGGGCAGCGATGCGAACGTCATGGTGGTCGTGTCACCTTCGGTGTGATGCGGCCCGGCCCGGTGCGGGTGTGGCCGGCGCTGCATCGAGATGGCGGGTGAGGAACTCGGTCTGATCGCGGACCAGGGCTTCGAAGGGTTCGCCGAGGTAGAAGTCGAAGTGTCCGGCGTCGTAGGTCTTGATCTCTGCCTGCGGTGCGGTACGCGCATATCGGAGGGTCTGAGCGGGTGGGGTGACGGTGTCGGTGTTGCTGATGCAGAACAGGATCGGGAAGTCGATGTTCTGTGCTGCGCGCCCCGGCCGGTAGGTGACCAGACTGGGAATCACTCGGGCCGCTACCTCGTTTCGGAACGTCGCCCCGGTTGGCACGATAGCCCGGTAGCCGGGAAGTGCATCCGGGGCATTCATCAGGGCCAGTGAACCGGGTGCGCCGGCGAGCGGAATCATGACCGGCTCGCGTCGGCGAACCTTGGCCGCCAGATCCCGGGCGATCAGAGGCGAGGCTTTCACCGAGGCGGCCGGACCGAGCGCGAGCGCGGAGGCCAGCCCGTCGGTGAACGGGCATTGGGCGACGGCGGCTCGCAGTTCCGGATGCCGCGAGGCGACGGTGATGGCGTGTCCACCGCCGAAGGAACTGCCCCACACGGCAATGCGTGTGCTGTCGAGACCGTCACGAGCCTTGACCCACGCAATGGCGGAATCCCAGTCGGCAAGCTGCTTCTTGATCGACAGCAGCTGGCGGGGATGACCGCCGCTGTCGCCGAAGTGCCGATAGGTGAACGCGAAGGCGGCGATGCCTGCCTTGGCGAAACGCTCGGCGAAGGCGTCCAGGCGCATGTCGCGGGTGGCTCCCAGGCCGTGCCCGAGGATGACGACGGGCGGGGACGCTACGCCGGTGGGCAGATACAGCCATGCCGCGCAGGAACTGTCGCCGGAGGAGAAAAGGACGTCGTGACGGGTGTAGGGCTTCTTGGTGGCCATGGCTGGTCTCACTGTTCGTTCGTCGAGCGGGGCCCGGGCACGCGGCCGGATTCGAGGGCCTGCTGGTAGATGTCCGGGTTGTAGAGGGGCAGCTCACCGGTGGAATCGGTGCTCTCGAGATAGTCGAGCATCAACTGCTGGCCATCGTCGGATTGATCGGTACCGAGGAACTCGGTGCGCTCGACATGCAATCCCTCCGCCAGCGACATCGAGCCGCCGAAATACACCGACCGCTTGACCGCCGCCACCGCTTCCCTCGGGCGAGCGCCGAAGTATTCGGCGAGCTCGGTCGCCCGAGTCACCACGTCGCCCGGCGCAACAACCTCGTCGACGGCTCCGTTGGCGAGGGCCTGCGCGGGCGTGAACGGTTTGCCTTCGAGGATGGCGATCAGGGACCGATGGGTGCCGATCAGTCGAGTCAGGCGCTGGGTACCGCCACCACCCGGATTGATTCCCAGCAGTACCTCGGGCTGACCGATGAAGAAATCTCCGTCGGCCATGACCCGCAGGTCGCACGCCCAGGCGAATTCTGCACCCAGACCGAGCGCCGAACCGTTCAGGGCAGCAACGAAAATGACGCCGCTCGCGTTCATCCGCAGGAATGTGGCATGCAGACGGTCGAGCTGGACTGCTCCCCACAGCGGGGTTTTGCGCATCATGGGCTCGAGGGCACGGGCGCGATCCGCTCCTCGGGCCACCCGCGCGATCGCGGAGGCACCGCGCCGCCCAAATGGCGGGACCGCCGCCCCCTCTTCCTGCAGCCACCGCACATCCGCATGGCTGACGAATCGGCCCGGGCGTGTGCCGGTGAACACCACGGCGCGGATGCCCGGATCCCGGTCGACCCGGTCTACCAACTCCTCGAGCTGGTTGGCGATATCGATGCCGAACAGGCTGTGCGGGCCGCCGTCGACCCGCACGATCAACACCTCTCCGCTGTCCTCGACCTCGAGATGTCCCTTGGTTTTGTGTGTCATGAGATTTTCACTTCCGTGAATGGCTGAAAGGGGAAGCACGTCTGGCGAGCGACCGCCAGTAACTTCGTTATAGGAGTACTGTAACCTCGTTATTAGCTAGTGGCAACCGTCACTCGTACAGATGGATGCCCCGGCGGAAAATGCGAAGTCAGGTGTAGTTATGGGAGAGACGTCGTCGGTGCCGGTTCAGGGGAGTGTTCCGGAACGGTTGGTTCTCGCCACGGTCGGCCTGCTGGCCGAACAGGGCCCGTCCGCGATCAAGGCGCGAACCGTGGCGTCCTCGGCCGGTCTGTCGACGATGGTGGTCTACCACCACTTCGGCGGGATACCCGAGCTCGTCCGCGCGGTCGCAGACTATGGGTTCACCGAACTCGGCACCGCCTTTTCCGGGGTGCCGGAGACTGAAGATCCGGTCGTGGATCTGTTCGCACTGGCATTGACGTGTCGGCGCCTGGCACGCGAGAACCCTCATCTATACGACCTGATGTTCGGACTGTCCACGCGCGCTACCTACCGGCCGCTGGAGTCGGACGTGCGATTGAGTGGGCATTCCCTGGCGTTCCGCGAAGCCTACGCACGCGTCATCCACGCGTGTGCACGTCTTGTGGCTTCCGGCAGGGTCGAGCCCCACACCCCGGAGGTGGTCGCTGCCCAGCTGTGGAGTTACGTCCACGGTTACATCACCCTCGAGCTCGGCGAGCATTTCGCCGAGTTCGACGACGCGGTGCTGCAGGTTATGTTGCCGATGGGAGTGAACTTTGCCGTCGGCCTCGGCGACACCCGCGAACTCGCCCAGGCTTCACACGAGCGGGCGGTGAGCCTGTACGGGTCGGCCCAGCCGGCGGGAAATTCGGCGGGCGAGTCGGCAGTGGCCTCGGGCGCGTAGCGAGTCTGCCGAAGTCAGTGGAAGATCCGAACCGTAGAGCCATTGCGCTCGTCGTATAACGAAGTTACAGTCGAGCCATGAAACGAGATCTGGTGGGCAGGAAAGTGATTGTCACGGGGGCCGCGCGCGGCATCGGGGAGAAGGTGGCACGCCTGGCCGCGGCCCAGGGAGCCCGTGTCGCTCTGATCGGCCTCGAGCCCGAACGACTGCAATCCCTTGCCGCGGAATTGGGGCCGTCGTCTCATTGGTGCGAGGCGGACGTGCGGGACAGCACGGCGCTGCAGTCCGCGATCGACGAGTGCGCCGGTGCCATGAACGGTGTGGACATGGTCGTCGCCAACGCCGGAGTGGCCGCCTATGGAACAGTGCGGCACGCGGACGAAGCATCCTTCGAGCGAGTCGTGGACATCAACCTGAACGGCGTATTCCGCACACTCAAGCATGCGACACCCCACCTGCAACGCAGCGGAGGCCACGTGCTGATCGTGGCATCTGCGCTGTCCTTCACCTCGATAGGCGGTCTTGCCTCCTACGGTGCGAGCAAGGCCGGGGTCGAGGCGCTCGCGCTCGCCTACCGCGGTGAAGTGGCCCATCTCGGGATCACCGTCGGCCTGGTTCATCCGTCCTGGATCGACACCGACCTGGTGCGAGGCGCCGAGGTCGACATTCCCTCCTTCCAACAGATGCGCAACCGACTCCCGTATCCGGGGAACGTCACGACCAGTGTCGAGCGGGCGGCCTCGGCGATCGTGGAAGGACTTGCCCACCGGCGCAGTCGCGTCTATGTGCCGCGGGCCGTCGTCGTCGCCAACTGGGCGAAAGCACTTTTGAATTCACCGCTGGTCTGGCCGTGGACGAGGCGGTTCTCTGCCCTGACAATCCCGTCGCTCGAGACCGAAGTTGCCGCCTTGGGCCGCAACGACCAACTCGTTCCACGCTTCGAGTCGTCCGGCCGAGAACGATCCCCGGTTTCCGCCTGAGCGACGCCCCGACACAAAGAGCAAGGAGAAAAAGACGATGAAGGCATTCGTTCTCGATCGTTACGGAAGCAATGACGGCGTGCGGTTCGGCGAAACTCCCGACCCGGAAGTGGGCCCCGGTGACGTCCTGGTTCAGATTCACGCCGCGAGTGTGAACCCGCTGGACCTGAAAATCAGAGAGGGAAAACTCAAACCCGTCCTGCCGTATCGCCTACCGATCGTGTTGGGCAATGACCTGGCCGGAGTGGTCGTCAAGGTTGGACGCGATGTGCGGAGATTCCAGCCAGGTGACGAGGTGTATGCGCGGCCGGACCAAGGCCGGATCGGCGCCTTCGCGAAACTCATCGCAATGCAGGAAGACGATGTGGCTCTCGAGCCGCGAGAGCTCACCATGGAGGAGGCGGCTTCGATACCTCTGGTCGGCCTGACCGCGTGGCAAGCGCTGGTCGAGAGGGCGAATCTGCAGGCCGGACAGAAGGTTCTCATCCATGCCGGCTCAGGTGGGGTGGGTACCTTCGCGATCCAATTGGCCAAGCACCTCGGTGCGACCGTGGCCACGACGACGAGCACCGCGAATATCGACTGGGTGCAGCGTCTCGGTGCCGACATCGTCATCGACTACAAGAAAGACGACTTCGCGGCGGTCCTGCGCGATTACGATCTCGTCCTCGACACCCTGGGTGGGGACACGCTCGCGAACTCACTCCGCGTTCTCAAACCGGGCGGAAAGGTCATCTCGGTTGCCGGTCCGCCGGATCACACTTTCGCGAAAGAAGCCGGCCTGAACTGGATCGTGCAACAGGTGATGCGCCTTCTGAGCTTTCGAATCCGAAGGAACGCCAAGCGTCACCACGTCACCTACTCCTTCCTCTTCATGAAATCGAGTGGAGACCAGTTGCGCCAGCTCGCGTCCATCATCGAGTCCGGCGCCATACGTCCAGTGGTGGACCGAATCTTTCCGTTCGAACAGACCAAAGAGGCTTTGGCATACGTCGACCAGGGGCGCGCGAAGGGCAAGGTCGTCGTCAAGGTCAGGTGAGATTTCCTGAGCAGCGGGCGGCCGGACGGCGCGTGCTGCCCGTCGGTGCCGGGCTCAACCCACCAGATGGTCCGGGTGGCGGTGCCGACCAGAGCTCGATTATCCTGCACCGCTTTACCGTTTGACTCCATGGGCAACTGCTGGGTAAGCAGGAAGCCGGGCGAGATCGTTCGAATACGGCAGCAAGGACCGGGTTACGGCGTTGCGGGGGATGCTGGTTGGGTCGAGGTTGTCACGGGTCAGGCGATTCCGGCCGATGCGGCTGGCCGGACGGCGTGTCCCCCGAACTGATTACGCAGTGCCGAAACCGCTTTCATGGCCGGGGAGTCATCCTGACGGGACGCGAACCGCGCGAACAAAGCAGCGGAGATCACCGGCGCGGGGACCGCGTGGGCGATGGCCTCTTCGACGGTCCAACGGCCTTCACCGGAATCCTCGGTGTAGCCGGAGATCGCGGCCAATTGGGGATCGTCGGACAGCGCCTGCACCAGGAGATCGAGCAACCAGGAGCGGACCACGGTGCCTTTGGACCACGCGCGCAGGACCGCGGGCACGTCGACGATGGATTCCTCCGCCGCGAGCAATTCGTACCCCTCGGCGTAGGCCTGCATCAATCCGTATTCGATACCGTTGTGCACCATCTTCGCGTAGTGGCCGGCGCCGACCCGTCCTGCGTGCACGAACGAATCCTCCCGTTCACCGTCCGGGCGCAGCGCATCGAAGACCGGCATCAACCGGTCGATGTCGGCCGCGTCGCCGCCGGCCATCAGCGCGTACCCGTTCTCGCGTCCCCACACCCCGCCGGAAACGCCGCAGTCGAGGTAGCGGATGCCGTGTTCGGCCAGAATTTCCGCGTTGAGCCTGTCGTCGGTGAACCGGGAGTTGCCGCCGTCGACGACGAGGTCCCCGGGTGCCAGCAGGCGAGAGAGTTGCCCGATGACCTGACGGGTCGGCGCCCCGGCGGGCACCATCACCCATACCGCGCGGGGAGCGGGAAGTGACTCGACCAACGCTTCGAGGCTGTCCGCGTCGCTGTCGGCGGAACTCGGATCGTATCCGACTGCCTCTAGTCCACGGTCGCGCAGACGCTCCCGCATGTTCAATCCCATCTTGCCCAGACCGACCAGTCCCAGTTTCATCGTCACCATTCCCGTTTCACATCGGCGATCTTGCCGAGACCTATGTCTACGGGGGAATCGGCACGACCTCACCTGACCGGACGGGCAGCCGGCACTGGCCGCTCGGCCAAGTGCATTCCGGCTCGCCGCCTTCGACACTGGTACCCGACGCATTGTCTGAATGCGCCTGTAGTGGAGCGAAAAGACGGAGTGCAGCTGAAGTGACCGTATCTGAAGTGCAGGAGCGGAACCCGCTGGCAGGCGGCTCAGGCGTTGTCGGCGAGGCATTGATTGGCAACACGGGTCAGGTCGCAGACCCGGCGTCGATGGTGATCTTCGGGGTCACCGGTGATCTCTCGCGCAAGAAGCTGATACCGGCCATCTACGACCTCGCGCACAGTGGTCAGCTGCCGCCGGACTTCGATCTCGTCGGCTTTGCTCGCGACAGTACAGACTTCGATTCCCGGTTGCGGGATGCTGTGATCGCGCACGCGCGCACACCATTCGATCCTGCGGTGTGGGCGGGGCTCTCCGAGCGCATCCACCTCGTACAGGGGTCGTTCGACGACACCGCGGCGTTCGCCCGGCTCGCCGCCCGTCTGGCCGAGCTCGATGTCCGCCGCGGCAAGCCCGGCAATTACGTCTTCTACCTGTCCATCCCACCGTCGGCGTTCGAGCCGGTATGCGACCAACTTGCGATCACCGGGCTGAACCGGACTGCGCACGGCTGGCGCCGGGTGGTGGTGGAGAAACCGTTCGGGCACGACCTGGCCAGCTCGCAGGCCCTCGGTGCCGCACTGGAACGAGTGTTTCCGCCGTCGTCGATTTACCGCATCGACCACTACCTGGGGAAGGAGACGGTGCAGAACATCCTCGCGCTGCGCTTCGCGAACGGAATGTTCGAGCCGTTGTGGAACAACCGGCACATCGACCATGTGCAGATCACCATGGCCGAGAGTGTCGGAGTGACTGGACGTGCCGGGTACTACGACGGGGTTGGTGCCGCCCGCGATGTCATCCAGAATCACCTGCTGCAACTCTTGGCGTTGATCGCGATGGAAGAACCGGTCGCGTTCGACGCCGACAGCATCGCCGCCGAGAAGATCAAGGTCCTCTCTGCCACCGAGCTCCTCGGCCCACTGTCGGAGACGTCGGCCCGCGGCCAGTACGGTGCGGGTATCGAGAACGGTCTTCCCGTAGCAGGATTGGCTGACGAGACTGGGTTCCCCGCCGACTCGGCGACCGAAACCTTCGCGGCACTGACGGTCGGTGTCGCGACCCGCCGATGGGCCGGCGTTCCGTTCTTCATCCGTACCGGAAAACGCCTCGCTCGGCGGACGACTGAGATCGCAGTGACCTTCAGACCGCCCGCTCACGGTTCGCCGGCCGCGCGAGCTGCTGCGGTGTCCAATGTGCTCGTCTTCCGGGTACAACCGGACGACGGCATCGAGCTCCACATCGGCGCCAAGCGCCCGGGCGGGGGCATGCACATTCAGCCGGTCAGCCTCGGGATGGATTTCCGGTCGGTGTTCGACCCGTCCCCGGAGGCCTACGAGCGGCTGATCTGCGACGTGCTGCGTGGAGACGCCACGCTCTTTCCTCGCCGGGAAGAGGTCGAATGGTCTTGGCGGGTCGTCGATCCCCTTCTCGACTACTGGGCACGTGTCGGTCGGCCGGACAACTATCCCTCCGGAACGTCCGGCCCGGAGTCGGCGGATCGGATGCTCAGCCGGTCCGGCCGTGCGTGGCGGTCACTCTGACCCGATAGGGCAGGGAGGTTCGGCGAGGTGGGACCGATCGAGGGGTTCGGTCCCACCTCGCTCGCGGACAGAAGCTGATCCAGTCTTGGACACAGGCACACTGCAGCCGACACCGCACCGTCGATAGCGAAGGCCCCGAACACGGTTCGTGTTCGGGGCCTTCGCGATTGGATGACTACTTGGTGAGGGCGTCCTTGAGTGCCTTCGCGGCCGCAGCCGGGTCCTCGGCGCTGTAGATGGCGCCACCGGCGACGGCGACGTCGGCACCGGCGTCACGGACGGCGGCGATGGTGTCGACCTTCACGCCACCGGCGACGGAGAACGGGACACCGGCGATCTTGCCGTCGTCGAGAAGGGTCTGGATGGAGTATCCGGGCTGGGCCTGCTCGTCGAGACCGGCGTGGATTTCGACGAACGCGACACCGAGCTTGGCGATCTCGCGGGCGCGCTCGACACGGTTCTCGACGCCGATCAGGTCCGCGACGACCTTCTTTCCGTGCTTCTGACCCGCTTCGACCGCACCCTTGATGGTGGCATCACCGGCGGCACCGAGGACGGTGACCAGGTCGGCGCCGGCGGAGAACGCCAGGTCTGCCTCGAGGAAGCCGGCGTCGGCGGTCTTGAGGTCGGCGAAGACCTCCTTGTCCGGGTGCGCCGCCTTGATCGCGCTGATGGCACTGAGGCCGGCGCTCTTGATCAGCGGGGTGCCGAGTTCGATGATGTCGACGTACGGGGCCACCTTGTGGGTCAGCGCCAGCGCATCAGCAGTGGTGAGCAGATCGACTGCAACCTGCAGCTTCGTCATGTGTTTCTCCTGTTATCTATCTTCGGGGGGTCTTGGGGGTTTCGGGTCAGCCGATGTTGGCGTGGCGTTCCCACAACCGCTCGGCGGTCTGGTCTTCGTTGTCCCACAGCGCCTGGAACAGTGCGTCGAACGCGAGGAGCACGGACTGTTCGAACAGGCTGCCCGCGTATTGGCGGGTGATGGTCGCGCTGTGGTCCTGTTTGTCGGCCGCCGGCAAGACCAGCACCTCGTCGGCACGCCGGGCGAGCGGCGAGTCGGATGCGGTGGTGACGGCCAGGATCGAGGCCCCGACCTTCTTCGCGGTGTCGGCGGCGCCGACCACCGATGCGGTAGTACCCGATCCTGACACGGCGATCAGTACGTCGCCGGCGCCGATCGCGGGTGCGGTGACCTCACCGGCGACGTGCACGCGCAGGCCGAGGTGCATCAGCCGCATGGCTGCCATCTGAACGGCCAGGCCGCTGCGTCCGTTGCCGATCACGAACACCGCCCGAGCGGAGGTGATCAGCAAGCCGGCGCGGTCCCATTGTTCGGCGGCAACGGAATTGAGCAGCCGCTCGTTCTCGTCGAGCACGATGCGGCGCCCGTCACTGAACCGTGTGCGTGTCTGCTCGACGGTGACGGTCATGATCCTCCTCGGTGATAGCCGACCTGTGGTGAACTCGACACTGCCAACTACCGCCTGCTTCGACACCCGGCCGCTCGGCGGGTTCGGGCTGGCCGATTGGCCAGTGCCCACCCATCCCTACCGGCGATACGGTGGATGGGTGTTAAGCACGGAGGACTCTGTTCGGTTGCAGGTCGACCCCTGGGTGGAGATGCGGAAGGTGATCACGGGACCGCTCCCGGACATCGCGACGCGCTTCTCCCTGTTCCTCGGCCAGTTGTGGCCGCATGAGGCCCTGGTCATCTTCACCCCGGAGTGCACCGGGCGTCCCCGCAAAGTAGCCGGTAAGCGCGAAATCGTCGACCGGGTCACCGTCGACGAACTCGACGAGATCAAGCAATTCCTCGAACCCGGTGGCGTTTACGACGGCGTCGCCATGCTGGCCGGCGTCCGCCGCCGAGTGTGGGCCATCCGCGACGTCTGCGACACCCTGCTGGTCCTGGTTCCGCGGCCGTCTCAGACGGGTGGACCCGACCCCGATGAGGTCGCCGCCGTGTTCGGGATCGTCGCCACGTCTATCCAGCACCAGGTGGCGCAGGCCAGCCCCGACTATCTCGCCGAGTCACGGGCCGCGTCGAGTGAACGTGCCCGCACCATCGCCGAATTGACCGAGGTTCACGAGGCGACCCTCTCCTCGATCCTCGGAACCCTGCGCTCGAACGATCTCGACGACCGCCGCTCGCGGATCACCGCCAGCGAAACAGCCTCGGCCGCATTGATCGCACTGCGGTCCGCAAGTGCCGCCGACCGTGCCCTGTCCGAGGAAGCGGTCACCACCGCATTCGCCAGGCTCCAAGGGGAATTACGACCACTGCTCAAGCACCGCGGGGTCGACGTCGACTACATCGAACCGCCGGCCGACGGTCGTCCACTCCCCGGAGAGGTGGCACACGCGGCGCGGGCGATGGTCCGGGCCATCGTCCTGGCATTCCTCGCCCAGCCGGTGCTCACCAAAATGCGGATCGCCTGGGATTGCGACGGCGACAACGTGCTGATCGAAGCCCGCGACCAGGGTCCCGGCAACATCGACCGCAACGCCCTCACACGGCAACTGTCCGGGCGCCTGAACACCTTGCGCGGGCGGATCGACATCGAATCCATCCCCGCGTGGGGGAGCAGGGTGACGCTCACCATTCCGTTGGACCCGCCCGCCGCCCGACCCGACGAGCACCTGCTCTCCACCCTGAACCCGCGCGAACTCGAAGTCCTCGCCCACCTCGCAATGGGCAAACGCAACCGCACCATCGCCGAGGAACTCGGAATCAGCCAGAGCACCATCAAGTTCCACGTCGCCAGCGTGCTCGAGAAGCTCGACGTCGCCAACCGTGGAGAGGCCGGGGCAATTGCAGTGCGGGCCGGCATCGTGCCGTAGACCCAGTGCTTGGCCGGCGTAATCAGGGCCATAGTGTTCTCGCTCGAGAAGCCGACGGTGGCATCAGGCCACGACGAAGGATCGAGTGTCATCTCATGAACGGCTCGGCCGCGCTGAGTGGGAGGAGTTGGTCCCGGCTTTAGTGGGTCAGTGTCTCACGCCGATCGGTCCGGTGAAAACCGAGAAGCGACCCCTGGTGGCCTGAATGTCAGTGGGAGGAAGGTTCGCGCGGGTTCCTAACCAGGTGATCGGTTGGCATTTGGTGCCATCGAGACGGCGGCGGTCATGGCGCTTGTTCAGGCAAACGTGCGGGTGACCTGGTCGGTAAAATTGTCGCCGAGTGGGTCGGCCCATGTTGTCCAGAT
This sequence comes from Rhodococcus sp. IEGM 27, assembly GCF_033142305.1. Taxonomy (NCBI): domain Bacteria; kingdom Bacillati; phylum Actinomycetota; class Actinomycetes; order Mycobacteriales; family Nocardiaceae; genus Rhodococcus; species Rhodococcus sp. IEGM 27. The sequence goes on along the minus strand of NZ_JAWLSG010000003.1, from coordinate 18,544 downwards.
GTCGGGGCCGAGTTCGATCTCGGCGGTGGTCAACAGACACGCGTCGAGCTGGTCGCGCAATGCGTGGGGGTCGATTCCTTGGCCGATGAAGACCAGTTCTTGGCGGCAGTCACCAACGGGTTCTTCCCATTTGTCGAGTATTCCTGCGCGGCGATACTCGTCGTCAGGCCAGTAGGATCCGGGTAGGAACTTCCACCAGCGTCCGATGTAGCCGTGTCGGATCAGGTGGCCGGCCTGGGAGATACTGCCGATCTCGGTGAATCGGCTCGCGTTCCAGAAGTAGCCTTTGGCTCTCAGGAGACGTCCATTGCCCCATTCGCCGGTGAGGAACTGGTGCAGCCGCCCGGGGTGGAAGGGGGCGCGTTCCCGGTAGACCACGGAGCTGATTCCGTATTCCTCTGTCTCGGGGGTGTGCTCTCCCTGGAGTTCTTGGAGCCATCCGGGCGCCTGGGCGGCCTTCTCCAAGGAGAACAGGCCGGTGTCCAATATGGTTTCGAGCGGGATCAGGCCGTGGGACATCGACTTTATGCGGGCATTGGGGTTGAGTGAGCGCAGGACCGCGGTCAGTTCGGTCAGGTGCTCTGCTGTGACGAGGTCGGACTTGCTGACCAAGATGACATCGGCGAACTCGATCTGATCGACCAGCAGGTCGGAGATGTCGCGTTCGTCGTCTGGTGCGTCGGCCTCGATGCGGCCACCGGTCCGGTAATCGTGGAGGAAGCTGTGGGCGTCGACGACGGTCACCATGGTGTCCAGCCGGGCGACATCTGCCAGCGCGTGTCCGTCGGCGTCGATGAAAGTGAACGTCTCAGCGACCGGTAGCGGCTCGGAGATACCGGACGATTCGATCAGGAGATAGTCGAATCGTCCGTCAGCGGCCAGTGCACTGATTTCCGCGAGAAGGTCCTCGCGCAGGGTGCAGCAGATACAGCCGTTGGTCATCTCGACGAGCTTTTCTTCCGAGCGGCTCAGTGCGATCTCCCGTTCGACTTCGGCGCTGTCGATGTTGATCTCGCTCATGTCGTTGACGATGACGGCCACCCGCCGGCCTTCACGGTTGCGTAGGACCTGGTTGAGGAGGGTGGTTTTTCCTGCACCCAGGAATCCTGACAGCACGGTCACAGGAAGTCGTGTGTCGGCCATGGTTTCTGAATCCTTCCGCGGGTTTGGAGAGACGCCGGCTGCGGTGCGGGCGTCGGCGGTCACGCCCATACGGGTGCGTTCCCGCCGACGCCGTGGGTGACAGTCTGGGCGCAGGGTCAGGCTGCCGGTTCGAGATATCCCTCGAATAGGTCGACTACGACGCTGCCGGCGTCGGTGTCGTCACCGAAGAGGTCTTCGGCCGCGAACTTGACGTGGTAGGTCGGTTCCTCGCCGGCGTCCGCGCGGCCGTGGCCGATGGCGTCGGGGAAGGGCCACTGGTCGCTGGTGCGGTGGGTGACGGTCCCGACCCGGCCGCGGCAGTAGGCCGGCATGCGGATGTGCCCCGGGACGTACTCGTCGCGGACCCGGACACGTTGCCCGACCTCGAAGGTGATGGTGTCGGTGCGGGCAGGCCGGCCCTCCGACTCGGCCGGCCGGGACAGCGGGAACGGGCCCCCGGCGAGCGCTTCGAGTTCTTCGTGGGTGAGGATGCCTTTTTCGACCATGAGGGTGGCAACGCCGATGGCGTACCTCTCGTAATAGGGTGTCATCATGTAATGGCGGGGTTCCATCCGTTCGACGACGTAGCGGACCTCGTCGACACTGAAGGCCCCCAGCTCCGCCACTCCGAGGAAGAACAGGCTGTAGGGCAGGTGTTCCCAGTCGGCGTGGAAGGTGGGACCGATATCGGCGTTGACGGTGTGGGGCACCTTGCCGAACCCTTGAACACCGGCGAGATCGTGAACTCCATCCATGGGTTTAACTCCTTTGATTCGGTGGATCAGTTGGCCGGGACCTGCGGGACTGCGACCCCGATCAGGCAGTCCTTGGTGACGATCTGCTGCAGTTGCTCCTGGGTCCAGCCTTCGGTGCCGGCGGGCCGTTGGGGGAGCACGATGTAGCGGGTCTCGGCGGTGGTGTCGTACACCCGGATCTCGACATCGTCCGGAATGACGGTGCCCATCTCGGACAGCACCTTTCGCGGTTCACGGACGACGCGCGCACGATACTCGAAGCTCTTGTACCAGGTCGGCGGCAACCCGAGGATGGGCCAGGCGGTGCACGAGCAGAGGGAGCAGACGATCACGTTCTTGAGGGCGGGGGTGTCCTCGAGCGCGACGATGTATTCGCCCTGTGGTCCGAGGTAGCCGTACTGGTCCACGGCCGCGGTGCCGTCGGTGAGGAGCAGGTCGCGGAACTCCGGGTCGGTCCAGGCCCGCGCGACGAGTTCGGCACCGCGCTTCGGGCTGAAGTCCTCCTCGAAGGTCTTCTTCCACCCTTCGGTGTAACCCTCGGGTACCAGGCCCTTTCCGTCGAGCGCACGGAACAGTGCCCACGCGCGATCAGACGCCGGGGCTTGAGCCGGTGCCGCGTTGTCTGGTGTGTGTTCGATCGTTGAGGTCATTTTTTTCACTTTCTGTAGGGGACTGGTACGTACCAAGTGGGACATTGATGTGTCAGGACGCGCTATGGAGTAGGTCAGCTCTTCGAAGTGCCCACTGATTGCGCATCGCGCAGCATGCCGGTCCCGGGATGGCAGTTGATGTACTCGTACAGTTGGTCGCGTGCGTCTGACACCGATACCTCGTGATACAGACGCAACTTCGACAAACCCTCGGCGACTCGGAAAAAGGTAGTGAAGATTCGCAGATGGGTGGGATGGGATTCTGCCCAACGCTCCAGTTGGTCGAGCGAAGCCCAGTGCCCGATGTTATAGCTCAAATCAAGGAAGTTCCCCTCCACATCGATATTGCGTACGAACCTATTGCTGTAACAGCCGACCGTCTCACCGTTGTCGCGGAGAAAATCCATGCCCTCCTGCAATGTTGGGAGGATGTCGTCGAGATACAGGGAGCGTTCTTCTGATTCGGCATCCTTCCAATCCTGACCGGAGCGAATCAACGCGATGTTGTCGTGGCCCTGGATAATTACCCGACCACCAACGGCAGGATCACCACTGATCACCCGCAATCCGCCCGAAGGCTGCATCCAATCAGTTTGGGACAGCGGGAAACGTTCGCGCATCGAACCCCAGTACCCGTGCTCGTTGATGTCGCCGCTGATCCCGTCCATCACCGCGCCGATACCAGGAAGGTCTTCCTGGAAGGCGTACAAAGTTTCGAATTGCTCGGCCCGGGGGGCGACGATCTCGCGGAAGTAGCCGAGTCCCTCGGACAGTCGTTCGTCCGATGTCCACCAGTCGGACACAACGGAGGTGCTTATCCAACGGGTATAGGAGGCAACATCTTTCCAGTATCCCACCACCATCAGGTTCTCGTAGCCCTCGTTGTCCTCATGGTGGGTCAGATCGTGGTGCAGAGGTCCGTCCTCCATATCGAAGCTGGCGACGATGCCGCGCATTGCCGCAAGAGCGGCCGTCCGGAGCTCGTCGCCGCGGAATTGCACGCCCAGATACGCCATCACCACCTGCCGGAGGGTTTCATCAGCGCGTCCTACCCACATGGGGAAGGGAGGTTGGTAGTCGTCGGGCACACGTCGATTCAACGTTCGCGGACATACGAGGTGGTCGCTGATTGCAGATTCCATAAGGACTCCTGTTTCATCGAGTTGGGGCTTCGAGAGAATCTCGGAAACTCGTATAGGTCAGAAGCTACCGTCCTCTAACGGTGTGAATTTGACCACGAGCGACTGATAGTTCGACGATGAGCGACAGTCAGTGAAGAAGCGCGAGAATTGCCGGAAACGGACCGGAATCGCGGCCTTCTCCAATTCGGCACGGAAGACGAGTTCGTCCGCGCCAGGACAAGGCCGAGCCCGTCCGTATCCTGAGGACGAATACTTCGTTCACGCAAAACTTCTTGCGGTCGCGGCGGCCGGTGGCGTGGGGAATACGCCGACAGCCTGTTCATAGGTGTGTGCCACGCGCAGGACCGTGGCATCGTCGAAACGCTTGCCGACGATCATCAAACCGGTCGGCAGGCCGCCGACCAGACCGGCTGGAACCGAACACGCCGGGTGCCCGGTGACGTCGAAGGGGGCAGTATTGCCCACCATCGACAGCGCGACGTGCAGGTAATCGGCCAGGCCGGCATCGGCCGGGGGGATCTCTCGGGCCGTGTAGGGGACGGTGGGCATGACCAGGACGTCGTAGTACGCCAACGCGGCGTCGTACGCCGCGCGCAGCTCGGGTACGAGTTGGCGAGCCATGGCGTAGTACTTCCCGCCGCCGACCTCGAAGGTATAGCGACCCGACAATCCCACCAGTTTCACGGTTTTGGACAGCTCGTGGCCCCGGGTGAGGCGCTGGGCGGCAAAGTGCGCGATCAACTCCGGATCGTAGAAGCCGTCGGCATTCATCCCGTAGGCGTTGCCATCGAGCATCTGATAAGCGGCGCCCTCCGTCGCGATCACATTCCACACGTGCATGGCGTCGAGATGCCAAGGAATCGACACCTCCTCCGCCGAAAGTCCGGCACCGCGCAGGACGTCAACCGCAGCCCGGACGGCCGAATCGACTTCCGGATCCGACACCGCTGTGCCGAACCCCTCGGTCACGACACCGACACGGAGCCCGGACGCCGATTGGGTGATCGCGGACAGGTAATCGACGACCTCGATTGTGGTCGGCTGGCGGGGATCGGCGCCATCGGGTCCTGCCAGCACACTGAGCATGACGGCCGCATCGGCAACGGTGCGGGTGATCGGGCCGAGGTGGTCGATGGTTCGCTCGATGGGAAACGCCCCGGTGTAGGGGACCAGTCCGTGCGTCGGCTTGTGACCGACGGTTCCGCAGAACGCTGCGGGGATCCGGATGGAGCCGCCCTGGTCGCCGCCGACGGCCATATCGACGTCTCCGTTCGCAACGAGTGCTCCACTGCCGCTGGAGGAGCCGCCGGAATTGCGTGTCGGGTCCCATGGGTTGCGGACCGGTGCGGGCTGTGATGTGAAACTGGCCCCGGAGAAACACAGGTCCTCGCACACTGCCTTACCGGTGATCGTCGCACCGGCATCGAGGAGCCGCCGGACCACCGTCGCATCGCGGCGAGGGATGAAACCCTCCACGGTGCGGGATCCGTTCATCATCGGGACACCGGCGACCGCGACATTGTCTTTGACTGCCACCGTCTTTCCGGACAGTGGGCCGTCCGGCGCGCCGGCGATCTCGGTGGTGACGTACCAGGCACCGAGACGGTTACGCTCCGGTGCGGCCGGCGCCCATTCCCGCTGCGGGGCCGGTGGGGCGGAGCGCCGATAGAGGTCCTCGACGGCGGTCGACGCACCGAGGGACGCTTCGACCGCAGGTGCAAATTCCTCGAGTTCCGAAGCGGACAGGCCGAACCGAAAGTGCCGGTCAAGGGCGGTCAGACGTGCGGAATCGGGTGGGGGCAATGCAGACATGAAAACTGTGTCTCCTTCGGTTGAACCACGGCACACCCGCAGGGGCATGGTCTGGACAGTCGAGAATCCTGTGCTGCTGGGGCAGTTGACTTGTTCGGCAGTGGCAGGGGTTCGGGTGATTTGGGCGACCTCGGGCCAATGGGGCATGGTCTACCGGCTGACCGTCGTTGCCACATTATTCGTAAGATGGGACCGTCCACGAGGCCGCGTACTCGCGAGCAGGCTTCAGGCGCCTCGGTGGCGATGAACCATCCGACGGTGCAGGCGCGGGCTTGACTTGTCCGTCCACGTTCACGCAGCCTCCAGCACACATCATTGTCAGTCCAGGAGGTCCCCTGAACACCCCGGCAATTTCCGGCGTACTCGAACGGTAGGCGCTTCCGGGGCGTGGCGTTTGACGCTGAGCGCCAGCCGCCTTTGCACGTTGCGACACTCGCGGGGGCCAATCACGTGATCGGGACTGGAGGACGTTCCAGCTCTATGCGGCCGAAGCGCCCGGGACCAGCCCGTAGCGTGCTAGTGAAGACGCATGAATTGTTCCGCGGCCCGGTCAGCGGATCGGGTCATAGCACCGCGCGTGGTGTTGCTGCTGTTCCCAACGCGCTGCCTGCTCCCCGCCGCCGGGTCGGTGGCATGCTTCTTCGGCGTCGGACGTCCGCGCAGGTTGACATGTGATTTTATCGCTCTTAGCGTGGTGTTCGCGCGAGCAGAAGGAGCCGTTCATGTCGTCGTTGCCGCCGCCGGATGGTGACGTGGTGGACAATGACTGCCCGGAGTGCCGCCGCTCGGACGAGTCGATCAAGGTAGCGCCTGCTCCAGTCCCGTCGCCACCCCGCCAGGGCCGCGAAGTGGTGCGAACCACCGCGCTCGGCACCTGGATCGAAACGATCCGCGACACGTTCGTGGCACTGGACATCGCGCCGATCGAGCCAGAGAACTTCACCGGGGCGGTGCGCACCCGCCATTTCGCGCACCTGATGGCGGCCGACGTCACCGCCACATCCCAGGTCTTCCGCAGAACCGTCAGGCTTGCCAACCTCCATCCGCTCGAGTTGATGCAAATCGGCATGGTCGTCGCCGGTGAGGGACAGCTCACCCAGGACGGGCGCACGTGCACCCTCGGCCCGGGAGATTTCGCCCTCTACGAGACTTCGAGGCCATTCACCTGGAGTTTGCATCCGGAGTGGCACCTGCGCGTGTTCACTTGGCCACGGGCGTCGTTGTCGCTCACCGAGACTCAGTTGCAGGACTTGACAGCACGGACCGTACGGTCCACGTCCCCCGTAGGACAGTTGCTCTCACCGATGCTCTCCACCCTCCTGGCCGCCGATGGGGAGGTATCGTCCGCGGGTGCCATCGGCCTAGCCAGCGGGCTGGCGGACCTGGCCATCACGGCGGCCCAAGAGGAAGGTCAGTCCAAGGATCCGGATCCAGGTCTGCGGGACCTCTACGCGAGTATGGTGCGGCACATCGAACGCCACCTAGACGATCCGGATCTTTCCCCCAGCGGTATCGCCCAGGCTTTCTTCGTCTCCACTCGTACCGTTCACAGAGTGTTCGCACGCTTCGACGCAACCGCTGCCGCCACGATTCGCGAGCACCGGCTCGAGGCTTGTCGTCGCGCGATGATGGTTCCACGCAACAGGTCCCGATCCTTGACCGACATCGCCACACAGTTCGGATTCGTCGATCTGTCGGTCTTCAGCAGGGCATTCACGGCGACCTACGGCATCAGTCCGAGCCGCTACCGCGAACAACATCGATGAATCGTGGACCGAAATACTCGACCAGAGCCGGTTCGACTGTGCAGCAACAAGAGACGTGGCTGAACTACTGAGCGCGAACCCACTCGCGGTCGTTCCGCCAGTTGCGGGGCTGAGCACACCGATGCCGTCGGTGTCCATCTCGAACACCTTCTTCGGTAGGGATTTACACCCCGTTGGGTCGACCTGCAACGCGACCTGTGGATCCTCGTGTTCGCCACCCATCCGGACTACGCGATCACACTGTTTCACGACCAAGCCGACATTCTTGCCGACCCGCTGCTGCGGCAGCTTTTCCGCGACTACGACCACGCGTACGACCTCGACGCCGATGATCCCCGTATCGACGACCTCGCGCGCCGGATCGTGGCAGCGACTCGACACCCTCATATGCGCACAACTGGACCCGTGACTCACCTCGATCCCCAGGCGGCGGAGCTGGTGGCGCGACTGACAACGTGCATCCGTCAGCGCGCGCCGCGGAAGGTTGGGGCCTGGCCGGATGTGAAGGAAGCCACGAGAACGATGTCGTTGTCGTTGCCGAGTCGGCTGTGTCAGGTCATCGATCGACCTGAGGGGGCGAATACGGATAGGTGTCGGCGAGCTCTCTGACAGTTTCGGCATCGAGGCCGGCCTCGACGACGAAGTGGTGAAGCATCTGTACGAAGCGAGTACGTGTCATGCCGAAGCTGACGAAGATGTCCTCGTCAGTCGCGCCGCCGTAGGGAATCCACGCTCGAGCGAATTCGATGAATCGAGCGGCTTCTCCCCGGGACTTGTACTCCGTCTGTATCTGTCGCCTGGTGTGTTTGGTCCGGCGTAATTTCCGATACTCGCGCGTGTAGGTTTCGACGCCCGTAGAGTCTGCGCCGTTCTTTGTCGGCTTCAATGGACAGCTTTCTGGCATCCGCTTTTAACCGGGCGGTCTGTTTGTTGACGTGGTCACCCGTGCAGGTGCGGCAGTCAGCGGAATGGCGGACTGACCGGCGACTGCCGCACCCGAATTTCGACGACGTCGAGCCGACGACTACTTCTGACTAACCGGGCGGGGTCAGGTCAGTCTGTCGAAACCCTGGTGGTGACCAGTGGTTCTGCTCCTTGTGCCGAAGTTGTCACTTTCCGTGGCAAAAGCAAGCAGCTGACGGCAACCAGGGCTGTGACGACGATGCCCATCACGAACACGATCGTGAAGGAAGTCCAGGTCGGCGCAGCCGTACTGGTGCCGGTGGTGAGGATGCTTCCCGAAAGTTGGACGCCGAGTGTGCCACCGACTGCCTTGACGACAAACGCGAGACCGCTGAACGCCCCGATCCGGCTGACCGGAGACGTCAACGCCACTGTGTTCATTGCCTGCGTCAGTGTGATCCCACCCGAAGCGCCAATGAGGATGGTCGCTCCCATGACCATGAGGAAATGTCCGTTTGCAGTGAGAAGAAGGACGAACGACGCCCCAGCCAGAATGACACCAGTGAGCATGGTGGTTCGTCCACCGACCCGAAGATCGAGCCAACCTGTCAGCGGTGCTACAACGGCACCGGCCAAGCCGAGGGGGAGCAGGAGAAGGCTCGTCGTGAACTCGGAGGCGCCGAGACCGAACCCTGTGTCGGTCGGTTGCTGCACCAGCATGGGTACCGCCAGAAACAGTGCATTTGTAGCGAACCCGCACAGCAGATACACGAGGCAGCTCACCGCAAGTGGCCGCGTCGCAAGCAAGCGCACGTCGATGAGCGGCTCGGACGAACGGAGCTCGAGGACGACGAAGGTTGTCAACAGCGCAACGCATGCGAGCACTGTTGCTCCGAACTCGACAGAGAGCCAACCCCACTCGGGCGCCTTGGTGATTCCGATGAGAATGACGGCCATTCCGCTGCCGAGGAAAGTGGCACCCGTGTAGTCGACGCGGCCGTGATTGGCAGGTGGACACGATGGGACCAGGCGCCATGCGGCGACGAAGATGATGGTGATGATCACGAAGGGGACCGAGAACAACCAACGCCAGGGGAGAACGCTCACGAGCAACCCGGAGCCGACGAGCGCAAACGCCGTCCCGGCGTAGATGAAGGCAATGACCGAACCATTGCCCGACTTGATCCGGGCTTCGGTCTGAGTATCGCGAATAATTCCGAAGGCAAGGGGGACCACCGCAAGGCCAACACCCTGCAGGAGCTGTCCCAAGGTAAGCATCAAGATCGAGTTCGAAAGACCCGAGACCGCGGTTCCGGTTGCAACGATTGCCAGTACGGCAAGGAGGATCGACTTCTTGTCGCGAATGTCAGACAGGCGGCCGATCAACGGGGTGGCCACCGCACCCGTGAGCAGCACACCGGTGATTACCCACGCGATCTGTGCTTCTGTTGCGCCGAGGGACTCTTGAATCAGCGGCAGAGCAGGGGAAAGGATCGATTCGAGACCCTTGTAGGCGAATACTGAGGCAACAACGACCGCAAGCGTCAGCGTTGGATTGACGCGGCGCCCCTGCGATCTTTCGGATAATGTCACTTCTGGTCCTCCGGAGAGATGATGGTGATTGCCGTCGATTGCACCCGACTGAACTTCACTGATCATCTGGTTTCTGTTGCGTAGCGCGACTCCTTGGTTTCCGGCGAGCAGGGTTGGTCGGGACCGGAGCTGATCGGGCAGCCATGCCCGTCAGCTCGGACGTGCGAGACCGTGGTGATCCGCGACACACAGAGACAGTATTCCTGGTTGGAGCAATGACAAATGTCCGCCGGAGACACACTGCCCTCGACTTTGTGTCCCCGAGGGGGTAGCCAGCCGTTAGTGCGAGTTCGTGACGGTGCATTCGAGGATTACGGGGCCGTCGAATTTCCGGTTTGCGGTCTTCAGCCCACGGCCGCCGCACACTGTTGGGGGACGCGTCCAGCGATATCCTGGTGATCCAGGAGGTGTCGGCCGACACCTCATCGAATCCCTCAACAGGGCAAAGAGCGCATCGCAGATGGCGACCGACAATGATCCCTTCGCAACACAGCGTGTCGACAACGCTGTGTTGGTGACGGACCTGGAATCTGCGGGATTTTTCAATGCCGAGGAGATCGGGCGCGGTGGCTTCGGCGTCGTGTATCGCTGCACGCAGACCGCTCTGGACCGCACTGTCGCGGTGAAGGTTCTCACCGCAGACTTCGACGACAACGAGAATCGGGAACGATTTCTCCGCGAACAGCGGGCGATGGGGAGGCTGACAGGGCACCCGAACATCGCGAATGTCCTGCAGATAGGTACCACCGACCGTGGCCGGCTTTTTCTTGTGATGCCCTACTACGCCCGTGGCTGCCTCGACACGCGAGTCCGCCGGCACGGACCTCTCCCACTGGACGAGGCCCTTCGCTTCGGGGTGAAGATCGCGGGCGCCCTCGAAACAGCGCACCGGCTCGGCATCCTGCACCGCGATATCAAACCCGCGAACATCTTGCTCTCCGACTACGACGAGCCCGCACTGGCCGACTTCGGTATCGCGCGTATCCAGGGGAGTTTCGAAACCGCCACCGGTACCGTCACCGGCTCACCTGCGTTTACCGCGCCCGAGGTTCTAGCCGGGAAGTCGCCGAGCCCGGCCTCGGACGTCTATGGGCTGGGCGCCACTCTCTTCTGCGCATTGACCGGTCATGCTGCTTTCGAGCGGCGCAGCGGTGAGCAGCTGGTCGCGCAGTTCGTTCGCATCACCACCGAGCCCGTTCCGGATCTACGGGAACAGGACATCGCTGACGACGTCAGTGCGGCGGTGGAACGGGCGATGGCCGCATCCGCACCGGACCGGCACTCCGCCGCCACCCTCGGTGAGGCCCTCCGGCGCGCGCAATTCGACCACGGTTTCGCGGTCGACGACATGGCGCTCCACACCGGTTCCGGAGGTGAGCGGCCGCAAGAGGCCCTACCGAACTCCATGGTTGTTCGTCCCACCGGAGGCAATTCCTATCCTGGCCCGACTCGGTTGCCGGGCAGGATGACAGGGAACTTGCCGGTGGAGCTGACTAGTTTCGTCGGTCGCAGGCATGAACTGTCGGAAGTGAAACGCTCCGTGGAAACATCGCACTTGGTGACACTGACCGGTTTCGGAGGCGTCGGCAAAACACGCCTCGCACTCAGGGCAGCTGACAGTATGCGACGCGGATTCAACGACGGAGTATGGCTGGTCGAGTTCGCCGAGCTATCGGACGGTTCATTGGTGGCAGACCTTGTGGCTGCAGCTTTAGGCTTGCGGGATCAACGGGCGAAGAACCAGCGCGACGGCCTGTTGAACTTTCTGGCTCCACGCGAGCTCTTGCTGGTGCTCGACAACTGTGAGCAGGTGGTGGACGCGGCGGCAGAGCTGTCCGTAACCCTTCTTCGCGGTTGTCCGCAATTGCGTATCCTCGCCACCAGTCGCGAGCCTCTCGGCATCGCCGGGGAAGCTGTTCTGCGTGTCCCGCCGCTCACCATTCCCGAGCACGTGCCCTCACTCCGAGGAACACCTAGCTACGACGCCGTGACATTGTTCGCCGAACGCGCCGCCACGGCTCTCCCGACGTTCAGACTGACCGAAGACAACGCGGGCACTGTGGCCCAGATCTGCCATCGGCTCGACGGATTACCGTTGCCCATCGAACTCGCTGCGGCCCGGGTGCGAGCCATGTCGCCAGAGCAAATCCTCCAGCGGCTGACCGACCGCTACACGCTGCTGTCCCGCAGCAGCCGAACCGCCCCGACCCGGCAGCAAACTATGCGTCTGTGCGTCGACTGGAGTTATGACTTGTGCAACCCCGTAGAGCGGTTGCTGTGGGCACGGCTGTCGGTGTTTGCGGGGAGCATCGAACTGGATGCGGCCGAGCAGATTTGCGGCAGTGACATGGATGAACAGGAGATACTCGATGCGCTGACTTCTCTGGTCGACAAGTCGATCCTTATTCGGGAGGAGTCCGGCGCAGTAGTGCGCTTCCGGTTGCTCGACATCCTGCGGGACTATGGCAGGGAACTCGCGCAGGGAACCGAGAAGTACGCAGATCTGCGCTGTCGCCACCGAGACTGGTACCGGCAGTTGGCGCTCGATGCAGAGTCGGATTGGATCAGCCCCCGACAGCTCGACTGGATCTCCCGCCTGGATCGCGAACAGACCAACCTTCGCGAGGTGATGGAGTTCTGCCTGAGTGACAATCCTGGAATCGGACTGACGATCGCCGCCGCCCTCCAGCCGTTCTGGCAGGCGCGCGGACTGTTCAGCGAGGGTCGGCGCTGGCTCGACCGACTCCTTGCTGTGCCGTGGAAGACTCCGACGGTGGAGCGGGTGAAGGCCTTGCATGCACACAGCGTCCTGGCCGAATTGCAGGGCGACCTGACCGCGGCCTCAGCCTCGGTATCCGAGGCACGCATGGTGGCCCAGAAGGTTTCCGACTCTACGGCAGATGCATTCGTCGCCCGAGCCGAAGGAACACTCGCTCTGTACCGCGGCGATTTTGCGCGGGCGCGATCACTGCTGGAAACCGCGATCGAAAAGTTCAGCGCTCACGATTTCTCGCACATCGAGGTACTTCACATGCTCGGACGGGCATGTGACCAGGCGGGTGACGAACGACGAGCGAACGAGTGCTATTCACAGGCACTCGCGATCACCGAGTCCTGCGGCGAGGTCGTACACCGCGCCGCGACCCTCCGGGCATTGGGCATCGCCGCATGGCGACGATCAGACCACCCCGGCACGGTTGAACTGCTGCGGCACGCACTGCAGTTGTCCCGTGAGGTAGGCGATCTCCGTACGACCGCAACGTGCCTTGAAGTCCTTGCCTGGGTCGCAGCCGAGAACAACGATGCGCGGCGTGCAGCTGTACTGATAGGTGCCGCGGAGGAAATGGCGCAGTCCGTAGGGACTTTCACGCTGTGGTTCCCGAACCTGCTCCATTATCACGACGAGTGCGAGCGCAGGACGACGCACGCGCTCGGCGAACCGACATTCGCGGCTTCCCGAAGGGACGGCCGAGGCCTGGGATTCAATGCTGCCATCGCCTATGCCCTCGGTGAGAAAACGCCCACGCCGCCGCCCACACCTGGGGAGACCGCGAAGTTGACCAAGAGAGAACGTCAGATAGCAGAGGCCGTCGCGGAGGGCCTGACCAACAGGGCCATCGCCACCCGATTGGTCATTTCCCCGCGCACCGTTCAAGGCCACGTCGAGCACATTCTGTCCAAGCTCGGGTTCACCAGCCGCGCGCAGATCGCAGCGTGGGTCGTCGAGCAGACTTCTACCTAGCCATGAACAGAACCGCTCGACCAGCTGCCGGCCGAGGCGGCGCCCCTGTGCGGAGCCGACTGGGCATCAGCCTCCAGTGTGTTCTGATTGAGCCGATGAAGTTTCAGCGCGAGACGGAGTTCGCTCGTTCGATCCACAGTTCTCCAATCGTCTCCCAATAGGTCCTTCAACCGCTGCATTCGCTGTTTCACCGTACTGACGTGAACATGCAGAACTTCCGACGCTGCTGTCGGACTTCCATCCGTTGCAAGGAGGGCCTCGAGAGTGCTCAACAATTCGGTGTGGTGTGCCGCGTCGTACCGGGCCACTGGGGCGAGCGTCATCCGCACGAATCGGTCCACATTCGGTCGATTACTCAGAACCAGTCCGACGAACCCGAGATCCTCCAAGGTGCCCGACATGGCACCGCCCTGTATCCGTTCCATCGCATCACTGCAGGTCACCGCCTCATCGAACAGCTCGCGAACGCCGGCTACCGCGCGCGTCGGTCCCGCGCCGGCCACCGATGGTGTCACCCGTCCGGCGCGCGCGATTGCTGAGGACAGCTCGGCGGAATTCGACCGCGGATCATTTCCTGGTATCAGGGCTACTACCGACGACTTGTTTCCGCGCTGGAGGATATGGCTTTGCCCGGCCAAGCCCCCTCGTATCTTCGCTGCTTCGTCTGCGAGGTGAGCGAGCCGACGTTGCTGCAGGGGTGCTCGCACTACATGAACGGTGTACGGCTGACGCAGTTCCATTCGCAGCTGCGCGGCTCGGTGGATCAGGCGGCTGGGAGCTTCGTCACCAGACAGGAGATCGTCGATGAAGTCGTCGCGACGAAAACCCGCGGCTCCGGCCTCTGCCTCGGCCAAGAGTAGAAGCAAAGCGGCGACGACTGCTGCACGTTCGAGGATTTGAATGTCTGGCTTCGCGGGAGTCTCGTCACCTTGGTAGTACAGAATGCCGAGAAGTCTGGCGGCCGCCAAGATCGGGATGGCCACGAGGCTTCCGGACGTTTGAGTGGTCCGCGCGAGAGCCGCGAGACGAATTAGCTCGGGAGGCTGCGCAGTTCCGCTGAGGTCACCGGCGTCAGCGAGTAGGCGGTCGTCCGGATCGAACACAGCCAACTCACCGCCGACGATCTTGACGACTTCCTGAACCAGATTGTCGATGTTTCCGCCGGCCAAGGCGACCTGGGAAAGCGTGAAGTGCGCCGTGGTCGCGCGCTCGGACTCGGCGTTACTCCGGGCCAGCTCGCGGTTCGCGTCCTCGAGTGACCGGAGTGCAGTTTTGGTTTCCTCGGCAAGCCTCGAGCGTTCGATCGAGATGGCGGCATGCCCGGCCAGCGAATGCAGAAGATCCAGATCCGCTGGAGTGTAGGCACGTTCGTCACGGTTGGCAGCAATCAACGCACCCAGCCGTTTAGATCCGTTCACCAAGGGCACGCCGACGGTCGCAACGATTTTCTCCCGCTCCATGACCCGGTCGACGTCTGGAAAATGAACAAAATTCGGATCGCCGAAGTATTTCGAAACGATCAACGGCATTCCGCTCTCTATTATCCGCCCTGTCATTGCCATCCCCGCCGGTACACGCAGATCGAGAAGCTCGGAAGTCATGCCCCCCGAGGTCGCACCCAGGTAAGCGTATTCACCGTCTCGTTCCGCTAACCAGAGGTAGACGACGTCGGCGCGAAGAAGCCTCCGCGCACGATCGGCAATACCGCCGAGAAGCCTGTCCGGATCGTCTTCCGAGGTGATGTCAGCGACGGTGTCCAACAGTGCGCGATACCGATCATCTCGCGCCTCGTGCTGACCGGCGACTTCTCTGAGGAGAGCAAGCAGGGCCGGATGGAACCCGGGCTCCTCAGCGCTGACCGGAACGTCCGCAGCCGCGCTCAAGATCTCGACGACCGTGCGCTCGACCTTCCCGAGATCCGCACCCGTGCGGGAGACGGCGCGCACCAGCTCAGAGGCGACTCGCAGGATGTTGGTGGCTGTGCCACCCGCGAGATTCTCGGAAGATGCGAGCCGTAATTCGTGTTTCATGATCGCCTCATCTCATCCTGCGCGCATTCAGCCGCAGCAGTTGACTTCACCATACGGTGTATGTCCAGCACGGACCAGAATCGGCGCAAGTACCGTCTGCATCGGACATATCGACACGGACACGACGAACGTAGGCTTCGGCGGAGGCCCGATTGACGCACGAAGTGTAGGGCAGACCGAACACGTTGTGGGTGCTCGACGAGGCACCGAGAACGATCCGAGATATGTACGACAATCTGTGAGGTGCACGTTGGACGCCGTTGCCTGCGCAACATTCGCACGAACCTGGAGCGAGACGGTCGCGGTTCACGCGAGCGAGACCTTCTTGGTCTTCGAAGGGTCGACGAACGACGTCACGCAATGGACCTATGAGGAGTTCGATCGAATCGTCGATTCGACGGCCGCCGCGCTCGAAGAGGCAGGGGCAGTGCCCGGGTCGGCGGTCCACGTTGTCTTGAAGAATTGTCCCGCCTTCGTGGCAGTGTGGCTCGCCGCAGCGCGTATCGGCACGACCGCCATCTTCGCCGATCCGGCGTCCTCCGCCAGGGACATCGCGATGCATATTCGTCGAACGACACCGACTGTGGCGCTGTGCGGTTCCCGGAATGCCGACACGTACCTCCAGGGCGTCAAGCGTGCGTCCGACGAGGGTGCAGCGTCGGCGCTCGATATAGAACTTATTGTCCTGAAGGAAGACTCGATCGACGTGCTTCCTGGCGGCGTCCTGGTCTCCCGCGACCGCCTCCCACGTCTTGTCGACGAACCAGGCCCGCATGACCGACTCGCAGTGATGTTCACGTCTGGAACGACATCCGAGCCCAAAGCTGTTGTACTGACGCAGTGCAACTATGCACACGTCGCCCAGGCGATGGCGAAGGCCGCCGACCTGAGACCGGGGGACCGCTGGTTGGTCACACTTCCACTGTTCCATGCGAACGCCCAATACTATTGCTTCGCTCCGGCGATCGCGGTGGGTGCAAGCGTGGCCCTGACCCACACATTCTCGGCCTCTCAATGGGGTAAGCAGGCCGCCCGACTCGCGGCTACCCACGCCAGCTTGTTTGCGGCTCCGATCCGGATGATTCTTGCGCGGCGTCCCGAGGACACACCCCAACTGAGCCTCACGCACGTCTGGTTCGCTCAAAGCCTCGCTTCCGGTCACTTCGAGGAGTTCGCGTCGATGGTGGGATGTGCACCGCGCCAGCTGTACGGAATGACCGAAACCGTTGCCATGGTCACGGCGGAACGCCCCGAAGACGCGAGTCCGGTCTTCATCGGCAACCCCTGCGACGCAGGACGCAGAACCGCCATTGTCGATCCCCACAGCCTCGAGCCCGTCGAAACGGAGACCCCCGGTCTCTTGTTGGTGGCCGGCACCCCCGGGTGTGACCTCTTTCAGGAATATCTCTCGGACCCGAAGGCGACGTCGGCCGCACTTCTCGAAGAAGGCGGCGAGACGTGGCTACGAACTGGCGACCTGGTGGTGTCCGATCAGGACGGGCGCCTGCGATTCGTCGGCCGGGTCGACGACGTCATCAAGGTCTCCGGCGAGAACGTCAGCCTCACCGAGGTCGAGGCCGCATTGGCGCAGGCACCCGGTGTCCTGGAGGTCGCCGTCGTCCCGCGGCCGGATCCCATTCGGGACGTTGTTCCCGTCGCCTATGTAGTAGCGCGGAACGCGGAGACACCGCTCGACATCGACGAGCTCACCGCCTGGGCGTCGAACAACCTTCCACCACAAGCATGTCCACGCGATTGGCACCAGGTGGCGGAACTTCCACGAACAAGTGTCGGCAAGATCAGACGCTCACAGCTGAGGTGTGAGGACGCGTAACCGTCACGACCATCGAACACCCTGCAGAATCCCGGGAGCGCGCGCCAGGCCTGGACAGTCGGGGTAGAAGGACAGAGGACAATTAGTTCCAGTCCACTACCTGGTCCAGCACCTCGGGACAATTCTTCTCCAACGCGTCGACATAACTCCGAATATGATCACGCATGAGGCGCTCAGCTTTTTCGGAATCACCACTCTTGATGGCGTCGGCGATTTGATCGTGCGATACCGGCAATTCTTCTCGGGGAATCTTCTCGTCGGCGGATTCATCGACATATATGCTGCGGAGTCCGTCCGCGAATAACAGTAAAATCGGGTCGCCGGTGAACCGGGCCACTGAAAAGTGGAAACTACCGGACTCCGCGTTGTCCCCGATCCCGTCCGCCTCGTCAGGATCCCAGGGTATACCCGACTTCACGCGTTCACTCGCGAGCCGAGCCATCAAAGGCTCGACCTGCAGGCGCGTGTTCAGCACATTCCTGAGCGTCAGGCCGAGTAGATGGAAATACAACGATGAAGCGCTCGCAAATTGCGAGCTTGCGACCTGATTTACTCGGGTACCCCCACCCGGGCCGGGTCGAATGGAGATGACTCCGTACATTTCGAGAATACGAAGGGCTTCGCGAAGCGACGGCCGGCTGACCTCGTAGCGTTCGAGCAGCTCCGCTTCCGAGGGAAGCCGGGAGAGCCCTTCGTCTCCAATGTCCTGCACGATTCGACCCGCCACCAGTCGCGCAGTCTTCCGGCCAACAACTTTCATAACGCTCATGATAGCCCTCGCCCCAGGGATTACCGCTGCGTGAAGCGATGCAGATGGGTGAGGTCGCCAATTCGTCGGCACCGCCGACGAAGTTATGGTGGCTCAACACATCCCGAGATCGGGCCTACACGAGAACAACTCGAGAGGCGGCTTGTCCGCCGTGGCCAAAGTGCGGCGCTGACAAACTTGCCAGGAATCGGGTCCGACGAGTAGGCCGTCCCGCTTCGGAGGAATCGATGCGACGGTGGTCTGCGTTCCGGGGTCAGGTGTGCGCACTGCTGCACAGGGTGTTGAGCAGGTGTTTCCGTGGGCCGGGGTGGGGGTGGCGCAAAGTGACGGTTGACACAAGACCCGGTTGCTGTAGATCATCTATAGGAACTGTTTCTGAGTCAGCAAAGGATTGTGGTGCCATGA
>NZ_JAWLSG010000039.1:0-1389 GCF_033142305.1 Rhodococcus sp. IEGM 27 | reverse complement strand
GGTTGACACAAGACCCGGTTGCTGTAGATCATCTATAGGAACTGTTTCTGAGTCAGCAAAGGATTGTGGTGCCATGAGTAAGTACCGGGTTATCGACACTGATACCCATCTCATCGAGCCGGCGGATCTGTGGACCGAACGCCTGCCGAAGGCGTGGGGCTCCGACGTCCTGCACGTCAAGTGGGACGAGAAGACCCAGTCGGACCTGTGGTTCTTCGGTGATCAAGCGCTCAAGGGTGCGTGGACGTGGGCGAACTGGAACTGGAAGAACTTCAACTCCGAGCTGCACGACGGGAGCGGCCCCACCCGCCTCGACGAAGCCCATCCGGCGACCTACGACGTCGACGAGCGCGTGAAGTTCATGGACGATCAGGGCTTCGAGATGCAGGTGCTGTACCCGAACCTCGCCGGGTTCGACTGGAAGCCGTTCGTGCAGCACCCCAATCGGAACCTGGCGATCGCGCACCTGGCCGCCTACAACGACTTCCAACTCGAATGGGTGGCCAAGTACCCGGGCCGGTTCATCCCGATGATGGTGATCCCGTACTGGGACGTGGCGGCGTCGGTCGCGGAGATCGAACGCCTCGCCGATTCCGGCTTCGGCGGCATCGTGACCACCGGTGCCCCGCACGAGCACGGTCAGGCGCCGCTGGGCAGCCGTAAGTGGGATCCGTTGTGGAAGGCCTGCGAGGAGGCGGGCCTGTCGGTCAGCTTCCACACCGCCAGCGGTGACTTCCGCGAGATGCTCAAGCACGACGAGGACGACGGGTTGGTCGGCGGTGTCAAAGTCGCCGCCGACGGACCCCATATCTACCTCGCCAACGCCGTCATCGTCAGCGACCTGCTCGTCTCCGGAATCCTCGCCCGGTTCCCGACCCTGCAGTTCGTCTCCGTGGAAAGCGGAATCGGCTGGGCCCCGTTCGTTCTCGACGCCCTCGACAAGCGATTCCAGAAGAACGGCGTGTTCCGCTCGCACCCCGAGTTCGGTGACATGCTCCCCAGCGACTTCTTCAAACGGCAGGTATCGCTGAACTTCTGGTTCGAACAACTCGACGACTACCACATCGAGACGCTCTCACTCAAGCCGTTGATGTTCGAAACCGACTTCCCCCACCCCACCAGCTTCCACCGGCCCACTCTCGAGGAAAACATCGAACTCGTCCTCGGCAACCAGCCCGAAGAGGTCCGCCGCGCCGTCCTGTGGGACAACGCCGCCCGCCTCTACGGCAAGGCCATGGAAAAGCAGGGAGTCAACCCGAACCAAGCCATCCCCAGCTTGACCAGCTGACCACACCCCACACCACCACCAACAAGAGCCGGGCGCTCTGGGGCACTCCACCCGCACCCGACGGTGCCCCAGAGCGCCCAACCCCACCACCCCGACACGGT
>NZ_JAWLSG010000038.1:0-1431 GCF_033142305.1 Rhodococcus sp. IEGM 27 | reverse complement strand
GACCCTCCACCACCACCCCACACTCAGGCACCACATACCCCACCACAAACTCCCCACCCGACCCACCCCGCAACACCACCACCGCCTGCGCCACACCCCCATACCGCAACAACACCGCCTCGATCTCCCCCAACTCCACCCGCTGCCCCCGCAACTTCACCTGAAAATCCACCCGACCCACATACTCGAGCTCCCCACCCGACAACCACCGAACCCGATCCCCCGTCCGATACAACCGCGAACCACACCCGAACGGATTCGCCACAAACCGATCCGCCGTCAAATCCACCCGACCCCGATACCCCCGCGCCAACTGCACACCCCCCACATACAACTCCCCCACCACCCCCACCGGCACCGGCCGCAACCACCCATCCAACACAAACACCTGCGTATTCCACACCGGAACCCCGATCGGCACCCCCACCACATCCGCATCGGTCACCTCATGAAACGTCACATCCACCGACGCCTCCGTCGGCCCATACAAGTTATGCACCCGCACACCCGGCACCAACCCCCGCATCCTCGACGCCACCGACGCCGACAACGCCTCCCCCGACGCGAACACCCGCCGCACACTCACACACCGCGCCACCGCCGGCTCCGCCGTGAACACCGCCAACATCGACGGCACGAAATGCGCCGTCGTCACCCCATTCCCGACGATCACATCCACAAGATAAGCCGGATCACGATGCCCACCCGGCTCCGCCACCACCAACCGCGCCCCCACCAACAACGGCCAGAACAACTCCCACACCGACACATCGAACGTCACCGGCGTCTTCAACAACACCACATCATCCGAACCCAGCCCATACTCCCCCTGCATCCACAACAACCGATTCACAATGCCCGCATGCGAAACCACCACCCCTTTCGGCCGACCCGTCGAACCCGACGTGAACATCACATACGCCGGATTCTCCCCACGCAACACCCCCAACCGCTCCCCATCCGAAATCGGCTCCCCCGAAAACCCCGACACATCAACAACATCCAACTCCACCACCACAACCGAACCCGGCAACCCCACCCGATCCACCGACGTACTCAACACCAACACCGGAGCGGCCACACCCAACACATACTCCACCCGCTCCACCGGCTGATCCACATCCACCGGCACATACCCACCCCCCGCCTCGAGCACCGCATAAATCCCCACCACCAACTCCACCGACCGCCCCACCGCAACCCCCACCAACGACTCCGGACCCACCCCCAACCCCATCAACAACCGCGCCAACCGACGCACCCGCACACCGAACTCCCCATACGACAACACCACCGAACCGAACACCACCGCCACCGCATCCGGCACACACCCCACCCGCTCCTCGAACAACCCCACCAACGACACCCCCGGCACCACACACCCCGTCGCATTCCACCCCCCCAACACCAACTCCCGCTCACCCGGCGCGA
>NZ_JAWLSG010000037.1:0-1438 GCF_033142305.1 Rhodococcus sp. IEGM 27 | reverse complement strand
CCTAAGAACGTCGACGAAGCGCGTTCACGCATCGTCGACGCCGCGATGGGGTGCGTCGCCCGCAAGGGCCCCGCCAAAACGACCGTTTCAGACATTGCCGCCGAGTTGGGAGTAACTCGGGCAACCGTCTACCGCCACTTCGCGAGCCTCGATGACATTTGGATCGCGGTCTCTCACGCAGCTTCTGACGCTTTTATCGACCTACTCATCGTTCGCGTTCACAACTTGTCCGATCCGGCCGACATCGTCGTCGAATCGCTCGCTTACGTGGTGGAGCAGCTTGCCAGCGAACCGTTCGCGGGCGTCCTCATCTCCGTCGGCCGGGCCGAAACCCTTGCGGTCAGCATGGCCTCTCAACTGGCGATCGACGTCACGGTCAGCGCCTTGCGGAGCTTCACAATTGACTGGGACGCACTCGGTTACAGCGACGTCGACCTCGATGAGTTCGCTGAGTTCGTTCTACCCATCCTGCATTCGTTGATCGTCACCCCGAGCAAACATCGCACCGCCCGTCAATTGCGGATGTTTCTGCGCCGATGGGTCGGCCCGTCGATCGTCCCGCCCCCCTCTCCCTTACCCCCCTCTATCCGAGGACACGCAGGCAGGACGAGCAGCTGTGACCGTCACCTTCAAGGAGCATGATCTGTCCCTTCCGGTCACCGGCCGGAGAAGGCGAATTTTGTTGTGGGGAGGACTGTTTGCCAACCTCAACCTCCTCGCATGGCTGGGTATCGGCTTCGGTATCCTACCGGTGCAGCCCACGTCCGACCTGATCGCACTCTTCGTCATACTGCCCACCCTCTTTTTGCCGTTCGTCGCTCTGCTGGACAATCCAGGCGAGAACCGCAGCAGGCTAAAAAAGGGTGCCGAACTGGTCTTCTTGTTTCTGTTCATGTCCGTCATGATCGAGTGCACCTGGGAAATCTCCTGGGTGGTCATGAACTTCACCGGCACCATCCACAACGCCACCAGCTCCGATCACTGGCTGTGGCTTTGGTGGATGTACGGCAGGGCTGATACCCGCTACCTCACCAACGACGCGGCCTCGATGGCCATCGAGATCTGCGCCGCGTCGTCAGGGCCCATCGGCCTGCTGGGGTGCTACCTCCTCAAGACGGGCAGACGCATCCCCGGAAACTGGATAGCGATCCTCTACGTCTGGGCCATGTGCTTCTCCAACCTCATTTTCATCGCACACGCCTGGTATCGCGGCTTCGAGGACATCCAGGGCGGTTGGTTCGGCTTCTGGATCGTGTTCATCGCGTGGAACATCCCCTGGCTGATCGCGCCACCGTTCTTCGTAATACCGGCCGCAGCACGTGAACTCAAATACCTCTACCAACGAGAACTGGTCTACACCCTCAAAGAGGACGGCGCTGACATCGACATCGAGCCCGTCCCCACCCCCGGTGATTCGCACGGCGCTGTGCGCGATACC
>NZ_JAWLSG010000036.1:0-1652 GCF_033142305.1 Rhodococcus sp. IEGM 27 | reverse complement strand
GCTAGCTACTTCGACCTGAAAAACGAGGCGCCCCGGTGAGCATGATTCGGCCGTTCTCGGCCGGTCAGGATTCGGTTGGCCACAGACTCCCCCGATCGGCGCCTGTCACGCTGCCAGGGTGCTGATCTTGACCAGGTTGTGCGCCAGGACCCCGTGGCCGACCCAGATCTGGGCGCCTTCGGTGCCGTCAATGCGGGTGCGGTCCCAGCCGTATCCACGTTTGAGGGCGCTGATTCTACCTTCGACTCCGGTGCGCCACTTGATTGTTCGTCGAAACGCTGGGCGGTGTTCCGCGGCTCGCCGGCCAGCCGAGGGTTTGCCCTTGCGAGGGATCACCACGTTGCGCACGCCGAGGTCGCGGAGGTCGTCCTCGACGGCTTTCTCGCCGTAGCCGCGGTCGGCGGTGACCGTGCGTGGCGGGCCCCCGGCACGTGTGCGGACCCGATCCACAGCTGGTGCCAGCTGGGGTGCGTCGGCCGGGTTGCCGCGTTCGACGTTGTGGTCCACGATCACGCCGTCGTCGCCTTCGACGAGCTGGACCTTGTGGCCGAACTCGACCGGCTTACCGAGCCGTCCCTTGGCGATGGGCCGGGCGTCGGGGTCGTGCAGGCTGACCCGCCGGGTGGCCCCGTTCGGGGTCTGCCCGGCCAGCCGCTGACGGGTCTGCGCGGCGATCTGGCGGGTCGTGGTGACCAGGTCCTCGAGGTCGTCGATGGCGCGGGCCAAGCGTCCCCGCCGGCGGCCCGCGGCCCCGTCGTGGTCACCCGTCCCCTTCAGGGCTGTGGCCTTGGCGCGCGCCCGGCGGAGTGCGTGTTTCGCGTTGGTCAGCAGCCGTTCGGCATCGGTGGCGGCGGTCTCGGCCAGGTCGGCCAGCTCCCCGGTTGTGCGCCGGACCGCCGCCAGGGCCTCGTCGCGTCCGGCGGCGCTGCGCGAACGCAGCTTGAAACCGATCGCGTGCGCCCGCTTGCCCGCCGCACGGGTCCGGTCCCGCACGGTGGTGCGAGTCGCCCCACCGGCAGCCTGGATCCGCTTGCCGGTGAGCGCGATCCGTCGGATTGCCTTGGCCAGCAAACCGGAGTCGGTGGGGTAGGACACGTTGCTGGGCACCACCGTGGTGTCGGCCCGCAACTTGGTGGTGCGCAGCACCTTGGCCTCGGTCGCCTTGGCCAGCAGCGCCTCGTTCAGCCCGTCCACCGCCGCCGGGCCACAGCGGGTGGTCAGCTTCATCAACGTGGTCGGGTGCGGCACCGACCCGTCTAAGGGAATCCGGCAGAACCGGCGCCACGTGATCGAGTCGCTCACCTCGCGGCACAGGCTCTCGTAGCCGAGCCGGTAGCGGAACTTGAGGAACATCAGCCGCAGGTAGGTCTCCATCGGCGTCGACGGACGGCCGATCCGCGGGTCGAAGTACAGGAGGAACGGTGTGAAGAACGCCGGATCATCCAACAGCGCATCCACTCGCTCGAGCTCCGCGGGAAGCCGCAGCAACTCCTGCGGCAGCACCGACTCGAACAACGACGGCTGATCGCCTACGGTACGGAACACGATGGCCTCGATCCCTTCTAGCCCAAGGGGTTGAGGCCATCCTGCCGTTCCAGGACTGGCTGATCACGCACCGCCACACCCCGACTTTTTCAGGTCGAAGTAGCTAG
>NZ_JAWLSG010000035.1:0-2011 GCF_033142305.1 Rhodococcus sp. IEGM 27 | reverse complement strand
GACGCCGTCATGTCCTTCCAATCGCGTTACGACAACTGGATCGGCGGCCAGTGGGTTGCGCCCGTCAAGGGCCAGTACTTCGAGAATCCGACACCCGTCACCGGTCAGCCGTTCTGTGAGGTCGCCCGGTCGACGTCCGAGGACATCGAGCTCGCGCTCGACGCCGCGCATGCCGCGGCACCGGCTTGGGGCAAGACGTCCGTGGCCGAGCGGGCGATCGTCCTGAACAAGATCGCCGACCGTATCGAGGAGAACCTCGAATCCATCGCGCTCGCCGAGTCCTGGGACAACGGCAAGCCGATCCGCGAGACCCTGAACGCGGATATTCCGTTGGCCGTGGATCACTTCCGCTACTTCGCCGGGGCCATTCGGGCGCAGGAGGGGGCGCTGTCGGAGATCGACAACGACACCGTCGCCTACCACTTCCACGAGCCGCTCGGTGTGGTCGGCCAGATCATTCCCTGGAACTTCCCCATCCTGATGGCCGTGTGGAAGCTGGCGCCGGCACTGGCCGCCGGAAACGCGGTAGTGCTCAAGCCTGCCGAGCAGACTCCGGCGTCGATCCTGCACCTGATCTCCATCATCGGTGACCTTCTGCCCGCCGGTGTGGTGAACATCGTCAACGGCTTCGGTGTCGAAGCGGGCAAGCCGTTGGCGTCGAGCCCCCGGATCAGGAAGATCGCGTTCACGGGCGAGACCACCACGGGCCGGCTCATCATGCAGTACGCCTCGCAGAACCTGATTCCGGTCACCCTCGAGCTGGGTGGCAAGAGCCCCAACATTTTCTTCTCGGATGTCATGTCCTCCAACGACGATTACCAGGACAAGGCACTCGAGGGATTCACGATGTTCGCCCTCAACCAGGGCGAGGTGTGCACCTGCCCGTCGCGCTCGCTGATCCAGGAAGACATCTTCGACGAGTTCCTGGCGATGGCCGCCATTCGCACCAAGGCCGTGCGTCAGGGTGACCCGCTCGACACCGACACGATGATCGGCGCGCAGGCGTCCAATGATCAGCTCGAGAAGATCCTGTCCTACATCGAGATCGGCAAGGGTGAGGGCGCCAAGGTCATCACCGGTGGCGAGCGCGCGGAGCTCGGCGGCGATCTGTCGGGCGGATACTACGTTCAGCCGACCATCTTCACCGGCCAGAACAAGATGCGGATCTTCCAGGAGGAGATCTTCGGGCCCGTCGTGTCGGTCACCTCGTTCAAGGATTACGAGCAGGCCATCGAGATCGCCAACGACACCCTGTACGGCCTGGGCGCCGGTGTGTGGTCGCGTGACGGCGGGGTCGCCTACCGCGCGGGCCGTGACATCCAGGCCGGCCGGGTGTGGACCAACACGTACCACCAGTACCCGGCGCACGCCGCATTCGGTGGCTACAAGCAGTCCGGCATCGGCCGTGAGAACCACCTGATGATGCTCGAGCACTACCAGCAGACCAAGAACCTGCTGGTCAGCTATGCCGCGAAGGCTCAGGGCTTCTTCTGATGGACGCGGTTCGGGCGCCCGCGCGCCTGAAGGCAACCGCCGGGGCGGTGGAGCTTCTCCGCCGCCTCGGCGGTATCCACGGCGCGCTGATGATGCATCAGTCGGGTGGATGTTGTGACGGCTCCGCGCCGATGTGTTACGCGGACGGCGAGTTCATCGTGGGGGACCGGGACGTGCTGCTCGGCGTCCTGGACCTCCGTCTCGGCGTCGGTGAGACGTTGCCGACGCGCCCCGAGGGCGTCGACGCGGTTCCGGTGTGGATTTCCGGCTCGCAGTTCGAGGCGTGGAAGCATACGCAGCTCGTACTCGACGTCGTGCCGGGTCGTGGGTCGGGCTTCAGCGTCGAAAGCCCGGAAGGGATGCGGTTCCTCAGCCGGGCCCGCGCCTTCACACCCGAGGAGAACACCAGCCTCGCAGCCGAAGACGTCATCGTCGGTGAGCGGTGGGAGCAGGGCTGGCGGCCCGCCCCGTCCGCCGAGCCGCAGGTGGTCGCGGAGGCGGTCGACGCCTGCCCCGT
>NZ_JAWLSG010000034.1:0-2342 GCF_033142305.1 Rhodococcus sp. IEGM 27 | reverse complement strand
CCCGTTGCCCACCGAAGGAATGGATCACCTACAGCAACAGTCAGCAACACCGTCCCGACCCGGAGGGAACCCTTGCTCACGGCTTCATCAATATCTGGCTGGGAGTGGCCGGCCCCCGGAATGCCACCACCTCGGCCGCTGTTGAAGACGCTGACGGTGGCGCTCATACCCGGGTACCACACTAAAAAAGTCGCTGCGAGCGACCACTTGCCGAGAGGCGATATGGCGTCACTGTCACCCCCGTGCCGGGTAAGACCTACATTGCGTAGCGTTCCCGACGTAGGGGATGAGGAGCCGCTGACGCCGGGGAAGGTGTCGGCGGCTTTCCTCTGGCCGGTCTACAGGTCCTCCACCCGGACCGATTGAAAATCGACGTCGAATCGCCGGCCTTTCAGAGAGGGGTGCCGGAGCCCACCCGCCGTGTGCGCCCTGTAGGCGACGTCCACGACCAGCCGAGGAGTCAGCCCCTGAACCCCAGGGAAGGTCTCCGCGGCCGCTGACGGGTCCGTGAGAGGGCTGCTGGGGCGTTCCAGCGGCCGGAAGTCCTCCCGGAGCTGTCGGCGCATCGGCACCGTAAGTCCGGAGGAGACCGAACCGACCTGGACCAACCGTCCTTCGGCGTCGTACGCCCCGAGGATCAGCGCGGCAACCGACCGGCTCGAGCCGACGAAGCCGATCACCACAACCGAACTGCGAGTGCGGATTGCGTGTTTGATCCAGGATCGGCTCCGCTGGCCCGGAAGGTAGATCGATGCCGATCTGTTGGCTAAAATCCCCTCCATGCCAGCGCTTTTCGCGGCATTGAGCATGATTGTGCTGCTCTGATTCTCCCAGTGCGGAGGGACGGTGATGGGCAGGCCGCCGACGAGTTGGATGATCGAATCCAGCCCGGCCAACTCCGCTCGCCGATCCAGGTACGACGCACTCATGAGATCCAGGTCGTCGAGCGCCAGGACGTCAAAGGGTAGAAATGTCACAGGTATTCGCCGCTGCAACGGTTTCGTCGCATGAGCAACCCCCATGCGCCGCTGGAGCAGTCCGAACGAGGGCTTGCCGTGATCGAGTACCACAATCTCCCCGTCGAGAACGATGCGGCCGCGGCCGCCGAACGCCGCTGTCAATGCCTCGGCGATCTCGGGATACGAGGGTGTCACCACGTTCATGGCGCGGGTCCACAGCACCGGCTCGCGGCCGCCGCCCACCGAGGCCAGCATTCGGCACCCGTCGTACTTCATCTCGAAACTCCACGGGCGGTCCGTGTTGTCCGGGAGGGCACCGGCCGTGGCCAGCATGGGCGCGATCAGCCGCATACGCCCGATTGTGCCCGTGACCTGGGAGCTACGCAGGTAGAAGGCTCAGGACAGCTCGTCGCCCGCGGCGGGCGACAGGTATTGGGTCAGTGCCAGGAGTTCCACCAGAGAACGATGGGCACCAGCCAGGGTGTCCACACCATCCAGCTGTCACCCAGCCCATATGGGGGGATCGGAATCACCGTCATCACCTCCGGGGTTAGTTGGATGGAAGCGACTGCCACCACCGCACTGCGTTCCCTAGTGCCATGATGGCGGCGGTGATCTCAGGGAAAGCGTAGAAAAACCCCAGGTCTAACATGACGAACTCCTTGGTCGGAAACGGGCTCAGTTGGGAAGCGCACCCCTCCTGCGCTGTGTATCGACCGCCGGAGGCGGATCGGTACAGCTACCCAATCGAGTGGGCCCGTAGGTGCAGGCCGAGTGATGGCGGATTCACCCCAGATCGGAAAGAGAAACAGGCCGCCACGCACCTGCCAATCCGCGGAACACCGCAGATCAGGACCGTGATCAGATCACCGGTCTGGGCAGTGAGTGGCGACCTGTTGCTCGTCGCGGCTGTCGGAGTAGATCGTCCCTCCGACAGTGACCATCAGGACTCCGCCGGGACGAGAAACTTCACCGCGACGCTGAACGCGTATTTTCCTGGGGCCTCGATCGTCGACTCGATCAGTGCGCGATCGTCCTCGAGACTGAGGATGCTGAATTACCGACTTGCCCTCCGGTCTCCTACCTTCACGAACCCCGTTCCTCCGTTCCTGCACCGCCGAAGACGCAGCTCAACGGCGGTAAAGTGTTGCGCCCGGCAAGGCTCCGACTTTGTCGGGGGTTCATCAGGCTAGCCGCGGATTTCCCCGCGGGATCGTCCGGAATTCGAATGTCAGTAGATCCCTATTTTAAGCGGGTCCACTGTCCGAAATCCCTGGGCCGAGCAAGGATAGCTAACCCCGCTATGCTAGCTACTTCGACCTGAAAAAGTCGGGGTGTGGCGGTGCGTGATCAGCCAGTCCTGGAACGGCAGGATGGCCTCAA
>NZ_JAWLSG010000033.1:0-4415 GCF_033142305.1 Rhodococcus sp. IEGM 27 | reverse complement strand
CCCTTGTTCCCTGGGGGTCCGCGCCGGAGAGTGAGCGGAAATGCCGCTGTATGAGCAGGTCAGGCGCTGTCTTCCCTGACATTAGCGTGGGCGACATGCGTGGTTCAAGACGACGCGCCGGGTCAAGGCGACGATGCTACGGCGGCGCGGTTGAGCGAGGCCATCAGTTCGCGGTTGGTCATGCGGGCGGCGTCGAGATCATCGTCCTTCTCGCCGAGCTGCCGGCGCAGTTCCACGACTTGCTGCTCGAGTGCGGTGTTGCGGCGGTGAAGTTCCTCGATGTCGTCGGGGCCGCCGAATCCGGACTCACGCCATGCCTGGTCGCCGAGGACCTCGGAGAGCCGGTCGCGAAGTTGCATGTTCTCTCGCACGAGTCGATTGATGCGGTCGTGCGCGCCCGCGAGATCAGCGATCAAGGAGGCGCGACTGACCGCAGGTCCTGTGGTCGGTGAGGCGGGCGGCTCGGCGGCTTTGGCCAAGACCAGCGCGCGCAGGTCGGGGTACCGGTAGAACAGGCTGCGATTCACTCCTGCCCTGCGGGCGATGGCGGAGACGCTGATCTCGGCGCCGGACTCGATGGCGGTGTTGAGGGCCTTGATCACCCGCTGGCGGCAGCGTGCGCTGTGTGCCCGACGAGCTGAGGTGATCCCGGTGGTGGGGTTGGTCATTCGCGCTCCAAGCGGAGGTCTGGTTGGGGTGCCCGGACGCGGGGCATGCCCAGCGAGGCGAGTTGACGGGCACGCCGGACCACCGTAGTGGCCTGTTCGACATCGGCTCGTTCCTCGTCACTGAGGTCGTCCAGGTGCTGCTTGACCCGGTCGATCAGGTCCTTGACCCGTCGGATCTCCTCCTGCGACGGCAACGCCTCGGTCCTGGCCCAGTCATCGAGTTCGGCAGCGGCGAGGACTCGTTCGCGGTTACGGAGTAGATCGTGCAGGTAGGCGGTGAGATCGGGCAGATAGGAGACGTCGGTGCGGAAATGGTCACAGCCCACGCAACGAAACCTGAACGGACAGGCCCCGCCACCTGCCTGAACGTTGGTGGGCTCATGGCAGGTGCCGTAGGGGACGGCGACCTGGCCGACGGCCCGACGAGCATGCTCGGCGTCGAGCAGGGCCTGAGCTTCCCGCCAGATATGCTTGCCGTTGCGGTTGAACTGATGGCGGGTGACCTTGTCGACCGCCTCACGTTGCCGCTGGACACCGACCCGGTAGTAAATCCTTGTGGTGTCCATAGATTCGTGATCGAGCAGCTCCCTGAGCACGTCGACCGGGACCCCGGCGTCCGCATGCCGCTGGGCATAGGTGTGACGGTAGACATAGGGGAAGACCTTGGCTTTGTCGAACTCGATCTCGGTGCCGCCGTGTCGGATCAGCAGTGGCGGCAGGGCCTTCACCCATTTCCGGTGGTGCTCGGTCACCAAATGTGGACGGAATCCTTTGCTGCCCAACGGGTTCATCTTCGCTGCGGGCAGCAGCTTCAAACCGGCCAAGGGCTCCTCGGGGAAGCGGTCACGGACACGCCGCTGCTGGTCGACGATCATGGCTGCGGTGGTGTCTGCGATAGGCAGTTCCCGCCGCCGCCGTTGACACTTGAGGTTGTCGTAGACCAGCACGTATTTGCCGTCCTTGTCACGTTCCAGGCAGTCCCACGGCAGCTCGCAGGTCTCCTCCGGACGCCGTCCGGTGTCCATCATCAACTCGATGATCACCCGAACTTCGCGGCAGGTGGTCATCGTCTCGATCAGGGGCAGCCCGTCGCAGAGCTGCCGCATGACCTCCGCCGGGAGCGCCCGGCCGGGCCCCTCGCTGCGGTCCCTGCGCGGAATATCCTCCTTGACCAGGCAGAAGTCCTCCGGCAGTCCGGCCAGTGGCTGGCCAGGGCGGGTCAGGCCCTGCGATCGAGCCGAGGCCAGCACCGTCCGGACGTGCCGGAGGACGTAAATCCGCCGGTTGAGGCTGAGCGTGCCGGACTGTTGGAGGAAGGCCAGCCGGTTGGTGAAGGCGACGATGTCCGGTCGTCCCAGCAGCGGCAGGTCGACTCCGTGGTCTTCTCGCTGGAGCTGGAGGCTGGCGGACAGCTCGACCAGTGAGTTCAGGGTGTATTGCCAGATACTGGGGGCGTTGATCCCCCGCCGCCTCGGTAGGTCCTCGACCATCCACCGCTTGGCGGCCGTCCGCAACCACGGCAGCCCGATGACCGTGAAATCCAGGCTGCTCCGATGGCCGAACACCCGCAGATCCCAAATGTCTTTGGCTTGTTCGGACTGCGGTGAGGACAGGCCGCGCCGGCAGTGCGCAATCAGGGACTGCTGCAGGTACCGACGTTGGCGGCGCGTCTGCTCTCGGAGGTCGGTAACTGAGCCGACCTGAGTTCGCCGCAGTTCGTCGCACAACGGTCGCAGTACCGCCCGGTTTGTCTTGATGTTCTCGGCGCAGCGCTGCTGGAGTCCGTAGAGCACCTCGGCGACGACCCGCTCGGCCAGGCCCCGCAAACTGATCTTGCCCGCTTCTACGACAGCCGATTCGGTGCGGCACCATCGGTCCAGGCTCAGCCCCTCATCAGCCCCGGCCGCGAGAGTCCATCGACGGTGATGTGCCTTGCAGAACGGGGATGTGCCGTTGTAGCGCAGCCGTGTGCAGGCCAGCACGCTGCAGGGGCCGAATCCGGGCAGTGGCCGAAGGTCTGGGCGGGCCAGGAACTCAACGATGGGGATCTGGAGCACGGTGCCCTGCAGGTGCCCGTGGGCAGCGCACAACGGCCGCCGTCGTGACTCCCAGGGCCTCGCGCAGCCCACGGCGCAGAGCCCGACGCCGACCGTGTAGGTCTTCGTGCAGAAATCGGGCAGCTCGTTGCTGCCACTGCGGGCCATTCGGTGGGCGCAGACCCCGCACACGCCCTTGCTGATGTGTTCCACCAGGGCCTCGCAGCCCGGCACCCGGCAGACGGCGGATCCGAGAGTGGGATGGTCCGCGGGCGGGGACAGCACCATCGTCTCCCAGTCCCAGCCTGCGCCGACAAGGAACTCCTTGTCCAGCAACGCTTTCAGTCGATAATCGTCATCGCCGGTGAACCCATGCCTGTGCGGTGCGGCTTCCGAGACGGTCACTGCGCATCCTTACCGTCAGCCCGCAGACGCGGCGAGGGCACCCTCTCGACCGCTTGCCGCAGCCGCTCGGGCGCGGGATGGGCATAGACCTGCGTCGAACCGATAGAGGCGTGACCGAGGAGGTCCTGCACCTCGTCCAGCGCCCCGCCCGCGTCGAGCACGTTACTGGCGAACGCGTGGCGGAGCGCATGTGGCGGCACCCGCCGGTCGACCCCCGCCCGGCCGCGCAGCGCGACGAACAGATCGTTCACCGCCCCCGGTTTCATCGGAGCGCCGACCGGCGGCCGGAACAGGTTGACGAACACAAAGTCGCTCCCGGCAGCGTCCGGGACGCCCGCGCGCTCGAGCACATACTGGTCGTGAGCCTGCACAACCAACCGGTCGACAGGAACCGTCCGCGAATGCCGCGACTTCGCCCAGGCCCCATTGACATTGTCACGCCGGACCACGTGCAGGTGCGAACCGGGAAAGTCGCAGCCCAGCCCCGACGAATCGGGCAGGAAGTGGATGTCCTCCCGCCGCAACCCAACCGCCTCGCTGCGCCGCAGCCCCGCCCGACACAGCACCAGCACCAGCAGTCGGTCGCGTGCCGAACGGCAGGCGCGCAGCAGCGCCACCGCCTCCTGATCGCTGGCCCGGTCCGGCCGGCTCTTGGCGACCTGCACCCGGTGCCGGGCACGCATCCGCAGCCGCCACGCGCCTTCCTCACCGCGAGCCTCCGCCGGCAAGCTCCGGCTGTCGGCCAGTTCGTAGAGCTGCCGCAGCGCATCCTGCGGGGCCTCGCCCTGGTCGACCGCGAACGTCAAGAACCCCCGCACCGCGGCCAGCACGGCGTTGATCCGACGCGGTCCACGCGCCGCATCGGCCCCCGGACCGGCCAACATCACCGACGCGCCTGGCCTGCCGCATTCGGAGGGAGTGTGCCGCAGCCACAAGATGAATGTCCCCAGTCGGTCGGCGGCTGTCCGCCAGTCCAGGTGTGCCAGTCCGCACCACGTCAAGTAGAGCGCCACCGCTCCGGCGTAGCTCTTGGTCGTCGACTCGGCATCGTCGCGTCCGAACCGCACGTATCGCAGATACGCATCTGCGACCGGCACCGTCCGCAGATTGTCGTCGATCACTGTCCAGTACCGGACACCTGACGGAAGCTTCACGGGAAATGATCGCAACTCTCTACCTCCTGCATCGATCATGACTGTCGGAACACGACAGCCACCTGACCGACACGGGGTGAGAACCCGTTGCCCACCGAAGGAATGGATCACCTACAGCAACAGTCAGCAACACCGTCCCGACCCGGAGGGAA
>NZ_JAWLSG010000032.1:0-4594 GCF_033142305.1 Rhodococcus sp. IEGM 27 | reverse complement strand
GACACACTGTTGAGTTCTCAAAGAACACGCACACACCATCACCACCAGCACACTCGCTAGCCGCTCCGGGGCAACCGTTCCACCTTATCTCCCCGGACGCACCAGCGCAAACCAGTACTCCATGAAAACTATCCGGGGAAGAAGCACAACCATACACGATGGCCGACTTCAAGATTTTTCGCCAGGCACTCCGTACAACCTCGTGTCCCAGCCCTGCGGGCGGAGTCGGTGTCCGTGTCGCTCTGACTTCGAATAAGTTACGCGACAGGGGCGTACATTCCAAATCGCCAGGTCGCACGCGGATTATGACCTTCTGAGAGTTCTCGGCCCCGATGCGGAACCCGAACTCGCCAGTTTCATTTATGTTCTGGCCGAAGCTGGTCGCGCCGAACGAGGCAACCATCCAGCCCGCCGGTGGAGCGGGATTGATCGGACGACATGGTCACCCTCAACAACGAGCCGAGAGCGATCGACACCGCTACAGCTCTTCGGCCTCGGGGCAGCCCAGCCCACGCGATCGGGTAGATGTGAATGCAACGCGGGGGCTCAGTCTTCATCTTCGGCGGCAGTCAAAAGGGTGCCGTCGAAGATGACCGAGCGCCCTTCGTGCGGCCGTCGTTACATCCAACTGCACCCAGTGAAGTGTCGACAACCATGGGAGTCTGCACTCCTGAGGTGAGTACGGGAATCACCAATCGACAGAATGCCGGCTCATTGAGCGCGACGGGGTCGGATGCCTAGCGAAGCAGCGCGGGCAGACC
This sequence comes from Rhodococcus sp. IEGM 27, assembly GCF_033142305.1. NCBI lineage: Bacteria > Bacillati > Actinomycetota > Actinomycetes > Mycobacteriales > Nocardiaceae > Rhodococcus > Rhodococcus sp. IEGM 27. Next base: position 3,833 of record NZ_JAWLSG010000032.1, on the reverse strand, counting down.
CTCGATGCAGTCACGCTGCCCGCGTATGTCGGCGTCTGCTCTCAGCGTGGTGACTGAGATAACGCACCCGGTGACCGCGGCAAAGGACCAGGACCGAGGAGGCACTCGAACCTTCCAAAGCGGCGCAGCAGACCTCAGTTCCCGCCTTCCGGAGGGGCCAGCGGATTCCAGCGTTGCGGCCGCTGGTATCGACCCAAGCCGCTGATGAGTACGCCGATTCCGACACCCCGGCCGTGCAGGTGACCGTGCCGTTGGTCGGCGCCGGCCTGCAGAAACCAGTCATGAGCGCACACCTCTTCGCGTCATAAACCTCTGGGCGTCTTCAACCTTCCGAGGAGACTTCTCGGCACGCATGGCCAACCGGGTGATGACGGGACGAGGAGTCGGTAGGAGCCTTGAACCGCGCCACCTCAACGACCATAGACAAAGAGACTTTTCGATCTGAGGACATGAAGGCGTCGAGAACCGTTGCCTCATAGTTTGATTGGTTACTCACGGGGAAACGCCGTCGCCTCCAGAGCGCCGGCCCGACACACGAAGAGCGTGATTCCCGAAGCACGTGCAACCAAGGAGGGCGCGGACGCCGACGAAGCTACCGGTCCGGACGATGACCTGCGGCTATCGCGGTGGCTATCGGGTGCTGGCGCATACCCGCGGCGCCGAGAACCCGTTCGCGGGCTACGGTGCCCAGGGTGCGGGATGGCGAAGGCGCGAGCCGGTGGTGTCGGCACACGCAAAACGCGAACCGACCCAGGCAGGGTTTCCGCGGCAATGGATCGAACGCCGGCCAGGGCTTCGATGCTCGCCCTGCCCCCGGTCCCCCAGTCACCGCGGGAAGCAGTTGACCCGGTTGGCCCGCGATCACCACAGGTTGGCCCGCGATCACTACATCCGCCTCGACTCCAACGGCGACACAACAAACATCTGCAACCCCCGATCATGTGAAAGCCACTGCGGCACTGGGCCGGGACCGCAGTGCATTGGTCTACCGACAGGACCGGACCACCGAGATGGATCGCGACTACGACGGAGTGGTGGCTTAATGACCGCGAATATTAGAACGCCGGATCGGGACCCGACAGCGGGGTTGAGCCTCCTCACCCGCGCTCTGAAAGAGCCGACCCTGCGTGGCGTTGCCGGCCGATTGATCGAGCGCGCCCGTCCGAGAACTGGACCCAGGAAGTATTCCTGGTCGCTTGCCTGCAGCGGGAGGTCCGGCCATGGAAGCCACGACGGTGGATCGCAGATGCGGGCGGCGCGATTCCCCGCCCGCAACTCGTTAAAGGCCTTCGACTTCGACTTCGATTACGCCCGCGGCCTCGAGCGAGACACCTTCGCGGACCCGGGAACCCTCGGCTTCGTGACCGCGGAAGGCAACGTGGTCTTCGGACCGCCCGGCACCAGCAAGACTCTTCTGGCGATCGGCTCGCGATCCGCGCCTTCCAGGGTGAGCACCGCTCGATCACCATCGAGCAATAGTCAGAACCTGTGGATCACCCTCGGCGGGTGACCTGAAGCGGGCGCACCTCCCGAACGAGATAGATGCTCCGGCGGCACTGCAGGCCGAGGCCGCCGCGGTGATGCCCCTGCTGTACCTGCATTGCCTGTCGTCCTCGGACTTCGGCCCGGCGTTGGGGCAGTTCCTTGGCAGCAGCAGCGGCCTGTCGACGGCCACCATCACCCGGATGACCAAGCACTGGCAGGAGGAGGCTAAGGCGTTCAACATGCGCTCGCTGACGGACACCGACTTCGTCTGCATGTGGGGGGTCGACGGGATCCACCCGAGGTCCGACTCGAGCAGGACAGGTGTGCCTGCTGGTCATCGTCGCGTGCGTGCTGACGGCACCAAGGAACTGGTCGCCTTCGACGACGGACACCGCGAATTTCGGAGTCCTGGCTCGACCTGCTCCGCTCGTGCAAGCGTCGCAGGTTGCAGGCCCCGGTGCTCGCATCGGCGTCGGCGGTCTCGGGTTCTGGGTTGCCCTGCGGCAGGTGCTCCCCGACACCGGCGAGCAGCGGTTATTGGTTCCACAAGATTGCCAACGTGCTCAACGCGCTGCCCAGGTCCGCCCAGCCTGGCGCAAAGGCTGCACTAGCCGAGATCTGGAACACCAAAGAAAAGGAGCACGCCCGGGGCGCGGCGAAGACGTTCGCCGCCGACTACGCCTCCAAGTGTCCCAAGGCGACCGCAAAGGTCACCGACGACCTCGATGTGCTGCTCGCCTTCTTTCTATGACTACCGGCCGAGCACTGGATCCACCTGCACACCACCCGTTCGAGTCGACCTTCACCACCGTGCGGCTCCGGCACTGAGTCACCAAGGGACCCGGCACCCGCGCGGCCGGTATCGCGAAGGCGTTCACACTCATGAGCCCACCCATCCGGATGGCGTGCCGTGAACGCACCCCACCTCGTCGCCCTCGTCCGCGCCGACGCGAAGTTCGAGAAGGGCATCCTCATCGGAAACCCGACGACCACAAATCAGGAGGTCATCGGCAAGCCGCGTGACACGACTGGTTGCGCGATGGTCAACTCACTATGACGTCGAATCCGCTACTGAGGGGAGCTCCTGATGCGCAGCGTGACCTACTCGATGGCCGTGTCGCTGGACGGCTACGTCGTCGGGCCCGACGGGTCCTTCGACTGGAGCTCACCCGACCAAGAGGTCTTCAACCTGGCCACTGACGAGGTACGCCGGGTCGGCGTCCATCTGCTCGGACGACGGCTGTACGAGACCATGCTGTACTGGGAGACCGCCGACCAGAACCCGTCGCTCGACTACTCAACGCTCGAATTCGCCGCGCTTTGGAGAGGGCTCCCGAAGTTGGTGTTCTCCACCACGCTGTCGGCGGTGCAGGGAAATGCCCGCCTGGCGTCCAGCGGTCTGGCGGATGAGATCGAGCAATTGCGAGCCGAACCGGCGGAGGGCGACATCGCGGTCGGCGGAGCGACTCTCGCCGCCGAGGCGGCCGCGTTGGGGCTCATCGACGAGTACCGGGCCAGGGTCTACCCGGTGCTGCTGGGCGGCGGCCGCACTTTCTTTCCCCAACGCGAGAATCGGGTGGAGCTCGATCTCATCGAGTCCCGCACCCTCAATTCGAAAGTGGTCTACCTCCGCTACCGCGTAGCCCGCTAGCCGACGCGTCCCGCCGAGCACCCACCGGCCGAACCACCGAGGACTAACCAACCAACCCAGGGGGCCAAATTTCGGTTGCCGGAACGAAGTCAGTTTCAGATGCCGCTGGCACCCTCGGCGGTAGCGAAGCCGAGCGCGGAGCTATCGCGTCACAGATGACTGGGACAAATCTCTCTTCGTCCGCGGTTCAAGAGTATGCCGCCGGACGAGATTCACCTCATGGTCTTTCCTGCGCCGCGGATTCCGGCTGCGGCCGAGGCCCGGAACTCTTTGTAGGTCGTGTATGGGTCTGGTCGGCACCACGGTGTCGTGCGCGCGATCGGTACTGGTGCAATGTAGACATTGTCGTAGTCCGACAACGGTTTCGGCCGGCCGCGTCGACTGATGATGCCGGTGACCGCGCATTTACGCCCGAAGGCAGCATCGAATACGACCGTGACCAAGACCGCATTGAACAGAGCCGGCGCACTCGTACGTAACAAACTATCGCCGACAAATCACTGTCTGGCACAACCCCAATCGATTCCATTGATCAAGCGAAACCGGGATTCGAATTGGAAACCATCCCTTGACCGCCCGCGATATATCAAATCCGTCCGGATGCGGCGCGCTCACATACTGGATTTTGTTGTGGAATGCCGGAAGCCCCCCAACAGGTGTTGGGGGGCTTCCGGTAACGGATGTTCGGCGGTGTCCT
>NZ_JAWLSG010000031.1:0-3457 GCF_033142305.1 Rhodococcus sp. IEGM 27 | reverse complement strand
GTGTGTTGTTTGAGAACTGCACAGTGGACGCGAGCATCTTTGTTGTAAGTAATGAAGAGCGTACGGTGGATGCCTTGGCACCAGGAGCCGATGAAGGACGTAGGAGGCTGCGATAAGCCTCGGGGAGCTGTCAACCGAGCTGAGATCCGAGGATGTCCGAATGGGGAAACCCAGCACGAGTGATGTCGTGTTACCCGCATCTGAATATATAGGGTGTGTGGAGGGAACGTGGGGAAGTGAAACATCTCAGTACCCACAGGAAGAGAAAACAATAGTGATTCCGTGAGTAGTGGCGAGCGAAAGCGGAAGAGGCTAAACCATGGATGTGTGATAGCCGGCAGGTGTTGCATTCGTGGGGTTGTGGGGTTCATCTTGTCAATGCTGCCGTGTTGGCCGACAGTAAGAAATCATGGTGTTAGTGGAAGTGGTCTGGAACGGCCTGTCGTAGAGGGTGAGAATCCCGTACACGAAAACATTGTGACTGTCGTGATGGAAACCCAAGTAGCACCGGGCCCGTGAAATCTGGTGTGAATCTGTCGGGACCACCCGATAAGCCTGAATACTCCCTGGTGACCGATAGCGGACTAGTACCGTGAGGGAAAGGTGAAAAGTACCCCGGGAGGGGAGTGAAATAGTACCTGAAACCGTGCGCTTACAATCCGTCAAAGCCTTCGAACACTTCGGTGTTGGGGGTGATGGCGTGCCTTTTGAAGAATGAGCCTGCGAGTTAGTGGCATGTCGCGAGGTTAACCCGTGTGGGGTAGCCGTAGCGAAAGCGAGTCCGAATAGGGCGTTCATAGTGGCATGTTCTAGACCCGAAGCGGAGTGATCTACCCATGGCCAGGTTGAAGCGACGGTAAGACGTCGTGGAGGACCGAACCCACTTAGGTTGAAAACTGAGGGGATGAGTTGTGGGTAGGGGTGAAAGGCCAATCAAACTCCGTGATAGCTGGTTCTCCCCGAAATGCATTTAGGTGCAGCGTCGCGTGTTTCTCACCGGAGGTAGAGCTACTGGATGGTCTAGGGGGCCCACAAGCTTACCGAAATCAGCCAAACTCCGAATGCCGGTGAGTGAGAGCGCGGCAGTGAGACTGCGGGCGATAAGGTTCGTAGTCGAGAGGGAAACAGCCCAGATCGCCAGCTAAGGTCCCTAAGCGTGTACTAAGTGGAAAAGGATGTGGGGTCGCGAAGACAACCAGGAGGTTGGCTTAGAAGCAGCCACCCTTGAAAGAGTGCGTAATAGCTCACTGGTCAAGTGATCCTGCGCCGACAATGTAGCGGGGCTCAAGTACACCACCGAAGCTGCGGCATTCACACAATGCACCCCCATTTTCCTGCGGGAGGGTGGGCAGTGGTGTGGATGGGTAGGGGAGCGTCGTGTGGCCATGGAAGCGGCGGGGTGACCCAGCCGTGGAGGCCACACGAGTGAGAATGCAGGCATGAGTAGCGAAAGACGAGTGAGAAACTCGTCCGCCGAATGACCAAGGGTTCCTGGGCCAGGTTAATCCGCCCAGGGTGAGTCGGGACCTAAGACGAGGCCGACAGGCGTAGCCGATGGACAACGGGTTGATATTCCCGTACCCGTGTGAACGCGCCCCTGGTGAATCAGTGATACTAACCACCCTGAAACCGCGTGTGAACCTTCGGGTTCGCAGGTGGCGGATGCGTGGGACCTGATCTGGTAGTAGCCAAGCGATGGGGTGACGCAGGAAGGTAGCTGAGCCAGTCAGTGGTAATACTGGTGTAAGCCTGTAGGGAGTGACCTAGGCAAATCCGGGTCACACATATCCTGAGAGGTGACGCATAGCCGAATGAGGCGAATTCAGTGATCCTATGCTGCCGAGAAAAGCCTCTAGCGAGCTTTCACACGGCCCGTACCCCAAACCGACACAGGTGGTCAGGTAGAGAATACTAAGGCGATCGAGATAACTATGGTTAAGGAACTCGGCAAAATGCCCCCGTAACTTCGGGAGAAGGGGGGCCTCGTCTGGTGATCACTCTTGCAGTGTGAGCTGGGTGGGGCCGCAGAGACCAGTGAGAAGCGACTGTTTACTAAAAACACAGGTCCGTGCGAAGTCGTAAGACGATGTATACGGACTGACGCCTGCCCGGTGCTGGAAGGTTAAGAGGACCGGTTAGCCATTTCGGTGGCGAAGCTGAGAATTTAAGCCCCAGTAAACGGCGGTGGTAACTATAACCATCCTAAGGTAGCGAAATTCCTTGTCGGGTAAGTTCCGACCTGCACGAATGGCGTAACGACTTCTCAGCTGTCTCAACCATAGACTCGGCGAAATTGCATTACGAGTAAAGATGCTCGTTACGCGCGGCAGGACGAAAAGACCCCGGGACCTTCACTACAGCTTGGTATTGGTGTTCGGTTCGGTTTGTGTAGGATAGGTGGGAGACTGTGAAGCGCTCACGCCAGTGAGTGTGGAGTCGTTGTTGAAATACCACTCTGATCGTATTGGACCTCTAACCTCGGACCATGATCTGGTTCAGGGACAGTGCCTGGTGGGTAGTTTAACTGGGGCGGTTGCCTCCCAAAATGTAACGGAGGCGCCCAAAGGTTCCCTCAGCCTGGTTGGCAATCAGGTGTCGAGTGCAAGTGCACAAGGGAGCTTGACTGTGAGACTGACAAGTCGAGCAGGGACGAAAGTCGGGACTAGTGATCCGGCACCGGCAAGTGGAAGCGGTGTCGCTCAACGGATAAAAGGTACCCCGGGGATAACAGGCTGATCTTCCCCAAGAGTCCATATCGACGGGATGGTTTGGCACCTCGATGTCGGCTCGTCGCATCCTGGGGCTGGAGTAGGTCCCAAGGGTTGGGCTGTTCGCCCATTAAAGCGGCACGCGAGCTGGGTTTAGAACGTCGTGAGACAGTTCGGTCTCTATCCGCCGCGCGCGTTAGAAACTTGAGGAAGGCTGTCCCTAGTACGAGAGGACCGGGACGGACGAACCTCTGGTGTGCCAGTTGTTCCACCAGGAGCACCGCTGGTTAGCTACGTTCGGAAGGGATAACCGCTGAAAGCATCTAAGCGGGAAGCCTGTTCCAAGATGAGGTTTCTCACCCCCTCGAGGGGGTAAGGCCCCCGGCAGACCACCGGGTTGATAGGCCAGAACTGGAAGCCCAGTAATGGGTGTAGGTGACTGGTACTAATAGGCCGAGGACTTACCACAAAGAAGCTACGCGTCCACTGTGCAGTATCTGAAACAACACACAGATACCCGATTCCCTTCACGGAACCCCCGAAGTTCCGCACCCCACCGGGTGCGTGGCCACAGGGGGAAACCGGACAAGGGATGAAGGGTGTGTGACAGTTTCATAGAGTTACGGCGGCCATAGCGGAGGGGAAACGCCCGGCCCCATTCCGAACCCGGAAGCTAAGCCCTCCAGCGCCGATGGTACTGCACTCGACAGGGTGTGGGAGAGTAGGACACCGCCGAACATCCGTTACCG
>NZ_JAWLSG010000030.1:0-5549 GCF_033142305.1 Rhodococcus sp. IEGM 27 | reverse complement strand
TCTGGACCCTGCAATTCTCCGCCATCAACGCAATCGCCGCCCGCGACGGCGCGCAATAACACAAAACACCACACCCCAACCCGACCCGATAGGTACGCCATGCATTTCGCTTCCCTGCCCGACCACCGCGCCGATCTGGACCCGCACGGGCCGGCGATCTCCGACGGGCGGCAGTCGCTCACCAACGCCGAGCTGCTCACGCGCGTACGGGCGGCCTCACATCACCTGCACGAACTCGGGATCGGTGCCGGCGATGTCGTCGCCGTGAAACTGACCAACCGCCTCGAGTTCGTCGTGCTGCTCTTCGCGGCCTGGCGGATCGGCGCTACCGTCACACCGGTCAATCCCAGCATGACCGACATCGAAGTGGAACGCCAACTACGCGATTCCCACGCGCGCCTGCTGGTCATCGAGGACGGCTCGACCACACCGGACACCCCGACTCTCTCCGCCGACGCCCTCTACACCGACCACGCGGGGTTCGATCCGGCACCGATCCTGGACCCGACCGCCCTGTCGCTACTCGTCTACACCAGCGGCACGACCGGCACACCCAAGGGCGTCATGCTCGACCACAGCAACATCGAGGCCATGGCCGAAATGATGGGCGTGGCACTGGCGTTGGAGCCAAGGGACCGTTCCCTGCTGATCCTGCCGCTCTTTCACGTCAACGGCATCATTGTCAGCATTCTCTCTCCATTGCTCGCTGGTGGCAGCGCCGTCATCGTCGGCCGGTTCGACCCGAAAACTTTCTTCGACCTCGTCGAACGTGAACGCCCCACCTACTTCAGCGCGGTACCCACGATCTACAACATGCTCGCCGCGCTCCCCCCGGAGCTCGTCCCCGACACCTCGTCGTTGCGATTCGGGGCCTGCGGAGCCGCACCCGCCTCGGACGTGTTGTTGACCCGGTTCGAGAAGCGTTACGGGTTCCCACTGATCGAGGGCTACGGACTCTCCGAAGGGACCTGCGTCTCCACCTGCAACCCAGTCAACGGCCCCCGCCGCGCCGGCAGCGTCGGACTCCCCCTCATCGGCCAGGAAATCCGGATCGTCGACGACAACGGCACCGAACTGGCCAACGGCGAGGACGGTGAGGTCATCGTCCGAGGCCCCAACATCATGCGCGGCTACCTCGGCCGCCCCGAAGAAACAGCGCGCACCCTCGTCGACGGCTGGCTCCACACCGGCGACGTCGGCCACTTCGACCCCGACGGCTACCTCGTTCTCGTCGGACGGTCGAAGGACATGATCATCCGCGGCGGAGAGAACATCTACCCCAAGGAAATCGAAGATGTTCTGACCACAGACCCCTCGGTCCTCGAAGCCGCCGTGATCGGTGTGCCCGACGAGAAATGGGGCGAGATCGTCGTCGCCTACGTCCAACCACGACCAGGCGCCACCATCGACACCACAGCGCTGACCACACTCTGCGAACAACACCTCACCGGCTACAAACGACCCACCGCGTACATCATCAAAGCCATCCCCAAGAACGCCGTCGGCAAAATCGACAAACCCACCCTGAGAAACACACACACCGAAGTCAGCACAGCCCACAGTGGTAGTTGACGGAGCGTTGGGGTGCACGAGCGACCGCGTTGAGCGGTGCTGAAAGTCCACCGAGACAGAATCTGCGTCGCGTCAGCACTATCGCGTTGTTTCTTCAGGCTGGACGTATCGCCGCCGACATTGTGAGGAGCCCGATCGATGAAGCTAGATCTCTACCTTCCGAACTTCCGCGACCACGTGACACTGCAAGAACTCGAGATCTCACCGCCCTCGCCGAGGACGTCGACTTCGATTCGGTGTGGACGCTCGACCGGATTGTCGTCCCCGAAACCTCCGACCGGGCGGAGCTCCAATACCCGTTCGGCATGATGACCGACCTGCCTGACAGCGTGCCGGTCATTCCGCGAGGCAAGTGGTTTCAAGGAATGACTCTGATCCCATGGCGGGCCCCGAAGACTCGGAAGGTGCAGATCGGCATGAGCATCATCGACACCCCGTACCGTTCCCCCGGGGTTCTCGCCGCTGAACTCGCCACTCAGGACCACCTATCCAACGGCAGGCTCAACGTCGGGGTCGGTGCGGGCTGGATGCCCGAGGAGTTCGCGGCCGCCAGCGTCCCGCACCTGTTTCCCCGCCGACACGGGCACGTGCGCGAGACAATCGAAATCATGCAGGGCATCTGGTTCAACGAGTTGTTCGAGTACCACGGCGAATTCGCCGACTTTCCGCTATCAGGATTCGGCCACAAGCCGATCCAGAAACCTGGCCCGCGGATCTACTTCTCAGGCCTGAAGGATCCGAAGCGCTCGGCAAAGCGGATCGCGAAGTACGGTCTACAGGGCCAGCATGATCTGGTTCGTCATCACCGATGAGCCGGTCGATCAGAGCCCGGCGGGCAAGGCCACGAACTTGCTCGGGGGTACGGCTCAACAAATCGAGGATCGGCTCGAGAGCTACAAGGAGGCCGGCCTCACAATGCCGCTTCTGTGGCCACCATTCAGGGACGTGCCGACCTCGAAGACCATGGACGACCTCGAGCGTCTGACCGAGGAAATCATGCCCACGGTGAACGCGAGCTGAGCTGTGGAACGTTGAGGGGTGCACCGCTGAACCGGAGACCCTGCAACGACCGATCGGAGGAGCGGTTCGCCGACAGGCGGACCGCTCCTCCCTCATTCGATGAGACCCGCCGCCGATCAGATGCTGGCGGCCAGTTCCGCGCCCTCCCGAATGGCGCGTTTGGCGTCCAGTTCCGCAGCGACCGACGCTCCCCCGATGAGGTGTGTCGGTATCCCTCGTGTCAGCAACTCGTCGTAGATGTCACGCTCGGGCAATTGTCCGGCACACACGATGACCGTGTCCACGTCCAGCGTGGTGGCGCGACCGTTCACGGTGATGTGCAGACCCGCGTCGTCGACGGCCTCGTAGGTAACCCCCGACATCATCTCCACTCCGCGAGACGTGACGTGTGCCCGGTGGATCCAGCCAGTGGTCAACCCGAGGCCCGCACCCACCTTGTCGGTCTTCCGCTGAAGCAAATAGACCCTGCGTGCGGATCCGCGTTTCACCGGTGCCCGCACTCCGCCCGGAACATCCGGATCGACGTCCACTCCCCAGTGCCGGAAGAAGTCCTCACGTGCATGGGTATCGGACGATTCCTCGTTGGTGACGAACGCGGCGATATCGAAACCGATGCCGCCGGCACCGATGATCGCGACTCGGTCACCGATCGGTGCCCTTCCGCGAAGGACTTCGACATAGCTGACCACCGACGGATGCGATGCTCCGGCGATCGAGATCTCGCGTGGTTTCACTCCCGTCGCGAGAACGATTTCGTCGAAATTCTCGGACACCAACAGTTCGGCATCAGCCTGTGTCTTCAGCCGGACCGAGACACCCGCTTCATCGAGTTCACCCTCGTAATATCTGATCGTCTCGCGATACTCCGACTTACCCGGGATACGCCAGGCCAGATCGAACTGCCCGCCGAGCGTGGGACGACTTTCGAACAGTGTCACCTGGTGGCCCCGTCGGGCGGCGAACGCGCTGAATGCCATCCCCGCAGGCCCGGCCCCCACCACGCCGACGCGTTTGCCAACCTTCGGCGGGGCGACCAGCAACGTGAGCTCATGGCCTGCCCGGGGATTTACCAAGCAGGTCGTCGTCTTTTCGGCCAACGTATGGTCGATGCACGCTTGATTGCAGGCGATGCAGGTGTTGATGCGGTGCGCCCTCCCGGTACGTGCCTTGTTCACGAAGTCCGGGTCAGCCAGCAGCGGACGCGCCATCGATACCAGGTCCGCAGAACCGCTGGCCAAGATGGCCTCCGCGAGTTCAGGAGTGTTGATCCGGTTGCTCGCGACGACCGGAACAGTCACAGCCGCGCGAATCTTCGCCGAGTAGTCTCGGAACGCTCCCGCAGGCACCGGTGACGCGATCGTCGGGATACTCGATTCGTGCCACCCGACTCCGGTGCTCAGAATCGACACCCCGGCCTGCTCGAGTCGCCGCGCCAGTTCGATCGTCTCCGTGAAGGTGGAACCGTCCGGAACCAAATCGGTGACGGAAATCCGGAAAGAGATCAGAAAGTCTTCGCCGACCGATCGGCGGGTGCGGCGCACGATCTCGAGGGCAAACCGTGCCCTGTTATCGAAGTCCCCGCCCCATTCGTCGAGCCGGAGATTGGTACGGGGCGCGAGAAATTCGTTGATCAGATAGCCCTCGGACCCCATGATCTCGACACCGTCGTAACCGGCGGTCTGCGCCAGCACAGCCGCCGCTGCGAAGTCGTCAATGGTCTCTTCGATCTCTACCGGGTCCATCTCGCGCGGAACGAAACGATTGATCGGCGCTCGCACGGAACTCGGCGCCACGAGATCTGGATGCTTGGCATAGCGACCGAAATGCAGGAGCTGCAATATGATTCGACTGCCCGCGTCGTGCACCGATCGTGTCACCAGCTGGTGCCGCCCTACGTCGTTGGCGGTGGACAGTGTCGCGCCCACCTCGAACGGCCTGCCGGCATGGTTCGGAGACACGCCGCCGGTGACGATGAGCCCGACACCGCCCCGTGCACGCTCGGCGTAGAACTCCGCCATCGCCTCGAATCCGCCTTCGACTTCTTCCAAGCCCAGGTGCATCGAACCCATCACTACCCGATTGGGCAGGGTCAACGGCCCCACCTGCAGCGGTTCGAACAGTCTGCGGAAGGCGGTCATCGATCTCGTCCTTTGCTAGCGGCTATGTGCTGTCTCGCTGCGAAGACTAGCTTTTGTGCAACTTGTTGCACAAGTGGTGTGAGCCGCATGAGTAAAGTTGGCAGCGCCATACGTCACACGAGAAACCACGGAGGTCGCAATCGATGTCGCTGAGGTGCGCGATCCTGACGGCGCTCGTGGAGCGCCCCGCCACGGGCAAGGAGCTGACGCGACGCTTCGACTCGTCCATCGGCTACTTCTGGCATGCGACCCACCAGCAGATTTATCGTGAACTCGGGATTATGACCGGGGACGGTCTCATCCAGCCGCATGCCAGCCAGGTCAAAGGCAGGGGCGCACCTCGCACATACGAGATCACCGAAACAGGCGTGCGCTATCTACGAGAATGGGTGGACACCAGGCAAGAGCCGGTGCCCCTCAGGGATCCGCTCCTCGTGCGCATGCGCGCCGCCGCCGTTCTGGGCGACGTCGACCTGACGGACGACATTCACCAGCATTTGGACTATCACCGGTCCCTTCTCCAGACGTACCGCGATATAGAGGATCGGGACTTCAAAGGTCCCCTGACGTCTCGCCGACAACGACTCCAGCACCTGATCCTGCAGGCGGGCATCGACAGTGAACTGTCCTGGACCGAATGGTGCACGAAGGCGGCGAAGCAATTTGCGGCCGATCGGGCCGAGGAGTAGCAGCGTACGTCCTGATCGACGGCGCGTGTCGGTTGTCTGTTTTCGGGTGATGTGTTGGCGCACAGGTACCAGTGAAGGGCGCACTCGTTCTATCGGTGCCCGCTCACCGGTTCCTAGGTTGGCAGTGTCC
>NZ_JAWLSG010000002.1:721181-973124 GCF_033142305.1 Rhodococcus sp. IEGM 27 | reverse complement strand
GGTGAGAACCCGTTGCCCACCGAAGGAATGGATCACCTACAGCAACAGTCAGCAACACCGTCCCGACCCGGAGGGAATCCAGGTGATGCTCGAGTTCACAGACGGCGGTCACCCGCACGACACAGCCGGGGACGTGCGCATCGATCCCATCGAGCGCGAACACCGGCCGCTGGGTCTCGATCTCGTCTTCTCGCTCACCGAATCCGAATCGGGCGGCGGCATCGACGGCCGTGTGCTGTACGCAACGGACGTGTGGGATCGCAGCAGTGCCGAGGCGCTGGCGGGGCGTTTCGTTCGCATCTTGCGGGCGGTGACGACCGATCCGGCGGCGCCGATCGGGGACGTCGCCCTGCTCGAGCCCGCCGAATACGCGGAGTTGAGTCCCGTTCGCGGCGACACCTCCGTGGAGCCGCGGACTCTGCCTGCGTTGCTGCGGCACGCGGTGGAGACGGGAAGCGACGGTGTGGCGCTGGTCTTCGAAGGCCGCACGCTGACCTATCCGGAACTCGACGAGCAGTCCGACCGCCTCGCGCGAATGCTGACCCGCCGCGGTGTGGGGCCAGGCACGGTCGTGGCACTGGCGATTGCGCGGTCGATCGAATCGGTGCTGGCCACCTGGGCGGTCGCGAAGTCCGGCGCCGCCTTCGTGCCGGTCGATCCGCACTATCCGCCCGACCGCATCGAGCACATGCTGACCGACTCCGGCGCCCTCGTCGGACTCACCGTCACCGCACATCACGACGCCCTACCGCAGACGGCACCGTGGCTGGTGATGGACGACCCCGAGTTCGGGCAGGCACTGGCCGACCAGCCGCCCGGCCCCGTCACCGACGCGGACCGTCTCCGGCCGCTGCGGTTGGCCGACCCGGCCTATCTCATCTACACCTCCGGCTCCACCGGCACCCCCAAGGGTGTCGTCGTCACCCATGTCGGGCTGGCCAACTTCGCTGCCGACCAACGCGCACGGTTCGGTGTCACACCGGAGTCCCGCACCCTGCACTTCTCGTCGCCGAGTTTCGACGCCTCCATTCTCGAACTTCTGCTGGCGGTCGGTGGTGGAGCGACCATGGTGGTCGCCCCCTCCACGGTGTACGGCGGCAGCGAACTCGCGGACCTGCTCCGGCGAGAGCAGGTGACGCATGCCTTCGTCACCCCGGCGGCGCTGGCGTCGGTCGACCCCGGCGGTCTCGACTCGATCCGGTGTGTCGTGACCGGCGGGGAGAGTTGTCCTCCCGCCCTGGTGGAGCAGTGGGCACCGGGCCGGGTGATGTTCAACGCGTACGGGCCGACCGAGGCCACGGTGGTGGCCAGTGTCGCCGGACCGCTGGTCGTGGGGGAGCCTGTCACCATCGGCCGGCCGTCCCGCGGTGTCGACCTGCTGGTGCTCGACGCACGCCTGCATCCCGTCCCCAAGGGGGTGCCGGGCGAGTTGTACATCACCGGTCACGGTGTGGCACGGGGGTACCACAACCGGCCGATCCCGACGGCCGAACGGTTCGTCGCCGACCCGCACGGGGCACCGGGACAGCGGATGTACCGCACCGGCGACCTGGCGCGGTGGAACCTTCGCGGCGAACTGGAATACTTGGGCCGCACCGACTTCCAGGTGAAGATCCGTGGCTTCCGCATCGAACTCGGTGAGATCGACGCCGTCGTACGGTCGCATCCCGCCGTCGCGTTCGCGACCACGGTCGGGCGCACCGCCCCCTCCGGGGACACGGTGCTGGTGACGTATGTGCTGCCCGAGGTCGGCGCCGAACTCGTCGTCGAGAACGTCCTCGAACACGCGGCGGCCGTGCTGCCGCCGCACATGGTGCCCGCACGCATCATGGTGCTCGCCGAGGTCCCGCTGACCCCGGCCGGCAAGCTCGACCGGAAGGCGTTGCCGGAACCGCACTTCGAGGCCACCTCCACGGTGTACCGGGCGCCGGGAACTTATACGGAGATACGGGTCGCGGAGGTGTTCGCGGACCTGCTGGGCATCGAACGAGTCGGCGTCGACGACAGCTTCTTCGACCTGGGCGGTGATTCACTGGTCGCCACCCGGGTGGTCTCCCGGGTCAACACGGCACTCGGCACGGAGATCGGGGTGCTGGACCTGTTCGAGGCGCCGAGCGTGGCGCTGCTCAGTGCCCGCATCGATGCCCTCGGGCCCCGCACGTCGGCACGCCCGCCGCTGGCGCCGCGCACCACTGCCGGCCCGGTGCCGGTGTCGCTGGCGCAGCAGCGGATGTGGTTCATCAACCAGCTCGACACCGCATCCCCGGCCTACAACATTCCGGTGGCCATCCGGTTGCGCGGCACCCTCGACGTGGAGGCATTGCGTGCCGCGGTGCGTGACGTCCTCGAACGGCACGAGTCGCTGCGGACCGTCTTCCCCAATACCCCGAACGGGCCGTTGCAGGTGGTGCTGCCGGTCGCGGACGTCAGCCCGGACCTCGACGCGGTCGAGGTAGCTCCCGACGAGCTCGACATCCATCTGCTCGCTGAGGCGGCGACCGGGTTCGATGTGACCGTGCAGCCGCCGATCCGCGCCAAGCTGTGCCGGACGGCGACCGAGGATCATGCGCTGGTCTTCGTGGTCCACCACATCGCGGCCGACGGACTGTCGATGACTCCGCTGACGCGGGACGTCATGGTGGCCTACCACGCCCGCGCCGCCGGTGAGGTCCCGCAGTGGGCGCCGCTCGAGGTGCAGTACGCCGATTTCTCCGTGTGGCAGCGGGAGCTGCTCGGCTCCGCCGACGATCCCACCAGCGTGCTGTCCCGGCAGCTGTCGTTCTGGGCCCGCACTCTCGACGGCGCCCCGGAGGTGCTGGATCTGCCCACCGACCGGCCGCGCCCGGCACGGCAGTCGATGGTCGGCGGTACAACGGATTTCACCATCCCGGCACGTCTGCACGCCGCCCTGCTCGACATCGCCGGCGCCCACGACGCCAGCCTGTTCATGGTGGTGCACGCCGCCCTCGCGGTGCTGCTCTCCCGGTCGAGCGGATCGTCCGATGTATCCATCGGCTCCCCGGTGTCGGGTCGCGGCGAGCGGCAACTCGACGACGTCGTCGGCATGTTCGTCAACACCGTGGTTCTGCGCACCGAGGTCGATCCGGAAAGCAGCTTCCCCGAAATCCTCACCCGCACCCGGACCGCCGACCTCGCCGCCTTCAGTAACACCGACCTGCCGTACGAGCTACTGGTCGACGAGCTGAAACCGGCACGCTCCGAAGCCCATTCGCCGCTGTTCCAGGTGATGCTCGTGCTCCAGGGCTTCGCGGACACCCGGCTCGAGCTTTCCGGGCTCGAGGTGGAAGTCCAGGGGCTCGAGACCGGTGCCGCCAAATTCGACCTGCAGGTGATCCTCACCGAGCACATCGAGAGTTCCGGCGCACCCGGCCCGATCGACGCCCAATTCTCCTACGCCGCAGAGCTGTTCGAGCCGTCCACGATGGCCGCCCTCGCGGAACGGTTCGTCACGCTGCTCGACACCGTCACTACCCACGCCGAGGCGAAGGTCGGCGACATCGAGTTGAGCGGCCCCGACGAGAACCGCCGGATCCTGCAGGAGTGGAACGACACCACCACCGTCGTACCGTCCTCGGCCACCCTGGTCAGCCTCTTCGAGGCCCAGGTGCGGCGCACGCCGGACGCGGTGGCAGTGGTGTTCGGGGAAGACGAATTGCTGTACGCGGAGTTCGATGCCCGCGCCAACCGGCTCGCCCGCGAACTCCTCGCCCGCGGCGTCGGTCCGGAATCCCGGGTGGCCGTGTCGTTGCGGCGTTCGCTCGAATTGATGATCGCCATCTATGCGGTCGAGAAGACCGGGGCCGCCTACGTTCCCCTCGATCCCGACCATCCGGCGTCGCGTATCGCCTACGTCCTCGACAACGCCGCGCCGACGTGTGTCCTCACCTCGGCCCGTGATCGCTCCGAAGGGCTCATGAGCGAAGCCGGGAGCTCCGCGATCGAAATCGACACCCTCAACCTGGCGGCCCGGACGAGCACACCGATCACCGACGCCGAGCGGGGCGGATCCATCCATCCCGATTCGACGGCCTACGTGATCTACACCTCCGGTTCCACCGGTAGGCCCAAGGGCGTTGCGGTGAGCCACCGGGCCATCGCGAATCGGTTGCTGTGGATGCAGGACACCTATCACCTGGACCACACGGACGTGGTGCTGCAGAAGACACCCGTCACATTCGACGTGTCGGTGTGGGAACTGTTCTGGCCGCTCGAGGTCGGAGCCCGGCTGGTGCTCGCGGCGCCGGACGGTCACCGCGACCCCACGTATCTGTCACACGTGATCGCCGACCATCAGGTCACGACCATGCACTTCGTGCCGTCGATGCTCGCCGTGTTCACCGCGGGCGCGGAGCCCGACCTGTGCGGTTCGCTGCGCCAGGTGTTCTGCAGCGGTGAGGCGCTCCCGCCTGCCACGGCCGACGCCTTCCGGGACTTCGGAACGGCGGCGCTGCACAACCTGTACGGCCCGACGGAAGCCGCCGTCGACGTCACCTATTGGGAATGCACCGAGGCCGACCGGGTGTCGGTGCCGATCGGTGCCCCGGTGTGGAACACCCAGCTCTACGTCCTCGACGCCCGCCTGCATCCGGTGCCGGTCGGCGTACACGGTGAGCTGTACCTGGCCGGTGTCCAATTGGCCCGCGGATATGTCGGGCGTCCCGACCTCACCTCCGACCGCTTCGTGGCCAACCCGTTCGGCGAGCCTGGTCAGCGCATGTACCGCACCGGCGACATCGTCCGGTGGCGTGCCGACGGCAACGTCGAGTACATCGGCCGGCGCGACTTCCAGGTGAAGCTGCGCGGACAGCGGATCGAGCTCGGCGAGGTGGAGGCCGCGCTGCTGGCGCATCCGTCGGTGGCGCAGGCCGTGGTGACCGTGCATCGCAGCGAGGCGACGGGGGAGAGCCTGGTCGGTTATGTGATCCCGGTGGCCGGCGTGGAGATCGACACCGCCGACATTCGCGACACCGCGGCCGAGTCGCTGCCTGCGTACATGGTGCCCACCCGCATCATGGTGCTCGACCGGTTCCCCCTCGGCGCCACCGGCAAGTTGGATCGCGGTGCGTTACCAGAGCCGGAGTTCTTGAGCCCGTCAACCGAATTCGTGACTCCACGCAATCCGATCGAGGAGATCCTCGCCTCAATTTTCGCGGACCTCCTCGGAGCACCGCGGATCGGCGTGTACGACAGCTTCTTCGACCTCGGCGGCAACTCCCTGGTGGCCACACGGTTGGTGGCTCGGGTCAATGCGGCACTGGGCAGCCGCATCGGTGTCCGGGAAATCTTCGACGCCCCGAGCGTCGCCACGCTGGCCACGCGGATCGAGTCCGAGGCCGTCCACAACGCCGAGCGTCCACCGCTGGTCGCCGGCGATCGGCCGGAGCGGGTGCCGGTGTCGCTGGCGCAGAAGCGCATGTGGTTCATCAACCAGTTCGACATCGATTCGCCCGCCTACAACATCGCGCTCGCGGTGCGACTGACCGGTGACCTCGACGACGACGCCATGCAGGACGCCGTCGCCGACGTCCTGGAACGGCACGAGTCGCTGCGCACCCGCTTCCCGATGGTCGACGGCGAACCCGTCCAGGTCGTCCTCGACACCGAGGACGTGGTGCCGGATCTCACCCCCGTCGAAACATCGGAAGACGACCTCCCGCAACACATTGCGCGTCTGGCCGGCGCCGGATTCGATGTGACGGTCGCGGTGCCGGTGCGCGCGGCCCTGTTCTGCACCGCACCCGAGGACCACGTGCTGGTCATCGTCGTGCATCACATCAGCGCGGACGGCTTCTCGATGGCGCCCCTCGCCCGGGACGTGATGACCGCGTACGCCGCCCGCACCGGTGGCCAGGCACCCGACTGGGCGCCACTGACCGTGCAGTACGCCGACTTCGCGCTCTGGCAGCACCGGGTGCTCGGCAGCGCCGACGACCCGGACAGTCTGCTCGCCGCCCAGCTCGACTACTGGACCCGAACCCTCGCCGGACTTCCGGAGTTGCTGGCGCTGCCCACGGACCGTCCACGGCCGACCCAGCAGTCCTTCCGCGGTGGTGTCCACTCGTTCAGCATCGACCCCCAGGTGCACAGCCGGTTGATCACCACAGCGAGAGAACACAATTCGAGTGTCTTCATGGCAGTGCACGCGGCCCTGGCCGTCCTGCTCGCCCGGCTCGGCGACACCGATGACGTCGCGGTGGGAACGCCGATCGCCGGTCGTGGTGACGCTGCCCTCGACGACATGGTGGGCATGTTCGTCAACACCCTCGTGCTACGCACCCCGGTGAAGCCGGGTTGCTCCTTCTCCGAACTCCTGGCCAAAGTCCGCGATACCGACCTCAGCGCTTTCCATCACTCGGACCTCCCGTTCGAGCGACTGGTGGACGCCATCTCGCCCGAACGTGCGACGTCGCATTCAC
The DNA here is from genome assembly GCF_033142305.1 of Rhodococcus sp. IEGM 27. Classification (NCBI taxonomy): domain Bacteria; kingdom Bacillati; phylum Actinomycetota; class Actinomycetes; order Mycobacteriales; family Nocardiaceae; genus Rhodococcus; species Rhodococcus sp. IEGM 27. Next base: position 966,687 of record NZ_JAWLSG010000002.1, on the reverse strand, counting down.
CGCTGTTCCAGGTGGTACTCGAGTTCCGCAACAACGAGCGGCCACGTCTCGAGCTGCCCGGGCTGACCGTCACGGGGCTCGACCTCGCCACCGACATCTCCAATTTCGATCTCCAGCTGACCCTGACGGAGGAGTTCGGGGTGTCGGGGGAGCCGGCGGGCATCTCGGCCGCCTTCACGTACGCGGCGAGTCTGTTCGACGCGTCGACGATCGCCGGTTTCGCCGATTACCTGCAGCGGATCTTCGACGCCGCCACGGCGGATCCGGAGCGCGCCGTCGGGGACATCGAGCTGATGGTGGCCTCCGAGCGCGCCGCGCTCACCCCGGTGATGGACGCACCCGACACCGAGCTGCGCACACTTCCCGAACTGCTCGCGGCCGCTGCAGCGACGGATCCGGAGGCGGCCGCACTGATCTACCAGGGTCGGGAGGTGTCGAACCGGGATCTCGATCAGCGATCGAACCGGCTGGCCCGCCTACTGATCGGCCGCGGCGTCGGCCCCGAATCGGTGGTGGCGCTGGCAATGGGCCGGTCCGTCGAATCGGTTCTGTCCCTGTGGGCGGTGGCCAAGACCGGCGCCGCGTTCGTGCCGGTGGACCCGGATTACCCGACCGACCGCATCGTGCACATGCTGACCGACTCGGGCGCGCAGCTGGCCCTGACGGTGACCGAGTTCCGGTCCGCTCTTCCTGAATGCGTCGACTATCTGGTCGTGGACGCACACGAGCTCGGTGACGACCTGGCCGAACAGTCGTCGGCTGCCGTCACCGATGCCGACCGAACGCTGCCCGTCGCCTTGGACAACACCGCGTATCTGATCTACACGTCAGGATCGACCGGCATGCCGAAGGGCGTCGCCGTCACCCACCGGGGCCTGGCGAATTTCGCGACGGACGAACGCACCCGATTCGGCATCACCGCGACCTCGCGGACCCTGCACTTCTCCTCCCCGAGCTTCGACGCCTCAATCCTCGAGCTGCTGCTCGCCGTCGGGTCCGGGGCGACGATGGTCATTGCGCCCTCGACTGTCATCGGCGGCGCCGAACTCGCCGATGTACTTCGTGAGGGCCGGGTCACCCACGCGTTCATCACCCCTGCTGCGATGGCGTCGGTGGAACCCGTGAATCTCGATCACCTCGAATGTGTCGTGACCGGTGGTGATGTGTGCCCGCAGGAGCTGGTGGCGCAGTGGGTCACCGCAGACCGGCGGATGTTCAACGCTTACGGCCCCACCGAAGCGACCGTGGTGTCGAGCGTGACCGGTCCGATGGTGCCCGGCGAACCCGTCACCATCGGCAGGCCGCCGCTGGGTACGGGCGAAATGGTGCTCGATTCGCGGCTGCACCCGGTGCCGAACGGGGTGACCGGCGAGTTGTACGTCACCGGTTCAGGACTCGCGCGGGGCTACCGGAACCGGGCCGGCACGACGGCCGAGCGGTTCGTCGCCAACCCGTACGGCGGCCTCGGCGCCCGGATGTACCGGACCGGTGACCTGGCGCGGTGGAACCGCGACGGACAACTGGAGTACCTGGGCCGCAGCGACTTCCAGGTGAAGATCCGCGGCTTCCGCATCGAGCTCGGCGAAATCGAGACGGCCCTCGCCCGCTACCCGGGCGTGGCCCATTCGGTGGTGTCGGCGCACAAGGGCAGTACCGGGGTGAACCGGCTCGTCGGCTACGTCGTGCCGACCAACGGCGCCGAGCTCGAGCCGGAGGCCGTCCTCACCTTCGTCGGCAGCTTCCTTGCGCCCTACATGGTGCCGTCCGCGTTGATCGTTCTCGACGCGCTGCCGCTGACCCCGGCGGGCAAGCTGGATCGGCGGGCACTGCCTGAGCCGGACTTCGGCGCCCGCGTGTCGTCGGGGCGCGCACCGGTCTCGGAGATGGAATCGGTGCTGGCCGACCTGTTCGCCGAAGTCCTCGGACTCGAGTCGGTGGGCGTGGAGGATTCGTTCTTCGCACTCGGCGGCGACAGCATCATGTCGATCCAATTGGTGGCCCGCGCCAAGTCGGCGGGTGTGGTGCTGACCCCACGGGACGTGTTCGAGGCCAAGACGGTGGCCGGGCTGGCGGCGGTGGCGTCCTGGGTGGGCGACTCCGACGTGGTGGTGCTCGAAGAGCTGCCCGGTGGCGGCGTCGGTGCCATGCCGACCACCCCCATCACCGCGTGGCTCCTCGAGCGCGGTGGCGAGTTCAACCGCATGTCGCAGTCGATGTTGCTGACCGCGCCCCCGAATCTGCGCGCGATCGAACCGTTGATCGAGACGTTCCAGGCTGTACTCGACCGGCACGACATGTTGCGGGCACAGCTGATCGTCGGGACCGACGAGTCGCATCTCGAGGCGTGCCCGGTCGGCTCGGTGGCCGCGCGCAACATTCTGCGTCGGGTGCCCGTGTCCGCAGCTCCTGGCACCTCCGAGTTCGCCGGCGCCGTCATCGCGGAACTCGATGCGGCACTGGACCGTCTCGACCCGGCGTCGGGTTCGATGCTTCAGGTGGTCTGGTTGGATGCCGGTGACGCCGGCGGCCGGTTACTCGTGGTCGCACACCACCTGGTGGTCGACGGGGTGTCGTGGCGGATTCTGGTGCCCGATCTCGCGACGGCGTGGGCGCAGGTTTCGGCGGGTCAGGAGCCGGTCCTCGAGCCGGTCGGCACGTCGATGCGGCGCTGGGCGCACGGACTGGTGGACCAGGCGGGTGAGCGGGCCGTCGAACTCGACCTCTGGCAGCGGATCCTCGACTGCGAGGACCCGCTGATCGGTAGCCGACCACTCGATCCGAACATCGATGTGAACGCCACCGTCGGCAGGATCACCGTCGAGCTGCCGGCCGAGGTCAGCGAGGCGATCCTCACCGCCGTGCCGGACGCGATCCACGGCAGCGTCAACGACGGGCTGCTCACCGCACTCGCGATGGCCGTCACACAGTGGCGCAGGTCCCGGCTCGTCACCGGTGCCCATGGGCGGCCCGTCGACGGCACGCTCGTCAGCCTCGAAGGCCACGGGCGAGAAGACCAGGTGGTCCCCGGTGCCGACCTCGGCCGCACCGTCGGCTGGTTCACGGCGATGTTCCCGGTGCGCCTGGACCTGTCGGGCATCGACCTCGACGAGGCCTTCGATGGTGGCCGGGCCGCCGGCTCGGCGATCAAGGCGATCAAGGAGCAACTGCTCGCCATCCCCGACCACGGCATGGGCTACGGCATGCTGCGGTACCTGAACCCCGACACCGGACCCGTGCTCGCGGATCGCTCGCTGCCTCAGATCAGCTTCAACTACCTGGGCCGGTTCGCCGCCGACCTCTCCGAGGCCGCGACCCGCGCCGGGTGGGCGCCGACCGGTGAAGTCGACATGGACCGCGCCCAGGACCTCGACACACCCGTCACCTCCGCCATCGACATCAACGCCGTCACCACCGAGGTCGAGGACCGCCCGCAGCTGCGCGCGACGTGGGCCTACGCGGCGGGTGTACTCGACGTGACCGAGGTGCGGGAACTCGCGGAACTGTGGGTGCAGGCGCTGACCGCGCTCACCACCTACGCGTCCCGCCCCGACGCCGGCGGAATCACCCCGTCGGACCTGGACCTGGTGTCCCTCGACCAGGACACGATCGACCGCGTCGAGGCCCGCTTCCCCGCGCTGTCCGACATCTGGTCGCTGTCGCCGTTGCAGTCCGGTCTGCTGTTCCACGCACTCCTGGCCGAAGAGTCGATCGATTCGTACACCGTGCAGATGACGATCGAGCTCCGCGGTGCGGATTCGGCGCGGCTGCGGTTGGCGGGGCAGGCCCTGCTCGACCGGCACGCGAATCTGCGGGCATCGTTCGTCTACGACGAAGGTGGCACCCCGATCCAGGCGATTTCCCGGCAGGTGGAGCTGCCGTGGACGGAGATCGACCTGTCCGGTCTCGACGCCGACGCGCGTGCAGCCGAGATGGACCGCGTCGCCGACGCCGACCGGCGACGTGGGTTCGACATGTCCACCCCGCCGCTCATCCGGTTCACGCTCATGCAGGTGGGCGGGGACGAACAACATTTGATGGTCACCAACCACCACATCCTCCTCGACGGCTGGTCCATGCCGTTGCTGATCCGCGACCTGCTGACGCTGTACGCCACCGCGGGCGACACCGCCGCGCTGCCCCGGGTGAACCCTTACCGTGACTACCTCGCCTGGATGTCGCATCGCAGCACCGAGGAGTCGCTCGGCGTCTGGGCACGCGCCCTTGCCGGTCTGGAAGGACCCACCCTGCTCGCACCGGCCGACGCGGCCGCCCAGAGCACCGACGAATCGAGTGAACTGATCGTCGAACTCGACGACGACGACACCGAACTCCTCAGCGCGCTCGCCCGAGAGCGGGGCATCACGCTGAGCACCTTGATTCGCACGGCATGGGGAATTGTGTTGGGCAGCTTGACCGGCCGCACCGATGTGGTCTTCGGTGGCACCGTGTCGGGCCGGCCCCCGCAGATCCCCGGAATCGAATCGATGATCGGCTTGTTCATCAACACGCTGCCGGTTCGCGTCGTGCTCGATCCGTCGGAGACGCTGGGGGAGTTGCTCGAGCGCATTCAGAGTGAGCAGGCGGCGTTGCTCGATCACCACTATCTGGGGCTCACCGACATTCAGGGCGTGGGCGGCGACGGCGCCGTTTTCGACACCCTGACGGTGTTCGAATCGTATCCGGTGGACCGGGCGGGCCTCACCGAGAACACCGACATCGCCGGCATGAACGTTCTCGACGTGCACGACCGCGCCAACGCCGCGCACTATCCGCTGGCGGTGATCGCCTCCGCGCACGAACGCCTGCAACTGAAACTCGAGTACGTTCCCACCTTGTTCGACGGTGACGCCGTCGCCCGCATCGGTGACAGAGTGGTCCGGGCCCTGATGGCACTCGCCGAGCGGCCGAATCTGCGGTTGGCACAGTTGCGGCTGCTCACCGAGGCCGAGGAGACCGCGCTGGTTCCGGTCCGGGGACTGCCGGGCCGTTCCGTGCGGACACTGCCGGCGATGTTCGCGGAGACCGCCGCGGCGGCCGGTGACGCCACCGCGGTCGTGGCCTCACACCGCCGGTTGACCTACCGGGAACTCGACGAACGGTCCAACCGCTTCGCGCGACTGCTGCTCCGCCGCGGTGTCGGACCGGAAGATTTCGTCGCCCTGGGCATTTCGCGCGCCCTCGAATCGATCGTCGCAGTGTGGGCGATCGCCAAGACGGGTGCAGCGTTCGTGCCGGTCGATCCGGGCTACCCGCGTGAGCGAGTCGAACACATGCTCGGCGATTCGGGCTGCAGGTTCGGTGTGTGCGTGAACGCGGACCGCGGCCGGTTGCCGGCCGCCACGACCACGTGGTTGACGCTCGACGACCCCGAGACGGTCACTGCCGCAGCCGAGATGTCGGCCGATCCGGTCACCGACGACGAGCGTGTCGTGCCACTGCGATTCGCGCACCCGGCGTACATGATCTACACCTCGGGATCGACGGGCACCCCGAAGGGTGTGGTGGTCAGCCACCGTGGCCTCGACAACTTCGCCGAAGAACAGCGCGCCCGGTACGGGACCGACTCCACGTCGAGGACGATGCACTTCTCGTCGCCGAGCTTCGACGCGTCGGTCCTCGACTACCTGATGACCTTCGCGGTCGGCGCGACCATGGTGATCGTGCCGACGTCCGTCTACGGCGGTGACGAACTGACCGAACTGATCCGGTCCGAGGGCATCACCCACGGATTCATCACTCCCGCCGCGCTGGCGTCGGTGGACCCGGAAGGCCTCGACGGCTTCCGTACCGTGGCGGTCGGGGGCGAGGCCGTCCCGCCGGAACTGGTAACGCGCTGGGCCCCGGGCCGAAATATGCTCAACGCCTACGGCCCCACCGAGTCCACCATCGTCGCCAACCTCAGTGATCCCCTGGAAGCCGGCGAGCCCGTGACGATCGGCGGACCGATCCGTGGTACCGCCGAGGTCATCCTCGACGCCTGGCTGCAGCCGGTCCCCGTCGGTGTCGCCGGGGAGCTGTACATCAGCGGTGAAGGACTTGCCCGCGGCTACCATGCGCGGGCGGGGCTCACCAGCGAACGGTTCATCGCGAATCCGTTCGGTGAGCCGGGCGAGCGCATGTACCGTACCGGTGACCTCGCGCGCTGGCGTCCGGATCGAACAGCGGAATACCTCGGCCGCAGCGACTTCCAGGTCAAGGTTCGTGGTTTCCGCATCGAACTCGGTGACATCGACAGTGCCCTCGCCGGGCATCCCTCCGTGGCGTTCGCCGTCACTCTCGGGCGCCCGGGGCCGACGGGTGACACCGCACTCGTGTCCTATGTGCTGCCCGAGGCCGACGCAACACTCGAGCCGCCGGAGCTGAAGCAGTGGGCGGCGGAACTGCTGCCCGCCCACATGGTTCCGTCGAGCATCATGATTCTCGACGAGATCCCGTTGACCCCGGTGGGCAAGCTCGACCGGGCGGCTCTACCGGAACCACAGTTCCTGCCGACGACGGACGAGTTCCGCCCGCCGTCCACGGTGCTCGAGCACACCATCGCCGACGTCATCACCACCGTCCTCGGGATCGAGCGGGTCGGCATCGACGACAACTTCTTCGACATCGGTGGTAACTCGCTCATCGCCACCCGCGTGGCCGCCCGGCTCACCGCCGAGTTGGACACCCAGATCGGAGTGCGCACCCTGTTCGAGGCGCCGACGATCCACGCTCTCGCCCGCATGATCGAATCGACCGCGTTCGCCCCCGCCGGGGACGGCGACCATGCCAGGGTTCCGCTCGAGCCGAGGCAGCGACCGGAGCACGTGCCGGTGTCGCTCGCGCAGAAGCGCATGTGGTTCCTCAACCAGTTCGACACCTCGTCCGCCGCGTACAACATTCCGCTCGCGGTGCGGCTGACCGGACGGCTGGACGTGGAGTCGCTGCGCGCGGCCGTCACCGACGTCTTCGTCCGGCACGAATCGCTGCGCACCGTGTTCCCCTCCCACGATGGGGAACCGACGCAGGTCGTGCTCTCGCCCGGACAGTGGACACCGAATCTCGAGATTGCCGACGTGGCGGACAGCGAACTCCACGAGCACATTGCCGCGCTCGCGACCGCAGGGTTCGACGTGACCGCCGACGTGCCGATTCGTTCGGCACTGTTCGCTCTCGCGCCGGACGAGCACGTGCTCGTCATCGTGGTGCACCACATCTGTGCCGACGGCTTTTCACTCACTCCGCTCGCCAGGGACGTGATGGCGGCCTACGCGGCCCGCATCGCGGGTAGCGCACCGCAGTGGAGCCCCCTGTCGGTGCAGTACGCCGACTACACGCTGTGGCAGCTCGAACAACTCGGCAGCGAAAGTGACTCCGAGTCCCTCATCTCCCAGCAACTGCGGTACTGGACAGAGCAGCTCGCGGACCTGCCCGAGATCCTGCAGCTGCCCACGGACCGCGCCCGGCCGGTTCAGCAGTCGTTCCGCGGCGCCCAGGTCGACTTCACGATTCCGGCCGAGCTGCACCGTTCGCTGTCTGCGTTGGCGCGCAAACACAACTCGACCATGTTCATGGCCGTGCACGCAGCCCTGTCCGTGTTGTTGTCGGCGTTGTCGTCCACCGAGGACATCGCGGTGGGGACACCGATCGCCGGTCGCGGTGAGGCGGCACTCGACGAGATGGTCGGCATGTTCGTCAACACCCTCGTCCTGCGGGCCGCCGTCGACCCCGCCGGGGGCTTCGGCGAACTCATCGATCAGGTGCGGGCCACCGACCTCGCGGCATTCCACCATTCGGACGTGCCGTTCGAGCGGTTGGTCGACGTGCTGGCACCGGAACGGTCCACCGCGCATTCCCCGCTGTTCCAGGTGCTGCTCGAATTCCGCAACAACGAGACCCCACGTCTCGAGCTTCCGGAATTGACCGCTACGGCAGTCGATTTCGACCTCGAGGTGGCCAAATTCGACCTGCAGCTCAGCGTCGAGGAACGCTTCGACGAGGAGGGGACCGCAGCCGGGATCACCGCGGCGTTCGTCTACGCCACCGACCTGTTCGACGCCGGAACCGTGCGCACCATCGCTGACCGGTTCCTGCGGGTCCTCGGTGCGGTGACCGCCGATCCGCACGGCCCCGTCGGTGACATCGAACTCACCGACGCCGCCGAACGGGCCGCCATGGCGACCGAGTGGAACACCGTCGGCGTCGATGCCGGTCACGACACACTGGCGGACCGCTTCGCGCAGACCGTCGCCCGGTTCCCCCAGGCCACCGCGGTCACCTCCGAGGACGTGGCGTACACGTACCGCGAGCTCGACGACCGCTCCAACCGGTTGGCGAGGTTGCTCATCTCGCGTGGAGTCGGCCCGGAAACCCTCGTCGCGGTAGCGCTTCCACGTACCTGCGATCTGATCGTCGCGTTGCTCGCCGTGATCAAGTCGGGCGGTGGATATCTTCCGGTCGACATCACCTATCCCGCAGACCGGCTGGCGTTCGTCTTCGAGGACGCCGCACCGAACTGTGTGATCACCACCGTCGGCGACGCATCGGCGCTTCCGGAATCCGGGACGCCCGTCATCCTCCTCGACGACATCGAGACCGACGCCGATCTCGGCCGGCTGTCACCGGCGGCGATCACGGACGACGATCGGGTCACCGCCCTCGATGCGTCGTCGGTGGCCTACGTGATCTACACCTCCGGGTCGACGGGCCGCCCGAAGGGTGTGGTCGTCTCACACCGCAACGTGCTCACCCTCTTCGCGAACACCCAGCCGCTGTACGGATTCGACGAGAACGACGTCTGGACGATGTTCCACTCGTATGCCTTCGACTTCTCCGTGTGGGAGTTGTGGGGACCGCTGCTCTACGGCGGACGACTGGTGGTCGTCGACTACTACACCGCCCGGTCACCGGAAATGTTCCACGAACTGCTCCGCAACGAGCAGGTGACGGTCCTCAACCAGACGCCGACTGCGTTCTACCAACTGGCCGAGACCGACCGGATCGTCTCGGAGATCGACGTGACCGCAGCTGCACTGGCGTTGCGGTACGTGATCTTCGGTGGAGAGGCCCTCGACCTCGGTCAACTGGGACGCTGGTATGCCCGGCACGACGACTCCGCGCCGGCCCTGGTCAACATGTACGGCATCACCGAGACCACCGTTCACGTCAGCTACCTGCGGCTCGACCGCGTGTTCGCCGAGTCGGCCTCGGCCAGTGTGATCGGACGCGCCATCGCCGGGCTGCGTGTGCACGTGCTCGACCGGCGCCTGCATCCCGTACCGCCGGGCACCATCGGCGAAATGTACGTGTCCGGCGAGCAGGTCACCCGGGGCTACCTCGGCCGTGCGGCGCTCAGCTCCACCCGGTTCGTCGCCGACCCGCTCGGGTCCGGCACACGGATGTATCGGACCGGCGACCTGGCGCGCTGGAACGCCGGGGGGCAACTCGAATACCTGGGCCGCAGTGACTTCCAGGTCAAGATCCGCGGTTTCCGCATCGAACTCGGTGAGATCGAGTCGGCGTTGCTCCGCTACCGCGGGATCGCGCAGGCCGTCGTCCTGACCCGCGACGACGGCCACGGGGGCAACAGGCTGATCGGATATGTGGTGCCCGAGTCCGGGTCCACCGTGGAGGTGTCCTCGGCGCTGGAATTCCTCGGCACCCAGCTCACGTCCTACATGGTTCCCGCGACCCTCGTCGTCCTCGACGCCCTGCCGCTCACCGGCAACGGCAAGCTCGACCGCCGCGCGCTGCCCGAACCGGACTTCGGCGCCCGGGTGTCCGCGAGCCGGGCACCCACCACCGAAATGGAAACGGTGCTGGCCACGTTGTTCGCCGAGGTTCTCGGACTGGACTCGGTGGGTGTGGAGGATTCGTTCTTCGCGCTCGGCGGTGACAGCATCATGTCGATCCAGTTGGTGGCCCGCGCCAAGGCTGCGGGTGTGGTGCTCACCCCGAGGGACGTGTTCGAGGCCAAGACGGTGGCCACCCTCGCCGAGGTGGCGTCCTGGGCCGGGGCTGCCGACGTGGTCGTCCTCGAGGAGTTGCCCGGTGGCGGGGTGGGCGACATGCCGACCACCCCCATCACGTCGTGGCTGCTCGAACGCGGCGGCGACTTCCGCCGCTACACCCAGACGGCGCTGCTCGCCCTGCCCCCGGCAACCGACCGCACGATGCTCGAGCGCACGGTCCAGGTGGTCGTCGATCACCACGACATGCTGCGCGCCCGCCTGGCCGGGCCCGCACCACGGTGGCGTATCGAGGTGCGCGGGCCCGGGTCCGTCGACGTCCGCGAGTTCCTCCACCGCGTCGAGGTGCCCGCGGTGACCGGTTCCGCCTTCGTCGAGATCGCCACCCGCGAACTCGACGAGGCCGCGGGACGACTGGACCCGGTGGCCGGTGTCATGTTGCAGCTGGTGTGGTTCGACGCCGGTGACGGCGGCGGACGGTTGCTGGTGGTCGCTCATCACCTCGTGGTCGACGGGGTGTCGTGGCGGATCCTCGTCCCCGACCTGGCCACCGTGTGGGCGCAGCTCTCCGCGGGCCAGGAACCGGTCCTCGAGCCGGTCGGTACGTCGATGCGCCGGTGGTCCCACGGTCTCGCCGGCGCTGCCGTGGACCGCGCCGGGGAACTCGACCTGTGGCGCGAGGTGCTCAGCGGTGACGACCCGCTGATCGGGTCGCGGCCACTCGACCCGGACGTCGACGTGGCGGGCACCGTGGAGAAGCTGACCGTCGAAGTGCCCACCGACGTGACCGACGCACTTCTCACGAAGGTGCCCGAGGCATATCACGGCGGAGTCAACGACGGCCTGCTCGCGGGACTGGCGCTGGCACTGGCGCGGTGGCGTGCCCGGTCGGCGCGGCGCACCCACGGTGCAGGCTGGGCCCAGTCACTGGTCAATCTCGAAGGCCACGGTCGTGAAGACCAGGTGCTGCCGGGTGCGGACCTCGGCCGCACCGTCGGTTGGTTCACCGCGATGTTCCCGGTGCGCCTGGACCTGTCGGGCATCGACCTCGACGAGGCCTTCGACGGTGGCCGGGCCGCCGGCTCGGCGATCAAGGCGATCAAGGAGCAACTGCTCGCCATCCCCGACCACGGCATCGGCTACGGCATGCTGCGGTATCTGAACCCGGACACTGCAGAAGAACTGCGCGCGCTGCGCCAACCTCAAGTCACGTTCAACTACCTCGGACGGCTGGGCGGGACAACGTCGACCGATACCCACGGACACCCGTGGGTTCCGGTGAGCGACACCAAGCTCGACGACGTTCCCGCCTCCGACATCCCGGTCGCCTCGGTGCTCGACATCAACGCCGTCACCGACGCCGCCGCCGACGGAAACCGGTTGCGCGCGACATGGGCGTTCCCGGCCGGTGTCCTGACCGAGGCGGAGGTACGTGAACTCGCCGAACTCTGGGTGCAGGCACTCACCGCGTTGACTGTCCATGTGTCGCGGCCCGGTTCGGGCGGGGTGACGCCGTCCGACCTCGACCTCGTCAGCCTCGACCAGACCGCGATCGACCGCCTCGAGGACCGCTTCCCGGCACTCGCGGACATCTGGTCGCTGTCACCCCTGCAGTCGGGCCTGCTGTTCCACGCGCAGTTCTCCGACGCCGCCGTGGACCCGTATCTCGTTCAGCTGACCCTCGAACTGCGCGGGCAGGTCGATGCCGACCGGATCCGCCGCGCCGGCCAGGCACTGCTCGATCGGCATCCCAACCTGCGGGCCGCATTCGTCCACGACAGCGCGGGGGCCTCCGCCCAGATCATCCAGAACGGTGTCGTCCTGCCGTGGTCCGAGTTCGACCTCTCGGATCTGGAACCGGCCGAGACCGAGCGGGACTACGACCGGATCCTGGAGCGAGACAGGGCGGTCAAGTTCGACATGTCGCAGGCACCGCTGCTGCGGCTCGCGCTGATCCGGCTCACGGACCAGGACTACCGGCTGGTCCTGACCAATCACCACATCCTGCTCGACGGCTGGTCGACGCCGCTGGTCATCCGTGACCTGCTTACCCTGTACGCCACCGACGCCGACGGCAGCCTGCTGCCGCGGGTGCACTCGTACCGCGACTACCTGTCGTGGATGCGACGCCACGACATCACCGAGTCACTCGCGGCGTGGCGCGCCGCTCTCGACGGAGTGGACGAACCGACGCTGCTCGCGCCGATGGACCGTGCCGAAGCGCATTCGGCGATGGCCGAGGAAACCGCCTTCACCCTGTCGGAGGAACAGACCACCCGCCTGCGTGAGCTGAGCCGTGAGCGCGGACTGACCCTCAACACGGTCGTGCAGACGGCATGGGGCATCGTGCTGGGTGGACTGATCGGACGCACCGATGTGGTGTTCGGCGGAACCGTGTCGGGCCGGCCGCCGGAGATCCCCGGCATCGAGTCGATGGTGGGTCTGTTCATCAACACCCTGCCGGTCCGGGTGGCGCTGAACCCCCGGGAACCGTTGGGAGAGCTGCTCACCCGCGTCCAGAGCGAGCAGGCGGCATTGCTCGATCACCATTACGTGGGGCTCACCGACATCCAGTCGGTGGCCGGGCTCGGGGCGGGCTTCGACACGCTGACCGTGTTCGAGTCGTATCCGGTGGACAAGGACGGGCTGACCGAGCACACCGATATCGCCGGCATGTTCGTCACGGGTATCGGGGGCAAGGACTCGGCGCACTATCCGCTCGCCGTGGTTGCGTCCGGTGACGAGCGACTGAACCTGAAATTCGAGTACCTGCCGGAGGTGTTCGAGGAGCGCGCGATCGACGAGATCGCGGATCGCCTGCAGCGAGTACTCGCCGCCATCGCCGATCGGCCCGAGATCCCCCTGGCGCACATGCAATTGCTCACCGAGTCCGAACTCGCCGAGTTCGCTCCGGTGCGGGGGCGCCCCGGTTTCTCGGTCCGGACCCTCCCACAGATCTTCGAGGACGCGGCCGCGCTCGATCCGAACCGCACGGCTCTCACCTTCGAGGGCCGGAACGTGTCCTACCGCGAACTGAACGAGCGTTCGAACCAGTTGGCGCGTGTTCTGATCGCGCGCGGCGCGGGCCCGGAGGCGTTCGTGGCGCTGGGAATTCCCCGGTCCATCGAGTCCGTTCTCGCTGTCTGGGCGGTCGCCAAGACGGGCGCAGCCTTCGTCCCGGTCGACCCCAACTACCCGATCGACCGCATCGAGCACATGCTCACCGATTCCGGTGCCACCATCGGACTCACCACGACGGCATACGAGAAGGACCTCCCCGACACGGTGCCGTGGCTGCTGCTCGACTCCCCGAAGTTCGAGAAGGCGTGCCAGGCGAAACCGGCTCTGCCCGTGGCAGATTCGGATCGGAAGTCGCCGATCAGCCTTGACAACGCTGCGTACATCGTGTACACGTCGGGTTCGACCGGTAAACCGAAGGGCGTCGTGGTCACGCACGAGGGACTCGACAACTTCGCCGAGGATCAGCGTCAGCGATTCGGGGCCACCCAGACCTCGCGCACGCTGCACTTCTCCACTCCGAGCTTCGACGGGTCGATCTTCGAGTACCTGCAGGCCTTCGGCGTCGGCGCAACCATGGTGATCGCCCCACCGACCGTCTACGGCGGTGCCGAGCTGGCCGAACTGATCCGTGCCGAACACGTCACGCACGCCTTCGTGACCACGGCTGCTCTGGCCACGGTCGATCCCACGGATCTCGACGAGTTCCAGCACGTGACCGTCGGTGGGGAAGCGTGCCCGCCGGAACTGGTGACGCGGTGGGCCCCCGGCCACAACCTGTTCAATGGGTACGGCCCCACGGAGACCACCGTGATGGCCAACATCAGCGACCCGTTGGCGGTGGGCGAGCCGATCACGATCGGCGGACCCATCCGCGGTGTCGAGGAGCTCGTCCTCGACGCCCGGCTCCAGCCCGTCGCGGTGGGTGTGCCCGGCGAGCTGTACATCACCGGCGCCGGCCTGGCGCGGGGCTACCACCAGCGGCCCGCGCTCAGCAGCCATCGCTTCCTCGCCAACCCGTACGGTGAGCCGGGGGAGCGGATGTACCGCACCGGCGACATCGTCCGGTGGCGTGCCGACCACTCGGTCGAGTATGTGGGGCGCAGCGACTTCCAGGTCAAGATCCGCGGCTTCCGCATCGAACTCGGCGAGATCGACGCCGAGATCGCCACCTTCCCGGGCGTCAGCTTCTCGGCCACACTCGGCGTGCCCGGACCGTCCGGAGACACCGTTCTGGTCACCTACCTGCTGCCTCTGACGGAAGGCGGGGTCGACCCGGCCGCGTTGACGGCGCACCTGTCCACACGGCTTCCCGCGCACATGGTGCCGTCGAGCATCATGTTCCTCGACGAGATCCCGCTGACACCGGTGGGCAAACTGGATCGTTCGGCGCTGCCGGCGCCGGAACTCAACGTCCACACCAAGGAGTTCCGCGCGCCGTCCACCGATCTCGAGCGGACGATCGCGGACATCTTCGCCGACGTCCTCGGACTCGAGCGGATCGGCGTCGACGACAACTTCTTCGACCTCGGTGGCAACTCCCTCGTCGCGACCCGCGTCACCGCCCGGCTCCGTGATGCGCTCGACACCGACATCGGAGTTCGGGCACTGTTCGAAGCGCCCGACGTGCGATCGCTCGCCGAGCGGATCGGCGAGGGTTCCGTTCCCGGCGGGGGTGCCCGCCCGCCGCTCGCCCCCGTCGAGCGACCCGAGCTGATTCCGCTGTCCCTGGCGCAGAAGCGGATGTGGTTCCTCAACCAGTTCGATCCGTCGTCGCCCGCCTACAACATTCCGCTCGCGGTGCGGCTCACCGGACGGCTCGACGAGGAAGCGCTGCGGTTGGCCATGTCGGACGTGCTCGAGCGGCACGAGACGCTGCGCACGGTGTTCCCGACCGTCGGCAACGAACCGACCCAGCGGATACTTCCGGCGGAGCTGGTCCGGCCGGAATTCACGACCGCCACGGTGACCGCGGAGGAGCTCCCGGCGCGCATGCGGGAGCTGGTGTCCCGCGGATTCGACGTCAGCACCGACCTGCCCGTGCGCGCCGCCCTCTTCCGGACCGATCCCGACCATCACGTCCTCACGATCGTGGTTCATCACATCTGTGCGGACGGGTTCTCCCTCGCCCCGTTGGCGAGGGACGTCATGGTCGCGTACGGCGCGCGGCTCGAAGGAGACGGTCCGCAGTGGGCGCCGCTGCAGGTGCAATACGCCGACTACACCCTGTGGCAGCACGCCGTGCTCGGGTCGGAGGACGATCCGGCGTCGCTGATCAACCGTCAGCTCCGCTTCTGGTCACAGACTCTCGCCGGACTGCCGGACGTCATCCAGTTGCCGACCGACCGGCCACGCCCCATTCAGCAGAGTGTCGAAGGCGATCGGGTGGAGTTCGCGATCGACGCCGACCTGCACCGACGGTTGACAGCGCTCGCCCGGGAGAACAACGTCACCATGTTCATGGCGGTCCATGCCGCCCTCGTGGTACTCCTGGCTCGCCTGGGCAGCACCGATGACGTCGTCATCGGGACACCGGTCGCCGGCCGCGGGGAAACCGCTCTCGACGACATGGTCGGCATGTTCGTCAACACGCTTGTCTTGCGGAGTCGCATCGATCCCGCGACGACGTTCACCGAGCTGGTCCGTCAGATCCGCGAAAGCGATCTCGCCGCGTTCGCGCACTCGGACCTGCCATTCGAACGGTTGGTGGAGGAGTTGAACCCGAGGAGGTCCACGTCCTACTCGCCGCTGTTCCAGGTGGCTCTCGAGTTCCAGAACAATGAGCGCGCGTCGCTCGAGCTGCCGGACCTGCGGGTCGAGGGCGTGGATCTCGAGACGAGGGTGGTCAAGGAAGACCTCGAGGTCATCCTCGCCGAGCAGTTCGACTCGGCCGGTGCCCCCGCCGGGATCAGCGGTGGCCTCGACTTCGCGGTGTCGCTCTTCGACGAGGAAACCGCCCGCAGGATCGCCGACCGGTTCGTCCGCGTCCTCGCCGCCGCTACCGCCGACCCCGAGCAGTCCATCGGGACCCTGCCCATCCTCGACGAGGCGGAACAGGAGGAGTTGGCTCCAGCCCGCGGCAAGCCGGAGGTCCGGCCAGAGCTGTGGCCCGACATCCTCGCCGCCGCGGCGGCCGTCGCTCCCGAGGCGACAGCCCTCACCTTCGAGGACCGTCACGTCAGCTACCGCGAACTCGACGAATGGTCCAACCGACTGGCCCGGGTCCTGAGGGCCCACGGTGTGGGCCCGGAAACGTTCGTCGCACTGGGCATGCCGCGCTC
Source organism: Rhodococcus sp. IEGM 27 (assembly GCF_033142305.1). Lineage (NCBI taxonomy): Bacteria > Bacillati > Actinomycetota > Actinomycetes > Mycobacteriales > Nocardiaceae > Rhodococcus > Rhodococcus sp. IEGM 27. The sequence continues at coordinate 950,444 of NZ_JAWLSG010000002.1, read as the reverse complement.
CATCGAAGAGGTGGTGTCGATCTGGTCGGTGGCCAAGTCCGGCGCGGCGTTCGTGCCCGTCGATCCGACGTATCCCCGTGATCGCATCGAATACATGCTCACCGACTGCCGGGCATCGGTCGGGATCACCGTTGCCGAGCGTCGGGACAATCTGCCGGAATCCGTCCCGTGGCTGGTGCTCGACGACGAGGAATTCGCGGAGCAGGTGGCAGTGGTGTCCTCGGAGCCGATCACCGACGCCGACCGGACGCGACCCCTCCACCTCGGGCATCCCGCCTACCTGATCTACACCTCGGGTTCGACGGGCAAGCCCAAGGGCGTCATCGTCACCCATCGGGGCATCGCCAACCTCACCGCGGAAGAGCACGAGCGTTTCCTGGTCACCCTCGACTCGACGGTGTCGCACCTGGCGTCGCCGAGCTTCGACGCCTCGGTGTTCGAGCTGATGATGGCGTTCGGCGCCTCGGCTCGGCTGCTGATCATCCCGCCGACCATCTTCGGCGGCGACGAACTCGCGGACCTGCTGCGCAGGGAACAGGTGACTCACGCGTTCATCACCCCGACCGCGCTGTCCTCGATGGAGGATCGCGACCTCGACACGCTGCGGATGCTGGCCGTGGCCGGCGAGGCGTGCCCGCCCGAGCTGGTCGAGGTCTGGGGCCGCCACCGCCGCATGCACAACGGGTACGGTCCGACGGAAACGAGCATCCAGGCCAGTGTCAGCGCCCCGATGCGACCCGGTGGGGTGGTCAACATCGGTGCTCCCGCCATCGGCTTCGAGTACCTGGTACTGGACGAGCGGCTGCAACCCGTCCCGGCGGGCGTCCCCGGTGAGCTGTACATCGCCGGGCCCGGATTGGCGCGGGGGTACCACAAGCGCGCGGCCCTCACCTCGGAACGGTTCCTGGCCTGCCCGTTCGGCGAGCCCGGACGGCGCATGTACCGGACCGGTGACGTGGTGCGGTGGCGCGGGGATCACACCGTCGAGTACATCGGCCGCACCGACTTTCAGGTGAAGGTGCGGGGCTTCCGCATCGAACTCGGTGAGATCGACGCCGTTCTCGCCCGCCATCCGGCGGTGGCCTTCGCGGCCACGATCGGGCACACCGGGCCGTCCGGAGACACCCTGCTCGCGGCCTACGTGCGCGCCGTCGACGGCCACGACCTCGATCCCGCGGAACTGCGCACCTACGCGGCCGAGCGACTGCCCGCCCATATGGTTCCCTCGGCCGTGGTGGTGCTCGATCAGGTGCCGATGACCCCGGTGGGCAAGCTCGACCGCAAGGCGTTGCCGGCGCCGGAGTTCGGGACCACCGCGGCCGCATTCCGCGCACCCGACACCGAGACCGAACGTGTCGTCGTGGAGGCGTTCGCGGAGGTGCTCGGAGTGGATCGGGTCGGGACGGCGGACAGCTTCTTCGACCTCGGCGGCAACTCGATCGTCGCGACCCGCGTCATCACCGTTCTCCAGGAACGGCTCGGCCGGCGGATCCCGCTGCAGTCGATGTTCCTCGATCCGACACCGGCGGGACTGGCGCGCCGGATCGACACCGACGGCGGCGGCGAGTCAGCCGTCGACGAGGCGCTGCGCGTGGTGATTCCGCTGCGACCGACGGGGGAGACGCCTCCACTGTTCTGCATCCATCCCGGGATCGGGCTCTCGTGGGGTTACGCCGGGTTGCTGCAACACCTATCGCAGGACCGTCCCGTCTACGGCCTGCAGTTGCCGAGCATCAGCGGAGGACCGACCTTCGACTCGATCGAGGAGCTCGCCCACCACTACGTGCGCGAAATGCGGAGCATCCAGAGTTCCGGGCCGTACCACCTGCTCGGGTGGTCCCTCGGCGGCATCATCGCGCAGGCCATCGCGGTGGAGTTGCGGCGGGAGGGCGAATCCGTCGCCACCCTCGCCCTGATGGACAGCTACGTGATCGGTGACGCCGACGCCACCCCGGACAGCCTCACCGTGTCCGAGTTGCTGCACGGTCTCGGGCTCGACCTCGAGTCCGAGGGCGAAGACGGAGAACTCACCTACGAGCGCGCCGTCGAACTGCTCGACGAGGCGTTCGGGCAGAAGACGGGGATCACACCACAACACCTCGAGCGCATCAGCCTCGGGTTCACGAACTCGTCGAGACTGATGAACGAGTTCCGTCCGCAGCAGTTCGACGGGGATCTGCTGTTCTTCACTGCGGCGTCGTCACCTGCGGAGCACTCACCCGTGGAGTGGGCGCAGTGGGTGAGCGGACGAATCCGGGAAGTGAAGCTCGAGTGCGAGCACAACCAGATGATCGAGCCGGAGGTCCTTGCGGTCATAGGGCCGGTGCTCGAGGAGTATCTCGATCTGCCCTGAGCCGATGCGTGCCCGCGGCCCCGCTGTGACGGGTGGGCCGGTCCGATTGCAGTGACGTAACGGACCGGCCCGGATACCGATAACACCGGGGAACTCGGTCACACTCGAACTCGATTCCAGGAGGCGATATGGGGCGCTCACCCAGCAAGGGCCTGTCAGCACGCGCCCTGTGCGCGGTCTTCACCGCGTGCGTCGCCGCGGCCGGCGCGGGAGGTGTGGCCGCCGCAGCACCGATCTACCCTGCCTCCGAGACGGATCCCTTCTACGTGCAGCCGTCGAACCTCGAGTCCAGCGCAGCCGGGCAGCCCATCGCCACCCGGCCCATGCCTCCGCTGCTCGCGTTCCCCGACACCGATGTCTGGCAGGTGAAGTACCGCACCACCAATTCGCAGGGCCGCCCAATCTCCTCGGTCAGCACAGTGCTGGTACCGCACAACCGGCCGGTGAACGGTCCGCTGCTGTCCTACCAGCACATCATCAACGCGCTCGGACCGCGGTGCGCGCCGTCACGCACCCTGTACACCAACGACCCGGACCTTCAGATCAAGGAGGCGCCGGCGCTGAATCTCGCACTGCAGCGGGGCTGGACGGTCGCCCTTCCCGACCACCTGGGACCCAACAGCGCCTACGGTGCGGCCAAGCTCGGCGGGTTCATCACCCTCGACGGTATTCGCGCCGTGCAGCAGGTTCCGGAACTGAACGTCGCGCAGAGTCCTGTCGCGCTGGCCGGCTACTCCGGGGGCGGCATGGCGTCGGCCTGGGCTGCGGCTCTCGCGCCGGAGTATGCCCCGGAGCTGAATATCGTCGGGGTCGCCGAGGGTGGTGTACCGATGAACATCGGGAAGATGGCCAATGGCCTGGGCATGCAGCCGCATCCCGCGTTCGGCCTGGCGATGGCGGCGGCGCTCGGCCTCGAACGGGAGTATCCGGACCGGCTGCCGATCAGTGAGCAGCTCAACGATCGTGGTCTGGCCATGCGCAGCGACATGGCGAATGCGTGCACCAACGGCATCCTCGCGGCGGGCGCCGGTCGCAGTGCGACCGAGGTGGCCAAGACCACGGACCTCATGAGCAGCCCGCAGGCCTGGGAAGTACTCGACGAGAACAGTGTCGAGCTGTATCCCGGTGTGCCGACCGCGCCGATCTTCGAATGGCACAGCCCGACCGACGTGCTCATTCCCGTCGACTCGATCGAGACGACGATCGCACGGTACTGCGCGGCCGGTGTTCGGGTGCAGTCGGAACTCTTCCCGAGCCCCGACCACCTTTCGACGGCGGTCCTGGGTCTTCCCACCGCCCTGGACTACCTGGACGCGCGGTTCCGGGGCGATCCGGCACCGAGCAACTGCTGACCGACCACCGCACCCCGGGCGGTGACATGCGTGATTGTCATCGGATTGTGTTCTGCCTGAACGGCGTCCGGATAGCGCGGCGTTTGAGTCCCGGAAACCGCGGGTACCCAAAATTATGCATGCCAGCGCACTCAATGCAGTCGTGACGGGATCGGACTCGGGGATCGGCCGGGCCGTCGCACTGGCACTCGCGGACGACGGTTTCCACCTCGGGTTGGCATACGCCACGGATCGCGACCGCGCGGAGGCCACGGCCGGCGAGGTGAGGGCCAGGTCGGTGCGCGCGGTGGTCCGGAAGATGGACCTCGCCGAGCTACCCCACTCGGCCACCGCGGTCGACGAGTTCGCCCGGGAGCTCGGCGGAATCGGTGTCCTCGTCAGCTGCCCGGGCAGCACAGCCGTCGAATGCATACAACGCGGTGTCCGGTACATGATCGCCGGCGGGCAAGGTGGCCGCATCGTGAACATCACCGCCTCGGCGTCGTCGCTCGGCGGGCTGACCGGTCTCCTCGCCGCCGAGTTGTCGCGGTACTCCGTCACCGTCAATTCCGTCGTCGTCCCCGCCGCGGATCCCGCGTTCCCGTCCCCGGGCCGCGACGACGGGGAAGCCGCCACCGTCGCGTCGTACCTCACAGCGCCTGCCGCGATGTTCGTGACGGGCGCCCAGTACACGGTGGAAGGGCGCCGAGTCACCATTACCCCACACAGCCTGACCGACCCCGGCCCTCGCCGTCCCGGTCCTCGGGGAAGCCACCGCATCCGCTCCTACGCGGGTCGCTGGGCACCGACCCGGTGGACGCGCTGACCCTCCGTTGTGCGAAAACTCGGTGCAGGACGAGCGCCGCTGTACCGTTGTTCCAGGGGGCGTGAAATGAGAGTGACGGCTTCATGCAGCCCGCAGCGAAGATCAAGGTGGGGAATCTGCCTCACGAGCTGACGAGTTTCGTCGGTCGGCGTCGAGAGATCGCAGAAGCGCGTGGCCTGCTGGCCACCTCACGCCTGGTGACACTCACCGGAATCGGAGGAGTCGGCAAGACCAGGCTGGCCCTGCGAGTTGCGCTCGATTCGAGTCGGGCATTCGAGGACGGCGTGTGGCTGGTCGAACTGGGCGAACTCGAGGAAGACGCCCTGGTAGTCGGTGCCGTGGTGGCAGCTCTGAAGTTGCGTGAGCAGCAATCCGAGGCACCCGAGGTGGTATTGCAGGAGTTTCTGGAGCCACGGTGCGTGCTGCTGGTCCTCGACAACTGCGAACATCTCGTCGACGCCGTCGCCGGTCTGACCGAGTTCTTGCTGCGGAGCTGCCCCGATTTGCGGATCCTCGCCACCAGCCGGGAACCTCTCGGAATCCCGGGCGAGGCCACCGTTCGGGTGCCACCACTCACGCTGCCCCACTCGGGCCATCCCGCGTCGGTGAAGGCCCTCGCCCAGTACGAGTCGGTCGCACTGTTCGCCGAGCGCGCCGCCGCGGCCGTCCCCGGATTCCATCTCACCGAGGACAACCATGTTGCGGTCGTGCAGATCTGTCAGCAACTGGACGGTCTGCCATTGGCGATCGAACTGGCCGCAGTGCGACTCCGGGTGATGTCGGTCGAACAAATCCTTCAGCGGCTGACGGACCGCTATCAGTTGCTCACGACCGGATGCCGCGGCGCGCCCGCACGCCAGCAGACGCTCCTGTGGTGTATCGACTGGAGCCACGAACTGTGCACGCCGCAGGAACGGGAACTGTGGGGAAGGCTCGCCGTCTTCGCCGGGGGCTTCGAATTGGATGCGGTCGAGAAGATCTGTTCAGGATCGTTGCGCCCCGCCGAGGTCGTCGACGTGGTCGCCTCGCTCATCGACAAGTCGATCCTGATCCGGGAAGAGGCCAGGGGCGCGGTGCGCTACCGACTTCTCGAGACTCTCCGCGAGTACGGCCGCGAGAAGTTACAGGAGACCTCGGAGTTCGCGTCACTGCTGCGCCGGCACCGGAATTTCTACGAGCAATTGGCGGTGCAGGCGCGGTCCGAGTGGGTCAGCGCCCGGCAGGTCAGCTGGATCGAGCGCCTGGACGCCGAGCAACCGAACTTGCGAGCCGCCCTACATTTCTGCCTGACGTCACCGAAGGACGCGGCGGCGGGGCTCCGCATGGCCGCGGCCCTGTACCCGTTCTGGCGGTCGCGGGGACTGCTGAGGGAGGGCAGACGCTGGATCGACCAACTGCTGGCTGTGCGCGGCGCCGGTTCCGCGGAGGAACGGATCCGCGCCCTCTACGTCGCGGTCATGTTGTCCGAACTCGACAGCGACGTCGAGGCCTCGTCCGCGGCGATCGAGGAGGCTCATGCACTCGCCCAGGGGGTCGCCGACCCGATCTCACACGCACTGATTGCTCACGCCGAAGGTGGTCGCGCGATGTTCGGCGGACATCTCGACGCGGCCCGGGCAAATTACGAGGCCGCGTTGGCCGTGTTCCGCACCGACGACGATCTGCTGCACCTGATCTGGGGGCTTCTCGGACTCGCGCTGGCGACCGGTTCGACCGATCCGGATCGGTCCGCACAGTGTCAGCGCGAGATACTCGCCCTCACCGAAGCGCGCGGCGAGTCGGTGTATCGCAGTTGGTCACTGTGGGCGGCAGGTATGTCGGCGTGGCAGCACCGCGACTTCGAGGGCGCGGAGGGTCTGCTGAAACAGGGTCTGCAACTGGCCGGGATGGTCGACGACCGCATCAGTGCTGCGGGATGCCTGGAAGTGCTGGGCTGGATCGCAGTGGGTAGGGGAGACAGCCACCACGCGGCCGAACTGATGGGGGCCGCGTACGCGCTGGCGCATGCGGTCGGCAATCCGAACACGGTCTATCCGAACCAGCGCATCCATCATCTCGACTGCGCCGAACAGGCGCGACGGGACATCGGTGACCGCGCGTTCGAGGCCGCCTTCCATCAGGGAATGAACACCTGCCTCGAGGAGGCCGCAGCGGCTGTGCTGGGCACGAAGCAGCGCACGAATCCGAACACCGATCAAACGCAGACCGCCCTGACGCGCCGCGAATGGCAGGTGGCCGAACTCGTCGCCGACGGGCTGACCAACAAGGCGATCGCCGCCACCCTGGTCATCTCGCAACGCACCGCCCAGGGACACGTCGAGCACATTCTGGCAAAACTCGGCTTCACCTCCCGCACCCAGATCGCGGCGTGGGTCGTGGAGCACGCGCAGGATCGGCACGTCTGACAACTGCACGGCCGGGACGGGGGAAGGCGTCGCGGGGGGCGAAACAGGTATGTGCCCGGGTCGATCGGCCGCTGTACTTTCCGGCGGCACGGGTCAAGCTCATACGCGTCCCCCTTTCAGCCGGTACCACCCCCGAGGCCCCCAATGTCCCCTACACCGCGAACACACCGAAAGCCCGACTCCCACCGCGCTCGGCCCCCGATCCTTCGGCGCCCTCACCCGACCGACGGGTGTCGACTCCGGAGCGGGGGGAAACGGAGGTTGTTCGGCAGGGTGGGTCGGGGGACACCGCACAGCAGGCCGTTACCTTTCGCGTCCGCGACGCCGACGGTAGGTATCACTTTCGCCGGGTGGGTGACGGTATGAGCCCGGAACGACACAGCCGCGGGCATGCGCTCGCGAAGGCGTGCGCGCTGATGATCCAACGCTGCCGCAGCTGCACGACCCTGCTGGCACCGCTGATGGCCACGTGCTCGACGTGCCAGGGTTCCGATTTCGAGCAGGTGCCCTCGTGTGGTGTCGGTTCGATCGTCTCGTCCAAATCGGTCGAACGTGAACGGCGCGGCCGGGATCGTGTTTCGGCCCCCTGCACGATCGCGATCGTGGAACTCGACGAAGGCCCCTGGGTGTACACCTGGATCGACGGCGAGGTCCCTGCCTCTTCCTCCCAGCAACCCGTCCGTGTCGAGTTCCGGCCGGCGGCAGCGGCCGAGCAGCTACCCGTGTTCGCGATCCGGCACTCCAGCGAGGGCTGACCCATGCAAACACGTCCTGCGGTCGAGCCCGGCGAGAAGTACGACGCCGAATGGATCCGATTCTGGCTCGGCCGGTGTGAATGGCTCGAGCGGACCCATTCGCTGAGTTCGGACGGCCGATGGATGGCAGTCTTCGCCATTCAGTGGGCCCCGTTCGGCGGTGCCGCCGCGGCGGACCTGATGGAACGATTCGGCGTCGAGCGGGAGCGTTTCCTGGAACTCGTCCTCGCCGCACTGGCGCCACGAAGCTCTGATCTGCAGCGGATTCGCGCGGTGAAAAGTTGTCTGCGGGCCTCCCTCGAGCACGCGTGGCGGCGGATCGAGTAGTCGCGCCGCGGTCAGTCGTGCAACAGATCGTCGAGGTGGATCGGTACCGCCCTGACCCGGATGCCGGTGGCGCTGCGCACCGCGTTCGCCACGGCAGCGGCCGCACCGACGATCCCGATTTCCCCGGCGCCTTTCGAGCCGATCGGATTGGCGTGCTCGTCGATGTCCTCGAGGCAGACGGCGTCGAGGTAGCGAATGTCGGCGTGCGCGGCGATGTGGTAGCTCGCGAGGTCGTGGTTGACGATGTGGCCGAAACGGGTATCCCCGACGCTTTCCTCGTGCAGGGCCATCGACACTCCCATCGTCATGCCGCCGATGAGTTGGGAGCGGACCGTCCGCGCATTGACGACCCGTCCGATGGCGAACACCCCGAGCATTCGCTCCACCCGAATCTCACAGGTGTCGCGATGGACGTGCGCCTCCACGAAATGGGCGCCGAACGAATGGAGTGCGAATCTTTCGGCGTCGGGGTTACCCGGTGTCTCCGCACTCGCTTCCGCCCCCGGGTGCGGCGCCGTGCCGTGTGTGTCGCGGAACGCCCGGGCCGCGGCGACGACGGCACTGCCCCAGGAACTGATCCCCGTGGAACCTCCGGCCACCGTGGCGGACGGTAGGTCGGTGTCGCCGATCTCCAGGTCGATCGCGTCGAGAGGACAGCCGAGGGCATCGGCCGCGATCTGGGTGAGGGCGGTCCACGTTCCGGTGCCGATGTCGACGGACCCGATCTGCACCCGATACCTGTCGCCCTCGTAGCGAATGCGCGCAACCGACCCCGGGGACGTGTTCGCCGGGTAGGTTGCGGCGGCCACTCCGTACCCGACCGACCAGTCCGAGCCGGAGCGAATCCCGGCCTTGGTGTCCCGGTCGGCCCAGCCGAAACGGCCGGCGCCTTCGCGGAGACAATCGACGAGGCGCCGGCCCGACCACGGGTGCCCGGACTCCGGGTCGGTGGCCGGTTCGTTTCTGATGCGCAGTTCGATCGGGTCGATCCCGCATACCTCGGCGAGTTCGTCCATCGCGACCTCGGCCGCGAACATTCCAGGGGTCTCGCCCGGGGCCCGCATCCAGGACGGTGCGGGCACGTCGAGGGCGACGAGGCGATGTGAGGTGTACCGGGCGGGGGAGGAATACATCATCCGCGACGGCACCGCCGCCTGCTCGGCGAATTCCTTGATCTTGGCGGACTGGGTGAGCACCTCGTGGGAGACGGCGGTCAGGTGACCGTCGGTGTCCGCGCCGAGCCGGATGTGCTGAAGCGTCGGGGCTCGGTAGGCGGACAGCGCGAACATCTGCTGCCGGGTGACCGCGAACTTGACCGGCCGGCCGGGTACCCTCTGCGCAGCGAGCGTTACCAGCACATTGTGCGCGTGAGGCAACCCCTTCGATCCGAAACCGCCGCCGACGTGTGGTGCGATGACCCGGATGTCCTCCGGTTCGAGACCGAACACCGGCGCCAACGTCTTCCGGACCGAATGAACGCCCTGCGTCGAATCGTGCAGTGTCAGGACGGGGCCTGGTCCGCCCGGCCGCCACTGGGCGATCGTGGTGTGCGGCTCCATCGGATTGTTGTGCTCCATGGCTGTGGAGTACACCTGGTCGACCGTCCGTGGGGCGGTGGTCAACGCCGCCTCCACATCACCGCTTCGCGTGTCGGTGGGGAAACCGGCATTCACTGTTTCCGGGGCGTAGAAGTCGCTGCGGTCGGCGCGGAAGTCGGTGTCGTGGTCACGCACGTCGTACTCGACTCGGATCAGGTCGGCAGCCTGCCGGGCAGTTTCGGGCGACTCCGCGACCACCGCGCCGAGGAACTGGCCCCGGAAGTGGACCTCGGGGTCCTGCAGGATCGCGAGTTCACCGTCGGAGGTGTCCGCGAGTCGCGGCGCATCGAACACCGTCAGTATGGTGACCACCCCGTCCACGGCCTGCGCGTCCCCTGCATCCATGGCGGTGACCTTCCCGCGGGCGATGCTCGACAGGACGGGATGCAGATACGTCGGATCCGGCACTGCGTGCTCGAAGGCATACCGCGCCGCACCGGTCACCTTGTCGTGACCATCGAGGCGCTCGGCGGGCGTCCCGACGACCCTCGGTTCGAGCAACGCCATCAGCGTGCCTCCTCGGTGAGGGAACGGAGCGTCGTGGACAGGACGCGTCTGGTGAGGGTCACCTTGAATTCGTTACCCGGCAGGGGGCTCACCGCGGACAGTTCGGCGTCGGCCGCCGCCGCGAAGGTCTGCTCCGTGGGTGCGGAACCGTTCAGCATTTCTTCGGCTCGCTCCGCGCGCCACGGTCGGTGCGCCACCCCGCCGAGTGCGATCCGTGCGGAACTGATGCGGTCGTTCTCGATCGTCAGTTCCGCGGCCACCGACACGAGCGCGAACGCGAACGACGCCCGGTCACGCACCTTGCGGTACGCCGACCGGCTTGCCGCCACCGGCGGTGGAAGCTCCACCGCGGTGACGAGTTCACCGTGAGTGAGCTCGGTGTCCCGGTCGGGGCTGTCCCCGGGGAGCCGATAGAACTCGGCCAGGGGAATGCGCCGGTTGCCGTCGACACTCCGCACGACCACCACTGCGTCGAGCGCGGTCATCGCGACGGCCATGTCGGACGGATGCACGGCCACGCAGTGCTCGGAGGCACCGAGGATGGCGGAGTAGCGGGCATACCCTCCGAGAGCAGAGCAGCCGGTACCCGGTGCCCGTTTGTTGCACGGCGTCGTCATGTCCTGGAAGTACACGCACCGAGTGCGCTGGAGAAGGTTGCCCGCGGTGGTGGCGAGATTACGGAGCTGACCCGACGCGCCGGACAGCAGTGCCCTCGACAGCATCGGGTACCGGGAGCGGACGAGTTCGTGCGCAGCCAGATCGCTGTTGCGGACGGTCGCACCGATTCGAAGTCCGCCGTCCGGGAGTTCGTCCACGTCGCCGAGGGGAAGTGCACTGACATCCACCAGTCGACCCGGCTGCGCCACACCGAGTTTCATGTGATCCACGAGGTTGGTGCCGCCGGCCAGGAAGCGCGCGTCGGGGTCCGCGGTGACGGTGGCGACGGCTCCGTCGACGTCGGTGGCCCGTTCGTAATCGAACGGGATCATGCCTCTGCCGCCTGACGAATCGCGGCCAGAATATTCGTGTACGCGCCGCAGCGGCACAGGTTCCCGCTCATCCGTTCACGGATCTCGTCGTCGGTCAGCTCGGGCGGCGCCGTCAGATCCTCGGTGACGTTGCTCGGGTGCTGCGCCCAGAACTCGTCGAGCATTCCGACGGCGGAACAGACCTGACCGGGTGTGCAGTAGCCGCACTGCAGCCCGTCCTGCTCGACGAATGCCTGCTGCATCGCGTGCAGCTCGTCGCCGTCGGCCAGGCCGCGCGCCGTGGTGATGCGGGCACCGTCGTGGGCGACGGCGAAGGTCAGGCAGGTGGTGGCCCGCCGACCGTCCAGCAGCACGGTGCACGAACCGCATTGGCCGTGATCGCATCCCTTTTTGGGTGCCGTCACACCCAGGTGCTCCCGCAGGGCGTCCAGCAACGTCGTCCGCGTGTCGACCTCGAGGGTGCGATGCTCGCCGTCGACGTCGAGGGCGATCTTCGCGTGCCGTGCGCCGCGCGGACCAGAAGGGTGATTCATATGTTGAGGCGTACCCATGAGCCCAGATTCCGAACCGCTTCTACCGCTAGCCCTGGTCGGGGAGGACTCCGGTCTCGAGGAAGATCACCCGCCTGCCGATTTCGACGGTGTGATCGCAGAATCTTTCGTAGAATCGGCCGAGGAGGGTGATGTCGACCGCAGCCTTGACACCGTGTGGCCAGTCCTCGGCCTGCGTGATCGCGAAGAGTCCGCGATGCAGGTCGTCCATCGTGTCGTCGGCGGTCAACAAACCCCTGGCGCGTTCGGGGTCGCGGTGCTGCAGGACCTGCTCGGTTTCCTCGGCCTGGGCCACCGCGACCGCACCCATCCGGGTGAACACCTCGAGCACCTCGTCCGGGACGACATGCTCCGGATGCCGTCGGCGGACGATCTTCGCGATGTGCACCGCGAGGCCACCCATCCGATGCAGGTCGGCGGAGATGTGGAGACCGCCCACCATGAATCGGAGGTCGTGAGCGACCGGTGCCTGCAACGCCAGCAGTGAGAACGCGCGCTGTTCCCAGCGGGACGCGGCTGCGTCGAGCTCGCCGCTCACGTCGATGACGTGCTCGGCGAGCCCTAGGTCCGCCTGCAGCAACGCACCGCTGGCCTCCCGCATCGCCGTCACGGTGAGTCGGCACATAGCAGCCAGGTCACCGGCGAGACTGTCGATGTTCTCCGCGAATCGTGTGCGCATCGGGTCAGCCTAGGTGTGTTCTGTAGCAATTGCGTTGCACTAGCGGGGGTCCGCGTGCGCGAGCTTGCGGTATCCCCGCGCCCCTGCCCGGTCGACCGCAGCTCGGACCAGACCGAAAATCGTGCCCTGCACGGCGGCGGCGATGAATACCTCGCGATCGGTGCGGGAGAGATCCTTCGGGTCCGGCGCCTCCGGTTCACCAGCCACGCGCTTCCACACCTGGCCGAACACCGCGCCCGCCAGTATTCCGCCGCCGACACTCGCGGCGAGGGCCAGTGGTTTGTACATCACTTTCGATACGGCACTCATGTTCTCGTCCTTTTGCGGTGTCGTCGCGGGTCGCGGTAGTCGGTGATCTTTCTCAGGGGCCGGGGCGATCGACCTCACCGCGCCACGCATCGGTCTCGGTGCCACGGGACTCGATGAACTCCTTGAACCGGGCCATGTCGCCTTTCACTCTCTTGCCGAGCACACCCAGCTTGTCGGCCACGTTCTCGACGAACCCGTCTGGGTCGACGTCCATCTGCGCCGTCACGCGTGTCTTGTCGTCGTCCAGACGGTGAAAGGTGATCACCCCGGCGTGATGGGGGCCGTCATCGGACTTCCATGCCACCCGTTCGTCGGGGTGCTGCTCGGTGATGGTGGCATCGAATTCGCGTTTCACCCCGGCGATCGACACGACCCAATGGACGTGTGTCGGATCGATCTGACGGATTTCGTCGACACCCTCCATGAATCGAGGGAATTCTTCGAACTGCGTCCACTGGTTGTATGCCGTGGTCACCGGAACGGACACGTCCACGGCCTCGGTGATAGTGCTCATTTCGTCTCCTGTCGGTCGGTGTCGCGGTGAACGCGTACCCCGAGGGGGCCCGGGTCAATCCGGCGAGGAGTACCGGGCACGCACGAACCGGCGGCACGTGTTTCAGAATTCCCCGGGTGGGGCAATGCCCCATATATGGCCAACGAATCAACTGGAGGGCCGCCGCGGATCGTCGTGGTGGGAAGCGGCTTCGCCGGATTCGAATGCGCGCGGCGGCTTCGGCGCTCGCTGCGCGACACCGGCGCCCGCATCATCATGGTCTCGCCCAACGACTACATGCTCTATACCCCGTTGTTGCCCGAGGTGGCGGGCGGCATTCTGGACGCCCGGTTCGTCACCATCGCCTTGTCGGACGCGCTCCCCGGCGTCGAACTCGTCCGGGGCGCTGTCGATTCCATCGACCTCGACAATCGCACCGTGCACGTCACCGATTGCGAGGCGGGTGCGGAGACGCTGTCGTGGGACCGGCTGGTGTTCACGCCCGGCTCGGTGACGCGACTGTTCGACATCCCGGGCCTCCTCGACCACGGTCGGGGACTGAAAACGCCCGCGGAGGCGCTGTACTTCCGTGACCAGCTCCTCACTCAACTCGAGATGGCCAGCCGCGACACCGATCCGCGGGACGCGCGGGCGCGGCGGACATTCGTCGTGGTGGGCGCGTCCTACGCCGGGACGGAGTTGATCGCCCAACTGCGTGCTCTGGCCGACAGCGCGGCCGCCCGCCAGGGCCTCGACCCGACCGCGGTCCGGTTCGTGCTTCTGGACGCCGCCGACAAAGTGATGCCGGAAGTGGGGGACAAGCTCGGTGCCCAGGTGCTCGACGTGCTGCGGTCGCGCGGTATCGAGGTGCGGCTCGAGACGACGCTGACCGAGCTCACCGAGAACAGCGTGACACTGAGCGACGGCACTGTGGTCCCCACCCGCACGGTCGCCTGGGTGACCGGAGTGACCGCGAATCCTCTCGTCGACTCGCTCGGCCTGCCCACCGAGAAGGGCAGGCTGAAGGTCGCCGCGGACCTGTCCGTCGAGGGACACCCCGGGGTCTTCGCCGGCGGGGACGCCGCGGCCGTCCCGGATCCGCGCCATCAGGGGTCGATCACCCCACCGACGGCGCAACATGCGGTCCGTCAAGGGCGCACACTCGCCCGCAACGTCGCGGCCAGCCTCGGGGTCGGCGAGGCGAAACCCTATGCGCACCGCGACATGGGCCTGGTGGTCGATCTGGGACCCGGCTTCGCAGTGGCCAACCCGCTCGGCATCCCGCTGTCGGGACTACCCGCGAAGGTGGTGACCAGGCTGTATCACCTCTTCGCCATGCCCTCGCCGGTCAACCGGTGGGCGGTCGGCCTCGCCTATCTCACCGACCTGCTGTTCCCTCGCCCGTTGGTGTCGATCGGCTTGGCCACCGAATCCCGGGCGCAATTCGCGGTCAGCCAGGGCATCGGTGCCCGGAACTGACCGCGGCGCCGAGTACAGAAGGGTCGTCGAAGAGGAAGGAATGCGATGGCATCACAGGTGCAGGACAATCCGCAGCGGAACCGTTATGAACTGATCGAGGACGGTGACGTTGCCGGGTTCATCGAGTATTCGGTGGGCGACGGTGTGCTCACCCTTACCCACACAGAGGTCGGTGACGCGTTCGAGGGCAAGGGGTTCGCGGGCCGGCTGGTGGAGGACACACTCGACGACGCCCGGAGCCGTGGGCTGGGAGTCCTTCCCGAATGCACATACGTGCAGCAGTGGATTCGCAAACATCCGGACTACCGGACTGTGGTACCGGAAAACGATCGGGGCCGGTTCGACCTGGAACGGAGTGACGATGAGTGAGGACAAGAGAACCTTCGTGGCACGGCGCCTCGACGAGGTGATCCACGAGTGGGAGGCGGACGCCCCGCCCGGTTCGGGCACCGGTCAGGCGGACGGGCCGCTGGTGACGGCGCAGCGCCATCGCGCCGAAGTAGACACCGCGACCGACGAACGCGTCGACGAGATCGCCGCCTCGTACCCGGATATCGCCGCGGCCTGGTCCTCGCACCGGCACTGATCGCCGGCGCCGACGGGCGCCGCGCACGTACCGGCGGCGGAGGTCACCGCCCGAAAAGACTTGCGAGCGCACTCGATTCGAGTCCGTCCGCAAGGGCTCGCGCGTCGTCGTACACTTCTTTCGCGCCGGCGTCGAGCAGTTCTCCGCGTGAGATGCCGCCACTGAGCAGACCGATGAACGGCACCCCGGCCTCGGTGGCCGCCTCGGCGTCCCACACGGCGTCCCCGACCATCACCGCGGTGTCGGGTGATGTGGACGATCGCTCCAGTGCGGTCTTCACCACCTCGGGATCCGGTTTCGCCTGTCCGACATCGCCCGAGGACGTGGTGTGCGCGATGTAGGAATCCACGTCCAGAACCGCACGAAGCACCGAGAGTTCGTCCTCGGGTGCGGAGGTCGCCAACACCACCTGCACGCCGCGACGGTGCAACTCGCGGATCAGCTCGCGAGCACCGGGGAGTGGCCGCATACTCGGCTGCAGATCCAGGTAGTACTGCTTGTGCAGCTCCTTCGCCCGATCACCCACCTCGCCGGCGGCGTCGCCCAGCAGGGTGTCGAGCAGCAACTGCGAGTCCAATCCGATGGCGCGGTGTATCCGCCATGCGTCGATGCGATGCCCGACTTCGGCGAACGCACGTTGCCACGCATCGACGTGGAGGTAATTCGAATCCACCAGCGTGCCGTCGACGTCGAACAACGCCGCCGTGGTGCCGGACCCTGACCCGGGATCTGCCACGATGAACCTCCTCGAAAACCGACACGTGTGGTCGAGCAAACCACACGGGTACGATCGCGGCCAGCCGTAGCCCGGGTGGTTTCGCGGGCGCCGGCCCCGGGTATGCGGCTGTCACCGATGCACCAGCGCGAGGGAGTGATCGTCATCAAGGCTCAATGGGATACAACAGCTTCGGTGTCCGCCGTCTGGTCCGTCCTCGCCAATGGGTGGTTGTATCCGTCCTGGGTGGTGGGTGCGTCCCGCATGCGCGCCGTCAACGCGGAGTGGCCCGCCGTGGGCAGTCAGCTGCACCATTCGGTGGGTGTCTGGCCGGTACTCATCAACGACTCGACGGAAGTCCTGGAAGTCGACGAGGAGCGAGAGCTTCGGCTGCTGGCCCGGGCCACGCCCGCGACGAAAGCCGTCGTGCACCTCCAGCTCGAGCCGAGAGGTTCCGGCTGCCACCTCGAGATGGACGAGAAGGTGGCGACGCCACCGCTGAAGTGGATCCCGCGGACGGTGCAGGACGTGGCCGTCTATCCCCGCAACCGCGAATGTCTGCGCCGGCTCGCCTTTCTGGCCGAGCAGACTTCCACCCCCTGACAACCTCCCGACTACTCTCAACGCGGGACGAGTTCGAAGAATGCGCCGTCCTCGCCGGCGTCGGCATCGCGGTAGCGGAAGGCGAGTGCGAACCGGTCGAACGCGGAGAACCAGTCGTCCCACGAGATGCGTTCGAGGGCTTCCTCGGAAGCGCCGCCGGCGAAATCGAGCCGAAGTAAGACGGTCTCCGGGGAGCCGGCGTTGCCGACTCTGGCCGGAGCTCCGTCGTGTCGGTCCACCCACCGCCGGATCTCCATGTGGTCGGTGGTGGTTCGGGTGTCGGTCACGGCGTTCCGGTTCCGGCCGACATCACCGCGACACCAGCTTGAAGAAGGTAAGAGTTTCGGATGCCACCGCAGTCTCCTCTGATGTCAGGCAGTCGAATCTTGGCCCACGTCGAAGCGCTCCCGGTAGCGGTGCGCCGCTTCGTCGAGAACCGAATGGCTCAGTCGGGCGAGAGGCCGGATATCCGTCAGCAGCGGTTCGTGATCCGGGCCTCGCCCGACCACACGGCCTTTGAGTAACCAGGCGAAGCGGTCCTCCTGGCGAGACAGTTCGGCGTACTTGCGGATCCGTCTCGCAACCCAGTCCTCGACCGGCCGGTGCCACCACGGCTCCGGGGAGATGGTGGTCACCGACAATCCGGGCAGGGTGAGTTTGGCCTCGTAATCCTTGCTGGGACCCTCCACCGCGTCGGCCCTGGGCCCCTTGGAGTGACGCAGGTAGACCTCGGAGTCGGAGGCGACGATGTCGGTCAGCGCTTCGAGGCTGTCGATCACCGGAAGATCCTCGTCGCCCACCGGGCGGCTGTGATGATCCGAAGAGCGGATCATCGGCTTCGCCGGGTCGATATCCCCACTCGGCATGTGCGCGTCGGTCATGTACCCACCAACGTTCAGCTCATTGCAGGGCCGGCGTCCGACGATCCGGTCATGTCCTTGAGGAACTCGTGGCAGCGGCGTGCGCGGTCGGAATCTTCCGCCATCACCTGCTCGAAGAACGACGCGATGTCGTCGCGGCCGGCGTTCTTGGCGTCCCGCACATATTGCCCGTAGTCGTGACCGGCCTTGAGCGAATGGTATTGGACGGACACCAGGTCGTAGCTGACGTCGTCGAATCCGGTTTCTCCGGTAGCCATGATGGTCTCCTCTGTTCTCGTTGAAGTCCCGCCGCCCCGTGTGGCGGCGGGCGATCGATGGATAACTCGCGGGCTGGGTTACCGCGGGGGGACCGCGGTGGTGTGTCCGGTCGACCTCAGACGGGGAAGCAGGAGGCCGAGTGCGATCATGCCGACACCAAGGGCGAAGTGCAGCCAGTTGTCCGCAGTGTTCACGGGGACGAAGTTGGCCGCGCTGTCCTGGTCGATGAGGAGTCCGTAAATCCACAGGACCAGGTAGATCGCGCCGCCGCCGACGAGGAAGGCCTTGGCAGTGTTAGCGGCGCGCGCCATGACAATGCCTGCGACGCCGAACAGGATGTGCACGACGTTGTGCAGAATCGACACCTCGAAGATGCCCAGCAGCATGGCGTGCGACTCGTGTCCGGCGACGGCCATCACGTCGTAGTCGGTGGTCACGCCCGGGATGAACCCGAGAATGCCCACCAAGAGGAATACCGCTCCGACCACCAGCGCCGCAATCTGTACGGGTGTGGCGGTCATCGAGCTTCGGGTTGAGGTCGGTCGTGTCATCGCCCTACTCCTTCGGGTGCGTTACCGGTAGTTCGCGGTCTACCCGCCGTATACCTCGCCGCCATCACCTCAAACAGGGAATCCCCAACGTTTTATCGCGTCTTTCGGCTCCCCAGTGGTGGCCGGCGCCGCCTGCAATTCCTGCAGACCTGTGAGGATGGGGTTTACGCTGTAGTCCAATAGTGTCGACCGTGGAGTTGGACATGACGGCAACTGGTGTGCGCCCGATCGAAGCCCGCAGGCCCTATCCGCCGCGTTATCGCCGCAAAGGGTCGTTCATCTACGACATGATCTCGACGACGGACCCGAAGACGCTGGGTTTGATGTACCTGGTCACTGCATTCGGGTTCTTCCTCGCCGGCGGATTGATGGCGATGCTGATTCGCGCCGAGCTCGCGGTGCCCGGCCTGCAGTTCTTGTCGAACGAGCAGTACAACCAGCTGTTCACCATGCACGGCACGATCATGCTGCTGCTGTACGCCACCCCTATCGTCTTCGGCTTCGCCAATTACATCCTGCCGCTGCAGATCGGCGCCCCCGATGTGGCCTTTCCCCGGCTGAATGCCTTCTCCTACTGGGCTTTCCTCTTCGGCGGCCTCATCGCCTTCGCGGGGTTCATCACCCCCGGTGGCGCCGCCGACTTCGGCTGGACCGCGTATTCGCCGTTGACCTCCGCCATACACTCTCCCGGGCTCGGCGCGGACCTGTGGATCATGGGCCTCGCCCTGTCCGGGCTCGGCACCATCCTCGGCGGCGTCAACATGATCACCACGGTGATTTGCCTACGATGCCCCGGGATGACCATGTTCCGCATGCCGATCTTCACCTGGAACATCTTCATCACGAGCATCCTTGTACTGCTTGCCTTCCCGATCCTCACCGCCGCACTCATGGGGCTGGCCGCAGACCGGCACCTCGGAGCCCACGTCTTCGACCCGGCCACGGGCGGCACGATCTTGTGGCAGCACCTGTTCTGGTTCTTCGGGCACCCCGAGGTGTACATCGTCGCGCTGCCGTTCTTCGGCATCGTGACCGAGATTTTCCCCGTCTTCAGCCGTAAGCCGATCTTCGGCTACAACGGCCTGGTCTTCGCAACCATGGCCATCGCGGCCCTGTCGATCGCGGTGTGGGCGCACCACATGTACGCCACCGGCGCGGTGCTGCTGCCGTTCTTCTCGTTCATGACCTTCCTGATCGCGGTGCCCACCGGGGTGAAGTTCTTCAACTGGATCGGCACCATGTGGAAGGGGCAGTTGACCTTCGAGTCGCCGATGCTGTTCTCGGTCGGCTTCATCATCACGTTCCTCTTCGGTGGTCTCACCGGCGTCATCCTGGCCAGCCCGCCGCTCGACTTCCACGTCACCGACAGCTACTTCGTGGTGGCTCATTTCCATTACGTGCTGTTCGGCACCATCGTGTTCGCCACCTACGCCGGCATCTACTTCTGGTTCCCGAAGATGACCGGGCGGATGATGGACGAACGCCTCGGCAAGTGGCACTTCTGGACCACGTTCATCGGCTTCCACGGCACGTTCCTGGTGCAGCACTGGCTCGGGGCCGAAGGTATGCCGCGCCGGTACGCCGACTACCTGCCGCCGGACGGGTTCACCACGCTGAACACGATTTCCACGGTATTCGCTTTCGTTCTGGGGATCTCGACGCTGCCGTTCCTGTGGAACGTCTTCAAGAGCTACCGGTACGGCGAGGTCGTCGCCGTCGACGACCCGTGGGGTTACGGCAACTCGCTCGAGTGGGCCACCACCTGCCCGCCGCCGCGGCACAACTTCATCGAGATTCCGCGGGTGCGCTCCGAGCGTCCCGCGTTCGAGCTGCACTACCCGCACATGGTCGAGACGATGCGGGCCGAAGCGCACATCGGCCCGGGTGGCCACAAGCAGACGGCAGTCGACGTCGAAGACACCGCCCAGCGTTCGGAGGAGCCGGGCGGACCGGCAGGGGACCGGTGAGGCTCCCCGGTGTCGAGGGCGAGGGACGGCGATCAGATGGTCACGGTCTCGCCGCGGTCCACCCGGGCGCGTGGCGGCCGGGCAGGGACGTCACCGTCACCTGCACGTCGTCCTTCGAGTGGGACAGGACGATCACATCGAGGGTGGTAGCTCGTCGATCCGCAGGGCCGGATCCTTCAGGCGCCGTGACACCAGGCCGTACCCGAGGGAACGGTTGCGTTCCCCACAAGGTCAGCAAGACAGTCATCACTGATCGGTCGTCATACGTGCCCGCGAGCATCTATCCAGTCGAGAGCCTTGCGTACGGAGTCGCAGGTGGGGATCATCGTGTCGAGTCCGGTGGCCTGAATGGGACGCAGCACCGCCCGGTTGCCGGCAAGCGCCCAGGTCATGTGCCGCTGCCGCGCGGACTCGGCGAACGTCGAGAGCACCGACAGCGCTGAGGTTCCGACGAAGTCGACACCGGTCATGTCGATGACGAGCGCGGCGTCGTCCTGCGCGAGGTCGGCCAGCGCCAACGCGAACGACGGTGCGGCAAGCACGTCGATGTCACCTGAGATACGGCCTATCGTGGCGCCCCCGGGCGCGGCCGCTTCGACCGCGACACCGATTTCGTGGTCGTGCGCAAGGCGCGATCCCCGGTCGCAGTGCGGTGCGGCCACGGCGCTGACGCTGCGTGAAGATTTCATGACCCTCCGATCGCATGCAATCTGTGGGCGTCCGTGCGCGTCGGTTCATTCCGCGGCGGGGACACACCAACCGCAAGCGTCGGTGGCCCGATGCCACGTACAGGGCGCACAACCTCCGTCCATTGCGCGTCCTGCGGCGTCCGGACTGCGTGCGGCTGTGTTCTCAACCACGCGCGATCAACCCTACGTCCCCGCACGGCACGCTTTCAACCGATTGGCGGTTCCGATCGCTGGGTACGCTGCGCGAAGATCCACGCACCTGCGACCGAAATGTGGAGTGCAGATGGCCGAGATCGGCGAATTCGGGAAGCTTCGAGCGGAGCCGGGTTCACCTGTCGAATTACGGGTGACGGCCGAGTTCGATCAGCTTCCGGTGATCAGGGCGGTAGCCGAAACCCTCGCTGCCCTCGCTGATTTCGGTGCCGACGAGGTAGCGGACATCAAGCTCGCAGTCGATGAGATCGCCTCCGAGCTGATCGGCGCCGTGATCTCCGACGTGGATCTGACGTGTTCGTTCGTGACCTCGGATTCCGCGCTGGCCGTCACGGTGGCGGCCAGAATTCCGGCGGGCAACGTGCCGGACCGCGGGGCCTTCGGGTGGCGCGTCGTGGAGACGGTCACCGACGGCGTGACGGTCACCGAGGGTGAGCTCGATTCGGCGGCACCGGAACGGCAAGTGGCCGTCGAATTCGTCAAACATCGGGGACCGCAATGAGTGCCGGGGGGTTCTGTCCTCGTGTGGACGGTGCGCGGGCGGGTACTCGGCGAGGGTACGCGCGGCTCGTGCTCGCGAAATGTCGACTCAGGACAGGGAGGATCGTCGCCATGACCGCTCAACCCCCGGATCCGGACCCGGCCGAGACCCCCGATCTCGAACCCGGGGGTGGTGTCAGCCCCGGTTCGACCCCACCTGATGCGGCGCAGACCTCGGGGACGTCGTTCTCCGAGCCCCGAACCGGTAGACATTTTCCGCCTACGGGCATCGCGACGATGGTGGCAGTCGGTGCGATCGCCGCTGTGTTCCTGGCAATTGCCGTTCTGCTGATTCTCGACCTCGCCGGCGTGTTCGACTGAGCAGGAACGAGACCCGCGTCAGGTCGGGTCGTCGTCCTCACCCTCGGCCTGATCCGGTTGATGTGTGCCGGACAGCAGATTCTCCGGGTCCGAATCCGGGTCTTCCGCCGGGTCGTAGGGCTTCTCGGACTCACTGCCCGTGCCTGGCGTTCCCGCGTCTTTCGTCATGGCAACTACCCAGTCCTTTCCTTGTCACTCGCGCAGGCGTCGTCACTCGCGCACGGCGTCGCGATGTCCATGGTCATGGCCGCTGACCGATTCCGGTCGCGAATTCCCGGAGCCGACCACCTACCGTGTCCCCGTGCAGGGGTGGCGTGGGCAACCCGGCACCATCGCGCAACCCGCCCAGAAATTCCTCGAGGGTTTCCCGGGGCGTGTAGCGCGGCTGCCACCCCAACTCCGTCCGAGCTCGGGTCGTGTCCATGATCGGCAGCTGCAGAACGGTGTCGAGGAGTCCGGGTGAGGCGGGTACCGCGTGCGTGTGCCACGCCGCCCACAGGGCACCGCGGACCGCGGGCCGCGGAATGGGAATCTGACGGGCCCCGAAAAGTTCGGCGAGGTAGGCGCCGTCCACGGGCGGGTCCGCCGCAAGGTTGAAGGCACCGCGCACCGGCCTGAGTACCGCCTGGACGTATGCCGCAGCCACATCGGTGGTGTGCAGAATCTGCGCACGCAGATCCTCGACGAGGGGAACAGCCGGGATGAGCCCGCTCCGGACCAGCCGGCCGGCCAGCAGGGGCCCGACGAACAACCGACGCTGCGCGGTTGCCGACTCCCGCTTGAAGATGAAGCCTGGACGCATCCGCACCACCCGCATGTCCGGGTTGCTCAGCTCGTACACGTCCAGCCACCGCTCCAGATACGCCTTCTCACGCGGGTAGGCGGCGCCGGGCCAACCGTGGGTGGGCCAGTCCTCGGTGACGCCGGTGTCGGACGGCCCCGGCGAATACGTCGCCACCGAAGAGGCGTACACGAGGGCCGGTACCCGTTCCTCGGCCACGGCCTCGAACACGCGGATGGCACCGAGGACGTTGTTTTCAAAGGTGACCTCCGGCTTGTGGGTGGGCTGGAACAACCAGGCGAGGTGGATGACGGCGTCGGCGCCCCGCACGATCGGCCGGAAGTCGTCGACGCTGGCATCGGCGAATATCCACCGTGTCTTCGAGCAGGTCCAATCGGTGTGCCTGCGCGCTACGCCGACGATCTCTCCGACCGACGGCTCCTCGCTCAACGCCTCGACGATGCTCGTTCCGACATTGCCGGTGGCACCGACGACGACGACCTTCAGCCGCTGCTGCTCGCTCATGGCAGCCGAATACCCACCGAACGCACTCGTAATCGACAGGGGTCACCGGGTCCCGTCGAACGGCGATCGGCGGCGCAGCACAGGACTGTCTCCGGCATCGCCGCCGATGACGCCGCGTACCGCCGCGTCGAGCGTGTCCTGCGCCGAATACCGGGGTTCCCACTGAAGTTCGCGGCGGGCCCTGGCCGAATCGAGCAGGGGAACCGAATAGGCCAGATCGATCCACCCGCGGTGGACAGGTTGCAGGTGGGCTCGCCACGTCACGTCGACGAGAAGCGTCAGCAGCGAGCGCGGCACGTGCACGGGGCGGGCGTGGAGCGCAGCACCGAAGTTGTCCGTGCCCAGCGGGGGATCGACCGACAGATTGAACGCCCCGGTGGCCCGCTCGAACACCATTCGAGCCAGCGCGTCGGCAACATCGTCGGCGTGGACGGCCGGGATCGCCAGCGCGCGGTCCAACGGGAGCAGCGGAAGATACTTCAGAACGCCCGCCGGAATGCCCCGCGGCAGGGTGTAACGGCCGAGTTCGCTGCCCGCTGCCCGCTGGCCGATGAATCCCGGCCGTACGCGGGTGACGGCCACCGAGGAATTCTTTTCGAAGTCGTCGAGTCCCGCCTCGGCGGCGGCCTTGTCGACGCTGTACACCGAGCCCGGCACACCGCCGCGGGGTGCGGACTCGTCGACCGTCCGTCCGGGGGCCGGTGAGTACACCGCCCCGGACGACATATGGATCAGATGCGCTACACCGGCGGCCTCGGCTGCGGCCGCCACCGCCAGGGTGCCGTCCACGCCGACGCGTCGGAGATAGTTACGGTCGTGGGTGGGTTGGAACGCCCACACGAGGTGGATCACCGCGTCGGCGCCCTCGAAGATGGGCCGCAACAGGTCGATCGCATCGGGGTGCGCCACGTCGATCGCGTGCCACTGCAGCCCGTCGTACGGCGGGACCTGCGCGGGAGGTCGTCGTGCGAGCCCCACCAGCTCGAGGTCCTGGTCGAGGAGCTCGGATCCGCCTCGGAGCCGGTGAAGCAGGGCGGTGCCGACGTTACCGGTCGCCCCCGTGATGATCAGCCGCATCGCTGTGCCTCGCCGTCCCCGAGTCCGTTCGACACGAGCTGAAAGCCGGAATCTCTCAACACGGCGGGGTCCAGGAGGTTCCGCGTGTCGACGATCGCCTTACGCTGGGCGAGTGTGCCGACGAGGTCCCAGTCGAGGGTTCGGAAGTCACTCCATTCGGTCAGAAGCACCAGCACCGCCGCGTCTTTCGCTACCAAGTAGGGGTCGTCGACCACCTGCACACCCGGGATCGTCGGGGAGGCCGGCGACACTCCGGGATCGTAGGCGGTGAGCACGGCTCCTTCCTCGGACAGTGCGGCCGCGACGGTGAGCGCCGGGGAGTCGCGGACGTCGCAGGTGTCGGCTTTGAACGCCAGGCCCAGCAGCCCGATGCGTACCCCTTCGAGGGAGCCGCCTGCTTCGATCCCGGCGGCCTGCCGCGCTTTGGCGACCACCCGGTGCGCCTGCGCGGCATTCGTCTCGAGCGCCGCACGCAGCAAGGGAAACGACACGCCCCCGCGTTCCGCGGTCGCCAGCAAGGCGTGGGTGTCCTTGGGAAGGCACGATCCTCCCCAGCCGGGCCCGGGGTTCAGGAAGCTGGCCCCGATACGGTGGTCGGCGCCCATGGCCCGTCCGACGTCGCGGATGTCGGCGGCGAAGTGATCACACAGGTCGGCGAGGGTGTTCGCGTAGGACAACTTGAGTGCGAGGAACGCGTTACTCGCATACTTGGCGAGTTCGGCACTGGCCGGATCCATCCGCAGAACCGGCGCCTCGACGCCGGCGTAGAGGTCGACGACGCGTTGCCCGGCGTCCGCGTCCGAGGCGCCGACGACGATGCGGTCGGGGTTCAGGAAGTCGTGTACCGCATGGCTTTCCCGCAGAAATTCCGGGTTGCTCACCACGGTGATCCCATGGGGTTCGAGGCGTTCGCCGATGCGGATGGTGGTTCCCACCGGCACAGTCGATTTGGTCACCACAATACTGCCGGGTGCGAGCAGTGCCGCCAGTTCGGTAACCACGGCGTCGACGGAAGAGAGATCTGCGGCGCCGTCCTCACCCATGGGGGTGGGCACGCACACGAATACGGTGTCACACAACGCGAGTGCGGTCCGGTCGGTGGTGATGTGCAGGCGTTCCGATGCCACACCCTGCGTGACGAGCCGTTCGAGTTCCGGCTCGAGGAAGGGCAGCTCACCACTGCGCAGGGCCTCGACGCGGTGCGCGTCGATGTCCACCAGGGTGACTCGGTGTCCCAGATCGTAAAAGCCTGCGCCGCTGGTCAATCCCACGTAGCCGGCGCCCACGACGCCGACGTGCCGGTCAGACATCCAGCCCTCCTTCCATCACGTGCTTGTCTGCACATACCTCGCCCACGGCGCCCAGCACGTCCTCGACGGTGATCGCCGCGAGCCCGGGGTCGAGACTGTTCCCGTGCGGGTCACCGCGCCGTCCGGACCACAGGCACGCGTGCTGCGGGCGGCGAGGCGGTCCCCAGTGTGCGGGTGAGACCGGACCGAACAGGATCACCGACGGAGTGCGAAACGCGGTGGCCAGGTGCGCGATCCCGGTGTCGCCGCACAGGACCAGTCGCGCATCGGCGACCACTGCCGCGGTCCCGCGCAGCGACGTCTCGCCCGCCAGGACGGCGCCCGGCGGCAGTCCGGCGGAATCGGCAACCGCTTCCGCGAGGGGCCGCTCACCTGCACTCCCCGTGACGACGACGCGATGCCCCTGGTCGGCGAGGACGCGGGCCACCGCTCCGAAACGGTCCACCGGCCAGCGGCGGGCAGGGGACGCCGCCCCCGGATGTATGACGACCGCGCCGGGGGCGGCGGACGCCTCCGGTGGCGGGGTGAGATCGAGATCTGCGGCATTACAGGGGATTCCGAACCAGTCGAGGAGGGAACACCACCGCTGCGCCTCGTGCTGGTCCGCCACCCATTCCGGCCCCGGGAGGTCCGGGTAGTCGGCGTGCCGATAGGTCAGGGTGCGGCGCGGATTCTGGCGCAGCAGATCCGCGATGCTCTCCGGGCCGCGCCCGTGGAGATTGACCGCCAGGTCGAGCTCTCCGCCGCGGAAGTCGAGGGCGCCGAGACCGGCGGTCGGAACGAGTTCGTCGACTGCGCCGATCAACTCCACGAGTGGCGCCAATTCCGCGGGGGCTGCGAGCGCAAGCCGCCGGTCCGGACAGGACCGGCGGAGCCCGCGCAGAGCGGGCACCGCGGTCAGGAGGTCGCCGATGCCGAGCGCGCGCAGGACGAGGACGGTCGGCGTCAGGGCCATGAGCTCTCGGTCGACGAGCACACGACCATCTCTCGAACCTCACATCCGGGGGGCTGGCTCAGGGCGAACAGCACCGTGTTCGCGACGTGCGCCGGATCGTTCAGCTTGGCATCCGCCGGCGGCTTGTACTGCTCGTCGCGTCCGTCGAAGAAGGGAGTGGTCATTCCGCCGGGAATCAGCAGCGTGACGCCTACCTCGCCCGCGGTCTCGGCGGCGAGAGCCCGGGTGAATCCCACGACACCGAATTTGGCCGCGCAGTAGGCGGTGGCATCGCTGACCGCTTTGATCCCCAACGTGGATGCACAGGTCACCACCGTTCCGCGGGATTCCTTCAGGTGCGGCAGCGCCGCACGAACCACCGCCACCGTGCCCAGGAGATTGACGTGCACCACGCGCTCCCAGTCCTTGGTGGGGACGGTGTCGAGCCGGCCGCAACTGTCGATACCAGCGGCCGTGAACACGCCGTCCAGCCGCCCGCCCGCCCTCTCGACGAGGTCGTGCACGGCCTGTTCCGCCGCACCGGAGTCGGCGAGGTCGGCGATGATGTACTCGACCTCACCCTCCGGCGCCACCCGGTCGATCACGAGCGGCCTACCGCCGCGCTCCCGCACGGCGCGGACCGTCGCCGCGCCGAGACCGGACGCACCACCGGTGACGAGTACGGTACCGATCCGATCGTTGCTGGCTGTTGTCATCAGGGCTCCCTTCGAAAGTTGAGGGCCGTCACCGCGGCCCGGGGTAGTTGCGGCCGTCACGGGATTCGGCTCGAGTTGCCGCCCGGGCGGTCGCGAGCATCCGGGTCGTCGAGTAGCCGTCGACGACCCGCACGAACACCACGTCACCGCCGTGCCGCCGCACCACCTCCGCTTCCGGAATTTCCTTGTCTGCGTAGTCGTCGCCCTTCACCCACACATCCGGGCGTAGGCGTTCCAGAATTTCGGCGGGCGAGGACTCGTCGAAAATCACCACGGAGTCGACCGAACCGAGTTCGGACAACACCCGCGCGCGGTCCTCGGCGCGTACGAGGGGACGGTCGGCGCCTTTCATGCGGCGCACCGAGTCGTCCGAATTGAGGCAGACGATCAACGCGTCACCGAGCATGCGTGCCTGCTGAAGAAGGCTCACGTGCCCGCGGTGCAGCAGGTCGAAACAGCCGCCGGTCGCCACCAGCCGTCCACCGTTCCGGCGCACGCGGTCGGCGAACGCGTACGGGTCGGTGTGAGCGTCGCCGCCGCCGAGGGCTGGCGCCTGCGTGGAGGAACACACCGAGACCGCGGAGGCCCCGCCGAGGCCGACGAAGCGGGCGGCCGATTCGACCGCCGCGGTCACCGCCTGCTCGACCGAAGACCCGTCCAGAAGTGCGGTGGCCGCCGCACTGGCGAAGCGATCTCCGGCGCCGCACGTGTCGGGCCTGCTCGCCGCCGCGAGACGGGCCGATTCGGGGACGGCGATCATTCCGCTCGTGCCGGGTGACCGGGTGGCGAGGGCTGCCCCGGCGGCTCCGACCGTGACCGCCACTGCGTCGCTGTCCCACCGCACGGTCAGCCCAGCGGCTCGGTCGAGCGGTCCACGCGCCTCGGGTTCGGCTCGGGTGGCCTCCGCGTCGTTGGGTGTGATCAGCCGGGCGCCCGGCACCGGTTCCGGGCCGCGGGGATGGGGATCCCACACCACCGGAACGTGCGCGGCGCGTTCGGCGACGAGCGCCCGGATCTCGGGGTGGTTCGCCATTCCACGTCCGTAATCCGACACGAGGATGGCACCCGCACCGGTGATCGCCGCCCGCACCTGCGCTCCCAACGGCTGGGTTGTCGCGATCCCGCCGCCGGAATCGAGGCGGACCAGGGACTGACCTCCCGCGCGGACCCGGGTCTTGCAGACCGTGGTGCCGACGAGGGGCACCGCGACGACCTCGACGCCGGAGCCGAGCAGATTCGTGAGCCGGTCGGCGTCGGCATCGGTACCGAGAGCGGTGACGAGCACGACCTGCCCGGTGGATCTGGCTGCGAGGAGTGCGGCGAGGCCGGCGCCGCCGGGCCGTTCCCACCGCCGCTCCACGTCGACGACGGGCACCGGCGCTTCCGGGCACAACCTGTCCGCGCTACCTTCGATGTCGACGTCGAGCAGGGTGTCGCCGATCACCACGAGCGGTGTCACGAGGTGACTCCCAGTTCGGCGTCGAGGGCGGCGCACAGCACATGCACCAGCGCAAGATGCATCTCCTGCACCGTCGCCACCGAGGGCGCTTCCACCGCGATGGCGTCATCGCACAGTGCGGCAAGGGGATTCGGTGCCGGACCCGTCAGAGCCCAGGTGGTCACGCCGATGTCGTGGGCGGCCTTGGCGGCGGCCACCACGTTGGGGCTGGTTCCGCTGGTGGACAGAAGCACGAGGACGTCGCCGCGGCGTCCGTGCGCCCGGACCTGCCGGGCGAACAGCTCTTCGACGCCGTAGTCGTTGAGAATGGCGGTGGCGGCCGAGGTTTCGGCGTGCAGGGCGATGGCCGACAACGGTCGGCGTTCGTCGCGGAAACGGCCGACCAGTTCACCCGTCAGATGCTGCGCCTCAGCGGCGCTGCCTCCGTTCCCGCACGCCAGTAGCCGCCCATCGGCCGCGAAGATCTCGGCGAGGCGGCGGCCCCAGCGGGCGATCGTCGGTGCGCACGGTCGGTTACGTGCCAGCGCATCACTGAGTTCCGCGAAATGCTCGACCGTGAACGTCCGGTCGTCTTCCGCTCTGTGGTCGTCGATCACGGCGTACCTCCTCCGTCGGTGCGGACATCCGGGTGCGCGGTCAACTGCTCGATGGCCGCGAGAACCTCCTCGGTGGTGACAGCGTCGAGACAGGGATGACCGGGCACGGGGCACTCGCGGGCCCGCGTCCCGGCGCAGGGTGCGTTCGCGCGCCCCAGAAGCCGGTGCGGAACCCCGTAGGGTGCCCACCTGTCGGCGGGCACCACCGGTGCGAAGAGGGACACCACCGGCGTGCCCACGGCCGCGGCGAGGTGCGCCGGCCCCGTATTCGGGGCCACCAGCACCCGTGCGCCGGCGAGGATCGCGGCCATCTCGAACATGTCGGTCGCGCCGCCCAGGTCGGTGGCCCAGTCCCCGGCGACGTCGCGGGTGAGATCCCGTTCCCCCGGAGTCCCGGTGACCAGTACGCGAAGACCCGCCGCCACCAGCCCGCGGACCAGGTCGCGGCTCCGATCTACCGACATCCGGCGGGCGGGGACCGCCGCCCCGGGGTGGACGACGATGTACGGGATGTCCCCGGTGACGGTGGATACGTCGGGCAGGGGTCGCCGAACCTCGAGCCGGCCGCGGTCACCGGCCGGCAGCGCGTACCCCGCGGCGGTGGCCAGCGACAGCGCGCGCTCGGCCTCGGGCGGGTCACCGCCGACATGGTGGCGCAGGTCGAGCAGTGCCCCGGGGTA
Organism: Rhodococcus sp. IEGM 27; assembly: GCF_033142305.1. Taxonomy (NCBI): domain Bacteria; kingdom Bacillati; phylum Actinomycetota; class Actinomycetes; order Mycobacteriales; family Nocardiaceae; genus Rhodococcus; species Rhodococcus sp. IEGM 27. The sequence goes on along the minus strand of NZ_JAWLSG010000002.1, from coordinate 920,440 downwards.
GTCCTCACTGATTGCCCCGATCCAGGGCACCGCGGCCATCCGGAGTACGAGGGCGAGGGGGAGCGGTGACTGGTGGAACGAGGTGAGGATCAGCGCGCGGTCGAGTTCGAGTGTCTCGACCTGTTTGATCAGTTGGTGCACCGATTCGGCGGTGACGGGGGAGTGCTCGAAGTCGACCCACGGCGCCTGCCACTCGATGATGTCGTCGACGCCGGGCAGCAGTTCCGCCGCCGCACGGCCGCGGGGGCCGACCAGCATGGTGACGCGGGCGCTCGACTGCGCCACGGCCCGAACCGCCGGACCGGCGAGCAGGACGTCGCCTGCGCTGTCCAACCGGGCCACCAACGCGTTCCCCGTCAACGCCGATCTCCCATCGCCAGAGCGACCGCGGCCACGAGAGTCGGTGCCACTGCCGCTTTGCGGTGCGCGGCCGCCACCTCCTCGGGCAGTGTCCGCGTCGTCGGGACGAGGACTGCACGCGCACCGGCGGTCAGGGCGGCGTCGACGTCCGCTCCGGTGTCGCCGATCAGCACGCAGCGGCGTACATCCACCCCCAGTTCCTCCGCTGCCCGCCGGACCATCGCGGGATGGGGTTTGCGGCAGTCGCAGCCGTCGGCGGCGTCGTGCGGGCACACCTGCCAGGTGTCGAACGGCCCGAGAACCTCCTCGACCCGCGAATTGACCGCGGCCAGCCGCTCCGGGGAGATCAGGCCTTTCGCGACGCCCGACTGGTTGCTGATCACCCCGATCGGAACGCCGTGTGCGCGCAACCGCCCGAGAAGTTCGACCGCACCGGGAACGGGCCGCACGAGGTCGGGGTCCGAAAGATAGGGCACGTCGACGATGATCGTGTCGTCTCGATCGAACAGGACGGCGGCCGGACGTTCCCGCTCGGCCCGGCGCACCTGAAACTCCCCGCGTAGCCGCCACCCGCACGCGACGGGGGGAATCAGGACGCTGGTGAGAGCCATCCGGAACACCTCGCGGGGAGTACGCGGTCCGGGAAGGATCCGGCGCACCGCGAAGTCGACGGTGCTGCCGGCCCAGAGGGCACCGGCTACCACCGCCGTCCGCCGCTTGCCGGCCAGGCCCAGCGCCAGGGCCAGGCCGCCGGCCGCGGTCACGAGGACGTGTCCCCGCATGCGTCCGGGACCCTCGCCGATCTCGTGTCGCCAGTGCGGGCCGAACTTGCGGCGCATCAGGGCGTTGTCCGCATTGCCGGCCTGCGCACGCACACTCGTCAGCGTGGTCCCGCGTCCTGGCGGATGCGTGGTGACGCGGGCGCCGTCGACGATGCGGTACGCGGCGCGAATCACGCGCAGGGCCAGGTCGGCGTCTTCCCGGAAGGCGCGGGGAAACCGCTCGTCGAAGCCTCCGACGGCCTGGAGTGCGGACCGGCGATACGCCATGTCGGCGGTGATCCATCGGGCACCGGCCAGGGCTGCGGTCCTGCGTTCGTCGTCATCGGGCGGGCGGGACGTCGGGAGCGGCACCACGATGCGTGCCTGCGACGCTCCGACCGGGTCTTCCGCCGCGGCGGCCTCGGCCTCCTTCAGGTCGGCGGCGAGGTCGTCGAACCAGGTGGGCGCCACCATCACGTCGTCGTCGAGGAACGCGATCCAGGGGCTCGACGCCGCCCGCCAGCCGACGTTGCGGGCGGCCGCCGGACCGCGGCCTCCCGAGGAGAGGAGCCTGACGGGCAGATTGCCGGCACGCACCCGGAGTGGGGCGTGGTCGCCGGGACGGTCGTCGACCACCACGATGTCGTGCGGCCGCGGACCCGTGGCCGAGGCGAGCGCCCCGAGGAGACGTTCGAGACTCGGCCTGCCTACCGTCGGGATCACGACCGAGTAGGCGACTGCACTGTCCCCAGGTGCGCTGTCTCCGGCTGCGCTGGGTTCGGGCCGATCGTCCTCGCTCATGACCGGGTTCACCGTTCGGTCACCGATGGCCGCGTCACCACGAAAGGCCCGATCGCCAGGAGGTCGACGGGGGCCGACCCGAAACACTCGAGCGCGTCGCGGGGGCTGTCGACCATCGGCCGGCCTGCGGTGTTGAGGCTGGTGTTCACGACGACCGGCAGGCCCGTGAGCTTCTCGAACTCGGTCAGCATGCGCGCGACCAGTGGCTCGGCCCCCTCGCCCACGGTCTGGATGCGCGCGGTGCCGTCCACGTGGGTGACCGCCGGGATCCGGTCCCGCCACGCGGGGTGCACGTCGTGCACGAACAGCATGTAGGGGCTCGGTATCGGTCCGCGGCTGAAGATGTCGGCGGCGCGATCCGCCGCGACCATCGGCGCCACCGGGCGGAACTGTTCCCGGCCCTTGACGTCGTTGAGTCGTTCGAGGTTCTCGGCGCGGCCGGGGTGGGCCAGGAGGGATCGGTGCCCGAGGGCGCGGGGACCGAATTCGGCGCGTCCCTGAAACCAGGCGACGATCTTGTCGTCGGCCAGCGCCTCGGCCACAACCGCCGCGACATCGTCCGGTTCCGTGAACGGGACCTTCGCCGCGACGAGGGCTCCCCGGATCTCCTCGTCGGAGAATCCGCGGCCGAGGGCGGCGCCCGTCCACCGGGACGGCGGTTCACTCGCCTCGGCAGCGATGGCGAGCGCGGCGCCGAGTGCGGTCCCGGAATCGCCTGCGGCGGGCTGTATCCACACCTGTTCGAACGGACTGTCGGTGTGGATGCGGGTGTTGGCAACACAATTGAGGGCGATACCGCCGGCCAGGGTCAGTTGGGTGGCATTGGTTCGCCGGTGCAGCCACGAACACAACTCCAGCAGGACCTCTTCGAGCCGGGTCTGGATGGAGCACGCGAGATCAGCGTGTTCGGGGGCGAATTCGCCGTCCTGGGCGCGGCGGGGAGCAAGCGTGTCCCAGTCGATCGGCAGGGTCCGGAATCCGCCGTCGTCGGTGGTGAAGACCCGTTCGCGAAGGTACTCGAGATGGCGGGGTTTTCCGTACGACGCGAGCGCCATCACTTTGTACTCGTCGCTCGAGCGCGCGAACCCGAGGTGCTCCGTCAGGTCCTCGTACATCAATCCGAGTGAGTGTGGAAGCTGTTGCGTGGCAAGGATGTCCAACTTCCGGTCACGGTACTCACCGGCAAGCATCGAGGTACTCTCACCGCGGCCGTCGAGGGTGAGGACGGCCCCGTCGCCGAAGGGGGCGACGAGCCCGGCGGACGCCGCGTGCGCGACATGGTGCCGCACGAACTGCACCTTGTCGGGGTCGAGACCGGGTAATGCGGTGGCGAGAAAGCGTGGCGCGCGACGCGCATACGTGGTGCGCAGCTCTTCCCACCCGGGATCGAGGCCGTCGAGACTGTGGTCGACGAGTTCGGGATCGTACGAGTAACCCACGGCGTCGAGGTCCTGCGGACGCAGCCCACCGACCTCGAGGCACCACCTGGCTGCCTGCTCGGGTAATTCCCAGGTGGAGAAGGGTACCGGCCGCTTCCCGTGCTTCCGTCGGGAGAATCGTTCCTCCTCGGCGGCGGCCACGATCTGCCCGTCGACGACGAGCGCGGCCGCGGAATCGTGGAAGACGGCATTGATGCCCAGAATCCGCATAGCGCCTCTCTCGTTGTGCTCGATTCGGATGGCCAACGTGGCACGGAACGGTGTCGCCCGATCTGGGTGGCGGTTACCCTCGGAACGGGACCATAAACACCTATAGGTGATTTACCCGTTCACGCCGCGGCGGAGCGCTCCGTGACCCATCGGACCGTGCGACGCAGCCCCTCGTCGGCGCCGACGCGCGGTGCCCAGCCGAGCGCGCTCCGGGCGCGGGTGATATCCGGACATCGCTGCTGGGGATCGTCCTGAGCAGCAGGTATGTGCACGATCGGCGATCTGCTGCCGGTGAGGTCGAGGATGCGTTCCGCCACGGACAGGACCGTCATCTCGTCGGGATTCCCGATATTGACCGGACCCCGCTCCCTCGATTCGGCAAGCGCGCACAGGCCGGCGACGGTGTCGGTGACGAAACAGATCGACCGCGTCTGCCGTCCCGTCCCCGCCACGGTGATCGGTTCGCCGCGCAAGGCTTGACCGAGGAACGTGGGGATCATGCGCCCGTCGGCGTCGCGCATCCTCGGCCCGTAGGTGTTGAAGATTCGCGCGATGGCGATATCGCAGAGCCCCGCACGGCCGTACGCCGCGCACAGCGCCTCCGCGTACCGCTTGGCCTCGTCGTACACACTGCGCGGACCCACCGGGTTGACATTCCCCCAATAGCTCTCGCGCTGAGGATGTTCCAGTGGATCGCCGTACACCTCACTCGTCGAGGCGAGGAGGAACCGGGCCTCCTGCGCCACCGCCAGATCGAGTCCGTTCTTCGTACCGTGCGACCCGGCCAGCAGGGTTTGCACCGGCAGTCGTTGATAGTCGACCGGCGACGCCGGCGACGCGAGGTGAAAGACGACGTCGACCGAACCGACATCGGGAAACGGTTCGCTCACGTCGTGGTCGACGTACTCGAACAGGGGGGAGTCGCGCAGTGCCTGTACGTTGGCCGGCGTGCCGGTCGACCCGTTGTCCATGCAGCACACCGCTGTACCCGACCGGACCAGTTCCTCACACAGGTGAGAACCGACGAAGCCGGCGCCACCGGTGACCAATGCGCGTTCGAATCGTGTCATGAGCGTGTGGCCCCGGGTTCCGGTTACCGCGCGACGACGGAACCGGCGCCCTGCTCGGACGGGTTGATGCGCTGATAGGCCCGCACCGTGTCCGAGGCGATCCGATCCCAGGAGTACCGGGAGCGGGCCCGGTCGTGACCGGAGGCACCGAAGGCGGCGCGCGCCGCGTCGTCGGCCAGTAGGCGTCGTAACGCCGCTGCCAGCGCATCGGGATCCCGTGGGGGCACCAGCCGACCCGTTCCGCCGTCGACCACCGTGTCCAGCATGCCGCCCACCGCGGCGGCCACCACGGGAACGCCGCACGCCATGGCCTCGACGGGAACGATGCCGAACGGCTCGTACCACGGCGTGCACACCACGGCGTCCGCCGAGCGCAGCAGGGCGGGCATCCGTTCCCGGCTGATCTGGCCGGGCATCAGGACGCGATCCCGCACCCCGAGCTCGTCGGCGAGGTGGAGCAGCCGGGCGGCCTCGGGGTCCTCGGCGAGGCAGCCGTGCGCGGGACCGCCTGCGATCACCAGCTCCACGTCGGGCAGCTGCGGGAGGGCGGAGATGGCGATGTCGAACCCTTTCCTGGGCACCAGCCGCCCCACGGTGACGAGCCGGTGACGCGCCCGCGTCGGTTCCACCGGGCCGGTGGGGGTGAACAAGTCGAGGTCCACTCCGCACGGCACAACGGAAACACTCGAACGCCGAAGACCCATCCGCACCAGTTCGAACACCTCGTCCGAGCAGGTGGCCACGATGCGGTCGGCGGCTTTCGCGAGATCGAGCTCGAGCCGAATCCTGTCGTGCGGGCTGGTGTCGGCATCACCCTGATAGCGACGTTTCACCACGCCCAGCGCATGAAACGTCTGCACCGTGGGCACGCCGAGGGGGCGGGCAGCGGACTGGGTGGCCAGACCGGACATCCAGAAGTGGGCGTGGGCGACATCCGGTCGGTCCGCGGCCCAGGCGCCGCGCAGGTAGACCCCGAAATCGTCCATCCACGGCAGCAGGTCGTCCTTCGGGAGAACCCGGGGCGGACCCGCCGGCACATGAACCACCCGATAACCGGCGGGAGTCGGGACCTCGTCGGGCAGCGTGGTCGAATCGCGACGGGTGTACACGGTCACTTCGTGTCCCATCCTGACCAGGCCGGCCGACAGTTCGGAGACATGCACGTTCTGTCCGCCGGCGTCGACGCCACCGAGAGCGGCAAGGGGACTGGCGTGTTCGGACACCATCGCGATTTTCATCATCCTCCGTCCCGGCTCGCGCCGTTTATGTTGTGCGGGTGTTCTATTCGGAAGTCTCGGCCAAGAGTTCGTCCCACCGATCGAGGAAGGTGCCCAACCCGAAGTTCTGGAGGGCGAAGTCGCGCGCCGCCTTCCCGTGCAACTCGGCCCGGTCCGGTTCGTGCACGAAATCGGCGACGGCGCGTGCGAGTACGGAGACATCGGCGGCGATGACTCCGGCCTCCGGCGGAACCGAAGTCGGCACCTCCGTCGATGCCACCGCCACCACAGGCATTCCGAGGTGCATCGCCTCGACGAGCGACAGCCCGAGCGAAGTCCAGCGCGCCGTGTGCACGAACGCGCGCCGCCGGGCGACCTCACGGTGCAGTTCGGCGGTGAGCAGATCACCACATCCACGCACGCGACCTTCCGATCCGGGCGGTGTCCAGGTGTCCGTTCCGATTCCGAACACGTCTACCGGCGCCGCGGCCGCGAGGGTCGGCAGCAGATCGCTGCCGGTCACCCGCCACCGTCGCTGCGGTTCGTTGATCATCGTCGCGGCCCTGGGTAGTTCACCCGTGTAGAGGTGTCCCGGGTCGACGATTCCGTGGGAGATCACGTGCGTGCGCGCAGAACCGTTGTCCCACATCAGGTTATTGAAATGGGTAACGTGAACGATCGGTATGTCGGACTGGCCGGCGAGTGGATGCGGGGTGGTGGCGGCCCCGGCGGCGGGGGTGTTGTGTTCGAGATACAGTGCGGGAACGTCGCGTCCGGGCTGCCGCCCGAGCCATTCCTGCGCGAGTTCGAGTTCGTGTGGGCGCTGCAGGACCACGACGTCCACATTCGATCGGCGCAGCTCCTCGGGAGAGACCTCGCGGGCCGATTCCGGCCAGGGGCGACCGCAGCGGCCACGTCCCCAGTCCCCACCCTCCGGCAGGGTCGGGATCAGGTACCGGTGGCGGCCCTGAACGAACGCAGTGGTCCACGCACCGTGTACGTGCCACAGCACGATGTCGAGTTCGCGCTTCGGCATGCGTACAGAGTGTCCCGAAGAAGGAGAAGTAAACCGACCACCCCGGGAATGGGCGCCGCGAGGGGAGGTCCCGGCGCACGACTGCAGGCCCCGTGGCTCCTCTGCCCGGGGCCTGCAGTCGTACTGCTCGTCCTATTTACCCTGCTCGTCCTATTTACCCTGTTCGGCGCGCTGCCGGGCTTCTTCGGCCGCCGCCTCGCCGCGTGCCTTCTCGGCTGCTGCTTCCTTCTCCGCGACTTCGCGCTGAGCCTCGGCCTTGTCCTGCTGCGCCTGCCCTTCGCGAGTCATGCCGTCGTTGCCGGTCACAGCTCCCGCTGCTTCCTTCGCTTTGCCCTTGACGTCTTCGACGACACCCTTGACACCCTCGGCCGGACCTGACTTGTCGTCTGCCACTGAGATGCACCTCCTGGTCGGTGGACGCGCGCACGGACAATCCCGCACACACGCTCCGACTACCCGAGCGCCGTAGCGGCCAAACGACACCGATCCCTTCGGCGTGTGCTGCGTATTCGGCTCCCACTGAGGGGGACACCGCGCGTCCGGGGCCCGTTCCGCTTCCTATTCTCGGGCCGAGAGTAGAACCGCCCACCTCCTGTTAGGGGATTCACCGTGACAGATCCGGACATGCGCAAAAACTCGGTGGCGGTCGTCACGGGTGCGGGGAGTGGGATCGGAGCAGGACTCGCCAGGGCGGCAAGGCGGCGCGGTATGAGGCTGGTACTCGCCGACCTCGACGCCGCGGCCGTGCACGACCTTGCCGCAGAACTGGGCGGCGACACCATCGCCGTTGCCACCGACGTCGCGGATCCGGCGGACGTGGACGCGCTCGCCGATGCCGCCTTCGACACTTTCGGCCGAGTCGATCTGCTGTTCAACAATGCGGGCATCATGCGGGCCGGGTTCATCTGGCAACTCGGTGAATCCGACTGGGACACCGTGCTGGGCGTCAACGTGAGAGGTGTCGTCAACGGAATCCGAGCGTTCGTCCCCAGAATGATCGACCAGGACGGCACCAGTCGTGTGGTGAACACCGCCTCGGTCGGCGGATTCGCACCCGGACCGATGATGTCGCCGTACAGCGCGTCGAAGTTCGCTGTGGTTGCCCTGACCGAATGCCTGCAGATGGAACTGGCGATGGTCGAAGCCCCGGTGTCCGCGAGCGTCCTCGCACCCGGACCGGTGAACACCTCCGTGTTCGAGCATCCCTTCGGCCGGGTGTCGCACCCTGCAGTCGAGCGGATGGTCACGCAGATGCGGGACCTGCTCACCACGCACGGCCTCGACGCGGACACCTTTGCCGATCGGGTTTTCGACGGCATCGATCGCGGCGACTTCTGGCTCGTACCGCAGGGCGACCACCTCGACGAGATGGTCAGAGAACACACCGCCGCTATCCTCGAACGGCGAGAACCCGTCATACGGAGTTCCTTTCGCTGACCGCGCCCCCGTCTCCGGCCGGCCGGGACGGTCACCGCCGCAATTCCGCCACCTTGTCCAGCCATCCCAGCTTGTGCGGGTTGCGGATGGCGTAGATCCGGGTGATCCGGCCGTCCTCGACCACGACACTCACCACGGTGGAAGCGCCACCGATGTCGATCCGGGTGCCGAGCATCTCGTACGCGACGGTGAAGAGCAGGCTGCGGTGGGTGACGAACGGGTCGTCGGTCATGTCGTCGAACGGACTGCGAGCGGCTTCAGATCACACGCCGCCGCGAGCCCCTGTGATTCGATGCCGAATGCGACGTTGGTGCGGGTCATGAAATTCGCCAGCGCGATGAAGGCGGTGAGCTCCACGAGCGCGGGTGCGCCGAGCTGCTCGAGCAGGCGCGCCGACATGTCGTCGGTCACCGTCGGCGGGGTCTGGCTCATTGCTTCGGCGTACTCCAGAACTTTCCGCTCGAGCGGGGTGAACACGTCCGACTCGCGCCACCGCGGCACCTCCCGTGCCTTGGTCAGGTCGAGCCCGTCGTTGTGCGCCTGGAAGTATCCGTAGTCCAGGCAGAAGCTGCAGCCGATCAGGCTGGCCACCGCCATGTGGGCGAACGACTTCAGGTTCCTGTCACACCGATTCCACTTCTGTGCCTGACGACCGACGCTGAAGCTGAAGTTCAGCACTTTCTTGTTGTGCCACGCCACCTCGACCGGCTCGGCCACGTCGCCGAGCGTCTTGCGGGACATCCGTTTGACCACCGCGCCGTAGACGCCGGTCAGCTCGGCCTTGGGGATTCTGGTATTTCCGGCCATGACTCCTCCTCCGACTTGTGTGCTGTCGGCATGAAGACGCCGGTCACCCATCGAATGTGACACCCGAGCCGAAGATGCTTGCCGATCGGGGGAGGGGGAATTCTCCGGTCAGCCGAGAGGGGATGCAGCCCGGATCAATGACCTTCCTGGTCGGTGAGGGATTCTCCGTCGAGGGCCTTGACTCGCTTGCGCTCGAGGAGCACGAGTGTGGCGCCGCCGATGAGGCACACCACACAGATGATGGCGCCGATCACGGCCCAGCCCTCGAAACCGTAACCTGCTCCGACCAGTGTCGCCCCGAGCGCAGCGATTCCGGCGGCGATGAGGAAATACCCCGGCCAGTTGCGACTGTCGGTGATCGCTTCCCCCGCGTGCCCGCGGATGGTCCGCGCGTCGTCCTGGGGACGCTCGTTCTCGGAGGGGCCCTTCCCGGCCCCGGTGTCCGGCTGATACGTCACTGCCGACCTCCTGTGCTCATGTGACCGCGTCTATACGGACGATCCGGTGACGCGCCCGGCTCATTCGTCGGGGTCATCGGATCCCGCCGATTCCTCGGCCAACTCGGGCGCGTTCTCCCGGGTAGCCATGCCACCGTCCTTGCCCTGATCTGCAGGACCGGGCCGGCCACCCTTGGGAGTGTCCCGGTCGTCGTTCGTGTCCTTCTGCATCTGAAATACGCTCCTAGGGTGGAGATCTCAGTGGGCGTTCCGTCGCCGCCGCCGCACCACCAGCAGCACGAGGAGGAGGGAAGCGACGACGCCGACCGCCGCCGCGCGTTGCGGTTGCTGCTTCAGCGTCTCGATGTCGTGGCGCGCGTGCGCCTTGGCCCGCGAGCCGATATCGATCTTCTTGTGCAAAGCATCGACGGTGGCCGCCAGGTCCGCCCGCTGCTGCTCGACCGGGGGGCTCGGCGTGGTGACCTCGCCGTTCGGCTGCTGCGCCTCGGTCATCGGAAGCCCTCCTTGACGGTGTCGACATCCGCCCGGACGCTGCGGGTGGTCTGCTCCGGAACGGGAGGCAACGCGTTCTTGGCGCGACGACGGCCGATGGCTGCGGTGATCGAACCCGCGATGATCAGCACGGCGGCCACGATCAGGGCTGCGAGCCACGGTTCGAGGGCTGTGGAGAGCCCGAGCACTGCTGTGGCAACGAGCGTCGCCAAGCCGAACAGCAGCAGCAGAAGGCCCGCTCCCGACACTCCGACGCCGATACCGACACGCGTGCCTTTCTCCTTGACCTCCGTCAGGGCGTGACTCACTTCGGTGCGAACGAGTTGCGACACCTGCTCGGTGAGCCGCTCGACGAGCTGCACGGTCGACAGATCGTCGACGTTGTCCGAACGGCCCGCCGGGGTGGAACCGGGCGGCCCGGTCTGATGCGCATCACTGCGATGAATGTCCGTCATGTCACTGCTCCTTTCGTACTCGAACGCCTACCCGGCTGCCGACAGCACGAAACGCCGAGGCCAGCGCGCGTCAGCGGTCTCACGTGTCCGAGGAGTCCTCGCCGCGGGCGCCTCGCCCCGATCGTCGCTGCATGTCGTCGATCAGTTTCGATGCGGTGACCTTGGTCAGGTCGTCGGGAACGGTCTCACCCAACTCCTGGGCGAGAGTGTGCAGGTAGGACCGTTGTGGCCCGGTCATCGGTTCGTCTCCGGTGATCCAGTCGTCCGGATCCTTCTCGGGGGTCGGCGACGGATCCGGTCCGGAGGATTGAGAGTCGGCCATGCCATTCCTGTCTGCTCGTTCGGTTCGGGATTCGTGACCCGAGGATGTGGCATCCGAACGATTGCCCGCCGGCCCACATTCCGAAACGGCCGTATCTGCCGGAGGGGTGAATTAGGTACGCGGTCGACGTGGGCTGAGGGAGCCCGGGCGCCGCGCTCACTTGCGGTGTCGTCCCTGCAGTATGCGGGCGAACAACCACAGTCCGAGAAACAGGGCCACGGCCACGGCGGCGGCGACGACTCCGACGACGGGTGAGACGACAAAGCTGAAGATGAGCAGCACCACACCGATGAGCGCCATCGCCAGCGTGGTGATCCCGCAGATCGCCAGCCGGTGCGCCACGGCAACCAGGTCGTACAGGGCGTGCAGGCGGAACAGCATCCGATGAATACCTACCGGGGCGACCAGCAGCATGGTCGACGTCACCGAGAGGGCGACGGTGACGAGGTAGATGAGAACCTCGGCGTCCGTGAGCTGCTCGAACCTCTCCTGGAAGGGCAGCGTGAGAAGAAACCCGGTGAGCAGTTGGACCCCGGTCTGTACGACGCGTAGCTCCTGGAGCAGACCGTTCCAGTTCCGGTCCAGTCGTTGCGTCTCGGTCTCATGGCGGGCGCGGAAATTCCAGTCCGCGTCATCGCGCTCCAATCGGCCACTGTCCATCCGTCATCACTACTCTCTCGGCGTACCGAATTCGTTCATTCCGTGTGAATTCCGTACACCGCGTAAGCGGAGTGAATCACGGGTTGCGCAACATTGCGCACGCGAACGCCGCCAGGGGTGGTGCCGCGTTCGCGTCCCGCGTGAGCATGGCCGTGCACGGCGAGGTCGACACCGAACTCGTCGATCGGTTCGCCGAGGAGATACGACCCGAGGAAGGGATAGATCTCGGGGGGCTCACCGTGCAAGGTGTCGGAGATCGGCGAGTAGTGGGTGAGGGCAACCCGGATGTCGGTCTCGAGGGTCGACAGGGCACGGCGCAGCTCCGCCGCGACCTCCACGGTATGACCGGCGAAGTCCTTCATTTGCCGCTCCCCGAAGGCGCTCGCGCATTTGCCCGCGAACCCGCCACCGAACCCTTTGATTCCCGCTACGCCGAGGGTCTGACCATCCACCGCAACGGTGGCAGTGGTTCCTTCGAGAACGGTGATGTCCCGGCTTTCGAGGAGTGCGGTGATCTCATCGGCGGCATCGCAGTGGTGATCGTGGTTTCCGAGAACCGCGATCACCGGAACGCCGAGATTCCGGAATTCGTCGGCGACCACCGAAGCTTCTTCGACGGTGCCGTGGCGGGTCAGGTCACCCGCGAGCAACAGCACATCGGCGTGTTCGTGGAGTTTGTCGAGTGCGGGACGAAGCAGACCGCGCGCGTCCTCGGCGAGGTGCACGTCACCGACAGCTGCAATGCGCATCAGTCGAGTTCCTCTCGGCCTGCCGGTTCACGACTGTCCACGACCTGGACATCGTTGCGCACCGACATGGTGGGAAGATGCTCGCGCACAACGACTTCCAGATCGTCCCTGCGGTGGGCGCAGCTCACTTCTCCGCTCAGGTAGACCTGGTTCGCGCGCACCGAAATTCGCACGCCGAGTTCGGACGTGCGTGGGTCCTCCGCGAGCGCGCGCCGTAGATGCGCGACAAGGTACTGGGGCGGCTGCTCTTCCGGATTCATGCGCTCTCCTCGGTTGCCGGCGGCGAGTGATGGCCACTGCCCGTGCCGTCGGAGATGTGAAGGTCGCCGAGTAGGGCTAGAAATGCCCGCGCGTAGGGTGATTCGCCGGCGCTGAGCTCTACCTCCTGCCAATCGACCTGCTCGCGCAGATCTCGGGCGATACGCAGCAGCGGGACGAAGTCGCATCGGTGCGCGTCCAGCACGAGGAGTTTGTCGACCATGAGGTCGGTAGCACTGATCACCAGCGCCGCGGTGGGGCCGACCCGCATCCACGTCGCGCGTTCGAAGAGCTCGTCGGTGACGGGCTGGTAGTTGGGCCGGAAAACCAGATCGACCAGCACTTCACCGTCGTAGACCTTGACGAGCCAGTCCTCGGGCGGAACCACCCGGGTCATCCCGGCGGCTTCGAGCGCGCGCAGTGCGGACTCCGCGTCCTCTTCTTTCAGGAAGATGTCGACATCGTGATCGGACGGCGGTCCACCGCGCGCGTAGACGGCGCAGCCGCCGGCGACCGCGAACCGGATACCCGTGTCGTTCAGCGTGCTCACCACCCTGGTGAGCGTCTGGAGAAGTTCCGTCTCGTCCATGTCGAATCTGGTCGCTTTCTGCCCGGGCAGCCTCCGATGCGGGAGATCGGCGTGCGTGCTGTTCACACCTCCTGTCCGCTACGGGTGCCCCGACTCGCGCCGCGCGAAACGTGGCGGTGTGGGCGTCCCCGCAACGGGTACGACGGGACTTTTGACATCCGGCGGGAACGGGTGGAGGCGGTTGCCTCGCGGCTGCTCGACCGCGGTGTCCTCCGGATCCGCTGCGAGGAGTACGCCGAGACCAACGGGTCCCACTCGGTGACCAAAAGGGCCTGCCCATCCTCTCGGATGGGCAGGCCCTCTACTTCGGTTGCGGTCAGCGGCGGGCGGCGGTGCGTCCGGTGACCAGCTTGACGAGGAACAGGAGAATCACGGCCCCGAGGAGGCAGGTGAAGAAGCTGAACCAGAGACCGCCCCCTTCGACGTCCACATTGAGCAGTTTGAGGAGGAAACCACCGAGCAGTCCGCCGATGATGCCGACGACGATGTTGAGGAGGATGCCCATCTGAGCATCGGTCTTCATGATCTTGCTGCCGATCCAGCCGGCGAGTCCGCCGATGATGATCCAGCCGATAATTCCCAGTCCTAGCACGGAAGTGTCCTTTCGGAAGCGAGCGATCCCGGTACGGCCGGGATCACTCGGTCAGGTGACGCTCGAATAGGTGATGCGTGTTCGGGTCGGACAGAAATGCCGACGATCAACGAGCCTGCGCCGCGGCCTGCTTCTCCGAGTGTGCGCCTTCGTTGGCGAGTGACCCACCCGAATTTTCGAGATGAGCGCGAACGAACCACTGGAACTTCTCGAGTTCGGCGGTCTGCCCGATCAACAGGTCCTCGGTGATGGGGTCGATATCGCCGAATTCTTCGATGGCCTTGCGATTGTCCTCGATAACGCCGGTGTAGACGAGATCGAGCGCGGCTAGGTGCGCCTGGGCGGTGTCGCGGCCGACCGAGTAGTCGTCCCACGTACGGTCCCGCCCGATGGCCGCGGGTGTGCCGTCCGGTGACTTGCCCAGGGCGGCAATACGCTCGGCGGCCGCATCCGCGTATCCGCGGACCAATTCGACCTGCGGGTCGATCATCTCGTGGACGCCGATGAAGTTCGGCCCCACCACGTTCCAATGGATGTGCTTGAGCGTCAGGTGCAGATCGTTGTAGGCGCTGAGCCGTTTCTGCAGGGTGTCGGCGACTTGCGAACCCTGCTCCGCGGACAGGCCTGGCACGGTGAATTTCGACATTCTCGATCCTCTCGTTCGCTACTGCCGTGTACCGGCAACGGTGTCGGTTGCGCGGGGGCCGTCGTTCAGGACGACGAGTCGGCGGTCTCGGTGGCGGTGTGCTCGAACATCCACTCGAGCCGGTTCTTCAACTCTTCCGTCGACAACGTCCAACTGCCGGCCCGGGTCGATCCCGCGGGTGTGGTCACCGCGTACCCCCCGGCCGCAGCCGCGAACCAGGTATGTGAACCCGCCCACCGCAAGAACTGTGCTCCATCACGCCCGTCGTCCTTCCCGATTTCTGGAACTTCTTGTCGAAAGAACCGGGGTTCTTCCGTGTTCCCTTCAGATTCGAACGATACGACCGTACAACAAAATCTATATCTGTCAAAACAGATCTTGTGTGGGCGCGCATGCGAATGTCTTCTTATTGCGACGACAGGTGGTGGCCGGCCCAAAGATTTCGATTCGGCATCCTCCGCGCGCAAATGGCGCCCGTCCCGCGTTTCGAGACCCTATCTTCGGGGGAATCGACAGCGACACGGTCGTGTCCGGTGTTCGGAGGAGGCGCAATGCTCAACGTAACTCTGCTGGTGGGGCTGCTCGGATCGAGTCTGTGGGTGGCGGCCGCGCTCCACGGCATGGCCGACCGGAGGTCGGTGCGATGAGCACCGGAGATACGCTGGCACGTTCGACGGATCGGGGCCTGCGCACCGGGACCGTGCGATGGTTCAACGCGGATCAGGGGTTCGGATTCATCGCCCCCGACGACGGATCCGAGGATGTGTTCGTGCACATCTCCGAAATCGCCGGAGACGGCCACCGCTGCCTCACCGAGGGGCAAACCGTGAGGTTCGAGGTGTGCCGGACGGCGACGGGCGACCAGGCGCGCAACGTGCGGATCCGCTGAGGGGCCGGTTCGCGACAACGGGGTGCGGTCCGGGTTCGGGTTCACACCACCCCGGCGGGGTAACCGGCGAGGTGACGACACAGCCGAACTCGACCCTTCGGAGGTAACAGTGAGCGAACGTGCCCCGCACACCATCGACTACCCCGGCCACACCGCCGAGATGGCCGACCAGCCGCAGGACGAGATGCGCGCCTACCGCGGCAGAGATCTGCTTGCGGGCAAGAAGGCCCTGATCACCGGGGGCGACTCGGGCATCGGCCGGGCAGTCGCCGTCGCCTTCGCGAAAGAGGGCGCCGACGTGGCCATCGCCTATCTCGAGGAGAGCGACGACGCCGGCCACACCGCAGAACTGGTCGCGGCCGAGGGTCGGAAGTGCCGCGTCTTCCCCGGTGACCTGGCCGACCCTCACCATTGCCGTGACATCGTCGAACGCACGGTGTCCGAGTTGGGCGGACTCGACGTCGTCGTGAACAACGTGGCATACCAAGAGCCCGTCGATGACTTCCTCGACCTGTCCGACGACCAATGGCGCCGCACGTTTTCCGTCAATATCGACAGCTTTTTCCACGTGACCAAGGCCGCTGTCCCACACCTGGCCCCCGGCTCGGCCATCATCAACACCGGTTCGGTGAACGGGCTGCGTGGCAACAAGTCGCTGATCGACTACTCCGCCACCAAGGGTGCGGTGAACGCACTGACGTACTCGTTGGCGCAGGCACTGCTCGAGCGGGGAATCCGCGTCAACTGTGTCGCCCCGGGCCCGGTCTGGACACCGCTGATTCCTGCCACCATGGACGAGGAGAAGGTGGCGGACTTCGGCAAACAGGCCCCCTACGGGCGAGCCGCGCAACCGGACGAGATCGCCCCCTCGTACGTGTTCTTCGCTGCGGGTCTGCTGTCGTCGTACTACAGCGGGGAGGTTCTCGCACCGCTCGGCGGCGAGACCATGCCCGGTTGAACCACCCTGGCCGGCGAGTCACCGGTGTGCCCTCGCGGCACAGGCGTTGTACCCGTCGCCGGAGCGGCGCACACTGAGATCGATGCCGGCTTGCGCGGCCGCAGGCAATGGAGGAGACGATCGTGGAGTTGCATACCGTGGCGATCGACAAGCCTGACGACATGAATGTGATCGTCGGGCAGGCCCATTTCATCAAGACGGTCGAAGATCTGCACGAAGCACTGGCTGGAGTAAGTCCGCACCTGCGGTTCGGGGTGGCGTTCTGCGAGGCGTCGGGTCCCCGCCTCGTGCGCTGTTCGGGCAACGACGACCGTCTCGTCGAGTTGGCCACGCGCAACGCGATCGCGGTCGGTGCGGGCCACTCCTTCTTCGTGTTCGTGGAGGAGGGTTATCCGGTCAATGTGCTGAACACGCTGAAGCAGGTGCCCGAGGTGTGCGGCATCTTCTGCGCTACGGCCAATCGGGTCGAGATCATCGTGGCCGAGACGGAACTCGGAAGGGGCATCGCCGGAGTGATCGACGGGTTCACACCTGCCGGCGTCGAGACGAGTGCCGATGTCGCCGACCGTCAGGCTCTGCTCAGGACCATCGGGTACAAGCTCTGAGCGTCGACTAGCGTTGGACTGGCTGTTCATCACACAGGTGGCGGGATGGTCGTGAGCGGTTCGTTACCGGCCGGACAATCGGCGGGTTCAGATAGTTAACGCGTCGTTTCTACTGTCGCTCGAAATGCCGAAGCATCCGGTTCGGCACCGTCCCACAAGGAGAGCCACGTTGTCCTACGTCAAGCCATCCGACTTGGTCACGGCGATGATCGATGCCGGTGCGTCCAAGGTGTTGATGTCCACACGCGACACCGTGATTCGCGCCTATATGGGAGGCGCGATACTCGCCCTCGGTGCGGTCTTCGCCGTCACGGTCGGCGTGCAGACCGGCCAACCGCTCATCGGTGCGCTGCTCTTCCCTGCCGGTTTCTGCATGCTGTACCTCCTCGGCTACGACCTCCTCACCGGTGTCTTCGTGCTCGCCCCGATGGCCTGGCTCGACAAGCGGCCCGGGATAACCGGTGTCGGGGTGCTCCGGAACTGGGGACTGGTGTTCCTCGGCAACTTCCTCGGCGCGTTCACCGTCGCCGTGATGATGGCGATCGTCTTCACCTATGGATTCGCAACCGAGCCCAACCAGATCGGTGAGGCCATCGGCCATCTCGGCGAATCGCGCACACTGGGTTACGCCGAGTACGGTGCCTCGGGCATGCTGACCCTGTTCATACGCGGCGTCCTGTGCAACTGGATGGTGTCGACGGGGGTTGCCGGGGCAATGATCGCCACCGACATCCCCGGCAAGGTCATCGCAATGTGGATGCCCATCATGCTGTTCTTCGCAATGGCATTCGAACATTCCGTCGTCAATATGTTCCTGTTTCCCTCGGGTCTGCTGCTCGGCGGCGACTTCACCCTCCTCGACTACCTGATCTGGAACGAAATCCCCACCGTGCTCGGCAACCTGGTCGGCGGATTGATCTTCACCGGCCTTGCCCTGTACCTGGCGCATCGGCGCACCGCACCCACACCCGTTGTCGCCCGCGACGCAGAGCTCGAGACACTCTGATCGCTGTGGGGCGCGGGTCTACGGCAATTTCTCGATGGTCACCCAACTGGGGTCTATGCCCGCTCGGAAACCCTTCCACGATGGGCGGTGGAGCCGCCGGTTCAGGGTGAACTCGCGGTACTCGACGGTGCCGACGAGGATCGGTTCGACCCAGCGGGCATGGCGGGCAAGCTCATCGGGGACCTGGTTGTCGAACGGACTGGTGGGGCGTTCGAATGGTCGGAGCAGCGCAAGCGTCCGCCGCCGGTCGGCTTCA
This sequence comes from Rhodococcus sp. IEGM 27, assembly GCF_033142305.1. NCBI lineage: Bacteria > Bacillati > Actinomycetota > Actinomycetes > Mycobacteriales > Nocardiaceae > Rhodococcus > Rhodococcus sp. IEGM 27. The sequence continues at coordinate 902,367 of NZ_JAWLSG010000002.1, read as the reverse complement.
CTGAAGCCGGAGCCGACCTCCCCGACGAACACCAAGCCGACCCCATCTCGGTGGGCACCGACGATCAGCGACCGCAGCCCACCGCGGCCGGTCGCCTCCCACCCGCCGACGATCACCTCTGCGCTGTCGAGGAGCGGGGTCTTCACCCAGTCCGGTGAGCGCCGTCCAGGGAGATACGGGGAGGTCACCCTTTTCCCGACGAGCCCGTCGAAACCGTGCTCGTCGGCCACCTCGAGCATTGCCTCGCCCTCAACGTCGACCCAGTACGGGGCCACATGCACGACCTCGCTTTCGAGACCGGCGTCGGCCAGGAGCTGGCGGCGCTCGAGGTAGGGCCAGCGCAGGGTCGGCGCCCCCCGGTGCGCCATCAAATCGAAGACGCAATATGCCGGCCCAGTCGCGGCAGCGACGATCTCGCCGTCGATTACTACGCCACGGCCTGCGTCTATGTCGGAGAGTCCGACGGCGATCTGCGAGTACTCGGCGGTGATGTCGGCACAGTTGCGGCTGAACAGATTCACGGAGTCTGCGGTGACCGTGGCGACGGCGCGGATGCCGTCGTACTTCATCTCCACCGCCCAGTCGTCCCCGCCCGGGGGAGGGCCGAGCGTCGCCAACATCGGTTTTACCGGGCGCAGAGGCAGTGCGGGCCGATGGATTGCCACCCTCCCGATTCTGCCCCCGTACTCAGCCGACCGCAGTGCCCCCGGCGCGCGAAAGCGGGGCGAAGAGATGGATGGGCACACCGCCGCATACCGAGCGGTGTGCCTTCTCGACCATCCGACAAGTCACGCCATCTCGGGGACGTGCAGGTGGGCGATGGCGAGCTCGAACTCGCACGTGTCGAGCACCTCGGCGTTCGCCTCACGGGCTGTTTCGTCGCGGATGCTGTCGACGCGTTCCCTGTTGCGTTCCATCGCTTCGGCGCTGTCGAATGTCAGCGACGACACCCCGCGACCTGCGGCGTGATCGAGCATCAGGCTGGCGCTGCAGAAGCCGTCGAGTTCCTCCATCTTGGGTAGTGCGGCCATTTTCCACATGTCGACGCCGCGGTCCATGTGGGCCGGCTCGGTCTTGATCCACGTGACGCGGCAACAGGCCCCGCGCTCCGAATGGTGGTCGCGATGCATGACCGCGATGTCCCACCGCGACACCTCGGTGGTGCCGTGGAAAATTTCGGCGGCGGTGTCACGCAGATTCTGCACCGGTCCCTCGCTGGCGCGTAGAGATTCCTCGTCCCGCCACGAGCTGGTCGCGATGCAACGGCCCGAATCACGATCGACGAGAAGGGACATACCGAGACAGCCCTCGATGTCCGCCAGTGCGGGCATCACGGTGTCCCGAAAGTGCTTGATCCCGGCGTCGATGTATGACGGGTGCGAATGAATTGTGGTTGAGCGTGCGAACACGATCGGCACCTTTCTCCTCAGGGCGGCGCCGACACGGCGTCGCCGGTCATTCCCCGTGTTTCACACTGCTCTTCCAATCGGCTGGAGGCAATGGGCGGCTCCGCGGCCCGTGCGCCATTACTGGTTGTCCCAGCTACCAGGAAGGCGCACGGGCGCGGAGCGCCTCTGCCTCATTGGCCGGGGTCGGGGCGCGCCTGCAGCACCGGCGCGGCGGCCGCGAGCAGCGCGTTGCGGTCACGGTTCAACGGGGGATAGATCCGTTGGGTGTTGATGGTGACCTTGGTGGCTTTGGCCTGCGCGCCGTACGCCACCACCTGGCGATCCCATCCCTCGGTGTACACCGCGCCCGCCGGTCCCAGGTCGAGAACCGTCGCGTACCAAGGTATTCGGAGCGGCATCATCGGCTCTCCGAGTAGATCACCGATCACGTTGTAGCCCGCGTAGCGGCCCATCGGACGCCCGTGCTGGCACGACATCACCGACAGGTGGTCGTCGTCCACCCACGCCGCGGCGACGTCACCGGCAGCGAATACTCCGGGTGAGCCGAGAACTCGCAGATAGTCGTCGACCGGCAGGCGACCCAGCCGGTCGCGGTCTCCGGGAAGCTGGGCGGTCAGCGGATTTGCCCGCATGCCCGCGCACCAGACGACGGTACCCGCGGCCAGCACCTCTCCGGACGAGAGCGTCACGCCGCGCTCGTCGACGGCGGCGACGCCGACCCCGGTCATCGTTTCGACCCCGTTCTCGGACAGCGCCGCTTCGATCACCGGTCGCGCCGACGCCCCCATGTCGGAACCGACGTAGGGGTTGTGGTCGATAAGCACCACCCGCGGGTCGAGGTTGCGTCCGGCACACATTGTCGTGAGCATCCCGGGCAGTTCGGACGCCGTTTCGATGCCCGTGAGACCGGCGCCGACCACCACCACGGTCGCCGCACTCACGTCCGCTCCGCCGTCGGACAGCGCCGCCAGATGGCGCTGCAGCTTCAGTGCGCCGTCGTAGGTGTCCACGTCGAAGCCGAATTCCCGCAAACCGGGAATATCGGGCTTCGCCACCCGACTGCCCAGTGCGATGACCAAGCGGTCATATTCCTGCGTGGCGCCCTGCCCTCCACTATCCGCGACGGTGACAGTGCGAGCCGCGGTGTCGATCGCCGTCACCTCGGCTGTGATGTGCCCGACGTCAACCGGGTCGAGCAGGTCGCTCAGCGGAATGCGGCACGCGCTCAGGTCTGCCTCGTAGTTGCGGACCCGGATGTCGTGAAATGGCAGCTTGCTGATCAACGTGACATCGACGGTGCCGGTCACGTCGAGTTCCTCGAGTCGCCGCGCCGCCCCCAGCGCGGCCCATAAACCGGCGAATCCCGAACCGAGGACGAGGACGCGGCCTGAATCAGTCACCCCGATATCGTGTCAGGTCCTGGCCGGGGCGACCGTTGAATCGCATCACGCGTGATCATGGGTCCTGTCGGCCGTCGGCCACGCCGGAGGCCCCGTGCAGCATGAGGGGCGATCAGTGGGCCCGTTCCTCGGCGGCGTCGGCGATGTCGTCGAGATCGCGCCGGATCGCCTTCGTGGTGGCCTTCAGGGCGAAGGAGCCGAAAATTCTCATCATGAATCGCGAGAACGCGCCGAGGTCGTTCGCTTCTGCGGAGAAGTGGAAGGTCAGGGTGGTGCTGTCACCGGCAGGGGACAGGGTGAACACGGTCGTATAGTTTGCCCCGTGGGAGGCAGCCTTCACCACGGTGCGCTTCTCCGGGTCGATCTCCGCTACCCACATCTCTTCGGTCGACGACTTGCCGAACAACACCCGGGTTTCCCGCCACCGGGTGCCGACTTCGTAATTCGTCGAGTCGAGCCGTTCGAGCTTCTCCACCCCGCTCAGCACCGACTCCGCGTTGTCCAGGTCGGTGAGGACCGCCCAGACCGCGCTTACGGGCGCATCGATCGTTCGACTCAACTGGATTTCCGAAACTGACATGAGTGTTCCGTTTCTTCGAGCAATCGTCGAATGTTCCCGGGCAACGGTAGGCGATCATTCGCCCTTCGGCGGCGACCGGCTACATGCTGGGCCCGAGGTGCCAGGCGAGGGTGCGGTAGCCGAGTTCGTGGAGGTGGTGATGTTCGGGCCACAGGGTGCGGGTCCAGGCCGGGTCGGTGTGGGCTGCGGTGATCGCGGCGGTGGTGGAAGCGTGCAGGTCGAACTCGAGGTCGTGGCAGAGTTCGGCGACGGCAACCGGGTCACGGGTGTCGGCGATCCGCCCGATCGTGTGGGCAACTTGTTCGTCCGCCTCGCGCAGAATCCGCCGGTGCGAACGCGGAAGCACGATCCACAGCACGACAAGCGCGACCGCCACGCCGAGAAGGGTTTCGAGGAGCCGATCCCGGGTGACGACACCGAGGTCCATCTGCGTCCCCAGACTCCCGACGATCAGGGCGAGCGGGGTGATGAACACCATCGCCACGCCGTAGTTGCGGACCAGGAAAGCTTCCGTCCCCGCCATCAGGAGAGCCACGACGAGTACCAGCGCGGCGGCCGTCAGGTCGAGTGTCGCGAGCACCGCCAACAGACCGAGACCGAGCACGGTGCCGAAGAAGCGGTGAAGGCCGCGGTACGTTCCCAGCACGCGATCCGGTCCCTGGTGAAGGATCATCGCCGCGGTGATCACCGCCCAATCGGGCCGTCCGACATCGAGACTCAGCGCCAGGAGACCGGCGGCGGGGCACGCCACCAGCAGCCGAGCGACGATGGTCCAGGACCGGCCCCGCGGATGAGCCGCCCGCCCGAGCCGGTAACGAATCGACGGCCTGGGCAGCGGCACCTGCGGTCGCAGATCGTCGGTGTCCGAGGCGTGGTCCACGTTGCGACCGTCCACCATGGCCGCACACCGCAAGTGAGCGGCATGCAGGGTGCGGGTCAGCGGGTGATCGCGACCGACGAGTGCGGCGTCGTGCAGACACTGCCACGCGGCGTGCAGCGCCCGCACCGCGTCCCGGCGTGAAGTCGGTGAGGAACTGTCGGAGTGCGCGGCAGCAACTGCGGCGACCGCTCCCGCGACCGCGGCCCGCTCGGGGGTGCGTCGACGCACCACGACACCGGACATCGAGACGAGCAACGCCGATGCCGCTCCCGAAGCCGTCCAGGCCAGCACCTCCGTCGTCGACACACCGAGAGCGGGCAGCGACGACGCGATCTCCACGGTCAGCAGGGGAAGGAAGGCGCCGGGGGCTCCGAGTCGCAGGCCGTCGACGACGAACGCGCAGACGGCGACGACGAGGGTCATCGTGAGGACCAGCACCGTTGCCCACAGCGCGGAATTCCCCAGTGCGGAGTTCCCCACGGCCGCCGCCGCGTGGACCGATGCGCCGACTGCGGCGCCCACACCCGCCAGGAACACCAGTGCAGCGGCGGCGATCGACACCACCCGCCACCGCACTCGGTACGCCCGGCCCTCGCCGTAGACGACGGCGAACGCGCCCAGCGTGGCCGTCGCTGCGACCGCAGAGTGTCCGAGCGCAATCCCGGCGAGGGCGGGCAACGCCGCCGCCGCCCCTGCGCGCACCACACCCGGCCACCGCCGGCCCTGGCCGGCAACCCCGAGGAGTAACGACCGTGCCGGGGCCGGCGCAGGAATCTGCACATTGTGTTCCCGCGACGCGGTTCCCTGGTTCTGCGCTCCTACCGACACGACGACACAGAATACGAGCGACCGAGTGCGTCGAGGTAGTCGATGAGTTGTTTCTCACCCGCGGTAGGTCCGATGCCCATGGCCAACCACCGGGTGGGAGGACGGATGGTCGACACGCCGACCGGACGATGCGACCCTCCGACTACAACCGGGGGTCCACGGGCTCGGACTCGAGCGCCAGCACCGCGAACACCGGCTCGTGCACCCGCCATAGCGGGCCGCCTTCCGCCAGCCGGGTCAGCGCCTCGAGCCCGAGCGCGTGCTCACGCAGGGCCATCGATCGTTTGCGGCCCAGAGACCGGTCGCGGAGCACGTCGAGATTGTCGGTGTAGTCGGGACCGTAGATGATCCGCAGGTACTCCTGCCCCCGCACCTTGATGCCCGGCTGAATCCTTCTGCGTGCCAGTTCCGCGGGTGCCTGGCCGACCGGCTTGACCACCATGCCTTCTCCGCCGGCATCGGTCAGTCGTGACCACCAGGCGGTTGCGGCGTCCCGGGACGCATCCGAGGTGAGATCGACGAACACGTGTCGGGTGGCGGCGACGAGAGGATCGTCCAGCATCGCCAACTTGGCGAGGTGCCAGGAGTGTGGTTCGGTGACCGCAGCCGCCCGGCCCTCGTAGGCGAGGATCTGGAACGGGGCCAGCCGCACGCCGTCCAGTCCGGTCACCGGCCAGCAGTATCGGGCATATGCCTTCCGGAACCGATCGGCGTTGACCGCACGGGTTCGGGTGCGGGCCAGCAGCTCGCCGACGTCCAGACCGCGGGCGGCGGCGCGCTCGAGCGCGGCGATCGCGTCCGGCAGCGATGCACCAGCAGCGGCCCCGACCGATGCGTACTGGCTGCGGATCAGCTCTCCCGCCTTCGCCGACCAGGGCAGCAGTTCGCAATCGAGTACCAGCCACGATGACTCCAGGTCGTCCATCAGCGGCCCGCATGCGGCGCGTAGCCGGTCGACCAGTTCACTCATCGTGGTCGCATCGTCGAAGAACGGGCGCCCCGTGCGGGTGTAGACGATGCCCGAGCTGCCGTCGGTGACGCCGAACCGCTTCGCCGCGGTCGCGGCATCGCGGGCCAGCACGGCGATCGCCCGGGAACCCATGTGCTTCTCCTCGCACACGAGCTCGGTGACGCCGTCGGATGCGAACTCGGCGAGGGCCTGCGCCGGATGCTCCAGGTAGCCGTCGAGGTTCGAGGTGGCCGGTGGGGCCATGGTCGGCGGCAGGTACACCAGCCAGCGCGGGTCGACGGCGAATCTGCTCATGATCTCGAGGGCAGCGGCGGTGTTCTCCTCGCGCACCTTGATGCGCCCCTTGGTGTACCGGACGTCGATGTGCCGCGTTCCGCGCACGTCGTCGATGGACAGCTGGCCCGGATCGCGCTGTGCCGGGGGACCCGACCTGGTCGAGCCGGTGGTGAGGGGGCGCACCGGTTCGAACCACACCCGCTCCGCCGGTACGGAAACCATTTCTCTGCTCGGGTAGCGCAGGGCGGTCAGCTTGCCGCCGAAGACGACGCCGGTGTCGAGGCAGAGGGTGTTGTTGCTCCACTCGGCCTCCGGCACCGGGGTGTGGCCGTAGACGACGACGGCGCGGCCGCGATAGTCCTGGGCCCACGGGTAGCGCACCGGCAGTCCGTACTCGTCGGTCTCGCCGGTGGTGTCCCCGTACAAGGCGAACGAGCGCACCCGGGCAGACGCGCGGCCGTGGTATGCCTCCTTCAACCCGGCGTGCGCAACCACCAGATTGCCACCGTCGAGTTCGTAGTGACTGATCAGACCGTCGATGAAGGCGTGGGCGTTCCTGCGGAAGTCGTCGGGTTCCGCGGCGAGCTGATCGAGCGACTGCTGCAGCCCGTGCGAGGTGGCGACCTTCCGGCCGTGCAGCGCCCGGGCGAGCTTCTGTTCGTGGTTGCCCGACACGCACAGGGCGGTTCCGGCCGTCACCATGCCCATCACCAGGCGCAGCACTCCCGGGGTGTCGGGTCCGCGGTCGACCAGGTCGCCGACGAACACCGCGGTTCGGCCCTCGGGGTGCGACGCGCCGCCGCCGTCGGGATCGAGCATCCAGCCGAGCTTGCGCAGCAGGGTCTGAAGTTCGCTCCGGCAGCCGTGTACATCACCGATGATGTCGAACGGTCCGGTCAGCTCACGCTTGTCGGTCCATGCCTTCTCCAATGCCACTGTCGCCGCAGCGATGTCGTCCACTCCGGTCAGCACGTGCACACGCCGGAAACCTTCGCGGCCCATCTTCGGCAACGATCGCCGAAGATCCTTGTGCTGCCTTCGGATCACGTGCGCCCCGAAGTCGCGGTCCGATCGGGCCTGGTTGCGGGTGATTGCGACGTCGTCGGGGACGTCGAGCACGATCGCGTCCACCAGGACGTCGTGAGACTTCGCCAGATCGATCAGCGCCTTGCGCGCTTCACGCTGCACGTTCGTGGCGTCGACGACGGTGAGCAGGCCCCGACGCAGCCGGGTTGCGGCAATGTAGAGCAGCACGTCGAAGGCATCGGACGTTGCCGCCTGGTCGTTCTGGTCGTCGGCGACCAGGCCGCGGCAGAAGTCGGACGACAGCACCTGGGTGGGCGCGAAATGGTGGGCAGCGAACGTAGATTTCCCGCTGCCCGAGACTCCCACGAGCACGACCAGCGACAGTGCCGGCACCGAGATATCAGACATCGGCGCCGCCCACCCGGGTGAAGACCGCCATCTGAGTGGGGGAACCGACGTCGGGGTCGTCGTCACCCACCGGGCGGAAGTCGACGGTGTAACCGAATTCTTCGCCGACATGGGCTGCCCACGAACCGAATTCGGCGCGGGACCACTCGAAGCGATGGTCGGGGTGGCGCATACCCCGAAGGTCGGTGTAACGCACGTTGTACTCGGAGTTCGGCGTCGTCACGATCACGTGCCCGGGCCGTGCCGTGCCGAACACCACCTGTTCGAGTGCGGGCAGCCGTGGCGGGTCGATGTGCTCGACAACCTCCATCAGCACTGCCGCGTCGTAGCCGGCGAACCTTCTGTCGGTGTAGGTGAGCGCCGCCTGGAACAGCTGCAGACGTGTGCGGCGCCGCTCCGGCATCCGATCCAACCGCAAGCGGCGTCCCGCTATCGTCAACGCTCTCGTCGACACGTCCACACCGGCGATCTCGGTATAGCCGGGATCGTCCAGCAGCGCGGAAACGAGTTGACCGGACCCGCATCCGAGGTCGATGACCGTGCGAGCGTCCAGCTCGTCGAGCACTCGAAGGACCGCCTCACGCCGAAGCAGGTTCAGCGGCGGCGGGACCGAGGTGTCCGGCGCGGTCACCGTGTCGTTGTCGGGCTCTTCGTCGACCGGCGGTTCCAGATGCGCCTCCACATCGTCCCCGAGTTCGGCGAGTCGCTCGAAGGCGGCGCGAGTGAGTGCGGACTGGTGCCGCAGATAGCGGCGGGTGATCAGCGTCCTTTCGGGGTGCTCGGTGAGCCAGGATCCGCCCGCCCGGATAAGTTTGTCGACCTCGTCGGAGGCGACCCAATAGTGTTTGGCGTCATCGAGCACGGGAAGCAGCACGTGAAGGTGATTGAGTGCGTCGGCGAGCCGGATGTCACCCCGCATGGTGAGCCGCACGTAATGGGAGTTGCCCCATTCGGGGAAGGCGTCGTCCAGCGGCACGGCGCGGGCCACGACCGTCCATCCCAGCGGGGCGAAAAGTCGCTCGGCCAGCTCCGGTCCACCGCGACAGGGCAATGCGGGCAACGAAATCTCGAGCGGTATCCGGGCGGCAGCGAGCTCGGGTTTCATTGTGCACCGGCCGGCGCGGGCGGTGCGGAATACCTCCGTCAACGCCACCGACAACAGCGAGGAGACAGCGTAGGGCCGATCGTTGACGTACTGGCCGAGCGCATAGTCGGGTGCAGACCTGCCTGACATGCGGGCGAGCCGTACCGAGTCGACATCCAGCAACAGCGCTGCCGTGCAGCGATCCACGGTCGCCTCGGGATAGAACACGCGGGCGACACCGCAGGATTGGGGGAACTCCTGGACCCGATCAGGGTGCTTGTGCAGCAGGTAGCCGAGATCGGTGGCCGGTCGTGCTGTCGTGGAGATCGTCAGAATCACCAGGCACAGTCTGCCGCAGACGAGGTGTTCGCCGCAGCAACATATTCGGCAGGCTTTGATCGCGTACTTCGCGGCGGACTAACACGGTGGCCCGTGATTGACGGCCAGAAACCCTCAGGCCGAGGAAGATTTGTGCCTAGAATCAGGAAGCAGCGAGTCCCGCTCGACCCTGCGCACGAAGGGATCGACCTCATGAGTTCGTCGACTCGCAGCCGGCTGCGTCGAAGCGCGGTTGCCGCGCTCAGCATCGTTCTTGTTTGCGGCGCCGTTTCCTGTGGCTCGGAAGATCGCGGCGGACAGCAGACAACAGAGCACGGTGCGGATGCACTGCACGCGGACGATCCCGACGCCGACAGAATCGTCGACGTAGTTCGCAACAAGCTGGCGGAACTCGATCTCAGCGGTGCCGTCTTCGGTGTGTGGCGCGGTGACGAGGAAATTGTCAGCGGAGCAGTGGGGGAGTCGCCGCTCGGCGTTCCCGCGACGCGTGACATGCAATTGCGAGTCGGCCAGCCGATGGAACCAATGCTGTCGACCGTTCTGTTACAGCTGGGCGAAGCCGGAACGCTGAGCCTGGACGAGCCGATCGCCAAGTGGGTACCCGACTTTCCGCGCGCCGACAAGATCACCCCGCGGATGCTCGCCAACAGCACGACGGGCATTTCGGACTACGTCACCAACCCCGAATTCCTGAAGACCTTCTACGCAAATCCGATCAAAGGCTTCACGTCTCAGGAGATCTTCGCCCTCGCCAATTCCCGCCCACCGCTGTTCGAACCGGGGACCAGTTTTGCCTACGCGCACAGCGATCTGTGCCTGCTGGGAGTGGTACTCGAGCAGGCGACGGGAAAGCCGCTCGGTGATCTGCTGAAGGAACGCATCTTTCAGCCACTCGGGATGAATCAGAGCAGCGTGATGTTGACACCCGAGATCAGTGAACCGATTCTGCACGGCTATACCAACGAACGTGGCGTCTTCGAGGACTCCACGTTCTGGAATCCCACGGCGTTCCTCAACAGCGGCAACATGAACTCGACGGTGGCCGAAGTCGCGCGGTGGGTACGGGCGCTCGGCAACGGCGAGCTCCTCTCCGACACGGCGTTCACGGAGATGATGGCGGACAAGACCGCCGGGCTGGGCCCGCTGACTGCGGACAGGTACTTCGCATTCGGAACCGTTCACCTGGGCAGTTGGCTGCTCATGAACCCGGCTTTCGGGGGCTACAACGGCATCGCCCTCTACGACACGGAGTCGAAGACCACGATCGTCGTCTACGCCACGCTCGGACCGACGGCCAACGCAAACGCCAACAACACCGTGCCGATCGGCAACGACATCGGCGCACTCCTCCTCCCGGACAACCCGCCCAAGGTGCCCTGACCGACCCGGCACCTCCAGCTGGTCACTGCCTTGGTGATGTTGAAGCTCAGGACCCTGTGCGGAAGGGTGACCCCATGGCGGATGACTCCAGCGAGATCGAACTCAGCCGCTCGGAACTTCGCGAGGTCGCCGGCTTTGCAGTGGCGTGCGCGCGACCTGCATTGGCGGTTTTCGAACGTGAACGCCCGCACGATCAGCGCCCACGAGCCGCGATCGACGGTGCAGGGGCGTTCGCGGAGGGAGCCGAGCGGACCACAACTCTCCGCCACAGAGCGTGGGCAGCACATCGGGCTGCTCAGGAGGCCCGCGATGCAGGACAGCCCGCAGCGAGCGACGCTGCCCGCGCGGCCGGCCACGCGGCCGGTGCGGCGTTCCTCCATCCACTCGCCAAAGCCACGCAGATAAAGCACATCCTCGGCTCCGCCGCTCATGCCGCACGAGCGTTCGAACTCTCCGCCGGCGACGATCCCGTCGTCGGAGCCGAATACCTCGCGGGGGCGCAGAGACTTGCGGATCACGTGGTGGTAGAGGTCCTGCGCCGCTACCCGGTGGCCCCGGGTGGGGGAGGACGGGTCGGGGAACTGATCCGTCAGTTGGACGCGTCGCTCCGGTATTCCCCCACGATGGCGGACCTCACGGACACACCGGAGTAGACGGCGGACTCGGGCCGGGACCCCCACGCCAGCTCGCGTCCACTTCGCATCATCTGTAACAAACTCTGTTCCGTCTCCGAAAGTGGAAGGGGGCGGACGACGTCTTCATTCTCGCGGTAACAAAGGAAATGGAGTGCTCATGAGTAACAAGCTGGGACGCCGCGTAGGCGCGGCCGCACTCACTGCGCTCGGGGTGGGAACTGCAGTGGTGGCCGGGGGAGGCGCGGTCGCGAGTGCTCAGCCCGCGCCACCGACATCGACAACGATGACGTGTTCGAGCGCGAATCCTCTTATGTGGGCACCGCCATTCACGTGGACCGTCAACGCCGCCTCCGGGGAGTCGCTTCGACCGGGTGGAACCGCGCTGGAGCCGTCGATTCTGCTCAGCGGCGGCAACGAATTGCCCGCGCCGCCCGGTGGTCTGATCCCCAGCATCGGAGTCAACTGGTACGGCACGAGGGTGTCGGTCGACTGGCACAACACGACGACAGGTGCGACCGGTCACAGCGTCAGCGATGAGGCGGCCTGGCAGCAGAAGCCTGGAATACCGATCAACCGCACCTGGGCGGGAACCGGAACGGTGTCGTTCACCGTCACCGTCCAGACCGGCGCCGGATGGTGGTTCGTCAATCCTCAGAACGCCGTCTGTCGGGGAACCATCTCGGTCGTGCCCGGTAGGTGACCCGGACCCATCCCGTCTGATCGGTAATCGCTAGACGCAGACCTGGCTTGCGTCCGATCCACCCGCCCAGTCACGGTCGGGACCGCTGTTCACGAATGTGTCTGGAGCACCATGTTTCTTCCCGAGTTCCGTCGGTCGATCGCGATCAGTGGACTGGTGCTGGCCGGGATGTTCGCCACCAGCAGCCCTGCTGCGGCGGATCAGACGCAAGACCGATGGGTGTACATCCCGGACACGGTGACCGCCGCGGACGGAGTCGCCTGCGGCGGCCGAATCGGGGGAGTCACCGTCGCGACGGACAGGCTGCCCGGGCTGGTCTACGTTCGGCTCAACGCGACGTTCGTCGGTATGTCGACGACGCCTGGTGTGCTGTGCTCGGTATCCGCAACGCTGCACTGGCGAAACGCGGATACCGGGGCAGCAGGAACGTGGTCCGCCGAGGTGAGTGGAGGCGTGATCGATTTCCCGGCTGAACCGTGGGCACACCTCGAGACCGGATCCGGTCGCGTCGAGGTCACGCTGACCACCGATCGTCCGCATATTCCCAGCGGCACCGACATCAACGTGTACTGAGCGGGTTCCCGAGACCCTTGCCCGCGGGGACGTCGGCACAGCGTGCGCGAGTGTCGTGGTCGGGGTTCTCACGGCGATAAATGCGATGCTCACGCGCGTTGGTTGTTGTTACCGTCGGAACATGCACATTCGCTACCACGTCACCTCGGTCCTGAACCGTGCATCCATTTCGCGACACGGCCTGGACTGGAGCCGAATGGGTGCTGCCCCCGGTATAGCGGGAAGCCGTCGTCCGGAGCAGGAGGGCTGCTTTCTCGCGGCCGACGACTTCGAACGCGACTGGTTCGTGCGGATGAACAACACGGGCGGAGCGGTGGACGTGTGGGAGGTCCGAAGCATCGACGCTGACGACCTGATCCAATCTCCGGAGGGCTACTACTACTTTCCCGGCATCATCGCAGCCTCCGATCTGCGGTTGGTGCAACGAGATCTGCCGCCGGTTCACCACCATTCCTGACTCTTCACTGGGGGCGAATGGGATTGCAGCCCAGACTGACATAGGTGACGATCCCCTCTTGGAGTCCGCAGGTCGTGAAGGCGCCCGTCGCACCTCCGGCATCCCACCACGGGGCGCCGGTCGTCGGATACTCCTTCGGGTCCAGCGGAACCCTCCTGATGGTGGGGTCCGTATGTGGTTGTGCCGGTTCGGCACCGAATTCTGTTAGCCGTGGGTGACGGTAACCTCTCCGTCGAGATACCGTGCCAGTGCTGTCCGTTACGGTGTCCCGGTGCCCATGATCGACCCCCGTCAGAGCCTTGCGCGTCGACCCCGGCGAGTCCTCGTCGCAGGAACCTCCGGCGCCGGCAAGACGACACTTGCCGCGCGCATCGCGACGCTGCTCGGTATCGAACATGTCGAGATCGACGCGCTGTATCACGGATCGAACTGGATACCGCGCGATCAATTCCTCACCGATGTGGAGGAATTCAGCTCGCGACCCCAGTGGGTCACGGAATGGCAGTACGGCAATGTACGCGACCTACTCGCCGATCGTGCGGATCTGCTCGTCTGGCTCGACTTGCCCCGCGCCACCGTGATGCGCCAGGTCACCGCCCGCACCATTCGGCGACGACTACGCCGCGAGGTGCTCTGGAACGGCAACATCGAGCCGCCCCTGCGCCGGTTCCTTCTCGACCGAGATCACATCGTGCGCTGGGCCTGGACCACGCACCACAAGAGCGAACTCAGAATCTCCGCACTTGCGCAGCGACGATCCGACCTCACCATCGTCCGGATCCGCAGCCGCGCCGATGTCGAACACTGGTTCGCAGGACCGCTTGTCGGGACTCTGGCGAGCGACTCGGACGGGAAGTGACCGCTGTAGCCGGCGCCTAGAAGCTTGTGCTGTTCGAAACTTGTTTCATTGGACGATGTTTCGTGCTAGGCGCGCCAGGCCTGCGTCGGGTGGCTGAACATCGACTGCCGGCCGACAGTCGATACACCCGCCGGGCGGTGTCGCCGAAGAACAGCGCTTGCTCTGTCGCCGGCACGTCGTCGAGGGCCGCCTGGACGGTGGATACCATTGTTCGGCTGTCCCACAGCAGGTGGTCGATCGGATAATGAGAGGCGAACATGCATCGCCGGGCACCGAAGCTGCTGAGCGCCGTCCGTACCCATTTTCCGATCGCATCGAGGGATGTTCCGAATATGAGGGCGATTCCCTGCAACTTCAGGACGACGTTCGGAAACTGGCTCACCGCCGTGAGGCGTTCTGCCCACCGGGAAAGCCTTCGGCGGTGAGCTCGACCGGCCAACCGGCCGCCTCCAAACGAAGGGGGTGTCGGGGAAGGCAGCTATGAGTTCGTGTGTCGCGGGTAGCTGCTCGTCGTAAACCAGAAGATCCCAGACCGTAGGTGAGTGATTTCGTCCTGGCGGGGTCCGGCAGGGTGCACCCCATCGACGATGATCGTGGGCATGGAAAACACGAGCGCGCAACGAGTCGATACCGTCCGAGCGTCCTACTCGGCCCGATCCCGGGAATACGTGGATCTCTTCGGCTCCATGGCCTCGACGCACCCGTCCGATCGGGCTCTGGTGAGTGCCTGGGCCACCACTCTCACCGGTCCCGTGCTCGACGCTGGATGTGGTCCCGGACAGTGGACGGACTTCCTGGCCGAGTGCGGACTGGAGGTGAGGGGGATCGACCTGGTGCCCGAGTTCGTAGAACGAGCTCGCACGCAGTATCCACACCTCGTGTTCGACGTCGGCGGCTTCGAGGCGCTGGACGCCGCAACAGGATCACTGGGTGGTGTGTTGTCCTGGTACTCGCTCATCCACCACGATCCGCACGAGATCCGGACTCCGCTCGCGGAGTTCGCGCGCGTCCTTCAGCCGGGTGGGGGGTTGTTGGTGGGCTTCGTCGAAGGAGCGACCGTGGAGACCTTCGACCATGCCGTCACCACGGCCCACCGATGGCCGGTTGCCGAACTCAGCCAGGTGTTGCTCGAGGCCGGCTTCGAGGTGCTCGAGGCACATACACGCACGGGGAGTGGCCACAGGCCGCATGGGGCAATCACCGCGCGCAGGCAGAGCGCCCGGTGACGGACGTCCCCGGCCCGCCCGCGGTCACATCACATCCTCAGCCCTTCGGCGGCGTGTCCCTCGCAATGGACAGGGACCTCCGTATTGTCGAGTGTGGCGGTCGACGCGGATCGCTGTCGGTGCATGATGAGGAGTCGACGATGTTGCTGCGCATTCCCGGGGTGTATCCGCCGCAGGAAGATACCTGGCTTCTCGCCGACGTTCTCGACCGTCACGGGCTCGCGCCGGGGAGAAGCGTTCTCGACTTGTGTACCGGCACGGGCGTACTGGCGCTGCGCGCGGCGCAGGCCGGTGCCCACTCCGTGACGGCGGTCGACGTCTCGCGCCGGGCTCTGGTCACCGCGTGGACCAACGCGCGGCTGCGCGGCCACCACATTCGGGTGCTGCGTAGCGACCTCGTTGCAGGGGTGCGCGGCGAACGGTTCGACCTCGTGGTGTCCAACCCGCCGTATGTGCCGGCGGCCGACGACGAGCTGCCCGACACCGGGATCGCCCGGGCCTGGGATGCGGGCAAGGACGGGCGGGCACTTCTCGACCGGATCTGCGTCGAGGCACCCGAAGTTCTCGGCGACCGCGGAACACTGCTGCTCGCACAATCCGCGTTGAGCGGGGTGGAAAAGACCCAGACGATGCTCGAGGAGCAGGGCCTGTCCGTCGACGTGGTGGCCCGCACCGAGATCCCGTTCGGCCCGGTCCTCGCCGCGCGGCGGGCCCTGTTCGAATCCAGGGGCCTCATCGCGCCCGGGCAGCGCACCGAAGAACTGGTGGTCATCCGGGCCGTGCGGTAGCCGCGCACGACGTCGGCGCCGGCCGTTCAGTCTCCCGGAGGGTACGGCTCGGTTTTCAAGGCACGCGCCAGGTGTGCCGCATTGCGCGCCAAGGTCGCGGTGGTCGACGCCACCGCCTCCGGCACCTCGTCGAGGTCGTTGTAGTCACCGGGTGTCATCGCCTCACCGTTCCAGTACGTACAGCCCTGTGCGGGAATGGTGAAACCACAGTCGTTGAGGGCCTGGAACAGGTCGGCGACAATTGCGTGGGCCCCGTCCTCGTTGCCGACGACGGCCGCGATCGCGACTTTGTCGAACAGGATGGGACGCTGCTGCTCATCGGTCTCGGACAGTTCCGCGTCCAGCCGCTCGAGCGCCCGTTTGGCCACGCTCGACATCTGGCCGAGCCACGTCGGTGTCGACACGAGAAGGATGTCGGATTCGAGGATGCGTGTGCGGACATCCGGCCACTGATCGCCGTTTCCCATGTCGGTGCCGACTCCGGGGCGGATGTCGAGATCGACCAGTCGCACGGTGTCCCCGGTCACCCCGTGCTTGCCCAGCTCGGCGAGGACCTGCTCGGCCATCAGTTCACTACTCGAGGGTGCCGGAGACGGTTTCAGCGAACAGGTGAGGGCGAGTGCGGTAAGAGGAGTCATGAGAGCGAAGTACCCGGGCCCCCGGCGGGGTACGCACCTCCCTGGTCGCCGGAATTCCTACCGGTCGGTTCCGCTGCCCGCGTGCTCGCTGCGGCTGTCGGTCGGTTGAGTAGTGCACTCCCTGGGTACGCTGCCGGAAGTCGAAGATACCGACGACAGACGTGGAGTGCAGATGGCCGAGGTCGACGAGGTTACGCAGATGAAAACGAGATCGGGTGTGCCCGTGGTGCTTCGTGTAGCGGCGGAGTTCGAACAGTTGCCCGTGGTGCGTGCGGTTGCAGAGACCCTCGCCGTCCTCGGTGACTTCACCCTCGACGACGTGGCCGATGTCAAACTCGCGGTCGACGAGGTGTGCTCGGAACTGATCGCGGCAGCGCAGCCGAGTTCGGAGTTGACCTGCTCCTTCGCGGTAGCGGAGAACGCTTTGCACGTCACCATCGGTGGGTTCCTCACCCGGGCGGGTGTGCCCAACCGAGAGAGCTTCGGCTGGCACGTACTGGAAACGTTGATGGATACGGTGTCGGTGACCGAGGGGACCCGTGACGACGCTATCGGTGTGCGAGGCGTCACCGTCGACCTCGTCAAACACCGGGGCACCCTCTAGTGTCGCCCGTGTCGGAACGCAGCGAGCGGCGCCGTCCCGGCAGAGATGACTACAAGGACGTGGCGCCGACCCTTGCGCGCCTCGGGGCGCTCGAGAGTACGTCCGCCGAGGCATCGGTGCTGCGCGACGACGTCATCACCCGGTGCCTGCCGCTGGCCGAGCACATTGCCCGCCGGTTCGGTGGTCGCGGTGAGGCGCACGAGGATCTGTTGCAGGTCGCGCGCCTCGGATTGGTGAAAGCAGTCGACCGTTTCGATCCGGACCGCGGCTACGACTTCGTCTCCTACGCCGTGCCCACGATCATGGGGGAGGTGCGGCGCTACTTCCGCGATGTCGGATGGTCGATGCGTGTGCCCCGGCGAATGCAGGAGATGCATGCACTGATCACCAAAGCGGTCGACGAACTGTCCCAGGATCTGGGTCGTTCCCCGTCCGCCAGCGAAATCGCGGCGGAACTGGACCTCGACGTCCGCGAGGTGTCGGAGGGGCTGCTCGCGAAGAACGCGTATCAAACCTTGTCGATGGATGCGACCATGGGCGACGATCCCGATGACCTTCCGCTCGCCGAGACACTCGGCGAGGAGGACCCCGAGTTGGCGAATGTGGAAAGTCATGCGGCGGTGCGGCCGGCCCTCGAGAAGCTACCTCCACTCGAGCGCCGAGTGCTGATGTTGCGGTTCTTCGGCTCGATGACACAGACCGAAATCGCGCAGCGGGTCGGCGTCTCCCAGATGCAGGTGTCCCGGATCCTGGCCCGGACTCTCGCCGGGCTGCGGGAGCAGCTGGGAGACGGCTGAGCAGCGGCCGTTCACCCGCCGAGCGACGCCACCGTCGATTCGAGCTCGGCGGCATGGAATTCGAGATCACTGTCGCCGTACTCCCGATCCTTCGGAAGCCGATCGCGCAGGTCGTCCCGCGTGACGATGACGAACGGCTGCGCCTTGTCCTCGAGGTCCGCGGAGCCGACCACCCGAGGAGTCCCGTCGACGAGAATCAGAGTCGCGTCGGGCAGTGACGAGTCGAGCAGTTCGCGTAAGAGTTTCACCGTCACGTGGGTGTTCATCAGTCGCCTTCCTCGGTTGGACAATCGATCCCGTCTCCTGCGTACCCAGAGGCTCGCGGTACGAATCTCCCGTTTCCCGGGAAGTGGTTGCGGGAACGCTGCAACGTATGGGTAAGAACATCTTCATTCTCGGCCTTACCGACATGCAACGCGAAGAACTCGGCACCGTCCGCGACGCGAAGAATTACCAATTCCACGGCTTGCTCGACTACCACACACTTGTCGCCCCGGACGAGTACGTGTTCGAGGATCTCCTCACCAGGTGCCGCGAGAAACTCGACGCGTTTCCCGGAACAGTCGACGCGATCATCGCCCACTGGGACTTTCCCACCAGCGTTCTGGCACCCATCCTGGCCGCCGAGCGAGGCATTCCCGCGCCGCCCCTGCGCAGTGTGCTCGCCTGCGAGCACAAGTACTGGAGCCGGCTCGCCCAGCAAGAATCCGTACCCGACACGGTGCCCCGGTTCGCCTCATTCGACCCGTTCGACGACCACGCCCTCGATTCCATCGGGCTCGAGTTCCCGTTCTGGGTGAAGCCGGTGAAGTCGCATTCCTCCCAACTCGGGTTCGAGATCGGTGATGCGGCCGCCTTCCATGCGGCAATCGCAGAGATACGCGAGAGGATCGGCCTGGTGGGGCATGCGTTCGATGAAGCGCTCCGGCGCGTCGACCTCCCCGAGGCGGTACGGGGGGCGTCGGGCACGACGTGTCTCGCCGAGCAGGTGATCACCGGAATCCAGGCCGCCCCCGAGGGCACGATGTTCAACGGCGAGTTCTCGGTGCACGGGGTCTTCGACATGCACAAGGACGCCACGGGACACAGTTTCGACCGACTGGACTATCCGGCGAGCACGGTGCCGCCCGAGGTGCAGCAACGAATGATCGACATCACCGAGCGGTACCTGCGGCACGTCGGATTCGACAACGGCTGCTTCAACTCCGAATTCATGTGGGACGAGAAGGAGGACAAGCTCTGGCTGATCGAGGTGAACACCCGCATCTCGCAGTCGCACAGTGACCTGTTCGCCAAGGTGGACGGCATGTCGAACCACGAGGTGGCGATCGACATCGCGCTCGGCACACCACCGCGCATGCAGCGGCGGCACGGCACATTCGGCGTGGCCGCGAAATGCATCATCCCGCATTACGAGGACGGGATCGTGACAAGGGTGCCGAGCGGTGAGGACATTGCCCGCGTGCAGAAGGCGGTGCCCGAGACGAAAGTCCTCATCGATGTCCGGCCCGGTGACCGCCTCGCCGACCTGCCGAACCAGGACGCTTACCGCTATGTGCTCGGGACCATGTACATCGGCGCCGAAGACATCGCCCAGTTGGAAAAGCACGTCGACCGCGCGCTGGCGGAACTGCCATTCGAGTTCGAGCCGGTCCCGAACCAGCACTGAGAGGACGGTCCTTTTCATGCAGACGGTCACCGCGTTCCCCCGCGAGGTCCGCACCATCGAGAACACCTTCATCACCATGCCGGACGGAGCCCGGCTCGCCGCCCGGATATGGTTGCCGGTCGATGCGGACACTGATCCGGTCCCGGCGGTGCTCGAATACCTGCCGTACCGCAAACGTGATTCCACCCGCGGGCGCGACGCCCTGAACCACCCCTATATCGCCGGCCACGGTTACGCCTGCGTGCGCGTCGACATGCGCGGCAGCGGCGACTCCGACGGCGTCCTGCAGGACGAGTACCTTCCCGCCGAGCACGACGACGCTTGCGAAGTGATCGCGTGGCTGGCCCGGCAGCCGTGGTGCGACGGGAACGTGGGGATGATGGGCATCTCCTGGGGCGGTTTCAACAGCCTGCAGGTCGCCTCGCAGCGCCCGCCCGCCCTCAAGGCGATCATCAGCGCCTCGGCCACCGAGGACCTCTACGTCGACAACATGCATTACATGGGCGGGTGCCTGCTCTCCGACAACCTGTCCGAGGCCACCGTGATGTTCGCCTTCAACAGCCTGCCACCGGATCCGGCGATCGTCGGAGACAGCTGGCGGGAGATGTGGTTGGAACGGCTCCGGGGCAGTGGGTTGTGGATCGAGAACTGGCTCGAGCATCAGCATAGGGACGACTACTGGAAACGTGCCTCCGTCAACGAGGACTACAGCGCTGTGCGCTGCCCGGTTCTGGCGGTCGGGGGATGGGCGGACGGATACACCAACGCGATCTTCCGCCTGATGGAACATCTCGACGTCCCGCGCAAGGGCCTGATCGGGCCGTGGGGCCACAAATACCCGCACCTCGGTGTGCCGGGTCCGGCGATCGACTTCCTCGCCGAGGTCGTCCGCTGGTGGGATCACTGGCTCAAGGGAATCGACAACGGTGTCATGGACGAACCGATGGTGCGGGCATGGATGCAGAACAGCGTGGAACCGAATCCTTCCTACGCGCAGCGGCCGGGCCGGTGGGTCGCCGAACCGTCCTGGCCGTCGCCCCACGTCGAGCAGCGCCGGTACACCTTCGGCCGGCACATCCTCACCGAAACCGGTGCGGCCGCCCAGGAGGGTGACGAACCCCGCCCGCTCTTCCTCCAATCGCCGATGAGCGTGGGCATGTTCGCCGGTAAGTGGGCGTCCTACGCGGCCACCCCCGATCTGCCGTCGGATCAGCGTGAAGAGGACGGCGGCGCACTGGTTTTCGAAACCGAATCGCTCGACGAGCCGCTGGAGATTCTCGGGCTACCGGAGGTCGAACTGGAGGTGTCGTCCGATACCCCGGTCGCCATGCTCGCCGCTCGCCTGTCCGATGTGGCCCCGAACGGGGAGGCCACCCGCGTCACCTACGGTGTGCTCAACCTCACGCACCGGGACGGCAGCGAACATCCGGCCCCCCTCGCGCCGGGACGGAAGTACCGGATTCGGTTGCCGCTCAACGGCGCAGCCCAGGTGTTCCCGGCCGGGCATCGCGTGCGGCTGTCACTGTCCACCTCGTATTTTCCGTTGGCATGGCCCCCACCCGAACCGGTGACCTTGACGGTTTCCACCGGCGGAACCCTCGTCCTGCCCGTCCGCCCGCCCCGCGACGAGGACGACGCCCGGTTGCGCGACCTCGGGGAACCCCGGGCCGCCGAAAAGCTGGCGGTGACCCGGCTTCGCCGGGGGGAGCACCACTGGCGCACCATTCGCGACCTCGAGAGCGGCACCTCCACGCTCGAGATCGTCGACGACCAGGGCTCGTTCCGTATCGACGAGATCGGGACCGTCGTCAGCAGGGCGACGCGGGAGTGGTTCAGTTTCCGCGGCAACGATGTGAATTCGGCGCGCGGCGAAACGCAGACCGTGCGCCGATACGAGCGGAACGACTGGCGGACCGAGGTCCGCACTCGCACGGTCCTGACGTCGACGGCCACGGACTTCGTGATCACCGCGGACCTGGACGCGTTCGAGCTCGATGCCGTACACGGGGATCGACGGGTGTATTCGCAGAACTGGCACCGACGGATACCGCGTCAGCTGGTGTGACGGCGGGGCCGGTTTCTCAGACCGGATGCCGGGCACACGAGAACTGTCGTACACGTGGATTGGAGAAGACTGTGCACGCCGAACGCTTCCACCCCCTGATCTCCGCGGAGGGACCCTTCGCCTCGGTCTACTTCGAGGACTCGCACGACACCGAGGACGCCGCCAAACAGCTCGAGCTGAGATGGCGCGGCCTGCGCGAGCAACTTCGCGGTGACGGGGCGCCCGACGCGGTGCTCGACACACTCGAGGAGGCCGTCCTCACCGCCTCCCCGGCGGTGGGTCGCAGCGGCCGCGGACTGGTCGCCGACGCCACCCGGGTCTACCTCGACGAGCACCTGCTCCGGCCGCCTGCCGCGACGGTGGCCCGGTATTCCGATCTGCCGTACCTCGTGCCGATCGTCGAACACGGAGCCACCGGATCGCCCTACCTCGTCGTCGCCGTCGATCATGAGGGTGCCGATCTGTCGGTGTACGACACGCAGGGGCGAGCCCTGTTGTCGGAGACGGTGTCCGGCGCCGACGAGCCGGCGCAGGCGGCCGCCGGGGCCGACACCCGCCGTTCCGGGGATCCGCAGCCGCCGGAAGAGGAAGCCGCGCGGCGGACCCTCTCCACCGTGGCCGATCGATTGACCGTTCTCGCCGACAAACATCACGCGGAGCCGATCTTCGTGATCGGGGAGGTGCAGTCGCGCACCCAGCTGCTGGCCACCCTGCCCGAACGCTCCCGAGCCGCCGCGGTGGCCCTGGAATCGGGGTCGCGCGCCGTCGGCGCGGGCACGGTGGACGTGCACCGTGCCATCGACCAGGAACTGGCGCGCCGCCGACTGGCGGTGATCGACGACGCCGCCGACCGGGTGCGGGCCGGGAGCGGCCGAGCGTCGGGCCTTGCCGTCGAGGGACTCGAAGCGGTGACGGCGGCGCTGCGCGCCGGACAGGTCGACGCGCTCGTCATCGGCGATCTCGAGAACCGCACCGTGCTGGTCGGGGACACCCCGACCTGGGTGGCCACCAACGCCGACCAGCTGTCCGAAATGGGCTCGACCGTGGAAGTCACGCGGCGGGCGGACGAAGCGCTGCCCTTCGCCGCCATCGCTACCGGTGCAACCCTGATCCGGACCGACGAGCGGCTGACGCCCGCGGACGGTTGCGCGGCCCTGCTCCGCTACACGTGAGGGTGTTCCGCCGCCTTCGAATGTGGACGTCGGACGGCGATCGCGGCACCGTCCTGATCCAGGCGGTCAAGGCAGCCACGGCCGCCGTCCTGGCATGGGTGCTGGCAACCATGGTGTTCGCGCTGCCTCAGCCGTTCCTGGCGCCGTACGCGGCGGTGTTCATGATCGAGGCGACGGTGTCCCGCTCGCTGCGGGTGGCGGCCGAACAGCTCGCTGCCGTGTCCCTCGGGGTGGTGCTGGCCGCGGCCGTGGGAGCACTCGTCGACTCGATCACCGTCGGGGTCGGGATCGCGGTTCTGGTGGGCCTGCTCCTCGGGCGCTGGCGCCGACTGGGTTCGAGCGGCATCTGGGTGGCTGTGACGGCACTGCTCATGGTGACGTACGGCGCCGCCGAGGACCCGGGTGTGCTCGGCTTCCGCATCGTGGAGATCGCCCTCGGTGCGGCTACCGGGGTCGCGGTGAACGCCCTGTTCCTGCCGCCGCTGTATGTGAAGCGGTCGCAGCGCGTGGTGACCGGGGTGGGGGTGACCGCCGCGAATTTGCTGGCCGAGGTGCCGGAGGAGCTGCGGGTCGGGGCCCGCGGCCGGGCAACTTCGTGGAACGAGCGGTCGGCGCAGGTCCGCTCGCAACTCGACGAGGCGCTCGAGGCGGTGGCCTGGACCGAGGAGAGCGCCCGCGGCAACCTCCGGTCAGCCACCTCCCCGGCGCTCGCCGCCAAGGAGCGGTGGGGCAGCGCCGTGGTCGCCCTGTCCGAGGCGTGGCCCCAATGTGCCGAGATTCTGCGCGCGGCAGAACTGACCATCGACCCTCATCCGCCGTTCGACCCCCTGCCGCCGCCGATCGGTACGGCGGCGGCCGAGTTCGTGCAGGCCCTCGCCGAGGTGATCCGGACGTCATTCGGTGTCGATGCCGAGCATCGCGACCGGGCAGCCGCCGTGCGCACCGCTCGGCGACGCTTGCGACGTTTCGAGGAAGTCGTCGCCCGTCACGACAGTCGGACCACGGGTTCCTCGATGAGCGCCGGAGGCCTCCTGCGGCCGTGCGCACCGGCGTTGAACTCACTCGCCGGCGGGGACGACCAGCGGGTTCGCTGACCGGTGTGGGCGGCGTCCCGGCTGCGGGTATCGGTGGGCAGGAGGACATCCGCGGTCGAGTAAAGTCATCTCGACGGTAGAGACAGCTGCTGCGTTCGTTCAGTGGGTGTCCGTTCGGTTACACCCGGAATTTGAGGTGTATCCGAGAATGGTCGAGACTGCTGGTGAGTTCCCCGGGTCGATGCCTTTTGCCCTCGACGGTGCCACGGTAGCGGCCCAATTAGGCTCCCTGGCAGTTGCTCTCGACGAGTTCAACAGGAACTGCGGATCCGAGGTGGAGATGGACATTCTCCTCCGGCGGGTCTGCGAGCAGGTGGTCGACGCGATCCCCGACGCCGACCTGGCGGGGATTTCTCTCGTGCGGGACGGCGAGGTGGTGACCGTCGCTTCGACCGACGACGCGGTGCGCGCCGTCGACCCCCGGCACCTGTTACAGCACCGACCGTCCGCTCCGGCGGACGGCGCCCCCACCGCGGCGGCGAGGAAGGTTCTGCGGTTGCGGCTCGTCGACGCGGCCGTGCAGGCACCCACCCTGGCCGAGGAGCTCGCGCAGGCCGGGATGCGCAGTGTCCTGTCGGCAGCCCTCACGGTCGACGAGAGCGTCGCCGGCACCCTCGACCTCTACGGGCGCGAAGACCACGGTTTCAGCGACTTCGACGCCGTCGTCCTGCTCGTGTACACCACGGCGATCGAGGGGCTCCTCAGGAGCGCGAACAGCGTGACACGGGCCAGGAACGAGATATCGGGCCTGACCAAGGCGATGGAAACCCGCGCCGTCATCGAGCAGGCCAAAGGCATCGTGATGGCCCTGCAAGGTGTGTCCGCCGACCAGGCCTTCGAGATCCTCGTCGTGCAGTCCCAGCAGGAGCATCTCAAGCTGGCCGAGGTGGCGCGTCGCATCGTCGAATCGGTGACCACTCCCGCCGAGTGAGATCACCGGGGTACCCACCGCAACTGCGCCGCGTCGTAGTCGATCAAGCCGAGGGCCTCGAACGCCTCGAGCCATCCCCGCATCGGCCACCATCCCCACCTGCGGTGAAACAGGTGAGCGTTGGCGAGGATGTCGCCCAGGTGCTCGACGGGCGGATCGGACACCGGATGGTGCTGGTGGAACGCGTCTGCGCCGCCGACCCACCGCAGACCGGTCCCCGCCTCGGCCGCGGAACACGCGAAATCGGTGTCCTCACCTCCGTATCCACGGTATTCGGTGCAGAATCCGCCGATGCGGTGCCAGGTCTCGCGCCTCACGGCGAACGACAGAGACCAGAAGAGGGTGAAGTCGGTCCCGGTCAGGACGGTCCCGTCCTCGGGTGCGGGACGGGCGGGATGCGGATTCCGCAGCTCGGCGAGGCGGTCCAGGTCGTAGCCACCCGGCCCGGGCGGCGGGAGGTAGGTGACCGGCCCGCACAGCAGCGCGGATTGGTTTCGCGGATGGTCGGCGGCCACCCGGTACTGCCGCAGCAGCGCCGGGCCGGCGAGACAGTCGACGTCGAGGAACACGATCAGGTCGGCGCCGGCCGCCAGGGCAGCATCGGCGCCGAGATTGCGGGCAGCCGCCAGGGGGAGGGGTCCGCCGTCGTGGTCGCACCACACACTGCGGGCGCCGCCGACCTCGGATACCACCTCGGTGGTTTTGCGGTCGCCGATCGCGACCACGACGTGATCGCCCACCCGCTCCGTCATCTGCCCGACGGAACGCAGATGTTGCCGGAGGTGGTGTTCGCGCCGGGCGACGATCGTCACGACCGCCGTCTTCATCGCAGTCCGCCCGCCCGCTTGGCCACACTGTCGATGACCGCGGCGGCGCGGGCCGCCGCACCGGACGTCTGCCAGCGGACCCATCGCTCGCCGCCCAGTGCGAGCGCACGGTCGACGAGCTGCGGCCACTGCGACGTCTCCGGCCATCGGGGTATCGACACGGCGAGTCCCGCGTTCCCGAGTGCGCGTGCCGTCTCCACCTG
Source organism: Rhodococcus sp. IEGM 27 (assembly GCF_033142305.1). Lineage (NCBI taxonomy): Bacteria > Bacillati > Actinomycetota > Actinomycetes > Mycobacteriales > Nocardiaceae > Rhodococcus > Rhodococcus sp. IEGM 27. The sequence goes on along the minus strand of NZ_JAWLSG010000002.1, from coordinate 876,549 downwards.
CTCGTCGAACGGTCGTGGCTGACCGATGATGATCGCCGGACGACGCGCCGCGGCGATGTCGGCCACCGCGTTCTGCCCGGCATGCGAGACGATCACGTCGCAACCGCACAGGTGCGGCCACGGGTCCTCGGCCCACGGCGCCCCCGGAATGCCGAGCGCCTGCCACCGGTAGTTGCGGTGCTCGTGTGCGCAGCGCCGGATGTCGTCCATCGTCAGTGACGTTCCGCCCGCCCCGCTGAGTACGAGGATGCGGGTCTGCCCGGACGGGGCGGGTGCGGTGACGGCGCGTCCCTCGAACCGGCTGATCCCGCCCACGAAGGTCGTCTTGTGGGCGAATTCGCGCAACCACCGGGGGTCGTACAGGTTTTGCGGCCATGCGGCGATGATGTGGTCGGCCAGTTGGTAACCGAGATGGTGCGGTGCGTCGCTGCGCTCGCCGGGCATGGCGATCAGCACGACCGGGACACCGAGTAACCGCACGAGCGCTGCCACCTCCACCGATACGTCCACCACCACCAGGGCGGGGCGGGTCGCGTCGATCCAGGACACGATCCTGGCCATCCGTGTCCGCAGCCCGTTGTCGTGTGTGGGCGCCCAGTGCAGCGCACCGTCGGCGGTGGGGTTGACGGGGTCACTGCCGCGGTCGTCACGGGCCAGCGCGATGCTGTCGGCGAAGCGTCCCGCGGGCGGTGGCGGCGCCGAGGACAGTGTGGTGACCGGCGACTGCAACTGCGCGGAGATACTCGATGCCCGCATCCGGTGGCCATGACCGTGGTGGTGAATGTAGTAACCGATCACGGTGTGGCCCTACCCTGCGCCCGGGGTCGGGTGTGGCCCCGCGCCAGTCGCCGGTACAGGTCGACGTACGTGTCGACCATCCTGCGCTCGGAGCAACGTTCCCTGGCGTGGGCGCGCGCCGCCGCACGCGAGCGCCCGACGACGTCCGGGATCGCCCGGGCCAGGGCCGGGACATCCCCCGCGGCGACGAGACTGCCGCAATCGGGGGTGAGCACCTCGGGGATCCCACCGCGGGCGAACGCCGCCACAGGCGTTCCGCACGCCAACGATTCTGCGACCACCAGCCCATACGGTTCGTCCCACAGGGGAGTCACCAGTGTCGCCGCGGCCCCGCCGATCGCTGCCGCCAGCTCGGGCTGCGCCAGATGCCCGAGATAGGTGACCTCCGGTCCCAGCCGAGGACGGATCATCCGGTCGAAGTACTCGGCATCACTGATCGGACCCGCGAGCACGATCGGGAAACCGGCGCGCCGGGCGGCGTCCACCGCGACATGGGCGCCCTTCTCCGGCACCAGCCGGCCGAACCAGATGAGGTGCGGCCCACCGCGACCTTCGGGCCAGCTGTCCAGATCGACCCCGTTCGGCACCACCTCGATGTCGTCGACGGCGTGCTGCCACGCCGCCGCGGTGTGTCTGCTCACGGCGGCGAAATGTGCCCCGGCGCCCGAACGCACTGCGAGCGCCGATTCCAGCCACGGAGTGGGCGGGGTGTGCAGCGTCGACAACACGGGTGCCGGAACGGCGGATGCCATGGCGACCGGTAGATAGTGCAGGCTGTGGTTGTGGACCACGTCGAACGACTCGGCGAGTGGGCCGGACAGGTCGAGCATCAGCTGCAGGTAGGCGTGATGCTCTTGCATGAACCACATCGACGGCATCGAAACATCTTGCCGCGCGGCATGACTGACATCCAAGGTCCGCACCTGCAGGTGAGCGCAGCCCAGCGTGCGGTCCGAACCCGGGCCGGCGAACAGGGTGACGTGATGACCGTCGCCGCTCAGGGTACGGGCGAGATACCAGACGTGCGATTCCAGACCACCGGGGAACGGCTGGCGGATAGGGTAGCGACTCGATGCGATGAGGGCGATCCGTAGCGGGTCGGCCGTCACGACGACACCCGCCAGGAGAGCGCCCGCTCGTAGAGGTCGTGGTGAGCCCGTGCCAGGTTTCGCCGCTCCTGTTCGCGTTCACCCCAGGTGGCCCGCAGGTTCGACTGCTCGTAGAGGCCCTCGATGCAACGCTCGAGCGACGAGCCGCCGTAGGAATTATCATCGAAATCGTAGCTACCGCAACGTTTTTGCTGGGCATAGAACCCGCAGGACGGCGCGGCCACCGCGGTGCCCAGGTCGTAGCAGGCCTCGAGCCAGCCGGAGTGGGTACCGAACCGGTACGGCAGCACGGACACCGACAGGGAGGACAGATAGTCCCACAACTCTTCGTCGGAGAAGTAGGGGTGTACTCGTAGGTCGACACAGTCCGACTCGGCGTAGCTCAGCAGCCGGGCTCCGGCGTCGGGGGCGTACCAATGGTTGGCCGGATCGAAAATTTCGTCGTGGACGTCGATCTGCAGGCGCGCCCCGTCCAGCGCCGATACGGTTCGGGTGAGGGTGTCGAGCACCGGGAACGGATCCATGTTCGCTCGAAGACTCTTCACGTGGACACCGACGACGAATGCTCCCGAAGCGGGCCGAGCGCGTTCGATGAGGGGCCGCTCCACGACGTGCGGATGCGGAAGGACGGTGGGTATCCGGGCCCAATTCGACTCGATCACCGCGGCCGCACCGGGAGTGAGGGTGACCAGCTCGGTGGCGGCGGGCACCAGCACGTCCAGAGCTTCGAGGTGCGGTTCGGGGTCGGGATGATGTGGGTTACGCAGATCGTGGACCGTGTACACCAACGGTTTCCGCCGCGACGACAGCTCGTGCACGATGTCTTTCATCAATGCCGTCTCGATGGCGTCGAAACCGAAATGAATGTGGAAAATATCGAAACTTCGGTGATTTCTGCTGATCCATTCCGGGTCGAGCATCAACGGCGGCCACCACCCGCCGGGAACTTTCCGTCCGTCTGCCGGCACCGGATCCGGGAGTCGAACAACGGTGTCGTTGCCCTCCGGATCGGTCAGATGGCGAACGTACACATGAGACGCCGGTACGGAGGCGACCCGAATCACTCATTACTCCTTCGTCCGTGGGCGAGCGGTGCATCATGGTTCGGCGCCCTGTCGGCGCGCGCCGGATCACGGTGGCGTCAGCGCACCCAGGAACGACTCGGCCCATCGATGCACATCGTGCTCGACAACCTGCTCGTGCAATTTCGTCATGCGACGCCGCCCCTGCTCGGGGTCCTGTTCCAGGGCTTCGAGGATCGTGTTCTTCACACCGTCCAGATCGTGGGGGTTGACCAGATAGGCGCCGCGCAGTTCGGCGGCGGCTCCGGCGAACTCGCTGAGCACCAGCGCACCACCGAGATCGGTGCGGCATGCCACGTACTCCTTTGCCACCAGGTTCATCCCGTCCCGCATCGGCGTCACCAGCATGACGTCCGCGGCGAGGTAGAGAGCGATCAACTCCCGGCGGTCCACCGGCTGGTAGAGGTAATGCACCACAGGCTTGCCGATCTGACCGTGATCGCCGTTGATGTGGCTGACCTGCTCCTCGATGGAGCTGCGCATCTTCATGTAGTGCTCGACGCGTTCGCGGCTCGGCGTCGCCAGTTGCACCATCACGGTGTCGGACGGATCGAGACGACCCTCGTCCAGGAGTTCACCGAGCGCTGCGAGACGCAGATCGATGCCCTTGGTGTAGTCGAGGCGGTCGACCCCGAGCAGTACCTTCCGCGGGTCTCCCAGTTCGCGCCGGATCTCCGCTGCCCGCGCGACGACGGCAGGATCCGTCGCTTCGTCGATGAGTTGCCGGGCGTCTACGGAGATGGGGAAGGCTCCCACCCGGACGGCCCGACCGTTCAGCCGCACTTCACCGAGCCCGCTGCGATGTCCGCCGCCCGCCGCGGTGGTGTCGAGTCCGAGCAGGCGCTCGGCGAGGAAGAGGAAGTTGTTGGCGCCGCCGGGGAGGTGGAATCCGATGAGATCTGCCCCGAGCAGTCCTTGCACGATCTCCTTGCGCCAGGGCAACTGCATGAACAATTCGACGGGCGGGAACGGGATGTGCAGGAAGAAGCCGATGGTCAGATCGGGACGCATTTCGCGCAGCAGCCGCGGAACGAGCTGCAACTGGTAGTCCTGCACCCACACGGTCGCACCCTCGGCCGCCGTGCGCGCGGTCTCCTCGGCGAAATGCCGGTTGACGTCCACATAGGTCTGCCACCAGCCACGATCGAACACCGGCGCGACCAGCACGTCATGGTAGAGCGGCCAGAGGGTGGCGTTGGAGAAACCCTCGTAGTAGAGCGTCACCTCGTGCGAACTGAGCTCGACCGGAAACAGATGAAGTTTCCCCGACACGATCGGTTCGACCTTGGTGTCGGGGACGCCCGGCCAGCCCACCCACGAGCCGCTCTCCCGATCGAGAATCGGTTCGAGGGCTGTGACGAGTCCCCCCGGGCTCCGCTTCCACCGGGTGGTCCCGTCGTCGAGTGTCTCGAGATCTACCGGGAGCCGGTTCGCCACGACGACGAAGTCGGATGTGCCCTGCGGCGTTTCATCGTTCACGCCGAAATCCCGTGGGTAGGGAGCCCCTCTGCGACAAGCCTGCTTGCGTCGTCGAGGGAGGTGGAATACGGCACCACCGTATCCAGCTTCATGGCGGTCAGCGGCCGGCGGACCGCGGTGTTCCCGGTGACCGCCCAGGGCAGTCCCAGCCTGCGGGCGCGGCCGGCGATGATCTCCAGCACCGAAAGTGCTGATGCGCAGAAGAACTGAACGTGGGTCAAGTCCAGAACGAACGGCAGGCGTTCGTTGATCGCCTCGTCCAGGTGAATACCGAAGAGAGGAACGGTGGTGACGTCGATGTCACCTGAGATACGGAGGACCAGAACGCCGCCGGCACCGGGGGTGCACTCGACGGTGAGCTTGCCGTGCTCGGGCTCGGTGGCCCAACTGAAAAGCATGGTGTTTTCTGCAGAATCGTGGTGTCCCGAATGTGCACTGAGAACAGATTTCATGTCGGACTCCTCACGGTCGTAGCGACGAGGGAGACAGGCACGGGAACGGTGTGCGAACCCAGCCCGTCCTTTGCGGCTGGGGGCTCAACCGTGCAGGACACTGACGTTACCCCATCCTGTCGATTTCGGCCTCACCTCCTTCCCGGTGTGCATGCTGCCCACGACGGCGGCGGGGTGCATAGGTTCCGGGAAGCCGGGTAAACGGGAGCTATGGAGCTCATTGCACTGGTGATACTGGTGGCTGTCGTACTGTTCGTCGTCGCACGTCAGCGTGCGAAGAAGCGGAACCAGGGCTGATTTTTCACGATGCCGCCGACCACGCCGCCATGGCGCAGACGACGATGACCGAGCGCGCATCCGACCTACGCGAGAGATTGCAGGCGACGGCGCGGGACACATTCGGCTGGAACACCCTGCGCCCCGCACAGCTCGAGGCGATGCAGGCGTTGATGACCGGCCGCGACGCGCTCGTCGTCATGGCCACCGGGGCGGGTAAATCGGCGATCTACCAGGTCCCCGCCGTCCTGCTCACAGGGACGACCCTGGTCATCTCCCCACTGATCGCGTTGCAGGAGGATCAGATCGCCGGCATCGACTCGGCGGGCGCACCCCGGGCGGTGGCGATCAACTCCACACGGTCCGCACGCGACCTCGAGGCCACCTGGCGTGCCGTCGAGAAGCACGAGGCCGAGTACGTGTTCGTCGCCCCCGAACAACTGGCGAACAGCGACGTGATCTCCCGATTCGAGGCAGCGGACGTCTCCCTCATCGTGGTGGACGAGGCGCATTGCGTCGCCGCCTGGGGCCACGATTTCCGTCCCGACTACCTACGCATCGCCGATACCGTGCGAAGGCTCGGTCACCCACCCGTCCTCGCGCTGACCGCCACGGCGCCGCCCCCGGTCCGGCAGGAAATCATCGACCGGTTGGCGCTCGATGATCCCGCGGTGGTCGCGACGGGCTTCGACCGCCCCAACATCACCCTCGAGGTGGACCGCTACGTCAACAGAGCGGACAAGGAACGCGCCGTACTCGACCGGGTACCGGAACTTCCGCAACCGGGATTGCTGTACACGGCGACCCGCAAGGACGCCGAGTTCTACGCCGAAGAGCTGTCCGACCGCGGGCTGCGGACCGCCGCGTACCACGCCGGAATGAAGAGATCCGAGCGGGAAGCTGTACACGAACAATTCCTCGACGGCAACTTCGACGTCGTGGCTGCGACCTCCGCCTTCGGAATGGGTATCGACAAACCCGACGTGCGCTTCGTCGTCCACGCCTCCGTTCCCGACTCTCTCGACAACTACTATCAGCAGCTCGGACGGGCGGGCCGCGACGGGGAGAGCGCGTTGGCGCTGCTGTTCTACCGGCCCGAGGAGCTGTCACTCGGCAGGTTCTTTGCGTCTCACCGACCGGACGAGGATTTTCTTGCCCAGGTGTTCGAACTGCTTCGCAGCGGTGGCCGCACGAAGATCAAGGACCTCCGCGCGGCACTCGACGCCGGGAGCCGCAAGGTGACGGCAGCGATCAACCTGCTCGAACAAGTCGACGCCGTCGCCGGAGAAGGAAGAGGCTTCACGGCCCGCGACCTCAGCGCCGACGAGGCCCTGAGGCGGGCAACCGACCGTGCCGCCGCGGAGGAACGCCTGGCACGGTCGCGTGTCGAGATGCTGCGCGAGTACGCCGACACCCGCAACTGCCGCCGCAGCTTCCTGCTCGGCTACTTCGGCGAGGCCTTCGACCCGCCCTGCGGCAACTGTGACCGATGTTGCGCGACCGAGTCCACCGAACACCCGGAGCCCACCGACGAGGCCGCCGCCTGCGACCAGGACGCACCCTGGCCAGTCGACACCGCAGTCGAACATTCCGAATGGGGCCCGGGAACCGTCATGAGCACCGCACCCGACCGGATCACTGTCCTGTTCGACGACCACGGCTACCGGACCCTCTCCGTCGCCGCCGTCGAAGAGTCCGGTGTACTGCGGTCACGCTGAGCGGCGCACCGACCTCCTCTCCCTCGGCCGGCTGTTTGTGGTGCGCCGCGACTCGGGTACCACTGCGGGGTGACCTCGAAGACGACCGTCGTGATAGTGACGCACAACCGGGCGACGAGCCTCTCGCGCACCCTCCTCGAACTGTCGAAACTTCGGCCCATACCCCCGATCGTCGTCGTCGACAACGCGTCCACCGACGACACCGCGGACGTCGTAGACGCGGCGCGCAGCGTCATTCCGGCCCTGACCACGATTACACGCTCCCGCAATGAGGGCGCCGCCGCTCGCAACTACGGTGTGTGGGCCGCGTCGACGCCCTACATCGCGTTCTGCGACGACGATTCCTGGTGGGACCGTGACGCTCTACCCCTCGCGGAGAAAGTACTGGACGAGCATCCCGCCATCGCGCTGCTCGCCGCCCGCACCCTTGTCGGCCCCCAGGCCCGCAACGACCCGCTCAACGACCGCATGGCCTGCAGTCCGCTCGGAACACGGCCCGGTGCCCCCGGCCCATCGGTGCTGGGTTTCCTCGCCTGCGCGTCGGTGGTGCGACGATCCTCATTCGAGAACGTGGGGGGCTTCTCGCACGTGCTCGAGTTCGTGGGGGAGGAGGCGCTACTCGCACTCGACCTCGCCGCGCAGGGGTGGGAACTGTGCTACGTCGAGGACCTCGTCGCCTACCACCACCCCTCCTCGGTCCGCGCGAACGCGAGCCGCCGGCGCAATCGCGAGATCCGCAACGACACCCTGACCGTCGTGATGCGGCGACCGGTGCCGACCGTCGCGAGTGCCCTCATCTCCCTCATGTTCGCGGCGGTCCGGACACCGTCCGCGGCGCCGGCGTTGTTCGACACGATCCGCAAGCTCCCCGCCGCGGTCGCACACCGGCGGGTTGTGCCCACTCACCTCGAACGCCGTCTCGAAGAACTCGAGAGGAGCCGGCCGTGAGCGGCGCCGAACCGCAGAAGCCGTCGCCGGTCACGGTGGTGGTCATGACCTACAACCGGTGCGCCGAGCTGCGCAAAACCCTCGCCCACATGACCACCCTGCCCGACCGTGCACCGATCATCGTGGCGGACAACGGCTCCGGTGACGGCACCACCGACATGGTGCGGCGCGAATTCCCGCAGGTCCGGCTCCTCGCGTTGGGGGACAACCTCGGGGCCGTCGCCCGGAACCGGGCCGTCGAGCTGGTGACGAGCCCATATGTGGCGTTCTGCGACGACGACACCCGCTGGCAACCAGGTGCCCTGACCGTCGGCGCCGCGGTCCTCGACGCGCATCCGACGATCGGATCCGTGACCGGCAAGTGCTTGGTGGCACCGGACCTTGTCGAGGACCCGATCACTCCGGAATTCCGGGACTCACCGGTACCCGGGCCGTCGTGGCTGCCGGGTCCGGCTGTCCTCGGCGTGATGGCCGGCCTCACGATGTTCCGGGTGGAGGCATTCCGTCAGGTCGGCGGCTTCTGCGAGAAGATGTGGCTGGGCGGTGAGGAGGAACTCCTCGCCCTCGATCTCGCCGCCGCCGGCTGGTGGATGGTGTGGAACGAGGACATGGTGATCCACCACGAGCCCTCGGTGAGCCGGGACGCCACCCGCCGCCGGCAACTCGGTATCCGCAACACACTGTGGACCCTCTGGTTGCGGCGTCCGGTGCGAAGCGCGGCGCGCCGCTCGCTGGTGATCCTGCGTAGCGCCCCGAAAGACCGCGCTACCGCGGCTGCCCTGCTCGAGGCCCTCAGGTCGACCCGGTGGGTTCTGCGTCACCGGCGCGTGGTGCCCGACACCGTGGAAGCCGGACTGGTGCTCCTCGAGGAACCGCAGTCCCGGTCGAAGGCGCGCCGATACATCGGCTGACCCGAGCCTTGTCCGCGATTCGTCAGTCGGAGTCGCCATCATCGGCGGCGACGGTCTCGACCACCTCGTGCGCCACGGTGACCAGCTTGACGTTCCTGCGCTGCGAGTTGGTCACCAGCATCCGGAACGCCTCGTCGGCCGAGATCCGCTCCGCCGCCATGAGGATCCCCTTCGCCTGCTCGATGACACCGCGCGTGACCATGGCCTTCTTCAACCCGGCCACCTCGTCGTGGGCCGCCGCCGCCTCACGCGTCATCCTGGCCACCACCTCGGCGAGACTGGTGAAGATCCTCAGCAACGCCACATCGAGATCACCGAATCCATGGCTGCCGAAACTGTACAAATTCAGTGCACCGGCGTGCGCCTCACCCAGCCGCAACGGCGCCGACAGGTAGCTGGCAGCACCGATGTCGCGCACGTCGGCCGCGAACGCCGGCCACCGTTCGACAACCTCGTCGACCCGGACCTTGACGATCTGCCCCGTGGTGGCCGCCTCCAGGCAGGGGCCCTCACCGTTGCGGTACTGGTTCAGGTCGATGTCCACTGCGCGCCGATCGGTGCACGCCGCGGTCTCGGCACGCCCATCCTCGTCCACCAGGGTCACACCGGCCATGTCCGCTTCGATAATCGTCGACACCACACAGTCGCATAGTTCCTGCAGGAAACCCTGCAGCTGCGCGGGTGTGGTCAGACGGCGCTGCAGGTTGTCCAGCGCGCTCGCAACTGCGTCGACACGAGCGGTTGTATCGACGTCGGCACGACGGTGCCGCGCCAGAGTGTCGTCGGCACGACGGTGCCGACCCGGAGTGTCGTCGGCACCGAGATCCTCGGGCAATGGCACTACTCTCCCTATTTCAGGCGAGCGAGTACCCATGCACCCGCCGCCACTTCAGCGGTATGGCAGGTGTCTCTACCGAACAAACATCCGAATACTACCGCCTCGCCGCGCCTCCTCCGATTCGAGACCGCAGTCGCAGCAGCCGGAATGTCGTCACCGCTGGTGACGGGGTGGGAGGACCTCCTGGGCCTTCATCTTCGCCCCCTGTACGACGAGGTGCCATGCGTTCGCGTCACCCGCGAGTACCGCCTCCGCCGTCGACTTCATCTGCTCATAGGTGGCGTGCGGGGGAATCGGTGGAACCTCGGGGTCACAGCGAACATCGAGGACCACCGGCACGGAGGCGGACAGAGCGCGATCCCAGGCGGCGCCGAGCTCGTCGGGCGAGTCGACGGCGACGGCCTCGAGTCCGATGGTCCGTGCCAGGTCGGCGTACGACACGTCAGGGAGAGTCTGCGATTCCTCGAACTTCGGTGCGCCGCCCATCGCGCGTAACTCCCAGGTGACCTGATTGAGGTCGTTGTTGTGGAAGATGCACACGATCAGGCGGGGGTCGGTCCACTCCCGGTGGTAGCGGGCAATGGTCAGGAGTTCGGCGAGCCCGTTCATCTGCATCGCCCCGTCGCCGACGAGCGCGACAACCGGACGGCCGGGATGCGCGAATTTGGCGCCGATAGCGTAGGGGACACCCGCACCCATGGTGGCCAGGGTTCCGGACAACGATCCGCGCATGCCTTCCCGCAACCGCACGCACCGCGCATACCAGTTGGTCGACGATCCCGAATCGGCGGTGAGAATGGCACCTTCCGGCAGGCGCTCCGACAACTCCCACGCCACCCGCATCGGATTGACCGGCTGCGCCGACACCATGCACTGGCGCTCGACGGTGTCCCACCACCGCCGAACACCCCGTTCGATCTCCTCCCGCCACGACCGGTCGTCCTTGTGTTCGAGCAACGGGATCAGCGCCGCCAAAGCAGCTTTCGCGTCGGCAACGATGTTGACCTCCGTGGGGTACCGCATCCCTATCCGGGTGCCGTCGATGTCGATCTGCACGGCCCGCGCCCGGTCGAATGCGGGCAGGAACTGTGAGTAGGGAAAATTCGACCCGACGATCAGCAGCGTGTCGCAGTCCCGCATCAGCTCGTAGCTGGGCCGGGTGCCGAGCAAGCCGATCGCGCCGGTGACGAACGGCAGATCATCAGGAAGCACATCTTTCCCGAGCAGCGCCTTCGCCACGCCCGCACCGGTCCGGTCCGGTCGGCCACCTCACACACTTCGGCGGCGGCGCCGCGTGCGCCCTGCCCGAGGAGAATCGCCACCTTCGTCCCCGCATTGAGAATGCGGGCGGCCCTGTCGATCTCTTCGACCGCAGGCTGCACCCAGGATCCGCTCACGCCAGGCGGACTGGACGGCACCTGCTTGAACTCGTGCGCCGGGGGAGTGTATTCCTCCTCCTGCACATCAGCGGGGATGATGACCGCCGTCGGCGCCCGCCGTGCCAGAGCGATGCGGAACGCCCGGTCGAGAGCGTTGGGAATCTGAGCGGCCACATTGACCTCGACAAGGTAGTCGGCGGCCACATCCTTGTACAGCGACTGCAGGTCGACCTCCTGCTGATAGCTGCCGCCCATCGCGCTGCGCGATGTCTGGCCGACGATGGCCACGACCGGAACATGATCCAACTTGGCGTCGTACAAGCCATTGAGCAGATGGACCGCATCCGGCCCGGACGTCGCCGTGCACACACCGACCCGGTCGCTGAACTTGGCGTAACCCGTCGCCTCGAACGCAGACATCTCTTCGTGCCGCGCCTGTACGAAACGAGGGTCATTGCCGGAGCGACCGAACGCCGCGACCAACCCGTTGATGCCGTCCCCGGGATAACCGAAGACGTACTCGACGCCCCATTCCCGTAAGCGGGACAACACCTCGTCGGCAACCGTGTGAGACATACCGTTCTCCTTCGTGGCGGGCACTCGTCGAAATACCCAGCACTGCGAGACCGAATCCGTACCCGTCGGCGAAGTCCATGGCGGCCGGACGGTGAAGGTGAAAAGCTGAAGTCATGAGTGAGACGCCGGACGGGGGCGACGAGCGCTCGTTGATGGCGAAGACCAACGCCGCGTTGGACACCGTCACCGAAGCCCTCGAGCAGCTCCACAAGGCCGCGATCGCCGAAGAAGCCGTCGACACCGTGCTACTCCGGGTGGCGGAGACCGCCCTCGCGGCCCTGGTCGACGCCGATGCAGTCAGCGTCACCCGCTTCGACACCACCGCCCCCTGCACGGTCGCCAGCACCGACAAGACACTCGCCGCCCTCGACGCGCGACAATATGCCGCCGGGAGAGGACCCTGCCTCCGGGCAGCACGATCCCAGTTGCCGGTCCGCGCGGTCGTCGGAGAGCACGCCGAAGCATGGCCCGAATTCACGGTAACCGCCCACACCATGGGGGTCCGCGCCTACCTCTCGGTTCCGCTTCTCGTCGACGTCGACCAAAAGCGAAGGCTGATAGGGTCATTCAACGCCTACAGTTTCCGGGCCGAGGCGTTCGACCCGCTCGACCAACGGCTGATGACGCTACTGACGGCGGCCGCGGCCACCGCGATCAGCAACGGGTGGCGCTGGCAGAATGCCCGGGACCACATCGAACAGATGAAACTCGCCCTGACCTCCCGCGCCGAGATCGATCAAGCCAAAGGCGTGCTCATGGCCCTGCACGGAATAGATGGCGAACAAGCATTCCGCCGCCTGGCGCACATCTCGCAACACACCAACACGAAGCTGCACGACGTGGCCCGCGACCTCCTGCGGTCCTGCACGGGCAACCTCTGACACCGCGGTTCGCGCGCACCACGGACGGTCATCGACCGGCATCCCCGCTGGGCTGGCGTAGCGCCGTAACAGAGAGGACCGTGGAGTCATGAGCAAGGAATCCGACCTGACGCGTGTGCTCACCGCAGCGCGTCGCATCCGCGAGGGAGTGCGATTGCGCGCCGTCCGGGGGGAGAGCGTCGGCATCCTGCAGGCGTGGGGCGGATGCACGACGGCACAGGCCGGCCACGCCTTCGATCAGAATTCGAGCGCAGACGGATGTTCGGTGGAGGCAGCGCGGCTGCGGGAGCTGGTGAATGCGGCGGCCAACGGCCGAAACGATCCCGACTGGGATTGACTGCCGCCGTCAGCTTTGTCGGACGAGTAGTTCTGCCGGCCGGACCGTGCCCTCGGTGATCCGGTGGGCAACATCTCGCAACGCAACGCCGTTTCCCTGCGCGTAGTCCTCGAGCGCGGCGCATGCCGCCGCCGGGGCAATGCCCAGCGTGCCCGCGACCAACCCGGTGGCATGACCGACATGCACCCGATCGTTGAGCAACGACATCGTCCGCTCCGCCAGGCGCCCCGTACGCGGTTCACCAACCTCCTGGGTGAGCCCGAGAACCGCCAGCCGGGCCAAGATCACGGACCACCCGCGGTCGTGGGCGGAAATGCCCTCCGTCCGCGTGTACAGCAAATTCAGTCCGCCGACGGTGCGCCCGTCGAGGCGCATCGGTACGGCGAGCACGGACCGGTACCCCGCCTCGAGTACGGCCGAAGTGAAGTCCGGCCACCGACCGGTGATCTCATGCAGATCGCTCGCCTCCACGATCTCGGAGGTGCGCATACAGTCGATGCACGGGCCCTGGTCGATCTGAGTCTGCAGCAACTCGACCAGCCTGGCGCGCTCGTCGGACGCGGCGACCACGGCGACGCCGCCCCGCGGATCGACGACCATGATTCCGGCTGCATCGGCCTCGAGCACGTTCACGCACGTGCCGGCGATCTGATACAACGTTGAACCGCTGTCAGAGGAATCGTCGACGAGTTGCGCTGTGATCGCGGAAAGCGCGTCGACCAGATGAGAAGTCGCGTCCGGCACATCTTCGAGCATACGGTGTCACCTCCTTATGGTGCGGATTCGTCAATCGTTGAGGTCGTCGACACGCCTCAATCGTTGAGGTCGTCGACACGCCTCAATCGTTGAGGTCATCGACACCGATGCGTTGCTCCAGCACGTCGCGGGCGACCTCCAGGGCGGACCGGTTCATCATGAACGCGTGCCCCCGCAATCGCACGAACGCATCGGCCAGGCTGATGTGCAACCGGGCCGCGAGGATCCCTGTGGCCACGTTGACATCCTGATACGAGCCCTCCCGGCTCCAGAGGTCACCGGCCGCAGCATCCCGTTCGGTGTGTTCGAGCAGCGCCACGGTGATCAAGTCGGCCACCACGGCCGCATCACCGAGGGTGCGCGGCGTAAGCCCGCCCACCCGGCGGCGGTAGAGGTCGAGGGTGCCGAGCAGGATGCCGCCGATTTGTAAGGGAAACGCGAACACTGCGGCCGCCCCGATCGCCCGCGCAGCCTCCGAGAAGCCCGGCCAACGATCTTCGTCGACACTGAGGTCGCTGACGAGTACGGGGGAACCCGAGGCGAAGGCGAGCACGCCCGGACCCTCACCCAGGGTGTACTGCTGATCGTCGAGGATCCCCGCCCATTCGTCGCTCGCCCCGAGCATGTCCTGAGCCGAGGCGGTGGCGCGGATGGTCAACGCCGCCGAGTCGATTCCACTGAGCAGTTCGACCGCGGCGCTGCAGACTATCTCGGCCCAAGCGCCTTGCCCGCGCACGTCGGAGGCTGCGGCGACCGCACGCCACAACGACCACCGTCGCTGCTCGTCCACGACCTACCCCTCACCGCCGTCGATTGTCTGTGGTGTCCAGCCTACGAGTTCCACCGTGGTACGGGTGTCACCCCAGCAGCATGACACGTCGCGCGAACGGGTTTGGCCCGCGCAGTCCGGGGCATAGCTACAACAGTGGGTCCGTCGAGGACACACGCTTCGTAGCGCTGTCGAGGAGGAATCATGGGTACCGAACCAGGTGAGCAGCTCCAAGAGGAGCCGCAAGCCGAACGGGGTCCCGTCGGCTCACGCGACTCGGGTCCGGACGAAGCCGGGGCCGGTCCGTCGGACCGGGAGCCGGGAACTTTGGATCAGGAGGAAGTGGCCACGACGGGTGAAGGCCCCGATCCCGGTCGGGAACACGTCGCCGGGCCCGCAGGCGGCTCCACGCCACCGGGAGACGCCCAGCCCGCAACACCGCCCTACGACGGCCGCACCACCAGCACGGCCGAGGGCCGGCCGGAGCACGACGAGCACGTCGACGCGAACCGGCTCCAGGACAAGGATCCCGACGACACCGCCCGCGGAGCGGTAGCGTCGCCGTCGGAGGAGAAGCCGGCGGCCGACACCGAGCAGGCGGAGTCGAGCGACGAGGGCGTCGGACCTGCACACGAAACTGGTGTCGGTAAGGGCGAAGACAAGAAGTAGACCGGGCCGCCGCATCTACGGACGGCGGAGCTTCTTCTTGTGGGAGCTGTCACAAAAGGGCGCAATGCCGGTTCTTCCACACCGGCACAGCGCCACCGTGGCCCGGTTCGACGGTAACGGGTTACCGTCGGTATCGAACAATTGCGCCGAACCGCGGACGAGAAGTGGCCCATCCGGGCACACCGTGATGGTCACGTCGGATCCGTCGGTTCCCGTTGTGAAATTGGAGTCCATATGACCACCTTGCACTCTCGGTCGTTGTCGGAGACAGTGGCCCCTTCCGGATCCGCGATGCCGTTTCCTGCATCACGCGGCCCCGTGAGCGAGCTCTTGTTCTCCATTCTGCGCGGAGACGTCGAGGACAGCGAATCGTTGGTGACGGCGGCGCGTTCCCTCGCAGAGACTTCCGCGGACACGACGGTCGACGGGCGTCCCGCCATCCTCTACGACGAGGACGCCCAGATCTGTCTCACCGCCCTCTACGAACTGCATCTGCAGGGCATTGCGGGCGTCGGAGACGACTGGGAGTGGAACACCGATCTGCTCGCGGCGCGGGAAGCCCTGGAGCTTCCGTTCGAGGCGGCCATCCGGATCGTCGCGAACCCGCCGACCGATTCGACAGATGTGGTGGCGGAACTGTGGAAAATGACCGCACCCACCGCCGGACCCGGCCTGTCCACCTTCATGGCACGCGACGCCGACCTCCAGCACTTCCGCGAACTGCTCGTCCACCGCTCACTGAATCAGCTCCGCGAAGCGGACGTGCACACGCTCGGCATCCCGCGACTCGCCGGCGCACCGAAGGCGGCGTTGGTCGAAGTGCAATTGGACGAATACGGCGGTGGCCGTCCCGAACGCATGCACTCCGCGCTGTTCGCCACCACCATGCGGGAACTCGGGCTTTCCGACCGCTACGCCCACTACATCGACGCCGTTCCCGCGATCACCCTGGCGTCCCTGAATGCGCTCTCACTCTTCGGCCTTCACCGCCGCCGTCTGGGTGCACTGGTCGGGCACCTCTGCGCGGTCGAAACCACCTCGGCGTTGCCGAGTAAGAAATACAGCGCCGGACTGACCCGGCTCGGCTTCGGCAAGGCCGCCACGCTGTTCTTCGACGAGCACGTCGAAGCCGACTCCGTGCACGAGCAGATAGTCTGCCGCGACCTCGCGGGCGGTCTGGTGTCCGCGCGCCCGTCGACCGGTGACGACATCCTGCTCGGCGCCGCGGCGTGCCTCGCATTCGACGACCTCGTCGGTGACCACGTCACCCGATGCTGGGAAGCGGGCATCAGCTCACTGCGGCAGGCGATCGAGTAGACGCCGAACCACGCCTCAGGTTCCCGATGCCGCGACCGCGCTCTCGAGGTCACTGAGCGACGTCTCGAGATGCGTGATGATGCGCTGCAGGTGGGGGACCGCGTGACGGTCGCCGACCACGCCGACATCGAGTTGCCCCGCCCGGCTGGTGACCGTGATGCTCAGCGCCTGACCGCCGAGGATCGTCGGCACCGGATACACGGCGTCCAGGCGGGCGCCGTTCCAGTACCGCGGCCTCGACGGGCCCGGCATGTACGAGATCATGACGTTGAACGGCGGGGGAGTGTCGTCGACGAACCTCCGCACCGGTTCGAGCAGTATCGGACTGATCGCGAGCGCGCTCATCAGCTGGAACTGGTTGTGGCTGAGCGCACCGAATACCCTGTGCGTGTGTTCCATCGCGTCCGTGATGCGCGCCAGACGCGCTGCCGGATTGCGTTCATCGGTGGCCAAGCCCACGACCATCGCACCCACACCGTGATCCCGCCCGCGCGGTCCGATCGCAGGACCGCCGAGGTCGAGTGGCACCGGCAGCATCGCCGTCAACGGCGCATCCGGTAGCGCGTAATTCTCGAGCAGATAGCTACGGAGCGCGCCCGAACACATAGCGAGAACGACCGTGTCGATGGTGGTGCGGGCGGCCGATGCGACGGCCAGCAGTCGACGAATCGGCCACGAACGCGCCGCCACCTTCCGGGCCCGGCCCACTGGCACATTGAGCATGGTGGGGGGCGACTGCAGGGGGAGGGTCAGATGCTGCTCACGGAGGCCGTCCATGGTGGCCTTCGCGGCCGCCGGGACCACACCCACCAGGCTCGTCGCCGCCCGCCAGCCGGCACGGACGGCCGCCACCGGGAAGGGCGAGGTGCGCTGCGACATCGCCGCGACACCGGGTGTCCACGGCGCCGGGCAGTTCGTGTCGTCGGGCTCACTCGACAAGGCATGATGGAGCAACCGCAAACCCGCCGGACCGTCCATCAGCGACAGGTGAATCTTCGAGTACACGGCGGTCCGCCCGTCGGCAAGTCCTTCGATGACATGCATCTCCCACATCGGATGCTGTGGATCGAGCGGTATTCCGTGCATTTGGGACACCAGAGACAGCAAATCGTCCATCCGTCCGGCGCCCGGCACCGCGCTGTGCCGCACGTGATACCCCAGATCCAACCGATCATCGACCGACCACCACGGATAACCGACTCCTCGAAGCGGGCGAACCGCCCGCTTACGGAACAGCGGGGACGACTCCTCCTGGGAAGTCAACGCCTCGAACATCGTCCGGGCGTGGTCTGCGCCGGCCTCGGCCGGCGGATCGAACAGTTCGAGCGCCCCCACGTGCAGCGGATGGGACGGTGTCTCGAACAGCACGAACAGTGCCTCCATGGGGCTCATCACCAACATCCGCACCCCCGTTCGGGCGACCACGAGCCGCGCTGGCACGTCGACGTGTCCATCGATGGGATTCTGCTTGTCCGGGCCGGACGGCAGAGCCCCACACCACGGCAGTAAGCAGATCACGAAAAGACTGTCGCCATACCCATTTCGGTGCCGCCGATTCGAAATTCCGTCACCACCGCACACTGCATGCGGCCCGCAACATGCCGGGCAACAGCCACGAATGTGGCGATGATTGGACTGCTACCGCCTCGGGTATGCGGTCAGCACGCCGCAGTCATACCCGGGTACGACTTCGGCCAGGTCTTGTCGGTTGAGCCCTACAGCCGACGAGGCCGCGCTTCGGCACGACACCGGTCTTCCGTGTCGGCGGACGCGGCGATCAGGGACGCTTCACCACCCGGTCGCGGCGCCCGCGCCCGGCAGTCTCCGTACCGATTCGCGAACACCGATCGTGTTCTATCGACGAAAAGCTCTCTGCAGCAACACTATTCGGATCGGGGCCGTCCGTCTGCGTCGGCGGCGACCGGAAGTATCCGTCGATCAACTCGAGTGCGCGGTCCGAACACAGCGCGGGCGGTGGGGTCCGTCCGATCCCGAGTCCCTCGATGACGACGATGCTGCCGCGCCCGACCCCCTCCGCACCGAGCGACCACCCGAAGTGCCGGTTCCACACCAGAACCGCATTGCGCCCCGGCAGGTAGCGCAACCGCAACGGCAGGACCAGAACGACATCGACGCCCTCGGAGTCCCACCAATCGATCGAATCGGCATGAACGCACCGGGCGACCGTGTGGATGTAATCCCGAACAGTCCGCCCGTCGGCAACACCTGTTCCAGTTTTCATCGTTCACCGCCTCAGCTGTAGACACGACATACCCTGGCCGGTTGCGGTTGAAACTTCACGCACAGCCGGTGTATTCGGCGGGTGCTCGCCGCCGCGGTTGGGTAGCCTCGCGGCATGCCTTACTTGGAGCGGTCCGAAAACGTGTTCGTTCTCTACCTGGGTGAGCGGGGAAGCCGTGACAGCGAAAATGCCTTCCACCCGGACTGGCTCGAGCAGGTCGGGGATCTGCTGGACGAGATCGAAAGCACGGACGGTCCCGGCGCGCTCGTCACCACCGCAGTCGGCAAGTTCTACTCCACCGGCCTCGACACCACGTGGGTCGTGCAGAACACGGACAAGCTGAACTCCTACATCGACCGCGTGCAGGAACTGTTCGCCCGGATCCTGACGTTCCCGTTGCCCACCGTCGCAGCCCTACCCGGACACACTTTCGGTGGCGGCGCCATCCTGGCCACGGCCCACGATCACCGGATCATGCGCGAAGACCGCGGCTACTTCTGCCTGCCCGGGATCAGCATCGGCGCCAGCTACGCGCCCGGCAGCATTGCCCTCCTCGCGGCGCGACTGCCTGCGCCCGCGGCGCACACCGCCCTCGTCACCGGTCACCGCTACGGCGGTGCCGAAGCGCACGCCGCGGGCCTCGTCGACGACGTCGCTGCCGAGGACGTCGTCCTCTCCAGAGCGATCGAACATGCCCGCGGGCTGGCCGCCACCCGCGGCCGCACCCTGCGCGAGATCAAAACCACCCTCTACGCCGACGTCGTGGCATCCCTGCGCACCCCTGTGCAGAATCTCCAGGCTCAGGAGGCGCTCAGCGCAGACTGACACCGGTGGATGTGCCGGATCGGCGCGTGCGCGTCCACTCGTCGAGGAGGAACCCGAGGCCCATCCCGAGCATCCATACGTCCTTGCTGACCGCTAACCCGTTCTCGCTCGGCCAGATACTTCCCGGGTTACGCAGTCCAGGTGTCCGCGCATACATCGCGACCAGACCACCGGAAAAGGCGGTGAGTGCCGCGCCGGCCAGCGCGGTCGGCACGAGCGGCACCAACAGTGCGGTGCCGGTGCCGATCTCCGCCACCGACAGCATCTTCAGAAATCGTGCCGGCGGCACTCCGTTCAGAAAGGGAAAGGCGCCCGCGGCCATGCCGTGGATACCCGCGGCCGTCTGCTCGTCGCCGGGCCACTTCTGAAGTCCCGAATGCAGGATGAAACCTCCGGTCGCTATCCGTCCGGGCAGCTGTCCGAGTGTGGGAAGTCGCATTGGTTATCTCCTGCCGAGTACGAGGAAACGCCGAAATGGCTCCCTTCAGCCTCCCATCCGGCCGCCCGGCCGGGGAAGCCTCGGCCGAACTCTCGAGCGGGTGCCGGGTGTGCGGAGACGAAGTCGTCGATAATGTTGACAACCTCACCAGGCGCCTCCAGATGCGGATAGTGGCCGACACCATCGAGGACGGCGAGTCGACTGCCCGGCATTGCCTCGTGCGCCGCATAGGCATGGGCGACGGGAATGATTCGGTCCGAGTCCCCCCAGATCAACTGGGTGGGCCGGTCGGCGTTCAGATAGAGGCGGCTCAGCGCGCTGACGGCCTGACCCCGGTAGTCGACGACGGCGCGCAGAGTACGCAGAAATGCCTGCCGCGTGTCCGGATCGGAGAGCGATGCGTAGGACTGCCACATCTCGTCACCCCGCACCGACCGCAGACCCGCCGCCCCCAGCCACGAGCGCACTTTGTTTCCCGCCTCGCGCACGACCCCCGGCGCGATCAGAGGCAGGAGAAACTCGGCTCCCGGCGCAGCCAGCAACCGGAGCGTCCAATTGACATCGCGTCCCAGCCCACCGCTACCGATGAGCACCAACCGATTACACAGTTCCGGATGTTGGTAGGAAAATTGCATCGCCACTCCGCCGCCCAACGACTGCCCGACGACCGTCACCCGTGGGATGCCGAGTTCGTCGAGGAGATCGCGCAACCACGCGGCGAATGCTCCGAGGGAGTAATCACCGCGCGGTTTGGCGGACCTGCCGTGGCCCGGCAGGTCCGGCGCCAGAACCTGATACCGGCGCGAGAGCTGGGGGATAACCGCACGCCAGGTGTCGGAGCTGCCGGCCATACCGTGTATCAGCAGGAGCGTCTCACCCTCACCGGAGAGGTGATAAGCAGCTTCGTCCCCGTGCAGTTCAGTGCGTTGGAGGCGAGACATCAACGCAACCTTCCCTTCGAATGGCGCCGAACGTCGAATGGTACCCATCCTCGCCGAACCCGCAAGGCCTCCGCGTTGGCGTATCCGCGTCATGGAATGCAGGTCAGGGCAGGTCGAGGCGTGCCTGCTCAGGCGCAGCGGCGTTGTCGACGACGCAGAAGAGGTTGCCCTCGGTGTCGGCAAGGACCACGAAATCGGAGTCGTCGGGGTAGCGGTCCCAGGGCACCCGTCGTGCGCCGAGCCCGACGAGTCGTTCGATCTCGGCCGCCTGGTCGTCGCTGTCCCTGGCATAGAGGTCGAGGTGCATTCGCGGTTCGGGCTCGGCGTCGTGGTCGCTCTGCTGGATCGACAGCAGTGGCCGCCCGTCGGGCAGATACAGGTTGGTGAAGCCGTTGCCGCCGAACGGATCGCCGGCGGTCAGCCCGAGTGCCCCGGCCCAGAACGCGGTTGCCCGCCGGATGTCGCGTGCCCCGATGACAGTGGTCCCAAATATCAGCATGCGCAAAATCTATGTCGATTCTCGCTGTCCTGTGGCCACGTTCGCCCGAAGAGCACCGCTCAGTCGGCGACGTCGCGGTGTGCCAGGACCTTCGCGATCCGCAGGCGTACCAGCAGCTCGCCTGCGACGCCGTTGCGTTCGCCGAACTCCTCGGCTCGGTCGACTCCCATGTACCGGCCACCGAGCCGCGCCGCCCATCGGCGCAGCTCGGCAGGATCCTCGGACACCTCGGCTGTGCCGGTAATCACAACGTACGCGAACGGTGGCCGGTCGTCGTCGACACACAGCGCGGCACGCCCGTCTCGGAGGAGGTTGCGTCCTTTGACGGTGCTCTTGCCGGTCGTGAACACGAGGTCGTCACCGTTCAGGACGAACCAGACGGGGGCCACGTGGGGGCTGCCGTCGGCGCGGACGGTCGACAATTTGCCCGTGCGTGTTCCCGCCGAGACGAATGTGCGCCATTCCTCGTCCGACATCCGTTCAGCCATGCCGTCATTCTCACACCTGAACCATCCCGGCAGCGGCACAACGCGACGACGCGCGGGCGAGAGCGGATCGTTGCCCACAGCGGACGCCCTTCCAGCGGCCGTCATTACGTCACGGTGACGAAATGCGGTCTGATGGCTGGAAGTTCCCGCACCCGGGGCAGCGGGGCCTCAGGCTCGCACGGGCACGTATGCGCCGACTCGTCGCAAGCCGTCCACATTTCGGGACGCTCGCTGGGGCTGCATATTATCCAACGGTATGAATCATCCGGACGTTCCGACGAGCGCCGGTTCGGATGTCTCGCGTGCGCTCCAGCGCAGGTTTGCAAGTCCGGCCAGACGAACACAGAAGGCCGACCGACACACGGCCGGGAGAAAAAGCGCCCACGGGTTATACCTGCAGACCATTTCGGGCGATGTGAGTGGTAAACCGCCAGGTGGATAATTTGCCGATAATCAACATTATGTCAACTAGCGTGCGGACGAGGCACCCCGGTCCGTTTGTCGCGCTCCCCGTCGACCCCTTCCGGCTCACTGCGGGTTCACCGACGAATGGTGGTTGGCGATCAGCCACTTTCCGTCTTCGTGCCGGTACACCCACGTCACCCTGGCTGCCACATCTTGGCCATTGGCATTGATGACCCAGCGACCAACGTTGTACGCGAGGTTGCAGTCCGAGAACTTGACGCTTTCCTCCATGCGGATCTTGGGATCGGCTTTGATCAGGTTGGCGAAATATTGCGTTATCTCCCCCGGAGTGTCTGCGATAGCCACCGACAGCGTAGGTAGCAGCACCGCGTCCGACCGGTACAACTCGGCCACCTTGCTTGCGTCGCCGGTGCTCAGCGCGTCATTCCAACTTTCGAAGAGCGCATCCAGCTCGCTGTCGGTCGCGCGGACGCAATTTCCTTCGCCGCCAGCGGGATTGTCCGCCGAGCACGCCCCGATCGACATTGCCAACGCGAGAACTGCGAAGCCTGAGCCGAACGCTGCGGTCGTCATACCAGCCTCCGCGAAGAAATGCGTAGGAACTCATCACCAACCGATAGAGCCTAACTCCGGGGGCACTGCCTGCAGATGCAGAATTCCCACAATGGAATATCGCAAGCCTGAGTTCGCTGCGACCGACTGCCGTCAACACATGCTGACGGTGGCGCAATGCCTTCGTTCTGAACTGGTCGATCTCGTTCTATCGCGGTGTCGCAGTGGGGTTCGGAACAGCCGGTTTCCGATGACGTCTCCGGTACCAGGCGTGGGCGGATTGTTTGCTCATCCCGAGAACACGTCCGATTTCGGACCAACTGGCTCCCTCAGCCAATGCGCGCCTGACGACGTCGAATCGCGCGTTGTGCAGTTCATTTTCGAGGTGGATGCTGATCGCCAGGGCGTCGAGATGACTGGGCGCCGGCGATCGCAGCTGAGCCCGTTCTGCGAGTTCCCTCCGCCGGGCAGCAGTTTCCTCGTCGCCCCGTTCGGCCGCCGCCACGGCTGCTTCGCTCATGTTCTGCACACTGTCGTAATGAACCCACAGCGCAGAGAGCCCCTCGACTCCCCTGACGCCCTGCTGATCGCCGCTTTCCACGCCGTCAGCTTAAGCTGACGGCGTCGTCGGCGGTGCGATCGACTCAGGTCAGGCGGCTCGTGGCGGGAGACGGCGCATGCGATACCGGAGGGTGGCCGACCAGCACCCTGCGGTGCCTATTTCCTGTGTCGGGGATGGCGCAAGCTTCTAGTAGCGGCACACAGGTCGCCGACAATCAAGGAGCAGCATGATCCGAACCCCCACAGCCCGCGCCACCGTTGCCGCCCTCGCCGCGCTCGCGATCTCACTGACCGGCGCCGCCGGATTCGCCTCCGCCAAGCCTGCGTCGCCCGGATCCGGGCCCAGCACCGTCTCCCCCAGCCATAACGTCGAGATTCCCGGCCAGTGGGTGTGCTTCCCGGATGGCGTCTGCATCTGGGTTTCTTCCAAGTAGGGGTGACGGTGCCCGCCAGTGCGCCTCTCGGCAAGTGGTCGCTCACAGCGACAATATTGATGTGGTACCCGGGGCATTGGGTCGAACACCGTCGGCCTGTTAAACCCCGCCGGTCCCCCACGTATTCCCGCACTCCTGGGCGCGCGACGGTGTGAGGCCGGCCACCGCTCGGTCACCCCTCTTCGAGCCTAGCGCTGCGGCTCACGAGTCGGCACAGTCCTGCGCGACGGCGGTCACCGCGGGATTACAGCAACTCTGTGAGCTATGAGGATGCATGATCGAGGGGTGTTATTTCATCTCTGCGCCACGTGCGGCGTCGAACAGGACCCGACAACGCCCCTTCCCGACGAATGCGCAATCTGCGCGGACGAACGCCAGTACATCCCACTGGGTGGTCAGGAGTGGACGACCGCCGAGGACCTCACCCGTTCCGGTCATCGCATTGTCGAGCGCGAACTCGAACCCGGGCTGCGCGGACTGTCTGTGGAACCGAAGGTCGCGATCGGCCAGCAGTCACTGGTGCTGAGCACCCCGGCCGGATCGTTGCTGTGGGATCCGATCGGCCATATCGACCCGTCCGCGGTCGAGGCTGTGGCCGCTTACGGGCCAGTACTCGCGGTCGCGGCCAGTCATCCGCACATGTTCGGCGTCCAGACCCAGTGGTCGAAGGCACTCGGGAATGTTCCGATCCTCGTCGCCGACGCAGATCGTGCATGGCTGGCGCGCACCGACGGCCCGATCGAGTTCTGGTCCGGCACCCACGACGTCGCGCCGGGGCTGACGTTGCATCAGATCGGTGGGCACTTCCCGGGTAGTGCCGTGGCGCATTGGCGCGACGGCGCGGACGGGAAGGGTGTTCTTCTCACGGGGGACGGTGTCTTCCCCAATCCGGATCGCCGCACGGTGTCGTTTCTACGCTCGTATCCCAACCGACTGCCACTCTCGGCCGCCGTTGTCAGGAGGATCGCCGACCAGCTGTCCCAGCTCGAATTCGACCGCATCATCGGCAATTTCGACAATTCCATCGACACCGATGGTCGGGCGGCGCTCGAGTACTCGGCGTCCCGCCACTGTGCCTGGGTGAATGGCGAGTTCGACGACCTGACGTGACCGCTCGTCATGACGTCGGAGGTAATGGCCGCGACCACCCCGCCACCCTAGGCTGGCCTGCATGACGACCCTGGACGATCGGCATACTTCGCACGTCGGCATCCACTTGCGAACGTGGCGGGAACGCCGCCGGTTGAGTCAGCTGGAGCTGGCGAATCGGGCAGACGTGTCGGCGCGGCACGTCAGCTTCATGGAGACCGGGCGATCCAATCCGACGCGGGCGATGCTGCTGCGGCTGAGCGAGCATCTGGACATTCCCCTGCGCGAGCGGAACGAACTGCTGCTCGCGGGCGGATTCGCTCCGGAGTTCCCCGAGCACCGCCTGTCGGATGTGTCGATGGCGTCGATTGCGGACGCGATCGAGAAGATTCTCACCGCGCATTCACCGTATCCGGCGGTGGTCGTGGACCGGCACTGGAACATGGTCGACGCCAATGACGCGGCGGCGATCTTGACGGACGGCTGTGCGCCGTCGTTGCTGGAACCGCCGGTCAACGTGCTGCGCCTCAGTCTCCATCCGGACGGGATGGCGCCGCGCATCGTGGATCTGGCCCAGTGGCGTGGGCATCTTCTGCATCGGCTCGCACACCAGATCGCGGTGACCGGTGACGACCGGCTCCGGGACCTGCTCGACGAGTTGAGGGGCTACCCCGGCGGTATATCGGAAGCCGGTGACCCAGCCGGTTCCCTCGTCGTACCGCTCCGTATACGCCACCGCGGCGCCGAGCTGTCCTTCCTCAGCACAACGACGATGTTCGGCACCCCACTCGACGTGACCGTGGCGGAACTCGCCATCGAATCGTTCTTTCCCGCTGACGCCACGACAGCGGCTACCCTGCGCAGTAGCGTGAGCAGCGACTGAGGAGGTACGTCCAATGGACTGGGCAGCAATAGGTGTGGGATTCGGTTACGTGGTGGTCGTGCTGACCGTTCTCGTGGTGGTTGTGGGCGTCATCGCACTGTTCGTCTACTCGATCAAGTCGGATTACATCGTGCCGACAAACGAGAAATCGCGGTCGACGCGGCGGATCGAGCGAGCGCGGTAGTTGCGTCAATCGCACAGGTGGGTGGTTCCCTCGGCGAGGGAACCACCCACCTGTCGCTGTTCGCGGGCACCGGCCGGTCTCTGGATCGATTCCGTCCGAAGCAAGCCTTACTGAGACGCCCGTGGGCAAGACGACTACCGTTACACACGTCGCCTAGATTCGAGGAGCACGGAATGAGTATCCAGTCGGTTGAGTCACGCCGCCATCGCGTCGTGGTCATTGGATCCGGCTTCGGTGGTCTGTTCGGCACGCAGGCCCTCAAGAAGGCCGACGTCGACATCACCATGATTGCGCGCACCACTCACCACCTGTTCCAGCCCTTGCTGTACCAGGTGGCCACCGGCATTCTCTCCGTCGGCGACATCGCGCCCGCCACCCGGCTCGTGCTGCGTAAGCAGAAGAACGCTCGGGTGTTGCTCGGCGATGTCGAGTCGATCGACCTGGAAACGAAGACCATCACGTCCCGCTTCCTGGACCGGACCACCATCACTCCGTACGACAGCCTGATCGTGGCGGCGGGGGCAGGCCAGTCCTACTTCGGCAACGACCATTTCTCCGAGTTCGCGCCCGGAATGAAAACGATCGACGACGCGCTCGAGTTACGCGGCCGCATCCTGGGTGCCTTCGAACAGGCGGAGCTGTCCCACGATCCGGAAGAACGCGCCCGGCTGCTCACGTTCGTGGTGGTGGGTGCGGGCCCGACGGGTGTCGAGTTGGCGGGGCAAATCGCCGAATTGTCACGCCGCACTCTGTCCGGCGCTTTCCGGAACATCGACCCGCGCGAGGCCCGAGTGATTCTCCTCGACGGCGCCGGGGACGTGCTGCCGGTGTACGGCGGCAAGTTGAGCCGCAAGGCAGCCGAGCAGCTCGAGAGGCTCGGCATCGAGATTCAGCTGGGCGCAATGGTCACGGACGTCGACGTCGACGGACTCGTGGTGAAGGACAAGGACGGAACTCAGCGGCGCATCGAGTCGCAGTGCAAGGTGTGGTCTGCCGGTGTGCAGGCAAGCCCGCTGGGCAAGCAGATCGCCGACCAGTCCGAAGCCGAGGTCGACCGGGCGGGCCGGTTGCTCGTGAACCCCGACCTGTCGGTGCCGGGCCACCCCGAGGTCTTCGTCATCGGCGACATGATGTCGCTCGACAAGCTGCCGGGGCTTGCGCAGGTCGCGATGCAGGGCGGTAAGTACGCGGCCAAGCAGATCATCGCCGGCTTACACGGTCAAAAGCCCGAGGATCGCCCGCCGTTCAAGTATTTCGACAAGGGCAGCATGGCCACGATCTCCAGGTTCAGCGCCGTCGCGAAGGTGGGCAAGCTCGAAATCAGTGGCTTCATCGGCTGGGTGGCTTGGCTGGCGATCCACCTGATGTATCTGGTCGGCTTCCGCAGCCGGTTGTCCACTCTGCTGTCGTGGACGGTGACGTTCCTCGGTCGTGGACGCGCGCAGATGGCGTCCACCGAACAGTGGGTGTTCGCCCGCAATGCCATGGAACAGCTGGAACGCCACGAGCGCGAGAAGCAAGCTTCGATCGAACCGTCGACCGCTACAGGGCAGCGCAAGGCCGCCGGCTAGTTCCCGACCACAGCGAACACAGGCGGAGGGCACCGGGCTATTGGGTGCCCTCCGCCCGTTCGTGTCACTGAATGGGCAGGATCGCCTCGAGCGCCGGGCATCCGGTGATCCCGCGCGGAAGTGTCGACCCACTCCGCTGTACCGGATTAGAATCCGGGTTGGAAGGTCATTTCTTCGGCATCCCACAGCCCCCGGAGAGCGCCAGTATCGGGCTGGCGGACTAGTAGGCGCGCATGAATGACGCGAGAGTACTGGCACACCGGTACCGGTTGGACGCGGTGCTCGGCATCGGTGGAATGGGTCGCGTGTACCGCGCGTGGGACTCTGTTCTGGACCGTCCGGTGGCGGTCAAGGTGCTACGAACCGAACTTCTCGAAGAGGATCCCACGGGAAATTGCCTGGAGCGATTTCGTCGGGAAGCGCGAATTGTTGCCAGCTTCGACCACCCAGCGATCGTCCATGTGTACGACTTGGGTGAGGATATGCTCGGCGGCGAGCGAGCGCATTTCCTCGTCATGCAACTTGTTTCTGGGACGACTTTGCAGCAGCGTCACCGCACGGATGGCCCGCTTGCGCTGCCTCTCCTCGTCCACGTCATGGGTGACGTGCTGAGTGCGCTGCAGCACGCTCACGAACGCGGAGTTGTTCACCGAGATGTGAAGCCGGCGAACGTCATGCTCACTGATTCCGGAGCGGTGAAGGTGATGGACTTCGGGATTGCGCACCTGAGGGGTTGCAGTAACCTGCTGACGGGAACCGGCAACATTATCGGCACCGTCGCCTATCTGGCACCTGAGCAGGCTCGCGACAGCCGACTCGTCGATGCGCGCTCCGACGTGTACTCCGTCGGATGTATGTTGTATCACCTCCTCACCGACCGGCTGCCCTTCCCTGGTGATACCCCGTGGCAGATCCTTGCCTCGCAGCTGGAGCGTCGTTACGTTCCGGCTTCTGAGGCGAGACCGGTGCTCGGCACCGTCTTCGACGACGTTCTGAAGCGGGCCCTTGCCCTTGAACCAGACCATCGCTATTCCAGTGCCGCCGAGATGTGTAGGGAGCTACTCGCCCTGAAGCCCAGCCTCTCGGCCGAACCGGGCCAGTTCGCGTCCGACCGCACCTCGGCATCCGCATCCGCATCCGCGACGATGTTGTCGGGACCGGACGACACCGAAACGCACGTTGCGAACCTGCCCAGCGAATTCCACTTCAGAGCGCCGGCTTCGGGACCCGTAGGCCTGCAGACCGGGTCGTCGCCGGAAGTGCGCCATCCGTCCTTCGACAGCCTGGCGCCACCACCGCTCACACCGGCATCTCCGCCGACGGATCAACCGTTGGTCGGCAGAACCGGGCCGAGCCGCCGGGAAGTCCTGGCCGGTTTGGGTGGAGGGGCAGTGCTCGTGGCCGGTGGAGCCGCGATCTGGTTGATCACGTCCTCCTCGGACGGGCAGCCCTCTTCTCCAACGCTTTCCGGTCGACCCGGCGCGGTGCTGTGGACTGCTTCGGCTGGCACCGTGATCATCTTCTCGGCGCCGACCCTGGGTGCCGGCCTCGTCTACATAGGTGGCTACGACAAAAACGTGTACGCGTTGGACGCAGCGACCGGGGTGCAGCGCTGGACAGCTGCCACCGGGGACCGGGTCAGGCCATCGCCGGCCTTCGCCGACGGACTGGTCTATGTCGCGAGCTGGGACGGGAACGTTCACGCACTCGAGGCGAAGACGGGAGAAGAGCGCTGGAAGACCGCACCCGGCAACCCAGGCGACACGTTCCCAGTTTCACCGGTGGTGTCCGACGGGACGGTGTACTTCGGTGCTACCGACTGGTACGTCTACGGGCTCGACTCGGCCACCGGTGCGATGCGCTGGAAGACTCGCACCAACGGTGCCGCCGCCGCGGCCCCAGCGGTCGCCGATAGTGTGGTGTACCTCGGAACCGAGGGGTACGTGTACGCGCTGGATGCCCAAACCGGCACGGCGCACTGGGCAAGCCCCGTGGGGGGCCAGGTCTGGTCGTCACCGGCCGTTGGGGACGGACGCGTCTACCTCGGCAACGAGGACTTCTCGGTGTATGCGCTCGACGCCGGCTCCGGCGAAGTCCGCTGGAGGACCCCTACCGGCGGCGAGGTTTATTCGTCGCCGGCGGCAGCGGGGGGCCTGGTTTACGTCGGCAGCTACGACAAGAACGTGTATGCGCTCGACGCCGGCTCCGGCGAAGTCCGCTGGAAGACCCTTACCGGCGGTCAGGTTCATTCGTCACCGGCCGTGGCAGACGGCGTGGTTTACGTCGCCAGCTGGGACGGCTACCTCTATGCCCTTGGCGCGCAGGACGGCACGGTACGGTGGAAAACTCCTATGGGCGGGCAGGTCTGGTCCTCGCCGACCGTCTCCGACAAGCTGGTCTACCTCGGCAATTACAACGGGAAGGTATACGCCGTCGAGAGATGACCGCGGTTACCTCGGTACATACTCCTCATGCCAAACGATCTCGCGGGTGGCGTAACTGACGTTGCCGAGCAGCGGCAGGTAACGTTCGTAGCGCGTGCGATCGGCGAAGACCGCTGCGGGACTCGCATTGTCCGCTATGTAAGTGTCGACGCTGCCTGGCGAATCGAGCACGATCGGTTTTGCCACGATAACCCGCGGGATCTGCTTCCCCTCGATCCAGTCGGCGGCAAATTGTCCCAGCCCGTATCCCATCAGGTGCCACGGGAACGCAATGCTGGCGCGGTAGGGTCCGTCGTTCTTGACAAGTGCCAGCGCCTCCTTGTCGCCGTCGACACCGGAGAAGTACATGTCGTCGGCGAGCTTGCCGGACTGATCCAATGCCCTGTAGGCGCCCACCACCAGGGTGTCACCACCGAGGATGATCCTGATGTCGGGCTGCTCCGCGATGACGGTGCTCATGATCGCGGCACCATTGGCGGTCGAGATGTCGGGCGCATCCACATCGCTGACCACACTCAAGCCACTGCCTGCGCTCCGCAGGCCGTCCAGTACGCCGGCGTGCCTCAACTGCAGCTGCGGTGAGGCGGAGTCCAGATTGAAGTAGTGCACTTTCGCGTTCCCTTGGAGGCGCGCGGTCGCGAAATCCGCCGCGGCCTTGCCCTGCGTGAAACCGATGTCGTACTGGTTGGCGGCGACCTGGAGCGTGCTCGGCTGAGTGATGATGCCTTGCACGCAAACGCCTTGTCGCAAGGCGGCATCGAGGATGGGCCGTTGAATCACCGCGTTGAGCGGTTGGAATGCCAGTGCGCCGACGCCACGGGCGAGGAACGTTTCGAGCTGGCGGAGATTTTTCGTCGGGTCGTCGCCAGAGAAGGCGGTGAGGTATTGCAATCCCCGTTCCCTCGACGCAGCTTCCACCCCGGCGCCGAGGGCGAGGAAGAACTCTGCGGCCGCGGTGCTGGCCCAAGCGGCGCGCCGGGGTAGTCCAGTGGGGGGTCCGCTTGACAACGAGGGATCGAATTGGCCGAGTTCCTCAGGCGGCGCAGGCGATGTTGGGACGCCCGTCTCCGAATTGCCGTTATTCGACGCACACGCCGCCGAGAGCGCGGCGCCAGCCATGCCAGAGCCCGCCAGCGCCCCTAGTCTGAGCAGGTCACGGCGGCTCAGTCCGGGCAGGTGCCGCTTCGCGAACGGCATTACTCGACGATAGCAAGCGAATCAGTTCGTGGCGATCGAGATGGCGTTGCCCGGTTGGCGGATGCGCGAGTTGTCGGCGGACCCCACCCGCACCAGGGCCGACTCGTCGAGCTCGGTCACTTGCCGAGCGAGGCTGTGTCCGTGATGTTCGCCAATCGGACCTGGCCCTTCGAGACCAGCCGATCGCTCTCGTCGGTGATCCGGACCTCCCACAATTGCTGGGTGCGGCCGCGGTGAATCGGGCTGGCCTCGGCGGTCAGCATGCCCTCGCGTGTGGCGCGGAGAAAGTCGGTGTTGTTGTTGACCCCGACCACGTGTCCCCGACCGCCCAGCCACATCATTCCGGCCGTGCTTGCCACCGATTCGACGACCGCGCAGTACACGCCGCCGTGCTGAATTCCGGCGGGCTGCTGCAGGTCCGGGGTGACCGTCCACTGGGCGCACACGCGATCCGGACCGAGTTCGGTGTACTCGAGACCGATCACGGCATCGAATCCCTTGCCCAATCGCTGAAGCATCGCGTCGGTGCCGATCTGGCCGTTGCCGTTCGTGGCCTGTCGTTCGGGGGAACCCACCATCACACACTCCGTTGGATCACTGGGCGCTGTCGCAGCGCATTCGTTTCTCCTGCCTACACGACGTCGGTGCGGGAGCGGGAAGCAGGTGTGCCGAAAACAGATCGGCGGGCCCCACACCCTTCGGTGTGAGGCCCGCCATGAGTGGACCGGGAGTCGCTGCAGCCCTCAGGACTCCGGTACGGTCCGGCAGTTCGGTTCGAGATGTTCGTGCTTGCCGACGTGGCCCCTTGACTATAGGCAAGGCTGCCCTAATTTCGCAACCGCTTCAGTGGATCCGCGTCAGCCGGGTCTTCCACCGGACCGGCGCACCGGCGGCCACGAAGGCATCCAATATGCCCTGACCGCGGCGCTGAGCGGCCGACTCCCCCTCACCTGCGAGGATCGGCACGTATGTCGAGGCGCCGAGTACTGCTTCCCCGACCAGACCCCAGAAGCGGGAGGCGTCGATCGGCGTGCACCGCGCGATCGCGTCGAAAATCGCGTGCAGCGATGTGAGGCACCGGTGAACGGTCCAGACCAGGAGTGCTCGTTCACACGGCACTGTCACCGTGCCCCGGGTGCCTGCCCACGGATCGTCGGGTAGAACCCGCATCGTGTCGTCGGCGAGCCCCGCCCAATCGATGCCGCCGTCGCTGTCCATGTGAATCCACAAATTTTCGAGGCCCGGGTCCCACGCGCGCCCTTCGAGAACGACGAGCGCGGTGACTCGCCCGACCACGGCGTGGATGAGCGAGGTGGCGACCTGCATCGCGGCGACGTCTGGGTCCGGAACGTCCTCGAGGGAGCGGGCCCACATACGCGGAACGCGGTCACCGTCCAGATCGTCTGCGAGCGACCACCACCGCCGTTTTCCCTCGTCGGCCATCGATGCCACGGCATACATCCGCGGATAGTCGGGATTCAATGAGCGAAGGCGCGCGCAGGACGCGTCCAGAGCGGTCGCGGGGGCAGACAGGGTAGAAGTCACCGTGCACTCCAATCGGTCGGGGTGGAACCCTTCTCAACATAGGTGAGCCTAACCAAATTACAAGAGTTGCTTTCCTGTGATGTAGAGCACCCACTGCAGGGCGCCGGAAGTGGACATACCGCCCGGAGGGACATCAGAGATAGGGTTCCGTAACCTAAGTAGTTGAATCGGGTGCAGATTCGGTTCCGGTGCACACACGTCAGGAGCTTTTCCCGCAGTGACGACGACGCGACAGTTCGGCAGCGACCTCCCGCACCTGCCGACCGACGAGGAGTACGGAAAGCGCGACATTCCGCGCGGTCCGGCTCCCCTGCCTCTGCGGGCACTCGCAGGATTCCTGGATGCGGTCGTGGTGGCCATCCCCCTGGTTCTCGGCTGGTACCTCGTCGATGCGCTCAGTGACAGCAACGGCGGCGGTCAGGCGGACCGGGTCGTCTTCGGTGGTGCAACCGTCGCCATCGCCGTCGGACTCGCGGTCTGGAACAAAGGGTTTCGGGAGGGCAACACCGGGCAGAGCTCGGGCAAGGGGTGGGTCGGTCTCGTGACCCGGGACGCGACGAGCCTCGGCGCGATCGGCCCGAAGCGCTCGTTGCGGCGCCTGGTTCAGCGGTCCGGTACCGAGGTGGTCCGCGACCGTACAGCGGACGACGAGGGATTCGTGGCCCGCGAGAAGGACGGGTCCGTCGCCGCGATCCGCCGCCGCCGGCTGATCGGACTGGGCGTCCTCGTTGTCTTGCTCGGGGTCGTGTTGCTCGCCAGCATCGCGGTCGGGGCGCGCCCCCTCTCGTTCACGGAGATCTTTTCCGCGCTGTTCGACGCGGACGGGTCCCAGGCGGACATCATCGTCCGTACGTTGCGTGGCCCCCGCACGATCCTCGGCCTCGTCGTCGGAATGGCACTGGGGGTTGCGGGCGCGCTGATCCAGGGTCACACCCGTAATCCCCTCGCGGACGCGGGCCTTCTCGGCCTCAACGCGGGCGCCGCGTTCCTGGTCGTCCTCTCGATGTACCTGTTCGGATTCAGCGCCCCGAGTGAGTACCTCTGGTTCGCCTTCGCCGGATCGTTCCTTGCGAGCGTGGTGGTGTTCGGCCTGTCATCGATCGGCAACGGAGCCGCCAGCCCGTTGAGCCTCGCCCTGGCCGGGGCCGCGGTCGCCTTCTTCCTGCAGGCGATGACCAACGCGATCATCATCGTCGACCAGGCCAGCCTCGACTCCTACCGGTTCTGGGTGGTCGGTTCCGTGGCCGGACGCGGATTCGATGTGCTCTGGCAGGTGCTGCCGTTCCTCGTGATCGGCCTGCTGCTGGCCCTCGCCAGCACGCCCGGCCTCAACGTGCTGAGCCTCGGCGAAGACGTGGCCCGCTCCCTCGGCACCAACATCGGCGCGAGCCGCGCCCTCGGCATCGTGGCGATCACCCTGCTGACCGGGGCGGCGACCGCCGCCTGCGGTCCGATCGCCTTCATCGGGCTCGTCGTTCCGCACGTGGCACGCGCGATCACCGGCCCCGACTACCGCTGGCTGGTGCCCTACGCGGGACTCCTGGGCGGCGTGATGCTGGTGACCGCGGACGTCATCGGACGTGTTGTCGTGCGCCCCGGTGAACTTCAGGTCGGGATCGTCCTGGCCGTCTTCGGAGCCCCATTCTTCATTGCGTTGGTGCGGCGCAGAAAGCTGGCAAGCCTGTGACCGTCGACGACCAGACCCGCCCCGATCCGGTCGCGCCGGCGAAGTCCCGCGTCCCGGCACGACCGCCTTTCCGGCTCGGCCCGCTTTCCCTCGTCCTGCGTCCCCTCGGCATCGCCGTGAACGTCGCGCTCCTCGCGGCGCTGTTCCTCGTGCTGTGCCTGAACATCGGCCGCGGCGACTACCCGCTGTCCATTCCCGAGGTCACCACGGTCCTCTTCGGCGGCGGCACCAAGGCACAGAGCTTCATCGTCATGGATCTACGACTGCCGCGGTCGCTGACCGGGGTGTTCATCGGCATGGCCCTCGGACTCGCCGGCGCGCTGACCCAATCGATCGCCCGCAACGCGCTGGCCAGCCCCGACATTCTCGGGATCACCTCGGGCGCGAGTGCGGCCGCCGTCGCCCTCATCGTCCTCGGCGGAGGTGGCAGCTTCGTCGGGCTCCTCGCCACCCTCGGAATCCCTCTGGCCGCGTTGTGCGGTGCACTTCTGACAGCGCTGACCATCTATCTCCTGGCGTGGCGCGGCGGGGTCGAGGGCTACCGGCTGATCCTCATCGGCATCGGGATCAACGCCATGCTCATCGCCGTCACCGGATGGCTTCTCATCTCCGCGGACATCAACGACGCCTCCCGCGCCCAGGTGTGGCTCAACGGGTCACTGAACGGTGCGTCGTGGAGTCAGGTGTGGCCGGTTATGGTCGCGGTCGTCCTCGTCGGCGGTTATGCGATCGGATCCTCGTTCACGATGGGTGCGCTGCGCCTCGGCGACGACAATGCCGTGTCGCTGGGCGTGCGACTGCAGTGGTCGCAGGCCCGGTTACTGCTCATGGCGGTGGCACTCGCCGGAATCGCGACAGCGGCCGCCGGCCCGGTCGGGTTCGTCGCACTCGCCGCCCCGCAGGTGGCGCTGCGGTTGGTGCGGTCGGCCGGGCCACCCCTTATTGCGTCCGCGTTGACGGGTGCGGTGCTCGTGGTCGGTAGCGATGTGATCGCGCGGACGATCCTGCCGGTCGAGTTGCCGGTCGGTATCGTCACGTCGGCCCTCGGCGGGCCGTTCCTGCTCTACCTGTTGGTTCGCAACAATCGGAAGGTTTCGGCATGACCGTGCAGACCGACTCTCGGCTGAGCGCCGAAGACCTGAGCCTGGGATACGGCGACCGCATCATCGTCGAGAACCTGAATCTCGAGGTGAAGACCGGGGTGATCACCACCGTGATCGGCCCCAATGGGTGTGGAAAGTCCACCTTGTTGCGGGCGCTCGGCCGGCTCCTGAAACCTCGGTCCGGTTCGGTGGTCCTCGACGGCAAGGCGATCGGTTCGCTCCGCACCAAGGATGTCGCCCGCATCCTCGGGATGCTCCCCCAGGCGCCGATTGCGCCGGAGGGGCTCACCGTCGCCGACCTCGTGGCCCGCGGACGGCATCCGCATCAGTCGTGGATTCGGCAGTGGTCGTCCGACGACGAAGGCGAGGTCGCGGAGGCGCTTGCGTTGACCGGAGTATCCGAACTGGCGGACCGCCCCGTCGACCAGTTGTCCGGTGGGCAACGCCAACGCGCCTGGATCTCCATGGCGTTGGCGCAGGGCACCGACATTCTGCTGCTCGACGAGCCCACCACCTACCTGGATCTGGCGCATTCGATCGAGGTGCTCGACTTGGTGGACCGGATGCACGAGGAGATGGGCCGCACCGTCGTGATGGTGCTGCACGACCTCAACCTGGCGATCCGCTACAGCGACCAGCTGATCGTGATGCGGGACGGCAAGGTCGTCGCCGCCGGCACCCCGAAGGACATCATTTCTGCCGAACTCCTCCTCGAGGTGTTCGGTCTCGAAGCCGCGGTGATCGGCGACCCGGTGTCCGACCGTCCGCTGGTGGTGCCGATCGGCACCCGCCACGTATACGGCGCGGTGGGCGGCCCGGAGCGGGCGTAGGTCAGCGCCCGGGTCGGCGACCACCGATCATCGTGCGCACCAACCGCACGCCCTGCCCCAGAGACACGGTGGGCAGGTACGCCCGTCCGACAGCGTTTCCGATGCTCGGCAAGGCGGCCGGGTCCGCGAAGGTCATGTGCATGGCCACGTAGCGGGGCTGGAACTTCGACTTGAATGCCAGAAGAGATCGGAACCCGTACACCGGTTCGAGGGTGCGCCCGAGGAGATCGAGGACGCTGTCCATGACGGTGGACAGGCTCGATGATTCGGCCTGTTCCGCGGCGTCCGCGTCGCGGTCGGGTTGTTCGACCTTCGCGAGCGGCGCGCCGGACAGGCTGAGGAATTCGGCCCCTTCCGCTTCGAGTTTCAGCGCGGCAGACGCGATGAGGAACTCCATTGCCGGCCGGAATCCCTCGGAGCGGCGGCGCATGAAGTCGAGGGTCCAGCCCACCACCTTCCCGTCCCGGTACACCGGCAGCCACGAGGTGACCCCGTGCACGGTGCGGTCGCCGTCGACGGCGATCAGGCAGCGCACCTCGGGGTCGTCGACCTCGTCGAGGCCGCCGAGGGTGAATCCCATCTCGGGCATGCCCTTGTCGGCCACCCATTCTTCGGAGATCGCCGTGATTTGATCGGTGATCGACAACGGGGCGCTGGGGAAGCTGACCCATTCGGCGGTGATGCCCGACTTCTTCGCCTTGTTCAGGGCGGTGCGGATGTCCTGGAAGCGTTTGCCCGTGAAGGCGATGGTGCCGAGGTCGAGCACCGTCTCCTCCGCGACTTGGATACCACTCCAGCCGAGGTCGTCGGTGACGGCGCGCACGGCGGAGGTCACCGAGTAGAAGCAGGGGATCCACCCGTTGGCGGAGGCGAATTCGGCGAACCCGGTGACGGTATCCCGTAGCCGTTCCGGGGGGCCGACCGGATCCCCCGTGGTCAACGCGACCCCGGCGATGACGCGGTACGCGACGTAGCTGGTGTCGTCGGGGGCGAACCAGTAGTTGTTTCCCCGCCACGTCGTCATCCAGGACAACGGACTGCCACTCCCCGACTTCAGCAGGGCCCGCGCGCGGGCGGCGGCGTCCGAGTCCGCACCGAGCGCCGGTCGCAGGAAGGTGGCCGCCACCAGCGCGCATGCCGTCAGCCAGAACACCACCCCGGTCCATTCGTACAGCAGGGTCGCGGGAATGTTGACCGGTAGCAGGCGTGGGTCGAGCCACTGCAGATAGACGGGTGGAATCAGGCGCTCCGGGAAATTGGCGAGCAGGGTGGTGGCGGAGGGCCGATGATCGAAACCGTTCCGCGCCCACAGGCCGCCGAGGACGTAGAGGACGGCGAGTCCGGCCGTCACCGCCGCCAGCGCGACCGCAAGGCGGCGGTAGGTTCCGGCGGGGGCGGTGACGTCGAAAAATCGTCGGGTGGCGAGGAGGACGATCAGGATCACCAACGGGGTCAGGAACGGCACCAGCGTTCGATACAGGTTGGGGTCCGCCAGCCCGTAGAACAGCGATTCCTCCTCGAACGAGTCGATGAACCGGACCACGAAGTTGAGCAGGGACAGCACCAGCAGGATCACCTGTGCGACCACCGCCCCGACCCAGGCGAAGCGTCGGCCGCGCCGCAGTCCGTCGCTGAGGGTGAGCAGGAACAGCGACGGCATGAGACTGAGCAGTGTCGGCCCGACCCCGGACAGTCGCAGTTCCAGTAAACCGCGGCGGCATTCGGGGTCGGCGGCGTTCACCTCGCAGAGGTCGCGAACCTCGGTGGCGGTGTACGGAATTCCCCGGAACAGATCGCGCAGCACGGCCAGGGGTCCGACCGCTTCCGCCGAGAGAGCTGCAATCATCGGTCCGACGGCGCTGGCGGCCACCACGATGGCAACCAGTACCCGGCCCTCTCGCTGGGTCCCGGCGATCCGCTCGCCCCGCGCCGAGCGGCCGACGATCCAGGGTCCGGCCACCAGGCCCACGACAGCGGCGGCGAGCCGGACCACGTCCTGCAGGGATCCGCTGAACAGGGCCAACGTGATGGTGAAGGCGAGCACGCCGACCCGGATCCGGCGGCGCCACAGGGTGCCCATGTCGGAACTCGCCACCATGGCCGCGCCGATGATCCAGGTACTGGGCCCGACCGCCATACCCACATGGAGCCGGAAACCCCAGTCCGCGTCCACAACCTTCGCGACGGCGGCGACCGCCAACGCGAGCAGCCCACCGACCACTTGTGTCACCACTGCCGCCAGGGCAAACCGCGCCGAACCCATCCGGCGCTCCAACGGCGCCGCGGCCAGGAAGACGAGAATGGTGGTGGTCAGATAGGCGAGGATGTCGTCGCCCCACAGCCCCGCCGACAGCAGGGTCCAGACCCACCCGTGCTCGAACGCCCGGATGCCGAGGGCCACGTGCTGCGACAACGCGTGGGAGGGTCCGCCGATCACACTCGAGGTCGCGAACGCCACCAGCCAGATCACAACCAGGAGGGCGATGCTGACCGGTGCGCCGGCCACGCCGAAGCGCACCCATTCCGCTACCCGACCCGGCGCCCCGCTGACTTTCGCCGCCGCACTGTCCCCAGTGACTGCATTGCCGTCGATACTCATCCGCCAGGTCCCCACTCTCCCGCGATGTCGAGAACGAAAGCCCGCCCGGCGACACAGCCGCCGAAGTCGACGGCCGGTGGCCGTCCACCGACCGTAAACCACCTGTTCGCGCTATGACCATTACCACACGACTTCGCGCGGTTTTACTACTACCAGTAGTACGCATCCGCGTCGTTGTATCCGTAGAATCGGACCATGGCTGGACTCGGCGAACTCGAACGCGCAGTGATGGATCACCTGTGGTCCACTTCGGAACCGCAGACGGTGCGGCAGGTGCACGAAGCTCTGGCAGAGCGTCGCGAACTCGCCTACACCACCGTCATGACCGTGCTGCAGCGACTGGCGAAGAAGCACCTCGTCATCCAGCAGCGCGATGATCGCGCCCACCGGTACCTGCCCGTGCATCAGCGCGAAGAACTGGTCGCCAGCCTCATGGTCGACGCCCTACAGCAGGCCGACAAGTCCGGCAGTCGGGCCGCAGCCCTCGTGCACTTCGTCGGCCAAGTCGGTGCAGACGAGGCGGACGCTCTCCGGGAGGCACTGGCTGCGCTCGAAGCCAAGGAACGGTCCGGCGACGGCAACGAGACGGGAACCGTTCGCGCCGTCTGACGTTCGTCATGCATGATGAGTGGGACATGGACGCCACCACCGCGCTGGTATTCGGCATACTTGCCCTCCTTCTCGCAGGACCGGTTCCTGCGTTGCTCAGCCGTGCCCGGTGGCCGCACCGGGCTCCGCGGGCAGCGCTCGTGCTGTGGCAGGCCATCGCCCTCGCCGCCGTCCTGTCCGCCTTCAGTTCCGGTCTCGCGATAGCCAGCCAGCTCCTCGTGCCCGGTCCGGACGGACGGCCTACCACCGCGCCGGTGGAAGAGATCGACGCGCTCGGCCTTCCCCTCTGGCTGCTGTACGTGGTGGTGTTCGCCCTCACCCTGCTGGTCGGCGCCAAGCTGATGTTCGCGGTGGTTCAGGTGGGGTTCCGCACCCGGCGCCGTCGTGCCCGGCACCGCATGCTCGTCGATCTGCTCGACCGATGTGACTCGACGTCCCCGCTGGCGCGTACGCCCGACCTGAGAATCCTCGACGTCACCGAACCCATCGCGTACTGCCTACCCGGCCTGCGTCAGCGGGTCGTGTTGAGCCAGGGCACGTTCGCCAATCTCGACGACGCCGAGATCACCGCGATCCTCACCCACGAACGTTCGCATCTGCGCGCCCGCCACGACCTCGTCCTCGAAGCGTTCACCGCGGTCAACGCCGCATTTCCCACCGTAGTCCGCAGCAAGTCCGCCCTCGGCTCCGTGCAGTTGCTCGTCGAGATGCTCGCCGATGATTCGGCGGTGCGTGCCACCGGGCCGACAGCCCTCGCTCGTGCGCTCGTCGCCTGCTCCGGCTCCACGGCGCCGAAGGGCGCGATGGCGGCGGGCGGTCCGAGCACGTTGCTGAGGGTGCAGCGACTCGCCTCCTCCGAATCGGCCGTGCCGGTCGCCATCGCCGCGTACACGGCGTCGGTTGCCATCCTGGTGGTTCCGACGGTCGCGGTGGCCGTTCCCTGGCTCACCGAACTGAGCCGCCTGTTCTCGGCGGCGTAGTCACTCACGTCACAACTCCGCCGGTTCGGTATCCGGGCGCCCGTCCCGTACACTGGTTCACGGTCGCCACTGCGGCCCATCAACACTGAAACGGCACACAGCCCAATTCCCCGCACTTCCGCGAATGGATTGACCAGGTGACATGTGCCCTGGCTCGTCCCTTTGTGCGTGCTGCATGACAGCCCCGCTCCGCGACGCGCCCTAATGCCCGGAGAGGTATCCCGCGTGACCAACGCTGTGCAAATGACCGCTGTCCCAGTGACTGCTGTCCCCATGACATCTGCAGAAGACGTCAGCTCTGTTTCCGAGGAGAACACCACCGAGACGGTGACGTTCGCCGAGATCGGCCTTCCCGAATCCCTGGTGCAGGCTCTCCTCCGGAATTCCATCGCCACCCCGTCGCCCATTCAGGCCCTGGCTGTTCCGGACGCGCTCGCAGGCAAGAACGTTCTCGGCCGTGCACAGACCGGATCGGGTAAGACGCTGGCCTTCGGCCTGCCCATGCTCACCCGTCTCGCCCGCCACGAAGACCGGCCGGCGCCCAAGCGTCCCCGCGCCCTGGTTCTCGTGCCCACCCGCGAACTTGCCTTCCAGGTCGTGGAATCCCTCAACTCGTACGCGGGTGCGCTCGGTCTGACCGTGCGCCCGGCGGTCGGCGGCACCCCGTTCACCAAGCAGGTCGACCAGCTGCGCCGTGGCGTCGACATCCTCGTCGCCACCCCCGGACGTCTCGGTGACCACCTGCGTCAGGGCACCTGCGTCCTCGACTCCATCGAGATCACCGCGCTCGACGAGGCCGACCAGATGGCGGACATGGGCTTCCTGCCCGAGGTGCGTTCCATCCTCGGTGAGACCCCGGCCGACGGTCAGCGGCTGCTGTTCTCGGCCACCCTCGACCGCGAGGTGCAGTCGCTGGTCCGGCAGTTCCTGCCCGACCACGTGCAGCACTCCACCGAGGACGGGCGCGCCAGCGTCGACACGATGGCGCACTACGTCCTCCTGGTGGACCGCGGCCAGAAAGACAATGTTCTGGCGGAAATCGGTGCGCGCGAAGGCCGCACCATCATGTTCGCCCGCACCAAGCTCGGCTGCGAGGGCATCACCGACCGGTTGCGTGCAGTCGGGATCGCCGCGGAGTCGCTGCACGGCGGCAAGGCGCAGAACCAGCGGACCCGCGTCCTCGAGCGTTTCAAGAACGGCCGCACCCCTGTGCTCGTCGCGACGGACGTCGCGGCGCGCGGCATCCACGTCGACGGCATCGACCTGGTGGTTCACGTCGATCCGCCTGCCGATCACAAGGATTACCTGCACCGTGCCGGCCGCACCGCCCGCGCCGGTGAGAAGGGCACGGTCGTCGCGATCGTGCTCCCGAATCAGAAGCGCACCTTCCGGAAGCTGACGGGAATGGCCGGGGTCGACGCCACGGCAGTGCCCGTCGCACCCGGATCCGAGGTCCTCACCACCATCACCGGCGCGAAGGTCCCCACCGGGCAACCGGTGAAAGACCCCGCCTTCCGCAGTGACCGTGGTGGCGACCGTCGCTTCGGCGACCGCGGACCCCGCCGTGAAAGTGGGTTCGGCGGCCGAGAAGGTGGCTACCGCGGAAACCGCAGCTCCTCCGAGGGACGCGGTGACCGCCCGTCCGGCGGCCGCAGCTTCGGTGACCGCCCGTCCGGTGGCCGCAGCTTCGACGACCGCGGACCCCGCCGTGACCAGTCGGACACCCGGTCCGGTGGTTACCGGGGCGACCGCCCCCAGCGCGACGGCGACAACCGTGGTGGCGACAACCGGAGCAGCGGCTACCGCGGTGACCGGGACAACCGCGGGTTCGGCGACCGGGCCCCGCGCAGGGACTTCGGGGACAGCGCGCCGCGCCGTGAGTTCGGCGGCAGCAGCAGTGGCGCACCGCGCCGCGACTACGGCGACCGCGGTGAGAGCCATCGCGGTACCGGTGAGCGGAGCTTCGACCGCAGCGCACCCCGCCGCGACTTCGCGGACCGCGACAACCGTGGTGGCGGATTCCGCCGGGATGATCGCCGTCCTGCGGCCTCGCCGGACCGGCGTCCCGCCGCAACCAGTGGTGGTTTCCGTAGCCGCACCGACCGCCGCTCGTACGACGGTTTCGACGGACCTCGTCGCGAACAGCGCAGCTGAGCGGTGCGTGCAGGACACAACTGAACATCGACATCGTTGACACGAGGCCGGCCCGCGCGAATGCGCGGGCCGGCCTTCGTATGTTTGTCTGGGACGGCTCATTTGTCGTACGCCGATTTTTCTACCGCCGAGCGAGAGGGAATGCTGTATCCATGACTATCACCAACGAGGGCGCCCGCGCCCAGATCGGCGTGACGGGACTGGCCGTCATGGGCTCGAACATCGCCCGCAACCTCGCCCGGCACGGGCACACCGTGGCTCTGCACAACCGCAGCATCGCCAAGACCGATGCGCTCATCGCGGAGCACGGCGGCGACGGCGACTTCGTCCGGACCGAAACGGTCGAGGAGTTCGTGGCGGCGCTGCAGAAGCCGCGCCGCGTACTGATCATGGTCAAGGCCGGCGACCCCACCGACGCGGTCATCGAGGAGCTTGCTGCGGCGATGGAGCCGGGTGACATCATCATCGACGGTGGCAACGCCCTGTACACGGACACCATTCGGCGGGAGTCGTCGCTGCGCGAGCGAGGCCTGCATTTCGTCGGCGCCGGCATCTCCGGCGGTGAGGAAGGTGCGCTGAACGGCCCGTCGATCATGCCGGGCGGCCCCAAGGAGTCGTACGAGGCGCTGGGACCGCTGCTCGAATCGATTGCGGCGCAGGTCGACGGGACCCCGTGCTGCACCCACATCGGCCCCGACGGCTCCGGGCACTTCGTGAAGATGGTCCACAACGGCATCGAGTACGCCGACATGCAGCTGATCGGTGAGGCGTACAACCTGTTCCGTGACGCACTCGGGTACGACGCCGACAAGATCGCCGAGGTGTTCACCGAGTGGAACTCCGGCGATCTCGAAAGCTATCTGGTGGAGATCACCGCCGAGGTGTTGAAGCAGAAGGACGCGAAGACGGGCAAGGCCCTCGTCGACGTGATCGTCGACGCCGCCGAGCAGAAGGGCACCGGCCGCTGGACCGTCAAGTCCGCTCTCGACCTCGGTGTGCCCGTCACCGGGATCGCCGAGGCCGTGTTCGCGCGCGCCTTGTCCGGCTCCCGGGAGCAGCGCAAGGCCGCCGTCGGTCTGGCGTCCGGTCAGCTCGCCGACAAGCCCGCCGATGCCGCTCAGTTCACCGAGGACATCCGCCAGGCGTTGTACGCATCGAAGGTGGTGGCCTACGCGCAGGGCTTCGACCAGATCGCCGCGGGCAGCGCCGAATACGACTGGGACCTGCACCCCGCCGATCTGGCTACCATCTGGCGCGGCGGCTGCATCATCCGGGCACGTTTCCTCAACCGCATCAAGGACGCGTACGACGAGAACCCGACGCTGCCGAGCCTGATCCTCGCGCCCTATTTCCGGGACGCCATCGAGACCGCCATCGACAGCTGGCGTCGGGTGGTGTCCACCGCGACCCTGCTCGGTATTCCGGTCCCGGCGTTCGCCTCGTCGCTGTCCTACTACGACGCCCTGCGCGCGGAGCGGTTG
Organism: Rhodococcus sp. IEGM 27; assembly: GCF_033142305.1. NCBI lineage: Bacteria > Bacillati > Actinomycetota > Actinomycetes > Mycobacteriales > Nocardiaceae > Rhodococcus > Rhodococcus sp. IEGM 27. The sequence goes on along the minus strand of NZ_JAWLSG010000002.1, from coordinate 832,491 downwards.
CCCGCGGCGCTGACGCAGGGGCAGCGTGACTTCTTCGGTGCCCACACCTACGAGCGGACCGACGCGGAAGGTAAGTTCCACACGCTGTGGAGCGGTGACCGCAGCGAAGTGCAGGCCTGACCTTCCTCCGCCTCGGCCGTGACGCAGTGCGCTGACGTCCCGGTCGAGGCGTCGGGAGGGCCTTCTCCCAGGCGGTAGCCTTCTGGGCATGCCCGAACACGAGAACACCTCCGCACCAGTGGGTGAGACGTTCCTCGGGCTCGGCGTGCCCGCGGTCATGACCCATGCCCTCGATCGCAGCGGCATCCGCGCGCCGTTCCCCATCCAGGCCGCCACCATTCCCGACGCCCTCGCCGGCAAGGATGTGCTGGGCCGAGCTCCCACCGGGTCCGGCAAAACGCTCGCGTTCGGGTTGCCCATGTTGGTGCGCCTCGCGGGTGCGGCCAGTCGCCGCGGCTTTCCCCGCGGAATCGTCCTCGTTCCCACCCGGGAACTGGCATTGCAGATCGAACGGGCGCTCGACGAACCGGCACTGTCGATGGGACTGCGGGTGGCCACGGTGGTCGGCGGCATCCCGATCAAGCGCCAGGTGGAGGTGTTGTCGCGGGGAGTGGATCTTCTGGTCGCGACACCCGGGCGCCTCGCCGACCATCTCGGTCAGGGTTCGGTCTCCCTCGACGACGTTGCCGTGGTGACGGTCGACGAGGCCGACCACATGGCCGAGATGGGTTTCCTCCCCCAGGTCGTGCGGATCCTGGACGAAACACCTGCGGGGGGGCAGCGACTGCTGTTCTCCGCCACCCTCGACGATGAGGTGGACAGCCTCGTCCGGCGCTACCTGCGCGACCCGGTCACCCATTCGACGGCGCCCGCTTCGGCCGCGGTGACGACGATGGTCCATCACCTTCTCTACGTCGACCGGGACGACAAGTATTCGGTGGTCGCAAATATCGGTGCGCGGTTGGGGCGCACTCTGATGTTCGTGCGCACCAAGCACGGGGTGGACCGGGTGGCGAACGAATTGCATGCCGCCGGCATCTCGGCGGGCGCCTTGCACGGCGGCAAGACCCAGAACCATCGCACCCGCACGCTCGCATCGTTCGCGGACGGAACGATCCCGGTGCTGGTGGCCACGGACGTCGCGGCCCGCGGCATCCATGTCGACGACATCTCCCTGGTGGTGCACGTCGACCCGCCCGCCGAACCCAAGGCCTACCTGCACCGTGCCGGGCGGACCGCGCGGGCCGGTGAGGCCGGGGTGGTGGTCACTCTCGTGACGGAGGACGAGCGCGCCGCCGTCGAGCAGATGACGCGCACGGCGGGTATCGACGTGGCGGGGGTGCAGGTGCGCCCCGGCGACCGGCTGTTGGCCGATCTCACCGGCGCCCGCAGGCCCAGCGGCAAACCGGTGCCCGCACCGGACACCCGGGCGCCCGCCCAGGACACCCCGAAGAAGGGTCGCCGGGCCGCCGATACCGGCGATCGCCCGTCCCGGCGCGGCCGCGTCGGTGAGGTGCCGGCCCGAGGCGGAAGCCGACGTGGGCGCAATCCCGGACATGGCTCAACTCCGCACGGACACCGCAGTCGCGGAGCACACTGAGAGGCATGTCCCTGCCGCTCGCGTCGGTCCTGTGCGCATTGGTCGCGGCCCTACTCTTCGCGTGTGCCTCGGTCGCGCAGCAGAGCGCCGCGTCCGCGGTCCCCGAGGATGCGGGCTTGATGACGTCGCTGGTGCGCAGCCCGCGGTGGTGGGCCGGTGTCGCGGGTGACGGTGGCGGCTACATCATGCAGGCCGTCGCCTTGGCGCTCGGGTCGGTGCTCGTCGTACAACCTCTCCTCGTCACCGCCCTGCTGTTCGCGCTCCCCCTGTCGGCGAAATTCTCCGGCTACCGGCTCAACCGGACCACCTGGGTTCTGGCCGTCGCCCTGGCCGCCGCTCTCGCAGTGTTTCTCGTCGTCGGTAATCCCACCGAGGGAAACATCGACGCCCCGTTCCGGGAATGGGTCATTCCCCTGGCGATCGTCGTGTCGGTGGCGGCGGCCGCCGCGCTCGCTGGGATGACGAAGATCGACCCGGGGTGGCGGGCCCTCCTCCTCGGCGCCGCGAGCGGCATCCTCTACGGTGTTGCGGTCGCCTTTACCAAATACGTGGTCGAACTCGTTCCCCGCGGACTGTGGACGGTCCTGAGCAGCTGGCAGACGTGGTCACTGGTCGCCGCCGGACTCGTAGGGGTGTACCTGCAGCAACGCGCGTTCCAGGTGGGCCCGCTGTCGGCGTCTCTGCCGGCGCTGACCATCGCCGAACCCCTCGCCGCCGTCTTCCTCGGCATGACGGTCCTCGACGAACGCCTGCGCGTCGACGGGCCCGGACTGATCGTGGTCGGGTGCGCGGTCGCGGTGATGCTGATCGCCACCATCGGGTTGTCCCGGTCGCAGGCGCAGCGCACGGCGGGCACCGCCGCAACTTCCCCGGTATCGTCGTGAGACGTGCAGTTTCTCGACGGGCAACGCCCTCCCTATGACCTGACGTACGACGACGTGTTCCTGGTGCCCAGCCGCACCGAGGTCACCTCCCGGTTCGACGTCGACCTGTCCACCTCGGACGGCACCGGGACCACCATTCCGATCGTCGTGGCCAACATGACCGCCGTCTCCGGGCGCCGCATGGCCGAAACGGTGGCGCGCCGGGGCGGTCTCGTCGTACTTCCGCAGGACCTTCCGATCCCGGCGGTCTCGGAAACCGTGTCGTTCGTGAAAAGCCGGCATCTGGTGGCGGACACCCCCGTCACGCTCGGTCCGGACGCCGCCGTGTCCGACGCCCTCGCGCTGCTTCCCAAACGGGCCCACGGCGCGGTCGTCGTCGTCGACACCGACCGGCCCGTCGGCGTGGTCACCGAGGCCGCCTGCTCGGACGTCGACCGATTCGCCCGACTGCGGTCCGTGGCGCTCACCGACTTCGTCACGGCCCCGGTCACCGCCACCCCGCGCGAGGTGTTCGAACTGCTCGATGGCCGGCACGATTCGCTCGCCGTGATCGTCAACCCCGACGGCACCCTCGCCGGGGTCCTCACCCGCACCGGCACGATCCGCGCCGGCATCTATCAGCCCGCGGTCGACGAGGCGGGGCAGCTGCGCATCGCCGCCGCCGTCGGCGTCAACGGGGACGTCGCCGCGAAGGCCCGCGCGCTCGTCGACGCGGGCGCCGACCTCCTCGTCGTCGACACGGCGCACGGTCACCAGCAGAAAATGATCGACGCGCTCGGCGCCCTGAAGAAGGCCGACCTCGGTGTGCCGCTCGTGGCGGGCAACGTCGTCTCCGCGGCCGGAACCCGTGATCTGATCGACGCGGGCGCGGACATCGTCAAGGTCGGTGTCGGACCGGGCGCCATGTGCACCACCCGGATGATGACCGGGGTGGGCCGCCCCCAGTTCTCGGCTGTCGCGGAATGCGCCGCCCAGGCCCGCGCGCTGGGTGCGCACGTCTGGGCGGACGGAGGCGTCCGTCACCCCCGTGACGTGGCACTCGCGCTCGCCGCGGGCGCGTCGAACGTCATGATCGGATCCTGGTTCGCCGGAACCTATGAGTCCCCCGGCGACCTGCACGTCGACCAGGCCGGCAACGCGTACAAGGAAAGCTTCGGGATGGCGTCCAAGCGTGCGGTCGCCGCGCGCACCGCCACCGACACCGCCTTCGACCGTGCCCGGAAAGGACTGTTCGAGGAGGGTATTTCCAGTTCCCGGATGCGGTTGGACCCGGAACGCCCCGGAGTCGAGGACCTGATCGACCACATCTGCTCCGGGGTGCGCAGTACCTGCACCTACGCCGGCGCCCGCACCCTGGAGGAACTGCACGCCCAGGCGGTGCTCGGGGTGCAGTCGGCGGCCGGATTCGCCGAGGGCCGCCCCCTTCCGGCCGGTTGGTGACCGCAGCGCCGTGAGGTGCCGGTGGATGTCCTGTTCCACGGAACCGGACATCCACCGGTATCATGGGTCGCTGAACCACACCAGTTCTCGGTGCCGGACTTCTCCGGACGCCGAGGCCGAACGGAAGGACTCCGGTGCCCGCGGCACCCACACACGCAGCAAGCGCTCCACCTGTCATTGCCTCAGCAGAATCAGATTCTGATTCCGCCGGTTCGGAGGGCTCCTCTAGCGAGCCGGGTGACAAACCCGGCGGCCTCCCCTCGCTTCCCTGGTGGCGATGACAGATGGACATCGCACTCAGCATTCTCGCTCTGCTCGGCTTCCTCGCCTTGACCGCAGGCACCGCACTGTTCGTCGCAGCGGAATTCTCCCTCACCGCACTCGAACGCAGCACCGTCGATTCGCACGCCCGGGGCGGTGACCGGCGTTCGAGGCAGGTCCAGCACGCCCACCGCACGCTGTCGTTCCAGTTGTCCGGCGCGCAGCTCGGCATCACGATCACCACACTCGTCACCGGCTACCTGTCGGAACCGGTCCTGGCCCGGTTCATCACCCCGGTGCTGTCCGCGGTCGGGTTCAGCGAATCCGCCGCCGCGGCAACGTCGTTGGTGATCGCCCTCGTCCTCGCCACCTCGTTCTCGATGGTGTTCGGTGAACTGGTCCCCAAGAACCTGGCCATCGCCCACCCGCTTCCGGTGGCGCGGGCCACTGCGGGAATGCAGGCCGCGTTTTCCCTGATCTTCAAGTGGGCGATCAACGGGCTCAACGGAACGGCCAACTGGCTGGTCCGGCGCCTCGGAATCGAGCCCGCCGAGGAATTGCGGTCGGCGCGGTCACCGCAGGAACTCGGCTCCCTGGTCCGCACCTCCGCCCAGCGCGGCGCCATCGACAAGGGAACGGCGTTGCTGGTCAACCGCTCACTGCGATTCGGTGAACGCACCGCCGAGGAATTGATGACACCGCGGGTGAAAATCGAGTCGCTGGCCACCACCGACACGGTGGCCGATCTGATCGACACCGCCGCCCGCACCGGTTTCTCCCGATTTCCGGTGGTCGACGGCGACCTCGACGACTCCGTCGGGATCGTGCACATCAAGCATGCGTTCGCGGTGCCTGCCGGTCGTCGCCGCACCACCCGCCTCAACACCCTCGCGCAGAAGGTCCCGGTGGTGCCGTCGAGCCTCGACGGTGACGCCCTCATGGAGCGGATTCGTTCCGACGGAATGCAGGTGGCGCTGGTGGTCGACGAGTACGGCGGCACCGCGGGCATGGTCACCATGGAGGACCTCATCGAGGAAATCGTCGGTGACGTCCGCGACGAGCACGACGAACCGGAGATCGACGTCCAGCGGATCGGCGACGGCTGGTCGTGCTCCGGTCTGCTGCGCATCGACGAGGTGTCCGAGACCACCGGCTACACCGCACCGGAGGGCGAGTACGAAACCCTCGGCGGCCTGGTCCTCACCCATCTGGGCCGGATTCCGGTAGACGGCGACAAGGTGGAACTGCCCGTACCCGACACGGCGTTGTACCCCGACGGCCGGTGGATCGCGACGGTGACCCACATGGACGGACGGCGTATCGACCGGGTGCTGCTCACACCGGTTCCCGTGGAGACGGACGAGGAGGAGGCCGACGATGAGTGATCTCTTCGGAATGCTGCTCACCTTCGTGCTGCTCGCCGGCAACGCGTTTTTCGTCGGCGCCGAATTCGCCCTCATTTCCGCCCGCCGTGACCGCCTCGAGGCGCTCGAAGCGCAAGGAAAGAAACGTGCCCGGACGGTGATCCTGGCCGGCGAGAACCTGTCGCTGATGCTGGCGGCCGCCCAGCTCGGCATCACGATCTGCTCCATCCTGCTCGGCAAGGTCGCCGAACCGGCGATCGCACACCTGCTCGAAGTGCCGCTCCACGCCGTCGGCCTGCCCGACGGATTGCTGCATCCGGTGGCGTTCACCGTCGCCCTGGCACTCGTCGTGGTGCTGCACATCCTGCTCGGGGAAATGGTGCCGAAGAACATCGCTCTCGCGGGACCCGAACGGTCCGCGATGCTGCTGGTGCCCGTGCATCTGATGTTCATCACCCTGGCCAGGCCGCTGATTTCCTTCTACAACCTGTGCGCCAACGCCACCTTGAGGTTGATGCGCGTCGAACCCAAGGACGAACTCGACGTCACCGTCTCGGCCGTGGAGTTGTCGGAGATGATCGGCGAGTCCCGCTCGGAGGGACTCATCGACGCGGAGGAGCACCGTCGGCTCACCCAGGCGCTCGAAACGACCGACCGCACGGTCAGCGAGGTGATGATTCCTCTCGACAAGGTCCGCACCGTGCCGCTGTCGGCGGGCGGCACCCGCCTCGGCGCCATCGAGGAAGCGGTGATCGAAACCGGGTACTCCCGCTACCCGGTCCGCGCCGACGACGGTTCCCTGTTCGGGTATTTGCACCTCAAGGACGTCCTCGACGACATCCTCGACGAGGACGCCGGCCCGGACACCGTGATCCCCCGCTCCGATATTCGTCCGCTGCCGCGCATGGCGACCACCACACCGCTCGCCGAGGCACTCGCGGGTCTGCGCCGGGCCAGTTCCCACCTCGGTGCGGCCGCGGACCCGTCGGGCCGGATCGTGGGGATCGTCGCACTCGAAGACCTCGTCGAGGAGTACGTGGGCACCGTGCGTGACGGCACTCACCGGGTGAACGGGATGAACCCGGGGCAGCGGACGAGTTGACCGTGCGGCCACCGGACAACACGGTCACCGGACGCCCGCTCGCGGTGCTGGCGTCCGGTGACTGGACGGCTCGACGGACCCGCCACCGCGATCGGGTGGCACGAATCGTCGAGCCGTATCAGGAACGCAAGGCGGCCGGAATCAGCCATCCGGTGCACGACTTCCTCTTCACCTACTACAGCTTGCGCCCCAACCAGCTGCGTCGATGGCACCCAGGTTACGGGACCGCGCTCACCGGTCCCGGGTCCGACGACTACCTCCGCTACACCGGCTACCGGTCGGAAACCGTCGACGGAGACCCTGTTGTCACCGTCGACCCCGCGGTGCTCGAGCATCGCCGAAGCACCGTTGAATTCGTGGCCGGGCTTCTCGAGGCCACCGAAGCCCGCACTCCACGCCTGAACTGCTTCGGCCTGCACGAATGGGCGATGGTCTACCGGGGTGGCGCCGAGGCGATCCGCCACCACAGGGTGCCGCTGCGCCTCGGGTTCGACGGCACCGACGCGGTGGTCGAATCGATGCCGTTGCGCTGCACCCACTACGACGCGTTCCGGTTCTTCACCCCTGATGCGGCGCCCCGCAACGAGTCCGCACTCGACCGGGACGGCCAGATCCGCCGCGAGCAACCCGGCTGCCTGCACGCGGGCATGGATCTGTACAAGTGGGCGTACAAACTTGGGCCGCTCGTCGACTCGGACCTGGTGATGGACTGTTTCGAGCAGGCACTCGCCGCACGCGAACTCGATATGCAGGCCAGCCCCTACGACCTGTCCGAGTACGGATACGCCCCTGTGCCCATCGAGACTCCCTCCGGGCGTGCAGAATACGTACGACGGCAGCAGCACCTCGCGCAACGGGCCGCCCCGCTGCGCGCCGGCCTGCTCGAGCGGTGCCGTCGACTGCTGTCGTAGAGTTCGCCGTTCGAGGCTGAGGGGGTTCGGTGACCGGGTTCCCAGGACTGCTGGCCGAGTACGAGCGCAGTGTCGGTGTTCAGCCCGCCTCTCACCGCATCGAGTGCCCCGACCCGGGCGCCTTCCTCGCCGCTCGGCTTCCCGTCTTCGCCCTGGCGGCGGGGTCGCTCGCGGCCGTCGCCACTGCCGTCGACAGATTCCGGGTGTCCTGCGGGTGGGGTCCGCGGTCGTGGCGGCTCGACCCCGAGCGGATCGCAGCAGCGTTCTCCAGCGACCGGCTGTTGCGGGTGGCGGGCGCACCGGTGTCCGGGTTCGCTGAGTTGTCCGGCTTCTTTGCTGTCTCCGACGGCTGGGTGCGTACCCACGCCAACTATCCGCACCACCGTCGCCGGCTTCTCGGGGCGATCGATCTCGCCGAGGATGCCGGCCGGGAGGCGGTAGCCGACCGGCTCCGCGAATTCACCGCGGCCGAGGTCGAGGAACGGGCGTTCGCCGCGCAGGCCGTGGCGTCGGCCGTCCGCACGCAGGAAGAGTGGGCGGCCACCCCGCAGGGTGCGGCCGCGGCGTCGGGTGACCTGGTCCCCACCCTCGTACATCCCGGTCATTCGCCGGGGTCGCGGCGGTCGGGGCAGGCCTCCGCGACGACACCGCTGAGCGGGATCACGGTTCTCGATCTGACCCGGGTGATCGCCGGCCCCGTCGCCACCCGCACGCTCGCGCTCCTGGGCGCCGAGGTCCTGCGCATCGACCCGCCGTTTCTCCCCGAGATCGCCGTCCAGCACCTCGACACCGGGCAGGGTAAACGGTCGACGCTGCTCGATGTGACGTCGGTGGCGGGCCGCAGGCGGTGGAAGGAGCTTCTTTCCGACGCGGATGTGGTCGTCACCGGCTACCGTCCGGGCGCCCTCGACACCCTCCTCGATCGCGCACCCGCACAGGTGGTGCGGGGCAGGGTGAGTGCGTGGGGCCGCACCGGCCCCTGGGCGGGTAGGCGGGGCTTCGACAGCATCGTCCAGGCCGCATCGGGTATCTCGCTCGTCGAGGGTGGGCACGCCCCCCGCGCGCTGCCCGCACAGGCTCTCGATCACGCCAGTGGATACCTGCTTGCCGCCGGCATCGTCGACGCGCTGACCGCGCACCGATCCGACGGCTGCGGCCGGACCGTCGACGTCTCCCTCGCGCGCACTGGTTCGTGGTTGCTGAGTGCACCCGGCCGGTCCACCGACCCGCCGGCCGCCGCCGTTCCCGGACCGAACTCCTTGGTGTCACACGGGACTTCGGTCACCAGCCGCCCGGCACTGGCCGAGTACGACGACTACCCTTTCCCTGCCCGCCCGTGGGGCGAAGATCCAGCGGTGTGGGCAGCAACCACCTGACCGGTCCCCTGGAGACAGACCACGATCCACGCGCACGGTCCTCGCCGTGCACTATGGACGCGTGAAGACACATCGCTACTCCCTGGCTGTCACCTGGACGGGCAACCGGGGGTCGGGGACTATCGGGCCGAGCAGCTACGACCGCGATCGCTGGGCCCATGCCCACTGCTTCATCGCGCGGTCGGTCAACTTCCCGGTCAGCCACCGCCCCACCGTCCGCGTCGCCGGATGAGCGCCCCCACGCAGCGCCTGATCGTCGACGTCGACACCGGCATCGACGATTCGCTGGCCCTTCTGTATCTGCTGGCCAGCCCGGAAGCGGAGATCCTCGGGATCGCCAGCACCGCCGGGAACGTGCCCGTCGAGCAGGTCGCAGCCAACAATCTGAACTGGCTCGGGCTGTGCCGTGCACCCGACATCGAAGTGGCCCTCGGTGCGCGGGTGCCGCTCGACTGCCCGTTGCGGACCACCGAGGACACGCACGGGCCGCAGGGCATCGGGTACGCCGTCCTCCCCGACTCCGGCCGGTCCCTGTCGGAGCGGGACGCGACCACGATGTGGGTCGAACTCGTCCGCGAGCATCCCGGTGAGGTCACCGGACTCGTCACCGGGCCGCTGACCAATCTGGCGTTGGCGATCCGCGCGGAGCCCGAACTTCCCCGGCTGCTGCACCGGCTGGTGGTGATGGGCGGCGCCTACAACCATCCGGGCAACACCACCCCCACCACCGAATGGAACGTCTCCGTCGACCCCGAGGCCGCGAAGGAGGTGTTCGACGCGTTCTCCGGGCTCCCGGAGGGCCGGCGTCCCATTCTCTGCGGGCTCGACATCACCGAGACCATCGAAATGACACCGGATCATGTTCGCCGTCTCGCCGAAGCGGCGGGAAGTGTTCCCGCCGAGGTCATCTCACCGGAGGATGCACCGCACATCCGGTCACGTACCAGCAACCCGGTGATCCGTCACCTGTCGGACGCCATCCGGTTCTACATGGATTTTCACCGTAGCCACAACCAGGGCTTCATCGCGCACATGCACGACCCGTTCGCTGCGGCGGTGGCGTTGAACCCAGACCTCGCCCGGACACGTCCGGCCACCGTCGACGTCGAACTCCATGGGACCCTCACCAGGGGCACCACGGTCGCCGACTGGGTCGGCCACTGGAACCGGGAACCCAACGCGGACATCGCGGTGAGCACCGACCCGGCCACGTTCTTCGACGACCTCATCGACCGGGTCGGCCGCTACGCCAAATCGGTCGGCTGACGCCGACGGCCGCGTCTGTGCCGCCAGAAAGGGGGTGCGCGCCGGACCGCGGGCGCGCAGACTGGTAGCAGGAGGTCATCATGCGCTTACTCAATGGCCTGCTCGGCGTGGTGACGGCGATTCTCACGGCCCTGCTCGGCACAGTCCTGGGAATCCTCGCGGCCGTAGTGTGGCTCGTCGGTGGGGTGCTCTGCGTGACGGTGATTCTGCTGCCGCTCGGGATCCCCGTCCTGAAGCTCGGCCGCCGACTGTTCACTCTTGCCGGGCAGCTGATGCATCTTCCCTGAGCGACCGCCGCCGCGACGCGGTGATTCTGCGACCGATGACGCCCTGACGAGGCGCGAAAAGGTACGCCACGGCGAAAGCCGCACCCTGGGACAGCACGACCATGCCGCCGCTGGCAGTGTCGAGGTGATAGCTCAGATACAGCCCTGTGACCGCGCAGACGGCCGAGATCGCGGGTGCGATGATCAGCATGCGGTGGAAGCTGTCGGTAAGCAGGTAGGCCGTGGATCCGGGGATGATGAGCATGGCCACCACGAGAATCACACCCACCGCCTGCAAGGCCACCACAGCGGTGAGCGCGAGTAATCCCAGGAGCGCGGCCCCCAGCAGCCGGGGATTGAGACCGATGGCGTGGGCGTGGGTGCGGTCGAAGGCGTAGAGCGTGAAGTCGCGGCGTTTGACGATCAGAGCGACGAAGACGACGGCCCCGAGGATCGCGATCTGAACGAGATCGGAGCGGCTGACGCCCAGCAGGTTGCCGAAGATGATGTGGTTGAGGTCGGTTTGGCTCGGAGTCACCGAAACCAGGACCAGGCCGAGGGCGAACAAGGTGGAGAACACGATTCCGATCGCGGCGTCTTCCTTGACACGACTGGTGTCGCGGACCACCCCGATCAGTGCCACCGCGAGGAATCCGAAGATCACTGCGCCGAGGGCGAAGGGGGCGCCGACGATGTAGGCGAGGACGACGCCGGGCAGGACGGCGTGCGAGACGGCATCGCCCATCAGCGACCAACCGATCAGCACCAGCCAGCACGACAACACCGCGCATACCACCGACGCGATCAGGGTGGTCATCAGTGCGCGGACCATGAAGTCGTAACGCAGCGGGTCGACGAAGAAGTCGATCACGTTCATGGGGTGTCAGGTCCTTGTCATCACGTCGAGGCCGAAGGCCGACGCCAGGTTCACCGGTTGCAGAACGAGCGTCGGGTCGCCGTGCGCGAGCACCGTGCGCATCAGCAGGATCGCCTCGTCCGCCAGCGCCGGCAGCGCGTGCAGGTCATGGGTGGAGACGAGGATGGCCGCACCTGCACCGGCGAGTTCCCGCAGCAACGTGGTGATGGTGGCTTCGGAGCGTTTGTCGACCCCGGCGAACGGTTCGTCCAACAGCAGGATCGTTGCCTCTTGGGCGATTCCCCGGGCCACGAAAGTACGTTTCTTCTGGCCGCCGGACAATTGCCCGATCTGCCGGTCCGCCAAGTCGGTGAGTTCCACGCGTTCGAGGGCGTGGTCGACGGCCGAACGATCAGCTTTCCCGGGCCGCCGGGTCAGGCCCATGCGACCGTAGCGGCCGGTCATCACGACATCTCGCACGGACAGCGGAAAGGCCCAGTCCACCTCCTCGCTCTGCGGAACATAACCTAGGACACCGGTTTTGCGCGCGGCGGCCGGGGCCTGGCCGTTGATGCGGACCGTGCCGGTATCGGGTTTGACCGTTCCCATGATCGTTTTGAACAGTGTGGATTTGCCGGAGCCGTTCATCCCGACCAGGCCGCACACCCGTCCTGCCTGCAGGGAGAGGGAGACCCGGTCGAGGGCGAGAACGTCACCGTAGTGGACGGTGACGTCCTGCACCTCGACGGCCGGCTGGGGAGTCACTGCGGTTGTCCGTTCAAAGCGGACGTGAGGGTCTCGGCGTCGTGCCGGATCAAATCGAGGTAGGTCGGCACGGGTCCGTCCTGCTCCGACAGCGAATCGACGTAGAGGGTTCCGCCGAAAGCGGCGTCGGTGGCTTCCACCACGCGTTGCATCGGCGCATCCGACACCGTCGACTCACAGAACACCGCGGGTACCCGGTTCTGCTTGACGAACTCGATCGTCGACGCGATCTGCTGGGGGGTGGCCTGCTGTTCGGCATTGACCGGCCAGATGTACTTCTCGGTCAACCCCGCATCGCGCGCAAGATACGAAAACGCTCCTTCGCACGTGACCAGCGCCCGTTCATTGACCGGCAACGCGCTCAACTCGGCGACCAATTCGTCCTGCACCTGCTGCAGTCGGGCCTTGTAGGCATCACCGTTGGTGCGATAGTCGCTCGCGTGTTCAGGATCGAGGTCGCTGAACGCGGTGACCATGTTGTCGACGTAAATCTTCACATTCAGTGGTGACATCCACGCGTGCGGATTCGGTTTGCCCGCGTAGGCATCTTCGCCGATGCCGATCGGCTCGACCCCGTCGCTGACGACCACATGCTCGACATCCAGTCCCTCGACGAATTGGGCGAACCAGGCCTCCAGATTCATCCCGTTGTCGAGGATCAGGTCGGCCTCGGCCGCCTTCCTGATATCGCCCGGTGTCGGCTCGTAACCGTGAATTTCCGTGCCCGATTTGGTGAGCGACTCCACCGTCAGGTGCTCCCCCCCGACGTTCTCCGCGATATCGGCGAGAACGGTGAAGGTGGTCAGCACCACCGGTTTGCCGTCGGCGGGCCCGGCCGCACCCTCGGCGCACCCGGACAGCATCAGCGTTGCGGCGAGCGCTGCCAGTATCGCCGCGACCGTGGTTGCCCGTCGCCGCCTGCCCACCCCGAGGTCCGTTGTTTTCACAGTCGAATCATAATGTTCGGTCATCCGAAACTACAAGTGTGGCTCATCCCGCCGCGGAAGGTACGCGGCGGAGCGCCGATCGTCACTGCGCCGAGCCGCGCACCGTGAGCGGTCCCGAGATGTTGCACCTGGCGTAGCGTGAGGTTTTACGGTTGCCTGCATGACCGCGAACGACCCGGAAACATCAGCTCTCACGCAGGAACACATCATTGCGGTGGCTCTCGAACTGCCTGGGGTCACGGTGGTGACGGCCAGTGAAGAGGGCGGCGCTCCACGGAGTTCCTGGGGAGACACCTTCTTCTCATACAATCCTGATGACGACCCGCCGGCGGAGCAGCGTTTCCCGTTCGCCACCATCGTGACGAACGACGTCGAGGGGTGGGACACCTCCTCGAACTTGAACCGGCAGGGCATATTTCGTCTCAATGTCTCGGTCGGCCGGGACCGCTTCCGCGAACTACTCGGCTTCTCACCGGCCGAACATGCGCAGCGCAGCAGCGGCATCGATTACAGCGCACCGGACCGACTGCTCCCCCACCCGAACTACGCAGCCCAATCGTGGGTATCGATCCTGAACCCGGGAGTGGCGACGGCGCACTCCGTGCCAGGGTTACTTGCCCTCGCGCACGGCCGAGCGAGGGCGCGACACTCACGGCGAAGCGCACGATGAACGCCGTCTTCCCTCCGAGTTCGCCCCCGCCGCGCCGCGACGATGGATGATCGCGAGATGGACGGGTACACAGTCGGGCAACTGGCGGCGCTGTCGGGCATTTCCGTCCGTACCCTCCATCATTACGACAGCATCGGCCTGCTGAAGCCGCACGGGCGCAGCGCGGCCAACCACCGCGTGTACTCCCCCGACGACGTGCAGCGTTTGCGGCACATACTCTTCTATCGAGAGCTGCAGTTCGGGCTCGACGAGATCGCCGACATGTTGGCCGAGCCCCACGCCCGCGTCGACGATCACCTCCGCCGACAGCACCGTCTCCTGCGGCAGCGTCAGGCACGCACCGAGGAATTGCTCGACGCCATCGGAAAGGAAATGCGCGCTCGCCACATGGGGGTGGCACTGTCCCCGGAAGAGCAGCTCGCCATCTTCAGCACCGACAGTTTCGGTGAACGACTGCGCGAGGCCGAGCAGCGGTGGGCCGAGTCGAATCGGAACCAGGAACTACCGTGGCGAGTCGTCGCCTACACCAAGGACGACTGGGTGGCGATCAAGGCAGACGCAGATGCCAACATCCAGGAATTCGTCGACGCAATAGCCGCGGGTGAGCCGGCCACCGGCGCAGTCGCGATGCAGGCGGCCGAAAACCACCGTGCCCACATCGCACGGTGGTTCTTCGACTGCACCCACCGACAGCACCGGGACGTGGCCGCGCTCTACCTTTCCGACCCGGCGGCGGCCGCGCACTGGAACGAGATGGCACCCGGGTTCGCGCACTACGTTCACGACGCGATACTGGCGAACGCCGACCGCTCCGGCTGACGACCCGACGACCACCGGACTTTTCGGTTGGTCAGGAACCGTTGACCAGTAGGTCGAGGATCCATACCAACCACGGAATCCCACCTTCGATCGGCAACTCCCACATCGTCGACACCCCCTGCTCGCATCCACTATTCGGACGTCGCCATTGTGCACGACTGCGCGACGTGTGCCCGCCGAAGCGCTCACAACCTGACTCGAACGGGCGTGTCGGACGCGAGGAATTCGGCACTCAGCCGGCGGCAGCGCCGAACCACTGGGGCAACTGACTGAGCAGCTCCTGCTCATCATCGCCTGCCCACGCCACGTGGCCGTCCGGCCGCAGCAGCACGGCGGGCACGTCGAGTTCCTCGCTGACATCGACGACGTGGTCGACCCGGTCGGCCCAGCCGGCCACCGAGAGCCGGCCCGTCTGGTCGAGGAGGAGTCCGCGGCCGCCGTGCATGAGCGCGTAGAGGCGCCCCCGCGTCAGCTGAATGTCCCGCAACCGCCGGCCGAGCAGTGGGTGCCCCTCGCCGAAGTCGTAGCGAACCCCGATCGCGGTGACCTTCTCGGTCAGGTACCGGTTCACGTCGTCGATGTCCATCAGTTCCGACAGCAACCTGTGAACGGCCCGCGGACCCGGCTCGGTGGACATCAGTTCCGACTGCACGCGGGTGTTGTTCAGCACGTCGGCGGCTACCGAGTGCCGCTCGCTCTGGTAGCTGTCCAGCAGCCCCTGCGGAGCCCAGCCGCCCACCTCGGCGGCCAGCTTCCAACCCAGATTGAACGCGTCCTGGACGCCGAGGTTGAGACCCTGCCCGCCCAGCGGTGGGTGGACGTGCGCCGCGTCGCCGGCCAGCAGTACCCGGCCGACCCGA
Source organism: Rhodococcus sp. IEGM 27 (assembly GCF_033142305.1). Classification (NCBI taxonomy): domain Bacteria; kingdom Bacillati; phylum Actinomycetota; class Actinomycetes; order Mycobacteriales; family Nocardiaceae; genus Rhodococcus; species Rhodococcus sp. IEGM 27. The sequence goes on along the minus strand of NZ_JAWLSG010000002.1, from coordinate 817,104 downwards.
TAGCGTTCGGCCAGCCGGGTGGCATCACCGAAGCGGGACAGCCACCGCGGTGAATGCACACCGAAGTCGGTGCCGGCGAACACGCGGAGCTGTTGCTTGAATTCCTCGAGGGTCGGCGGGACCGTCCGGTCTTCGGCCACCCCCTCGGCGGGCACGACGACGCGGTACACCCCGTCCCCGGTGGGACCGGCGCCGAAATTCTTGTGGGTCTTGCGGACCTCGGCGACCACGGCGTCCAGTGCCTCCGGCGGAGCGGTGACCTCCATTTCGCCCAGCAGCGACTCGACCCTCGTAGGCTCGCCGGGGAAGCCGACCCCGAGCAGCTTGCGCACCGTGCTGCGGCCGCCGTCGCAGCCGACGAGGTAGCGCGAGCGCATCTGCGTACCGTCGGCCAGCTCGATGGTCACCCGGTGCTCGTCCTGGCTCAGCCCGACCAGTTCGCTGCCGCGGCGGATCGGGGTGCCGAGTTCCGTGGCGTGTTCGGTCAGCAGGCGTTCGGTGACGGGCTGCGGGATGCCCAGGACATACGGATGTGCGGTGTCGAGCCGGTCGGGTTGCGGCTTGGTGATGCCGGCGAAGAAGCCGCTGAGCGGATACTGCTTGCCGTGCGCGAGAAACCGTTCCAGCAGACCGCGCTGATCCATCACCTCGATGCTGCGCACATGCAGGCCGAGCGACCGAACATCTCTGGTCGGCTCCTCCTCCTTCTCCAGCACGAGCACGTGTACGCCCTGCAGCCGCAACTCGCAGGCCAGCATCAACCCGGTCGGGCCGCCCCCGACAATGATGACGTCGAACATGACACTCCCCCATTTCGCCACAGTGGTTTCGAAGCCGGCCGCTCCGCTCGTGCACACAAGTGCACACCCTTCACGATTTCCGCAGGTCGCGGCTTCGACCGGAGATTCTGCAGCACTACCCGGGTCTTGCCACAAGGCCCCCTGTGCGTTATATGTTGGAAGTGGCAAGGAGTGAACTACTCCTTGCCGTTCTCATGTGTACAGCCGGTGCGGATGCCGGACGTCGAGTCAGGTCATACGTCGGCGAGAAGCATGGTCACGAAACTGCGGGAACTCGCTGTTTGGGGTCGACCGGCGACCTGGACGAGTGAAATGGTGCGTTCGACCGTCGGCTGCAGCGGTATGTGGACGAGACCGGCGAACGAGATCATGGGAAGTACGAGTTCGGGTACGGCTGTGACGCCGAGCCCGGCCGCCGCCAATCCCGCTACCGCGCCGATGTTCTGCGCCTGCATGACAGGTCCCAGTTCGATGCGTGCGTCCTCGACGGCCCGGCGGACGGGCGCCGCGATGCTGCTCTCGGGTCCGAACGCGATTAACGGCTCAGTTATGCGGGACCACGCGCCTACCCCCGTGCCCAGCTTGCCGCGGACATCGTCACCGAACGTCTCGTCGAGGTACACGGTTTCGCCGAGGGCTCCGTCTCCGTCGAATACATCGGCGCCGGTGCTGCTTTCCGCGGACTCGACACGGACACCACTGCCCACACCCGAGGACGTCGTCGCCGCCCACTACGGTGAGCTGGTCACCGGACCGGCCCGGCGCACCTGTCAGCCGAAACCTCATGGCGATGGTGTTCGAGTTGCCCGGCGTCCTCGGCCGCGGGGTCACGGGCTCACCGGCGCTCGCCGGACACGGCAAGACGCTGGGCTACCACCTGTTGAACCTTGAAATCTGAACGGCTACGCGGGATTCCGGTTCCGAGAGGCCGCCAGGGTGGCGGCGAGCGCCCGCCGATCGAGCTTGCCGCGCGGTGTGCGCGGCAAACTGTCGACCGCGAGAACCTGAACCGGCATGCTGGGGCTGGGTAACGTGGCGCGCAGATGCCGCCAGATCTCGGTGGAACTCGGCCCGTTGCCGTCCACCACGATCGCGGCGGCCGGCGCCTCGCCCATCCGGCTGTCCGGTACTCCGATGCACGCAGCCTCCGAGATCCCGGGAAGCGCGGTCAACGCCGCCTCGATCGCCGCGGGTTCCACATTGAGTCCCGCCCGGATCACCGTGTCGCTGTCCCGGCCGAACAACTGCAGGCTGTTGCCCGCCACCCGGCCTCGGTCCCCCACCGTCATCCACCCGTCGGCGGGGCCGTTCACCACGCCGTCTTCGGTGAGGTAGCCGTCGAACAGCATGTCGCTGCGCACGTGAACGAGGCCCTCGCGAATTTCGGCGTCGACGCCGTCGAACAGTTCGCCTGCCGCATGCTCGTCGGAGGCGCCGAGACCCCGGTCGAACGATACGAAGCTCAGTTCGGAGGCGCCGTAGAAGTGCACGAGCGATGCGTTGGGCAGCACCTCCTGCAATGCCTGACGCCCGGTGCGCGGCCACCGGGCCGCCGACGACAGCACCTCACGGACACTGCCGACAGGGCCGATCCCCGACCGCACTACATCCCAGGCGATGGTGGGTACCGAATACAGATGTGTCGCCGCGTCGCGCAGCGAGTGCGCGACCGGTCGCAGATCCACCGTCGCCCCGCGAGTGAGCCCGTGCAGCGCGCCGTACAGGAAATGGGTGTGGTCGAGGACTCCGGGCACCGCCACACGATCCCCGCGACCGATGTCGAAGGTCGCGTCCGAGCGGTCGAGGGTGGTGGCCCACGATCGCTGGTTGCGCACGAACAGCTTCGGCTCACCGGTGGTGCCGGACGTGATGCCGACCAGCAGTTCGGTGTCGGGACGCGCCCGGTCCGCGGCGCCGTCGGATTCGAGGCTCTCCGCCGTCTCGACGGTCCCGTCGAATCCCAGTCTCCGCAACCTGGCGTGCTGGTGCGACGCGGCCACCACGGCACCGGGTTTCGAAAGCTCGAGCACCCGCGTCAGCTGCGCGGGCAGGAGGTGTCGGTGCAACAGCACGACGCTGACTCCCGCGTGCATCGCCGCCGTCACTGCAACTAGCGACCCCACATCCGACGTCGGCAGCACCGCCACCCGGTTCATGCCGTCGAGCCCGGCGGCGGTGCGCGTGACCCGCGACCAGAACCGACCGTAGTCGACGGTCTCGCGTGCGGACACGACCGCTGTCGTCTCCGGGTTCTCGGCTGCCCGCCTGGCGACACGCTCGGCGAGCAGTTCAGTCATCGTCGACTCCCCGTGCGACGAGGGCGTCGCCCATCGCATCCGCGGTCCGGAGTGCACGCACCAGAACCGGTGTGGCCAGCGCTGTCATCGACCATTGCAACCCGCGTGCCTTCCGCGCCTGCGCCACCTCCTGCACGATCCCCGTCAGCAGCGGGATACACCGGATCGCCAACGCGAGCAGGAGCCCGATCCGGTCCGGGTCGACCCCGAACCTCCGCAACGGCCCGAGTGCGCGCGACACCGTGTCGAGCATATCTGTGACCCGGGTGGTGAGCGTGACCAACGCGGCGAGCGCCACCGAGATCAGCAGCACCCCGCACACGACGACCGCCCGCGCGGGCGACGTGATCAGCACCTGAAAGATGGCAATGATCACCAACATCCACACCACCGGACGCAACTGCGCCACGGCGACCCGCCACGGAATGGAGGCCACCGCGAACAGCAAACCCACCACCAGGACGACGACGCCGACCTCGAGCGGGGTGCGCACGAACACTGTGGCCGTGACGATCGACGCGATCAACAGCAGCAGTTTCAGCCCTGCGGGCATCCTGTGCAGGAGTGAGTCGCCCGGGCGGTACAGACCGATCATTCGACCAACTGCCGATACGCGGGGACGGCGTCGTCCGGGCTGCCGTCGAATGCGACGAGACCGTCGTCGATGACGATGACCCGTTCGAAACTCTCCAGCAGCGCCAGTTGGTGGGTCACGACGATCACCTGCTGGTCCATCGAATCGAGTGCTTCGGAGACGACGCGCGCGTTCCGCAGATCCAGCAGCGTCGTCGGCTCGTCGGCGATGACCACCTCGGGCCTGCGGATGAGGACGGCGCCGATGGCGAGCAGCTGCTTCTGACCCCCGGAGAGCAGGTGCGCGGGGTGGTCGGCGTGCTGGTCGAGCCGGAACCGCACCAGGATTTCCTCGACGCGGCCGGCGATCTCCTGTTTGCTCAGACCGGAGCGGCGCAGCGAGAACGCCAAGTCCTCGGACACCGTGGGCATGACGATCTGAGTGTCGGGGTCGGTGAACACGAACCCGACCTTGCGGCGCACCTGGGCGCCCTTTTTGGCGGCGTCGACACCGTCGACCGTGACGGTGCCGGAGGTGGGCTTCAGCAACCCGTTGATCATCCGTGCCAGCGTCGACTTGCCGGAACCGTTGGAACCGATGATGCCGACCCGGCGCTCGGAGAAACGCAGGTCGACGCCGCGCAGCACCGGGCGGTCCCCGAAGGCGTGGGTCACCGAATCGAAGACGATCTCACTCACGACACACGCTCCACGAGCATCGCGATGCCCTGCCCGCCGCCGATGGCGCAGGCCGCGAGCCCGAGCGCGGGTCCGTCCTCGCGCAGCATCTGACTTGCCAAGCGCACCAACAGGATCGCACCTGACGCGCCCCACGGATGTCCCATGGCGATGGCGCCGCCCTGAGGGCAGATCACCGACTCGTCCAGGCCGAGTTCGTCCGACACCGCCAGCACCACCGATGCGAAGGCCTCGGTGATCTCGACGATGCCCAGATCCGCCACATCATATCCGATTCTCTTCAGGAGTTTGCGGATCGCGGGAACCGGTCCGAGTCCGGGCAGCGCCGGGTCCGATCCCGCGACGGCGGATCCGAGGATTCGCAGGGCAGGCAGTCCGGCGGCCAGGGACTCGGTCGTCACCGCCAGCACGGCGGCGCCGTCCGAGATGCCGCAGGAGTTGCCCGCCGTGGCCGTTCCGCCGGGACTGAAACTGGGGCGCAGCCGCGCGAGCCTGGTCTCGGTCATGCCTGCGCGAATACGCTGGTCCCGCACGATGTCACCGATCGGGACGATTTCCGCGGAGAAGTCGGCGGCGGCCGCAAGCGTGTGGGAACGCGCCGCGTACGCGTCCTGCCGTTCACGGCTGATGCCGCGAATCCGCGCGAGATCGTCGGCAGCGACGCCCATGTCGGGGTCGGGAAAGCCGTGCGGCGCAAAGGGAGCACGGGTGTAGCGCACCGGATCGGCGCCCGACACCGGCGGCCAGAACCGCCACGGCGCCGTGCTCGCCGATTCGACGCCTCCCGCCAGGATCAGCTCGTCGGCGCCGCTGCGCACACGGAGCGCTGCCTGCATCACCGCGTCGAGGCCGGAACCGCATTGCCGGTCGACGGTAACTCCGGGAACTTCCACACCCATCCCCGCCTGCAGCACCGCGACCCGCGCCGGGTCACCGCCCGGCCCGAGGCAGTTGCCGAGGACGACATCGTCGACCTCGGCATCGATGCCCGACGCCCGCAGCGCCGCCAGAACCTCGCGGAGCACCGGGGCCGCCAGGTCCGTGGTGGTCAGATCGGCGAACCCGTGCCCGGCATTGCCGATCGGCGTCCGACGCGGCGCCACCAGAACAGGGACAGAGCTCATGCCAGCCAGTCTCTCACTCGACCTCGGGCGACCTTGCCACTGGCGGTCCGCGGCATCGACTCGATCGGCACCCAGCGGCGGGGTAGCGCTTCCTTCGTCAGCGTGCGGCGCGCGCGGGAACGGATCTCCCCGATCTCCGCGGTGCCGTCGAGTTCCACCACGGCGGTGACGGTCTCGCCGAGCACCGAATGCGGCGATCCGACGACGGCGGCCGCGGCGACACCGTCGAGCGTCTCGAGGATGCGCTCGACATCCTCGGCGACCACCGTGGTGCCGCCGACGTTGATCGCGGATTCGCCCCGGCCGCGCACTGTCAGCTCACCGTTGTCGCCGAGTTCGGCCAGATCACCGACGCCGAACCACTCCGGGACTCCGATCACGCTGTACGGCGACCGGACATACAGCAGACCGTCGCGGATGTCGGCGTCGACGCCGTCCAGCAGCCGGAGAGGTTCGGGCACCCGGCGCGCCGCAACAAGGGACAGTTCCGCGGCGCCGTAGTACTCGACGATGTCGATGCCGTCCGCCACCGCGCGGGCGCCGTCGTCCAGGGCGGTGCCGGCGACGATCGCCGTGCGGAGTTTCGGCGCCTTCCGGACCACGTCCCGCAGGACGGCGGGGACAGCGTGCACCACCGTCGCCCGGGACGGGTCGTCGGTGACGCACGCACCTCGCCATAGTGCGTGCACTGCGCCGAACAGGTGCATCGTGGCGTGCAACGGGCCGGTGATCAGCACATGGTCGGTCGCGTCGATGCCGGTGATCGCGGTAAACGCCGGAAAGCTGTCAAACCAGGATGCCGCGGTGCGCGCGAGCGGACGCGGCCTGCCGGTGGACCCGGACGTCGCGACCAGCAGAAAAGCGGACGGTGGAATAACCGAGCGGTCCGGACGCGCCTCGGGGTCCTCGACGATCACCGCACTCCCCTGCCGCGCCGCCGCGCACACGCAGATCAGCGCATCCGGGACCGGCAGCGTCGACGCGTCGTAGGCAGGCGTACCCGGGCCGTGCTCGAGGATCCATCGGTCGATGGCACCGTCGAGTTCGGCGTAGGTGTAGGTGCGGTCCTGGAAGTCGAGAGCTGGCTGATCGCCGGAGCCGCCGAGTTCAAAACTCACGTACGGATGAGGCCGGGGTATGCGCGATGCACGCTCTTGGCGACCACGGTCGCGACGACGACCTTGAGCAGGTCACCGGGGACGAAGGCGAAGTTGGTGGTGATCGCGGCGCCGACACCCAGATCGGTGCGGAGCAGGAGTCCGACGGTGCCGAAGACGTAGATGACGACGATCCCACCGAGGGCGTTGATCAGAAGGCCGAGCGCGATCGGATACTTCGGAAGGATCCGGGCGGTGAGCAGGCCGATAACCAGCGTCGCGGGAATCCAGCCGACGAGGTATCCGGCGCTGGGGCCCGCGAGTGCGGTCAGTCCGGTGCGGCCACCGGAGAGCAGGGGCAGGCCGATCAGGGTCAGTGCGATGAAGACCGCGACGGCGGCTGTGCCCTTGCGCGCGCCGAGCACCGCGCCGGCGAGGATGACACCGAGTGTCTGCAGTGTGATCGGCACTCCGCTGAAGCCGACCGTGATGGCGCCGGGCAGTCCCAGAGCCGCGATCAGCGCGGCGAACACCGCGATCTGCGCCATGTCGCGCGCTGAAATACCCAGCCTCGACACCCGAGTACTTCCGACATCCGTCATGACGACTCCTCCAGCTGAACTTGAACGACGTTCAAGGTAGCAGGTCGGCGCGGAGAACGATGCGGCCGGCTCCCCCGACCCGGTTCGGCGTACGCCCGGCGCACGCGTCGTCCACTGGCGGGCCCTCTCAGCCGATGACGTCGGCGATGTCGCCGCCTACGTGTACCCGCCTTCCCTGAGGACCGTCATCACGGACAAGCGGCGCTGTCGGCTACCGCTTGGCGTAATCGGCGACGCCGGTCCAGTCGATGAACACGCAGGGCTCATCGCCGAGGATCCACGCGTCGTGACCTGGCGGGCAGACCATGAGATCGCCGGGGCCGAACTCCATGTCCTCGCCGTCGTCCATGACGATCTTCATGCGACCCGAGATGACATAACCCATGTGAGCCGCTTGACAGCTGTCTGTCTTTGCTATCGGTTTGACGTGCTTGGACCACTGCCAGCCGGGCTGGAAGGTGGCCCTACCCACAGCGCCGGAAGGGACGTTGACGAGTTCGAGTTTGCCCTTGTCATCCTCGAAGGGGCGGGTTTCCTCGGGTGAATCGAGACTCTTACGGATGAGACCGGACATCATTGTCCTCCCACGTCGTTGTGGCGGCACCCGCGATGCGACGGACCTTCGCCCTGGCAAACGCAGGGAACCATAGGTGAAGCAGAATTCCTGGCACTTCCAATTCTGAGCGGCGATCGGGGTTCACCGCAATATCGAGCGGCGGCGTCCGCCCGGAGCAGCCCTATGCCTCCGCCTTCTCGCATACGCCGAGTGGGTGTCAGGGGGTCGACGGTGCCGCGGTCGCGGCATCCGGTTCGCTCTCGTCGGTGGGGCTGGGTTCCGGTGTTTCCGGTGCTGCGGTCGGATCGGGTTCGGGCTGTTGCGTGGTCGGATCGGGGTCGACCGGCTGCTCTGGATGCGGTGCCGGCTTCGGGCCGAACGATGATTCAGGCGCTGGCGGTCTCGGCGGTGCCGCCGCCGTGGTGCTGGTCGTGCTGTCGGAGTCAGGGTGGTGGGTGTCTGCAGAGGCAGCAAGGGCGGCGGGGACTACCGCGACCGGTGCGCGGACGATGATCGGGACGACCGCCGCGAATCCCTGTTCCGGCAGCACGGATTCCTCCACTGCGGCAGGAGGGGATGGTGCGTCGCGGGTCATGCGCCGGGGCGGCACGTGCGGTCGTGCACTCTGCTCGACCAACCGTACGCCGAGACCGGGTGCGCCACTGGTCGCGGTGGTGATGACCGGATCTGGTTCCGATCCCCGGGTGAACAACGGCATAGCGAGCACGACGGCAGCTGCGACCGAGGCGATCGCTACCCGCCGGGGCCACGGGTTCCGGAGGCTCGTCGCTGCGGGAACATCGTCCATGGACGACGCCGCTGCGAGAGCGGCCGCCCCCCGAGCGGCCATGCTGCCAGGCTCGGGACAGGAGAGGATCGGCCTACCGAACTGCGAAAGTGACTGCATCACTGTGGGATCGGCGGCCGACTCGCCGGACACGACGATGACGTCGAGGTCGTCGCAGGTCACTTCGGCCATGGATAGACAGTCGGCGACGAGTTCTAGGGTCGGAATTTGGTCATTGGTGACGGGTGGTGTCGCACAATGCTCGTCGAACCGCAGCGGACGCCCGACGATGGGGTCGGACCTCCACGCCGTGCCGATCGCCACGACGGTGAGGTCCAGGCTGCCGGCGTCGACGTTGCAGACAAGGGCGAGACCGTCACCGAGTGGGCCGCGTTCGAACTCGAGGCACGCAACGGCGGCGACGGGTTCGGCGACCAGTCCGACTCGGCCCAGCCCGGCACGGTCCAACGCTGTTCGAATCGTGTTCCTGGCGCTTCGAGGGTGCGCCGCCGCAGTGGTGAGCACAATGGGGACGTCCTCCGGCGGATTCGCCTCGGCCACGAGGCAGTAGGCGGCGGCGGCAATCAGATCCTCCCCCGTGTAGCGGTAGCCGTCTCCTGCAACGAGCACCTCGCCGGGGCGGTGCGCGAACTCCACTACCACCCCCTCGCCAGGATCGTCACCCAGTCGCACCGTCGACTGGATACCGAACGTCAAGGTGGAGCGACGCGACACCGTCGACGTGCCGTCTTCGCTCAGGCTCACTGCGATAGCCCGTGCAGACCCGATGCTCAGTCCGAGGCCTCGTGTCATGGTCCAGACCGTTCAGTTCGCAGCGCGCAGGCGGCCGAAGATACCGTCCCGCTCGTCCGCCGGTCCGGCCGTGTAGTACAGCGAGTCGCTGTCGCCGAGACTCTCACCGTTTCCGAACAGCAACCCCCACAGCCCCTCGATGCCGAGAACCGTACCGGCCTCGTCGCGGACGTAGTCGACGAACGCACCGGTGGCATCGTCGAAGGCGGCGATGTGGCCGGCACCGCCGAAGTTGCCGACGAGAATCGTGCCGCCGAGATCACCGAAGTCGGCGGGTGCGAGGGCGATTCCCCACGGCGCATTGAGGCGCCCACCGTCGTCGAGAACACGCACGAGGGTGCCGGCCGCATCGAACTCGGCGACCTTGCCCCGATCGGGCCGGTCACCGGACGCGGCTTCTTGCTCAGCGTCGAGCGAATCTTCCTCGCCCGCATCGAATTCTGTTGCGTCGGGCGATCCCTCGGCGGACTTGGTCACTGCATAGGTGACGAAAACGCGGTCACCGAGAGCAACGATGTTGAACGGCGCCGGATCGCCGGGGCGTGCATGCCTTCCCCGGCCCGGGTCGGCTGGGTCGATCAGCTCTCCCGTGGCGAAAGGATTCGCGAACCCTTCGGTCACGACCGGATGCCAAGTCTTGTCGAACTGCCGGATCTGCGGGTCGACCCCGAAATCGGCCGCCCACAGGGTGTCGTCGCGGCCCGGGGCGAGGGCCAGACCGAAGAAGTTCATGCCCTGCGGCTCGCCGTTGAACATTTCCAGCGCGGGTCCGTCGTGCCGAACGATCCGGCCGTCGGCGCCCTGCTCGGTCCAAGCCGAGAGACGACCGGAATCGGTCGCGAACAGAAACCGTGACGACCCCGCCAACATCTGCTGGTGGCCGTCCACCTCGACGGGCTGGCCAGAGACGACGAAGCTGTCAGAGGTCGAGGGCGCGGGATTGAACACGACACCGGTGGTCTTCCCGCCACCGGCGTCGGAGGTGTCGGAGTCTGCGCCGGGGACGGTGACCTTCCGCAATTCGTCTTGATGCAACGTGCGCAGCGCCGGGACGGGTGAGGCTGTCACATCACCCACGAACTCGAACGAGGCGCCGCCGGCGCCGACCCAGAAGTGCCCGCCGGCGCCCTGGGGGCGGATCGCGAGACCCCACGCGTTGACCATGTCATCGAGCACGAGGGGCGCACCGTGCGAGTCGGCATTCGCAGCCAACGTCGCCGTGGTGTACCGGTTTTCGTGTCCGGATTGTGCCGCCACGTCCGCTGATTGCGCCGGAGCGCAGGCAGTCGCCGAGGCTATCGCCGTGACGAGCAGTGCGGCGCAAACCACCCCGCTACGGAAGGAGGACGTGGTCATCAAGTGGTGCCTTTCTTACAAGGGGGTGAGCGGAAAGAGCAATCGAGCGGTAAGTGGGGCTGATCAGTGGAGGTGCTGATCAGTGAGAGTGGGATCAGTGAGAGTGGGATCAGTGTTCGGCGTTCCAGAAACCGATCCAGACGGCGCCCCACCAGCAGACCTGCGAAATCATCGCCGTCGCCGCGCCCCACACGGTCAGCTGCGGGGGTAGGTGCGGGGCGTTGCTGTGCGCAATGCGGCGACTCAGAATCAGCGCCTGCAGGCCGTTGACGGTCAGCACCAACACCAGGACGACTTTCGTCTGGGTGAGCGCAGAGTTCAGGTTCGGTTCGAGGAACGCTCCGCTGCCGATGAGACCGGCGAGACCGACCCAGATCGGCAGGTGCAGTCGTTCCGCGCCCCGGATGGCTTCGGCGAGCGTGGATCGGCCAGAAATCCACACCAGCACCAGATAGTCGGCGATCAGGACCCCGCCGAACCCCAGCACGAGCGATGCGAGGTGGACGAACAACGCCGCAGTGTGGAGGACTGGGTCGACGTCGATATGCGTGGAGACCCACACCGACGCGGCCACCACCGCCGACGCGACTACCGCGGCTGCGCCCACGATCGCCCACGAATCGTGCAGTACCAGCGGTTTCGCCGGCTCGCCCGGCGGAATCGGCAGCAGGCGCTTGCGTGCGCGCGGGGGCATGCCGTGCAGCGGTCCCCAAGAGACAGTGTCGGTGCGGAGCCGTCGGGGGGCGATCGGGGTGACCGGTGAGATCACGGTGGGTGACTCGGCCTCGTCGGCCGGGTCGTAGGAGGTGGTGTACATCGGGATCCGGTTCTGGTGAGAAGTTACGCAACAGCGCCCGCGCATCGCTGGGTGCGGTTGTCGGCGCTCGCTGCCCCGGACGCCAATCCGTGATGGGAAGGTCTGTCAGGAGATTCCTGTCAGACCTCGCAAAGCTCGGGCGCTGCAGTGGCAAAGACGATCAGACTGCCGACGAAAGGGCCCGGTCGCAGGTGTGGTAGCGCCGCCTTCGAGAAACGGTATTCCGATGTGGCCACGCGACTCCTCCCGACCGGTTCGCAGGTGTAGCTAAGGCTGCCCTTTGTTTGTGGGAGCTAAGTAGAAATCTTCGGCTCGCCGAAGTCAATCAGTTGTGGCACCTGTCACACCAGTCATGATGTGCAGTGCGACGTGCTGAATAGCGTCAATCCGTCGGATTCCGACGGCTGTCGGCGTGATGTGCCAGAAGTTTTATCCCACGATCAGCAGCATCCCGACGGCCGCGACCACGAGAACAGAGCCAGTGATGCAGACCGCAAATGCCCGTACCGCGACTCGGTGCCAGTCCCGAACGCGGTCGACCACCTCGATGGTCAGTAGCGGGGGCTTCGAGCGTGCAGTCGCAGTCTCGACGCCGTCCGGCCCGTGCCTGCGTCGAGAGATCGCATCCGCGGTGACCGCGGCAGCAAGAGACACAGCGACCACGAACAGCGTGGCCTCGAGGACCGCGATCACCCAAAACATGTTCATACCGAACTCGACCTTCCTCGTATTCGGGCGCCCGTCACAGTCGGCGATTTCGGAGCCAATCGGTCGGCCCACCATTTTTGTGGGTCGTTCCGTTTACGTGAGATATCGCTCGAGCAATGGAGTACCAGTATCCGTCGACGCGAGGGTCTGAGGCCGACGGTCGACGACTTTGGGTTGCTTCGATAAATTGATCAGTTGTCCAAATCCATTCCGCCCTTGCATCCCATTGATATGGGCGTTTGTTCAGTACGCGGCTATTCCAATCCTCGAGCTACGCACGCAATGTCTAGGGCACACGAGTTTCGGCGCCCCGGAGACTCCGAGGCGCCGAAACGCTCGGGTACGTTCGATATCCCTGGTCAGCCCACGCCGATGTCGATCCCGAGCGCGATGCTCAGGAACTTGAGGAACGCGTCGATAGCCACACTGAAGTCAATTCCCGCAGAACCCATATCGGGTCACCTCTTTCTGTTGAACGTTGTTCTCTGTGGATCCCCAACCTATTGCTTCTATCGCCATCAGCAGTCCCGGACGTTTCACCTTTCGGCAAATACATTCGAAGTAATTTTCTTGAACACTCGCCCAGATTTACTGGACGTCCGACTAGCTGAATGCGCGCAAATACGCGGTTCCGGAAACAGTGAATATGTGTTTGATCTCGTGTCTACAGGGAAATTCGAGAATGTCATGCGACTGGGAACGCCCCGATGGAAACTTCGGGGTCGTTACTCGCTCGCCCAGAGTCGGCAATGTGCGAGACCAGGTGGGCACGATGAAGAAGATGGCAGTGCCGACGACTGTGGCGTCGGCCGTGATCGCTCCGGCGATGGTATTCGGGGCGGGTACCGCCACCGCAGTACCGACCTGTTTCGGGTTCGACTCAGCCTTCAATTTCAAGACCGGTGGGTTCGGGGCGGGACTCGGAAAGCTCAGCGGTTTCGCGAAAGGCAATGCCACCGTGTTCTGCTTCGGTAATGCGGCGCCGTTCTTCTTCACCGGGAGCGTGATGGTCAAGTAACCCAGCACACTGCACCGTACGTTGATGGCCGGAGTTTGGTGATTCCGGCCATCAACGAGATCGGTCCGGGCCAGCACCGACGAGGCAGTCTGCTCGATATCTCCCCTTTGCGAGTGCCCCTCGTCGAGGTGTCGTGCCACGAGGTTCCTCGAGTAGGGTGCAAGACACTGGTCGTTATCACCCGCGCCCAGTTGATGTCACGACGGTGCGAGGTCGCACAGGAGGCCGTCATGATCGAGGTTGAGGACAGCATCGTTATCGCGCGTCCGATCGGCGAAGTGTTCACCTTTGTAGCGGACCAGACCAACGCTCCCCGATGGCAAGAGGGACTGTCGGAGGTCCGCCGAGTTACAGAAGGACCGCCGGGGGTGGGTACCAAGCATGTTGTTGTCCGCAAATTCATGGGGCGGAAGCTCGAGCTGACGAACGAGTACGTGCACTATGAACCGAACACGAAGGTCACCTTCACTGGGGCTTCGGGACCAAGTCGTTTCGAGGCGGAGTATCTGATCAATACGACTGCCGAGGGAACCCGATTGACATGCCGCATGCAGATGGAGCAGAAAGGCCTCTTCAAACTCGGTGACCCGCTGGTCGCGGCCAGCCTCCGCCGAGAATTCGCCGCGAACCTCCGGAATCTCAAGGCCCTTCTCGAAACCACAGCAGATTAGCGCGCAAATGCCCGGACCGCACGACAGACCGGATGATGCCCGCACCGATCATGGTGGGCACACCCACGAAGCGGATCCGCTTCCGGATCGAGTCTCAGCGACCTGGATTCGGTAAACATGCCCGCTCAGCGTTTGGCAAAAGCGAATCACTAAGGAAGAGGGGGGCGTACGGCCGGTTTGCTCAGCTCGGACGGTCAGCTCAGCGGTGGTGAACGCTGACAGCAGCCGACAGCGCCCGTGTCCGGCCCGGGTGGCGCGGACATCGACCAAAGGCTGTCGCGGTCGCGCTCAGTTGATCAACGAGCCGACTGAGCCGGTGGTCTTACCTGCGACGGCGTTCCGTAGAACCCGTAAGTGGTCTGGTACGCGGTACCGAGCAGCTTGTTTGATGCGTCGTACACCTTGCAGGATTCTTCCCGGTTGTTGCCGACCTTCTTAGTCGCGTGAACGCCGAGCACCGCCCCACTGGCATATGCCCCGGGATGGGCGACGCATGTTTCCTGGAATGTTGCTGCCTGGGCGGCGGGCGCGGTCACGGCCATCGAGCCGACTGTCGCGGCGGTGGCGATCAGGGCGCTCGCCGCGACTCGACGCCAGCGTGAGGAGGAGGTGTTGGCGGCGGTACGGACGGTGATGGTGGGGATCATGTGTTGGCTCCGTAGGTTCGGCGGCCATGTGGACGCTGCAGCAAGCCTGCGGCACAACCGGTAGCTGCGACAGGTACCCGAGGGTGACCGTCGCGCACCCTACGAAAAGCGTGGATCTATGGGACCACGGAGTCGGCCGACACCTGATGGACCCGATCATGGGCCGATTCGAGGCGTGGGATACCCGCCATGTCGGCCTCTTCACATTTGCCCACAGCCCGAAGCAGCTCGAGTTGTATCACCGGTACGGCTTTTGGCCACGGTTCCTCACGGCCGTGATGGGCAAGCGCGTGGCCGACCGGGCGGCACGCCGCCGTCGACGTATGCCACGGTCCCCGCCGGGATAGCCCCGAATGCCTGGCGTTGTGCCGGGCGCTGACCGATCGGGTGTACGCGGGGATGAACCTCCCCGCACCTACGCCTACGGACGCATGATCAACCGCGGTTACCGGACCGGACTGCAGGTTGTGGCGATGCATCGTCCCCAACGAATCCGGCTACAACCGTACAGACACGTAGGTGATCGATGACTGGCGTTGAGTCGCGGAGTTGGCGGCGCATCCGCCACAACAATCACGGGAAGGTCCCTTTCGTCGGATAAACGGTTCGTCGAGGTGGCTGAAGTGCTGCTGCCCCGGTGGCTATGGGACGTGCGGTCTCCGTCCGCCCTGGAAGGTCGAGGTGATCGCTGGGCAAAATGAGGGCGCATAGTTCGACGAGTTGTATGCCGTTGTGCCAGTGTGTGTTTGCTCGTCACCGTCTGGGATGTCTTTCCGGGCGTGCCGTTGTCCGAGTGGCGGGCGGCGGAAAGGCGGCGGCGAGTTGGTCTGCGTCATACGGGCGGCGTCGGCGACCACGAAGGATTTCCCACAGTTTGTCGACGAAACGTGATGTCGACATGCCGAAGTGGTGGAATGTCTCCTCGGCGGGGGCTCCACCATATGGCGCCCAGATTCGGGCGAAGCGGAGGATCTCTTCAACCTCCCGATCGAGCGGTGGTGGTGACGCTGAGCTGATCGGCCATCGACGATGGCGGCGCGTGCTGTGATTATGGCGATTGTCGGCCACCGTGTCGTGGGGCTGGTTGGTGGATGGGTGTGGTCGGGGGTGTGGGTTCACCGCGGGTCCTTCCTGGTCCGGTCTCGGGCTGTCTCTGCCCGACACGTTCTTCGGTAGTGTGGGCGCGTCACCGCCCTATCGGTGTGTGCGCAGCCAGACGGCGGTGTCCGGTGGCAAATAGCCGACATCGGTCAGGTCGGCGGAGGCGAGCAGGACAGTGGTGTCCGGATCGATTGCAAGCGGTTGTCGAGACAGGTTCACGACGCACCGAAACGACGGCCCGCGGTCGAAGGCGAGGACATCGGTGGGCATGGGTAGCCAGGCGAAGCAGTTGCCGCGTAGGGCGGGCAGGGTGCGGCGGTAGTGAAGTGCGGTGCGGTAGAGGGTGAGCATCGAGTCGGGGTCGTTGGATTCGGCGGCCACGGTCTTCGATTTCCAGATGTCTGGCTGCGGAAGCCACGGTTGGGTCCCGCTGTTGTTGAATCCGAAGGGTGGGAGGTCACCGTGCCACGGCAGCGGGACCCGGCATCCGTCGCGGCCGCGGATGGTGTGCCCGGAGCGTTCCCAGGTGGGGTCCTGCAGCAGCTCTTCGGGGAGATCGGTTACTTCCTCGAGGCCGAGTTCTTCGCCCTGGTAGAGGTAGGCGCCGCCGGGCAGGGAGAGCATGAGAAGTGCTGCGGCGCGGGCGCGTCGGGTGCCGAGAACGAGGTCGGAGTCGGTGCCGGCGATCAGGGTCATGGGCAAGGTGCTGGTGTCGGCGCGTCCGAATCGGGTGAGGTGGCGGGTCTCGTCGTGGCTCGACAGCACCCAGGTGGCGGGCGCGCCGACCTCGCGGAGCGCGTTGCGGCTGCGGTCGATGGCGTCGCGTAGCGCTGCCGGGTTCCAGCCCGCTCGGGGAAAGTCGAAGTTGAAGGCGGTGTGCAGTTCGTCCGGGCGCACGTATCGGGCGAGGCGCTCGGGGCTGCGGACGATCGCTTCGGCGACGAACATGCGGTCGGGCCCGTATGTGTCGGCGATGATGCGGAATTCGCGCAGGATGCTGTGCACTTCGTCGACGTCCCAGTGTGGGTTGTCGACCCAAGTGCTGGATTCGAATCGGGCTCCGGGCGGGTGGCCCGCGTCCGGGAGTCCGGGGACCTTGGCCATGGCCGATACGGCGTCGATGCGCATGCCGTCGACGCCGCGGTCGAACCAGAACCGCAGGATGTCGGTGAATTCGGAGCGGACCTCAGGGTTGGTCCAGTCGAGGTCGGGTTGTTCGGGTGCGAACAGGTGCAGGTACCACTGGCCAGGTTGTCCGTCGGGTCTGGTGGTGCGGGTCCATGCCGGTCCGCCGAAGGCGCTGATCCAGTCGTTCGGAGGAAGTTCGCCCTCGTCGCCGCGCCCGTCGCGGAAGAAGTACCGGGCGCGCTCTCGGGAATAGGGAGCGGTGTGCAGGGCGTCCTGGAACCAGGGGTGCATGTCGGAGGTGTGGTTGGCGGGAAGGTCGATGATGACGCGGAGTCCGGCGGCGTGGGCGGCGGTTACCAGGGTGTCGGCGTCGTCGAGGGTGCCGAAGAGCGGGTCGATGTCGCGGAAGTCGGCGATGTCGTAGCCGCCGTCCGCCATCGGTGATCGGTACCAGGGGGTGATCCATACGGCGTCGATGCCGAGGTCGACGAGATAGGGCAAGCGGTCCTGGAGGCCTTTGATGTCTCCGATCCCGTCTCCGTTGGCGTCGGCGAAGCTGCGCAGGTACACCTGGTAGATGACGGCGTCGTGCCACCACTGACGTGTTGTGGGCATGGTTTCCCCTGAAGGTGTGTGTGAAAGTGGGCGTTCGAAATCCGGAGGCGGTCAGCCCTTCACGGCGCCTGCGATCATCGCCTTGACGAAGTGGCGCTGAAACAGCAGGAACACCACGACAGTTGGTGCCATGATCAATAGCGATCCAGCGTTGAGGAGGACGACGTCGGTGGAGTATTGGCCGACGAAGTTCTGCAGTGCGCCCGCCATGGTGCGTTTGCTGGGGTCGTCGATGAGGACGATGGCTTGGAGGAAGGTGTTCCAGGTCCACAGGAACAGCAGTAGGCACAGTGAGGCCAGCGCCGGGACGGCGAGCGGAATTTGGATGTGCCGGAAGGCCTGCCAAGGGCCCGCCCCGTCGAGGTCTGCGGCCTCGGTGAGCTCTTTCGGCATCGACAGGAAATGGGCACGCATCCAGAAGACGGCGAACGGCATGAACGTGCCGATCAGCACCAGGATGAGTCCGAGTCGGGTATTGAGCAGGTTCATCTCGCGCAGCTGGTAGTAGAGGGGAACGATCGTTGCTTCCTTCGGGAGGGTCAACCCGAGCAGCAGGAGCAGAAAGACGACGGTGCCGCCGGGGATCTTCAGCTGCCCGAGCGCGTAACCGGCCATGGCGGCGAACAGAGCTGCGACCGGGACCACGCCGGCGACGAGGATGATGCTCGAGACCAGAAGGGGGGTCACCTCGGCGACGCGCCAGGCGTCGAGGAAGTTGTGCCATTGCGGGTTCGCCGGCCACGACAGCCCGAGTGGGACGGTGCCCTGGGGCTGCAGTGCCGCCGTCAGCATGCTGAGTAACGGCAGGATCGAGAAGATCATGGTGCCGAACAGCAGAACAAGTCCGGGTATGCGTTCACGAACGGAGGTTTTCATGCTCATTTCTCTCTGAAGAATCGCTGGATCGGCAGGATCACCAGCAGAATCAGCCCGGTAAGGACGACGGCGAGCGCACTGGCGAGGCCGACCCGGGATTCGGTGAAACCGAGTTGGTAGACGAGGACACCGGGAACGGTGGTCGCGTAGCCGGGTCCGCCCTGGGTGGACATGAACACGATGTCGAAGCTGGCGAGAGCGGCGATGATGGTGACGGTGACGCAGACGCCGATTTCGGCCCGGAGGGCGGGAACAGTGACGTATCGGAAGGTGCTGAAGAAGCCGGCGCCGTCTATCCGGGCGGCTTCGTAGATCGAGATGTCGATTTTGCCGATGCCCGCCATGAGCAGGATGGTGCAGAAGCCGAGTCCCAGCCAGGTGCCGATGATCCCGACAGCGGGCAGTGCCCAGTCGAAGTCGCCGAGCCAGGAGCGGGTGAGTCCGCCCAGACCGACGGCGGAGAGCAGTTGGTTCACGGTGCCGTTGCTCGAGAACATCCATACCCAGGCAACGGCCGCGGCCGCGCCAGGGATGATCTGCGGCAGGAAAAGCATGGTGCGGGTAAGGGTTCCGAGGCCGCGGATGCGGATTTCCTGGAGCAGAGCGGCGACGAGAAGGCCGCCGATCACCGGGAGGACGGTGAAGAATGCGATGAGGAAGAACGCGTGCCCGATCGAGGACAGCAGTTGCGGGTCGGTGAGTACGCGGCGGTAGTTGCCCAGCCCTACCCAGCTGCCGACAGATATCCCATCCCAGTTGTAGAGGGAGTACCAGATGGTAGTCAGGAGCGGACGGAGCACGAAGACGGTGTACACCGTCGCGGCGGGCAGGACGAACAGCCATCCGGTCAGTGCCCGTTTGGCGTGGGAGCCCCGCCTTGCCCGGGTTGCTGCACGGTGCGGGAACGCCCCGGCAGGGGCTGCCTGGGGGGTATGTGCTGTGGAGGTCATCTCAGGAGGTCCTGCTCGTAGGCGGATTGGACGGCGGCCATCATCTCGTCGGGCGTCGTTCGTCCGGCGACGAGCATCTGGACCTGCGGTAACCAGGTGCCAGACATGCCGTTGGTGGCGTTCTGGACGAACTGCACCTGACCGCCGGAGGCGACCAACCTGCTGAAGGCCACCTGGATCTGGGAACCCAGCGAGCCGGGTGCGGTGGCCGGGACTTCGCCGGTGCCGGACGGGGCGAAGCCGGCGTCGACCGCGACCTGCCGGCCGGCGTCGGAGCGGAGGAAGTTCAGGAAGGCCGCTGCGGCATTCTTGTCGTCCGACCCCGCGGGAATCGCGAAGTTCGACACCGGGTCGGACATGGCAAGGGCGGGTGCCCCGGCAGGCGCGGGTGGGAGGGTGAAGCCAACGTTCTCGCCCATCTTCGTCTGCAGGGTCGCGGCATCCCAGTTCCCGGAGACGTAGAACAGTGCTTCGCCGGCGGCGAACCGTCCGGCGGCGGTGGTGGCGTCGGTGCCGTTGGTGTCGCTGGGGAAGTAGCCCTTCTCCGCCCAATCGGCAACGACCGCAGCCGCGTCGACCCCGGCGGGGGTGTCGAGGGTGGCGCCGGGAGCGTTGAAGACCCACTCGTTGACCGTGTCCTGGCCGAGGGCGGTGTTCAGCATCATCTGCACCAGGAATGTGACCTGCGCGCTCTTGTTACCGGCCATGACAGGGATCAGTCCGGCAGTCTTCGCCGCCGCCAGAGCATGCTCGAATTGCTCGACGGTGGTTGGCGGTGAGGTCATTCCGATGCGGGTCGCGAGGTCCTTGTTGTAGTAGAGCCCCGTCAGGGTGAACCCGCTCGCCATCGTGTACTGCGGGCCGGTGCCGCGCACACCGTTCGCACCGACGCGGTACATGGCCATCTGCTCCTGCGGTAGCTCGTTCCAGCCGTAGGCGTCGGCCCACGGATCGAGTTCGGTGAGCTGGTGGTTGGCCACCGCGGCGGGCAGCGCGATGATCCGCGCGATGTCCGGCGGATTCTCCGACGCGAGCACCCGCGGGGCGTTGACGGCCTGAACCTCGTCTGGGTCGTAGCGCGCCGTGATGGTCACGTTCGGATGGCGTGCGGTGAACGCCGCGATCATCGCCTCATCGATCTTTTTCAAGCCTGCCCCGTCGTACAAGGTCAACTCGATCGGGTCGATGCCGAGATCGATATTCACCGGTATCGGGTCGGTCGGTGCGGTCACGGTGTTGCCGCTGCCCGGCGGCGCGCACGCCACCACAGTCGGCAGCATCGCGGCGCCCGCTAGGGCGACGAACCTGCGCGCCCACCGGGGCCGGGTCGAGTGGTGTGAGTCCATAACTCCTCCGCATTGAGACGCGCATCACATTTCGGAAGCGCTTCCGCAGCATATGTCGGAAGCGCTTCCGAAATCAAGGTCGTTCGCGCTACCATCAGCCTTGTGTCCGATCGACCTGCACCTTTGAGCCTCAGTGACGTCGCCCGCGAAGCCGGGGTCTCGCTGACCACAGCCTCACGCGCCCTCAACGACTCGTATGGCGTCTCCGCGGCCACGAAGGCGAAAGTTCTCGCCACCGCCCGCCGCCTCGACTACGTCATCTCCCCGGACGCGGTGCGCCTGGCCGGTGGCCCGACCCGGCGGGTGGCGTTGGTCGTTCCCCACATCGAGCGCTGGTTTTTCGGCGAGATGGTCAATGGAATCGAGAGGGTGCTCGCATCAGCAAACTTCGACCTGTTGCTGTACCAGGTCGGCGGCCCCGAGGATCGCCAGGACTTCTTCACCCGGTTGCCCGCTCGGCGGAAGGTCGACGCAGTCGTGGTGGTCGCGTTTCCAGTGGACCAGCGCGAACGCGAACGGCTCGCACTGATGGGCGTCGGTATCGTCGCCGCCGGCGGCCAGAACGCCGACTACCCCTACGTCTGCATCGACGACTACCACGCCGGGCGGCTCGCCGTCGACCACCTCCTGGAGTTGGGCCACCGGCGGATCGCCATGATCGCCGCCCACGATCCCGATCAGCCCGGGTGGCCGGCACGTTCCGGTCGATCGGAGGCGTATGTCGACGCACTGACCGCCGCGGGCATCCCTGTGGACCACGCGCTCGTCCGCGACGTCGACTGGGGCGGTATCAACGCCGCAGAGGCGATGGCCGACATCCTCGAGGCCACCCAGGAGGATCCCCCGACCGCCGTGTTCGCGCACAGCGACGAACTCGCCCTCGGAGCGATTCGAACACTGCGCCGCCGGGGCTTGCGGATTCCCGAGGACGTCTCCGTGGTCGGAATCGATGACCATCCGCTCGCCGCACTCACCGACCTCACCACCGTGCACCAATCCGTCCGCGAACAGGGCGAGATCGCCGCCCGACTCGTCCTCGACACACTCGCCCCCACTCCAGACGGTGACGCCCCCACCGCCGTCACCGCACCGACCACACTCGTCGTCCGCGGCAGCACCGGACCCGCACCGGATCACGCTCGGTCACTCGCGGCTTCTTCCGACGACCCACACCCCGAACTTTCCGGTAGCCGCCCCGCGGTTCCCGGGCATCCCAAGGAGACATGATGCGACTCGCCCTTCCCGATCACTGGGTCTGGGATAGTTGGATGACCGACGACGGCACCGATTACCACCTGTTCTTTCTCCGGGCCTCGCGCGCCCTCCAGGACCGCGAACGCCGCCACTACCGCGCGACCATCGGTCACGCGACGTCTCCGGACGGCGAGGCATGGACCCTCACCGCCGACGCGCTGGCGCCCTCCGATGCCCCGGCCTTCGATGACCTTGCCACCTGGACCGGCTCCGTCGTCCGCGGCGCGGACGGGCTCTGGAGCATGTTCTACACCGGGGTGAGCCGGGCCGAGAACGGCCTCAAACAACGCATCGGCCGGGCGACCTCCACCGACTTGCTGAGCTGGACCAAGGACCCCGACCTCGTCCTCGAGGCCGACAGCCGCTGGTACGAACTCCTCGGCGAGGGCACCTGGCCGGACGAAGCGTGGCGCGATCCGTATGTCTTCGAACATGCCGGTCAGTGGCACATGCTGATCACCGCCCGGGCCGATGTCGGCGATCCCGAGGGCCGCGCCGTCGTGGGCCACGCGACCAGCGACGACCTGAGCCACTGGCGCATCGAACCCCCACTCTCGACTCCAGCCGGGTTCGGCGAGATGGAAGTCCTGCAGGCGCACACCGTCAACGGGAAGCCGATTTTGTTGTTTTCCTGCGCACCCAAGAACACCAGCCTTCACGCGGGGCACGATGCGGGGACCTGGATCGCCGAGGGACAGTCCCTGCTCGGACCGTGGAAAGTCACCGACGCGACGAATGTCGATACCGCGGACCTGTACGCGGTGCAGATGCGGCGGACACGAAACGGCAACTGGATGACCTGGGGATTCGACAACACCGACGGGCCGCAATTCGGCACCATCACGTCCTCGAGCTACTTACCGCACACCGACACAGAAAGTCCGACACCGGCGACCTGACACCACCCATACCCCACGCGCTACAGGCGCACCAACCCACCTCACTCACTCGGATCGTCCGGCACGTTCCTGCCGGTGGAGGGATTCATTTCTCATGGCAACAATCACCTATGACCGCGCGACCAGACTCTTCCCCGGGTCCGACGTCCCGGCGGTCGACCAACTCGACCTGCATATCGAGGACGGCGAGTTCCTTGTTCTCGTAGGCCCGTCCGGCTGCGGCAAGTCCACGTCGCTGCGGATGCTCGCCGGCCTCGAGGAGGTCGACGGCGGCCGGATCCTGATCGGTGGCCGCGACGTCACGAATTCCGAACCCAAGGACCGCGACATCGCGATGGTCTTCCAGAACTACGCGCTCTACCCGCACATGAGCGTCGCCGAGAACATGGGTTTCGCCCTCAAACTCGCCGGCACAGACAAGTCTGAAATCCGCAGGCGGGTCGGGGAAGCCGCCGACATGCTCGACCTCCGCGACTATCTGGACCGCAAACCCAAGGCGCTGTCGGGTGGGCAGCGGCAGCGAGTTGCCATGGGGCGAGCCATCGTTCGCCAGCCACAGGTATTCCTCATGGACGAGCCGTTGTCCAATCTCGACGCCAAGCTGCGCGTACAAACCCGCACCCAGATCGCACAGTTGCAGCGGCGTCTCGGCACCACCACCGTCTACGTCACCCACGACCAGGTCGAGGCGATGACGATGGGTGACAGGGTCGCCGTGCTCAAGGGCGGAATCCTGCAGCAGTGCGCGAGCCCCCGCGAGTTGTACCGGCGCCCGGTGAACGTGTTCGTCGCCGGATTTATGGGCTCTCCCTCGATGAACTTGTTCACGCTACCCGTTACCGATGGGGGAATCAGCTTCGGCGATCAGCTCATTCAGGTGCCCAGGAACACGCTGGCGGCCGCAGGCCGCGAGGTGGTCCTCGGGATCCGACCCGAGCACATCGAACTCGCCGACTCCGGGCACGAAATCGAGATCGACGTAGTAGAAGAACTCGGCTCGGAAGCCTTCATCTTCGGACGCACTCGGGTGGGCCGACGGCACGAACCAATCGTGGCCCGAGTCGACTGGCGCAACCCCCCGGAGAAAGGCCAGGTCGTGCACGCCCGCATCGACGCCTCCCACGCCCACGTCTTCGCCACCACCCCCGACGGTGCACGGCTATCGAAATAGCAGACGCCGCAACTGGGGCTTCATGCCTCATCGTCACAACCGTCATCGACTTCGAACGCAGCACGTGGACGGCCCAGCATTGGTCTCCCGCACTGACCTTCACTGACCAGTCGATCTCGCCGGCGGGCGGCCCCTGCCGCCCGCCGGGGCATCAGACCGAGGTGGAGTCGCACGACGCTGTTGTTTGCGGAGCCGTCATCGTCGGTGAGCGAGGTGATCTGGCTGAACGTGGCCGTAGAAAATCATGAGTAGCCCGACAGCCCGATCGACGGGAGAGCGTGTCGTCGTGCAGCAGACTGCGGGCAGGCACCCAGCGGATGCCCCCGTCGGCGAAGACTTCCCGATCTCGACAGGGATCGTCTACGACGGTTGGTAGGACGGCGACGGGCCCAGGCCAGCCGGGAACGGACAGTCTTTGCCAGACTGTCTTCATGAATGCTGTCTGGCCGATGGTGCATGCGGAGCGTGCGGCGCTGATCGATGACCTCACCCACCTCACCGACGACCAATGGGCCCTGCCCTCGCTGTGCGGCGACTGGACCGTGCACGACGTCGCCGCACACCTCATCAACAACGCGAAGACCACCCGACTCGGCATCGTGCGCAACATGGTCCGAGCGCGTTTCGACTTCAATCGCCAGAACGCCCAGGGCGTCGAACGTGAACGCGGCGCCACACCCCAGCAGACGCTCGCCCGACTTCAGCAGGTAGCCAACTACACGTCGACGCCGCCGGCACCGCTCGACAGCAGACTGGTGGAAGAGGTCGTCCATGGCGAAGACATCCGACGGCCGCTGGGCATCAACCGTACCTATCCGTCGGAGGCGGTCGTCAGGTCGTTGCAGTACCAGGCGCGGACCCCGGTGTCCCTGGGCGGGGCGAAACAACTCATTGCCCCCGTCCGATTGCGGGCCACCGACGCAGACGTGACGATCGGTGATGGCCCAGAAGTCTGTGGCCCGGCACTCTCCCTGCTCTTGGCGATATCGGGGCGCAAGTCGGCGCTGGGTGACTTGGACGGACCCGGAGTACCTGCGCTGAAGTGATCACGCCCGTGGCGTCCTCAGCACCAATCCGCCTGCGGAACGACCCGTCCGCGCGCGCAAAGTCGGCCTGGTTGCCCCACTGATGGTTCCGGACCAATACGTCTCTCAGTCAGAGCGTTTCGGCTGAACGACGGCTGCGCGTGCTCGTGGGCGTTATCGTTGCTCGCGTGGGCAAGCTGATCTATTCGTTCCTGGCGTCGCTCGACGGCTACATCGCCGACCGTGCCGGCGCCTTCGATTGGGCCGTCCCCGACGAGGACGTACTCGACTTCATCAATGTCGCCGAGCGGGAGGTAGGGACATACCTCTACGGCCGCACTATGTACGAGATGATGACTGGGTGGGAGAACGATCCGGCAGTGGCCGCCCAGTCACCCATGAGCGCAGAGTTCGCCCAGATTTGGCAGGCGGCCGAGAAAGTCGTCTTCTCGCGTAGTCTCGACTCGGTTTCCACGACACGCACGCGGATCGAACGCACCTTCGACCCGGGTCTGGTGCGGGACCTCAAGGCCACTACGGCGAAGGACCTCAACGTGTCCGGCGCCACCCTTGCTGCCTCCGCATGGAAGGCACGGCTGATCGACGAGTGCCACCTGTACCTTGCGCCCATGCTGGTCGGTGGCGGTAAGCGGATGTTCCCGGACGACATCCGACATTCGCTGGAACTGCTCGACGAACGCCGGTTCCGCAACGGCATGGTCTTCCTCCGCTATGCCGTAAAGACATGAGTCAACGCTGAGGGTTCCAAGCCAGGTGGTGACAAATTATGTCGAAGCCTTTGCGCGAGAATGATTTGTGAGCCGCACGCCGGGAGTGCCCGGTGTTCAGGTGCAGTTGGGCGCAGCCACGAAGGCCGGTTTGTTCCTGGAGGTGCTCGAGTTGTTTGGCTCCCAGCCCCGTGCCACATCGTTCGGGTAGTGCGATGAGGTCGGCGATCAGGACGGCTCACTCTTTCACGGCCTCGCGTCGGCGAAAGCCCCCGATCGGCAAATGGGAAGGCGCTCCCCCGCCTACCCGCATCCGAGAACCGACCACGCCTTGCACATACAACCAATCGGTTGTATATTTCGAGTGTGTCAGAAAGAGACGAGGATCAGGCCGATGCCCTGTTCCACGCGCTATCCGACCGAACGAGGCGCGACATCATGCGTCGCGTACTGGCCGGCGAGCATTCCGTCTCGGCACTCGCAGCGAAGTACGACATGAGCTTCGCTGCGGTACAAAAGCACGTCGCAGTCCTCGAGAAGTCCGGTTTACTCGTGAAACGACGCAGTGGCCGTGAACAACTCGCCAGGGGCGATGTCGAAGCAGTGCGCGCGGTGTCGTCCATGCTCGTCGAGCTGGAACAAGTCTGGCGTGGGCGGATCGCACGCATCGACGAACTGATCGCAACGCAACCTCAACGGAAGGAATGAACGATGCCTGTCACCAATGTCAGCCACGACATCGATGCACTGACCCTGACCATCACCGCCGAGTTCGCGGCGCCTCGGGAGCGAATCTGGCAGATCTATGCCGATCCTCGCCAGCTCGAGAAGATTTGGGGTCCGCCGACGTACCCGGCAACAGTGGTCGACCATGAGTTCACCCCGGGCGGTCGGGTCACCTATTACATGACCGGCCCCGAGGGCGACAAGCATGCGGGCTACTGGAATATCATTTCCATCGATGAGCCGACCGGCTTCAGCTTCACCGACGGATTCGCCGATGCGGATTTCAGCCCGATCGAATCAATGCCAGTGTCCACCAACGATTTCTCCTTCCGTGAGGAGGACGGCAGCACCATCGCCACCTACGTGAGCACCTACGCAACTGCCGAAGGTCTCCAGCAGGTGCTCGACATGGGCGTGGTCGAGGGTGCCTCGCAGGCGATCGGCCAGATCGACGACCTCATCAAAAGTTGAGGCTGCCTGGTCACCACAGTGGCCGATCTCGTCGCCTCGCCTTTCACGTGCGAGGCGACGAGCCGGCACCACGAGTTGCATCGTTCAAGTTGCACGAACCTCAGATGCGGCGCATCACCGATACCACCTTGCCCAGGACGACTGCGTCGTCACCGTCAATCGCGGCATAGGCGGAATTGCGGGGCTCGAGGAAGACGTGGCCGTCGCGGCGCCGGAGCACCTTGACTGTGGCCTCGCCATCAATCATCGCGGCGACGATCTCGCCGGAGTGGGCTTCGTCCTGGCGGCGCACCACGACGACATCGCCATCGCAGATCGCGGCGTCGATCATCGATTCGCCGCGCACCCGCAAGCCGAAGACGGTGCCGGAGCCGACGAGCTCGCGAGGGAGTGTCAGTGTCTCATCGGCGTGCTCTTCCGCGAGGATCGGTGCGCCGGCGGCGATGTCGCCGACCACCGGTACCGTCACATTGTTGTCGGACGAGCGACCCTGCTTCGCCTCGGTGAGGAACGGGCGCACGTCCAATTGCCGAGCCATGGCCGAACCCCGGCGAAGAAAGCCCCTCTCCTCGAGACTTTTCAGATTCTTGGACACCGACGACGTCGACCGCAGGCCCACCGCATCCCCGATCTGCCGGGTGCTCGGCGGGCATCCATGTGCAGCCACCCAGTCCCGGATCGTTGCCAGGATCCGCTGCTGGCGGGGTGGCAGGGTGGAGGCGTCGAGGCCGCCGAACATGTCGAGATCGTCGTAATCGGTCACCGGAGAATGGTAGGGGGTGGCCACTGATCGCCGCGAAGGCCTCTACTTCTCTCCCTAATTGCTCCGGCCGCATTTCCACGCCGGACGACGGCTAACGTGAACCAATGAGCAGTGCCGCCGGACCGCCCGTTCGCGCGCAGAGTGACGTCAAGCCGAACAAGCCTCCCGGACCGATCCATCTGGCTCTGACCGCTGCCTCACTGCTGATCCTGGTGTGCATCTACTACGACTGGTGGCCCTCTCGCTACGGCACGTCGAGTTGGGCCGATCCGATATTGTTCGGTGCAGCGGTGATGCTGATCCTCGCCGCCCTAGGGCCGGTGTGGGCAGTGAAGACCTTGTATGTCATCGGCCAAGACCGGCGGTGGTCATGGTGGATCGCGGCTGCGCCGGCGGTCCTACTCGTCGCTGTCGTCACGGTGATGCTGGCACCACGGCCGTCGTTCGACGACACCCGGGCAGAGTTCGAGCGGGTGGCGCTCGAGTTGCTGGCAGATCCGGAGCCGCTCCACAGCCATCTCGAGATCGGCCGGTTCGATATTCGCACCGCCATGTCGGGCGACGATGGCGTGGTCTACTTCATCGAGGACGGCGGACTCGGACTGACGGTGAGCAGCGGTTGGGCGTACAGCCCGCGCGGTGTGCCCGCCGGGTTCGATGATTCCACTGCGACTCACCTGGGCGGGCCGTGGTACAAGTTTATTTCAGTGTGGCGAACCTGACCGCCCACCCTGTCCCACATCGTATCCAGCCTCGCGACGAGGATTTCCGGCAGGTAGCGTCCGAACTACGGTCACCGTGGCATCTGCCCGGCTTCGACAACCGTTCGCTCCCGACGAGCGCCAGAAACGCATTCTCGTCGAGGGAGCTGCGCTCGGCGAGCTCCTGGTCCGCAAGCCGGTTCGGACGCGATCGATCGGCTCGTGGCCGACCCGCGGGTCGTCGTCGATGATTCCGACAGGGAACCCCCGTACTACTCCTGCGTGGACCGCTGACCCTCTCAGGCATGCAGGGTGGGCCGGTAGATGAGCTCCTGGATGTTGCCGTCGAGTGTCCGGCTCTCGATCAGCTCGAGGTCGAAGTCGGCCGCACCCTGGAATATCGGGTCCAGCCCGGTCTGACCGGTAATGACGGGGAAGATCGTCACCTGGACGCGGTCGACCAAACCGGCGGCCATCAGCGCTCGGTTCATCGACAGACTGCCGTGTGAGCGCAACGGCACCTCGGACTCCTCCTTGAGCCGGGCGACGACGTCGACGGCGTCACCGCTCACGAGAGTCGCGTCCGGCCAGTCGAGCCGTCCTTCCAGGGTGGTCGATACCACCGTTGCCGGCAGACTCCTCATCCGGGTGACCCATGGATCACGAACCTCGGACTCTTCCGTGCTCGAGGCCAACATCTGCGCGAACGCGCGGTAAGTATTGGCGCCGAACACCATCCGCTGCTCGGTGCCGTACAAGGCGAGGCGGTGGTCGAGCAGCTCGGGGCCTTGCTTGCCCCAGTAGCCGGTCCAGTTGCCGCTGGCGGCGCCGAAGCCGTCGAGGCTGGAAAAGACGTCGAAGGTGTAGGTGGCAGTCATGATGCGCTCCTCGGGTGCGGTCGATCGGGCATGTGGATACAGACTGGAACTTTCGGCGAAACTCATCACGCTCTGTCCCACGGGAAGTCCGCGCTGCGACGTTATTCCGTCCACCCGACCGATGAATTCCGGTTCGTCTTGCAGTCTGCATTGATGAAGGTTCCTTCCGCACCTGTGGGAGGCTCGAGATCTGATGACAAGGAGCGTGAACGCCGTGGACCGAGAGAACGTCTGCGCCACCGTGGTTGTTGCCGCTCCCGCCACCAGGGTGTTCGCGCTGCTGGCCGACCCGAGGACCCATGCTGCGATCGACGGCACCGGTTGGGTGCAGGACGCTGCCGACCAGGCGCCGCTGACCGAGGTGGGGCAGATCTTTCGGATGGACATGTATCACCCCAACCACCCGAACGGTGACTACAGAGTGGCCAACCAGGTCCAGGTGCTCGACCCGCCGAGGGCCATTGCCTGGCGGACCGGGCAGGAGAAGGACGACGGTCAGCTGGAGTTCGGCGGCTGGGTCTGGCGTTACGACCTGGTGCCGCTCGGTCCGTCCGATACCGAGGTCACGCTTATCTACGATTGGTCGGCGGTGCCGCACTACATCCGGGAGTACCTCCAGTTCCCGCCGTTCGGTCCCGAGCACCTCACCAACTCGCTGCATCACCTGGCAGAGCTGGCGGTACTCACTCCCGACGCCTAGGCATCTGCCGGTCGCCCCGTAAAGTCGGCCGGCTGTCGATGGCGAGTTGCAGCGAATACCGAAACGCTCTTGCATGGGACGGACGGCAGAACAAGTGGCGTCGCTCCGTGGCCGCGACGGCGTCGACGTTGCGGTGAGTACGACACCAAGTCCTGATCGGAGTGGTAGATGCCGGCGTCCGCGCTTATGCCGTGTCGGCCTTCTCGACCGCGTCACGAGTGAGATCAGTCAATTTTCCGATGTTCTCGGGCATTAGCCGGGTAGCCGGCCGAGGTCACGCCGATGACATACTCGCCTGCGAGAGCGCCGTATCCGATGTGCGTTTCTTCACCCTGCGTGACGGCGCCGGCAAACGCCTTCTCGCCCACACCGGATGGCGTCGGTAGCGCTACGAAACCCTGAACCACTTCGCTGTTGTCGATCGCTTGCTCGAATGCGGTCGATGCGGAGTCGGGGATCGAATACTGATCGACAGACACGGTGACCCGCCTGCCGTCAGCGCCTTCGTAGATCACCATTCTCGTCGCCTCGGGGACACCGGCAGCACTGTCGTTCGCACTGGTCGTGGCCTGTCGATCTATCTCCGGGAAATACTTCTGAACGACTTCCAGCCCGACCAGGACCTCCTGAGGCACGAGGTTCGTGGTGGAGGTCGTCGCGTCCTGCTGCGATTCCCCACCAGGCTCCGTGCGGTGTTGTCCACACCCGCCCGCCGTCAACACTCCGATCACGACGATCGAGAGAATGGAGAGAGACGCGCGACGGCCGATGCGGCGCGGCCGGTATTTCTCCGTTGGTTGCGCCACGCCGGGAACAAGCATGACACCAAGTATCACCGCTCCCCCGTCCTCGGACCGCGCTTCGTTGGACGAATGCTCAAATTCGGTGCCAATGCGATTGCGGTCGGAAGATCCCTTTGGAAACCTCGAAGAACAGGTGTCGACCGAACAACGTGGAAGGTGACCTCCGATTCATGATGCTGGCGAATGCCTGTGAGCTCTATAGAGGCACAGGCCTCATCGGTCAGCCGGCGGCCGCTGTCACCAGCCTGGCCTTCGTGGTTGCCGGCGTCGCGGTGATCGCGCGCCGTCGGAACGGTGCGCCGACCGTGATCTACGGCCTGCTCGTCGTCGCCGTCGGTGCCGGGTCACTTGTTCAGCACGGACCCAACCCGTCGTGGCAGGCCTACGCACACGACTTGCCGATCGCAACTCTGCTCGCCTACGTCGCCGCCGAGGCCGCGTCCGACAGGTTCGGCCGTCGGCTGTCGCCCGGGTGGTGGCTCGTTGTGCCGCTCGTGATGGTTCCCACCGTGGCTGCCGGATCGACTGTATCCACAATCGTGCAGGCAATGCTCGCCGCGCTCGCTATCGGACTGAGCATGGAACGCGCGCGCGTCCATCCGCAGTTGCGGCGCGCGACGGTCGTCGCGGCAGTACTTCTGGCGTCCGGCGCCCTGCTCGGCGCCCTCGGTGACCGGACGCCGATCTGTCGGCCGAGCAGTGTCGTTCAGGGACACGCGCTGTGGCACGTTCTGGCCGCCGCCGGATTATGGCGACTCGCGTCCACGATCGGTGCATCCGCCGAAAAGGCGCCGAGACGCCCGGAATCGGATTCACCGCCGACCAGTTCCGACGGCACCTTTCGTCGACCGCCGACGTGACGGGCGTAGCCCCGCGAGTGAGAGAAAGGCGCGGTGAATCAAGACTTGACGAAGACGGCGTTGATCACGACACGGGTGGCGAGGCGCGAGCCCTTCTTCGTGTAGGTCATGCCCCAGTTGCTGCGGTCGAGGAGTATTTCGGCGCTGACCGTGGCGGTGTCGTCGGTGGCGACAACCTCTGCGGGCACGGTGAGCGGTCGAGTCTGCCCGTGAACGGTCAGGTCGCCGTCGAGATGTACGTGTCCCGGATCGGCTGGTCGCGATTCTGCCGCGGTGAAGACAATGGTGGGGTACTTCTGGACATCGAAGAAGTCTGCGGAGCGCAGGTGCTCGTCGCGTTTACCGTTCTTGGTATTCAGCGAGGTGGCGTCGACTACCAGCCTTCCGGTGATACCTCCGTCGTCACCGACCGTTGCGGTGCCCTCGACGGTGTGGAAGCTGCCGGTGACCCCGAAGATCCACAATCCCTTCGTGTGGAAGGTGATCGAGGTCCGAGAAGGTTCCAGAGTCCAGGACCCGGCGAGCGTAGACAGTTGCGGGGCGGACTCCATGGGAGATGTCATGTGTACCTCCGGTAGGTGATGATCGGTAGCCAGACACGGTTTCGCGAGAGCGCCGGGGCGTCACGACAAATCGGTCTCGGCTGGACTCCATCCCCAACGAACACCCTCTGGCAAGCATGCTAGCTGCGGGGCCGACTGTCTCGTGGAAGTTCTGGAGGTAGCCGCAACCGAGTGCCGGCTGAGACCATTACGTGTGTCCTACGAGAGGAGACGAACGATGACAGCGTCCGATCCACAGGTCACCACCCGCGAGCAATGGCTCATCGCGCGGCGCGAGCTACTCGCACAGGAGAAGGAGCTGACCCGACACCGCGACCGGGTCAACGCCGCCCGACGCGCGCTACCCATGGTCGAGATCACCAAGGAGTATGTATTCGACGGTCCCCACGGCAAGGTCGAACTCGAGGACTTGTTCGACGGCCGCAGTCAACTCCTCATCTACCACTTCATGTTCGAACCCGACGCCGACGAAGGTTGCCCGTCCTGTTCGTTCACGATGGACAATGTGGGCGACCTCCGCCACCTGTACGCCCGGGACACCTCGTTCGCGGCCGTGTCACGCGCACCGCTGCTCGAGCTCGAGCGCTACCGGCAGCGGATGAGTTGGGCCCTCCCCTGGTATTCCTCGCACGGCAGCGACTTCAACTACGACTTCCACGTCACCCTCGACGCGGCGGTCGCACCGGTGGAATACAACTACAAGGATCAGGCCGAGCTGGAGCGGACGAACCCCGCCTGGAAGGGCTGGTCCGGCGAAGAGCACGGTGTCAGCGCCTTCCTCCGCCACGGTGATCGAATTTTCCACACCTATTCCGGCTACGCGCGCTCGACCGAAACGCTCCTCGGCACCTACCAGTGGCTCGACCTCACCGCCCGCGGCCGGCAGGAGGACTGGGAACAACAACCCCGCCGCGGCGACGACCCTGCCATGAGTTGGCTGCGCCGCCACGACGAATACGAAGCAGACGTGATCGCAGGAGCGAAGAGCCCTGAGTGACCTGCCCGGTCATTCCACGGAGGCGTCGGAACCGTCGAAGGCGTCGAGGATCTGGGCCGCGGCCAGCGCCGCTGTCAGGGAACCGTCACGCACCTGTTGTTCGACCTGCCCGCGAATGTCCTTGACCCGCCGGTTCGATGCCAGTCGACGTAGCAGCTGATCGTGGACCATGGTCCACGTCCAGTCGACCTGCTGGCGACGACGGTTCTCTTCGAATCGTCCGGCCTCGCTGAGCACCTCACGGTGATGCTGGACGGTGTTCCAGAACTCCTCGAGCCCGACACCTTCGAGACCGCTCATCGTGATGACGGGCGGCTTCCAGATGGCGTCGTGGGGGTAGATCAGCCGCAGTGCACCCGCCAATTCGCGGGCAGCTCCCTTCGCTTCGCGTTCGTGCTTGCCGTCGGCCTTGTTGACGGCGACGAGGTCGGCGAGCTCGAGCACACCCTTCTTGATGCCCTGCAACTGGTCACCGGTCCGGGCGAGAGTGAGGAAACAGAAGCAGTCGACCATGTTCGCAACCGTCACCTCGGACTGCCCGACCCCGACCGTTTCGACCAGAATGACGTCGAAACCGGCTGCCTCGAGGAGCACGATGGTTTCCCGGGTCGCCTTCGCGACACCGCCGAGGGTGCCCGAGGTCGGCGACGGCCGGATGTAGGCGTCCTTCTCCACGGTCAGCCGCGCCATGCGGGTCTTGTCGCCGAGGATCGACCCGCCGGTGCGCGTCGACGACGGATCCACCGCGAGGACCGCCACCCGATGACCTTTCCCGATCAGGTACATCCCCAGTGCGTCGATGAACGTCGACTTGCCGACGCCGGGCACACCGGTGATGCCCACCCGGTGCGCGTTGCCCGACTCCGGAAGCAGTTCGAGGAGCAGACGCTGCGCCGCCTCCCGGTGGTCGGTGCGTGTCGATTCGACCAGGGTGATGGCCTTCGCCAGGCCGGCGCGCTGGTTGGCGCGCACGGCCTGGGCGAGGGCATCGATGTCGACTGGAGGGCGCCCCATGTTATTCCGGGGTGCCCGTCAGGTCGTGCCCGAGCTGGGCGGCCAGCTTCTCGAGCAGACCGGTGGCCGCCTCGGCGATCACCGTGCCGGGCGGGAAGATCGCGGCGGCGCCCGCCTGGTAGAGCTCGTCGAAGTCGCCGGGCGGAATGACACCGCCGACCACGATCATGATGTCGGGACGCCCCACCGCCGCGAGCGCATCCCGCAGTGCAGGCACCAAGGTGAGGTGACCTGCAGCCAACGACGACACACCGACCACGTGGACGTCGTTGTCGGCCGCCTGGTTAGCGACCTCTTCCGGGGTCTGGAACAGCGGTCCGACGTCCACGTCGAAGCCGATGTCGGCGAAGGCGGTGGCGATCACCTTCTGTCCGCGGTCGTGCCCGTCCTGGCCCATCTTCGCGATGAGGACACGCGGGCGGCGGCCCTCCTCCTCGGCGAACTTCTCGACGAGTTCCGTTGCGTTACTGATGTTGTCCACCTTCCCGGCCTCGTCCCGGTACACCCCGCTGATGGTGCGGATCTCGGCCTGGTGACGTCCGAACACCGTCTCGAGTGCGTCGGAGATCTCGCCGACGGTGGCGTGCGCACGGGCAGCGTCGATGGCGAGCGCGAGCAGGTTGTTCTCCATGCCGCCCTCCGACGAGGCAGCGGCGCGGGTGAGCTCGGCGAGTGCCGCCTGCACCGCGACGGGGTCGCGTTCCTCACGCAGGCGTGCGAGCTTCTCGAGCTGTTCCTTGCGGACCCTCGAATTCTCGACCTTGAGGACCTCGATCTTCTGATCCTCTTCGGCCCGGTACTTGTTGACACCGATGACCGGCTGACGACCGGAATCGATGCGCGCCTGGGTGCGGGCGGCGGCCTCTTCGATGCGCAGTTTCGGGATGCCCTCGCTGATGGCCTGCGCCATACCGCCGGCCTCTTCGACCTCGGCGATGTGCGCCCGGGCGCGGTTCGCCAGCTCGTGAGTGAGCCACTCGACGTAGTGGGAGCCGCCCCACGGGTCGATCGGGCGGACCGTCCCCGATTCCTGCTGCAGCAACAACTGGGTGTTGCGGGCGATGCGGGCGGAGAAGTCCGTCGGCAGCGCCAGCGCCTCGTCGAGTGCGTTGGTGTGCAGAGACTGGGTGTGCCCCTGCGTAGCGGCCATGGCCTCGACGCAGGTGCGGGCCACATTGTTGTAGACGTCCTGGGCGGTGAGCGACCAACCCGATGTCTGCGAATGTGTGCGCAGCGACAGCGATTTCGCCGACTTCGGCTCGAACTGGGCAACCAGTTCACTCCACAGGAGACGACCGGCCCGCAGCTTGGCGACCTCCATGAAGAAGTTCATGCCGATGGCCCAGAAAAACGACAACCGCGGCGCGAACTTGTCGATCTCCATGCCGGCGTCGAGCCCGGCGCGGAGGTATTCGACACCGTCGGCGAGCGTGTACGCCAGCTCCAGATCGGCTGTGGCACCGGCCTCCTGGATGTGGTACCCGGAAATGGAGATGGAGTTGAACCGCGGCATCTTCGTGCTGGTATACGCGAAGATGTCCGAGATGATGCGCATCGACGGCTTCGGCGGATAGATGTAGGTGTTGCGGACCATGAACTCTTTCAGAATGTCGTTCTGAATGGTTCCGGCCAGCTGTTCCGGAGCGACACCCTGCTCCTCCGCCGCCACCACATACAGGGCCAGGATCGGCAGAACGGCACCGTTCATGGTCATCGACACACTGACGCTGTCGAGGGGAATGTGGTCGAACAGCTGCCGCATGTCGAGGATCGAGTCGATGGCCACACCGGCCATGCCCACGTCACCGGCGACGCGCGGGTGGTCGGAGTCGTAGCCGCGGTGGGTGGCCAGGTCGAACGCCACCGACAGACCCTTCTGCCCCGCCGCAAGGTTGCGGCGGTAGAAGGCGTTGGACTCGGCGGCCGTCGAGAATCCGGCGTACTGACGGATGGTCCACGGCTGGTTGACGTACATGGTGGGGTACGGCCCACGCACGAACGGCGCGGCACCGGGGAAGCTGCCCACCGGGTAACCCTCGGACTCGGCGGCGTCGCGGTCGGCCTTGGTGTAGACCGGTTTGACGTCGATTCCCTCGGGCGTGGACCACACCACCTGTTCCGGGGTGTAGTGGTTCGCCGCCGCGGCGGCGGCGATCAATGCGTCCGTCTGTTCCGCGGTCGGTGCGGCCGGCTGCGGAAACTGAGGATCCTCCAGCGGCACGTCGGCGAAGCTGCCGATCGTGTGCTTGACCTCGCGAGTAGTCACTTCTTGCTCCCTGTGTCGCCCGAGGTGTTCCCCGCGCTCTCGATGATGTCGAGCAGATCGGACAGGACCGAGACTGCATCGATGCGTGCTGTGACGAATCCGTCGGGACGGGCTGCCCCGTCCACGTCGGCAACGACCTTCTCCGGACCCGCCAGGAGAACGGTGCCCACACCCGCAGCGCGCAGTTCCTCGACCGCGGCCGCGGCGTCGGCGGTGTACCGCTTGTCGGTACCGCAGATCACCGCGATACCGGCCCCGGACTGTGCCGCTGCGGCCGCGATGCTGCCGTCACCGACCGCGAGGGGTCCGGGATTGACTGCGGCGATGCCACCCGATGCCAGCAGGTTCGTGCTGAAGGTGGTGCGCACGTTGTGTTCGGCGACCGGTCCGAGCGGAGCCAGGAACGCGGTGGGCCGGACCCCGTGGGCCGCCAGATAGCTGTCGGAGCGGTCGCGGAGCCGTTCGAAGGCGGCGGCGTATCGCGCCACCCGTCCGGTGTCCGCGGCACCGGGAGGCAGTGGCGCCTCCTCCAGATTGGGATACTCGTTGACCCCGGTGACCGCGGTCTTGCGGTGTGCGATGTCCGATTCGCGTTGCGCCCGCGTCGAGTTGATTCGCTCGGTGATCTGTCCGGCGTCCAGGCCCGCGAGATATCCGCCGGCCGACTCGATCTGCTGGAAGAATTCCCACGCCTTCTCCGCGATCCGCTGCGTGAGATCCTCGACGTACCACGATCCGGCGGCGGGGTCGAGCACGCGGCCGAGGTGCGATTCCTCGAGCAGCAACAACTGGGTGTTGCGGGCGATCCGATCGGCGAAGGTCTGCGAGACCCCCAGCGCCCCCGCGGGCAGCGCGGCATCGAACGGCAACACCGTCACCGCGTCGGCACCGCCCACCCCGGCGCCGAACGCGGCGAGGGTGGTGCGGAGCATGTTCACCCACGGATCACGCTGCGACATCATCGCGGCGGACGTGACCGCATGCTGCGGCGCGCCGCCGAAGTCGGAGGCACCGCATACCTGGGCGATCCGGGCCCACACCAACCGGGCGGCGCGGAACTTGGCGATGGTCTGGAACTGGTCATCGGTCGCCGC
This sequence comes from Rhodococcus sp. IEGM 27, assembly GCF_033142305.1. Classification (NCBI taxonomy): domain Bacteria; kingdom Bacillati; phylum Actinomycetota; class Actinomycetes; order Mycobacteriales; family Nocardiaceae; genus Rhodococcus; species Rhodococcus sp. IEGM 27. The sequence goes on along the minus strand of NZ_JAWLSG010000002.1, from coordinate 779,610 downwards.
AAACCGGAAATCGATCTGGCCGAACGCTTTTCCGATCGGCAGCCCACCCGCGGTGAGCGCCCGCAGGTACTCGAGCCCGGCGGCGACGGACGCACCGAGCTCCTCCGAGTCGGAGGCGCCCGCGTCGTGGAAGACGGTGCCGTCCACGGTGATCGCGCGCACCTGTTCCGGTCGGGTCGACGCCTCGGTGGCCAGTGCCACCGCGTCACCGAGATCGATATCCGTCACACCGGCGAAGGCACTCGTCAGCGGCGCCGCACCGAGGTGGACGCGCACCGTGGTGCGATCGGTGACGCCGTCACCGGCGGACGCACGCGCCTCGAGCAGGGCGAACAATGCACGGGCCGCGGCTGTCACCTCGGTTCCGGCATCGAGGGTGAGCGGGGCGAGGTCGAGCAGCACGCCGTCGAGCGCCGTCTCCAGCGACCTGACGGGCAGCGTGTTCTCACCGACGGTGAGCCAGACCGCGCTGACCCCGTTTTCCAAGGCGTCGAGGATGGACCGGTTGACGTCCGCCGGATCGGCGCCCGCACCGAATCGGGCGCTGACGAGCCAGCCGGAGTTGACGTCCCGAGTGGCGTCGACGCCCCGAACGTAAGGGAATGCGCCGGGAAGCGGCTGCTCGGGACGCTCGTCCCGGGGGCTGTAGAGCGGCGCGACGGTCACACCGTCGTAGGTGGTGGTCTCGAGGAGCTTCTCGGGTTCCGGACCGAGGTCTGCCGCGTCGACTCGCCGCGATTTCGCGAGGACTCCCGCCACGGAGCGCTGCCAGTCGGTATATGCCCGCGCAGCTTCCTCGGTTTCTGAAGCTAATGACACGGTGTCCGCTTCCTCTCCCTGCATGGCCCTGATGAGCGATCGATCAATATGTTGTGTTGGTGTGATGCTAGCCGCAGACTCCGCTCTCCTATCGTGAGGATCACCACATGATGGATAACCTCAGGTCATGAGCATGACGCCGGAAGAGTTCGACGCCCAGGGCACCGCCATTCATCGGTTCTATCGGCTGACCGTGCCCGTCAGGGGAGGTCGTTTTCCGCGGCGAACTACTCCATCGTAGGAGGATGGCCGCCGCCGCGCTGGCCCGAATTGTCGCCCGCGAGCCGGGGGCGCGCCTGCGTGGCGGCGGTGTCCGGATGGGACGGCTTCCGCTACGACCGTGCTCTCGACTGTTTTCCTCGCACGACCCTTCGCGGTCCGGCCGGGTAGCCTGGTGCCCTGTGAAGAGACGCCTGGGGAACCGCAGGGTCATCGGCGTCGCCGCACTGGCAATCGTGCTGGTGGTCGTCGCGGTGGTGGCACCCCATCCGTCCGTTCTGCAGATCCGGGAATGGGCGCAGTCGGTGGGCCCGGCGTTTCCGCTGGTCTTCTTCGTCGCGCATGCGCTGGTGACGATATTCCCGTTCCCCCGCACCGTGTTCACCTTGAGTGCCGGGTTGCTGTTCGGGGCCTGGCTCGGCATCGCGATCACTGTCGCGGCCGCAACGGTCAGCGCGGTGCTGGCTCTGTATCTGGTGCGCGCCATCGGCCGGGACGTCGTGTGGCAACGCATCTCCAGCCCGACGATCCGGCGGGTGGACGAGCGGATCGCCCGACGGGGGTGGCTCGCCGTCGGCTCTCTCCGGCTGATCGCATTCGTCCCGTTCTCCGTGGTCAACTACTGCAGCGGCGTCTCCTCCATCCGGCTGCTCCCCTACGTGCTCGCCACGGTCGTGGGCATCCTCCCCGGAACGGTGGGGATCGTGGTTCTCGGGGACGCCCTGAGCGGCGAGACGAATCCAGCCCTCCTCCTGCTGTCCGGTGTGTGCGTCGTCGTCGGCATTCTCGGGTTGATCGTCGATTCTCGGCGTCCCCTCGATCGATCCGATGCCGAGGAGTTGCCGCTGACCGAGGGTGTGTCTATCCCTCATCCTTGAACGGGCGATGTCAAGTTACGAGTCTTGACAGACAGGTTTCCAGGTTCTAGCCTTGACGAATGTTCGTCCTCACCGTCGACCAGCGCGGAAGTCGCCGCGACGTCGACCGTGTCGGCGACCTGATCGCCGAACTCGGTGATCACCGCCTCGTCCGCCCGTTTCAGCGCACGGCCGGCGACGAGATGCAGGCGGTCGTGGCAGATCCCGGGACCGTGGTGGCTCTCGCCCTCGACCTCGTCGGTCGCGAACACTGGAGCATCGGCATCGGTGCCGGCGCCGTGGAAGAACCGCTTCCCGACGAGACGCGGGCCGGCCGAGGACCGGCGTTCGAACTCGCCCGCGTCGCCGTCGAGCGGGCGAAAAGTGCCCCGGGCCGGGTTGCGGTGGAGGGTTCCGACACCGACTTGTCCGCGGACGCCGACACCGCACTCACCCTCGTCGCCGTTCTCCTCACCCGCCGTACCGACGAAGGCCGCGAAGCTGTCGCGCAGATGCGGCGCGGGCTCACCCAGACGGAGGCGGCTAAAACACTCGGCATCAGCAAGCAGGCCGTCTCACAACGCCTCGCCACCGCGGGGTGGCAGGTGGAGACGGCAGGCCGCCGACTGGCCGAACGACTCCTGCAGAAGGCGGATTCATGACGGCGGTCGCGCTCCTCGCCCTCGGCGTCGCGGCGCTGGCACCGCTGGTGCTTGCCACACAGCGCGTTCCCCGCTGGGTGTCCCAGTGGGCGGCCCCACTCGTCGGGCTTGCCGCCCTCGCCGTGGCCGCGGTCGCCGGCTCCGCCACCACACCGGTGAAGGGTTTCGCACTGGGTGCGACGCTCGTGCTGTGTGCAGCAGCGGCCACCACCGGCGGGGCGCCGATGGTGCTCGCCGCCTTCAGGATCGCCCGGCGCCAGCCCGATTCCGGTGACGACCCCCGGCCCGAGGCGGGCCCATTGCGAGGCGGTCGGGTGATCGGACTGCTCGAGCGTGCCGCCGTCGCCGCCGCGATCCTCGCCGGGTGGCCGGAGGGTATCGCCGTGGTCCTGGCCGTCAAAAGCTTGGCCCGCTACCCCGAACTGCGCGAACCACACGCCTCCGAGCAGTTCATCATCGGCACGTTCACCAGCGTGCTCTGGGCCATCGCCGTGTGCGGCGTCGGGCGGGCGCTCATCACCTAGCCCGGGGCCTCACCGAAAAGCCCTGCGGCACAGAACGATCAACCTCTCGAGGCACTCAAATGCCCGGTGACACTGCCCATCCCACGGTGACGCGAGACCAACCGGAGGTGGGGGTGATTCCACCCCTGGGGTTGATGGAATCCCCCGGCGATGCGGACGAGAGTAGGAATCGTCCACTTCGAGGGAGAAGATCACGTGCATTCCGACTTCGTGTCACACGTTCGAGCTCAGGCCGCCACCTACGGTGAGGAACGCTCCTACACCTACCATCGCGAGGTCGGCCGCGAACTCGTCGAAGAGGTTCTCACCTACCGCCAGTTGGACCAGGATGCGCGGGCGATCGCGTCGTGGTTGTCGACGCGGCCCGAGGCCCACCGCCCGGTGATGCTGCTGTACGTCGACGGCATCGACTTCCTTCGCGCATTCCTCGGATGCCTGTACGCCGGTGTCGTCGCCGTACCTGCCCCCGTGCCGCACGACGCCCGCAGCATGGCGCGGGTGGCCACGATGTTCGAGGACGCCGACGTCGGTCTGGTGCTCACCACGTCCGCGATCGAAGAACTGCTGACGGCGTGGATCGGCGACTCCGGACTCACCGGCACGGTCGCCGTCGCGTCGACCGACGCCGCCGAACTCGGCGACCCCGACGAGTGGCAGATGCCCGAACTGGACGGCGACACCCTCGCCTTACTCCAGTACACCTCGGGATCCACCAGTGAGCCCAAGGGCGTGATGGTGACCCACGGGAACCTCCTGCACAACGCCGCGGCCATGATCGAGGCCATGTCTGCGGCCATCAGAGACGGCGACGCCGGCAGCGTTGTGGGCTGGCTTCCACACTTCCACGACATGGGGCTGATCGGCATGCTGCTGCTCCCCCTCTACGCCGGCAGCAACCTTGCCTTCATGTCGCCGATGACCTTCCTCAAGCGCCCGGTGCGCTGGTTGCAGTTGATCGATCGCTACCGCGCCGACATCACCGTCGGCCCGAACTTCGCGTACGACCTTCTCGCCCGCCGGATTCCCGACGACCAGTTGACCGGCCTGGACCTCTCCTCGGTGCGGGTCGCTCTCAATGGGGCAGAACCGATTCGCCCCCGTACCCTCGAGGCCGTCCTCGACCGGCTCCGGCCCTACGGGTTCCGGGCGGACGCGTTCTTCCCGGCTTACGGAATGGCCGAGGTGACGTTGCTCGCCACCGCCGGAGCCGTGGGCAGCCCGCCGGTGTACCTCGATGTCGACCCGGCCGCACTCGAGCGCAACGAGCTCACTCCGATGGCCGGTGGCACCCGACTGGTGAGCAGCGGCCGCGCATTCGGTGTGGACATTCGCGTCGTCGATCCGGACACCACCGACGAGCTGCCCGAGGGCCGGGTCGGGGAACTGTGGATCCGCGGTGGCAGCGTCACCGCCGGCTATTGGAATCGGCCCGAGGACACCGAGGAGAAGTTCCACGCCACCACCCTCGGCGGGGACGGGCCGTTCCTGCGCACCGGTGACCTCGGCGCTTCCGTCGGCGGTGAAATCTTTGTCACGGGCCGGCTCAAGGACCTGCTGATCGTCAACGGACGCAACCTGTACCCCCAGGACATCGAGGAGGCGGTGCGCGAACTGCATCCAGCCCTCACCGGATCGGCCGGAGTGGTGTTCTCCATGGACACCGGACGCCACGAGCGCCTCCTGGTGATCCACGAGGTCAAGACCGGGTTGCTCGATCAGGGTCACGGAGCGAACGACACCGTGACGATCACGGACCTCGCCCGAAAGATCAAACTCTCCGTCGCCCGGGCCTTCGACGTGCCGGCGCCGAGCGTCGTCCTGGTAGATCGGCACGGGGTGCACCGCACCACCAGCGGAAAGGTTCAACGCCGATCGATGCGCGCGTCGTTCCTCGAGAACAGGGTGGATGCGGTGCTGCACGAAGAAATCGATCCGGCGGTCCAGGGCCTCCGCAGCCGAACCGCCACACCTGCACACGCCTGACCTCCACCCCCACCCTCGCCGACAAGGAAACGTCCCCATGCCTGCTTTCGTGAACCCCACCCGCGACCTCACCCCGGCTATCGACTGGCTCACCCGAAGGGTGGCATTCTATACAGAGCAGCCGGTGCACAATGTCGACCCAGACATCCCGCTCGCCGAGCTGGGAATCGAATCGGTGTCTGCGGTGAGCCTGTGCGGCGAGATCGAAGACCAGTGGGAGCTCGAACTGGACCCCACTGTGGTATTCGACTACCCCACCATCGCCGAGATGGCTGTCTTCATCACCACCGAAGTCGAGGACCGGTACGAGAGGGCCGCATGACCGACATCGCCATCGTCGGCCTCGACTGCCGATTCCCGCAGGCAACGGACGCCGACGCGCTCTGGAGGCTGCTGATGGCCGGCGGCGACGGAATCGTCGACGTCCCCGAAGACCGATGGCACGCGAACGACTTCTACAACGAAGCGGGTGGACCGGGCGCGATCAACAATCGTAGCGGCGGATTCCTCAGCGACGCAGACGCTTTCGATCACGAGTTCTTCGGCATCGCCCCCCGCGAGGCCGAGGCCATGGACCCGCAGCAACGCCTGCTCCTGCAGACGGCGTGGCGCGCCCTCGAGGACGCCACCCTGGATCCGCGGGGCCAAGCCGGTTCGAACACCGGCGTATTCGTCGGCGTGATGGCCAACGAGTGGAATCTGCAGATGAGCGACCTCTCGCGGATCACGCCGCAACTCGGAAGTGGCAACGGCTACTTCATGACCGCAAATCGAATCTCGTATCAACTGGACCTCGAGGGCCCGAGTATCGCGGTCGACACCGCGTGTTCGTCGTCCCTGGTCGCCGTCCACCTGGCCTGCGCGGCGTTACGCGCCGGCGAGTGCGAACAAGCGCTCGCAGGCGGCGTCAATATCGCCCTCACCCCCGCCTTGAACGTCTTCTACACCCAGGCCGGGCTGTCGGCGCCGGACGGACGATGCAAACCGTTCAGCGCCAAGGCGAACGGTATCGGCCGGGGTGAAGGTGCCGCCGTGCTCGTGCTGCGCCGCCTCGAGGACGCGCAGGCCGAGCGGTTGCCGATCTACGCGGTGATCAAGGCGAGCGCGGTCAACAACGACGGCCGCAGCAACGGAATCACCGCACCCAACCGGTGGGCCCAACAGCAGGTCATCGGCGAAACCTATCGGCGCGGCGGGGTGACGCCGGACCGCGTCGCGTTCGTCGAAGCGCACGGCACCGGAACCGTGCTCGGCGACATGATCGAGATCAAGGCACTCGGTCACCTCCACGGCGTTCCCCGCCCGCAGCCGTGCGCGATCGGATCGATCAAGGGCAACCTCGGCCATACGGAGGGTGCGGCCGGGGTGGCCGGGGTGATCAAAGCAGCGCTGGCCCTGCACCACCGTGTGGTACCGCCCACCCGCTGCGCGGAGGACGAGAACCCTCGACTTCGACTGGCCGACAACGGGCTCCGTCTCGCAAAGGAGCCGATGAGCCTGCCCGACGGCGACGTCTACGGTGCGGTCAGCAGCTTCGGGCTCGGCGGCACCAACGCCCACCTGCTCCTGGCCGCCGCGCCCGCCGACGAGGCCGTCCCGGTGGGCGTCGTCGGCGGCGGCGTACTCACCCTGGCGTCGAACAACAGCGAGGGCCTGCGACGCAACGCCGCCGTCCTCGCCGACCATCTCGCCACCCGCCCCGCTACCGAACTGGCCAGGGTGTGCTGGACCTCCAACCGGGTGAAAGCCTCCGGACGCCACCGCCTTGCGGTGCCCGTACAGGACCGCGACGAGGCCGTGTCCGCCCTGCGCAAGCTTACGACCGACCCCGGCCTGCTCGAGGTGTCGTCCGGAACCGCACGGCCGGTGAGCACCGGCTGGCTCTTCACCGGTCAGGGCGCACAGTACCCGGGAATGTCGCGTCAGCTGCACGAGCAGTCCGCGGCGTACCGACTCGCCTTGGCGGACGTGGACGAGCAGATGGCACCGCATCTGGGCCGATCGGTCCGCGCGCTGCTGCTCGACGCCGGTGACGACGACATCCGTCGAACCGAGTTCGCGCAGCCCGCTCTCTTCGCCGTGGAGTACGCGCTGGCGCGAGTGCTCGCCGAGATCGGCATCGAGCCCGCGTGGCTGGTCGGCCACAGCGTCGGCGAATACGCGGCCGCGGCGCTGGCCGGCGTTTTCGACCTGGACGACGCGTGCCGCCTCATCACCGCCCGGGGGCGGCTCATGCAGCAGTTGCCCGAGGGCGGTGCGATGCTGGCCGTGCGCGCCGCCCGGGAGGAGGTCGCCGATCTCCTCGCCGGTGAACCGTCGGTCGCGCTGGCAGCGGTGAACGGGCCACGGGACCTGGTGCTGTCCGGGTCGGCGGGCGCACTCGAGGTGATCCGAAAGTGTCTGGCCGGGAAGGGTTTCGCGGTCCGGCCTCTCGCCGTCTCCCACGCGTTCCACTCGCCGCTGATGAGGCCCGTGTCCGACGCCTTCGCCGAGGTCGCGGCCGGCTGCACCTACCGGACACCGACCATCCCGATCTTCTCCACCGTGCACGGACGGCTACTCGACGTGGACGAACCGATGGATGCCACCTATTGGACCGACCACATCGAGGCGACGGTGCAGTTCGCGGACGCGGCCACTGCCGCGGTGGCGTCCGAACCGACGCATCTGATCGAGGTGGGACCCGCACGGGTCCTGGCGCCGATCCTCACCCGCGCTCATCCCGAACTCGCCGCGAAGTACCTCCTACCGTGCCCCGGCCCGGCGGCCACCGGTCACGAGCTCACCGACACCGTCGCTGCCCTGTACCGGGACGGTGTCGACCCCAACTGGGATGCGCTCTACGAACCGGGCGCGCGTGTGCGCCGACGACTGCCCGGCTACTCCTTCGCAACCACCGCCCGCTTCTGGACGTCGGTTTCCACCACTGTCGGGGTGACCACAGCGACCGAGGCGGCCGACGCTCAACCGCCCACCACGCCGATCACCGACGCACCGAAAGCGGAGGACTCCACCATGGAGCACCTGATTGCACTGTTCCGGGAGCAGGCCGCCGTCCTCGCCGCCGTCGCTCATAACGGTGCCGACATCTCGACGCCCGCGTTGACGACACCCCACGCCGACACCGCCACCCGCGAACGCGTTTCCGGGGAGATTGCCGAGGGAATCCGCGGCGAGGCGGCGCGTGTCAGCGGGTTTCCGGCCGGGTCGTTGCGGACCGCACACACCATCGTCGGCGACCTCGGATTCGACTCGATCATGGTCGCCGACCTCTTCAGTGGGCTGAGGCGAACCTTCCCGGAACTGGTCATCGACCCGGAGTGGTTCTCGCCGTCGACGACCCTCGGCGACCTGATCGACCACGTGACCACGCAGTTGCAACCGGCAACGTCGCCGGCCGCTGCCCCGACCCCCGAACCTGCGGTGGCGTCGGCGGGCCCCGCGACCGCCCCCCGCATGGTCCGGCCCGAGTACCGCATCTCCGACTTTCCCGAGGTCAAGGCACTTTCCGAGCGCCTGACCATGACCGAAGGGTTCGGCGTCACCAACCCGTACTTCCTGATCAACGACGGGGTCACCCGCGACACCTCGATCATCGGCGGGAACGAAGTTCTCAACTTCTCCAGCTACAACTACCTCGGCATGTCCGGCCATCCCGCCGTGGTCGCCGCCGTACAGGACGCCGTCGCCCGCTACGGCAGTTCGTGCTCGGCCAGCCGGCTGCTCTCCGGCGACAAGCCGGTCCACCGCGAGCTCGAGACCGAACTCGCCGCACTACTCGGCACCGAGGACGCCATCGTCCTGGTCAGTGGGCACGCCACCAACGTGACCGTGATCGGGCACCTCGTCGGTGAAGGCGACCTCGTCATTCACGACAGCCTGGCGCACGACAGCATCCTGCAGGGCTGCACACTGTCCGGCGCCACCCGCCGTCCGTTCCCGCACAACGACCACGATGCGCTCGACGCCCTGCTCACCGCGATCCGGCCGCAGTACCGGCGGGTCCTCATCCTCATCGAGGGCGTGTACAGCCAGGACGGCGATATCCCCGACCTTCCCGCCATGATCGCGGTGAAGAAGAAGCATCAGGCGCTGATGATGATCGACGAGGCGCACAGCATCGGGGTGCTCGGGGCAACCGGCGGCGGTATCGGCGAACATTTCGGTGTCGACCGCGGTGATGTCGAGTTGTGGTCCGGCACCATGTCGAAAGCGCTGGCCGGCTGCGGCGGATACGTAGCCGGGAGTTCCGAGCTGATCCAGTTCCTCAAATACACCACCCCCGGCTTCGTCTACAGCGTCGGCATGACACCCATGAATGCCGCGGCATCACTGGCCGCGATTCGTCAGATGCGCGCCCAGCCGGAGGTGCTCGACCTGCTGCGACACAATGCGCAGCTGTTCCTCTCACTGGCCACCGAGGCCGGCATCGATACCGGTGACACGCGGGACACGCCTGTCATTCCCTGCATCGTCGGTGACTCGCTGAAAACGCTGAAGTTGTCGAACAGGCTGCTGGAGCGCGGAATCAACGTGAACCCCATTCTCTATCCCGCCGTACCCGAGGACCTGGCGCGGCTGAGATTCTTTGTCACCTCGTGCCACTCCGAGGACCAGATCCGCTACACGGTGAAAACTCTGGCCGAAGAACTCGCTGCACTCCGGGACGGCGACTAGTGCCATGCACAGCCGCTATCTCGACCAGCCCGGGGCCGACGCGGCACTACGCCTGTTCTGCTTCCATCACGCCGGTGGCGGGTCGTCGATGTACCGCCCCTGGCATCGTGCACTGCATCCCTACGCCTCGGTGTGGCCCGTGCAGCTGCCCGGCCGGGAGGGCCGCGCCGGAGAAACTCGATTCGTCGACCTCGAGTCCCTCCTCACCGACCTGGAGTCCGAACTCGACGACGCCCTGACGGTTCCGCACCTCTTCTTCGGACACAGCCTGGGCGCGCTCGTGGCCTATCGGCTGGCCTGCCGGCGTCGATCCCGGCATCGTCTCCTGCCCAGGGCCCTGCTGCTGTCGGGATACGGGGCGCCGCACCTTCCCGCACCGTTCCCACCGGTCGACAGCCTGGACGACACCACCTTGATCCAGTTCCTTCGCGATGTGGGTGGTGTTCCGGCCGAGTTCCTGGACTGGCCCGATTGGGTGCGGCACTGGCTTCCGGTGGTGCGCGACGATCTGCGCGTCTGCTGCAACTACGTCGACCCCGGTGACCCGCCGCTCGAATGCCCGATGCATCTCTTCGGGGCGGACGCCGATCCGCTCGTCAACGAACACGACCTGCACGCCTGGAACCGTCACACCACACAGCCGTGCGAAGTGCAGATTCTCGCGGGCGACCACTTCTACCTCACGCAGTCCCCCGAACAGCTGTTCCGTCTGCTGCGGCCGTTGCTGCGGCGCTACGCCCCGATGACCGGCCGTGACGAAGCGGTAGCGTCGTGCTGAGGCGCCTCGCCACCCTCATCGTGTCCTTCCCGCGCCGCGTCCTGGCAGTCGCGGTCGCCCTCCTCGTACTGTCCGCAATTTTCGGGGCGGGGGTGTCCGAGCACCTGAAAGTGGGCGGTTTCGACGACCCAGGCTCCGAGTCTGCGCAAGCGGAGCGATTCCTCGAGGCGGAGTTCGGCACCGCGAGTCCGAATCTGGTGCTCCAGGTCACGGCGCGCAGCGGCGACGTGAACACCCCGGACGTCGCCGCAGCCGCACAACAATTGCGACGGTCGATCACGTCGGAACCGGACATCACCGAAGTGGCCTCCTACTGGGTAGCGAATTCCGCCGAGCTCCGCAGCACCGACGGACGCTCGGCTCTGTTGCTGCTGCACGTCGGGGGTAACCCGGAGCAGGCGGCGCGGCGCACCCACACGCTCGTCGAGGCATTGCCGTCCGACGACCCCGCGATCGAGGTGGTCGCCGGCGGCAAGCTGGGCCTGACCGACGCCATCGAGCAGCAGGTCGCCGACGATCTCCTCCTGGCCGAATCGATCGCCGTCCCGGCAACACTCGTCCTGCTCGTGGTGGCGTTCGGCAGCGTGGTGGCCGCGCTCCTGCCGTTGACCCTGGGTATCATCTCGATCCTCGCGACGATGGTGGTGCTCTTCGGTCTCGCCCAGATCACCGATGTCTCGGTGTACGCGCTCACCGTGGCCACCGCGTTCGGGCTGGGCCTGGCGATCGACTTCGGATTGCTCCTGGTCTCCCGGTTCCGTGAAGAACGAGCCGCCGGCCGCGATCCCCAGGAAGCGGTCGTCGACACGGTGACGACGGCCGGGCGCACCATCGTGTTCAGCGCCGCGACGGTCATGGTCGCGATGACCGGAATGCTGGTGTTCCCCACCTACTTCCTGCGATCGGTCGGTCTGGCCGCGATGGCGGTGGTCGCCGTTGCGGCGCTGGGCGCCGTCGTGGTGTTACCCGCGCTGCTCGCTGTGCTCGGAACCCGGGTAGACCGGTTGACGGTGCTCCGACGGAAGAAAACACCGGCATCCGACTCGCTGTTCTGGCGGCGAACCGCGGCTGCGGTCACCCGTAGACCGGTGCGAACAGCGCTTCCCGTCGTCGCACTCCTGCTGGTGCTGGGAATCCCGTTCCTCCACGCGCAGTATGCGACACCGGACGAGCGCGCCCTGCCCGGCGGGTCGGCGGCCCGCCAGGTCACCGTCGACATCCGAGAGAACTATTCCGCCGGCGGCGCCGACGCCGTGACGGTGCCGACCCCGCAGGACGGAAGGTCCCACGGGCCACTCGCCCGGGAGATCTCCACCATGACCGACGTCGCCCGGGTCGACGGCGTGTTCGGCCGCTACGAGAAGGGGGATCTGGTCCTCGGCCCGGGACCTGAGAGCGCTCGGTTCGCAGCGGGAGAGGCCGGTTTCCTGCTCGTGCAGCCCTCGGTCGGCGCCCAGTCGGAGGCCGCGCAGGACCTGGTCCGCGCGATCAGAGACCTGCCCGCGGTAACCGGAGACGACCTTGCGGTCGGCGGACCCACCGCCACGCTCATCGACAGTCGCACCGCCATCATGGACCGGCTACCTCTGGCCATCGGTCTGATGGCGGTCGCGACTTTCGTGCTGCTGTTCTTGTTCACCGGAAGCGTCATCCTGCCGCTGAAGGCGTTGGTGCTCAACGTGTTCACACTGTCGGCCGTCGTGGGTGCGATGGTGTGGGTGTTCCAGGACGGCCACCTCGCCTGGCTCACCGGCGCGACGCCCGCCCCATTGAACATCGGCATGGTGGTGCTGTTGTGCTGCATCGCCTTCGCGCTGTCCGTGGACTATGAGATTTTCCTACTCAGCCGCATCAAGGAAGCCCATGACGCCGGCGCGAGTACAACCGAGGCGACCATCGAGGGACTCGGCCGCGTCGGTCGCATCGTCAGCAGCGCGGCGGCACTGCTCACGGTGACGCTGCTGTCGTTCTCCACCGGCCTGTCGTTCATGCAGATGTTCGGGATCGGCACCGCGCTCGCCATCATCGTCGATGCCACACTGATCCGCGGTGTCCTGGTACCGGCGTTCATGCAGATCGCCGGCGACCTGAACTGGTGGGCGCCGCGCCCGCTGCGGTGGCTGCATACCCGCATCGGGCTGAGCGACACCCCGGGGTCCGGCCCGCCCGAGGTCACCGATCCTGCGGCGGCACCGGCGGCGGAAGCTGTCCCGGCGCCGCACTCGGCCCGAGCGAATGCTCCTCGGCCCCACCAATCTTCGTGAGCGGACCGTCGACGGGCTGACGCGCCTCCACCTCTGCGGCGCGCACCGCCCGGGCAATGGCCGGGTCGGACTTGGTTTCGAACCACTCGGCGACCTCGTCGGAGTCGTCCTCCGGCTTCGGTAGATCCTCGTCCGCCGTGGACGGCTCGTACCGGAACACGCCGTCCTGGCCCTGAGCTCCGAGGGTCTTCGCGAATCCCTTGAGCGCGTCACCGAAGTCGCTGGGCACCAACCACACCTTGTTCGCGTCGCCCTGCGCCATCTGCGGCAGCGTCTGCAGATACTGGTACGCGAGCAGCTCAGGGGTCGGTTTTCCCGCCTTGATCGCGGCGAACACCTTCTCGATGGCCTTCGCCTGACCCTGCGCCTGAAGGTATTTGGCCGCCCGTTCACCCTGCGCGCGCAAGATCCGGGACTGCCGCTCCCCCTCGGCGGTGAGGATCGACGCCTGCTTGGCGCCCTCCGCGGCGAGGATCCGGGACTGCTTGTCGCCCTCGGCGGTCTTGATGGCCGACTCGCGGTGTCCCTCGGCGGTCAGAATGGTGGCCCGCTTCTCGCGGTCCGCCTTCATCTGCTTTTCCATCGACTCCTGAATCGAGGGTGGCGGATCGATACTCTTGAGCTCGACTCGGGCGACCCGAAGCCCCCACCGGCCGGTGGCCTCGTCGAGCACACCCCGTAGCTGCCCGTTGATCGAGTCCCGCGACGTCAGCGTCTCTTCCAGAGTCATGCCACCGACGACGTTGCGGAGCGTGGTGGTGGTCAGCTGCTCGACACCGACGATGTAGTTGCTGATCTCGTACACCGCGGCCTGCGGATTGGTGACCTGGAAGTACACCACCGTGTCGATGGACAGAGTCAGGTTGTCCTGGGTGATCACCGGCTGCGGCGGGAACGACACCACGCGCTCGCGCAGATCCACCTTGGCCCGGATGCGGTCCGCGAACGGGATGAGGAACGTCAGCTGTCCCGACACCGTCCTCGAATACCGGCCGAGCCGCTCGATCACTGCGGCCTCGGCCTGCGGCACCAGAGCCACCGATTTGGCCACCACCAGAGCGACGAACAATACGAGCACGACCAACACGATGAGTGCTGCCATCTACGGTCCCCTCCACACGACGGCGGTAGCGCCGTCTATTTGCATCACCGTCACGGTCGTTCCCGGTGGATATACCTCGGTGCTGTCGAGCGGACGCGCAGTCCACACGTCACCGCCGAGCTTGATCTGTCCCGCGTGCTCCGCGACTTCCTCGAGAACCAGCGCCTGTTTTCCGGTGAGCGCCTCGATCCCCATCGGCGTCGACGGCGGGGTCGCGAACTTACGCAACAACACCGGCCGCACTCCGAGGATCAGCACGAGAGAGAGAACGCCGAACAACACCGCATCGACCCACACGGGGAAGTCGGTGACTGCGGTGACCCCGGCCGTGGCGAGGGCACCGCCGGCCAGCATGAGGAGGAAGAAGTCCCCCGTCAATGCTTCCGCTGCAGCGAGCAGGACACCCGCTACCAGCCAAATCAATGCAGCCACAACACCATCTAACCAGAACCTGGGTGTGGGGCGGTGACGAAGTCGACCAGCTGTTCGACCGCCCCGATCAGCGGAGCTTCGAGGTCACGGAAACTGTCGACCGCCGAATAGACCCGACGCCAGCCGTCGCGCGGCGTGCCCCAGCCCAGCTCCCGGCACACCCCGGTCTTCCAGTCCTCACCGCGCGGGATCTTCGGCCATGCCTCGATCCCGACCGCGCTGGGACGCACCGCTTCCCACACGTCGATGAAGGGATGCCCCGTCACCAGCACATTCGGGCCGAGTCCCTTCGTCAGCTGTGTCTCCTTCGACCCGGTCACCAGATGGTCGACCAGAACGCCGACGCGCCGGCCGGGCCCGGGCCGGAACTCTGCCAGCCGTTCCGCGAGATTGTCCAAGCCCTCGAGATGCTCGACGACGACACCCTCGACGCGCAGGTCGTGACCCCACACCCGCTCGACGAGTGCCGCGTCGTGGACACCCTCCACCCAGATCCGGCTGGCCAGCGCGGTGCGGGCCCGCAGACCTTCGACTTTGGTCGATCCCGATGCGGACCTCGTTCGCACGGGTCCGGCCGGCTTCGCCGCGGGCCGCACCAACGTGACCGGCTTCCCGTCGATCAGGAACGCGGCTTCTCGCATCGCGAACAACCGGGTACGCCGCGCTCCGTCCTCGAGCCGGACGAAGTCACCGTCGTAGGTTCGCTCGAACCCCACCACCGCCCCGCAGAACCCGGTGCCCGCATCCTCGACCACCAGATCCCGTTCCGCGGCCACCGTGGGCGTCACCGGCTTCCTGGTCCGCGGGTGTCCGGAAAAGATGTCGCCGTATCTGTCGCCTCCGCTCACGGGCGCTGACGCTATGCCAGAGGTGCCGTTACACACACCCCGCCACGCCGACATATGCTCGTTTATCGTGACTTCACCCAGCGCCACTCTCACCGTGTGGGCCAGTTCCTGGCTCGCCGGGAACAGTGCACCCGACGACGTCATCGACGCACTGCATGCATGGGCGCCGATGCATCTGGTCTGCGCGGGTGACCATGTGACGGCCGGACGCACCGGGCTGCCCTGGCCCGACCCGCAGGACCGAGGTGCCGCGGCGTTGTTGCAGACGATCCGCCGCGCCGTCTCCGAGCCGGACACCGAGATCCGACTCGTTCTACCCGGCCCGGGCGACGTGCGCGGCATCCCCGCAGGAACCACCTTCGCGGCCGCAGCGGTCAGTGCCGGCGAAGGCATCCTCATCGGGCCCCAGGGCCGTCCCGGAACGGGTCTGGTACCCCACGTGGAAGGACCCGACGTGCTGCGCTGGACCGTCTCCTGCCTCGAACAGCTCCCCGTCGACGCTCATCACACCGGTCTCGGCGAGGCCGAATTCACCATGCGGGAAACGGTGCGCGACGCCGCCGCAGCGCTCGAAACCCTGCACATGCTCGATTCCGGCTTCGGCGCCGACCCGCGCGCCCTCATCGCGGATGCGCTGGCCGAGTCGGCGCTGCACCGGTACCCGGCCACCATCCCGGCGCGCGCCCTCCGAATCCTGGACTCCGCGGATCAGGTGGCCGCCATCCTCACCGTCGCCGAGCAGATGGCGCCCGCCCGGACCGTCACCGCATCGGCCGCAGCCTCCCTCGAGGACCTGCTTCGCCCACTGCGTTCCGCCGTGCGTTCAGCCCGCACCGCCGCAATCAATGCGTGTGCGCGGGACGCCCGGCCGGCCTGACCACGGCCTTGCAGCAGTCGACAGCACAGGACCTGCCGTCGGAAGTGGAACCGAGGAGCGGTTCGGTACCGAGTCGCCGGGCCGGTCTACCGTCGAGGTGCTCGCCCATCAGTTCCAGCACGAGTGCGGCGAAACGAGGATCCGTACCCGGAGTGGCCGCGCGCACGAAGTCGATACCCACGTCGGCCGCCTTTTCGCGGGCCTCCGTGTCGAGGTCCCACACGACCTCGAGATGGTCCGACACGAAACCCACGGGGCAATTGATGACCGAACGCACTCCCTGGGCCGCCAGAGCCTCGAGGTGATCACAGATATCCGGCTCGAGCCACGGCACCTGGGGCGGGCCCGACCGGGACTGCCACACCAGGTCGAAGTCGCCGAAGCCGGCAGCGTTCGCGATCAGCCGTGCCGCCTCGGCCACCTGCCTGCTGTACAGATTGCCGCCCTCGTCGGGAGGGCCGGCGTTGGCATCCGCGGCGACAGGTACCGAATGCGCCGTGAAAACCAGACGGGCGCCGGCGCGGGTCTCGGCCGGAAGCTGCGTGGTCGCCTCCCGCACCGCATCGGCGAACGCGTCGATCAGGAGGGGATGGTCGTAGTACTGGCGCAGCTTCACCAAGTGAGGTGCCGCATCCCCGAAGGCGGCACGCGCCCGTGCGATGTCCTCGTGATACTGACGGCAACCCGAATACCCGCCCCACGCCGACGTGGGAAACACCAAGGCCGACCGGACACCGTCCGCGGCCATCTGCGCCACCGTGTCCTCGACCATCGGGTGCCAGTTGCGGTTCCCGAAATAGACGGGCAGATCGACACCGGCTTCGGACAGCGCCGCCTCGACCCGGGCGATGATGTCGCGATTGAGCGCGTTGATCGGCGACACACCGCCGAAGTGAAGATAGTGCTCGGCCACCGCGTCGAGCCGCTCCGGCGGCACTCCCCTTCCCCGGGTCACATTCTCGAGGAAGGGGCGCACGTCCTCAGGCTTTTCGGGACCGCCGAACGACAACACGAGAAGGGCATCGAACTCTGTTTCCCGTTTCTGGACCATGGTGCCAATCCTGCGCGCTGCCGTCGGTGATCCTTACTGCGGGTCCTGCTATCCGGCCATCGCGTGGGCGCCACCGTCGACGTAGATGATCGACGCCGTGGTGCCGGGCAGCCAGTCGGACAGGACGGTGCACACGGTCTTCGCGACCGGCTCCGGATCGTCGACGTTCCAGCCGATCGGCGCCCGGTCGGACCAGGCGGTGTTCAGCTTGTTCATCTCTTCGGCCGGTCCGGTGGCGCTGCCGGCGATCGCCTTGGCGGCGAGCGTCTTGATGGGTCCTGCGGCGACCAGGTTGGAGCGAATCCCGCGCTCGCCCACCTCCTTGGCCACATAGCGGTTGACCGACTCGAGCGTCGCCTTCGCCACACCCATCCAGTTGTAGAACGGCACGGCCCGCGCCGGGTCGAAATCCATACCGACGATCGACGCGCCGTCGTTCAGCACCGGAAGCAGCGCCTTGGCCACCGACGCGTACGAGTAGGCGGACACCTCGAAAGCGACCCCGACGTCCGACCACGGTGCATCGAAGAACGGGCTGCCCAGGCAGGACCGCGGCGCAAAGGCGATGGAGTGCACCACACCGTCGATACCCTCCGGGGCGAGTTCGCGAACCCGATCGGCGAGCGACTCGAGGTGAGCGGTGTCCTGCACGTTCAGTTCGACGGCCGGCGGCACCGGCTGCGGCAGGCGCTGCGCGATCCGGTCGATCAACCGGAGACGGTCGAACCCGGTGATGATCACCTTCGCGCCCTGCTCCTGCGCCACCTTCGCCACGTGAAAGGCGATGGACGCGTCGGTGATGATGCCGGTGACGAGAATGGTCTTACCTTCGAGCAATCCGCCCATGAGGTGTCCTCCTGTAGGAAAAGTCCGGGAAGTGAAGTGGGTGGGTCAGTGACCCATGCCCAGGCCGCCGTCGACGGGGATGACCGCGCCGGACACGTAGGCCGAATCGTCGGACGCCAGGAAGCTGACCACCGCGGCCACGTCCTCCGGCTGGCCGACGCGCTGCAACGGGATGGCCTGCACGGCCATGTCCCGGTACTTGTCCTCCATCGCTGCCGTCATGTCGGTGTCGATGAACCCAGGGGCGACCACGTTCGCGGTGATCGATCGAGAACCCAACTCGCGGGTGAGGGACCGCGCGATGCCGACCACACCGGCCTTGGAGGCCGCATAGTTCACCTGGCCGCGTCCGCCCGCGAGACCGACGACGGAACCCAGGAACACGAAACGGCCCCAACGGGCCCGCAGCATCGACCGGGTAGCCCGCTTGGCGACCCGGAACGCACCGGTGAGGTTGGCGTCCACGACGCTCGTGAACTGCTCCTCCGACATCCGCATGATGAGGGTGTCGTCGGTGATCCCCGCGTTCGCGACCAGTACCTCTACCGGACCCTGATGCTCTTCCACTTCCTTGAAGGCGCGGTCGATCGACTCGGCGTCGGTGACGTCGCACTGAACGGCGAAGAGCCCGTCGGGCGCACCCGAACCGCGGTGCGTGACGGCGACCTTGTGGCCGTCCGCCGCGAGACGCTGAGCGACGGCGAGACCGATCCCGCGGTTACCGCCGGTGACCAGCACCGAGCGAGGAGAGGACACCGTCCTTACCGACGAGTCAGTAGATTCTGGGTTAGACATGGGGAACAACCTATCTGTTCGAAATCGCTGGAAGAAAACGCCGGTCCGAACGGAACGTCAAGGCAGGCGTTGACGCAGAACAAGTGCAAGGATCAGCCCGGCGGTCGCCGACAGGACCCCGAGCACCAGCCAGGGCCGGCTGGCATCGCCACGGGTGGTCTCGAATCCGATCTGTTCCTCGAGGGTGTCGTAGACGTCACGCAACTCCTCGAGGCTGGACGCGGTGAAGAAGCTTCCGCCGGACAGGGAAGCAATTTCCCGCAGAGATGGGTCGTCGACCGGCACCGGAATCCGCTCGTCCTCGATCTCGACCTTGCCGTAGCTGGTCCCGAAGGAGATGGTCGAAATCGGTACGTCCTTCTCCTTGGCCTGGCGCGCCGCAGTGAAACCGCCACGGGGATCGTCCGGATTCTCGGGCACCGTCTGTTTACCGTCCGACAGCAACACTATGCGGGCCGGCGGGGCCTGATCGCTGCCGCCGAGCACCGCTGCCAACGTCTCGATCGATTGCAGCGACGTGAAGATCGCCTCCCCCGTCGCGGTGCGCTCACTCAACTGCAGATTGTCGATGGCAACCTTCGTCGCTTCCCGATTGGTCGTCGGCGAGACGAGCACCGACGCCGTACCCGCGAAGGCGACGAGACCCAGGTTGATGCCCGGGGTCAGGCCGTCGGCGAACGACTTCGCCGCATCCTGGGCGGCGGCCAACCGGGTCGGTTCCACATCGGTTGCCTTCATCGAGAGCGAGACGTCGATGACGAGAATCACGGTGGCCCGGTTACGCGGAACCCGCTTGTCCTCGGTGGGTCCGGCGAGCGCGACGCTGAAGAACACCAGCGCCAGCACCATCAGCAACGCCGGAACGTGGCGAATGCGGCCCGGTCTGGACGGCGCCACCTTCTCGAGCAACGCGAAGTTCGTGAACCGCAGGGTGTGCTTGTGCCGTTGCCGCTGCACCCACACATACCCGGCCACCAACGCAGCCACGACGAGGAGGAAGAGCAGCCACCACGGCGAGGTGAATTGAGAAAGGCTCACCGGCGAGCCCTCTGCGTCGTCGCAGTTCCGAAACTGTGCTTACGCGCCGAAACGAACCGGACGACGTCCGCGATCCAGTCCCGGTCCGTCCGCAGACTGAGCACCGGTGCGCCGCAACGTCGCAACGATTGCTGCACCTGCAGGCGATGTTCTTCCGCGGCCCGCGCGAAATCCGCGCGGAGCTGCGGTGTGATCGAGAATTCGCGGGTCCGTCCGGACTCCGGATCGTGCAGCACTACATCCCCTATGTCGGGTAGTTCCAGATCTCGCGGATCGAGCACCTCCACGCCGAGGACGTCATGGCGACCCGAGATTGCCCGCAGTGACCGTTCCCAGTCGATCGGCCCCAGAAAGTCGCTGACGACGACTGCGAGGCCCCGGCGCCGCTGAGGCCGGCGCAGCGACTCCACCGCGCTCTGCAAGTCACCCCGGACACCGTCCGGGGCGTGCGGGGTGGTCGCGATCTGCCGCAGCATGGCCTGGGCGTGAATGCGGCCACCGCGCGCAGGGATACGGGTGGTCTGTGCGCCGGTGGCCACGATGGCACCGACCCGGTTGCCCCCACCACTGGTCAAGTGGGTGACAGCAGCCGCAGCTGCCACGACGAGGTCCCGTTTCTCGCAACCGGCCGTGCCGAAGTCGAGGCTCGAGGACAGGTCGATCACCATCCACGTCTCGAGTTCGCGGTCGGCCACCGACTGGCGAACATGCGGATGCGTGGTCCGCGCGGTGACCGACCAGTCCATCTGGCGGACGTCGTCGCCGGGCTGGTATTCGCGGGCATCACCCGGTTCGGAGCCCGGCCCGGGAATCAGACCGAGATGATCCCCGTGCAGAACCCCGTCGAGGCGTCGACGAACGGTGAGCTCCAAGGTTCGCAGCGCAGCAGACAGTTTCGGGTCGCGCAGCTCGCCGGAACGAAAGGACGGCGGTGGGCCGGCGCTCTGCGCACCGGCAGTACGCGCACTCACCGTGGCTGGCTCATTGCCGTCGGTCCGGGCACAGACGCAACCGGACCTGGTCCGGGATGCCCGGCCGGAGCGACCTGCGCAGTGGGCTGAGCGGCGATCTGCGGGAGCCCCACGGTCTGCAGAACCCGTGAGATGACGTCGTCCGGGGACACCTCGTCGGCCAGGGCGTCGTAGGACAGAACGAGGCGGTGACGCAGCACGTCCGGAATGACCTCCAGAACGTCCTGCGGCACGACGTAGTCACGCCCCCGCAGAAGTGCCAGTGCCCGCGCCGACGAGATGATGCCGAGAGTGGCACGCGGCGAAGCTCCGTACGCGATCCAGCCGTCGACATCGGCGAGGCCGAACTGTGCCGGGGTACGGGTGGCCGCGATCACCCGCACGACATAGTCGACGAGCGCATGATGCACGAACACACCACTGGCAACCTTCTGCAGACGGACCAATTCCTCGGGATCGAGGACCTGTTGCGGCTCCGGCGCCGCGACACCCATGCGGTAGACGATTTCGCGCTCCTCCTCCACCGAGGGGTAGTCGACGAGAATCTTGAACAGGAACCGGTCGCGCTGCGCCTCCGGCAGCGGATAGACGCCCTCGTTCTCGATCGGGTTCTGGGTGGCCATCACCAGGAAGGGGTCCGGCATGTGGTACCGCTTGCCACCGATCGAAACGTGCCGCTCCGCCATGACCTCGAGAAGGGCCGACTGCACCTTCGCGGGCGCCCGGTTGATCTCGTCGGCGAGTACGAAATTGGCGACGACCGGACCGAGTTCGGTGTCGAATTCCTCCCGGCCCTGCCGGTAGATGCGCGTACCGATGAGGTCGGTGGGCACGAGGTCGGGCGTGAACTGGACGCGCGAGAAGGAACCGCCGACCACCTTCGCGAACGTCTCGACGGCGAGCGTCTTCGCGACGCCCGGCACACCTTCGAGGAGCACATGCCCCTTGGCGAGCAGACCGACGAGGATCCGTTCCACCAAGCGGTCCTGACCCACGATCACCCGCTTGACCTCGTAGATCGCGCGTTCCAACGTCTGAACGTCCGCGGCGAGGCTGGGCGCGACGGCGTTTGTCGCAGTCTTCGGGGCGGCGTTCTGCACGGATGCACTCGCCGCGCCGGGAGCGGTCTGAGGGCCCGACCCGTTGGCCGTGCCACCATTCTTCACTCCGTCCGGCGACGCCTTCGCGAGCGTCTCCTTCCGGGCTGCGCCCTCCGATACCGCATCATCACGTGAGGTCACCAAGAATCCACCGCTTTCACCTAGATCGTTCCGCCCGTTCACGTACTTGCTCAACTATTCCAGGTGCAAGCAACCCCCGCCGCAACCAAGCACGATCCGCACTGCGAACTACTTCGTCGACACCATGGCTTACGAGACCATACGCACAGCGTAGGGGGTCATGCCATCCCACCGCACGGGCGAAATCCGGACGGTGGATCCGGACTGCGGAGCCTCGAGCATTTCGTTGTCACCGAGGTACAGGGCGACGTGCTGACTGGCGTTGGGGCCGTAGAAGATCATGTCGCCGCGCTGCATCTCCTCCGAGGGCACCTGTTCACCGGCCGTGTACTGGTACCCCGTGTAGTGCGGCAATGAAATCCCGATGCCCGCGAAGGCGTAGATCATCAGACCCGAGCAGTCGAAACCCACCTTGTTGAAATCGCCGTAACTGTCGGCGACACCCCCGTCGCGAATGCCTTTGGTCGGCCCGTTCTCGTCGCCGCCGCCCCACGCGTACTCGACACCGATCTGGGAAAGCCCCCGGTCGATCACCGTCTCGATCGCGGCGCTGCCGGTAAGGCCGGAGCCACTGTTCGACGACTCGCTGTCGGACTCGTCAGTCGTGGTCTCTTCGTCGTACTCGCCGGTCGACGTCTCGTCATCGGCGGAGTAGTCCTCGCCCTCCTCGGTCGAGTCCTCCTCGATGGCGGTGTGCGCCCGCTGACCGGCAGAGAGGGCCGCTGCGCGTTCGCGCGCCGCTTCGTTGGCCGCCACCCGCGCTGCGGCCTGCGCGGCCGCCTCACGGGCCGCCGCGGCGACAGCTGCCCTCTGAGCTTCCTCGGCCCGCCGCTGCTCGTCCCACGCCGCGTAGGCCTCACGCTGGCCTTGCAGTCCTGCGACGCTGCCGCGAGCTGCTTCCAACTGGGCCTGCGCGGATGCTCGTTCGCTTTCGATCTGCGCCTTCTTGGCTGCCTGATCTTGCAAGGCCGCCCGGGCGATGGCGATGGCCTGCTCGGCAAGTGACTTCTTCGCCTCGGCCTGCTCGGCTGCGACATCCGCCTGCTGCTTCGCCTCGCGGGCCGAGGAGTCCCTGTTCGCCTGCTCCGTCCGCGCCCGCTGCAGTCCTTCGAGTACCGCGTTCTGGCTCGCCGCCAGAAGCTTCAACACCTGTGCACGGTCCAGGACGTCGCCGGGTCCCTTCGCTCCGAGATAGGTCGAGATCGACGAGACGTTGGTGCCCTGGGTGTAGCTCGACCGGGCGTACTTGTCGAAGTCCTTCTGGGCGAGCTCGATCTGCGCGCCCGCGTCGCGCAGTGCCTGCTGTGACGCCCCGACGACCCGCGCCGCAAGGTCGGCGGCACCACGCGCGTTCTGTAGATCCACCAGAGCGCGATTGACGTCTTCCCGTTTGATCGCCACCTCGTTGTCGAGCTGGGCGAGTTGCTGGTCGGCAGAAGCCACCCGGTTGATGAGATCGCTCACCTGCCCGACGCCCGCGGCTACTCGGGCGCCGGCCTGAGCGAGGTCGGAATCGGACGGATTGGGCGGCGGAGGGGGAACCGCGGCCGCCAAGCCCGGAGTGCTTCCCACCAGCGCCGCGACGATGCCCAGCCCGATGATGAGGCGTACAGCTCGATGTCGCCTGCGGGAGAAGCCACGGTGCCCCAGTCCACCTCGTGCTTGTCGCTTCACAACTCTCTCCCTCGGTTCTGCACCGAACACGCAACCGCGCTCCACGCGAAGTGGCGCGCCGCGCCGTGCTCGTTGGGGGGAAGGAGATCCGGCAAGCCACATCGTTTCCGTGACTCGGACGACACCGATCGACACGAAAATTGCCGTCACCAATGACGTCAATGCACCGCCTGCGACACTTCTTCCCCAAGAGCGCCAAATGCACCGTACGACACTTGCGGACTCTATGGAAACTTTAGTCACAAATAACACATGGGTAATTTGACCAGCGGAAATGTGGAAAGAACACGATCGGGGGCTGCTGTCGGCCATCGGTGCAGGCAGAGACGATCGAGGCCGAAGCGGATCGAATGCGCCGCCGCGAAGAGGTGAATCTATGCGTCGGTCACGGTTTCGGATGCTCGACAGGTGCGGACGTCGACGCGGCGGCGCCACTTCCGTCCCGCGGCGCCGAGTCCGGGGAGACGCGCCGGCGTGACTTCGCATAGAACGTCGCTGCCGCGGCGACAGCGACAACGGCCACGATCAGTGCCGTCATCAGCGCCCACGGGGGTCCCGGCGCGACGATCTCGTCCACGAACTGATCGGCCGCCACCACCGGGTCGCTGGTATAGGTGCGGTCCTGGCCCGATTCGAGCAAGACCCGGCTGATCGAGTCGCTGTACGTTCCGACCCAGCTAGGACTCAGAACGAGAACGGTGCCGCCTTCTTCCTGACCGACCTCGGTCGCGAGGTCGCGTAGTTGCGAGACGCGTTCCGGATCCGCGTCCAGAACCACGATGCTCAGCTCGATGCCGTGATCGGCGGCACGATCGACAACAGTGACGAGGTCGCTCACTTCGTCGGCCGGCGCCGAGACACCGTCGTCGGACACATCGGTGACCACGTCCGCCACATCGAGGTCTTCCGGAAGATCCGCCGACAACGGCAGAGCCGTCGGGGCGGGAAGTGCGGCACTGGAGGGAAGCACGGTGGCGATTGGGGCAGACATCTCTCATCCGGGTTTGCTGTAGGAACGTGGAGCCTCGCGTGAACACTACGTGAGGACAGGGCGATGTTTCGTTCCATCCGGCTGCACGGCTCGGCGGTGTCTGCTGAGATCGGGAGGTGACGGGAGCTTTCCCGCCCCGAATTCTCACAGGACAAGCGTACTGTTAGACTATCGGAGGTACCGCGGTATCAGCCGAGTCCGTTCATCGCTAGCACCACAGCGCGCCCGGATCAGCCTGCCCGCAGTGCCTCCAGCCGTCGACACAGCCCCGTCGGCGGCGACCCTCATAGACGAGTGGAGCTGACGTGAGCACGAGTATTGATTCGTTCGGCGCCAAAGGCACCCTCGAGGTCGGTGAGAACTCCTACGAGATCTTCCGCCTCTCGGCCGTGCCCGGTACCGAAAAACTTCCCTATGCACTGAAGGTTCTCGCCGAGAACCTGCTTCGTACCGAGGACGGCGCGAACATCACCGCCGACCACATCCGCGCCATCGCGAGCTGGGACCCGTCGGCTGAGCCGAACGTCGAGATCCAGTTCACGCCTGCCCGCGTGATCATGCAGGACTTCACCGGCGTTCCCTGCATCGTGGACCTCGCCACCATGCGCGAAGCGGTCACCGCACTCGGCGGCGACCCCGACAAGGTGAACCCCCTTGCGCCCGCCGAGATGGTCATCGACCACTCGGTCATCATCGACGTCGCAGGCCGCGCCGACGCCTTCGAGCGCAACGTCGACATCGAATACCAGCGCAACGGTGAGCGCTACCAGTTCCTGCGCTGGGGTCAGGGCGCATTCGACGACTTCAAGGTCGTCCCCCCGGGAACGGGCATCGTCCACCAGGTCAACATCGAGCACCTGGCACGCACCGTCATGGTTCGGAACGGCCAGGCGTACCCCGACACCTGCGTCGGCACCGACTCGCACACCACCATGGTCAACGGCCTGGGCGTGCTGGGCTGGGGCGTCGGCGGCATCGAGGCCGAGGCGGCCATGCTGGGCCAGCCCGTGTCCATGCTGATCCCGCGCGTCGTCGGCTTCAAGCTGACCGGTGAGATCAAGCCGGGCGTCACCGCCACCGACGTGGTTCTCACTGTCACCGACATGCTGCGCAAGCACGGCGTCGTCGGCAAGTTCGTCGAGTTCTACGGCAAGGGTGTGGCCGAGGTTCCCCTCGCCAACCGCGCAACTCTGGGCAACATGAGCCCGGAGTTCGGTTCCACCGCCGCGATCTTCCCGATCGACGCCGAGACCGTCAGCTACCTCCGTCTCACCGGCCGCACCGACGAGCAGCTCGCGCTCGTCGAGGCCTACGCCAAGGAACAGGGCCTGTGGCACGACGCCGACCGTGAGCCCGAGTACTCCGAGTACCTCGAACTCGACCTCGGTGACGTGGTCCCGTCCATCGCCGGCCCGAAGCGCCCGCAGGACCGGATCCTGTTGTCGGAGTCGAAGACTGCGTTCCGCAAGGACATCCACAACTACGTGGAGGAGAACTACCCCACGGGCCACTCACAGCTCGACGAGGCCGTCGAGGAGTCGTTCCCCGCAAGCGACCCCGCCGCCCTGTCGTTTGCCGACGACGGTGCCGTCGACGTGCAATCCGCAGCCAACGGGTCCCAGGGACGTCCGAGCAAGCCGATCAAGGTCGTCTCCGAGGAGAAGGGCGAATTCGTCCTCGACCACGGCGCCGTCGTGATCGCCTCGATCACCTCGTGCACCAACACCTCCAACCCGTCGGTCATGCTCGGTGCGGCACTGCTCGCCCGCAACGCCGTCGAGAAGGGGCTGTCCGCCAAGCCTTGGGTCAAGACGTCCATGGCCCCCGGTTCGCAGGTCGTCACCGACTACTACAACAAGTCGGGCCTGTGGCCGTACCTCGAGAAGCTCGGCTTCTTCCTGGTCGGCTACGGCTGCGCCACCTGCATCGGAAACTCCGGACCGCTCGACGAGCAGATCTCGCAGGCCATCCAGGACAATGACCTCACCGCCACCGCGGTGCTGTCCGGCAACCGCAACTTCGAGGGACGCATCTCCCCCGACGTGAAGATGAACTACCTCGCATCTCCCCCGCTGGTCATCGCCTACGCGCTGGCAGGCACCATGGACTTCGACTTCGAGCACGACGCCCTCGGTCAGGACACCGACGGCAACGACGTGTTCCTGAAGGACATCTGGCCCTCCCCCCAGGAGATCCAGGAGACGATCAACTCCTCGATCAGCCAGGAGATGTACGTCAAGGGTTACGCCGACGTCTTCAAGGGCGACGAGCGCTGGCGTGGTCTGCCCACCCCCGAGGGCAAGACCTTCGAGTGGGCCGAGGATTCCACCTACGTGCGGAAGCCACCGTACTTCGACGGAATGCCGAAGGAGCCCACCCCGGTCAGCGACATCACGGGCGCCCGCGTCCTCGCGCTCCTGGGCGACTCGGTCACCACGGACCACATCTCCCCTGCCGGCAACATCAAGGCGGGAACGCCCGCGTCGCAGTACCTCGACGCGAACGGCATCGACCGTAAGGACTACAACTCCTACGGCTCGCGTCGCGGCAACCACGAGGTTATGATCCGCGGAACGTTCGCGAACATCCGTCTGCGCAACCAGCTCCTCGACGACGTCTCCGGTGGCTACACCCGCGACTTCACCCAGGACGGTGGACCGCAGGCCTTCATCTACGACGCGTCGCAGAACTACCAGGCCGCGGGTATTCCACTCGTCGTCCTGGGCGGCAAGGAGTACGGCTCCGGATCGTCACGTGACTGGGCGGCCAAGGGCACCAGCCTCCTCGGCGTCAAGGCCGTCATCACCGAGTCGTTCGAGCGCATCCACCGCTCCAACCTCATCGGCATGGGCGTCATTCCGCTGCAGTTCCCGGCCGGCGAGTCCGCCGCGTCGCTGAAGCTGAACGGCACCGAGGTCTTCGACATCGAAGGCGTCGAGAAGCTCAACGAGGGTGTCACGCCGAAGACCGTCAAGGTCACGGCAACCCGTGAAAACGGCGAAAAGGTCGTCTTCGACGCTGTCGTTCGTATCGACACCCCCGGTGAGGCCGACTACTACCGCAACGGCGGCATCCTGCAGTACGTGCTCCGCAACATGATCAAGAGCTGAGGCGCACTAGGCGCTCCGCGCCTGTGAGCACTTTCGACCTAGACAGGCACAAAGCGCTCACGACCACCGATAGTCGACCGTCTTGCCGACGGAGTGGTCGTGAGCGCTTTGCGCACGACGTGAGTTACCTCGCCCACGGCCGAAAGTGTTCACAGGCACCCAAACGAAGGAAGGGTGCCTGTGCCCAAGGTCAGTGAAGACCATCTCGCGGCACGGCGCAGTCAGATTCTGGACGGCGCCCGCCGATGCTTTGCGGAATACGGATACGACGGTGCCACGGTCCGCAGGCTCGAAGAAGTGACCGGCCTGTCGCGCGGAGCGATCTTCCACCACTTCAAGGACAAGGACGGATTGTTCCTCGCGCTCGCACACGAGGACGCAACGAGGATGGCCGACGTCGTCGCGCAAGAGGGCCTCGTTCAGGTCATGCGCGACATGCTCGCTCAACCCGACCAGTTCGACTGGCTCGGCACCCGGCTCGAGATCGCCCGCCGCCTGCGCAACGACGCCGATTTCCGCCGAAGCTGGTCACAGCGCTCAGCTGAACTGACCGAGGCCACCATGGCGCGCCTCGCACGGCAGAAGTCCGCCGGACGTCTGCGCGACGACGTGCCCACCGACGTCCTGATCGGATATCTGGATCTCGTTCTCGACGGACTGGTCGCACGAATCGCGTCGGGACAGGCAGGCGACAATCTCTCCGCCGTCCTCGACCTCGTCGAGGAATCGGTCCGGCGCCGGGACTGAACCCCGAAGGAAT
Organism: Rhodococcus sp. IEGM 27; assembly: GCF_033142305.1. Classification (NCBI taxonomy): domain Bacteria; kingdom Bacillati; phylum Actinomycetota; class Actinomycetes; order Mycobacteriales; family Nocardiaceae; genus Rhodococcus; species Rhodococcus sp. IEGM 27. The sequence continues at coordinate 751,091 of NZ_JAWLSG010000002.1, read as the reverse complement.
TCTCAGGTCGGGCGGCGGTGCGCCCCACCCCTCCCCCGCAGCTCTACATGCGACTCGGCGAGCATGTTCCGTACAAACCCGTACGAACGTCCCATCTCCCGGGCGAGCGAGCGAATACTCGCACCGGCCTGGTACCGATCCTTCAACTCCGCTTGCAGATCGGCGCGGGGCGACCCCGTGATGCGAGCACTCTTGGCGAAAACACCGATGTCAGCCATGCATTCCTCCAGTCGACGAGCGACGGTGGTGGCTTCCACGGTAGAACGTCGCCGCGACGGGATCAACGCACGTCAGGCGAGCTGGATCAGTTCCAGATACTCCTGAGACCAGTGGTCTTCGGTGCCGTCCGGTAGCAGGATGACCCGTTCCGGGTCGAGCGCCTCCGCCGCACCCGGGTCGTGTGTCACCAGCACCACAGCGCCCGTGTAGCTGCGGAGGGCATCCAGAACCTGTTCGCGCGATACCGGATCGAGGTTGTTGGTGGGCTCGTCGAGCAACAGCACATTGGCCGACGACGACACCAGACCCGCCAACGCGAGACGGGTCTTCTCACCCCCGGACAACGTGCCGGCGGGCTGCTCGAGCTGCGGACCGGTGAACATGAACGCACCGAGCAGCGAACGCAGCTCCTGCTCCCCCGTGTCGGGCGCCGCGTGGCGGATGTTCTCCCACACCGAGGCGTTGTCGTCGAGTGTGTCGTGCTCCTGCGCGAAGTACCCGATCTTCAACCCGTGCCCGGGGACGAGCCCGCCGGCGTCCGGTGTCTCGACGCCACCCAGAATGCGTAGCAACGTGGTCTTACCGGCACCGTTGAGGCCCAGGACCACCACGCGGGAGCCCCGGTCGATCGCGAGATCCACTCCGGTGAAAATCTCGAGGGAACCGTAGACCTTGGTCAGGTTCTCCGCCATCAACGGCGTCTTCCCGCAGGCAGCGGGTTCGGGGAACCGAATGCGAGCAACCTTGTCGGAAACCCGTTCGGCGTCGAGCTCGGACATCATCTTGTCGGCGCGCTTCGCCATGTTCTGCGCAGCAACGGCCTTCGTGGCCTTCGCGCCCAGCTTCGCGGCCTGAGCGCGCAGGGCACCGGCCTTCTTCTCGGCGTTGGCCCGCTCACGGCGCCGACGCTGCTCGTCCGTGGCCCGCGCGTCGAGATACTTCTTCCAGGTCATGTTGTAGACGTCTGCCTCACCGCGCACGGCGTCGAGGAACCACACCCGGTTGACGACGTCGTTGAGCAGTTCGACATCGTGGCTGATCACGATCAGTCCACCCTCGTGGCTCTGCAGGAACCCGCGCAGCCACGTGATGGAATCGGCGTCGAGGTGGTTGGTCGGCTCGTCGAGCAGAAGCGTCGTGTCCGACCGTCCGCCGCTGCCATCCGAGGCCGCGAACAGAATCCGGGCCAACTCGACACGGCGGCGTTGCCCGCCCGACAGGGTGTGCAGCTGCTGGCCGAGGATGCGGTCGGCGAGACCGAGACTGTTGCAGATACGCGCTGCTTCGCTCTCCGCTTCGTATCCGCCCAGCGCGGAGAACCGTTCCTCGAGATTCCCGTACTTGCGCACGGCTTTGTCCCGTTCGGCGTCGTCGACCACTTCGGCCATCAGAATCTGCTGCTTCTCCATGTCACGCAGCAACGCATCGAGGCCCCGCGCCGACAGAACGCGATCTTTCGCGAGAACGTCGAGATCGCCCTCCTTGGGATCCTGCGGGAGGTAACCGAGGTCGCCGGTCCGGACGACGGAACCGGCGTAGGGTTCGCCCTCCCCGGCGAGGATGCGAAGCGTCGTCGTCTTACCGGCACCGTTACGGCCGACCAGACCGATCCGGTCGCCGGGCTGCACCCGCAAGGCCGGCCCGGGCGCAGACAGCAACGTCCGCACTCCGGCTCGAACTTCCAGGTCGGTAGCGGTGATCAACAAAACTCCTAGGAAAAAAGCTCAAAATTTCGATGAGAGAGGCGCGCGCAGAACGCACGAACCCGTAATTTTACCTCGAGCTTCGACCCAGCCAGAACACGCGCACCAGTGATTCCGCTAACGCGCGCCCATGGCAACGGACACAGGAGTGGACTCCTCGAAGGATCTACACGGAACTCACCGCCCTCATGACGGGCGCGAGCCGAGGGATCGGCAGAGTTGCTCGGCCGCGGGCGCTGACGTCGTGATCACGGCCCGCAAACCGGAACCGCTAGCTCTCAGATCGGTGCCGTTGCATCTCCCCCAGACGGCAGCATTCCGTAGGGCCGCACGGCGTAGGCCGCCGCACTGCCACACTTCGAGTACAGAGCGACGCCGCCGAGCGAACAGACACGGGGGCGGTCATTGCTGATGCTGGCGGTAGTACGTCGAGTCGGAAATGGGGCTTCTGAGGGTGATGATGATGGTTCAAGAATAGGTGGGCCGTGATATAAATTCGGGATATTAAGGTGTTCCGTCCCGTTCCGAGTCGTACGGTGGATTCGACGAAGTCACCTCCGCAAAATGCCTTCTTGCGCTCGCCGTGCCGACGCACGGCAAGCGCAAGAGGTCCGCTGTCGCGTCGGCGCGACTACTGCACTGCTGACTCCCCTACCCCGCCGGCAATGCAGCGCGTGCGCCTTCGGCCTCCCCCATTCAGGTCCGGCACCGGCAGTGGCTTTTCGGACTGGTGATATACGTAAGGTGCAGCGATGTCGAATGGGTGCCGCTACTGCCCCGCATCTGGACGTTTACAACTTCCGTAATCGGGTAATTCGGGCGTTCCGTCCTGGGCGGACTCGAAAGCGCTCTCACCCCGGTGTTCATGAAAAGCTGGCACTGTGGCAGCCACATCACATCCGCCGAACTGGGACGTCGCGATCGTCGGGCTCGGCCCTGCCGGCCGCGCACTCGCGTACCGGGCGGCACTCCGTGGCCTCGCCGTGGTGGCGATCGACCCCCACCCTCGGCGTAGCTGGACCGCGACCTACGGTGCGTGGGAGGACGAGCTCCCCCACTGGTTGCCGGAAGCATCGATCGCTACCCGGACCCCTCGGCCGACGGCATGGACTACACGCCGACAGGCAATAAGCCGCACCTACTGTGTCTTGAATACACCTTTGCTGCAGTCAATGCTGTCAGACGGAACAGCGACCGTAATCGCAGGTAAAGCAGTCGACCTCTCCCCCACTTCCGTGTTCCTCGGTGACGGGACGACCGTGGACGCGCGCGTGGTGGTGGACGCGCGCGGGACCGGAGACAGCCCCGACCTTGCCCAGCAGACCGCGTACGGCGTTGTAGTCGACACGGGCACGGCGGCCGGCGCTCTGGACGGCGAGCGCGCCCTGTTCATGGACTGGCGAACCGACAACGGCACCTCGTCGTCAGATCCGCCGTCCTTTCTCTACGCCGTGCCGCTGTCCGCCGATCGGTTCCTTCTCGAGGAAACATGTCTCGTCGGTCGTCCAGCTCTACCGGTGTCGGAGCTCGCGACAAGGCTCCACCGGCGGCTGCGACACCGCGGAGTTTCCGTTCCGCCACGCTCCAACGTGGAACGCGTCCGGTTTGCGGTCGAACCGCCCCAAGACGCCGGCCGTACGGTGGGATCGGGGCAGGTCCGTTTCGGCGCCCGTGCAGGCCTGATGCATCCGGGCACCGGATACAGCGTTGCCGCATCGCTCAGTTGCGCGGACGCCCTGACCCGCGACCTCGTGGAGGGCACTTCGGGCCGGCTCTGGCCCTGGAGGGCACGAACAGTGGCGTCGCTGCGGTCGATCGGGTTACGCGCACTCCTCCGACTCGACGCGGAATCGGTACCGGAATTCTTCGAGCATTTTTTCGATCTTCCCCCGCATGTACAGGTGGCCTATCTGTCCGACCGTGCACATCCGGCCGCGACGTTGTCGGCCATGCGACGGATGTTCCTCGCTTCGTCCGCGGATATTCGCGGTGCAATGCTGCGCTCGGTGCTTCCCCGGGAAGTTCGATGAAGTGTCGCGCGAAGCCTGAAAGGGGACCATTATGGAACGCATGCGGTCGATATGGAAGGGCTCGATAGCGTTCGGTCTCGTCAACGTGCCGGTCAAGGTGTATTCGGCAACCGAGGATCACGACATCAAGTTTCACCAGGTCCATGCCAAGGACGGCGGGCGGATCAAATACAACCGGGTGTGCACAGAATGCGGCAATGTCGTTCAGTACGCCGATATCGACAAGGCCTACGATTCCGACGACGGTGTCCGAGTAGTCCTGACGGACGACGACTTCGGGAAGCTTCCCGCCGCCGAGAAACACGAAATTCCGGTGTTGCAATTCGTCCCCACCGATCAGATAGATCCCATTCTGTTCGAAAAGAGCTATTACCTCGAACCGGATTCCAGCTCGCCGAAGGCGTACGTGCTGCTGGCGACCGCGCTCTCCGAAAGCGACCGTACGGCGCTCGTGCACTTCACGCTGCGTCAACGCACTCGTCTGGCGGCGATGCGCTCCCGGGACGGCGTCCTGGTCATTCAGACGCTGCTGTGGCCCGACGAAGTACGTGAAGCGTCCTTTCCGTCGCTCGACAACGTCGACAAACCGAAGGCGAAAGAACTGGCGATGGCGGAAACGCTGGTCGACAGCATGGCCGAGGATTTCGATCCCACCGAGTTCACCGACGACTACCAGGTTCAGCTACGGGAGCTGCTGGACGAGATGATCAGCTCGGGTGGCAAGAAAGTCATTCCTGTTGCGGAAACCGAGAAGGCCGGCGAAGACGCCGAGGTGGTCGACCTGGTAGCAGCGCTACAACGCAGTGTCGACGCCGCCGGCAAGAAGGCGGCTCCCGCGAAGAAGCCTGCCAAGAAAGCTCCCGCGAAGACCGCGGCGAAGAAAACCGCGTCGAAGTCCACTGCCTCGGAGCGCAAGCGCGCTTGAACGGGCATTCACGCGCAGGGCCCGGCGAGAAGATCTCGCCGGGCCCTGCGCGTGAATGACGGTAACTCAGACGGTGAAGCCGAGAGCGCGTAGTTGCTCGCGCCCGTCCTCCGTGATCTTGTCCGGACCCCACGGCGGCAGCCACACCCAGTTGATCCGCAAGTCGTTGCACAAGCCGCTGCGCACCAGTGCGCCACGCGCCTGATCCTCGATGACGTCGGTCAGCGGGCACGCCGCCGAGGTGAGGGTCATGTCGAGAATGACCACGTCCTCGTCTTCGGTGATGCCGTAGACGAGTCCCAGATCGACGACGTTGATGCCGAGCTCCGGATCGACGACGTCGCGCATCGCCTCCTCGAGTTCCTCGAGCCGCTCAGGGGCGGGAACCACCCCTGCGGTGGAGGTTTTCTCGGCCTGGTCGGCAGTCGGCTGCTCCGTTCCGGCAGCGACATCCGTATCCGGGGTCTGCGTCTCGCTCATGATGCCTGTCCTCCGATTCGAGCTGGTTCGCCGTCTTCTGTCGCGACCGAATCTTTCTCGGCCACAATCTGAACAACGGCGTCCTTGAATGCCATCCATCCCAGCAGCGCGCATTTGACGCGGGCCGGGTACTTCGAGACGCCGACGAAGGCGATGCCGTCACCGAGGACGTCCTCGTCTCCCTCGACGGTACCGCGACTGCCGACCATCTCGCTGAACGCCGCGACCGTCTGCAACGCCCGGTCCACCGGCATTCCCACGACCTGATCGGTGAGAACGGAGGTGGATGCCTGGCTGATGGAACAACCCTGACCGTCGTAGGACACGTCGGCGACCGTGCCGTCATCGGTCACGTGCACCCGCAAGGTCACTTCGTCGCCGCACGTGGGATTTACGTGGTGCACCTCCGCACCGAACGGCTCCCGCAGGCCGCGACCGTGAGGGTGCTTGTAATGGTCCAGGATCACTTCCTGGTACATCTGTTCCATTCTCACGCGGGCGCCTCCCCGAAGAAGTCCTGCGCTCGACGGATCGCAGCAGCCAGCGCCGCGACCTCGTCGAGTGTGTTGTACAGCGCGAACGACGCCCGGGCGGTGGCTGCGACTCCGAACCTCCGGTGCAGTGGCCACGCGCAATGGTGTCCGACGCGGATGGCCACGCCCTCGTCGTCCAGAATCTGGCCGAGATCGTGTGCGTGAATCCCGTCGACCACGAAGGAGACGGCGCCACCCCGGTCCGCTGACGAGGTCGGACCGATGATCCGTACTCCGTCGATGGCTCCGAGAGCCTCGAGCGTGGCTCCGACGAGCGTGTGCTCGTGCGCCGCGACGGCGTCCATCCCGATGTCCTCGAGGTAGCGCACCGCTGCGCCGAGACCGACTACCTGCGACGTCATGGGCACGCCCGCCTCGAACCGCTGCGGCGGTGGCGCGTATGTCGTGCGCTCCATGGTGACGGTCTCGATCATCGATCCGCCGGTGATGAACGGCGGCATCGCGTTGAGCAGCTCGCGCTTGCCGTAGAGAACGCCCACCCCGGAAGGCCCGAGCATCTTGTGACCGGAGAACGCCGCGTAGTCGACACCGAGCGCATGGAAGTCGACAGCCATGTGCGGCACAGATTGGCATGCGTCCAGCACGACGAGAGCGCCGACGGCGCGGGCACGCCGGACCAGCTCCTCGACCGGCGCGACTGCTCCCGTGACGTTCGACTGGTGCGTGAACGCGATGACCTTGACGGCCTCGGTCAACTCGAGGGAGTCGAGATCGATCCGACCGTCGTCGGTGACTCCGTACCAGCGCAGCGTGGCGCCCGTGCGCCGGGCAAGTTCCTGCCAGGGCACAAGGTTCGCGTGGTGTTCGAGTTCGGTGATCACGATCTCGTCGCCCGGTCCGACGTGCCGATCGAAGCGGTCGTCACCGAGCACGTGCGTGACGAGGTTCAGCGACTCCGTCGCGTTCTTGGTGAACACCAATTCGTCGCTGTCTGCACCGACGAACGCCGCGATGGCCGCACGCGCGTTCTCGTAGGCATCGGTGGCCTCCTCCGCGAGTTGGTGCGCGCCGCGGTGCACCGCCGCATTACAGGTCGTCAGAAACTCCCTCTCGGCGTCGAGCACCTGAGTCGGGCGCTGCGATGTCGCGCCCGAATCGAGGTACACCAGCGGTTTTCCGTCGCGCACCGTTCGAGCCAGGATCGGGAAATCCTCCCGGATCCTGGTGACGTCGAACACGCTCACCGAGGTGGTCATCTGCGTTTATGCTCCTTGCGTTGCGGCAGCCTGGGTGAAGCGCTCGTAGCCGTTGGCCTCGAGCTCGTCGGCCAGTTCCGGCCCGCCCGACTCGACGACACGTCCGCCGACGAACACGTGCACGTATTCGGGCTTGATGTACCGCAGAATGCGGGTGTAGTGCGTGATGAGCAGGATTCCGCCGTGGTCGCGCTCCTTGTAGCGGTTGACTCCCTCGGAGACGACACGCAGAGCGTCCACGTCGAGGCCTGAGTCGGTCTCGTCGAGAATCGCGATCTTCGGCTTCAGGAGACCGAGCTGCAGGATCTCGTGACGCTTCTTCTCGCCACCCGAGAACCCTTCGTTGACGCTGCGCTCCCCGAAGGACGGGTCGATGTCGAGCTCGGTGAGAGCCTCCTTGACTTCCTTCACCCAGTGGCGCAGCTTCGGCGCCTCCCCGCGCACGGCGGTGGCCGCGGTACGAAGGAAGTTGGACATCGACACACCGGGAACCTCGACCGGGTACTGCATGGCGAGGAACAGGCCTGCGCGGGCACGCTCGTCGACTGTCATCTCGAGGACATTCTCACCGTTGAGGGTGATCGACCCGGAGGTCACCTGGTACTTGGGGTGCCCGGCGATGGCGTAAGACAGCGTCGACTTGCCGGAGCCGTTGGGCCCCATGATCGCGTGGGTCTCGCCGGAGCGCACCGTCAGGTTGACGCCCTTGAGAATGTTGATGGGTTCCGCGTTCTCGTCGGTGTTCGCAACGTCGACGTGGAGGTCCTTGATTTCCAGGACAGAGATTTCGGGGGAAGCGTCAGGGGTAGACATGGGAATCCTTCGAAGAAATGGGCAGTAGTGGTCGAGCCGCGTCAGACGCCGACTGCGGCGAGTTCGGCCTCGACGGCGGCTTCTAGACGCTCGCGGATCTCGGCGACGGCGATCTTGTTGATGATTTCGTGGAAGAACCCACGCACGACGAGTCGCCTCGCCTGGTCTTCCGGGATACCCCGGGCGCGGAGGTAGAACAGCTGCTCGTCGTCGAATCGACCGGTGGCACTCGCGTGCCCGGCGCCGACGATCTCGCCGGTCTCGATCTCGAGGTTCGGGACCGAGTCGGCTCGCGCTCCGTCGGTGAGGACGAGGTTGCGATTCAGCTCGAACGTGTCCGTACCCTCGGCAGCTGCCCGGATCAGCACGTCGCCGATCCACACGGTGTGCGCGTCGGGTTTGCCCGAGTTCGGGTCGCCCTGCAGCGCACCCTTGTACACCACATTCGACTTGCAGTGGGGCTGTGAATGATCCACCAGCAGGCGCTGCTCGAAGTGCTGTCCGGCATCGGCGAAGTACAGGCCGAGCAGTTCGGCATCGCCACCGGGACCGTCGTACTTGACGGTTGCAGACAGACGCACCAAGTCTCCACCGAGGCTGACCGCGTTGTGCCGCAGCACCGCATCGCGCCCGAGGAGCGCGTGGTGCGCTGCCACGTGGACGGCGTCGTCGGCCCAGTCCTGCACGGCGACAACGGTGAGGCGGGCGCTGTCGCCGAGAACGAACTCGACGTTCTCGGCGAAGGTTCCGCTGCCCCGTTGGTCGAGCACGACAGTGGCCTTGGCGAACGCCTCGAGCCGGATCTGCAGGTGGCCGAACGCCACGTTGCCTTCACCGGGACCCGTGACCGTGATGTTGATCGTCTCGGGAACCTCGACCTCACGGCCGACGGTCACGACGGTGGCCGACTCGAATCCCGAGTACGCCTGCGCGGCGACACGGTCGGCGGGCACGCCGGCCTTGCCGAGCCGGGAATCGTCTCGGCCGACGGTCTCGACCTGCACCGTGTCCGGAGCCGCGACATCAACTGTGACGGCACCGTTCGCGACGGCCGTTCCGTCGTGCAACCCGCGCAGGCGACGCAGCGGAGTGAATCGCCAGACCTCGTCGCGACCCCCCGGAACTTCGAAGGCTTTGACGTCGAAGGAGGTGAAAACCTCACCCTTGTTAACGATCGGCGAGCCGGTCGCGGTTCGCCCTATCCGCGGATTCTCTCCCGCGACAGCGCCTTCGACGCCGAGCTTCTCAACACCGGTTTCTGGCGTGGTCACTAACCCACCGCCCCTTCCATCTGCAGTTCGATCAGGCGGTTCAGTTCCAGGGCATACTCCATCGGGAGCTCCTTGGCGATCGGCTCGACGAAGCCGCGCACCACGGTTGCCATGGCCTCGTCCTCGGTCAGCCCGCGGCTCATGAGGTAGAACAGTTGGTCGTCGCTCACCTTGGAGACGGTCGCCTCGTGGCCCATCGTCACGTCGTCCTCGCGGATGTCGACGTAGGGGTAGGTGTCGCTACGGCTGATCTGATCGACCAACAGAGCGTCACACTTGACGGTCGACTTCGACCCGTACGCTCCCTTGTTGACCTGAACGAGTCCGCGGTAGGACGCACGCCCACCGCCGCGAGCCACCGATTTGCTGATGATGGTGGACGACGTATGGGGCGCGAGGTGGAGCATCTTCGCACCGGTGTCCTGGTGCTGTCCCTCTCCCGCGAACGCCACGGAGAGAACCTCGCCACGAGCGTGCTCGCCCATCATCCACACGGCCGGGTACTTCATCGTGACCTTGGAGCCGATGTTGCCGTCGACCCATTCCATGGATCCGCCGGCTTCCACCTTGGTGCGCTTGGTCACCAGGTTGTAGACATTGTTCGACCAGTTCTGGATGGTCGTGTAGCGGCAGTGGCCGCCCTTCTTCACGATGATCTCGACCACGGCGGAGTGCAGCGAATCCGACTTGTAGATCGGCGCAGTGCAACCCTCGACATAGTGCACCGACGCACCTTCGTCGACGATGATCAGTGTTCGCTCGAACTGGCCCATGTTCTCCGTGTTGATACGGAAATACGCCTGAAGCGGGATGTCCACGTGCACGCCCGGCGGCACATAGATGAACGATCCACCCGACCAGACGGCCGTGTTCAGGGCGGAGAACTTGTTGTCACCGGCGGGAATGACCGTGCCGAAGTACTCACGGAAGAGCTCGGGGTGCTGCTTCAATCCGGTGTCGGTGTCGAGGAAGATCACACCCTGCGACTCGAGGTCTTCACGGATCGAGTGGTACACCACCTCGGACTCGTACTGTGCTGCGACACCTGCCACGAGGCGCTGCTTCTCCGCCTCGGGGATGCCCAGCCTGTCGTACGTGTTCTTGATGTCCTCGGGCAGGTCTTCCCAGCTCTCGGCCTGCTTCTCGCTCGAGCGCACGAAGTACTTGATGTTGTCGAAGTGGATGCCCTCGAGGTTGGAACCCCAGTTCGGCATCGGCTTCTTGTCGAAGGTCTTCAGCGCGCGCAGGCGGATGTCCAGCATCCAGTCGGGCTCGCTCTTCTTCGCGGAGATGTCGCGCACGACGTCCTCGGACAGACCGCGCTTGGCGCTGGCACCTGCCGCGTCCGAATCGGACCAGCCGTACCCGTAATGCCCGAGTGAGGCGATGGTCTCTTCCTGCGTGAGCGGCTCGGCATTTGCCGACGCAGCGGATGTCACCTGGTCTGATGTGACGGTCATGCGAGCTCCTTCCGGAGTCTTGTTACGTGACCGGCGAGGGCTGGTCGCCGGGGATCGGTGGCTATGGGGTGTATCGGCGGCACTATTTCGGCCCCGCCGGCGGTACGAGTGGAACGTGCGTGGTGCAGGCGCAGTCACCGTTCGCGATGGTGGCGAGCCGCTGAACGTGTGTGCCCAGTAACTGCGCGAACGCTTCCTGCTCGGCGTCGCACAATTCGGGGAACTCCTCGGCGACATGCGAGACCGGGCAGTGGTGCTGGCAGATCTGGACACCGTTTCCGACCGGGCGCGTGGACGCCGCGAATCCGGCGCTCGTGAACGCATCCGCAATGGCATCCGCGGTCTGTTCGAGATCCTCGGGGGTCTGAGCGGAGGCGGGCTCGACCTCACCGACGATTGCCTGGACGCGGCGCCGGGCAAAGTCGGTGATCGCAGCGTCTCCACCAACTTCGCGCAGTTGACGCATCGCTGCACCGGCAAGATCGTCATAGGCGTGGCCGAGCCGCCCGCGACCCTTGGCGGTGATCTGGAAGTATTTGGCAGGGCGTCCGCGACCACGATGGCGCGCCGCACCTGCGGACGCTTCCCGGGCCTCGCCCGACTCCAGGAGCGCGTCGAGGTGGCGACGTACACCCGCGGCACTGAGACCGAGCCGAGTGCCGATCTCCGACGCGGTAATAGGCCCGTCCTCGAGCAAGAGCTTCACCACGGCCGCCCTGGTGTGGCCTTCGTGGCCCGCGGCGACGGGAGATGCGGTACCGGCCGACAGCGCGGAGGAACGCGCCTGAACAGCGCTTTCCTTGCTCGCTCGGGTCGTCGCATCCGTTTTCACAACACCAGTGTGACGGAATTCCGACCGCAGGTCTACTAAGGGTGCCCTGCCTTACACCTGTGATTATGTACCCGTTCCCGGCGGGAATACTGGCCGGACGAACTGTGTTCGAACCACCGCTACGCTTCCTGTGTGCCGCAGATCCCCGAGAACCCGGACTCGTCCCGCGTCCAGCCGATCCGCGCGGCTCGCGTGGCTCTCCGACACTCCGCCGAACTCGGACGCCGGGCACTGGGAATCGACGGCCGGTCGCCCCGTCCGTCCGTCGCAGCCGTTCTCCACGGTGACGAGGTGGAAACCGCCGGACTCAACACGCAGGAAACCGCGCAGCTGCGCGGAATTCGCAGATTCGGCGCCACCGGAGCCGTGTTGATGGCGGTGGGTGCGCTCGGCGCCGGCGCCCAACCGGTGCTGCAGAACCCTGTGCAAGGGCTGCGATTCATCGGCCTTCCGGCGAGAATCCCGAGTGTCGCACTGACACTGACCATGACCGGAACCGTGATGATCGTCCTCGCCTGGCTGCTGCTGGGGCGATTCGCGATCGGCAACCTGCAGTCAGGTCCGGTCCGGCGGTTGAACCGCTCGCAACTCGATCGCACCCTGCTCTTGTGGGTGATCCCACTGTCCGTGGCGCCCCCGATGTTCAGCAAGGACGTCTACTCCTACCTCGCGCAGAGTGAGATTGCGTCACGGGGGCTCGATCCGTATGCCATCGGTCCGGCGGGCGCACTCGGCGTCGACCACGTCCTCACCCGGACCGTTCCCACCATCTGGCGCGACACCCCCGCACCGTACGGTCCTCTGTTCCTCTGGATGGGCCGGGGAATCAGTGCTCTGACCGATGACAACATCGTCGCCGGCATCTTCCTGCACCGGCTGCTCGCACTGGCCGGCGTAGCGATGATCGTGTGGGCACTACCGCGGCTGGCGCGGCGCTGCGGCGTCGCCGAGGTGAGCGCGTTGTGGCTGGGCGCCGCCAACCCACTCCTGCTGTTCCACCTCGTCGCCGGCATCCACAACGAGGCCTTGATGCTCGGATTGATGCTCGCGGGCATCGAACTCGCGCTGCGGTCCATCGAACACGCCGGACCGATTCGCGGCCGATCACTACTACTGCTGCTGTCGGGCGCGGCGCTCATCGCCCTGTCGTCGACGATCAAGATCCCGTCCCTGCTGGCACTGGGCTTCGTCGGGATGGCGTTGGCGCGGCGCTGGGGTGCGAACCTGCGAGCGGTACTCACCGCGGCAGCCCTGCTCGGCGGCGTCGCACTCGTCGTCACACTCGCCATCAGCACATCCAGCGGGCTCGGGATCGGGTGGGTCCACACGCTCGGGACGGCGAATGCGGTTCGCAGCTGGATGTCGATCCCCACCCTTCTCGGCCTGGGCACCGGACTCGCCGGGGTCCTCCTCGGCCTCGGCGACCACACGACCGCGGTGTTGAGTCTCACCCGGCCGATCGCGTCGGTAGTGGCCGCGTTCATCACGCTCCGCATGCTGGTGGCCGTCCTCATGGGACGCATCCATCCGGTCGGCGCACTCGGTGTGTCGCTCGGGGCGGTGGTATTGCTGTTCCCGGTGGTACAGCCCTGGTATCTCCTGTGGGCAGTCCTCCCGCTCGCGGCGTGGGCGACGGCACCGGCCTTCCGGGTGCCCGCCATTGCGTTCTCCTCGGTGGTCAGCGTCATCCTGATGCCCAACGGCGGCGAGTACCAGCCGTTCGTCATCGTCCAGGCGGCCATCGCGACCGTCTTCACGGCGGGAACTTTGATCGTCATCACGCGCAACCGGCTGCCCTGGCGTGTCGGGCCGGAGCCTGTCCGCGCCGTCGCCGGCACACTCCGACAGCCCGCCGCAGGCGCCGACGCCGAAAGCCGGGGCACCGGCCGGGTCACACCAGGCCAAGGCTTACGCTGATTCCCCGTGACCTCGCGAACGCCCGGATCGGCGCAACCCGCTGTACGCCTCGAAGGCGTGGTGAAGACCTTCGACGGCGTGCGGGCAGTGAACAACCTCGATCTGCTCGTCGAACAGGCGCAGGTCGTTGCACTGCTGGGTCCGAACGGGGCAGGCAAGACCACCACGGTCGAGATGTGTGAGGGCTTCGTCCGGCCCGACAGTGGACGCGTCCAGGTACTCGGCCTCGACCCGATCGCCGACGCGGGGAAGGTCCGCGCACGGATCGGCGTGATGCTGCAAGGTGGCGGCGCCTACCCGGGGTCGCGGGCCGGGGAGATGCTCGACCTCGTCGCCGCTTACTCCGCGGATCCGCTCGACCCCGACTGGCTGTTGCGCAGCCTGGGTCTCGAGGATTCCCGTCGTACCCCGTACCGCCGGTTGTCGGGTGGGCAGCAGCAACGGTTGTCGTTGGCGTGCGCCCTGGTCGGTCGCCCCGAACTGGTATTCCTCGACGAACCGACCGCCGGGCTCGACGCCCAGGCGAGGCTGATGGTGTGGGAACTCATCGACGCCCTGCGCCGCGATGGAGTCGGTGTGCTGTTGACGACGCACGTCATGGATGAAGCCGAAGAACTCGCGGATCAACTCGTCATCATCGACCACGGGTCGGTCGTGGCGGCCGGCACGCCAAGCGAGGTGACGAGCCGCGGCGCCGAGGGGCAGCTCCGACTTACCGCGCCGGCCGGCCTCGACCTCGCCCGGCTCACTCTTCCGGACACGTTCCGTGTCTTCGAGTCCACACCGGGGACCTACCTTGTGGAGGGCCCGATCGATCCGGCCGTGGTGGCCGCGGTCGCCTCCTGGTGCGCTGATCTCGGCGCATTGATCCATGACATCCGGGTCGACCAGCGCAGTCTCGAAGACGTGTTCCTCGAACTCACCGGCCGGGAACTGAGGGGATGACCATGAACGCCAGCGACCGTCTGACGGACAACCGATTCGCGCCGGGCACTTTTTCCCCCGATCCGCGTCCCAGCTCGGCCGCAGTCATGCTTCGAGCACAAACCGTTCTCGAACTGAAGCTCCTGCTGCGCAACGGCGAACAGCTTCTGCTGACGATGTTCATCCCGATCACCTTGCTGGTCGGTCTGTGTCTATTGCCTATCGGTGATCTCGGAGCGACCCGGGTCGACAAGGTGGTCCCGGCTGTGATGATGGTGGCCGTCATGTCCACCGCCTTCACAGGCCAGGCAATCGCAGTCGGCTTCGACCGCCGCTACGGCGCCCTCAAGCGGTTGGGCGCCACTCCCCTTCCTACCTGGGGAATCATTGCGGGAAAAAGCGCCGCGGTCGTCCTCGTCGTGGCACTGCAGTCGGTTCTGCTGGGTGCGATCGGCGCCGCCCTCGGATGGCGGCCGAGCGTGTGGGGACTGGCACTCGGGGCGGTGGTCATCGCGCTGGGCACGGTGACCTTCGCCGCCATGGGACTACTCCTGGGCGGAACGCTGCGGGCCGAGATCGTTCTGGCATTGGCGAACATTCTGTGGTTCATCATGATCGGCGTGGGAAGCGTCGTCTTCGTCACCGGTGAGCTCTCCGCGTTCCTTCACACAGGCGCCAGGCTGATCCCGTCCGGCGCTCTTGCCCTGGCGTTGGACGCCGCGCTCAGAGGAGCGATCGACGTAGTCAGCGTCGTTGTTCTCCTGGTATGGGGCGTCGCCGCCGGGGTTCTCGCGGCGAGGACGTTTCGGTTCACATGAGGATGTTCGCGCGCCGAATCTCAGGTCGGGCCCGTTCCGCTGCGACAGTTCTCGTGGTGCTGGGTGCGCTGCTGGCCTGTGTCGCTCCGCCCGCCGGTGCCGCACCTCACTGGGGGCCGCCGGCACCACCGAATCCGTATCTGGGCCCAGCAGGCACCTCGACCATGCACGGTGACGCCGGTTCCACGGACGTCACCCCGCTTCCAGGCCCCGGCACCGGTCGGCATTCGCTCTCCGCGTATCCGCTGGTATCGGCCTGCCCGACCTTGCTCCAGGGATCCGACCGGCTCGTCGTCGCACTCTGCACCGCAGTGGCCGGGCAGGTTCCCACGGTTCACCTCATCGACCCGGCAGCCCCGGCTGCACCGTTCGGTCGCTCGCTCGCTCGATTCGAACTCGCGAAAGGCAGTCTCCTCGGCGGCGTCTACGCGTATCTCGACAACGACAATCGCCTGGTCGTGGTCGACGGTAACCGGCAACTCCTACGACTCGGCCACTCGAGGGACGCCGGCGGCGCCTGGCGGCTCACCGTTGATTCCCGGGTCGACCTGTCCGGCAGCGTCCCCCCGGGCGACAACGTGACCGGCCTGACGCCCGACTGGAACGGCAACGTGTGGTTCGCCACCGGAGGCGGAGTGGTCGGTGCGGTAGACCGCGCAGGCATCGCCCATGCTCGCGCCCTTCCCGCCGGAGAGGAGGTACAGAACAGCATTTCCAGCTCACCCGCCGGAACCGCCGTGGCCAGCACACACGCGCTCTACCAATGGTCCCTCCGTGACGGTGACCTTCACCTCGACTGGCGGCGCGACTACGACCGAGGCGGCTCCCGCAATCCGGGACAGCTCAGCTGGGGTACCGGTTCCACTCCCACCTATTTCGGGCCGTCCACCGGCAGCGATTTCGTCGCGATCGTGGACAACGCCCAGCCCCGCGCGCAGCTGCGCGTGTTCCACACCGAGTCCGGCGACGAGGTGTGCACCCTGCCCGTGCTGGCCGATCCCGGCGGAAGCGAGAACTCTCCTGTCGGTGTCGGCAACTCGGTGTACGTGGCCGGAACCTACGGTTACCCGTATCCGGTGGTTCCCGACGGTGCCGGTCCGGCCGAACCCGCGAGTGCGCCCTTCACCGGGGGTATGGCCCGGATCGACATCGATCCCATCGGTTGTCACGAGGTATGGAGCAACGACGTCCGCAGCGCTGCGGTCCCCCGCCTCTCGACCGGCGACGGCCACCTCTACACAGTGATCCGTGAAGGCCCTGCGGTCACCACACCGCTGGACGGCTTCTCCTTCGCCGTGATCGATCCCGCCGACGGGTCGCTCGAACACACCAGTCCACTGCCGGGCACAGCCGTCAACGACACCCTCCAGATGTCCGGTCTCGTCACCGACACCGGTGACTTCTGGCAGGGCACCGTGACCGGCATACTGCGCATCCGCGCGGAGTAGCTCGCCGTCGCCGGAGGTGCCGGCGCGAAAGCGGTGCGACGACGAACCGAGTTCTCGACCCCCAGCCCAACGACAGCGTGTAGTTGATCGCCCTCTACCATCGACATCGTGCTATCTCGCGGGTTTCTGAGCCTGGTCGACCGACTCCCACTTCCGTCGCTCGCCGTGCAGCGTGTCATCGCCTTCGCGGTGATCCTCACGCAGGGCGGAATCGCCGTCACCGGCGCCGTAGTGCGGGTCACGGCCTCAGGCCTCGGTTGCCCCACCTGGCCGCAGTGTTTTCCGGGAAGTTTCGTCCCGGTCGGGCACGGTGAGGTCGCGGTGCTCCATCAGGCCGTCGAATTCGGCAACCGGATGCTCACTTTCGTCGTCGTGGTCGCCGCCGCACTGATCGTCCTGGCAGTGACTCGCGCACGCCGCCGCAAGGAAGTGCTTGTCTACGCCTGGCTCATGCCGCTCGGCACGGTGGTGCAAGCCGTCATCGGCGGCGTGACCGTCTTGACCGGCCTGCTCTGGTGGACGGTCGCAGTGCATCTCCTCGTCTCCATGGCGATGGTCTGGGTTGCCACCGTCATGTATGCAAAAATCTCCGAACCCGACGACGGCCACGTCATCGCCGCGATTCCCGCGCCGCTGAGGTGGCTCACTGCACTGTCCGGTGTCGCGCTGGCCGGAGTACTGGTCGCCGGAACCCTCGTCACCGGAGCCGGCCCGCACGCTGGTGACAAGAGTCTGGATCGCGTCGTTCCCCGCCTCCAAGTGGAAATCGTCACCCTCGTGCACCTGCACTCGCAGTTGCTGGTCGGCTACCTCGCATTGCTGGTCGGCCTGTGTTTCGGCCTCTATGCCGTGGGGGCCGACCGCACGGTGAAGGTCCGACTGCAGGTCCTGCTCGCCCTCGTGGTGGCGCAGGCGCTGATCGGAGTCGTGCAGTTCTTCACAGACGTTCCCGCCGCCCTCGTCGCCTTCCATGTGGCCGGGGCTGGGCTGTGCACCGCAGCCACGGCCGCGGTGTGGGCTGCGGGACGCACCAGGGAGCACGTTCCGCAGCCCGCGACGGCAAGGGTTTAACGCTCGTTACGCGCCTTGGGGAATCGTGTCTGCCGCGCGACCCAGCCGGCCATCTTCTGGAAGTGCCCCTTCCGGGGAGTCACGATGCTGGTGAGGGACCGGTCCCATTCGCCGATCGTCACGTTGTCGACAGCGGCGACCACTGCGTTTGCGGTTGCCAGATCGTTCACCAACTGATCGCCGAGGATGCCGTCGGCTCCGACGAGCGTGATCCGGACACTGGCGAGACCGACCGGCTGGATCACGGCGCTGGCGGAACCACCGTGCTCGCTGACGAACTTCTTGATTGCATCGACCGTGTGGGACGGCAGTGAAGGCGCCGCGCCGGCTGACGCCTCTTCGGCGTGGGTATCGGTACTCATGCCCTGAGAATACTGGGCGGTAGCCGCCACCTGCCGGTCAGGCTCCGGGCTGGTCGCACGTGTAGAACAGAAACCATGCGCGCAATACAGGTTTCACGTCTCGGTGGTCCCGACGTCCTCGAACCGGCCGACGTCCCCGAACCTCGGATCGGGTCCTCGGATCTCCTCGTTCGCACCGAGGCGATCGGCATCAACTACATCGACACCTACTTCAGGTCCGGCCTCTACCCGCGCACGCTCCCCTACGTTCCCGGTGACGAAGGCTCCGGTGTGGTGGAGTCGGTAGGCACCGAGGTGACGGACTTCGAGCCCGGGGACAGAGTGGCCTGGTGCGCCGCTCCCGGTAGTTACGCCGAAAAAGTGCGGGTGCCGGCCGCAGCAGCGATCGCCGTCCCCGACGTCGTGCCGGCATCGCAGGCTGCGTCCGCGTTGTTGCAGGGCATGACGGCGCACTACCTGGCGTACTCCACCTACCCCATCCGCGAAGGGGACACCGTGCTGGTACATGCCGGAGCGGGTGGTGTGGGCCTGCTGCTGACCCAGATCGCGACCCGTCTCGGGGCGCGCGTCATCACGACGGTGTCATCGGATACGAAGGAAGAGATTTCCCGGAGCGCGGGCGCGCAGGAAGTACTGCGATACGACGAGGACATCGCCGCCCGGGTGCGGGAGCTGACCGGCGGTGAGGGCGTCGCGGCCGCCTACGACGGCGTCGGCGCCTCGACATTCGAGGCGAGCCTGGCTTCGGTCCGCATCCGGGGCACGCTCGCACTGTTCGGTGCCGCGAGCGGTCCGGTGCCGCCGTTCGACCCGCAACGGCTCAATCCGGCAGGCTCGCTGTTCCTGACCCGCCCGACGCTGGCGCATCACATCCGCGACCGCGAGGAATTGGTGTGGCGAGCGGGCGACGTCTTCGCGGGTGTGGCGGACGGCGCGCTGACAGTGCGGGTCGGCGCCGAATACCCGCTCGAGCGAGCGGCAGATGCACACCGCGATCTGGAGGGACGGGCGACGACGGGGTCGATCGTGCTTCGGCCCTGACCGGGACAGATCAGGTGAACAAGCTGCTGACGGTCGGCAGCCCGAGAACGGAGTCGACAGCCAGACCGACGAAGACGACGGCCAGGTAGTTGTTGGACTGCAGGAAGAGCCGGAGCGGCTTCACGGCCGCTCCGCCTCGCACGCTGCGATACAGCTGGTGCGCCATCAGGAGGAACCAGGCGCCGGCGACGAGTGTGACGGCGGCGTACACGACCCCCGCTGCGGGTACCAGCGCAAGGGACGTGACGACCATTGCCCAGCTGTACAGCAGGATTTGTTTGGTGACGTGCTCCTCGGTCGCGATGACCGGGAGCATGGGCACGCCCGCCGCCTTGTAATCCTCCTTGTAGCGCATTGCAAGCGCCCAGGTGTGCGGCGGCGTCCAGAAGAAGATGACGAGGAACAGGACGAGTGGTTCCCAGTCGAGCGAGCCGGTGACGGCCGACCATCCGACCATTACGGGCATGCAGCCGGCCGCGCCGCCCCACACGACGTTCTGCCAGGTCCGACGCTTGAGCACCATGGTGTAGATCAGCACGTAGAACGCGATGGTGAGAACGACCAGGCACCCGGAGAGGAGATTGGCCCGCCACCACAACCACAGGAACGACGCGAGACCGAGGGTCATGCCGAACACGAAGGCGTGCGACGTGGGCACAGCTTCGCGCGCCAGCGGGCGGCGGGCCGTGCGTTTCATGACCTTGTCGATGTCGGCGTCGACGACGCAGTTGAGCGCGTTCGCGCTCGCCGCGCCCATCCAGCCGCCGAACAGTGTGCTCAGGATGAGCAGGATGTCGACGTTGCCGCGATCCGCGAGGAGGATCGCAGGAATGGTGGCCACGAGGAGGAGCTCGATGACCCGCGGTTTGGTGAGCGCGATATAGGCCAGAACCTTGCCCGTGGCGCGGCCGATCACCGTGCGAGTGTTGGTCACGCGGGGGGCGGCGCTGGGGCTACCGAAGCCGTGTCCGCTCGGCTGATGCCCTGTCCGCACGTTCTCTCCTCGCACCACGCGTAATTCCACATCTGATAGCCGGGTGTCTGCCCGCACGCCGCCCAAAGGCAGCCGGGTCTACTACAACCGATGGTAGACCGCCCTATTGCACGAACCGAATCGACCCGGATAGGACTGCACACTAGGCTGGGGTGGCACAAGAGGCTCACGCATCCTCAGGCTCCACGTTCACCCATGTCAGGAGACTTCTGCCCGTGTCGATCACAGACGACATCCACGTCCTCACGCAACCGGTTCACCCAGCAGACTGGACCGAACTGGACACCAAGGCCGTCGACACCATCCGCGTACTCGCCGCGGACGCGGTGCAGAAGGTGGGTAACGGCCACCCCGGCACTGCCATGAGCCTCGCACCCCTCGCTTACACGCTCTTCCAGCGCGTCATGCGCCACGACCCCACCGACGCCGACTGGATCGGCCGCGATCGTTTCGTCCTCTCCTGTGGGCATTCGAGCCTGACGCTCTACATCCAGCTCTACCTCGCCGGTTACGGCCTCGAACTCGACGACCTGAAGCAGCTGCGCACGTGGGGCTCGAAGACCCCGGGACACCCCGAGCACGGTCACACCCGCGGCGTGGAGATCACCACCGGTCCACTCGGTCAGGGTCTGGCCTCTGCCGTCGGCATGGCGATGGCGGCTCGCCGCGAACGTGGCCTGTTCGACCCGGAGCCCGCACCCGGTGAGAGCCCGTTCGATCACCACATCTACGTCATCGCCTCCGACGGTGACATCGAAGAAGGTGTGACCTCCGAGGCGTCGTCGATCGCCGGCGTCCAGCAGCTGGGCAACCTCACCCTGATCTACGACGACAACAAGATCTCCATCGAGGACGACACCGCGATCGCCTTGTCCGAGGACACCGCCGCTCGTTACGAGGCGTACGGCTGGCATGTCCAGGTCGTCGAGGGCGGCGAGAACGTCGTCGCGATCGAGGAAGCGCTTCAGAAGGCTCGCGACGTCCTGGACCGCCCGTCACTGATCCTGTTGCGCACCATCATCGGCTACCCGGCGCCCACCAAGATGAACACGGGTGCCGCCCACGGTGCGGCGCTCGGCGCCGACGAGGTTGCCGCAGTGAAGACGGCACTCGGCTTCGACCCCGACAAGACGTTCGAGGTCACCGACGAGGTCATCGCGCACACCCGCAAGGTCGTCGAGCGCGGCGCCCAGGCGCACAAGGAGTGGCAGGCCGGCTTCGACGAGTGGGCTGTGCGCGCCCCCGAGGGCAAGAAGCTCCTCGACCGCCTCACCGGTCGCGACCTGCCCGCCGGCTGGGCCGACGTACTTCCGACCTGGGAGCCGGACCCCAAGGGTGTCGCCACCCGCAAGGCGTCCGCAGCGGTCCTGAACGCTGTCGGCCCGGTGCTCCCGGAACTCTGGGGCGGTTCCGCCGACCTCGCCGAAAGCAACAACACCACCATCAAGGGGTCCGACTCGTTCGGCCCCGCCTCCATCTCCACGTCGATGTGGAACGCCGACCCCTACGGCCGGACCCTGCACTTCGGTGTCCGCGAGCACGCGATGGGGTCGATCCTCAACGGCATCGCCCTGCACGGGCCTACCCGCCCCTACGGCGGCACCTTCCTGGTGTTCAGCGACTACATGCGTCCCGCCGTGCGGCTTGCGGCAATCATGAAGACCCCGGTCACCTACGTCTGGACTCACGATTCCATCGGTCTGGGCGAAGACGGCCCGACCCACCAGCCGATCGAGCACCTCGCCGCGCTGCGCGCCATCCCGGGCCTGAATGTCGTGCGCCCCGGTGATGCCAACGAAACCGCCCACGCGTGGCGGGCCGTCCTCGAGAAGGGCGCCGACGAGGCGACCCGCGCGCCCTCCGGCCTGGCCTTGACTCGCCAGGATCTGCCCGTCCTCGAAGGAACCAGCTACGAGGGAGTGTCCCGTGGTGGGTACGTCCTCGCCGATGCCTCCTCCGGTGTTCCCGAGGTCATCCTGATCGGCACCGGTTCCGAACTCCAGATCGCCGTGGCTGCCCGCGAGACCCTCGAGGCCGAGGGCATTCCCACGCGGGTGGTGTCGATGCCGTGCGTCGAGTGGTTCGACGCCCAGGACGAGGCCTATCGGGACGGTGTGCTGCCTCCGACCGTCAAGGCCCGCGTCGCCGTCGAGGCCGGCATCGCGATGCCGTGGTACCGCTTCGTCGGCTCGGACGGCGAAATCGTCTCGATCGAGCACTTCGGCGCCTCTGCCGACTACAAGACCTTGTTCCGCGAGTTCGGTTTCACCGACGAAGCCGTCACCGCGGCCGCACAGCGCTCGCTCTCCCGAGTGAAGGGATAGAAAACGTCATGACTCAGAATCCGAATCTTCAGAAGCTCTCCGAGGCCGGGGTCTCCGTGTGGCTGGACGACCTCTCGCGTGACCGCATCGAGTCGGGCAACCTGGCCGAACTCGTCGCCACCAAGAGTGTCGTCGGCGTCACCACCAACCCGTCCATCTTCCAGGCCGCGCTGAGCAAGGGCCACGTCTACGACGCGCAGGTCAACGAGCTGGCCGAGCGCGGCGCCGACGTCGAAGCCACCATCCGCACGGTCACCACCGACGACGTGCGCGCCGCCTGCGACATCCTCGCCCCGCAGTACGAAGCGAGCCACGGAGTCGACGGCCGGGTCTCCATCGAGGTGGATCCGCGGCTGGCGGACGACGCCGACAAGACCGTCGCGCAAGCGGTGGAGCTGTGGAAGATCGTCGACCGGCCCAACGTGTTCATCAAGATCCCGGCCACCGAGGCCGGCATCCCCGCCATCGCGAAGGTCATCGGCGAAGGCATCAGCGTCAACGTCACCCTGATCTTCTCGGTCGAGCGGTACGAACTCGTCATGGGCGCCTACCTCGACGGGCTCGAGGCGGCCAAGGCAGCAGGACACGACCTCTCCCGCATCCACTCGGTCGCGTCGTTCTTCGTCTCCCGCGTCGACACCGAGATCGACAAGCGACTCGAGGCGATCGGTACGCCGGAGGCACTCGCACTCCGCGGCAAGGCGGCGCTCGCCAACGCACGACTGGCGTACGCGGCCTACCAGCAGGTGTTCGAGGTCCAGCCGCGGTTCCAGGGGCTTCTCGGCGACGGCGCGCGGCCCCAGCGTCCGCTCTGGGCGTCGACGGGTGTCAAGAACCCCGACTACGCCGACACTCTCTACGTCACCGAGCTGGTGGCACCGAACACGGTGAACACCATGCCCGAGAAGACGCTCGACGCCGTCGCCGACCACGGTGACATCACCGGTGACACGGTGTCCGGCACCGGAGCGCAGTCGCAGGAGGTCTTCGACAAGATCGCCGCCGTCGGCGTCGACTTGACCGACGTCTTCCTCGTCCTCGAGAACGAGGGTGTCGACAAGTTCGAGGTGTCGTGGAACGAGCTGCTCGAGGCCACGGCGGAGCAGCTCCGTACAGCAGGGCAGAAGAGCTGATTCGTGAGGGTGCCCGCAGCGTCAGACGATTGGGTCAATCCGCTCCGCGACGGTAGGGACAAGCGCCTACCGCGCATCGCCGGGCCGTGTGCGCTGGTGATCTTCGGTGTCACCGGCGACCTCGCGCGGCGCAAGCTGATGCCGGCCGTCTACGACTTGGCCAATCGTGGTCTCCTTCCCCCCGGCTTCGCCCTCGTCGGGTTCGCCCGGAGGGACTGGGACGACCAGGATTTCGGCAAGGTCGTGCACGACGCGGTGCGCGAGCATTCGCGCACCCCGTTCCGGGAAGATGTGTGGGATCGGCTGTCGGAGGGCCTGCGGTTCGTGCAAGGCTCCTTCGACGACCCGGCATCGTTCTCGGAGCTTGCGTCCACCCTCGACACGCTCGACCGCGAACGTGGGTCCGGCGGCAATCACGGGTTCTACCTCGCGATTCCGCCGGCCGCGTTCCCGGTGGTTCTCAAACAGTTGTCGGAAGCCGGGCTCGCCCAGTCCGACGAGGGCCAGTGGAAACGAGTAGTGATCGAGAAGCCGTTCGGCCACGATCTCGACAGCGCTCGCGAGCTCAACACGGTCGTGAACCAGGTCTTCCCCGAGGACACCGTCTTCCGGATCGATCACTACCTGGGCAAGGAAACCGTTCAGAACATCCTGGCACTGCGATTCGCCAACCAATTGTTCGATCCGATCTGGAACGCCCACTACGTGGACCACGTCCAGATCACGATGGCCGAGGACATCGGTCTCGGTGGACGGGCCGGCTACTACGACGGAATCGGGGCGGCGCGCGACGTCATCCAGAACCATCTCCTTCAACTCCTCGCCTTCACCGCGATGGAGGAGCCGATCAGTTTCGAACCGTCCGAACTGCAGGCGGAGAAGATCAAAGTTCTCTCAGCAACCCGGCTCGCGGAGCCGCTCGACGAAACCACCGCCCGCGGCCAGTACGCCGGCGGCTGGCAGGGCGGGCTTCCGGTGGTCGGTCTGCTGGAGGAGGAGGGTTTCGCTGCCGACTCCACTACCGAGACTTTCGCCGCGATCACGCTCGAGGTCGATACCCGGCGGTGGGCGGGAGTGCCCTTCTATCTGCGAACCGGAAAGCGACTGGGCAGGCGGGTCACCGAGATCGCCGTCGTGTTCAAGCGTGCACCGCACCTTCCGTTCGACCAGACGATGACGGAGGAACTCGGCCAGAATGCTCTCGTCATCCGGGTGCAGCCGGACGAGGGTGTGACTATGAGATTCGGGTCCAAGGTTCCAGGGTCGAGCATGGAAGTCCGGGACGTCAACATGGACTTCAGCTACGGGCAGGCCTTCACCGAGTCGTCTCCGGAAGCGTACGAACGTCTCATTCTCGACATGTTGCTCGGTGAGCCGTCGCTCTTCCCCGTCAATGCGGAAGTCGAGCTGTCGTGGGAGATCCTCGATCCGGTACTCGCGCACTGGGCCGCGGAGGGCAAACCGGAACCCTACGAGGCCGGAACGTGGGGCCCACACTCGGCGGACGAGATGATGCGCCGCACCGGCCGCGAATGGAGAAGGCCGTAGATGATCATCGACATTCCCTCGACTACCACCGGCCAGGTCAACAAGAAGCTGGTCGAGCTACGTAAGACCGGCGGTGCTGTCACGCTCGGCCGCGTGCTCACCCTCGTGGTGTGCACGCGCGACAGCGACAACTCCGAGTACATCATCGATGCCGCCAACGAGGCGAGCCGGGAACATCCCTGCCGTGTGATCGTCGTGGCCCGCGGTGAGCGGGAAGCGGCGGCGCGGTTGGACGCTCAGATCCGTGTCGGTGGCGACGCCGGCGCATCCGAGGTCGTCGTGCTCCGGCTCTTCGGCGAATTGGCCGACCACGAAAGCAGCGTGGTGGTCCCCTTCCTCCTGCCGGACACACCTGTGGTCGTCTGGTGGCCCGAGATCGCTCCGGCCGTTCCTGCACAGGACCCCGTAGGCAGGCTTGCGATCCGGCGCATCACCGACGCCACGGGCCGCGACGATCCGACGGCGGAGATCAAGGGCCGGCTCACGTCGTACACGTCCGGTGACTCAGATCTCGCATGGAGTCGCATCACGTACTGGCGCGCGCTGCTCACGTCCGCGGTCGATCAGCCGCCGCACTCGGCGATCACCTCCGCCGTGGTGTCGGGTCTGGTGGACGAACCCGCTGTCGATCTGATCGCCGGGTGGTTGGCGAGCCGGGTCGACATACCGGTGAGCCGCAGGACCGGCCCGCTGTTCGTGGAATTGACCTTTGCCGACGGCGGATCGCTGACCATCAGTCGTCCTCAAACGGGAACGACCGCCACACTGTCGCGGACCGGGAAACCGGATGCGCTGGTGGCCCTCGGCCGACGGGAAACGCGCGACTGCCTGGCGGAGGAACTGCGCCGACTCGACGCCGACGAGGTCTACGAAGCCGCATTGTCCGGCCTGACGAAGGTGACGTATGAGTGACATTCACGTAGAGGTCCATCCCGACACGGACACGCTGGTGGCTGCGGCCGCCCGACGTTTCGTCGACACGGTCGTCGCCGCCCAGAAATCTCGTGGGTCGGCGTCGGTGGTTCTCACCGGTGGCGGAACCGGGATCGGGATGCTCGAGGAGGTGCGGAAGAATCCCGGTGACATCGACTGGCGTGAACTCGACATCTATTGGGGCGACGAACGATTTCTGCCCACCGGCGATCCGGAACGCAACGACGTGCAGGCGCAGGCCGCGCTCCTCGACCACGTCGATGTCGACCCCGACCGGGTCCACACGATGCCCGTGTCCGACGGTATCTACACCGACGACCCAGAGGCCGCTGCGGTCGCCTACGCGCAAGTACTGGGCGCGCACGCCGACGGCAAGCAGGTTCCGGTGTTCGATGTCCACCTCCTCGGAATGGGCGGCGAGGGTCACGTCAACTCCCTCTTCCCCGACACCGACGCGGTACGCGAAGAACACCGATTCGTCGTTGCGGTGACGGACTCCCCCAAGCCGCCGCCCGTGCGCATCACCCTCACCCTTCCCGCTGTGCGACACGCCGACGAAGTGTGGCTGGTCGTCTCCGGGGAAGCCAAGGCCGAGGCGGTGGCCGCCGCCGTCGCGGGCGCACCCCCGGTGGAGATACCAGCCTCCGGCGCGCGGGGACTGACCGCCACACGTTGGCTGCTCGATTCTTCGGCCGCATCCCGACTGCCGAGCTGATCCATTCACAGGTGGGGATCCTCGTCGTCCTCGGCCGGCAACGTCGCCGAGGGACGAGGGCCCTTCTCCGCCTCGATCCGCGTCACGTGGCATGCGGTACTGATCCGGCCGCCGCGGTGCGCGCTCGACCGACCCGTCCCCCTCTGTCCGAAGCCCCCTCGCCAGTGCTGAGGTTTCCCCGCGCAGCGCCCCATCCTGTAACCCCATTCCGCCTCGAGAGGGTCACGGTCTGTCCCGTTTCGACCCCTTTCCCCGTTTGACGCGGTGGGCCGACAATCGGTTCCCCCGGACCGAAAGTCGCGTGGCGGCGTTGGTGCAGGACAGCTAACCGCTGTTCCGGAGCGCGGTGGCCAGCCCGTTCATCGTGAGCTGGATACCGCGGCGGGTCTGGTCGCTGTCGTCGCCGGCACGGTATCGGCGCAGCAACTCCACCTGAAGGTGGTTCAGTGGTTCGAGGTACGGAAAGCGATTGTGCACCGACCGTTCGAGCCCCGGGTTGTCGGCGAACAACGTGTCGTTTCCTGTGATCGTCTTGTACATCCGGATGGTGCGTTCGTGCTCCTCGGTGATCTTCCCGAACACCCGTTGCCGCAGCCCCTCGTCGGGAACCAACTCCGAATAGCGTGCCGCCAGACCCATGTCGGATTTGGACATCACCATCGCCAGGTTCGACAGGACCGTGCGGAAGAAAGGCCACGTGTCATAGAGCCGTGACAGGGTGGCAACCTTCTCGGGGTCGCCGGCGGTCCACTGCTCGAACGCGGAGCCGGTGCCGTACCACCCTGGCAGCATCACCCGCGACTGGCTCCAGGACAGCACCCAAGGGATCGCGCGCAGGTCGGCGATCGATGTCGTCTGCTTCCGGGACGCGGGCCGACTGCCGATGTTGAGGGCCCCGATCTCCGCGACGGGCGTCGACATCTCGAAGTACTGAACGAATCCTGGTGTGTCATGGACAAGTTCGCTGTACGCACGGCGCGCGAGTGCGGCGAGTTCGTCGAGGACGCGGTAGGCGGGTTCGGCGGCGGCGCCGAGTCCCTCCACGTCGAGCAGGGTGGCCTCGAGGGTTGCGGCGAGAAGTGTTTCGAGGTTCCGCTGCGCGAGCCGGGGTTCCGCGTACTTGGCGGCGATCACCTCGCCCTGCTCGGTGATCCGCAGGGAGCCTGCGACGGCTCCCGGCGGTTGCGCGAGGATCGCCTCGTAGCTGGGTCCGCCGCCACGCCCGACGGTGCCACCGCGACCGTGGAAGAGGCGCAATCGTATTCCCGTTTTCCGGGCCGCCTCCACCAGGTCGAGCTCGGCCCGGTACAGCGCCCAGTTCGCAGCGAGATACCCGCCGTCCTTGTTGGAATCGGAGTATCCGAGCATCACTTCCTGCGAGTCGCCCCGGGACGCCACGAGGGCGCGGTAAAGCGGAATCGCGAGTGTCGCCTCGAGCGTGGACGCGCCGTGCTGGAGGTCCTCGATCGTCTCGAAGAGCGGCACGATCCCCACCGGACACGACGGGTTCTCCCCCGGCCCGGGATCGAACAGCCCCACTTCCTTCAGCAGGATCGCCGCCTCGAGCATGTCGCTGACCGAGGTACACATACTGATGATGTAATTGGGCACCGCTCCGGACCCGAGCGTCCGCACCGCCTCGGCCCCGGCCTCGAGGATGGCGAGCTCCTTGGTGGTCAGCTCGCTGAACTCCGCCTTCGCTGCCGTCAGTGGGCGCCTCGTCGACAGCTCCGCGGTGAGCAACTCCACCCGTTCGTCCTCGGACAGCGACGTGTAGTCGGGATGCACGCCGGCCCAGGCGAGCAGTTCGGCGACGACCGTTTCGTCCACCTCCGAGTTCTGGCGCATGTCGAGGCCCGAGAGATGGAACCCGAACACGTCCACCGATTCGCGGAGGCGGGCGAGGCCGTCGTCGGCGATCGTGCCGTCGCCGCCGCGGCGCAGGGACTCGTCGACCACATCGAGTTCGTGGAGCATTTCCCGCGGTGAGTCGTAGGGCGCGAGCCCGAGGTCGAGGGCGTACGCGGGCATCTCCCCGAGGATACGGAGCGCGGTGGCGGTCAGTCGGCCACGGATCCCGCGGACCGCACGCCGGTACGGCTCGTCGGCACGGAACGGTGAGTCGTCCTGCGAGGCGGCTGCCAGAAGATCGAGGTCGGGAGTGACCGTTACCAGGCGGGCAGACATCGACAGTTCCCGTTCGAGCGTCGCGAGTTCGCACAGATGATGCTCGACGGCGGTTGCGGCGGCGCGGCTCGTCGCCTCCCGGACGACGTCCGCGGTGACGTTGGGATTGCCGTCCCGGTCGCCACCGATCCACGACCCCGGCCGGAGAATGGGTTCCCGCCCGAGATCGGTGTCGGGCCACCGGGCTTGGAGGGTGTTGCGGAGTTCGGCATTGATCGCGGGCACGACCTCGAAGAGCGCGGCGTCGTAATAGCGCAGTCCGACTTCGATCTCGTCCTGAATACGCAAGCGGGACAGCCGGATCAGTGCGGTCTGCCACAGGGTGAGGATTTGGCGCCGAAGCCGCACGTCGACGTCGGCGATTTCCGACTCGGTGAGCGCGGTCCGCTCCCGGAACCGCATCAACTCAGTGATCCGCGTCTGGGTGTCGAACACCGTCCGTCGACGCGTTTCGGTGGGGTGGGCAGTGATCACCGGTGAGACGAGCGCCCCACGTAGGGCTGTCGCGACCACTTCTCGGTCGAGGTCGGCGGCATCGAGCTTCGCGAACGTGGCCGCGAGAGTGCTGTCGGGAGCCGGTTCGCCTGCTGCCACGTGCACAGCCCGGCGGCGTTCCCGGTGAATGTCCTCGGCGAGGTTTGCGAGAAGAGCGAAATGGCTGAAGGCGCGGATGACGGGGATGGTGTCCCCGGTGGCGACGTGCGTGAACATGTCGGCCAGTTCGGCGCGGTCGATTTCCGAACGCCGAACACGGAACGATTCGACCCGGGCCTTCTCCACGAGATCGAAGATGTTGTCGCCGGCCTGTTCGCGGACGATCTGACCGAGAATGCCGCCGAGCAGCCGAATGTCTTCGCGGAGTGGTTCGGTGGCTTCACGGGGGGTTTCGGTCATGCACCCAGTATCGACTGCCACTGCGGGGTCCGCACGATGAAACTGCGGGGTCCGCACGATGAAACTGCGGGGTCCGCACGATGAAACTGCGGGGTCCGCACGATGAAACTGCGGGGTC